>NZ_FNQZ01000021.1 GCF_900107545.1 Pseudobutyrivibrio sp. ACV-2 | reverse complement strand
CTCAGTCAGTAAATCGTCACCCCGAAGGGATCGTGATAAACTGCTTCGTTCGACTTGCATGTGTTAAGCACGCCGCCAGCGTTCATCCTGAGCCAGGATCAAACTCTCATGTTAAATATGTAAGTAACCGAAGTTACTTGAGTTCAATTCCAGGTCAGCACAAAACTGACTTGTTTACTGTAAATGTAAGAATCAAAGATTCTTACTAGAATATGAATTCAAGAATTCATATTTGCTTAATAAAGGTTTCGTTTCTTTAAGAAACTTAAATGAATTTCAAGGATACATGTTAACTATAAATAACTTGTATTAATTCAAGGTTTGTTTCACTGTTCAGTTATCAATCTTCATTTATTTGTATTGCTCTGTGTGACTTGCTGTCCCTCAGTGCTCGATTATAGTATCATCCTAAATTACTAAAGTCAACAGATTTTTCGCCATTTTCTAAAGTACATCTATTCACCCAAAAAACTTTAGTTATTAGAATTGTGTTAATAATTTTCACAATTCTTATTTGCGTTAATTACTGCCTAATATTTGGTTCCTCATATAGTATAGAAGGAACACATTTTTGATTGTCCAATGTATTTATCAAATATATGCTTTGTAATACTTCTATATAGATAATGAAAACCCTAATTTGAAATAAGAAAAAACGCAACCACTCAATACGAATGGTTGCCAGTCTTGATCTAACACAGATAGGTATCCTCTACTTAATCAATTATCTTTTGAATCATATAGTATACATGATAAATATCGATGAACCTGTAATTTAAAATGAATTTATTTAAATATATTTTTTAAAATACCAAAGGTTTCTCTAACCATGTTGTTAGGAAGGTACTGATATTCAGTATAAGCTGCAATGCCTGAAACTTTTGCATCAGTATATCTCTTGGCTATCATTACGCCTCTGAACACATGAAAATTATTTGTTACAATACCTATCTTCATATCATCATCAGTATCTATGAGCATTAAAGCATTACTAATATTTTCATCTGTATCAAGAGAATCATTTTCTATCAAAATCCTATCCTCTCTGATACCCTGCTCTACAAGATAGATTTTCCCACCTTCACCTTCAGATATAGATTCGTTAATTCCCTGACCCCCAGTAACAATCACCTTTGTGTCTGGATTATCATTTAAATATTCTTTAGCAGAATCAAGTCTGGCTTTATAGACTACACTTGGGCCCCAATCTCTCATCTGTGCACCTAACACGATTATATAATCAGCCCCCGAGTCGCCCTTTGCAAAAAACTGAGTAAGAATACAGCCTTGGCAAATGACGAAAACAGTAAGTCCAATCGTCACTATAGTTCTAAATGCATATCTCAAAATTTTAGGAACTTTAGGCCATATATTTTTCTTGTCCATTATATATAAAAATTCAAAAAAGAAAGCTGCGAAAATCCAAATGATAAATGAAAAAGTACCGCTTCCTACCATATATACGGCTACGGAATATAATAATGAGATAATAGCCAGGAAAGCATATATAAATCTCAACTTTTTCATTACTTATACCCCTTCCGCTCTTTAGCCCTTTCGATAAGCTCTTTGGCTTCCTCAAAAGCTTCTGGAAGCGTATCGGCAAACCATTCTTTACCTTCTTTTTCTTGCTTCTTTATTTCTTCCCAGGCAGAATGTTGTTCTTCCTTTGAGTTATAGGTTACTCCAGCAAAAACATGAGGGTGGCGTCTTACCATCTTTTCAGACACAGTCTTTGCTACTTCATCAAAAGTAAACAAGCCCTCCTCTTCTGCTATTACTGAATGAAACATTACCTGTAGGAGCAAATCGCCTAATTCTTCCTTAAGATTTTCTGCATCGCCTGTCTTGATATAGTTATTAATACCATTAATGGCTTCAGCAGCTTCTTCTATACATCCAGGTTTTAAACTTTCATGAGTTTGCGCCCTATCCCATGGACAGCCGTTTTCACTTCTAAGTGTTTCTACGATTTCTTTTAATCTATCTATCTCAGCCATATTTAATTGTCCTCATCAATATATTTTTCTTTACATCAATAATAGAGAATGTGTCATTACACATAGCCATAGATTCTTTGTCTTTACATAGAGCACTGAAAGAAATATCTCCAGCCAATCTCTTCAATTCCGCCAAATGCAATATGTTTTTATAAACATTACTATTGGAATGAACCATGCATTTATTATTTCCTTTCCGCCAAATACCATTGGCAGGAAATCTATAAAGATAAAAGTATGCTTTGCAAGCTTAGTTTGTTTTGGATTTGTGTTTTTTATCTGATCTTCTGATTCGAAAATACATAAATTACCCTACGTTACTTCTGATTATATTTACAAGATTTTCAGGTATTGCGACTTTCTCATCTTCTATTTCTACCTTTACATGATTCCAATCATCATCTGGTAATGTAAAGTCATAGGCAGATTTAAATGAAGAATCCGGTAGCTTTCCTGTTATCGCTTTTGCTAAAACCATAGAAACCAGGTAATCACCTAAAGCAGATGCATGTGCACCATCTTTATAATACAAATCAGCACCAGGAATATCATTTATTTCTCTTAGAACATTGCTCCAGACTTCTCCTACAGGAGCAAGTGTAATGCTTTCATCAGTAGCTATTTTTCTATATCTACGATTCATTTCCTGCTGATTTTCCGGTTTTTCTTTTTCAGACCAGGTTTCAAATATGATAGGTGTTGTATTAACCTTCTTGCACAGTTCTATTATATCATGAGCGAACTTTACAGTATCATCAAAATCAGGTAGTGGATGAGCATACTCTTGAATAACACAATAGTCATAATGCCCATAGAGAATGTTGAATCGCTCAGAAAAATATTCTTCCTCCATATGCCATTTCAAAGTCCTGGCAGAATACGCCAACATAAATACCTGGCAGTCTTCTCCTGTTATGTTTTCAATCATTTGCCTTGTAAGTTCAGGCATATCGTTCATATAGGTGTGGCTGTTGCCTATAAATAATATTTTCTTCATTATTATTTTTTGTCCTTTCCTTCTATAAAAATCATATCTCTTAATTTCGCAGTTATTGATTCCATAAGATGAAAAACTCTTATTCTAACATTCTTCCAATTCCATTATGTGCTACCTGGTTTTCATTACATTATCAATTGGATAATACAAAATCAGCATTAAAACAAAATTACCAGCGCAATGAACCATGTCCCATATAATCCCTGAAATCCACCAGGGAAATGCTGTATTAAATCCTCCTATGATTCCGCCATCCCTCATACCAATAAAAAAGTATGTAATAGAACACAGCATTCCAAAACAAAGGCCAAATATTCCTGCAAAAATAGCCCAAAATAAGGCTGATTCAACATTTCTAAAAAGATATGCCAAAATCACAAGCAAAGGCCAAATATATAAATACATAATCCACCATGTATTTATGCCATACATCATACCCTCAACAAGTATCAATACTGGCACTATTAAAGCAACTTTTTTACCGATACGCCTTGTAAACATAATCAACCAAAATGTTGTCAGCTCGATATTTGGTGCAAAGCTTAGAGCAAATTTGCATGTCTCAATTATAGCTACCATTAAGCCGATAACAGCTATATCTTTAGTAGTAAGTCTTTTCTGCATTTAACTAATTAGCTTTCTCGTATATCCATGTGTAGGTGTCACCGTCAACTACTGGCTGTTGATTTGCACTGTACTGACCATAATCACCATTTACATAAAGTGCCCAATAAGCATTATCCTCAGCATAAATAGCCTGCTCACCATTCACAACTTCTACCATGATTCCATAGTCACCATCTGTGCCACTGTAAGAAAAGCTGTCATTGTTTTCAGCTAACTCATCCATCGCATCCTTTAAATACTCTGCATCTGTACTTAGTTCATAGTCTGCCTTAGCACCTGTGCTATTTACTACCTCGATTACTACATTTTTGCTGCCTTCTGATGGTTTTGCAGAAAATACATTGTAACAGATTGTAAATACTGCAATCAGGGCAACAAGGATTAACCCGCTTATTACTACTATTTTTGATTTTTTCTTTTGCATTTTTATTCTCCATTTCAATAATTTTATTGCCACTAATTCTACCATATTCTCTTTGAATCGTGGCAAAATATGTTTGTAAATCTAAAAAGTGAGTACCATCAGTAGATCAGTTTCAAATTAGCTTCAACTTTACTATGAAAATGTACTGCTACCTACTTACCATTCTCTGTATTTGTAGAAGCTACTCCAAGTATGAATATATCAAGAGTAACTTGATTTTTTTATTGTAAGTTAAATATTTACTCTATAGAATATAGTTAGATTCGACCTTATCATGTATGCATAAGGAGATAGTTCATATGAGTATAGGTTCAAACATCAAACTTCATAGAGAAGAACAACATCTAACACAAGAACAAGTTGCTGAAGCCTTAGGGGTAACTTTTCAAGCTGTGTCTTCCTGGGAGCGAAACGAATATAAACCAGATACAGATAAGCTAGTGAAACTTGCAGAAATTTTCGATGTCTCTGTATCCGCCATACTTGAAGAAAACAATCACATATTTAAGACAAAAGACGCTATTTATGATTGGGAGCATATGAAAACATTCGTCAAGACAACTGCTAGAAACTTCAAGCTCAAGAATACCCTCGCTGCAGTGGATTTTGCAGTATATGCTCATGAAGGACAGATACGAAAAAAATCTACAGTTCCATATATTTATCATCCACTTAATCTTGCCTGTCATGCACTCTCAATGAATATTATTGAGGATGATATTATTGCAGGCAGCCTTCTTCACGATGTTGTAGAAGATTGCGGTGTGCAGTTGGATAGTCTTCCTGTTGATGAAGAAGTCAAGGAACTTGTAGATTTATTAACCTGTAAAAAAACAACTCCTGAAAATCGCAAGGAGATCATTGGCCCTTACTATGAAAAAATTAAAAATAATCCTAAAGCATCTTTGATAAAGTGCATGGACAGATGCAACAATCTTACTACCATGTCCTGGGGGCTAAGCCGTGAAAAAATATACAGAATGATTACTGAAACCGAGGAGTACTATCCTGCACTTCTTAAAACAATTAAAAAAACTACTGAATATAACAATGCTGCATGGTTGCTTAAATATCAGATTGAAAGCATGCTTGATATCTATAAAAGACTCATGTGATACAAGTCTAAATAGCTTCTATTTGATTATTGGAAAAAATTATTTATTGCAAAACGCAGATTAAAAAAATGCAACCTTTATGATGGTGGCAAAGCAATCTTAGAAAATTATCTCTCATCACATAAATGGGATATAGACATTATATATGCCCAAAATGACGACATGGCTCTCGGCGCTATCGATGCTTTGAAATCACACGGAATCATCCCTGGGGAGGATGTCATCATCATATCAGTCGATGCCACAAAGCCTGCCTTTGTAGCCATGAACAATGGCGACCTAAACTGCACAGTAGAATGTAACCCTCTCATTGGAAATCAGCTGATGAAGGCTATCCGAGATTTGGTGAGTGGTAAAACTATGCCTTTTAGAATCATTACAGAAGAAAAAATATATGCTCAAAATGATTCTGAGCTATTGATTGATCAGAGAGAATACTAGATGGGGAGGCTCTCAAATAGTAATCTCTATCTGATTATTTTCAATAGCTACAATACAAGATTCATAGTAACCATCGCCTGTAGTCCTTGGACCGGAAACCACCTCATAGCCTGCATATTGCACTGATTACATATCGCCAAGATACTTCACCATAATTTTTGACACTTGACTATTTAAAGAAAGAGGGCTATAACATAGTCGAACAAGAGAAACAAACGAAACGCCAATTGAATATCGACATTCCGCAAATTTCCCTGCTCAAATATTTGTATTTTTAGGAGGAAGAGACAAATGGATACTTACAGAGTACAAAGACGTGACATGGAAAAGAAAGCAAAGAGGTTGAGAAGAGACGGCTACGTTACAGGTAACCTGTTCGGTAGAGATATCGAGCAATCAATCCCACTCCAGTTCGAGGTTAAGGAGGCTGAAAGCCTAAGAAAAAGTGGACATACTCAGATGACCCTTGATTTGGAAGGAAAAAAGTACAATGTGTTATTAAAGGAACTACACTATGATGCAGCTAAACATCAGATTGTAGAGATGGATTTTCAGGAGCTTGTCAAAGGCGAGGTTATCCATGCTACAGCTGAAGTTGTTCTTGAAAACAAGGATGCTGTTACAGAAGGCGTATTAGAGCAACTGCTTTCTGAAGTAGCTTACAAGGCAAAGGCTGAGGATGTAGTCGAAAAAATCGTAATAGATTGTAGCTCACTAAGACTAGGCGATACAGTCACAGTTGCTGATTTAGCAATATCAAATAACAAGAAAGTTGAAGTAACCACACACGCTGAACAGGTAGTAGTTGAGGTTATTGCAGCAAAAAATAAAGTTACTGATGCTGAGGAAGAAGAGGATGCATCTCAGGCAGCTTCATAAAGAATAGTATTTAAGTGAGTCTCCATATGTGGAGACTCTATTACAAGGCGGGACTTAGGCCCCGCCATTGTTTTTTTATATATTTTAAGAGTCGGAAAATGTAAAATATATGTATATAGAAAGGATTTAAATATATAATTTTGCAGAATCCATTTCTCTACTTGTAAAAGCGCAGAGTAACACTTGTACTTCGTAATCAGGAAAGTCTGTCGTAAAACTTTCATATGCCCTTTTACACTGCTTAGCTGATTCCCCTGGGGCATCGGCAAGATTTCCGCCGAATATGCCAGAGCTTATTAACGGAAAAGATATGCTGTGTAATCCATTATCTTTTAAAACAACTAGAGAATTATAGTATGCCTCAAATAGTTCCTTGAATGCATTCGGTGTGGAGGCAAAATTTGGCCCTACGGCATGGATAATGTATTTGCAATTAGTCATGTTAAATGCAGGAGTTATAGCGGCCTGACCATCATTAAGAGGTGTATTGCATTTCCTGCAGGCATCAGACAATTCTCTCATGCCTGCTTTATCAAATATTACCCCACAAATACCACCGCCAGCAGCCAGATATCTGTTGGCAGCATTAACAATTGCGTCTACTTTTTGATCTGCACAGGATGCATTGATTAATCTGATACTGCTCATAGTAAAATCCTCCTGTCATTATTTTAATATCATTGTAATACAAAAATGCCCTGTTTTCACAAGGCATTTAGGTAGTATATCATGTAATTAATTTCTATCAAGCTTAAAGCTTATAATATGATGTTACTTTACTTGAAATCAAATCCATACTGCTGTTCATTGCTCCATACAATTTCATTATCACCATAAGTTTTTTCACCCATGGTGAATCCAGAATCTGTCACTTCCTTAATAGAAAGTGTAGTATCCATGTGACCTTTTTTAGTGATACCATGAGAAACCTCGTAGAGGTCTACGCTGATGCCATCGTTTGCAACAAGCACAAAGTTGCCCTCGTCGTTGTGAATGAAATAGCCGGTATACCAGCTACCATTTCCAGACTCTTCTTTCTGTTCCTCAGCTCCGACTGTCAATGTAACGAAGTTTCTATCAGTTTCTTCATCCCAGGTATTGATAAGGCTAACGCTCTCAAGCTTACCATCACCATTAAAATCAACTCTGCTATTTAAACCTGTTTCAGAAAGCTTCAGTACATATGGTGCGTCTTCAAGTGGAGTGTATCTATCATTAATTTCAGCGTACTGAGAATAAGGTACTGTAAACGAAATAGTACCGGCAGCATAAGGAGCTATATCATACTGCTGAAAAATAAATGTAATACCAACAGTATCCAAATAGAACTCTGGTTGATTACCATTTGCAAATAGTTCTTCGATTGCTTCCTTATAGTTAACTATATCATCACTGTATAGGTTTCCTCTAGCCGCTTCGGAAGAGGTGGCAATTGTATCTAAAATAAAATCCTTTGAAACCTGCCTAATAGTATCGGCATCACCTAAATCATCAAGTGTAATTTGCTTGCCTGTGGCAACGTCAAAGTTGACTCCCGTATAGCTTCCACCACCATGAGCACCACCCATGAAGGTATAATCGTTAATAACAAGACTAAGAAGCTTATTATCGCGACGCATAATTTCAACAGTGATGTCGTCAGAATATTTAACTTGATACTCAGCATCACCGAAATCTTCATTCTCCTGTTTAGCTTGGTCGTTCATTTCTTCTATGCCACTGTTGAAATTCTTAACCAGACCGCTGAAGTATTTTTCTACTGCATCCTTTAGCTCAGGATGATCGTCATCAGTAATCTGTAAGCACTGGACATGACCTGTAAAATAATCGTAATCATCTGCAGTGACAGAAGTAAACGAAATCTCCGGTGCCGTAGCACTGACAGACTCCTTTTCAGCAGCCTCTTTTTCAGCCTCTACCACGTTATTGTCTGTATTTGTAGAATCTGCAACAGGCTTCCCGCAGGCCATAAGACTTGATACTGTAACAGCGCAGATTAAAAGCATTGCTAATCTTTTTTTCATAGAAGTTCCTCCATAAAATTTAAAACTCTATTTTATTTTTCAACCTCAGTATACACAATCTCTGTATTATATCAAGTAGTACAGTTAAATTTTAGAAATCTTTATAATTACAAATTACATAGAAAATTTTGGTGGAAGTAGTAAAAACTAGAAAACAGATTCAATCCTCTACGGATAAAATCTGTTTAAATCCTAAAAAAACTAGTAAATATTATCATAGCCACCAGCAGGCAGTAATTCTACCGTTATCCCTGCATCTTTTGCCCCGCACTTAATCAAATCTGATTGAATGGAACTATCGGAATGATTGTATGAGTTTATGTAGATTACATCTACGCCGGCAGCGGCAGCTACACCGCAATCAGCCAAGACCTCATTGCCCACCATAACACACTCAGATTTTACCAGCTTGTGCTTTTCGATAAGTGCTTCCATGAAATTCCCATCAGGTTTTTTAATCCCTAAATCTGAGGAAATAAATATATCGTCAAAATACTTTACTAAATCTGTATCTTCAAGCTCTTTCTCTGTGAAAAGACGCTGAGCATTTGATAGAAGATATATCTTTCCTCCATCTGCCTTTATCCTGTTCAATAGCTCAGCAACTCCATCATATCTGACAAGCTTGTCTCTAGATTTTTCTCTAAATGTATTGCAGAGCTTTCTCATATCCTTGATAGTTACATCTTTTCCAATAAGTCGCTGCCAAACATTTTCAATCTTTATCTCCGGATGCTTGCTTCCATTCTGTTCTGCCAGCTTCTGTTCTTCTTCTGAACATATAATGCGATAATCCCTGCGCAATACTTCAGTAGTAACTGTAGTTCCAAAGTTATCCTCCAAATATTTAGACATAAATTCCCATAATTCTTGCTGATTCTCATCAGTATGAATATCTATCAGTGTTCCGTATAAATCAAAAATATAGTTCTTATAACGCATAGCTTCTCCCTAAATTTATTTCTGCAAATTTATAATCTCTTTTCAAATTTACTATAGCTCCAATAGCATGTAAATCAATTCCTGATAACCTGTGAATTTTGAGTTAAATCCTTTAGGATTTCGACCATATTCCACAAATCCCAGACTCTTATACAGTGCTATTGCTCTATCATTTTCTGCCACCACCTGAAGCTCCAGCTGATTAAATCCTGCTTCTTTTGCACACTTAATGCAGGCTGATGCAAGCATTTTCCCAAGGCCTAGTCCCCAGTATTCCTTTAAAACACTGATGCCAAAATCTGCTCTATGCCTTACTTTATACTTTTCGCCAACAGGCTCAATTCCAGCCATCCCGACTATCTTTCCGTCCACTATAGCGATTAATTCTATGGCATTTGAGCTCAAGGCTTTTTCTTTTAGAAACTGAGCCTCCTGTTCAGCAGTAAAACTGTTTTCCTCAGGATATGACAACAGATAATCTGTCTCTTCATGGGTTATATTAAACACATCAAAAACTTCTTTTCCATTTGGCTCATCACCATTTCTAATTATTACCTTTTTACCATTTTTAAGAGTTAGTGTCTGATTGAACTTCACCGGTTTGCCTCTTTCTAAAAATCTTAACTCGTAACATACTCACTATGTATGTTTTGTCGTTTTTCATTTCACAATTATAACCAATATACTCCCATAACAAAAGACCCTGAAACGGAAAAGACAATCATCATTTCTCATAGAAAAACTGGATAAAACATTCGGTATTCAACCAAACATCTTATCCAGCTAAATTTTTATAAATTCCTAAGAATACTAACTAATAAATAACTTAGGCTACTGGTATTACTTCCTCCTGCTGCTCTATGATTTCAACAGGTTCTTCATTTTCCTCTTTTGCAGCATTTGTTGTAGTATCCTCAGTTTCAACTGTCTGCTCTTCATAGCCCTTTCCAGAAGCCAAATAGGCCATATAAGGATCAACTGTAGAACGTACATAATTTGGATTGCCACCTGTGTAGTTCATTTTTTGTTGCACTCGTTAATTTATTACGTAATGTAACACTCAATTAATCACAATAATGTCACATGAGGTAGTAGAGTATGACTTCTTATAAATATTTTTTTGAAAAAGTACTATTGGAGTATTAAAATACATGGATGGTGCTTTTTGCTGTCATACGAAAAAATTCATAGGGTAGAAATCAGCAAGGCATGCAGAAGGGAAGAAAAAATGAAAAGAAGTAGAAAAATCGCAATTATAACATGGATAATTGTTATAATTCTCGCCATTATGGCAACCATAACCGTGCTGTACATGCACGTAAGAAAAAAAGATACAAAATTTGAGATGACAAGTGAAATCAAAAATGCGATGAGTATTTTGGTTTTATATGAATATGGCGGACATACATATGATAATTTAGAAATTTTGGATGACAGAGGTATGTGGGAAGAATATTTCATTCACAACTTTCTGTTAAATAATACATATAGTTTTGAATATCTGGATGAGATTAGTGAAAAAAATGGTGGAAAGATTCCAAAGAAAGATGCTGAAAATATGCAGTATTCACTGACGGGACGTCATATGACCTTTACATCAAAAGATAGTGAAAATATAGATAGACATAATTTAAATGACTATACAGAAGGAAGCTATGCTACTTTCCAGTATTGTGATTTCACGGAAGATGGAGATGAAGTAACTGGAACTGCCAAATACACCATATACTATTCTTTGGTTGTAGATGACAATGGTGAATCAGATTTTTTACCAGTGGAAACATATATCAATTTTGAGTTAAAAAAGAATCCTGACAGCTGCTTTGATGGCTATAGTTTTGTAAAACTTGAAATTATGGATGATGATAAAGAGGATGACGAGGCAAATGATGAATCAGATGCTAAGAATATTCCTGAAGAAGAGAAAGAGGCTGAATCTGAAATTAAGCCTGAGGAAGAGGTTGAACCAGATTCTGAAATCACACCAGAAGAAGAAACGGAATCTGAATCCGAAATTAAGACAAAGGAAACAATAAAGTTACCTGAGAACAAGACCAAATCTCAGGAACCTCAAGGAACAAAAACAAGTAGCTTAAATGATTTTGGCCCAATTACTACAGAAGAATACAATTCTTTCAAGAAAACCTGCGACGATACAGTGGACACAAACAAAATGCAGGATATAGCAGCCTTAATGACAAAGGATTACACAGGAACCTGGTATGATCCAAGTAACGGTGAAGCTATCAGGCTAAGCTCTGAGGGAGCATATGTGTATATCCCATATTTGGAAATGTATGGAGATACGCTCTACCAGTGGAAGCTTGTAGACCGCTCTGCAAAGGGTGCATGCCCAATGTTAGAAATCAAATGTTGGGGTCCAGATACAGGTGGTTTGGCATATTATGTTGCAGGTTATAATGGAAACTATTTCTATGGGAAGCTACAGGGATATGTTTTTTATAAACAATAATGAACAGGAGACCGATATCATCATGCTCGGTCTCCTGTTTTTCTCTATCAATCCATAGGTTCCTCAAATTTTGCTACATCATTAATTAATGCTGCTCTTTCCGTATATGGTATGCCATTATCAGCAAGCTCATTAAGTAAAGCTTTGTAATAAATATCTTCCTCAAAATTTTGATGTATTGAAAGAAAAATATTTCTATTTACTGCAGCAATTTCAATTAGGAAACCATTAGCCATAGGTACATGAGTCCAAAACTCACGAATATGCATCCCAATGTCCTTATACTTCCATTGCCCTACATAACTAACAATGTACGAAAAGAAATTCCTTCCACCATCTATCATCTTAGAAAAAGCTTCTCGCTTATCTTCAATCTTAGGGGCTTTCAATATCATCTTATTTCTTGAAGATGAAAATACCATTTTTTTATATACATTTTCCTCATCACTCTGAAGGAAAGTCATTCCCCTATATGCAGTGCATTGCCTGTCTAATGCCATTTTCTTCAACTTATCAGAATACTTTAATATCGTGGTATTTACACAGTTATGATGTGTACAGGATTTCCCTAGCATTGGTCTTCCATTGATAATATACGAACCAACAATATCCTTTTTCCTTTCAGGGTTTATCTTATCGATTGCTCTCGCTGCAAGGACTGCTATAAAAGTTCCAGGACTGGCATCATTTGAGGAGGTAAATTTAAGCAGTTCTTTTTCAGGAATAATCACATCTCTTACCATTGGCGCGTTGCTGATGGTCATCCCTCCATCATTCACAATCGAAAACGCTGGATTAAGCCTACTAAGACTTGGTGGTATCTGTGACAAATCAATTTCCTCAAGTGCATCCACTGGATCAATATATTCGCTCTCTTCAATGGTATCATCAAGTGTTCTTATCCCATCATGACTTATATCTCCATAGATTTTTGACAGATAATAGTAAAGAAGTGTACTTAAGACATAATACATCCCCGTTCCATCACATATCCCATGAAAAAAATCCAAATATATAAAGTCATTTTCATAACAAACGGCCCAAACATGATAATTAGTTTCTGTAGAATTTAAAATTATTTGGTTACTTGTATTAAAGCAGCAAACCGGTAGATTGTTTTCTTCGTAATAGTACTCAGTGTCATTCTTCTTAAGCCGCACGCACAAATATGGATACCGCTTTTGTGTGCTTTTCAAAGCATCCACAATAGCCTCACTATTGATATTTTCATCCATTCGAACGCACAACCTAACTGAATAGTTAATCCGGCCAACACTTCCATATAAATGTAATGCATCTCCTGTTGTTACTCGAATCATTGTATTCCTCCCAATTAGCTCTGTTTTAAGATGTACACCCCACCCAATGGGCATTCATTTTATAACACCTTAAAATCAAAATCACTAACTACATTGCAGATAATAACACTAATATGTGTTAATCCTATTAACACCTGTGATTAGCAACCTTTCTCATAACCTGTGTTATACCATGTTTGTTTGAAATATAATGGTGTGCCGAATATACAGACTTCCGTTTCACTCATAAATCAACGTTTTATAGAGAATACGCCCCTAGCAAGTTAGGCGAATCCATGAGACCTATCATTAAAATCAATGAAAGAATTTGATACAATTATAAATCATTAAAACAAATGGAGCATTCTCTCGGGAGACTCCTAAAATTTTATGAAGCTGCCTGCTCAGAATCTTCTTCCTCCTAAAAATACAGTTTCAGACCCATCGGTATCAAGATATGCACTAACGTAAACCACTGCATTACTATAGTTTCCATATTTAAGACTGCTGAAGGAATCTGTTTTAACATCGTAAGTTGGCATTAATGCAGAATCATAATAATGTCACATGAAGTAGAAGCGTATATTAAATCTCAGTTAACATTGCTAGAAGCCTTCTTTAGCGTATTTTTTTAGCAGCTCATCAATCTTAAGACTTGTACTTTCTATCCCGGATGTATCTGTTTCTATAAGCCTGATCCACAAATCTAAATCTACATATTTCTTTCTTGTTTTAGATTTAAGGGAATTAGCAGATACCACCATTTTCACCTGAGCCTTCTTCTGCTCAAGCAGTGGGATAATTACATAATAAAGTCTATCGTCCTTGAAACTGAGGTACCCAATTATTTGACCACTCTTGTTTCTCAGATAAAGCTTATGATTAGATACACCGGCAGGATATAGAGTATTGCCTTCCTTAGGAGTAGTAGCATTTATATCAAGCTCCACCATAGCATCGATTTTATAGGCATCTGCATCTAAAATCCCCAGCTCTTTTAATGTCAACGAACTATCTATAAACTGGCCTGTAAGCAGATAAGTAATATCTGCCAAATATTTCTGCTTGATTACATCAGGCACTTCAAAAAATAGTGACAGTCGAGCTGATTCTAGCAGTTCTTTGCTGGTTTCATATAAGCTCTTTAGAAATAGTGAAAACTCCTCATCCTTTGACCAGACATATTTTCCTCTAGCTATTTCTATAGTGCCGATACTGTTTCCATCGAAATCTTCAACCTCATGAAAAATCGGTCTGGCGCAGTATGCATTTTTATTTTCTTTTGCATTCCAATTTTTCGCTTTAGCTTTTCTTTTGACAGCTGATTTAATTTTCTCTCCACTATCAAAACTTTTCATAATCAGTTCATAGGCTGTGTTTATTTTGGCTGCAGCTGCGCTGTCATCAATCCCGTTGCTATCAGGATGATGCTCAAGCATCAACTTCCTATATTTTTTCTTTACTGTTTTCTCATCTTCCGTTCCATCCAATCCAAGGATTTTGCGGGCTTGGTTTTTATTCATTGATATTCTCTTCTCTTGCAATATTTATTACATGTTACACATTATAAAAATTTTTTTGAAAAAGTACTATTGGAGTATTATAATACTTATCAGGCACTTTTTTGTGAAACTACGTACATACATCTATAAAAATTTTTCAAAACAATAAAAAGAGTAGAAGTCGAAATAAAAATTTCTTCTTCTACTCATAAACTAAAAGGCTTTATTTTACCTTCTTCACTTTATATTTAGATGGTGCATTACCCTTTAATGATTCTTTATAATCATCTACCGTTTTCTTATTTACCGTAAATACGATATTATCGCTTGTGTCAGAAAATGCATCAGTTCCTATTGTCTTTGCCTTGCTTCCATTCATGCTTACAGTCTTAAGATTCTTACATCCATAGAATGCCTTTTTACCAACAGATTTCACATTTTTTCCAATGGTAACAGTCTTTAACTTAGAGTTATTTTTAAATGCATTTGCACGAACTGATGTTACTTTGAAGGTCTGCTTGTTGTACTTAACAGTTCCTGGAATTGTAAGCTTTTTAAGTGTCTTTTTTGTAGACTTTAATACCTGAACCTCAAATGCATTTTTTGAAGCCTTTGTCACCTTGAATGATAATCCACCTGATGTAAATTTTGTGCCTACTGCCACAGCATTTTTACTGGTTTTCTTAGGTCCCTTTGTTGGAGCTTTTGGTTCTGATATCTGAACCGCCTCAGCTACACCAGTATTAATTGTAGATTGACTAGTTTCAGTAGCCTCCTTTGATGGGCTGCTAGGTGCATCATTTTTTGAAGTTGAACTTGCGCTTGAGGAATGATTATTCGCTACAGCTTTGTTTGAACTATTATTCTCTACAGTTTTGTTTGAATTATTATTCTCTACTGGCTTTGTCTCTGGTTCCTTTTCGGAAACTGTTTCAGGAGTCTTTACTTCTTCCTTTTCTGGTTCTTTTTCTGGTTCTTTTTCTGGCTCTTTTGTAGGCTCCTTCTCTGAATCTTTCTCTGGCTTCTTTTCAGGCTCAGCCTTCTTTCTATCATTATATTTGTTAGCATATTTATATGCTGTTTTCTGAATTAGATTAACAGTGCTAGCATCATAATCCACTACGTAATTACGATATTCATCGCTTTCTACGAGTTTCTTTACCACCGCCATATTATCCTCAGTAAATTCTAAAGGCTTGTCAGGATTATTGATAGCATAGAATATTGAGCTGGCAGATATCAATGAAGCCAAATCATTTCCATGAACATTATCGCCTTTACGATACCAATGCTTATTATGATTGAAATATAAATCGTAGTATGCCACTCCACTAGGAGCTAAAAGTGCGTCGTACTCAGCAGCAACATTCTTGTAAGCTGAAGTAAATGTATCCTGCATTGTTTCAAATACATCTTCATTTGCCCATGGCATATATAAAAGCAGCTTGCTATTAGAGTTTTCCAGCCATGGAATAAATCCAGTCACACCTTCCACAAGCATTTCTTCTGTAAATCCAGAAGATTTGTCTTGAAGGATTACATAATCATAACCGCCATTTGCTATCAAATCCTCATATGTGCGTGCAGCTACTGTGGCATGGTCTGACAGAGAAGCAGACATCTGAGCCTTTACATCTATTTTTGCCTTGATACCAGCATACTCAAACAGGTTCTTTACCTTTGAAGCCACATCATTGTAACGAGTTAAACTGTTACCTATCATAAGTATTTTTACATCATATGGCCCATCATCTACCACTGTCTCACCTGCAGACAAATCTAACTGAAGGACTTTGTTGCTTTCAACGATATAGCCATCATCATACTGCTCTTCTTCAGGTGCTTCTTCATCTTCAGTCTCATCGCCGTAATAAAGATTTGGATTTACTACAGTATTTCTCATAGCATAATCATCAGGGTCCACAGAATAATAGAAGGTAACTGCAGAATCCTTATCTACTGTAAATGTTCCTTTTTGCGCCCCTTTGTTGCCATCTACCGAATCGTTCCAGCTGTAAAACCCAGGCTTTACAAAAACAGTCACCATGTAACTGTCCTTGCTGGTCTGAATCATTTCAAAGGAATGAGACTCATCCCCTCTTTTCAGTACCAGATTTACATCTGCCAGTCCAGCAGGAACGCTATATTCCTCACCAGCTTCAGAATCATCTGATGCAAGCTTAAATACTGTTTCATCATCATTTATAGAATTGAAGGTAGTCTGGTGTACAGAATCAGCCCAAATGAAAAACTTGTCAGTTCCTTCACCACCTGGAAAGATAACGTACATGTTGCCACCATTATCACCAATCTCACCGTTGTTCCAGGCACCATCAAAATTAATTTTGTATGCATATTTTGAATCTGCTTGAGGTATCGTATATACGAATTCTCTGTTGAAAATACCACCGCCTACGTAATTCAATCTAGAATATGTATTTCCATAGCTTTGATCCCAGCTACCAAACTGTTTAAACTCTTCTACCTTTTTTGCATTAAAAAAGTTTCCTGTCCAGTTTGCAACCTTTTTTACACCTTGAACTAAATTACCATTAGAGTCTAAAGATTCATCAAGACTTGTTACCACTTTATCGTCTTTTGAATAGTATCTTATAAGCACTTTCTTTGACTGACCATTTGTATCTATAGACTCTTCTTTTATAACCTCATCGTCAGCCAGAATCTGGTAGGTATCCACAGAAGATGGAACATTTACTGTAGTCTCATACAGTCCATCTTCGTACAATCGCATACCTTTTTTGTCGTCACCAATTTGCACCTGCAGATACTCATCGTAGGATACTGCTGCCTGCGCATTAAATGCAAACCCAGGAATAAACACGCTAATCAACCCAGCAGAAAGTACTGCAAACAAATTCCCCCTTAAAAATTTTTTCATGAATGCTCCTTTCTTTATATTTGCTAAAAGTATTATTTACTCCATCAAATATCCTATTTCATATAATCGTTGTTCGAAATAATCAAATCCTATATAATCATATATACTGCAGGGTATAAGGAGAAGGGACTATAATTATGGAATTACTACAATTGAGATACTTTAGAACTGCCGCAAAATTCGAAAATTTTTCTAAGGCTGCCGCTTATCATATGATTCCACAATCTGCAATCAGTAAGACCATTAAAAGGCTCGAACAGGAGCTGAACTGTCAGCTCTTTGATAGAAATGGAAAAAACATCTCCCTGAACACTAATGGAAAAGCCTTTCTTAAAAATGTGGACAAGGCCTTAAACACATTAGACGATGGTATCAATAAGCTTAAAGAAGAGGAACCACAGATTATTTCTATACAAATCGTCAGTGGCGTGCGCATTGCAGACAAGCTTATATCATATATTAAACGCACAGATCCTCACCTGAAAATCGTTCTATATCAAGGGGAAAGCAAGGAAGGTATTACCAGTGATTTTAATATCGTGCAGCTGCCTATAGATACAAAGATTTACGATTATTTTAAACTGGCAGATGAAGAAATCATGGTCGCCATTCATAAGAAAAATCCCCTAAGCAAAAAGCATATGATACAGCTTTCAGATTTGCAGAATGAAAAATTTATCACCTATGATAGTAATAACCCTCTAAGGATTTTTATAGATGACTATTGCAAACAAAATAATTTTTCACCGAATATTATTTTTGAAGCCCATTCTGTGGATTCATTTAGATCCATGATAGATGCAAATCTTGGTATAGCTTTTGTTCCTTCATCTTCCTGGAATTCCGTAGAAAGCAAGGACGTAAAGCTAATCCCAATAAAAGATCACCCTATGAGACAGCTGGTAGTAGCCTGGGATAAAGATAAAGAAATTAACGATAGTTACCATCAATTTTCGTCTTTAGTTAAGAAATGGATTGAAGAAAACCAGGATTAAATCTATTAGGCTATACCCGACCAATACTTTTTCACAAAAAACACCACCACTGCAGTCATATAACTGCAATGATGATGTTTAAATTTTGCCAAATATTTTTACACAATTCTGTGATACAATAAAACCGCAAATTATTGAACTGTATGAGGTTGGATATGGGATTATTTAATAAAGAAATTAAAAATGAAAATAAAGTTACTGAAGTAAACGAAAGTATTAGTGTGACAAAAAACAATAAACGCTTATATCTTGTAGATTATGAGAATGTTTCAGATGCAGGGGTTATTGGTGTTGACCAGTTAACATGCGATGACATTGTTGTGATTTTTTATGGTTCAAAGGTAAAGACTGTAGCTTATGAATCGCTTATAGCCATCACCAGCTCCGCTGCCAGTATAGAGCATATGAAGGCTGAAAAAACTGCAAAAAACTATTTAGATTTTCAGTTAACCACATATTTAGGTTACAAATTAGGGCAGAATTCTATTGATGAAATATATGTAATCACTAAGGATTCCGGATTTGATGCTGTAGTAGATTTTTGGGGTGAAAGAGGCTACGCAATAAAGCGCCAGCCATCTATCATTGTAGAAGAAAAAGTGAACAAGGAAAATCCTGAAGAAACGACTGAAGAAAGTCCAAAAACGAAAACTCGTCGCACATATACCAGAAGAACTGGAAATCAAAGTAGGCCAACTACCAGATCCACCAGGCCTAAGGTTGTGACAAAGCCACAGTCAAAGAAACCTAGAGAAACTGCTAATCGACCTACAGTTACTGAAAAACAAAAGGCTGAATTAAGAGCCGCCCTTAAAGGGGCTGAACTTAGTGCGCCAGATTACAAAAAGGTTTACGATGCTTTTGCATCCTGCGACAACACCTCGGCTTACAATAACAAGCTGCAAAAATCACTTGGCAATGATAAGACAAGTGTAGTTTATAAGGCTACTTCAAAAATTTTCGAGAATGCAAAGAAATAATATTCTTATCTCGCTCACCTATAATCAGCAGATACTTCCATATAGGAGCGCTTGCCCGTTATATAATCATCATAAGCCGTTTCGGCATCCTTTCCATGAAAGATTTTACAAAGCCCACACATATCGCAGTCGGCTATACATGGAAAGGTATTTTTTATGTATTCTCTACGTTCTTCTATTGTTGAAGATGAAATATCTGGAGCCATATTTTTACCTACTTTATTTGTCTGTCCTGACGATATACTGACATATAATCAGCATTAATCTCGGAAATCTCACGCCTGCCATCTATGTAATCCTGATAAATATCCCAGGGACTTCCTCCACCTAGCCAACATGAAGAACAATTTTCACAGCCTCCCCCACAATCAAGGGATGCTTTAATAATTTCTTCCCGCTCTTCTTTAGTAGTATCTTTGATAAGAATAGACTTCATAATACAGCCCTCCTACTACAACCTACTGCTCTTTTCTAAAGCATACTATGTCAGTAGGTAAATAGCAATATTAGTTTTATTATTTAGCTGTACTAATCCCAACCTAAAGCTTTTCTCTTTTCCTTCATATCTGACACAATAAGCTTTGCCAACTCAACTGGGTCCGTATTTACGTTCATAGTAGAACCTAATAGCTCCTTTGTTCCATACTTAAGGAATTCAATTACATTCTTTGAGCCATAGATTGGAGCCTCTACACAATGGTATGAATTGATTCCGTTAAGTCTAAATCCAAGAGCTGCATCTATTCCCTTTTCATTTCCCCACTCAGGCGATGAAAATGCAAATGGAAGTTCATAAAGATTTTTACCTAATTCTCCTGCTATTCCAGCAAATATGCCTGTTGAGCGAGTGTTATCAATACATTCACCCACATGCCATACTGGTGGTAAATCTGGCTCTAAAAATTCCTTTAACGACTCTCCTGCTTTTTCTTTTCCTGATATAGCACAATAGCCAAGCTTCATAAGTGGGAACGATGCACAACCATTTGTGATGATAAGTACATTATTTTTGAGTAGCTCATCAGCAACATCTATAATACATTTTTCATAAAGAACCTTTGGATTGTTGCAGCCAACCATATTTACAACACCAAGAATCTGGCCAGATTTGATAGCCTCTGCTAGTGGCTTCATGCTACCAAATTTCTTGTGAATGTATTCCACCGAAAAACCAACCTCTGCCTCAACCTCATATGGAGGAATATAGACTGGGATTCCTTTTCTTCCCTCAAAGCTTTCAATAGCACGTCTTACTATCTTTTCAGCAAGCTCCTTTGTCTGTCCAATATTACTGTGATGATGATCGTATTCATATCTTTCTGCTCCTGGTAGACGCGCTGAGTCACTGGTAGTGACTACAACAGTCTTAAAACATTTTGCAACATCCATAATAGATGGGAATACATCCTGTACATCAGCAACCCAAAGATCGAGGGCTCCTGTACCAAGAACAAGTTCTGCTGATACAGCGTTAGAAAGAGGAATAACTCCACTGTCTCTGTACATCGCAGACAATCCTGAGCAACAGATACCGTAAAAACGTATTCCTTTTGCCCCCTTGGATTTTGCTAGCTCTAACAAATCCTCTCTCTTTCCAGCAGCCACAATCTGGCTTACAAGAGTTGGGAGATGTCCATGAACAGCTATGTTTACATAACCCTTTTCAAGAGCGCCAATATTAACCTTGGATGTAACTCTATCTCCTACGCCAAACAGAGAATCAGTAGCGATGCTAGCGCCTACAACACCGGAAAATGTGAAAGCTAGTCCACAACGCAAGAATTGCTGCATGATACTCTTCCAGTCACCATCAGTTGCACACCCTGATTTATGATATGCTTCAAAAACCTCATGATATGCACTTATTGGAAGAATATCCAGTTCCTCCCAGACCTTCTGTCTTTCAGGTAGCGCACAGGCTCTTATAGTCTTGTAATCATCAGGCACTGTTCTGGATAAATCTTCAAGTAAAACGTCGGCCAAATCCCTAGCAACATTTTTCAGCTGTCTGCTTTTTTCCCTGATTCCAAATGCTCTGGCTGTGCTTCTTATTTTCTGTTCGCCAAGAATTGGGATGTCGAGTTCTCCTTCTGCCACCTTCTTTAATGTGAGCATAACCTCACGAGCATGCATTCCATGCTGGGCGGCTCCGGCAGCAGCGGAACGAAGCAGATTTCTGGCTACAATCAAGTCTGCATCTGCACCACACACGCCTTTTGGAGATTTAGGAGTGATACGACAAGGTCCCATATTACAAATCTTACAACAGGTACCACAAAGTCCAAAATTACATTGTGGCTTTTGAGCATCAAATCTGTCAAAGGCTGTATCGATACCAAGTTGTTCCATTCTTAAAAGCATATCCCTAACAGCAGGGTCTGGTGTCTGGTCTATCACATCCTGCTTTGATGGGAAAGTCTTTCTATATTCAGAAACTGCATTCATGTAGTCTCTTGTAAAATCCTCAGGACTGCTCTCTCCACCATGATCACTTGCCTTTAATGTAACAGTAGGAATTCCATGCTCATCAAAGCCAATAAGATTTCTATGTGAATGGATGTGTTCTACACCATTTTTCCCATGGGAATGAGAGTGTGAATGACTATGTGAATGTTCGTGGTCATGCTCATGTGTATGGTGTTCATTATGTGTATTGCTCATGCTAAAAAATTCTCCCTTTACAGTTATTATCACCTTAAATGTTGTATTCGATATTCTCTTCAGTTTTCATATTAAGTAAGTCAAAAATTTTATCGCGGACCAATAGAAAGTCTCCGCTTGTTCTATCTCTAAAATGATGAAGAGGTACCTTTAAAACGCCTTTAACTTTGCCAGGATTTGGCGTCATTACAACAATCCTATCAGCTAGAAAAACAGCCTCCTCAATATCATGTGTGACAAAAATAATTGTTTTCTTCTCATTCTTACAGATATCAAGGATGTCATCCTGAAGCTTCATACGTGTAATGGCGTCTAGCGCACCGAATGGTTCATCCATAAAAATAATATCCGGCTCCACCGCAAGGGCTCTCGCTATAGCTACACGCTGTTTCATTCCACCAGAAAGTTGTCTTGGAAAGCTATCCGCAAAATTTTCCAGCTTCACAAGCTTAAGATATTTATTTGCTATTTCTCGTCTCTCACTTTTTTCAACTCCCTTAGACTCAAGACCTAGTTCAATATTTTTGATGACAGTACGCCAAGGTAACAGTCCGTAATTTTGAAAGATGGTAACATTTTTTGTACTAGGACTTACCACATCTTTCCCATCAATCTGAACAATACCCTTGTTAGCCAAATCAAAACCTGCAATAGCATTTAAAAGTGTACTTTTCCCACATCCAGAGGGTCCAAGTAAGCATATAAACTCACCTTTTTCAATATCCAAATTCACGTTTGAAAGGGCTGTAAATTCTTGTCCATTCTCAGTAAAGGTTTTACCTGCATTTTCAATATGAATATATGACATTACTGTTCACCTCCCCAGGCCTTTAGAATTTTCTTTTCCGCCAATCCTATCAAAAAGTCCAATAGCAAACCAATAACACCTATAACAAAAATAGTAGCAAGCAAAATATCGGCTCTGATATTGTTTCTTGCATCGATGATTTGATATCCCAAACCTGACTGAGCTCCTACCATCTCACCTGCTACCAAAAAAATCCATGCGCTACCAAGTGCGAGATGAATAGCATTCGCAATCTGTGGAAAAGCTGCGGGAAGAATTACCTCCCACATAAGAGCTGGCTGTCTGATTCCGAAATTATCAGCTACTCTAAAGTAAATGTCATCAATCTTTAAAACCGCAGAAACTGTAGACAGAAGCACAGGGAAAAATGCTGCTATGAAAATAATCACTATAGCTGGCAAATCACCTATTCCAAACAGCAAGACTACAAAAGGCATCCAAGCAGTTGGAGAGATTGGACGAAGTAGTTGTAAAGATGGGTTAACATAATTAAATACCTTTGGTAAACTACCCAGAATAAGTCCCAAAAAAACTGCAATTATAACAGACAGGCCATACCCTATTACAAATCTATACATGCTGGCTGAAATAGATAATAGAAGCGTTCCATCTAAAATCATTTCTATCAAAGCCTGCAAAGCCATTAGCGGAGAAGGAAACAGAGCTTCACTATAATCACTGATGATAAATGCCAACTGCCATAATCCCACAAGCAATAATATTGAAACTACTACATATCTAATAGAGATTAATTTTTTCATGCTTTCCCCTTTTGATTATTAAAAATCATTCTTTACAAATTCTTCGTATGCAGGTGGGTTATCTGACAAACCATAATCCTTTACCTTCTCAGAAAGCTCACCGTACTGTTCTTCTGTAATATCAAGGTCATCATATGAAATCCACTTTAATGAAATATCAAGCACATCATCCTTCTGATTTAAATATTTCTGTGCTACTTTTTTCGCAGTATCTGCATCAAGATTGTTTCCAGCTGTTTTATATCCATCTACGAAAAGCTTTGCTGTCTCCTTGTGATTTTCAATAAAATCATCTGTCAAAACAAGTGCGCAGCAAACTGAGTCATCCCAAAGCTCCTCGGAAGTATAAAGTACCTTTCCTGCCCCGATGGAAACTCCCATAGCACCAAATGGTTCAGCCACACAATAGCCATCAATTGTTCCAGCGGCAAGGGCCGAAGGCATTTCTGTAGGTGCAAGCTCTATTACGTTGATGTCATCTATTGCCAATCCATCCTTTGCCAAGGCATCGTTTACCAGGATATTATGTGATGACTGGCGATGTGGGATAGCAATTGTTCTTCCCTTTAAATCTGCCCCGTCTTTCACATCATTTGATACTACGATTACATTACCGTCCTTATGACCAAGTGCTACGGCCTTTATTCCAACGCCTTCAGCTTTTGATTTCATGGCAAGTTCAATAAGAACTGAGGCACCATCCACTTGTCCTGAATTCAGTGCATCCAAAAGCTCAGGCCATGATCCATACTTTACCAGCTCCACTCGCACATTATCATTTTCTGCAAGCTCATCAGCCTCTTCTAATGCAGCCAGCGAGTGTGTTATTGGAAGATAAGCAATCTTCACTGTCTCTGCAGACTCATTTGCCTTTGCAGTTCCACAGCCAATAAATGTCAATGATGTAATGATTAATAATGTCGTCAACTGTAAGATTTTTTTCATATTTACTATCCTCCACTTTATCCTGATAAATCCCTACCACCTACTAGGTTAATAGGATATTAACAGAAGAATTAAATCTGGTCAATAAACCTGGTTCCCACCATTTCTGATAGCTACATATCAATATTATTTATAGCAAAAAACTAAGTTGCACAAAACACAGTTATGTCAAATATAGATGTTATTATTTAGTCAGTTAAACCGTTAACAAGCATTGGATAATAAAACTATGATTCAAAAGACCTACCATTTTCATGATTTCAACGAACTAAATGATGTCATTAGTGATATTAAGTCTGAAACAGCATTTCAATCTGCTTCAGGTGTTTTGATGCAGCTTTATAATCCACGCCTGGATTTAGATGAATCTTTGATTATTAAAACATTAAATCATGCTTTTCCAGATGCTTGTATTTCTGGTGTATCAGTGGCAAATTTAGGCGGCGAGAAATTTGATATCAGCTTCTTTCCACTGGAGTTATCCGTCACATTTTTCACTAAAACGAAACTAATTCAATACGATTACAATATGGAAACCACCACATCATTTGTGGCTGGCCGAGTAATGAACGAAATCCTAGAGACATTGGATAATGTAAAGTGTCTCCAGGTGTTCTATGCTTCAAACAGTATTTCCGTAACCGTATTCAGAAACGAATTCAGGCATCATAAGCTGCCTATGTTTGGAATCAAAGCTGGCAGAAATATTAATAGAAAAAATACTGCCCATGTATATGGCAGGGACGTTTATGCTAATGGTATTGTTGTAGTTGCATTTATCAACTCAACCCTAAAACTATTTATGGAGAATAATCTGGGCTGGCAACCAATCGGCAGAGAAATGGCGATTACCAAAACTGAGGGTGACAACATTGTCTCTGAGATTGATAAAAATCCTGCCACAGAAGTTTATGCAAAGTATTTAAAGGTTAACCCAAACCAATATTTTGTACAGAATGTTTGCGATTTTCCTTTGATACTAGAGCGCAATGGCCACCAGATAGCCAGAGTTCCTGAGGCTTGCACTGAAGAAGGACAGATAGCCTTTGCTTCTGATGTGCATGTGGGCGATCATTTTAGGTTGTCCTATGCCACCCCTGAACAACTTTTTGCTTTAACTGAACAATCGGTTCAGGATTTGGAAAATTTCTGTGCAGAGGTAGTCCTTAATTAGAGTCTGCTTCTGTAATTTTATAATTATTTAATATTTGATTTATTGACAGCATATTTCAGTGGTGATATCATCAACCTAACAATTATATTTTGCACAATTCATTAAAAATAGCTCCTAAAGTGAGCTAATTTTTTTACACTATGCTTAGCACTCATTGAACGCGTCTGCTAGCAGAACAGTTATGATTTCAATTACAGGAGGTCTATTATGATTGTATTACCACTTTATAATATTCAATTAATATCCCGCGGTAACATGTATTTCCAGACAGATGTCTTCAAATCTTTAGCTGGTAAGGCTGTTCAAGATGAAAAGGTTATCATCCTTCAAAACAAGTATTATCAGGCCAGAAATGAGATGACAGCAGACAATTTTTATAAGATTGGTGCTGTAGGTACACTGTCTTCTATCAGTCCTGATGGCTATGTAACCGTAACGGTGACCAGCCGTATCAATGTAGAAGAGATTTCTATAAATGAAAATCATGAAATAGAATTAAACATTTCCCGCAGAAATGATGAGGATGTTTTAGATACCAACAAAGAGGCTGAAACCCTTGCAGCGCTAAAAAATGATGTAAGGGATTTATCAAAGAGATTCCAGTTTTCCAATTTCGTAGAGCTACTGTTAAGTGGCATTTCTAATGTGGAAGAGCTTGCAGCGTCCCTCTCATACTGGTTCAAAAATTCCAATGAGGAAATGCAAAATATACTTGCAAACGACAGCGTTAACAAGCGTATGGCATTGATGGAGCAGGAAATCGTAGAATACGTGGAAGTGACAAAGGTCACAACAGATGCCAACACTGCCCGTGAACAGGAATACAAGGATTTATACAGAGAATCAGCCATCAAAAAGCAGATGGAGTATTTGCAAAAAGAATTGGATGAGATGCATCCTGAGAATGTAACTGACATCCAGCGCTTTGAAAATAAAATCAAAGATTCCGGCATGAACGAGGATGCCCGCAAAGAAGCTGAAAAGGTGTTAAACCGCTTAAAGCAGGAGGGACACCACAGCTCAGAAACAGGTATGCTTTATGATTATCTGGATTTCGTGACAGGCCTTTCATGGAAAAAGGAAGAGACTAGATTCATAGATTTACCTGAAGCTGAAAAAATTCTCGATGAAGATCACTATGGCCTTGCAAAGGTTAAAAAACGTATTATTCAGCAGATTGCGGTAATGAACCTTAAGCGTAAGCAATCAGGCTCTATCCTGTTATTTGTAGGCGCCCCTGGTACTGGTAAAACAAGTATCGGAAAATCCATTGCTAAAAGCTTAGGCCGTAAATACGCCAGAGTTTCTTTGGGCGGTGTTAGAGACGAAGCTGATATCCGTGGTCACAGACGTACCTATATTGGCGCTATGCCAGGACGTATTATGGATGCCATTTCAAAATCAGGTGTAAGCAACCCGGTAATGGTTTTAGATGAGATTGACAAGCTCTCTCAAAGCTATAATGGTGACCCTGCAAGCGCCCTATTAGAGGTGCTTGACCCAGAGCAGAACAACACCTTTACAGACCACTACATGAATGTGCCTTACGACCTTTCAGATGTACTTTTCATCTGCACTGCCAACAGCATCGACACCATTCCTGCCCCACTTTTAAACCGTATGGAGGTAATCAACTTCACTGGCTATACACCAGATGAAAAGCTAAAGATTGCCAGAAAACATCTCCTTCCAAAATCAATGGATGCTATGGGCATAAATGACAAGCAGCTTGAGGTAAGCGATGATGTAATCAACACCATTATCTCAGATTACACTAGAGAGGCTGGTGTGCGTGGGCTTAGAAAACGAATCGATAGTCTATGCAGAGGCGCTGCTGTGATGATAGCCCGTGGTGAAGATGAGCCTGTGAAAATCACACCAGAACAGCTTAGAACTGAGCTTGATATGAGACCGGTTCACCACGATACTGTTCCAGAAAGTCAAAAGCCTGGTGTAGTAACAGGTCTTGCTTGGACAGCAGTAGGTGGCAAAATTCTATACATTGAAACATTATTTACAAAAGGTAAGGGTGGAATCATTATAACCGGTAAACTCGGCGAGGTAATGAAGGAATCAGCCCAAATTGCAGTCAGCCTGGTAAAATCCATGTATCCTGACAAGTCAAAGCTTTTTGAAGAAAACGATTTACATATCCATGTTCCAGAAGGTGCCGTTCCAAAGGATGGTCCATCAGCAGGTATCACAATGACCACAGCTATTGCATCCCTTGTAACAGGTAACCCTGTAAAGCCAACATTTGCCATGACAGGTGAAGTCTCTCTTAGAGGTGTGGTTTCAGCCATAGGCGGTCTACCTGAAAAATTAATGGCTGCAGAACGTGCAGGCGTAAAACAGGTATTTATCCCAGCTGAAAATGAGCAGGATTTAATAGATGTCGCTGAAGAAGTTAAAAATAATTTGGAAATCATTCCTGTAAATACTGTGGATGAAGTGCTTGCAGCTGTAGGAATAAAATAATAGTGATTCATTAGAATATATGATAGGCTGCCTTTAGGATGTGAATCCATATGAATTTTGTATAATATATTTGACATTTTTCATATAGAGTATATACTTAAATTAAAGCTATGTAATAAGTAATATAATGTTTTTTCAGGAGGGTTCTGTCATGGATAATAAAAAAATATTTATGTTAGTGCTATTTGCACTAGTTTTTGGTACCTGTCTACTATTTTTAATTCCTACTCAAAAATATAATCAAGGGCACTATGATGAAATGCAGGAGATAAATAGAGGCAAAGCCAGTAAAGTCGCTTTTCTTACAACTATCAGCTTTCTAGGAATATATTTTGTATATGATTATATTTGGGGTGATACATTCATAAGACTTTCTTCATCCTTGCTTGCCATCATTTCAATTGTACTTGGTATTACCGTTGACATCTCTTATAGCATTTGGAATCACGCCTACATACAGGTTAATCAAAAAGGAACCGGCGTTTTTATTTTGTATGGCTCCATTGCATTCATCAATCTTGCAGCTTTTGCCCTTGATTTAGATGAACTGCCTCTTGCCATCGAAAATGGAATATTACAGTGCAACAGCCCAATTGTACAGTTAGCAATGGCATTGGTATATGGGATTACTCCAGTAGTTTTTTTTGCAAGAAAAGCAATGGATAAATGGGAGAATTAGTTAATGAAAAATCTACGTCTAAAATCAGCTCGTGCTGCAAAAGATTTGTCCCAAGAAGATTTGGCAAAACTATGCGATGTTAGTAGACAAACAATCAGTGCTATAGAAAAGGGTGATTACAACCCTACTATCAAGCTTTGTATCGCCATCTGTAAGGCTTTGGATAAAACACTAGATGAATTGTTTTGGGAGTAATAAAAAAATCATTCTAAGACTAAATTATACTATATATTTAGCCACAGAACAACGACTGAAAACATAAAGAACATAATGACTTAAAAAGGTTCAGTGGCTATCCGAAGATAGTCCCTGAACCCTTCATTTTTAGAGAATTTTTTACAACCCATTTAGAGTGTTAATATGATAAAAAAAGATTTTGTGGCTAATAAATAGGATTAGGTTTTTACTGAACTGATGCATCAATAGTGCTTCCGATTGCTCCGCTGCCCTGGAAGCCTATCTCTACTGACTGTCCGGCTGCAATAGTCTTGTTCCAGTCTGATGGTGTGATTACATAGTAATTTCCATCTGTCTTCACTGACATATTCCAGCTTGAATCAATAGTTACATCGCTCTTTTTGATTTTAATTGTCCAGCCATCTACAGCAGTGCCTGTATTGTTTTCAAGCTTAAGGCTTACATTGTAGCCGCCATTCCAGCTATTGATTGTGTAGCTTAATTCAAGGCCCTTTGCTGCTGGCTTAGTTTCAGGTTTGGTCTCTGGCTTTGTTTCAGGTTTGCTCTCTGGCTGAGTCTGAGCAGGCTCCTGTGCAGGTGTCTGCTGTGTAGGCTGCTGCTGAGGAGCAGATGCCTGATTATTATTTGAATTGTTTACTGGCTCAAAAATCCACTCCTGATTTAGATTTCCATAGAATGTCCACTGACATACATTTGTGCCATCCACTTTCTTGTGCTCATATACATCTACGTATTTTGTAGCAGATGAAGACTTTGTTCCGATAGTATAAACACCATTATTCTTTGTCGTCTTTACGATAAACTGCTGAGCATCATGACCATAAGCTGTGTAAATCTGAAGATTTGCTCCATCCTCGTCTGCACCATTTGCTACATCAAGCATAAAGTCACCAAGTCCAGACTTAAGTGTGATGTATCCGTCACCTTTGTTTTCAACATACCATTTCTGGCCCTTAACACCTGTACCTGTGCTGATACATACATTTGCAGCTGGCTTTGCAGCATCATCCTGTACTGTTAAATATTTCTGTGAGTTTGTATTCTTCAGATAGTACCAGCCATTTGCAATAGATGCAGTTGAATTCGTATTTACGTTTTCAGGTTCCTGTACAGCTGGAGTGCTGCCCTGCTCTGTAGCTGAAGCCATCCATCTGTCAAAAGCAAAATTGCCATGGAATACAAAGCACAAATCTTTTGTTCCAGATACGTTTGAAACATTTGCGCTAAAGTCCTTAAATGCGCCATTTGTATTTGAAACAGGAATATTGCAAAGAAGTTTTCCCGATGGAGAACCTTCTCTCACGTCTATGCTTCCATTTCCATTACTTAAAACTGTGGCAGTAAAGCTCTTGGCTCCATTTGAAAGCTTAACACCCTTTACCTTTGTGAAATCACCATTATCAATGCTTGAAACCCATGCCGATCCATCACCATTGCCCTTTACAGTAATTCCAGCCTGTGTAAACAATGTTTCTGCCTGAACCCAGCTATATGGATCAATGCTTGGATTCATTGGAACACCCGCAAGAGTCTGCTTAACTGTGTTGATTCTGCCATTAGACACATCTACTCTGTCGATGTGAGTTGATCTGTATCCTAAATTCTTTCTTATAATCTGAGTCTCTACTGTATGGGTATGATATGCCATGTAGTAGTTACCCTTAAATTCAAATATCTGATGATGATTATTTCCGTCCGAACCCCTAAAGGCAGATGCAGGATTTGCCATAATCTCACCCTGATAGGTAAAAGGTCCCATAGGATTGCGGCTTGTCATAACCTGAATTGTGGCGTTACGAAAACCATTGCTGCAATTCCAATTAGAGCAGTACGAATAGTAATAAGTATTACCAATTTTATTGATTCCAGAATCCTCAAATAGATAGGGTGCATCAATAGTAGCTGCTGTACCAACAGTGCTTGTCATATCATTTCCAAGCTTGATTACTCTGGCGGTCTTTGGATGCGCAGCCTGTCCAGCTGGTACACCACCACCAAAATAAAGATATCCAATACCATCACTATCCACCAAAACTGCTGGGTCAAAAAGCCATTCCACATTACAGTTTGGAGTAGACTTTGTGATAAGAGCTCTGCCGATTGGATCTCTCCAAGGGCCTGTTGGGCTGTCCGCTGTCAGCACGCCGATGCTGCTTGCATTATTTGCAAAATAAAGGAAGAACTTGTCCTTACCATTTATCCTTTTGCTGCAAATAGTAGGAGCCCAGGAATTGTTAGCCCACTTTGCTGCGCCGTTTTTTCCTGCAATATTGAAAGCACCATGGTCAGTCCAGTTCACCATATCCTTTGAAGAATAGCAGTTAAGCTGATTGATACGGTCAAATTTATTTTCATTATTGCCTGTGAACTGCTGTGTATCGTTTGTGGTATAGACATAAACAGTATCGCCATATACCATCACACCTGGGTCTGCTCCATAATTTTGGGTAACGATTGGATTGTTTTCGTTGTCTCCCTTTACATAACTTCCGTTTACTACAGATGCTGCATCTGCAGTAATAGCCGGGCTTAGAATCATCGCTCCAGTGAGGAGTATTCCAAACATTTTCTTATAAAGTTTATTCATAACATTTATCCTCTTTCGTCTGATACTTGATGGGGAGGAGGATAATTCTACTCAGGTGTTATTTTCTGATTGTTAATTATTTCTATTGAACTGATGCATCGATTGTGCTTCCGATTGCTCCGCTGCCCTGGAAGCCTATCTCTACTGACTGTCCAGCTGCGATAGTCTTGTTCCAGTCAGAAGGTGTGATTACATAGTAGTTACCCTCTGTTTTAACCGACATATTCCAGCTCGAATCAATAGTCACATCACTTTTTTTGATTTTGATTGTCCAACCATCTACAGCTGAGCCTGTATTATTTTCAAGCTTAAGGCTTACATTGTAGCCGCCATTCCAGCTGTTGATAGAGTAGCTTAAATCAAGTCCCTTTGATGCTGGTTTGGTCTCTGGCTTTGTCTCAGGTTTTGTTTCAGGCTTGCTCTCTGGCTGAGTCTGAGCAGGCTCCTGTGCCGGTGTCTGCTGTGTAGGCTGCTGCTGAAGAGTAGATGCCTGATTATTATTTGAATTGTTTACTGGCTCAAAAATCCACTCCTGATTTGGATTTCCATAGAATGTCCACTGACATACATTTGTGCCATCCACTTTCTTGTGCTCATATACATCTACGTATTTTGTAGCAGCTGAAGACTTTGTTCCGATAGTATAAACACCATTATTCTTTGTAGTCTTTACGATAAACTGCTGAGCATCATGACCATAAGCTGTGTAAATCTGAAGATTTGCTCCATCCTCATCTACACCATTTGCCACATCAAGCATAAAGTCACCAAGTCCAGACTTAAGTGTGATGTATCCGTCACCCTTGTTTTCAACATACCATTTCTGGCCTTTAACACCTGTACCTGTGCTGATGCATACATTTGCAGCTGGCTTTGCAGCATCATCCTGTACTGTCAAATACTTCTGTGAATTTGTATTCTTCAGATAGTACCAGCCATTTGCAATAGATGCAGTTGAATTCGTATTTACGTTTTCAGATGGCTTAGTTGGCTGTGGATTTACTGGAGTGTTTCCCGCAGCACCAAATGTTTCTGTATATGCCTGGATTGCTTTGTAGTAAGCCTGCTTTGGATTACCTGGTGTAGAGAATAACAGTGGCTTCTGGTTCTTTACCCATGTTGTCTGATCAGAAAGACCCCACCATGTTACACCTGTAATCTTGCCGCCATTTTTCTTTGCTTTGTTTACATTCTTCATCAACTGATAGGTGTAGTTTGCTAAATCACTATCACCCTTGTTGCTGATATCAAGCTCAGTAATCTGTACTTCAAATCCAGCACCTAAAAATGAATTGAGGGCTGATGTGTAGTAATCAACTGAAGGGAAATTTGTACCTAAGTGAGACTGCATACCTACACCTGCACAAACCTTCTTACCCTGGTTAATATAATTTACAAGCTTGATTACATCATTTACTTCCATGTATGTATTGTAATCATTGTAGAAAAGCTTAACTGAATCTGTAAGCTTGAAATACTCAAGAGTCTGATATGCAAAGTTGAATGCCTTCTTTACATAAGTTGCATTTACCTTGTTTTTTCCATATACTGCTTCCCAGCCTGAGTTCTCTGCATGAAGGATTTCATTGGCAACATCCCATGCATACACAACACTACCATACTGGTTTAAATATACGTGATTCATTACCGTCTTTACGTACATTTCAAGACGTGCATCCATTGTCTGCTGATTTACGAATCCACCGTTTCCAGCATAATTATTTCTGAAAAACCATGATGGTGTCTGTGAATGCCATACCAAAGTATGAGCTCTCATCTTAAGACCGTTGTTGTAGCAGATTTTCATTACCTCATCAACTGTGTTAAAGTTGATTTCAGGTACATAAGACTCACGGTAGTTGTCTGGGATATAATATCCACGATTCTTTGCCTGAGAAACTGAAATCAGTCGTGCTGAGCCTCCCAGCAAAGCATCCGGCTTCATTTCGTTTTCAAGTGTAATACTGTTGTAATGCTGCTTTAATGTAGCCAACTGGCCAGCATCACGCAGCTGATACAAATTAATACATGTTCCTGAATAACCATATGCACTTCCATAGGTATTTAGGAGTGTTTCATTGGCCGCCTTAGCGTCCACCGCAGGCACTGAAAGCAGCATTGTAAATGTGCATGCCAGTGCCAAGAGCTTTCCGCATAAGCTCTTTAACATTTTTCTTTTCATTGTTTGTCCCCCTGTAAAATTTCGAGTATTATTACCCTTCCCCATTCAAGTGACAATATTGTAACTTATTTAAAAAGCCATTAATTTTCAATTCTTGCGCCACAATTATCAATTATTGCCTATTATAGACATTTTTTAAATTTTAGTAGATTATCACCTTGAGCGGACAGTAAATTGGCTATTTTTATGCCTTTCTCTTATTCCTTCTGACTCGATTAATATGTCGTTCAAAATCACCGCTATTTATCAGTTGGGCTATCACAAGTTGCTCAAATGTTGGCACTGTACACGAATAAAACCCAAGCCTATCATCAAATATCTGTGTAAGCTGTTTCGGCAGTACCATATATGCTGCACGTAATGATGATGATATGGTCTGGGAAAACGAATTCATATATATGACATTGTCCCTGTCCGAAATGGAAAACATTGTTTCTTCCGGTTTGCTTGAAATAGAAAACTCTGACTCAAAATCATCCTCTATTATGTATCGCTCTCCCTGTGAGGCCCACCTTATATACTCATATTTTTTCGAAGCGGATGCTGTTACCCCTGACGGGAAACTTCTGTAAGGTGAAATATGTAGTATAGAGGCCGTTGTGGTTAAAAGAGCACTGCTTGAAATACCATTTTCCTCAAGTGGCAGCATCTCACAGGTAACCCCTGACATTCTATACACCTGTTCAATCTTCTTGTAGGATGGCGACTCTAGCGCAAACACTGTATCCTTGCTAAACAGACCAACTATAAGATTGTACAAATACTCCGCGCCTGATCCTATGATGATTTGACTGATATCTACATGTATATTTCTATTTCTGGCCAAATATTTTCTTATGGCCTCTCTTGTTTCTTCACACCCCTTGTTAGAAGGCCTTTCTAATATGGCTTCTCCATAGTCATTCACCACTTTTCGCATAGCCTTTGTTAATACAGAAAAAGGAAAGGCATATGTGGTTCTATGATAGGAGTGACCTTCATGATTTATGATTTTTGCAGTAGAAACAAAGCCATCTTCCTTTTTAAAAATCACATAGTATCCGCTTCTTTCCTTGGATTCCAGATACCCCTCATCACACAGAAGCTCATAGGCATGCTTTATGGTTATTACACTGACATTCATTTCATCAGCCATAGTTTTCCTGGAAGGAAGTCTACTTCCATATGAATAATCTCCCTCAATAATTTTCTTTTTTAAATTATCGTAAATACGTATGTATTGGGGCACTTTTTCGTTATGTGCGGCATTATTTTCGTTTTGCATATATATTATTTCTCCAAACTGGGTATTTAATATATCCAATTATATTCTATAATTTCCCCCATAAGCAAGGAGGAATTTAAAAATGTCTAATAATCGTTATGAATTAAACAAAAATCTCGCTCAGATGTTAAAGGGTGGTGTCATTATGGATGTAACCACACCAGAACAGGCTAAAATCGCAGAGGCTGCAGGTGCTTGCGCAGTAATGGCACTTGAAAGAATCCCTGCAGATATTCGTGCAGCCGGTGGCGTTTCCCGAATGAGCGATCCAAAAATGATAAAAGGAATCCAGGACGCTGTATCAATTCCTGTAATGGCAAAATGCCGTATCGGTCACTTTGCAGAAGCACAAATACTTCAGGCTATTGAAATTGATTACATCGATGAATCAGAAGTGCTGTCACCAGCAGATGACAAATATCACATCGATAAAACCAAATTTGACGTACCATTTGTATGCGGCGCCAAGGACTTAGGGGAAGCTCTTCGTAGAATAAATGAGGGCGCGTCAATGATTCGCACAAAGGGCGAGCCCGGTACAGGAGATATCGTTCAGGCCGTTAGACATATGCGCTTAATGCAATCTGAAATCAGACGCATCAGCTCGATGTCAGAGGATGAGCTTTTCAACACAGCTAAAGAGCTTGCTGTACCTTACGAGCTTGTGCTATATGTTCATGAAAATGGCAAGCTTCCAGTTGTAAATTTTGCTGCTGGCGGAGTAGCCACTCCTGCTGACGCAGCTCTTATGATGCAGCTTGGAGCAGAGGGTGTATTTGTTGGTTCTGGAATATTTAAATCAGGAGATCCTGCAAAACGTGCTGCCGCTATTGTTAAAGCTGTCACTAATTTTACAGATGCAAAAATGCTTGCTGAGCTTTCTGAAGATTTAGGAGAAGCAATGGTTGGAATTAATGAACAGGAAATAGATTTACTTATGGCTGAAAGGGGAAAGTAAAAATGAACATCGCTGTACTGGCCCTACAGGGAGCCTTCATCGAGCATGAAAATATCCTAAAAAAGCTGGGAGTTTCTACTGTAGAAATCAGACAATTACCTGATTTAGAAAAGGATTTCGATGGTTTAATTATTCCTGGCGGTGAAAGTACTGTGCAGGGAAAGCTATTAAAAGAGCTCAAGCTTTTTGCTCCAATAAAAAAAATGATTGAAAATGGGCTTCCTGTATTTGGTACCTGCGCAGGATTGTTACTTCTTGCAGATAAAATAAATAATGACAATCGCAATTACTTGCAGACTATGGATATCGTAGCTGAAAGAAACGCCTATGGCAGACAGCTTGGAAGCTTTTACACTGAAGCTGAATTCGAGGGAATTGGTACTGTTCCCATGACATTTATCAGAGCACCTTACATCAAAGCTGTTTCAGAAAAAGCTAGACCTCTGGCAACAGTTGATGGTCATATAGTAGCCGCTAGACAAGGCAATCAGCTTGTAACTGCATTTCATCCTGAGCTTAATGAATCGTTGCTCATTCATAAATATTTCTGTGACATGGTGGCTAACCAATGAGACTTTATTAGTTTAGACTGTATCCACAAAAATAAAGCCTTGGGGATTACAAATAACCCCAAGGCTTTAATAATTTGAAATTATAAAAGTGTCTTAATGCACTCTTCGATGTCTTTAACATCAGCTGTAGGCTCAAAACGAGCTACAACCTCACCGTTTCTATCGATGATGAACTTTGTGAAATTCCACTTGATGTCTGGCTTTGCAGTTACCTCTGGATGATCAAAGTCCATCTGGCAGCCCCATACACGATTAGCCACCTTGGCGAATCTCATTACATCATGCTCCATTACATCAATTTTTCCTGTAATGGAGCAGTTTTTTATTTTTTTCATCTCTAAAAATCCATCTATTCTTATGTGCTCTTTATAATAATGCCGAAAAACAAATTTCTTTAAAACAACACAAAACCACATATCTAATTGCTACATTATCCTCGCAAAAGAAAAGGTAGGTATGTGAAATGAGTAAAACAATTCATATCAATGTTGGAGGGATGGCTTGTACAAGCTGTCAGGAAACAATTACATGCGCTCTAAACACTTGCAGAAAATATCTTAGCCAGCTTTGAGACCGGTTTCCGTGAAAAAAATATTAGTGTATCCCTCGTTGGTGACACAGTAAATATTTTTGCTGATAAAAACAGAATCAGCCAAGTCATCTCCAATCTTCTATCCAATGCTTTGAAATATACAGATGAAGATGGCGCTATCAATATTTCTATTTCAAAAAAGGATAATGCAATGGAGTTTGCTGTGGAAGACACTGGCATAGGAATTTCTAAAGAGGAACAGCCTCGCGTGTTTGAAAGATTTTATCGCACAGATAAATCCAGAACCAGAAAAACAGGTGGAGCAGGAATCGGTCTTACCATAACAAAAGCCATTGTTCAGGCTCACCACGGCACTATTCTAGTGGAGAGTGAGCCCGGCAATGGCAGTAAATTTATTGTGACTTTGCCTTTACAATAAACACTTTAGAAGTATCATGTAAATGCATCTACACTTATATTACAGTTGATTTTTTATCTCATTACTTGCTTCAATTGTGAACTTAACCAAGTTGTTATTAATTGTATCTACTGCATTTGATACGTTTGTTGCTGCAATTGCTACCTGATCACTGGAATCTGCAACCTCCTGTGATGCCATAGTAACTCTCTCAACATTAGATGCAATCATCTGAGTAGATGCAGATTGCTGCTCTGATACAGATGCCATATTTGTAGCCACATCATTAACCTTTCTCATCTGTTCAGCCATATCTTTTAATGTAGATGAGGCATTGTTAAGCTCTGTAGTAATTTGAAGGAAGGTCTCAGCTGCGGCATTAATAGAACCTGAACTTTCATCAATAAGCTGCGAATTAGTCTCTGATTTCTCTGAAAGGTCTTTTACTCTATCAGACATTTCTCTGATAATATCTACTATCTGATTAGTTGCCTCAGCAGAGTTGTTTGCAAGGGCTCCGATTTCAGTAGCAACAACTGCAAATCCCTTTCCAGCCTCACCTGCTCTGGCAGCTTCAATAGAAGCATTCAAAGACAACAGATTGGTCTGTGATGAAATAGAATTAATCATATCTACAATCTGAGTGATTTGCTGTGCTGCATCATCTACACTCTGTACAGCTTCTGACATGTCCTTCATAGAAGAAACAATGTGATCCATTCCCTCAGCCACAGACTTCATGTCGTTTTGACCCACATCAGCCTTTTTAACCAACTGATTCATGATATCTTCAATCTGCTCTTCTTCTGTCGTAACATCAGAAATAGTATGAGCAAGAGCGGTAGCGTTTTCTGCAACCTCATTTACAGCTTCTGCCATATCATCAATATTATCCCTGATTTGGCTCATAGAAGCAGATTGCTCATTTGCTGCAAGCTTTAAATTCTCAGCAGTATCCTTTGAATTCTGAGCATCTCCAATCAGCTTAGTAGAAACTGATTTTATTTCACTCAGACTATCTCTCATACCATTTATAAATTTGCCCATAGCAGAATTCATAAATGCTATTTCATCATTACCAGTAGATGTTATTTCAACTGTGAAATCACCACTTGCAATCTTTTCAATATTTTCTGTAAGCATTGTAACAGGCTTTTTAATCATATTAGAAAGAACTCTTAATACAAGTGCTACAACTAAAAGCACAACTATTATTGTTGCAGCAATAAGTACATAAACCAATCTGATAAGTTCTTCCAATACCTCTGTTCTCTTAGCGTATACTATTACCTTCCAGTCGGTTCCACTTACAGTAGATGAAACCATATAATAGCTTGCACCCTGTGTCTTTACTGTTGAAACCACATTATCTTCAGCACTGAGATTTTCTCCAACTGCCTTCCAAAATTGGTCTGATGAATTATCAGCGATATTGGTTCCACAAAGAGTGGTATCTCTATACGAAAGAATTTGGCCTTCTGCTGTGACCATAATACATCCACCGGTTTTATAGAGGGTCACTTCATTTAATTGAGATTGTAATGCGGTGAGAATCAAATCAGCTGCAAATACACCTTCTCTACCATCTTTTAGATGAATATGAAGGATAACTGTTGCACACAAATCACCTGTCGCAGCATCAAAGTATGGCTGATCATAGTAGTAAAACCATGTATTATCGTATCCAATACCCTGCTGATACCATTTCTTTTCTGTGACCATATAATCTTCGCCAGGCACCCAGCCTGATGGGTCTAAAAATTCATCTGTATTGGTGCCAATATATGCTCCTGTAGGAATAAGGTCATATCTACCTACTGTTTGTGACAAATAATCTATAATTTCAGCATTATCTTCAAAGTGAAGTTTTTCAGTTGAGTCTGCTATTCCATTCAGATAATAGAATATAGAATTCAGTGCTTTGTTAATCTGACCTGCATCCACTACAACTTCATTATTCAAGGAGCTATTAATCAGCTTCTTCATCATTCCATACCCGAATCCAAGAATAAGACTCTACACCAATAGAGTACTACATATAAGTAGTGTTCCAAAAAGCATAGCTAACTTTCTACTGATGGCTTTAGGTGAAGCCCCACCAGCAAACCCTGTAGTATTATCCTTCATCCCCATCGTAAACCTCCATTTGTATTAAATAGCCTCTCGGAATCTTCAGACCGCATAAAATATGGCTTTTCTGATTCCAGTATCAAAAAATCCTCCAACTATTTTCAAGAAAACTAGGCGTTTGCGAAACGCCAGAAGCCGCATAAATGCGGCATTTTCACTTAACTAAAAAAGAATAACCCCTCACTGGATATGGTATAATAGAGTTGTTCAAAGAAACTATCATACACACCCAAGAAAGGAGTTATTCTGACATCTATGATACCATACAAACAGCTTTCTTTGGCTGATATTTTTCAAGATTGCCAAGATAAATTTGAAAATGACAAACCTGCTTTTCTTTCTCTATTAGAGACCTATATCGACATTGATGAAATTATTCCGATTTCATTTAGAAACCATTTCTATGCATCAACGGGGCGAACCCGTAAATACCCTTTACAAGCCTT
>NZ_FNQZ01000020.1 GCF_900107545.1 Pseudobutyrivibrio sp. ACV-2 | reverse complement strand
ATATGTAAGTAACCGAAGTTGCTTGAGTTCAATTCCAGGTCAGCACAAAACTGACTTGTTTACTGTAAATGTAAGAATCAAAGATTCTTACTAGAATATGAATTCAAGAATTCATATTCGCTTATTAAAGGTTTCGTTTCTTTAAGAAACTTAAATGAATTTCAAGGATACATGTTAACTATAAATAACTTGTATTAATTCAAGGTTTGTTTCACTGTTCAGTTATCAATCTTCATTTATTTTTTGCTCTGTGTGACTTGCTGTCCCTCAGTGCTCGATTATAATATCATCCAACCACACACATGTAAAGTGTTTTTTTGTCATTTTATCAAAGTAAATCTATTGTCGAAAAAAAGACCTTTTGTATGAATTGTGCAAACACTATATTCAAATTTACATTTGTAATTAAATTAACAAAAAGCCCAACTGAATGAAACCAGTTGAGCTAATATATTGATTGTATGTAAGTATAAAAAACATTTACAATTGCATTAAACAACTATGTAGTAGTCTCTTTATAACTATCATCGCATTTATCTGCATAAAAGAGTTTCTTTAGTTGATACGTATTTATCCACTATACAGACTATCCATGCTTCTCTACTTCGTGGAATTTTAGTGATATTTAACGGCCACATGTGACATTCAATAACAGATTGTGTTCGTTGTCCAATCCCAAAATGCCTAACTGCGTTATCTTTTGCAGTAGTAGAATGAGAAAACCCGTGTAAACCATGTCCATTATCTGTTTCATGCCAATCATAAAGATAATAATCATGAAGAAATGCACCAATAGCTAAAACTTGTTCATCTGCTCCAATATGCAATCTCTTATTTAACCAGTAACTTACTCTTGTGACACTCTCTACATGATCAAAAGTGCTAACACGACCATGCTGAATATATTTCTTCATCCTTTGAATCCTTTTGTCACTTTTAAGTGGCTCAAGAATGTGCCTCAGTCTGGTCTCCTCTTCAGGTCTTAACTTCATAAAACAATACCCCTAATATAACTTTTTTAGAACTTCATCCCTGAAGCTTTTGATATTCTAGCAGATTATTGTGTTATATTTGTGAAGTGTAATTGTTTTACTATCTATATTTGTAATGGCAATCAGTTTTTCTTCCATCATTAAATACACCAAGCACCAAAATATTACCTTCACTATTTACTTCCGCTATTCCTACCTTTGCTGTATATTTTTCATTATAAGATATATAAAAAATATACACATCTTCTGTAAAGAAGTAATCGTATCTTTCATCATCCGAAAGCTGTTCTTCAACATCTTCGCAGCATGTTCCATTTTTTAATTTAAATCGACCAACAAAATCTTTATCCATTCTGGCAAAAGTTAGGGTATATCCTGCTTCTTCTGGAAAATCGAGAGCTATTTGCTGCTTCGCCTCTTCTTCTGATAAAACTGACGTAGGTTCAAAAGATGAAATTGCTGGTTCTTCTGTTGGATTAAATTTGTTAATATAACGCCAAACTGAAAGTACCCATATCTGGGCTATCAAAAGAAATGTTAAGAACACTACTGCAATTACTTTAAATATTTCTTTTAACCCTATCTTGGCAAGCTTCCCTGTTACATCAGTATTTATCTTTTTCTTGTCTGTATCTTTTTTTGCCCTAAATTGTTTTAACAGATAGGAAATATTATTTTTCAAATTGAACTTTCTTTCAAGTTCGACTTGTTGAGGGTGCCCCTTTGCATATTCACTACCACCAATAGTTTCCATGCAATGGTTACAGATTACTTTATTTGTTGTTGGCTGACCGCAGATTACACAGCTGCTATCTACAACATTTCCTGAAGCAATATCAGAAATTCGCCTTTTAAAGCGACGCCCAAAAACAGAGTCTAATATACAATTTTCATTTTCAAGTCTCAGAATCACCTCAACAACATTCGTATCTGAAAAGTCATACTTGGAAGTAAGACGCACCATATAATATAGTTCTTGTTTAAGATTATTATCGTCGCCCATAGTTTTACCTAATTCTTTCTGGCCTCTTTTGATTCTATTCCTTTAAAACAAAGGTAAGCTAATAACTTATTGTCTCGTTCTAAAATCTTACCAGCATAAAATATTCCATTATGCTCAGCTTCCGCTCGTACTATTCGGCATATAATCGCTAAACTAAAATCAGAGCCCTTGGCAGTGTCAGCAAAGTTAACTTCCACAATATCTCCAATGGTAACTCTATTGCCATCTCCAATAAATGACACTCCACTATCACTAACATCAAGCATAGTTATAGAGAAGCGCCTTCCATCTTCCATGCTGGCAGATCCAGGAATATTTAATGATACTCGAGCATCTTCTCGCCGCTCACTTGACGCCGCTACATTTCCAAATGAACTAGAGTCAATTGCATAGTAATCAACATTTTTGAAAGTAACAAGATTAACTACTACATTTTTCCAGACTACTCTGCCACCTGTATGGGGATCAATACAATGAAGATTAAAAGACATGCTTTTAGGAGAACCGTTTGTAAAATCAACAACCGTTCCATTATAGACATATGGCTTAACTAAAACTCCTGTACCAGCATTGGTGCCTACAACCTCAGTTTTAATTTCAAAGGATGAGCCACCAATCAAAACCTCTAAAGAAACTGCTTGTTTAGCCTCTAACTGTTCTAATTTCATAACATTCTCCCACACATATTAAATATACTTATTACATTATATATGTTCTTTGAATATTTTTCTCCATTTTTAGCAAATTGAATTATCAATTAATTTATATTTAGTTATTAGTAATATTTTTTGCGGCCTCCACAACATGTTTTACTAAAATACTTGTAGTGACACCACCAACCCCACCTGGAACAGGTGTTATTGCATCAACAATATCCTCTACTTCTTCAAAGCATACATCGCCACAGAGTTTTCCTTTTTGCTCATTCCAGCCTATTCCAACATCAATAATAATCTGTCCTTCTTTTACAAATTCCTTTCCAATACTTTCCATCTGACCAGAAGCAACTACAACAATATCTGCATCCCTCGTGATAGAAGGTACATCAGTTGTTTTAGTATGACAGATAGTAACGGTAGCATTTTCATGCATAAGCATCATCGCCACAGGTCTGCCTATTACTAGAGATCTGCCTATTACAGCTACCTTCTTTCCTGAAACAGAAATATTATAATACTTTAATATCGCCATTGCCGCCTCGGCAGTACATGGCGGAAACCCAAGATTAGTGTTTGTGAATACACCTGCCAAAGACAAATCTGTGCAACCATCCACATCTTTTGATGCAAGCAACATGGTACGAGCCTTTTCGCCATCTATATGTTTTGGAAGAGGTCGGAACATAAGAATTCCATGTATGTTTGAATCTTTATTTAAGCCTTCGAGAGTGTCAAAAAATTCCTGTTCGGATACATCCTCTGGTAGAGCAATTACTCTAACCTCTACCCCTATTAATTCGCATCTTTTCAGAGCACCTCGCTCATATGATATATCATCAGGTCGTTCTCCTACACGAAGTATTCCAAGTGTAGGTATAATTCCTAATTTTTTTAAATAATCAACTTCTTTGATTAAATCATTATTTAAGCTATCAACTACTGCTTTCCCTTTTAATAGTGTTGCCATGTTCCCTCCAGCCAACTATCATGAATTGAATGTAATTAATATAATATATACACTACATTCTGTTACATACTCCAATATATATATTTTCTGCCTTAACTATGTATTCCTTTAGTAATGCATCTACTTTTTTTTCTAAATCACAAGCATAATCTCTATCTTTCATCGATTTAGTGTTGATTTTAACATTTACAGCAGCGCCTTTTATTGCCCCCTCAAGAAGAGCAACTCCTGTAGCAGCATCACTAATCATAATTACAGATCCTTTATCAGCAAATTCCTGCTGTAAATCAATAGCATCACAAGCCAGTTCTAATATTCTAAATGGTACCTGCGCTGCATCCTTCAGACATTTCTCCATAACCTCATCTCTGCCTGGTTCATCTTTAGGAATAGAGTAAGCTTTGGATAATGGTTCGAATGCTATTGCATCATCATCAATGCATTTTAGGAGTGAAAATCTAATATCATCTGCTTTTTTCATAAGCGATATTATGTCCTGTTCCACATCGGCATACTTTTTTTTACCAATAGTAAACTCGCCTACCATACTTCCGAGAGCCGTTCCCACTGCAGCGGCAAGAGCGCTTGCCCCGCCTCCTCCTGGAACTGAGGTTTTTGAAGCCAGTTTACAACTAAAACTCATCACACTTTCATTTATAAGGCTCATAACTTTCTCCATACTCTTTTGATTATAAAAATTTATATAACAAAAAACAAAACTCCAAAGCCTTGATTACTCAAAGCCTTGGAGTATATTAACCTTTTATAAAATCATAAATAGTCATCTGATTAGAATCAGAAACCAGATACTCATAGTGCCGCTGTTCCTCTGCAGTCATCTCTCTATGAAACACGTATGTCTCCTGTTTTATTGTCCCGTCTATATCAAAATACATCTGTCTGTATTTTGTGTTGTCAATATCAATCATAATAACTGCTAAAATCCTTTCAAGTCCTCATTATAGACGCAATGGATGTCACTTGTAAATAGTTTTAATGCCCTTTTCTCCTGTCTATACCTTTATACGCATAATATTCTTTTTTAGCATAATACATCTTATCATCCGCGTATTTACATAGTTCATTTACAGTGGCATTTGGATATTCCCTTAATGAGGCAACCCCAACGGATACACTTACGTCTGAAACATACTTTCCTTTCCATTCTGCTGTATATTTATAAAAAAGTTCCAAACGTTTTTTCAATTCTTTTTCACCTGCTATAAACATAGCAACGAATTCATCACCACCCATTCTTGATATAACTGAAGTACTATTATCAGAAAACGCTTTTCTTATACAGTCAGCAGCTGCCACAATGAGTTCATCACCAGCGTCATGACCTAAGGTATCATTGTAATATTTTAACCTATTTAAATCAAAATATACCACCGTTGCATCAGGTGATAGATTTCTATCCTCTATGGATTTAACCTCTTCATAGAAATATCTCCGATTGGTTAGCTTGGTCAGTTCGTCAGTATAAGCGAGCTCTTTTACCTGAACCAGTTCAGCCTCTTCTTCTACTTTAAGGCCTATTCGTCTATATATAAGACTTATCTGGGTAGATATATAAACTATAAGGCCAATTATAACTAAGATATTATAGTCACTGTCAATGTTATTTATGTACATTCCTAGAGCTATTACACATACTAACAAAAACAGGCAATTGCCTGCAGCAATCAATTTTCTCTCACTTTTTCTCTTTTCTTCCTTTAGACTGGTATATGAATAATAAGCAGCAAGGAAAATAAGGAATATGTCTATTAAATGTCCAAAGACAACAATATTGCCCCATTCAATAACACCTGTTAAGCACAGTATGAATGAAAGTGCTATAGATGTCGCAACTATCCCGTCCAGGATATTGTCTTTAAGGCTTACCCTAAAGTTTACTGCCCTGATAAGCTCTAAAAATGCAAGCGGCATCAGTAAAAATGTTACAATTTCGAGAATGGCAAAGCCCGTATTATTTCCCCATATAATTAGTGGAAGTCTTGTACCACAAATAAGCCATATGCCAGACAATAACGAAAACAATCCTGCAAAGAATAATGCCTCAAAGGAAAGCTTTCTAAGAATCAAGGATTTGCGTATTATAAAATGAATGGAAATAAGCATCTCCCAAATGCCAGAGAAAACTAAAATTACAAAGAGGACTACAGCTGGCATTTGCTTTTTCAAGGTAATGATGCCATAGCCTGAGCGGGTAGTAATATAGCAATCATAAAATTCCGCACCATATAACGAATGCTGTAATTGTATTTTAGCCTCAACTTTTTTGCCTGAATACTCTGGTTTTAGTAGAACATGTGCTTCTTTTTTGCCCACATTAGACGAGCGACCAAACAAATAATTGTCTAATGAACGATAAACCTCCACTCCATCTATATAAACTGAAATATTGTCATAATAGCATTTCATAACCAGGTATTGATCACCATAAACCTGTGGCAAGGTGTTTTCTACTACAAACTCCTGATCATTATCATATGGCAATCCTATTTCTATTCCTTTGTTAAGCCAACCTTTATCAAATTCTATATAGTTTTCGTAGAATTTTGCAGTATCCTGATTGGAATATCCAAAGCTAGCTACAATTATAAAAATTATTACAATGCTATATATAGCAGTAACAATTCTTTTAACAAACCCCGTCTCCATAACCCCTACTCCTTGAAATTAAGCCTTAGCCTTAAATTTCAATACCAAACTCGCTTGGTAAAAACCTAGGACAAACATTGTCAGATGTAACAATAACAGATGCTGCAAGTGTAGAACCAATCTCACAGGCCTCTTCTATTGTTTTTCCATAGGTAAGTCCAATGGTAACACCTGCAAAGAAGGAATCTCCTGCACCTGTTGTATCCTTTACGTCTACTTTTCTGGCTGGTACAAAGCCTGTCTTTCCATCTATGTCTGCATAAACTGCACCGATGCCACCCATAGTAACAATCATTTTCTTTATCTGAGCGCCCTGAATTTTCTTTGCAAGAATCTCCTGCATTTCCTCTGCAGTTTTCTCAGAGTAATCATCCATGAATAAAATTCCTGCTTCCTGCTGATTGCATACGAAGCATTCAACATTCTTTAAGAAATCCCTTCTCTCCACTGCAATACTCATATTAGAAACCGCAGCATAAACTTTAAGATTATATTTTTCCGCAAATTTAAAAACTCGCTTGATAGTATCCTTTTCCATATCAATTTCTAAGGCAATACTATCTGCATCTTTAAAAATCTCATCGCCCTGTTCATCTAAGATATTGTTAATCTCAGATAAATCAGGTCTTTTAGAAATGGATGCAACAACATCACCGTGATTATCAAATACTGCAAGCCATTTTCCCATTCCATCAGGTGTACGTCTTACAAATCTTGTGTCTACTTTATGATTGTTGAGTTTTTCAAGCACCCCTGTACCGATTCCACTTTCATCTACAAGGCTGACAAAGGTAGGACGAAGCTCTACGTTTGCTATATCCTCTACAACATTTCGGCTGACACCACCATGCACTTCCTCTACTGTTCCTACATTTCTACCTGCAGGTATGTAGCTGGCTGTAGAATGTCCCTTAATGTCGATAAATACTGCTCCTAAAACAACGATTCCCATTTTTTACTCCTTTAAAAAAAATACAAGACTTGATTATAGCACTACGTGTTATAATATCAAAGAATTGTTAAAAATAATTGTCACAAATATAGCTTACGAGGAACAAAAATGATAAAAGTAGATCTTATTACAGGATTTTTAGGAAGTGGAAAAACAACCTTTCTAAAAAAATACGCAAAACATTTTATTGATAAGGGTCAAAAAATTGGAATCCTGGAAAATGACTATGGCGCGGTAAATGTAGATATGCTCCTGCTTAATGATTTGAGAGGCGACAACTGCGAGCTTGAAATGGTGGCCGGAGGATGCGATGCCGACTGTCATAGAAGACGCTTCAAAACAAAACTTATATCTATGGGAATGAGTGGCTACGACAGAGTTATAATAGAGCCTTCAGGAATTTTTGATATAGACGAATTTTTTGACTCGCTAAGAGATGAACCGCTTGATAGATGGTATGAAATAGGAAATGTAATTACTATAGTTGATGCAAAATTAGAGGATTCTTTATCAGATACTTCTGACTTCTTTTTAGCCTCACAGATTGCAAATGCTGGCATTATTGTGTTAAGCCGCACTCAACTGGCTAACGAAGATCAAATCACAGCAACCATATCACATTTAAAAGAAGCAGCTGTAAAATCTAACCTTGATAAAAATATTGATGATATCGTATTTACGAAGTCATGGGATGAACTTGAAGATAAGGACTATGATTTAATTTCTAATAGTGGTTACACAAAGCACTCCTACGTAAAAAAACTGGGAACTGATGATGCAAAATATAAGACTGTCTATTTCCTTGAGCTACCAATGAAAAAAGACAGTCTTAAAGATAAAATTAATACATTAATGTCTGATGAATCCTATGGAAAGATTTTCAGAGCAAAAGGCTTCTTTAAAGAAGATGAAAAATGGTACCAGTTCAATGTCACCAAAGCTGATTTTGAATTATCAGAAATGGAGATTGGACAGGAAGTATTTATAGTAATCGGCGAGGAAATTGATGCTGACAAGGTAAAGGCTTTATTTGCCTAGCCTTCTACAATTTCTCCTGCTATAGCTGTGGCTGCAGCGGTTACTGGACTGGCAAGGAATATCTTAACCTTGCTGGTTCCCATTCTTCCAAGGAAGTTACGATTGTTGGTAGCAACTACCACCTCGTCATCTGTAAGGATTCCGCCACCTCTACCACAGCAAAGTCCACAGCCTGGTGTAGTGATGATAGCACCGGCATCTGACAGAATTTCAAGTGTACCATCAGCAAGCGCCTCACGATAAATCTTTCGGCTTGCTGGTGTTACAATCATATTTACGTAAGGAGCAACATGCTTACCTTTTAAAATAGTGGCAGCCGCTCTTAAGTCTTCTAATCTTCCATTTGTACAAGAACCAAGGAACACCTGATTTACCTTTGTGCCCTTTAAATCGGACACAGGCTTGATATTATCTACAAGTGAAGGGCAAGCACAAACTGGCACGAAATCCTCTGCTCTGTATCTCAAAATCTTTGAATAGCTTGCATCACCATCTGGTGTCAAAGCCTTGATACTATCGTCATAAGGAATCTTACAATAATCACAGGTCTTTTCATCAGGTGCAAAAAGACCACATTTAGCCCCTGCCTCCACAGACATATTGGACATGGTCATACGGCTTGCAACACTCATGGCATCCACTGTGCTTCCTGCAAATTCGATGGCCTGATATGTGGCACCGGCTGCAGTTAAATCACCAATGATTTTAAGAATGATATCCTTTGAGGTAACGTTACCTGGCAAGGTTCCATCTATTTCAATTCTGATGGTCTCAGGTACCTTTATCCAAAGCTGGCCTGTGCCTAAAATTCCTGCCATCTCCGTATATCCGATACCTGTAGCAAATGCACCCACGCAACCATAAGTTACTGTATGACTATCTGTACCAAAAGAAATATCTCCTGGCTTTACATATCCTGCTTCAGTCATAAGCTGATGACAGATTCCATCAGTTCTATGAACACGAGTGATGCCATATTTTTCTGCAAACTCATCACCTGCTCTGAAATGTCTGCTATCATCTACCTGAGTTGCCGGAAGGAAATGATCATAAATCAGCACTACACTATCTGGCTTTGCCACTTCTTTAAAGCCCATCTCCTCAAATTTCTGGACAGCAAATGGAACCATGATATCGTCAATCATGCACCAATCTACATCAACAGTGACAATATCACCTGGCTTCACCTCATGTCCAACTTTATTTCCAATTATTTTTTCAACTAAAGTATGTCCCATTACATTCTCCAAATTAATCTAATCCGTTTCGTTTTCTCATTGCCTTTACAAGTCCGCCAGCCTCTAGAATCTCTGTAAGATTATCAGGGAGACTTGCTATAGGATAGGATTTACCATTTACAATTATCTCTTTGCCTGGGATAACTTCTGCCTCTTCCCCCTCATTAACCTCATCATACAAATCCGGCTGTTCGATGAGAAGCAAACCATTATTGATAGCGTTTCTGAAAAAGATTCGCGCAAAGGATTTTGCAACAATGCATGAAATCCCAAGTGCTTTTACAACTTCTGGCGCCTGCTCTCTTGATGAGCCGCAGCCGAAGTTATTGCCTGCCACAATCATATCTCCCGGCTGAATCGAAGATGCCAGTTCTGGACGCAGTGGAGAAAAAGCATATGGCTTCATCTCCGTTACTGTTTCAAATGCAAGGTATTCTGTAGGCAGAATGATATCAGTGTCTATGTCGTTGCCTAATTTCCAAATTCTACTCATTTTGTTTATCCCTTTTCGTTGTGTGCAAAATCTTACGCAGACAATAATTAGCATTCTTCCATCGACTAACACGTCTCTTACAGAATGCTAATCATTGTCTGCTAGATTTTGTTCTATAGGTTATCAGTGCTAGTAATATATCCTTTTATCGCAGACGCGGTGACGGTGGCCGCTGATGCTAGGTATACGAAGGAATCCTTGTGGCCCGCTCTTCCTTTGAAGTTGCGGGTGCCGGTGGAGATTAGGGTTTCGCCTTCTCCTATTACGCCCTGGCAAGCGCCCCAGCATACAGAGCAGTTAGGATTCATTACCATTGCTCCTGCTTCCATGAAAATATCTAAAAGTCCCTCTTTAAGAGCCTGCTTGTAAACAGCTCGGCTTGCTGGAACTACCAAGAATCGTACCTTATCTGCAACATGCTTGCCCTTTATCACTTCAGCTCCCACACGTAAATCCTCGATTCGTCCATTGTTACAGCTGCCAAGGAAGGCCTCGTCAATCTTTACTCCCTCACATTCACTGACGGGTACTACGTTATCTACGAAATGAGGCTTTGCCACTATTGGCTCAATCTCAGATAAATTAATGTCAAATACTTCTGAAAATACTGCATCATCATCTGACTTATAAATAGCCTTTGGTATACGGCCATGCTCCTCTAGATAAGAAAGTGCAACACCGTCCACCTCCATAAGTGCTGTTTTAGCGCCAGCCTCTACACAAAGATTACAAATTGAAATTCTATCTGCAATAGAAAGATTTTTAAGTCCATCTCCAGCGAATTCCATAGCCTTATAGTTGGCTCCATTTGCTGAAATCTTTCCGATGATAGTCAGAATCAAATCTCTAGCATATACGCCCTTTTTAAGATTGCCGTGAAGATTAAAACGGATAGTTTCTGGTACCAAAAGCCATGATGTGCCAGTAACCATAGCATATAAATAATCAGTACATCCCACGCCAGTACCAAAAGCGCCAAGAGCTCCATATGCACAGGTATGTGAGTCCGCTCCAAATATTAACTCGCCTGGACGAACTTGATTTTCCATCATTATCTGATGGCAAACACCTTCGCCCTCATAAAATGTGATGCCATGCTCTCTGGCGAAATCACGCATCTTTTTATGGCTGGCTGCAGTCTTTGGACTGTCAGAAGGGATATTGTGGTCCACAATCCATACCAGTTTTTCAGGGTCTGCTATGTGCGGATTCTTAAGATTGTTGTACATATCTATGGTAAGATGAGTGGTGCCATCATTACTCATTAATTTATCCAGTGTAACTGTTTCTATATCACCGGCTTTGCAGGTTTCTTTTCCTGCGGCAGCTGCAATAATTTTCTCAGCTATTGTCATTCCCATGTTATTAGTCTCCTTTTTGGTTGTGCGATTACCTATAGTCCGCTGGTTACGGCTACAAACTTTAGATGTCTACGCTCAGCTTAGAATGCGACCCTTTAGACATCTAAAATTTGTAGCCTACCAGCTCACTTAAAGTTGGTAAGCTTTCTTTCTGCGTAGTAAATGAATGGGGTAGACGCCATTAGTTATTCAACGACGCGATTAGGCCACCTTGATCCAGAATTTCCTGCATTTTGGCTGGGAGCTTTGTGCAAGAGTATTCTTTGTCGCCTATTGTGATTTTGCCGGCTTGAAGATCTAAATCCATTTCGTCGCCATCCTTTACCACGTCATATAGCTCTTTGCTGACAATTACAGGCATGCCAATATTGATTGAGTTTCTATAAAAAATACGGGCAAAAGATTTCGCAATAACTGCCTTCACTCCCAAAGCCTTTAGTACACTAGGTGCTTGCTCTCTTGATGAGCCACAACCAAAATTTTCATCAGCTACTACAAAATCACCAGGCTTTACCTGCGATGCAAAATCCGAATTTAGAGACTCAAAGGTGTGCTCCTTCATCTCATCGATTGTGGGAAAAAGCAGATATTGTGATGCGATAATTTGATCGGTATCTACATCTTTATGAAAACGAAAAACTTTACCCATAATGTTATATCCTCCATTTATTTTCTGTCTATTTTACATTAATTCTTTAACGATTTAAAGAGTTAAATTATCTGTTTTTCAATTAAAACTTTAAATAAACACAACTATGGATTATCATTAAACTCTGAAACAATTATAAGCCTTCCATTTCCTTAGTAAAAGGCTACACTTTTAACATATAAAGAGGTTATAAAATTATGAATTTATTTTTAGTAAGTCAAATATTTGCTATATTAGCCTGCATATTGATGGTTGCAATCGGATATATTAAAAGAAAACGCAACGTACTCATTGCTCAAAATGCTCAATTCATATTATTCTCCATTTCTTACGCTTGCATTGGTGGAATCTCTGCAGTTGTAGGAAATATGATTAGTCTTATCAGAAATATTATTTGCCTTAAATGGAATCTTAACACTCCACTCAAAGTGTTCTTTATTCTTTTACAAGGCACTATCACTTATATTTCACTCTATAACGTATGGTTCAAATGGCTTCCTATGAATGCTGGCACCCATGGAATTATGGACTGGCTTCCATTTTTAGCGGCCACACTTATTACCCTAACCCTTAGTTCAAAGAGTGACCTTATCATTAAGCTTGGATGCATCGGTAGTATCCTATGCTTTGGAACCTACGATTTCATCTTAAGCAACTGGACAGTTTTCGCATTTGACTGCTTTTCACTAATGACTAGCTTAATTGGTGTATATCGCATAATCAAAGATAAAAATAATCCATTACCTTTCTAATTTTAACTAAAAATACATATTTAAATGCTAAACTTGTACCATGACAACACGTACAAGTTTAAGCAAACAACTTTATTCTTTTTTTCTAATACTCGTTCTGTCAATCATTATAATGACAGGACTTAGTAGTTATCTGTCTCAATCCAGAAATTATAAAATTCAAAATGAACAAAATCTTGAAAACATTGTTACCTATTTGGGAAATATGATGTCTGCCGATGGTGAAGAATTTATAGCCTATCAACAGATATTGCTTACTTATGGCGACAAAATCAGAATTCCTCTATCCTATGATGGAAATTATCATCCAGCAAAGATTGCTTTCTATGAAAAATACAATAGCACCTATCCTGGAAAATCATTAGGAATAGACGTTGATTATCTTGATATGCCTGAAGATCTTCAAATTCTATACGGTACATATAAGCATGAATATTGGCTTCATGTTTATTCCCAGGTAAAATATAACTTTGGTGTAGCATATGTTTATTACATCACTCCTACGGGCGAACCTTATCATATGTATTATGTGCTGGATGCGATACCGGAAACTATAACAATAGACAATCAAGATTACATGAAGTTAAATTTAGATATTGAAGAACCAGTGGACCTATACCCTCATATGTGGGATACTTGGCAAGCTGGTCGAGAACTGGACGGTTACGATATCTTTAATAACGAATACGGACACACCTACGCAAACTATTATCCACTATGGGTAAATGGACAAAAAATGGGCCTGGTTTGTGCGGATGTGGAAGTCAAAAAGGTCAATACTACAATACTTAACAATACTGTAAATGTGATTATTATTATGGCTTTATTGTCAGTCGTTTTTGCTGCAATATTAAGTCTTATGCTACAAAAGAAATATATATCAAGACTTGTTCAGCTGAAACGCGATATCCAATCCTTCACTGACCACAAGGATTCTTCTTTGGCTGTCACTATCACACATGATATACAGGGATCGGATGAGATTTCAGATTTAGCACAACAAGTGGCAACAATGATAATCGAAATTGGCGATTACATGAACACACTGTTAGAAAAAAATGAGGCTCTTACAGAAGCTCAGGAAAAAATAAGAAAGGCCAATGAGCTTGCTCACAAAGATGCTCTTACCGGGGTGAGAAACAAAACCGCCTATGATGCAACTGAGGCAAGTATTGAATACAAAATCCACAGCGAAAACTACAAGGAGTTTGGTATCGTTATGGTTGATTTGAATTGCCTTAAATATATCAACGACCATTACGGACATGATAAAGGCAATCTGGCAATCATGAAGATATGTGAAACAGTTTGTAGTGTATTTTCACACTCTCCTGTTTTTAGAATTGGGGGCGATGAGTTTGTGGTTATTCTTCAAAATGAAGATTACAAGCAGTGCCCACAAAAGGTATATGAATTCAAGGAATGTGTGAAACAATCCACTTCTGATAGTTCTTTGGAACCTTGGGAAAGGGTGTCAGCAGCTATTGGATGGGCAATTTTTGATCCAGAAACAGACAGCGGAGTGGAAGTGGTGCTTCGTAGAGCTGACGACCTGATGTATAAGAATAAAAAAGAAATGAAGGATGGGAAGGAATAGGTGGACTTTAATCTTTAGTCCGCCAGTTACGCAGACAAGCCCAGGTACTACTTTTGGTATCGCTTTCGCTATACTCACCAAAAGTAGTACCTGGGCTTGTCTACGTAATTGGCTCACTTAGGAGCTTTATTGCTTTTAAAAATTTACTTACTTTTTATTAGGGGAATTTTTTAACAGCCCCGTTACATGCGAAGCATCAATTCTTTTTCAATGACTTTTCCGTCGCGAATGTAGATACGTGGAACGCGTTTGCTTACGGCGCAGGTTAGTTCGTATGGGATGGTGCCTGCGGCATCTGCAAGGGTGTCAATGGAGTTTTTCTCTCCGAAGATTTCTACTTCACTTCCAACATCTACCGTTGGCATATCTGTTATGTCTATCATGCACATATCCATGCATATTTTTCCACGAAGCTTGGCAGGGCCCTCTTTGGTATATAAGCTGCATTTATTGGAAAGGCTGCGAAGAAAACCATCAGCGTAGCCGTATGGAAGTACACCTATACGGGTCTTTTTATCTGTGACAAACATGCCGCCATAGCTGATTTCTGTGCCGTTTGGATAAATCTTTATGGTGCTTACTGTAGTCTTCATAGTCATGGCTGGCTTGAGATTCATCTGGTGAGCAAATTCACCATAACCATAAAGCAATAAACCAGGTCGTACCATATCAAGATAGGTTTCTGGGAAACGTACAGTCGCTCCTGTATTAGCGCAATGTCGTATCTGAAATTTGCGTCCAAGTTTTTCCTCTACAGCATTTATAACGTTCATAAAAAGCTCGAACTGATGCTTTGTATATCTGTCCTTTTCCTCACCATGCTCATCTGCTTCTGCAAAATGAGTAAAGATGCCTTCTGCGTTAAGACCTGGCATGTTGCAGGCTTCTACAATGCCCTCTACTCCTGTTTCAAAATAACCATTGTCACAAAGATATCCAAGGCGAGACATTCCTGTATCAACCTTAATGTGTACCTTTAAAGTGCCACCACATTTCACTGCTTCTGCACTGTATTCATCAGCCTTCGCCTTGCAGGTGATGGCTTGGGTAATATCAAATTCTATAAGACGCCCCACCTGCTCCTTTGGGGTATGACCCAGGATTAATATAGGCATTTTTATTCCATTTAAACGAAGCTCCAAAGCTTCATCTGCAGAGCTGACTGCCAAATAATCGGCACCTAAATCCTCTAAGAGGTGGCCTACTTGTATGCTTCCATGACCATAAGCATCAGCCTTTACCACTCCAAGAAACTTTACATCTTTACCGATTTTTTCTCTTATTTTTGTGTAATTATACGCAATGGCATCAAGATTAATCTCTGCCCATGTACGTCTAAGTGTAGATTCCATTTCATCATCTCCTAAAAAAGAATAATCTTATTATACTCTTTTGAAATATAAAAAAAAGCCTTCAACGAAAGTTGAAGGCACACCTCTAAACAAGCAGCACTGCCACCACTGAGAGGTGAAAAAATATTTAATTATAATACCTTTGAAAGGAAATCCTTTAATCTCTGGCTCTTTGGGAACTGGAAGATTTCGACTGGAGTGCCTTCTTCCTTTATTCCCTTTTCATCAAAGAACATAACGCGGTCTGCAACCTCTTTTGCAAATCCCATTTCGTGAGTTACAACCACCATTGTCATTCCATCATCTGCAAGCTCCTTCATAAGAGAAAGAACCTCTCCTACCATTTCTGGATCAAGAGCCGATGTAGGCTCATCAAAAAGAATTACTTCAGGATTCATTGCAAGTGTACGAGCAATTGCTATACGCTGCTTCTGTCCACCTGAAAGACTGTCAGGATATGCACTAGCCTTGTCTGCAAGTCCAACTCGATTTAAAAGCTCAGTTGCTTTTTTATCAGCCTCAGCCTGGCTCATAAGTCCAAGCTTTACAGGGGCTAGTGTCAGGTTCTTTTGGATTGTAAGATGTGGGAAAAGATTAAAGTGCTGGAAAACCATTCCCACGCGACGGCGAACATCATTTATATCAACTCCCTTTTTTGTGATTTCCTCGCCATCTAGATAAATAGAACCACCTGTTACATTCTCAAGCTGATTGAGGGTTCGGATAAATGTAGACTTACCACAGCCTGAAGGGCCAATGATAGCAATAACCTCTCCCTTTTCAATCTGCATATTTACATTTGAAAGAACATCATTTTTCCCGTAGGATTTTGAAAGATTCTCAACCTTTATTAATACTTCGTTACTCATTTTAATTTCTCCTTTAATTATTGTTCACTCTTACGTAATGACTTTTCAAGTTTGCCAACTCCCATGTTAAGAACCTGAACAATAATAAGATATATAAGGGCTACTGCAATAAGTGGAAGGAATGCCTCGTAGGTAATACTTCTGATAATATCACCACCACGAGTTAAATCCATAAGACCAATGTAACCACAGATTGAGGTTTCCTTAATAAGTGAAATAAACTCATTTCCAAGTGCAGGAAGTACATTTTTAACAGCCTGTGGAAGGATGATTGAAGTCATTGTCTGCTTGTAATCAAGACCAAGGCTTCGACCAGCCTCCATCTGACCACCGTCGATTGACATAATACCACCACGCATTATTTCTGCAACGTATGCTCCTGAATTTATCGCAAATGCGATAATGGCTACAAGAATCTTTGGAACATTTACAGCTTTGAATACTACATAGTAAATAATCAAAAGCTGAATCATCATAGGAGTACCACGGATGATTGTAAGATAAAGCTTACAAATGGCATTTAAAAATACCATTGAGCCAGTCTTGTCATATGTAACACGAACTATAGCAACCAAGAAACCTATAATTACACCTGCAACTACGGCACAAAGTGCGATTATAAGTGTATTAATAAGACCCTTAAATAGGTAATTCCATCTATTATCATCAACAAAGTTTCGTTTGAAATTATCGACAAATCCAAGGCTGTTGCCTGCACCAGCACCATTATTTACAATGATGACCTGCTTTGATGTGGTGTATGGATCAGAGAAATTGATTGACTTAAGACGTTCTTCTGTCATAGTCATACCAGCAATACCCACATCAGCCTTGTGTGAATCTACAGCATTGATAATACTGTCAAACTCAATATCTTCGATTTTAACCTGAAGACCAATCTTGTCACCAACAGCTTTTATAAGCTCCATATCAATACCTACAGGCTTGCTTTCCTCATAGTATTCATATGGTGGAAATGCTGCATTTGTAGCAACTACAAGTGTACCTGTATATTCTATTCCCTCTGGAGAAACATATGGGCAGGTTCCCTTTGTATCATCGCCGATATAGTTTGCATTAATCTGGTCGATAACACCTTCTTCCTTAAGCTCTGCAAGTGCGCCATTTACCTTTTCAAGAAGTTCGTTATTATCCTTTGCGATACAGATAGCATATTCTTCTAATTCGAATGGCTCCTCTAAGATTTCAAGATTCTTCTCGTCCTTTGTGGTGGCGATGGCTGGCTGCTCATCAACGATGACACAGTCAATCTTGCCTTGACGAAGAGCCTGGACAGCATCTGTGATTTTGTTGTAACGCTCTACAGTAGTGCCTGCCTCGTCTCCTTCCATGTCAGAGACATAGATATCGCCGATGGTTCCAAGCTGGACACCAATCTTTGCTCCCTCTAAATCGTCTGCAGAATTAATCTGTTTTCCTGTGCTCTCAGCCTTAGCACCACAGCCTATCATCAGAGCTGTTGTTAAACCTAAGAGTAATAGCGATAATTTCTTTTTCATGTATATTTATTCCTCTTAATGTATTTTTATACATATAATAGCATAAAAAAATTATATTTCAATATAAAAATGGAGTTTTGCACTGCAAAACTCCGTAAATGTTTAAATTTCAAAATACAGCATTTCAAAATTGAATAAACTATGCATAATTAATTACTTTGACAATCTTCTGACTCTTTTTACACTTGTAGCTTTTTTAGGACCACGTCTTCTAGGATTTTTAGCCTTTCTATATTCATTAATCTCTGAAAGCATTTTTTCGTAGTCTCGCTCGAATAATATCTCACTTATAGATTCATTTATCTGAGAAACCTCTAATTTTTCCATAAGTTTTTTTCTAAGTGCAGGCTTGCTTAAGCTTTTGTAAGCTGGAAGCTGATATTTTTCAACGATAATAGAAAGCTCCGGACGCCAAAGCAATTCTAGCTTTTTGCTTACATCTGCTTTTTCATTTAAAACAGGTCTCCTTAAAAAATAAAAATCTGGCATCTCGTCTACTTCATCTACTGTGATAATCCCCCAATGCTCTGGTACATGCTCCTCGATGTGCATGGCGTGACTACTGCCTACCACTACCATATTATATTCAAAGTATTTATCGTAATCCTTTATCTGACCTTCAAGTCTGGTATAGGTATCTGCGTCTGACTTTATCTCTATCCCTACAAGAGCATTATCTATCACCATGTATGCATCCGCTCTTGATTTTCCAATCATCTTTTCTTCGTATATACGTATTTTACCATATTCAATTTCTAAATAATCAAATAGGCCTTCCCTGATGTCTTTATCCTTTAGCATTAATTTACAATCCTTTATAGTGTTTTGCTAAATATATAGAAAAAGCAATAAGACCAATAGTCTCAAGGCCGTGATATATAACAGATGTCCATACGATACTTATTATCTTTAGCTGCGTATAAAAAGTCACCATCTGAAAAATAGTAAAGGCCAACACGAAAAATCCTGTAATACAGGTAGTAAGTACCTTTAAAAATCTATCCTTCAGAAAAACTGCTGTCACAAAAATGCCGATAACAATGGCCGAAAACATTCCTATATATTTAAATCCGTGGGTAGAATTATAGATTGCAGAAAAAGTAACTGCATTTTCATAATTATCCATAGGTATAATATCATATAATTCACTGACAAAATTCCTATATTTGTAATTAGATACAAGGGATATGGTTTGTACGAAAAGCAAAATAACAGCCCAGATTTCAAGGAGCTGATAGATAGATTCCCCTCTGAGGGTAGATATTGAGTCTGGAATATATTGCTTTTGAAGAACTGCAAATTCATCAGCGTCATCTGCATTTATTATATTTGTCAGATGACGCATTTTCTTAATGTAAGAAAGAAAAATAATAAAAATAAAGGCAATAACGCCAACCTGAGTGACAACACTAAATGTGAAAACGGCGCTGTTTAACATATCCGGCTCAGGCAAATGAGAGGAAAATATAATTCTTGCAATTGCGTTTAATATCTGTGCAACCAAACTAACCAGGGAAGAAATGCATATTGCTTTTGAAAGATAATGTCTTTTTGTATTTAAATACATAAGCTTACCTCCCTCTCAGAGTGCCCGCTTAAAATTAGAGACTACTCTCGTACAGTCTCAAATTTATCTCCTTTTACAAGTGGTATTAGGTACAATCCTAACGCATATGCGTTAATAATAAGCGCACCTATCCATGCAGAAATTTCCGCAAATGCGGTAGCTCTATAACCGATTCTGCCAAGGAAAAATGATATTACAAATGTTCTAAGTACCATCTCAACAATACCAGAAATCATTGGAAGTATTGGTTTGCCCATTCCCTGAACTGCTGCTCTGACTATGAATAATACATTAAGGAAAATCAGCATCACTCCACAGGTAGGAAGGAAAATGCACACCAGTCTGATTTGTTCCTCACCTGACAATAACACTCTTGCAAGATTTGCAGGGAACACCACCATGATGCCGCCTAGCACTATATAGAAAAATGTTACCATCTTAAGGCCATACTTAATGCCCTCTACAATACGTTCATATAATTTAGCACCATAATTTTGGCTGGTAAATGCACTAATTGCGTTTGCTGTGGTAGCCGCAGGATTCATAAACAGATTAAGATATTTGCTACCTGCCGCATAGGCTGCTGTATAAATAACACCATATCCATTTACAAAATATTGAACCACCATAAGTCCTATGGCAGTGATGGAATTCATAAGTGCCATAGGAAGTCCGTTAGAAATAAGCAGTCCAAATACTCTTGTATTATCCTTAAAATCAGCCCTTGATAGTCTGATAATCTCAATAGAAAAAAGCTTTTTTAGGCAGATAATAACTGAAACTATCTGTGCAATAATAGTTGCTATTGCAGCTCCCTCTACTCCTGATTTTAAACCGAAAATAAATAAGCTATCCAGGCAAAGATTTGTAACTGAGGATACTATAATAGAAATAAGTGGAGTCTGGCTATCTCCTAGTGAACGTAAAATGGCTGCTGAAATATTGTAGGCAATTCCTACAAACAATCCACCAAAAAGAATATAACCATACTTAAGACAATCCGCCATAATGATAGGATCAGTTCGTAAATACGATAATGCATTTGGTAAAAACAGCACACTAAAAATAGTAAGTCCTATGGCAAGTACTATACCAAGCTCTATAGTTCCTGCTATTCTGTGACGCAGTTCTTCAAAATCTTTTGCGCCAAAGCTTTGTGCAATGAGAATGGCAAATCCATTTGCCAAGCCAAATGAAAATCCAACTATCAAAAAGAACAGTGACCCCATATTTCCAACTGCAGCCAGGGCATTATCACTGATGCCTCGTCCCACAATCATAGAATCCACAAAGTTGTACAGCTGCTGGCACATGCTAGTCATTAATAGCGGCCAGAAAAACTGCATAATCAGGCTGGATGGCTTTCCTACTGTAAAATCGATAGTTTTGCTTTTTGAAATTGTAAACCCCTTCATAACAATATATCCTTCTCTTAAAAATCTTAGACTATATTATTAAATGAAGGGGATGAAATCAACATATTTATTTGATTTAATTGAATACAATTTTTGTTCTTTAATAATTTATTTTATCTTACTCTAATATCCGTCAAAGCCACCTGATCTCCAGTGATTGCAACATAAACCTTTTCATTTCCTTCATGCAAAATTGTGGTGTTTGAAATCTTTATTCCAAGGTTCTCGGTATGCAAAGTGATTTTATTTCCTTTTCGTTTAAAGGTAACTTTGCATTCTATACCCTGCTTACATAAATGCTTGAAAATTTCCCAATCTTTGAAGTCCTCTCCTTTTTCCATGAAAAATTTATTATCAGCATCTTCTTTAGAGCCATCGTCCTCACCGTTTATCTTTATCATGGCATATTCCTTGTATCCCTCTCCAAAGACTTTTTTGTCCTCAGAATAAAATAGAACAATATAAGGACAATGCCAGATAAAGCTGCCTGATGGTAACGTCATAGAATGAAAACAAAGTATACGGTCATCTACAACCTCGATTCCCTCGGTGGCATCAGATCTGGTTCGGTCTATCTGTACATTAGGAACATCTGATTCCATTCTGTCCTTAAAATCAATTTCATCTTCGATTCTTTCGATGTCATTTTCCTTTGTTTGAATATCGGTTTCTTCAACATTAATACTTGAAATAATGCAATTCTCACCTGTAAGACCGATAAATAATGATTTCGTTTTATCTGGAAGGGCGATGATTGCCTCTACTAACTTTCCATTATTTTCCATGATGATCTTTACATGATCTTCATAACGGCATGCAGAAATTCTGTACCTGGATTCGATTTTTCCTGCCTCCTTGAAAAGCTTTGGCATACTTTGATCCGTTTCTTTATCAGAAACATTCACCTGCATATTTCTCACATTGGTAGATATACTATGGCCATCAAACCACAGCTCTCCATACTCTGTATATCTAAAAGCAGAAATCGACATTTCATCCACATGAACATGCCTGTCAAAGGAATCAAACAAAACAATAGATGGCTGACTAAACTGACTGTCATCTTCAGCTTTGACAGAAAAAAAGGTAATGTTTTTTACAAAACCTGTAACCTCTATACCCTTGGAGAAATTGTCTCTATATTGTTTACATTCAAGCTCAGTTATAAGCTCGTCTTCTGCCTCAGGAACTATCTTAAAATCATTATTATCGATGAGTTTAACCATGATATTTGCATAGACCGGGTCAAATTTAATCCCTGCATTTTTTACAAAATCTTCCCTAATCATAGGTTCAGGAATTGGATTGCGGTTTATTTTCTTTGACGACATATCTACATAAGCGTCGGCAACCGCTACTATCCTTGCAATCTCTGGAATATTTTCTCCTGAAAGCCCCTCCGGATATCCATTTCCATCATAGCTTTCACAACTGTATCTGGCTCCTAAGCTTAAATATGGATATTCGGTAATGCTAGAAAGAATTTCTCCACTCAAAACAGGCTCCTGCTTAAGAAGCTGCTCTTCAAAGGACGATAGCATACTTGTCTTTCCAATGATGCTATCTGGTAATCCAATTCTACCTACATTCTGCAACAGGGCGGCATAATAAACCTCTTCACATTCCTCATCACTCAGCCCAGCTTCCTTTGCTATATCTCTGGCAATCTCAGCCTTTTTTGCAGAATTTCCTTTAAATATTCATCCTTTTTTTCCACGGCTTTTACAAGAGCATTAGCGGTCTGATCGAAGAGTCGTTTCATACTCTTCTTTTCTTTTTCTATATTTTCAAGCTCAATGGTGTGAGCCCTGATGACCTCTTCATTTATATCAAGATATGTAAATATATAAAGGGATATGGAGACAAAAACCATCCCCATATTTACTATGGAGATTCCATATGCAAATATCTGAACTATACCTGCCACTATAGGCAAGAAAATGTATAGCGTATAGGCAGTGTATAAAAATACACTAAATCTTTTTCTATATTGAAATATTACAGTGTATTGAATCAAAGGTCCCAATACAGGGATTATATAGCTGAATAAAAAGAGTGGCCCCCTGTGATAGACATTGTATTCATCAAAGTAATAATACATATCTGTAAATGTGGATACCACTGCAAGCATCATTGCTACCAATGCTGCTATACCCACAATAACAAGTCTTTTTGGAACTATTTGTATTTCTTCACCCTTGTTAAGTGCATCAACCAGACAAAATCCAAATGTAAGAACGATGGTTGGAGTCATGAGAAAGACCATAAAATTGGATAGCCTAACCATAAAATATCCCATGGCAGATACATCACCGGAATATATATAAGCAGTCCTGTCAAAATACAGCAAAAGGGCCGCAGCTATCTCCATGAAAATTAGACTCCATTTTCTTCTTTTAGGAAGAAATCTGGTGATGAAAAGAAGCAATGTCATGGTCAAGCTTACTCCGCAAAGTATCAACATAATATCCAATTGATAGGTTTGAAAAAATCTATACATTTAAACCTTCTCCTGAATGTACATTACTATCTGAATTACTCTTAATTACTTTTGCATTATAAAAAAGGCCTGAAGCTTATCTAATAATTCCTTTTTGTCTATTGTCTTTAAAAAATATCCTTCCGGCTTAAGTGCCACTACTGCCATAACACTTTCCTTGTCACCTTTTCCTGTGAGAAACATTACGGGAATATTTTTTGTTTCAGGCTCACTGCGAAGCATTTCCAAAACTTGTGGTCCGCTTGTGACAGGCATTTCATGGTCTAAAAGAATCAAATCCACCTTATTTTTAGCAAGCCATTTTATAGCCTGCATGCCAGAATTCGCCATGGATACCTTATAGGAGTCACGAAGCCATTCCCTGACAAGTGTTAGATATTGTGGGTCATCATCTACAACAAGAATGCTTTTCTTGAAGTCGCCCTTTGCTTCCTTCTCAAAAAACTCTTTGACTGACTGGGTATAAACTGCATTATCCACCGGTCTGCCAAAGGCTTGATATATCAGATGCTTAGGGAAAAATTTTTCCATGGCATCTATATCGCTTTGCTCACCAATGAGAATCATTTGTAGCCCCATGTTTTCCATATTATCAATGAGAAAATGAATAACATCCTCCTGGGGAACGTCATTTTCATCAATGTAAAAGGTAATCAGCATATCTTTTTCAAGGCTACTATTGATATCATTAACAGACCAATGGACAAATTTTGTCTTACAGCCGGCAGCCGTTGCCTTTTGAATAAGAACCCTGACGATAAATGATTCCTTTTCCCCCACTACAATCATTTTGCTTTCCATCTTGCCTCTCCTTTTGTGTGCTCTACTGAAGTTTTTCTGTAATTAAAGTTTCCATTTCATCCCAGTCAAAGCTTCTAAGCAGCTTTTCGATTTTTGAAATGATTTCACTATCTTCTGCTGGAAGCTTGTATTCCTTAAGCTGTTCAACTATCATCTCAACCGCATCGTAATCCATTTGCGGAATCATATCCTTTAGGGCTGCATACGCTTCCTTTAGTTCATCTTGTGGTATAGGCTCCTTATTGCTACTATCTTCAGTTCCTTCCTCTATATGCTTTAGCTTTTCCTTAAATGCATAGTAATCATCCATGAATTTCCTGTGATTATTTTCGATGAATTTCACATCCTCATGGTTGCCAGCATCCTCAAGTGAGGCCGCTAACGTAGAAAGTGGAATAGCGCCTATAATTCTTGCTGAACTCTTTAAGGCATGTACCTTTATGGTGTATAGTCTTATATTTTTACTTTCATATGCATTTTCAATAACCTCTGAATTATCATCAATGGTGTCGTAGAAAAGCTTAAGGGCAAAGATAAAGTTTTTTATACCACCTGAATTTCTAATTCCATCTGGCACTGAAATGTCTGTAATATCACTTATCCAAACAAGGTCGATTGGGATTTCATCAAGGTCCTCTTCAACATCAGCCTCTGTAGCCTTTTCCATCATTTCCTCTGGAATATGCTTCATAATGGTGCGCTCTAAGGCTTCGCTATCCACAGGCTTTGACAGATATCCATTAAAGCCCTTAGAGGTATAGAACTCTTCTCCTGCTACCGCATTTGCGGTAAGAGCATAGACTGGAAGCTCCTTATCTATCTCACGGATTTTCTCAAGAGTTTCGATACCATCCATTTCCGGCATCATGTGGTCAAGCAGTACAATGTGGAATTTGTCCTGTTGTATTTTTTCGATACATTCAACACCACTTGAAGCTGTGGTCACAAATACCTTTGTTGCTTTCAGCAGATTTTTGATAACATTAAGATTCATCGGGTTATCATCAACTACAAGAACATCTGCATCTGGTGCTATAAATTTTGGAATATATGGTCCCTTTGCAAATGTTTCTTCTCGTTCGGTGAAAACGCCAATCGGTGTACTGTCTACTACTTTTTGTGAAACCGTAAGGGTGAATTCAGAGCCTTCGCCGTAGGTACTCTCTAATGTAAGACTACCACCCATGAGCTCTGCAAATCTGTTTGAAATATCAAGTCCAAGTCCAGTGCCTTGGATAGCGCTATTTTTTACCTCATCCAGGCGCTCGTAAGCTGTAAATATTTTATCTAAATCCTCTTCTTTAACACCTATTCCTGTATCCTTTACAACGAAGCTGATATCACACACATCATCTTCTCTTTTAAGCATAGATACCGATAAAATAAAGCCACCATCATCTGTATATTTGACAGCATTAGTAAGCAGATTTATGACTATCTGCTTAATTTTTCCATCATCTCCGTAAAGACGTTTTGGCAATATTTCATCCACAACTATGTCAAAGGTCAATTCCTTTTGGGTGCTCTTTACCCTGATCATGCTTGCAACAGACCTGATCATCTCCTGCAGGTCATATTCCTCTTCTACAAGATGCATCTTTCCTGATTCAATTTTTGACATATCAAGAAGATCATTAATAAGACTCAAAAGTGAGTCTGCAGCACTTCTAATATCAAATGAGTAATTCATCATTGCCAGGAAATAGTTTTTTGGCACCCCTTCAGGATTTTCCCTGGTAATCATTTCATTCATACCTATTATTGTGTTGATTGGGGTTCTAATCTCATGAGAAATATTGGCAAGGAATCTACTCTTTGCAGTGTTAGCTCTTTCAGCTTCATTCTTTGCCTGAATTATCTCATCATATTGCCTTTTAATTACCTTATTTTGCATTATCTGGTAAATGACTATGCCCACAATAACTACAATTGCTGCCAAGGCAAATACTCTAAATACAATAAACTCCATCAAATGAGGTCTTTTATAGATGTCAAATACATCATCCTTAATAACCTCATCAGTGTTATTATCCAAGACTTCAATATGAAGTTTATATTTTCCATAAGGTATATTTGTGTACTCTATTGGGCCTAATTCACTTTTTCCAACAATTACACCTTTATCATCAAGTCCAGTCATATATACATGGACAGTAGGATTTAACATCGAATAGTCCATAACTGACGGTATAATACGGATACGTTCCCCTGAAGTAGGAATAATATATTTTCCATTTTCATTTGGAATTATTTTTTCACCATCACAGAATATACCGCCTAAACCTACTTTTACATCTGCATCTATCTCAAAGAAACGGGTCATATTAACGCCTATAACACCATGACGACCAGCTATTAACATATTTCCATCGTCATCCATTGTGCTATATGACAACGATGTAATTCCATATGGCATACCGTTATCTATAGTATATAGCCTGTAGTTTTCAACTCTATTATTAAGCATCTCTTCCATTTGAACGCTATAAATTCCACAGGCTGAAAGTACCCAGGCATTACCATTATCGCCCAAAATAATATCAATATTATTATTGTATGGAAATGTTGGCACGTTGTAGATAGCACCATTTTTCATATATTCAATTGAATTTGAAGTGATTATCCAATATACTTCATTTTCCGCATCCCACTTAATTTGAGATACAACATCACTTGTAAGACCTTCGTCACGCCCAATTCTAGTGATTTTATTATTGTCTATTATATAAATTCCATCTCCATCCGTACCAACATAGATTCTGCCGTCCTTTGACTCTACAGCTGTAAAAAAGACGGTATTTCTGATTCCATCTTCTTCCCCAACAGTTTTTATAATTTCTCCGTCCTTAATTATGACCAAGCCTGCATTTGTAGAAACTAATATTTTTCCATCATCAGTTTCGTTAGTACTTCTAACCTGGTTGGTAGGCATACCAGTAGCACGGGTATAAGAAACTATCTCTCCTGAGGCTTTAAGGCAGACTAATCCCTTTCCATTTGTATAGGTTGAAATCCAAAGATTTCCTGCCTTGTCCTTCATAATGCATCTGATTTTTGAGCCATTTAGCATATAGGTCAATTCGTTATCATAAGCATGATTTTCCCTATCAACCACATAAAGGCCATAATCAGTACCAATATATAAATAGCCATTGTAGGTACATACAGCGTTAGTAACAGCATCCCTGATTTGAGCTTCTTCTGTTATGTCAGAAAAATTATTTGTAACAACCTTCATAACTCCTTCTGTAGATAAAGCTATCCACAGATTTCCCTGATAGTCAGAGGTTGTCATCTCGATTGATGTATTTGTAGGAAGATGTTTTACCAGATGGAAATGCTTTTGCTTGTCGATGTATCCAAATCCATCCTTAGATGAAACCCAAACTCTGCCACAGTCATAGCTAATCCAATGAAGATTGGATATTCCGTCAGTCAAAATACGTTCCATGTTAAAAGCTCTGGCGCCAAAGGTTCCATAATATACCGAAGAGCTTTCTGTGGTAAAATATACTTTTCCTGAAACCTTTGGATCTGCAAGAATTGAGGTTATATCGTCTATACCAAGGTCTCTGGAAGTATATACAGCTGAAATCTTACAATCAATTATAGAAAAAACTGTTCCGCTTGAGGTCTGACCATAAATAATACCTGATACATCTGAAACCAGTCTAAGGACTCTCTCATGATTAATTCTTTCATCATCAATTTTGCAAAGCTGCCCCTCTGGATTAAGATAAGCCAAGCCAGATGTTGTTCCAATAAAAACATTTTCCTCATCATCTTCCGCAAATGCTCTTATGGATGATGATGGAAGGCCTTCCTTATATGTGTAATGAGTGCGGTTGTCACCATCTAGAACTACAACACCATTATCATTTGTACCGATATAAATTCTACCTGAAGAATCCTCAAAAATAGTTCTGCCACTTGTGAGACCTTCACTGGACTCCAGCCTGACGAAAGTAGTTCCATCATATCTGATGATTCCACCATAGCTACCTATCCAGATTGCTCCGTCGCTAGCACACATTACGCAATTTGCATCTGAGGTAACAAGTCCGTTTGATGCATCATAAATCTTTGCTGTATATCCTACCTGAGGGAGCTGACCAGACAGTGCATAGCCACCACCAGATTTTGCCACTTCATTGCTGTCCTTATCTGCAGCATGATTCACCTTTGCTGGTGCCAAAAGCAGCAACGCAATTAAAAGGACTATTAACTTTTTCGCATTTTTAATAGTAAAATGTCTCAAAGTAAAAACAACCTTTCTTCCTAAATCTCATTATATTTCTTGAGAATAACCTTTATTTCAGGTACAGCTTCCAAAAATACTTCAACACATTTTGGATCAAACTGTGTGCCAGCGCCTTCTTTTAGAATATCCAATGCCTTTTCCAATTCAAAAGCAGGCTTATATACACGCTTCGATGTCAGGGCATCAAAAACATCTGCCACCGCCATTATTCTTGCAGATAAAGGGATTACTTCTCCATGCAGACCATCAGGATATCCCTTACCATCCCATCTTTCGTGATGATATGCTGCCATATTTCTGGCTTCCTTTAAATAGCTTCCACCCTTTACAGTGTAAATGGCTTTTTCCATAATCTCCTTACCTGCAGTTGTATGAGTTTTCATTATTTCAAATTCTTCATCTGTCAGCTTTCCTGGCTTGTTAAGAATTTTATCTGAGATATTTATTTTTCCTACATCATGAAGAGGAGCAGACCTTACAATGTCTGACATAAATTTTGCATTAATCTTTTCAGGGTAATACCCTTTTTCTTTAAGGCCCTCCACAATTATTTTTACATATGCTGCAGTTTTCTGAACATGAGCCCCTGTGTCGGAATCGCGGCTTTCAACCATATCAGCCATAGTTATAATCAATCCATCCTGCATTTTCATGGTGGACTCAGATAGGCGCCTGATATTTCGCATCTGTTCAGCCTGATTCAGAGCCATATCACATATAGTCTTATAAAGCTTTTCTATTTCATCGCCAGTTCGAATATCAATGGCTCTTATCTTTTTAACGTTTTCATCAAGACTTGTTTGATCATCGCCATTATCAGAAAAATGATCCACGCATTCTGTAATGGCAGTTATCGGATAGGTGGTATTAATGCTGGTACGCCAAAGCTCATATGCTACCAAAAGCAGGTATAATCCGGCTAATATAAAAAGCACTTTTAGTAGGAATTTAAACATATATCCTGCCAAATAAACCAGCAATACATAACAGCTTACATAGCAAACCGTTTTTCCCTCATCATCCTTAACCGGATAAAATATTGTGTAAGTCCAATGTCTAATTGTCGCCTCTTCGATTGGTTCAATGTCTTCACCAGCAATGGCTTTTGCTATGTATGGCTTAAATCCTTCCTCAAAAGGAACAACATCCCCAGGATTGTGTTTAACCATATCTTCTTTTGCCAAGTCGTAAATCACATGATATCCATCTTCTTTAATTTCCGTCACATGGAGACTTGAAATTTCAGGGACACTATCTCTTATCATAATTAATAGTTTTTCTGTCTCCTGATATCCAACGGCATTTACACCATTTTTATTAAACCTATCAACTAATTTAGGATCTATCATTTCAGCCACAAAGGCTGCCGCATTATAAACGTTTTCCTTCATTGAATTTTTTTCGTTCTGATAGTACAGACGAAAGCCAATGCAGGCCATTGCAATAACGATTATGGATGATGTCATAACTAAAGTCAGAGTTTCTCTTGTGCGAACAGAATGCCTGATCCATTTAACCCCCTTTTTTCTTTTTTCCACTTCCATTTTTGGACGGACAGCCTGTCTTAGTGTACAAAGCTGTATATCATCGGCAAAATTTTCAGGGAACAGCTTTAACACCAAACGAACTATGACAATGGACATCCCTTTATCTGGAATATTAATTAAAATATTTAGAATTAACGTAGGAATTACTATATGCATGCCAGTTATTTCAGCAATCTCAGCGGCATTATTTCCAACTACAGAATTTTGAAAATCAAATAATACCCACTGAATAATTGTGGCCAGAACTCCAGTAAGAGTTGCCAGTCTGATTGTGAGCCCAGCAATATTATAAATTCGGTTAATAGAATACTTTTTCACATATGAAAAGGTTGCAAGGGCTATAAGTGAGTTAATTGAGGAATAGTAAATAGTTTCAATATTGCTAATCATACCTATTACGTTTGTAGCAAACCCGGTAAGTATTCCAAAAAATGGTCCTGCAACTATTGTCGTAAAAATCGTTCCAACAGTATCAAAATAAAGAGGTAGCCCAAAAGTATACATAAAATAGTACAGTAATACATTTGCAGCTATACTTATTAATACAATTGCAGTTAATTTAATCCTGTTTTGTTTCATGTTACCTGAATTCCCCTGTTTTATCTGAATAACCAAGCATTCCACATAGATAAGACTGCTTGATAAAAATTATAGGCATGGCCAATTATAAGTGTCAGTACTTATATATGATTTTATCAACAAATACAAGAAATGCTTTGTATAAATCTTATATTTCAAAAAGATTTCACATATATTCTGATATTTACTCTTATTGTTGTCTCTTGAAATGCAAAAAAGCAGTTCAAACCGAACTGCTTTTTTGTCGTTATTACTGTACTATGAATACCTTAACTCCATGAAGTGGTATGGTAAATACAGGCTTGCTGTCCACTTCATACAGATTATCTGTCCATATATCTTTAATTTTTAGTGTTTCAACCTTTGACTGAAGCAACTTTTCCAAATCCACATCAAAATCTCTGTATTCATCCGAAAGATTAAATATCGCAAATGCGAATTGGCCAGTGGCAGCATTTTTAGTCTTCCATATAGCTTTTGTGTCATCCCTATATACCTGACTTGCTTTCCAGCCATCTTCCATAAATGTAAGTAAATATTTGTTTGTAAGTAATGCCACATCTTCTTCAGTCATTTTTGTGAGCTCTCCACCTATCATAAGTGGTGAACGGAACATGCTCCAAAGAGTCATCATTGTCTGAAGCTCATCATATGTAAAATTACTTAAGCGTTCTTCACCAAAGCCACCTCCCACTATACCTATTGGAAGCATATCACAATCTGGGAAGCATCCGGTTTTTACATGATCCTGCCACATTTCACAGCGCCAGAACATATTTTTAAGAAGCTCCCACTTATCCCAAAAGTCATCTGTAATGCGCCACATATTTGCATTTTCCTGATAATGAAAAGCCTTATCGATGTGTGCCGGTCCTGGAGAAAGGCTGAGCACTATCTCACGGCCTGATTTCATAATAGCCTCGTGAAGCATTCTGGTCTCATGCCAGCCACTAAAGTCCTCTGGTTTATACATCCATGAATCGCAGATGTCATCACATTTGATAAAATCCACGCCCCAGCTTGCATAAAGATTAATAATTGAATCATAGTAGGCCTGACCCTCTATGGCATTTTTAACACCATACATATCTGGATTCCAACCACAGATACTGCTTGGATTTGCAATGTCTGCAGCTGTAACAGATGTGCCCAAAACCGGCAGATGTCTTTCAGCAGCAGTTCGAGGAATTCCCCTCATAATATGTATACCAAATTTGAGCCCCAGCTCATGACAATAATCAGCCAATGGCTTAAAGCCTGCCCCATTTTTTGATGATGGAAATCTGACTGGACTTGGAATAAATCTTCCATATTCATCAATTTCATCATCTCCAAATGGAATGTACTGATATTCGTTTCGTTTGGTTCCAGCATCATTTGAATACCACTCGATATCTACAACCACATATTCATAGCCAAATTGCTTTAGATGCTTTGCCATAAAATCCGCATTGGCTTTCACCTGCGCTTCATTGACTGTGGTGTCATAATAATCGTAGCTGTTCCACCCCATAGGCGGTGTTAATGCAAAATCATTTTTTGTCATAACAGTTCTCCTTGTATTACCCCTTTTTTCATAAATCATAAAATAGAGGGCACAGTGTTTGTGCCCTTTACTTTTTAATCATTATACATTATTAGAAGCTGACTGGCATTACTCCAGTTGGATTAGAACCACCAAAAATGCTAAAAATTGCAGCTGGAAGATTTGCACCATACTGTTTGTTGTTTGGCATTCCTGTAGGAAGCTCTGGCATACCTTTGCCGCTGTAGCAAGCAACTATTCCGTCAGCCTCAGGATAAAGTGCACTGTCATAAGGCAGATGCGCACTTACTAAAACTACCTTTGCGTTATTTGCATGAGCCGTTTTGATTACACTGTTAACAAAGTCCTTATTTTTAACCTCTGCTGAATAGGTAGCTGAAATACATATTACTTCATCAGCTCCTTCTAATGCTTTATTAACATCTACATTTGCAAAATCCTTTACACAGATTGCATTTACATTGTTTGAATCAACCTTGATGCCACTTTCATTTAATTTATTGATAGCATAAGTAATTGAAAGCTTTTGATTTTCTGCTGGATATAAAACAGTAACCTTTTTGTTTGTGGCAATTGGGAATGCATCATCATTTTTAACAGAAGTGATTGCTTGAAGTGCCATCTTCCATTCCACATCATGATGCTCCTTGCAGCCTACAACACTTTCTGCCAGATTTACTGATGGCTGGATTCTTGACCATTTTGAAATCTTATTAAGGGAATCATCGTATAGCAATCCATACTTTGCTTTTACATTTAGAATCCTTGTAACAGAATCGTTTACTCTTGCCTCAGATATCTCACCACTTTGAATCATTTTTACGATTCCTGCAATATATTCATCCAGGCTTTGAAGGTCTGCTACTGTAGTTAAATCTACTGGAATAAGTAGCAAATTAGCTCCTGCATTGATAGCATATTTTGCAGCATCCATTCTATCAAAATGTTCTTTTATAGCATCCATGTCCATTGCGTCTGTTACGATTACTCCATCAAATCCTAAATCCTTTCTCAGAATATCCGTAAGAATTGTCTTTGAAAGAGTCGCTGGAAGATTAATTACCTCACCAGTCTTCTTTGAAACATAAGTACCCTTTTCAATCTGCGGATACTGAATATGGGCTGTCATAATAAAATCAGTAGATTTAGCAACTGATGCATATGGAATAAGCTCAAACTGCTTTAACTCATCATATGATTTATCGATAAGTGGAAGTCCTGTGTGGCTATCTGTTGCAGTATCACCATGACCAGGGAAATGCTTTAAGGCAGACATAACTCCATTTGCATGAAGACCATCAATATATCGCTGGCCAAATTTTGCTACTACCTCTGGCTTATCTGAAAATGAACGAACACCAATTATAGGATTGGCTGGATTATTGTTTACATCCATTACAGGACCAAAATCCAGATTAATTCCCTGTACTGCAAGCTCCTCGCCCATAATCTGGGCAACCTTATATGCATTATCAGGATTTCCTGTAGCAGCTATTGCCATATTTCCTGGCATTTGAGTTCCAGTATTTAAACGTGAGACATAACCACCTTCCTGATCAATTGAAATCAGTAGTGATGAAGTGGCTCCACCCTGTAGATTAGCCTTTTGCATATCAGCTACAAGCTCTGTAGTCTGTTTTGCATTCTGAGCATTCTGTCCAAATAAAATCACTCCACCAAAATGGTACTTCTTTAAAGTAGACCTAAGCTCATCATTTAATTCCGTAACTCCTTTTTTGTCATCGCCAGTACCCCAATATCTGAAGGATGGCATAAACATCTGGGCCACCTTCTGCTCTACTGGCATTTCCTGTACCATAGCTTCAATGGTATTTGCCTTTGCCTGGGCAGTGATTGCCGACTGGCTGAATAGTGTTGTTGTACCAACAACTAAAGCTGTTAATAGTGCTAATCCTCTTTTCATTAATGTCCTCCTTTTCTCCCCGTATTATTATAATAAGAATACTCTACTTTGCTTCAAATGTAAAAATAGGTAGCTTGTTTTCTAATCTGGTATCACATGTCCAAAATACTCTATGCTCATGTTCTGTAATTCCAACTTTCTGTTCTTTACATGAAGTATCATCTACACCGACACCCTTTAATCCCATTGTACCTCTTCCTACAGAAATAGTAATGCCAGCATTAACATATTCTGGTCTGTCATCATAAGAACCTGTGAGAATAACACCATTATTCATATTGCTTGTATCAAAGCCTACCTCTGATAGATAATTCTTTACAGTCTTTCCCTGCTTAGCTGCTCTTTCAAAAATATTATTTAAGTCATCAGTAGTCAGCGGACTATTATTAACTTTCTCGTTAATAGCATTTATATCTGTAAATTTACCAATAGTATAGTCATTAGCTTCCTTTGAACTGAGCCTATTATTTAATTTGATACCAGCTCCATTTTTTCCATAATTAATATATGTACATCTATCCTTTTTACCATATTCTCTGGCAGTATCTGCAACTCCAGCGTTATGTGTTCCATCGGCGTTATCGCTGCCTAAGAAGATTTCAGCCACTGTTTTAATCTTGCTAAATACTGTAGCAGAATCACCATGAATTCTATCATAAACAGCCTTAGTCTCTGGATCTAAAGTTTTTACCTGCTCCTCAGTCAATTTAGCAACTTGGTTATGAGCTTTTAAACATTCCATAACGATTTCGCAATTACGTACAAAGCTGCTAACTCTTGTCTCTATAAATCCCTTTGACTTAGTTATAACTTCACCTGAGAACAAGCAATCATGCTTATTAAAATTGTAAATAGCCTCATACATAGTCTTTGTGCTATTATCACCGTTTTCATTTGCAATCAGAGCCTGGGATGCTGCTGCCATATTCTTTAGGATAGTTGCATTTCCTTCTCCCTCATCCCATTCCTTTGTACTTCCTATAAGCTCTGCCACCTTAATAGTTTTTTGAATATCAGAAAGATTCTTGTCCTGTCTAATTTCAGCGATTGACTTTGCACGTGACATTCCATCTTTGGCAAAATTAATAAAGTTATTGTCTTGATTTCTTAAAATTATAGAGTCAACATAATCATTGTTTTTTGTGATTGGATCATCTTCCATATTGTTGATTTCAACAAAATCATTGTTATATACAGAATCTGGAACAACCACATTCTGACCTGCTAAACCTGTAACAATGTTTTTTATTGAGTTTTCAGCATATTTTATTGGTTCAACGTCTCCAACCAAATTTGCTGCAGCTTGTCCATTGGTCTGCATTACTCCTTCATTTGCACTTTTAATAGCTAATTCAAATAATTCTGATTTGTACTCACCACCATAATTAGGAATATATTTATGATATAATTCGTCCACATCATAATATGGTTTCTTGTTACATTCTTCAATGAACTCCATAAGCTGTTGTTTATCCATCTTTCTTATTTCATCGCTTTTTTCACGACCTAATGCAATATAATTTAAGAAATTGTAACCAAGGTAAGCCTTACAATAATCTTCTTTAGTATATGGTTTGTTTTCTACTAAAGTTTCACTTTTATCATCATTTATTTTGATTTCACTACAAGTTCCATCATCATAATAAACATATCGACTATTAGAAAACTCCATTATTGAAAAAATACCTGCATCTGCTCTGTGCACTGGAGTTTCTTCTTTTTTCTCTTCAGCCTTACTCTCGTCAGTTTTGACTTCACCTTCAGATGTTTTCACCTGCTCCTTGTTTTCTTCTGAGGCTTTATCTTTACATAATGTATTAGCAAGTAACATGTAAAGATCTACAGTTTCTTTCTCAACTGTTTTCTGAGCATCTGCTTTCTGAACTTCTTCTTGCTGAGTTTCTTCGTTTTGACTTTCTTCGTTCTGAGTTTCTTCTTTCTGAGTTTCTTCTTTCTGAGCTTCTCCGTTCTGAGCTTCTTCTTTCTGAGCTTCTTCGTTCTGAGCTTCTTCTTTCTGAGCTTCTTCGTTCTGAGCTTCTCCGTTCTGAGCTTCTCCGTTCTGAGCTTCTCCGTTCTGAGCTTCTTCTTTCTGAGCTTCTTCTGGTACGCTTTCATCTACATAACCTGTAATTGCCAAATCATCATTTTCTGCAGCATACGCTGTAACTGCACCAACATTTGAAACCATAGCAATCGCTGCCATACCACATGCAAATTTTCTAACCCACATTTGTCTCTTAACCATTTAAGTTTCCTCCTCGTTATATAAAGTATTTATCAACTCGTTCATTTGATATTGAGAAGTATAGCAATTGAATTGTCACAGTTATGTCACTAAATATTTTTTTACTTTCAAAAAAAGAAGGCTCGATAGGAGCCTCCTTAAATATGTATTATTCTTTTATAAATTTTTCTATTGCTACTGCAACTCCATCCTTATCATTGGTTGGTGCAATATAATCAGCCCATTCCTTTGTCTCAGCTTGCGCATTTTCCATGGCAACTGCAAGACCTGCATAGCGCATCATAGGAATGTCGTTGTAGCCATCACCACAGGCAATTAGATTTTTCCTGTCTATGTCAAGACTTCGAAGCAAGATTTCAAGCGAGGATGCCTTCTCAATTCCTTGAGGTGTTATCTCAAGGAAAAATGGCTCTGAAAAGAATACGTTTACAGCACCATTTAGCTTTTCATCAAGCTTTGCCTGAACCTTTTTTAGTTCCTTATGTTCACCTGTGCACAAAAATTTTACTGGTGGATCAATCTGGGCCTCTTCCTCTAAATGAAACACCTGTCTGATTGGAATATTGTTGATTTGCGATTCGATGTGTACGTATTTATCGTTTTCATTATTTGTAATGATGCCCTCTGCATCATAGGTCAATGTGGTGACATCAAATTTATTGGCGATGTGAACAATATCAGCATAATACTTTTCAGGAATAGTCTCCCTGCGAATAACCTCTCCTGTTTTACAATTGATAATCATTCCTCCATTATATGAGAGTATGTATCCTCCTACTTCTTCTAAATGAAGCTGCTTTGCAATTTTTTTAACTCCAGGGATAGGTCTACCCGAGGCAAGGATTATAACAACACCTGCCTTTGCTGCTTTCATTATTACTTCTTTATTCTTTTTGCTAATCTCTTTTTTGCTATTTAAAAGAGTTCCGTCTAAATCCAATGCTATAGCTTTATATTTCATAATTGGTATCTTATCAATCCAAGTTTACTTAGTCAATCTCTCATTTTAAGAAATTAAAAGCAGCATCTAGTAACACTAGTCCTTCATCTATATCGTTAAATACCAAATTTTTCTTATACTCTATTTCTATTGTTGAAGATTTTTAATTAAATTAACCATCTCTATGGCACCTTGAGCACACTCAAATCCCTTATTGCCAGCTTTTGTACCAGCTCTTTCAACAGCCTGCTCAATAGTATCCGTGGTAAGAACCCCAAACATAACAGGAATTTCTGCCCCAAGGCTAACCTGTGCTATCCCCTTAGACACCTCTGAACAAACATAATCATAATGTGATGTTGCACCTCTGATTACAGCTCCAAGACAAATAACAGCATCATACTTTTTGCTATTTGCCATTTTCTTAGCAATTAAAGGAATCTCAAATGCACCTGGAACCCATGCTACTTCAATATCGTCTTCATTTACATTTTCCCTTTTCAACCCATCAATAGCACCAGCTAAAAGCTTTGAAGTAATAAACTCATTAAATCGAGCAACTACGATTCCCACTTTGATGTTTTGTGATACTAACTTTCCTTCATAAATTTTCATTTTACTATCCTCCTATACTTCTAACATATGTCCCATTCTTGCTTTTTTTGTTTTTAAGTAAAATACGTCATATTTGTTAGCTTCAATCTCAATTGGCACTCTTCTTGAAATCTCCATTCCATAATCTGTAAGTTGATATACCTTATCAGGATTATTAGTAAGTAAGTCCAAAGATTTTATTCCAAGATCCTTTAATATCTGTGCGCCCGTATAGTACTCCCTCATATCTCCTGGAAAACCTAAAGCCAAATTGGCATCAAGAGTATCCATCCCTTCATCCTGTAGCTTGTATGCTTTTAATTTATTAACAAGACCTATACCTCGTCCCTCTTGCCTCATATAAAGAAGTACACCTCGCCCCTCTTTTGCGATGGCCTTCATTGCTGCATCAAACTGCTGTCCACAATCGCATCGCATAGAACCGAACACATCACCTGTAAGGCATTCTGAGTGAACTCGACAAAGAACGTCTTTGCCATCACTAATATCCCCCTTTACCAAGGCAACATGATGCTCACCATTTAATATATTGATATAACAATGAGCCATAAATTCACCATAACGGGTTGGCATTTTTGCAATTGAAACACATTCTACTAGCTTGTCATATACCTTGCGATATTCAATCAATTGAGGAATAGTAATGAATGTCATTCCTAATTCATTGGCGAGCTTTTTCAGCTCCTCCCCTCGCATCATCGTTCCATCATCTGCCATAATCTCACAACAAAGACCACATTCTTTCAAGCCTGCAAGCTTCATCAAATCAACTGTAGCCTCCGTGTGACCTGGGCGTTCAATTACTCCTCCTGCTTTTGCAATAAGAGGAAACATGTGACCCGGGCGTCTAAAATCTAATGGAGAAGCTTCTGTATTCACACAGCTCCTAGCTGTAAGCGCTCTTTCCTCTGCAGATATTCCGGTAGTAGTATCTACGTAATCAATGGATATCGTAAATGCGGTTTCATGATTATCGGTATTGTGTGTAACCATTGGCGATAATGCAAGTCTATTGGAAATTTCTTCGCTCATTGGCATGCATATCAGCCCCTTTCCAACAGAGGCCATCAGATTAACATTCTCAGTAGTTACTGACTCAGCCGCACAAATGAAATCGCCTTCATTTTCTCTTCCTTCATCATCCATTACCATTATGACTTTGCCAGCCCTCAGGTCCTGTATGGCTTTTTTGATAAGCTCTTTTTCCATTATTTTCCCTTTCTATGTTAAATATTTTTTTACGTATTTACCTATAACATCATTTTCTAAATTCACTTTATCGCCAATTTTTTTACTACCAAGGACTGTTACATCAAGTGTGTGAGGAATTATTGATACCTTAAAAGTTTTTTTTCCTATTTCTGCTACAGTTAAGCTTATTCCATCTATAGCGATAGAGCCCTTCTCAACGATTCCATCAAGAATAAAATCGTCTGTACCGATTTCAAACCAAACAGCATTACTATCTCTGCGAATACTTTTTATTATCCCTGTCCCATCTATATGTCCACTAACTATGTGACCACCAAATCTACCATTCGAGGCCATGGCGCGTTCAAGATTCACTTTACTACCTGAAGTTAGAGTCCCTAGACTAGAGCGTGAAAAAGTTTCATTCATTACATCTGCAGAAAACCCCACCGTATTATATTCAACAACCGTCAAACACACGCCGTTTACAGCAATACTATCCCCTAAATGAATATCTTCTAATATTGATTTGCAGGAAATAATAATACGCTGTTCCCTGCTTCCTCTACTGACTCTTTGTACTTTTCCAAGTTCCTCCACAATGCCTGTAAACATTAGTAAATCACCTCATTTTCTATAATTAAGTCTTCACCAGCCCAAATTGTATTTATTGGATTTAGTTTAATTGCCTGATTTATATCGGATATTCCAATACCTTCTACCGGTGATTTACTACTGCCACCAAAAATCTTAGGAGCTATATGTACATGAATTTCGTCAACAATTTTACTCTCCAATGCACTATAATTCAGTGTTCCTCCACCTTCTATCAAAACACTATCTATTCCCATCTCACCTATTAATTTCATTAGATGATTGAGATCCACTCCATTTTTGCTTTGTGGTACAACAATAATTTTACAACCCCTTTTTTCGTATTCTTGTATCAACGTTTTATCTTCAGATGAAGTTGCTATAATAGTTTCTATATCATTTGCAGTCTTTACAACCTGTGAGTCAAGAGGCGTACGCAAATGCGAATCACATATAATTCTCACTGGATTGTTCACTGGCTCATCAAGTCGACAATCTAATCTGGGATTGTCAGCAATAACTGTGGATACCCCCACCATAATCGCTGATAGTTTCTTCCTAAGCCTATGAACATTTTCTCTGGCCAAATCTCCTGTTATCCACTTTGATTCACCAGAAACTGTGGCTATTTTCCCATCTGCTGTCATTGCATATTTCATGACAACATAAGGTCGTTTTTCTGTCATATATTTATTAAATATACAATTTAATTCTTTGCATTCTTTCTCTAACAATCCAGTTTCAACTCTTATACCGCTATTTCTTAGTATTTCTGCCCCTCTACCTGACACAATTGGATTTACATCTAGTGTACCTATTACTACTCTTGTTATTCCGCTTTCTATTATTGCTTCAGTACAAGGTGGAGTCTTCCCGTGATGGCAACATGGCTCTAACGTTACATATAATGTTGCTCCTGTTGAATCATTTCCTCGTTGTCTACAGTCCTTTAAAGCATTTCGCTCAGCATGTAAGTCACCATATTTTTTATGGTATCCTTCTCCTATTATTTTCCCATCCTTAACAATCACCGCTCCTACCATAGGGTTAGGATTAACAAACCCAGCGCCTAATTTAGCCAGCGTTATTGCTCGTTTCATGAACATTTTTTCTTTCATAATCCCTCCTGACAAACAGCCTTTTTAATCCATTAATGTGAAACAAAAAAAGCTCCGGAATCCTCTCCAGAGCTTTTACAATACCAAAATAATAAAAAACTCTGAGAATAATCTATTCTCAGAGCATAATTTTACTAACATATAATATCTTCTTTCATCCAGACTTTACTGTCGGCTTCGGAATTTCACCGAATCATGCCTTGCGGCTCGTGGGCTATACCACCGGTAGGGAATCGCACCCTGCCCTGAAGATTCTATTCAATTTATGGATTGATTGTACGCTATCTATTCAATGACGTCAACCTATTTATAATATTTCTGTTAAAATAACAAACTATTTTTCTTAATTCTTATTGCGCACCATGATTTATCATTATTTTATAATCTCATAATAAATCATAAAATAAAACCTATAAAATGCGAATTAGACTAAGTTTTCTGAAACAATCCTCAGATATATTCCTTTGCCGGCTGCTAAAGATACAAAAGCTGACACTATAGCTATACCAATGTACTTTGTATCTAAATAATTATATGCAAAAACAGTACTAGTTGTCGTAAGAATTGAAGTGAATGCAGCCGTAAGTGTGGCTACAAAAAAAGGATAAAGTATTATTTTAGACCATCTAGCAAAAAAAATAGCCAATCTGTTTATTGGTCGCTTTGACCTTCTAATAGAATTTTTCCACACTTTTATAAGGATCAATAGCTGTTCAAAATCATCTACAGACTCTTTAAAAGTTACTTTCTTCTTCATTAAATCTATAGGAACATTTGGAACGAGCTCAGGCTCAGCGTTAAATGTCAATATAGCTTCCTGAAGAAGCAATTGCCTATCTTCCTCCTGGATATTATTTGAATTATCATACGCTTCTTGAAGTGACTCCAAAAAAATCCTTTGATTTAATGTGAGTTTCATCTTGAGCCGAGCTAAATTATTAGGGTCCTTTATAAATCTTGCATATTCGATATTTATTTTTTCTCTTGTTTTCTCACTAACTATAATTTTCATATTTTAATCTCATTTCTAGAGATTTAGTATATCTAATCAAACTATATGTTTCAATAAAATAAATATAAAATAATCATTAATTATAGGTCTTTAAAGACTCTTTCTGGCATATTTTTTGATTGATATTGCATATCACTAACCTTATAAACAGTAACAAAGGCTTTTGGATCCACTTTATCTATATAAGCCATAAGTTTTTGGAATTCACTTTTATCCACGATGGTAATGATTTCGTCATGTTCTTCCATACGGTATGCACCTGTAACTTTATATACACTTGCACCACTATGTAAATCATTTAATATAAAATCACGTATCTGAGCTTCATAAGGAGAAACAATACATACTCTGCGCTTTAACTTCTGATCAAAGATAAAATGATCAAGCACAACACCATTTAAATAAGTTCCTAGAATACTTAATATAACCGTTTTAGAATCATATGCTAACGCTGAAGATAATGCTATACACATTCCAGAAACCGACATAGCTTTTCCTAAATCAATACGTAGATATTTGTTTAAAATCTTTGCAACGATATCTAAACCACCAGACGATGCATTTCTATTGAACAATATTGCTGTACCTGCACTAACAGTAAAAATGTAACAAACAACATCTAACGCAGCATCTCCAGTAAGTGATGTGTAGTTAGGAAGAAGCCTCTCAAATAAACCAATAGTTACTGGAAGTAAAATTGATGTATAAACTGTTTTATATCCAAACTCTGGACCGCACGTTATAAATCCAATTATCAACAAAACTACATTTAAAACCATAGTAATTGTAGATACTGAAAATGGAATAAAATTGGTTAGTACTATAGCAAATCCTGAAATACTACTTACAGAAGCATGACTTGGCATAAGGAAAAAGAATACAGCTGCTCCAATTATTAAAGTAGCTACTGTAAGAACTACTATCTCCTTAATTATTGATTTTACATTCATTTTTATTACCTGTCCTATATAAATAATCGCCACCATCTATATTTAGGCAGCGATAGTAGGTTACGACTTGAATTCAAAAAAGTCAATATATCTTAATGTATTTATCTTGATAGATTCTAACGAATAATCATATTATTTTTATTAATTATTACTATAAAAATAGACGTTAAATCATTATGATTTAACGTCTACACAAAGCGTGCGTGAGAAGATTCGAACTCCCGACACCTTGGTCCGTAGCCAAGTGCTCTATCCAGCTGAGCTACACACACATAATATTAGTAGCGAGAGGGGGATTCGAACCCTCGACACCGCGGGTATGAACCGCGTGCTCTAGCCAACTGAGCTATCTCGCCACATTTTCAAAACTATAGCAACCTCAAAACTTCATACAGCTTTAAAGAATTATCTTTCTACATATCTTTACCTTAGAATAAACCTTCGATCTATTAGTATTCATCAGCTGAGTGTGTTACCACACTTACACCTTGAACCTATCTACCTTATCGTCTTTAAGGGATCTTATCTCCTTATGGAGGGGATATCTCATCTTGAGGGGGGCTTCACGCTTAGATGCCTTCAGCGTTTATCCCGTCCAGACTTGGCTACTCAGCTATGCCTTTGGTAGACAGCTGATACACCAGTGGTCCGTCCACCCCGGTCCTCTCGTACTAGGGGCAGCTCCTCTCAAATATCCTCCGCCCGCGCCGGATAGGGACCGAACTGTCTCACGACGTTCTGAACCCAGCT
>NZ_FNQZ01000003.1 GCF_900107545.1 Pseudobutyrivibrio sp. ACV-2 | reverse complement strand
CTTTAACCGTGATCTCGCTGCTGACTGCCTGTGTAAGAGTTCCAGACGTGAATGTCAGGGTGACTGTCTGGTCGCTCTCCTGTGCAGTTGTAACTGAAAGGTTCGTGAATGTCGCAACGCCATTCACCGCCGCAACTTCTGTCGTACCGGTGAGCGTGCAGTTACCTGCGCCCGTTCCACTCAGAGCCACCGTCACGGTGTCTGTCGCTGTCGATACGGTGTTGCTGTCAGCATCCTGAATCGTGATGATCGGCTGAGTCGAAAGAGTACCGCCGCCTGCCGTGGTCTCAAGCACAGGTGCTGTCGTGAGGGCAAGTTTGGTAGCTGTTGTGTCCGCATCCACCGTCAAGTTTGCTGTAACCTCTCCGGCGTTTGTATCATCGTCTCCGGCGACCTCAACCTTCACATTGTAGGTTCCAACTTCCAGAACCACATCAGTGGTAAGCTCCGTGAAGTTCTGATCAGCAGCCTTCTTATAGTACCATGTCTCGTCTCTGCTTCCTGACTGGGTCAGCGTGAACAGTTCCTTGAACTGAGCGACAGTCTTGGTTCCAGCCTTCGGGTTCTCTGTCGGACCATCGAGGCCAAGCGTGCTATCGTTAGTCTTAACCGTGAACGCTGTCTCAACAGGTGTTGCAAGAGCCTCATAATCATTACTTTCCGCGATTTCAAGCTTCACGGTGTATTCCGCACCGGCTTCTAGCTCAACATTTTCTCCTACAGCTGCGTACTCATCAGAACCCTTCTTAAGGCTCCATGTTTGCTCTCCGTCACTGTTTGTGGTCGTCGTGAACAGCGCAAAGAAATCAGCCTGCGTATAGGTGCCCGCATCGACTTTTCCCGTGCGGGTCACGGTTGCTGTGGCGCCTGCCTTTGCAAGGCTTATATAACCCACGATAGGCTCAACTGCCTGATAAGCTTCACTCGCGCCCGCCACTGTAATTGTAACCTTATACGTTCCAGCCGCATTCGGAGCACTCACTACAGAATAATCACTTGCTCCTTTCAGCTCATACTTAATGTTCACATTTCCTGCTGCAGCAGCAACTTCAAAATCTGTCTTAATAGTCGCAAGATCAAATCCTGTATATGGTGAACCTTCTGTCGACTCACTGAATGCCGTCTTGATATCTGACGAGTCTTTCTTAATCGTCACTGTGTTCTCAAGCGTTCCTTCCGCTGCAAACGTAGCGCTTACCGTTACATTTTCCGCAGGCATTGTGAACGTCGCTGCATTGCCTACGAGAGTAGCTTCCACCGCTCCGCTATTTACAGTTACCGTAGCTAATCCAAATCCTTCAGCCGGCGTAGCCGTCACGGTGATGGTCGAACCTTCCGCAGCGTATGCTGATGAGAATGCGATATCGCCGTTTTCGATGCCTGATGCCTTAGAGATGGTATAGTTCTGAACTACTTTAGCGGTCGTCTTAGCTTCCTTGCTAACTCCGTTGTAGGTAACAACGACCTTGATGTAGTTATTAAGATAATCCTCGGTAACCTCTCCGAAGTCCTTGGAAGTCTTACCAGCGATAGCTGTTCCCCAATTCTCTCCATCAGTGGATTTATACCAAGCATAGGTTGTGCCACTCGGTACACTTGAAGAATTACTGAAGGTCGCTGTTGCACTAATCGTATCCCCAACCTTAGGTGATTTTATATCTATCTCACAACCTGTTACTGCAACAGTTACAGTCGGATTTGGCTTTGTTCCTCCTCCGGATGGCTTTGTCTCTCCTGATGGTTTTGTCTCCTCTGAAGGTTTTGTTTCTTCAGATGGTTTTGTCTCCTCTGAAGGTTTTGTTTCTTCGGATGGTTTTGTCTCCTGACTCTGGCCGCCTGAAGGGGTTGCGTCTGTTTTACCTTCTGTGGCAGATGATGTAGATTGGGAAGATTTGCCGCTTCCGCTACTACTTGATGAACCGCTTGAGCTAGATGAGCTTCCTGAGCTGGATGTGCTGGTTGATGAAGGTTTTACGATGGACTTCTCAACTTTTGCCAAATCTGTCTCACCGGTCTTCTCAGCCATATGATATACTTCAGGAGTGATTTTAACTGTGTTATCTACTAGAGATGTTACGGTAATACCTGCGTCAGCTGCTGCCTTTAATGTGGTGATAGGTCTATCTTCTTTTGAACCTATCAATGCATAGTGGCGGTAGTATGACAGAATATCTGTACCGAAAACCTTACTTAAATCAGAATATGCACTGGCATAAGCATTTACGTTAAAGTTTACACTTAATGATCTTCCCTCAAAAATACCGCATTTTACAAAATGCTCGAAAAGTTTTGCAGCATCATCCCCTATTGCTGCAACAACATCTGGATTCATTTTCTTATAATATTCATAATCAAATAAACCCTTCAATAATGATTGGTCGGATTCTGATACAACTCCATAATGAATCTGAGCCGGATTCTTGGCTTGAGATAATTCTGCGGCGTTTGCTACTGGGGCAGCATTAAATGCCATAGAAGCTGAAACAGCTGCACATAAACCTAATCTAGCCAAATATTTTGTTCTGTTCATGCAAAAATCCCCTTTCTTGCTTTATTTGAGTCTTAAACCCGTATCTGATTTGTATTGTAAATCCCTGTATTACGATTTGCAATACCGTATTCACACATTTCGTGATACTTCATAATTTTTTCACACAATATATGGTTTAAGGGTAGAAAGGAGCGACAATATGGCATTTCAACTACGATCAGATAAAAAAGAAACTGAAACAAAATCCATTAGATTTCCATTGTCTCTTATAGATAGAATCGAGGCTGCTATTGTGGGAAAAGATGTTAGCTTCTCTGGATTCGTGATTCAGGCATGTGAATTTGCATTACTAAATATGGAGGATGACAACAAATAAAGCGTATTGCAAATTGCAATACGCTTTTTATAATTTAGTATATTATGTTAAACAATCAACTATATGACTACTTGAGGGATAAGCCCTCATCAGTCACCTGCGGTGACAGCTTCCCCCCTCGCCGGGGTGGCAGATAACGCTAAAGCATTATCTCTTCCCCTCGCCGGGGTGGCAGATAACGCTAAAGCATTATCTCTTCCCCTCGCCGGGGTGGCAGATAACGCTAAAGCATTATCTCTTCCCCACAGGGGGAAGCCTTTTTTGTTTTATACTGCTAAGAAGAACTTAATAAGGAATAGAATTGAGATGCAGTATGTAAGTACTGAAACTTCCTTTGCCTTTCCTGTGAAAAGCTTGATAACTGTGTATGAAATCATAGCAAGACCGATACCGTGTCCGATTGAACCAGAGATAGGCATAGCGATGAGCATGATTGTTACAGGAACACAAACTGAAAGATCATCAAAGTTTACCTTCTTAAGACCTGTCATCATAAGGACACCTACGTAGATAAGTGCTGATGATGTAGCAGCTGCTGGAATGATTGCAGCGATTGGTGCAAGGAAGATGCAAAGAAGGAATGCAATACCACATGTAAGTGCTGTAAGACCTGTACGTCCACCTGCCTCAACACCTGATGCCGACTCGATGAAGGTTGTAACTGTAGATGTACCTGTGCATGAACCAACGATTGTACCAACTGAATCTGAAAGGAGTGCCTCTTTCATGTTTGGCATATTGCCCTCTCTGTCAACCATACCTGCACGTGAAGCTGTACCAACAAGAGTACCAATTGTATCAAACATATCGATTACACAGAATGTAATAACAAGTGTAATTGCTGTGAACCAACCCATCTGAGCAAGGCCAGCAAAGTTGAACTTGAAAAGTGTTGTAGAAGCCATATCTCCAAATGCTGGAACAAATGAAGCTGTCTCAAGTGAAGCAAATGGATTGTTGCCAAGGATAGCAAAATCACAAATCCAGTAAATAACTGAAGCAGCAAGCATACCAAGGATAACTGCACCCTTAACGCCCTTTGAAGCAAGTACAACTATGATGAAAAGACCTACAAACATTGTGATTGCAGAAAGAACCATGATTGGATAAGCATCACCCATTGTCTGCTTAGCATAACCTGCTGTAAGTGCTCCAAAGAAATCCTTCATTACAAAGAACTGATTGAAGTTTGAATCAGCAATGTAAACATTTGAACCAAAACCAATGTTGAGAAGCATAAGACCGATAGCTGGTGAGATACCAAGTCTGATGCCGAGAGGAATAGCATCTACAATCTTTTCTCTGACATTTAAAAGAGAAAGAATAAAGAAAACAATACCTTCAACGAGGATGATGCAAAGCATTGCCTGGAATGACTGAACATAATCCATTGATGTGCTGGCTACAAGGTTACCAATAACGATTGCCATGAATGAGTTAAGACCCATACCTGGAGCAAGACAGAAAGGCTTGTTGGCAAGGAATGCCATAACAAGCATTGCAACTGCTGATGAAATACATGTTGCAAGGAATACACCATTCCAAAGTGCAGCACCGCCTGCGCCGTAATTTGTGATGATGTTTGGATTCAAGGCAATGATGTAGGCCATTGTCATGAATGTTGTGAGACCGGCCATGATTTCTGTTTTGACAGAAGTGTTATTCTGGCTGAGTTTGAATTGTTTTTCTAACATTTGATTTCTCCTTTTTTTGAGATTAGTTTTTTTGTGTTTTGGGTTGCCTATTTATATATTTATAAATTATAGGTTTCAAAAAAATTATACGTTGTATAAATTTTTTAGGTACGCCCTCATCCGCCCCTTCGGGGCACCTTCCCCCAGAGGGGGAAGGCTGGTCACCTCATCAGTCAGCTTAGCGCTGACTGCTTCCCCTCTAGGGGAAGCCTCTTTATTTAAGACTTGCTTTGATGAATGCTGAGAAAAGTGGGTGTGGTTTATTTGGACGGCTCTTGAATTCTGGGTGGAACTGAACGCCTACGTGGAATTTGTTAGATGAAACTTCTACAGCTTCAACTACTTCATCGTTAGGTGATGTTCCTGAAATAGTAAGACCCTTTTCTGTCATGATTTCTCTGTATGAGTTGTTAAACTCAAATCTATGTCTATGACGCTCTGAAATGTTTTCTGAGCCGTATGCCTCAAATAGTTTTGTGTCCTTGCGAACTGCACATGGATAAGCACCAAGTCTCATTGTGCCACCCTTTCTGAGAACAGCCATCTGCTCTTCCATAAGGTCGATGACACAGTTTTTGCCTGTGCTGTTGAACTCTCTAGAGTTTGCGTCCTCAAGACCACATACATTTCTTGCAAACTCAATAGCTGCAACCTGCATACCAAGGCAGATTCCAAGATATGGGATATCATTTTCACGTGCAAACTGGCAAGCAGCGATTTTGCCTTCTACACCTCTATCACCAAATCCACCTGGAACTAAAATACCATCGCACATTCCAAGCTTTTCTTTAACATTGTCCTTTGTGATTTCTTCTGAGTCAACCCACTCTACCTCAACGTGTGCGTTGTTAGCATAACCACCGTGGTAAAGTGCCTCACGAACTGATAGATATGCATCGTGAAGAGCAACATACTTTCCTACGATTGCGATTCTTGTAGTCTTGTCGAGACCCTTGATTGTGTCTACCATCTTCTCCCACTCTTCGATCTTTGGAGTGTGATTTTCAAGACCAAGCTCACGGCAAACTACATCATCAAGACCGTATTTGTGCATCATAAGAGGTGCTTCGTAGAGGCAATCTAATGTATCATTTTCAATAACGCAATCCTTTTTAACATTACAGAAAAGAGAAATCTTGTCCTTGATAGACTGCTCAAGTGGATGATCTACACGGCAAACAATGATGTTTGGAGCGATTCCAAGTGACTGAAGCTCCTTAACTGAATGCTGTGTAGGCTTTGACTTGTGCTCCTCTGAACCTGAAAGCCATGGAACTAATGTAACATGGATGAAAAGGCAATTCTCACGTCCCTTTTCAAGTGAAACCTGACGAATAGCCTCAAGGAATGGCTGAGACTCGATATCTCCTGTTGTACCACCGATTTCAGTGATAAGTACATCACAATCAGATGTCTCTGCACCCATGTAGATGAATCTCTTGATTTCTTCTGTGATGTGAGGAATAACCTGAACTGTCTGTCCAAGGTACTCGCCCTTTCTCTCTCGGTTAAGTACGTTCCAATAAACTCGACCTGATGTAAGATTTGAATATTTGTTGAGACTTTCGTCGATGAAACGCTCGTAATGACCAAGATCAAGGTCTGTCTCTGCTCCATCATCAGTAACGAAAACCTCACCGTGCTGGTATGGGCTCATTGTACCTGGATCTACGTTCATATATGGATCCAGCTTCTGTGATGCAACCTTGTAACCTCTCATTTTTAGTAAACGTCCTAGAGACGCTGCTGTAATACCTTTTCCTAAACCAGATACTACACCACCGGTAACGAATACATGCTTTGTCATTTTAATCTCCTTCATATTCTTTAATAATTCCTAAGGCTACCTGGACTTTAGGTAATCTATCATCCATCGCCTTTTTTTCAATAAATTTGTGAGCCTCTTCTTCAGTGAGTCCTTTATTTATAATTAAAAGAAGCTTTGCTCTGGAAATGATTTTCATATCCTTGAGCTTTTTTTCCAGCTTCTTGCTTTCCTTTTGAGCCATGTTTATACGCCTTTGGGCAACACGGGCCAGTTTCAATGCCTGCCAGAACAGTTGCTTGTTGATAGGTTTTGAAACAGTGATTACACCGTAATCCTCTACCTGCTCTGTGACCTCATCCATGTATTCTGCTTTTACAAAGAGAATAACCTGGCAAACATTTTTTTCTGCAATATCAATTGCAAGCTCCTCTCCAAGTGAACCTCCCAGTGGACCATTTATGATACATAAATCATAATCATATTCCATGAGTGAACGTTTGGCCGAAGGACCATTGTCTACCACCACATAGTCTACAATTCCGTTTTCCTTCAGGAAGGATTTGTAGAAGGCGGTACCTTTCTCGTTGTCACAGACAATCAGCGCTCTTTCCATATTATTACTCCTTTAAGACTAAACTCTAGCCTTGATTGTCTCAATATAGCGAGCTGCTATGTCTGCAAAATCTGATTCATTTATGAATGAGCTTTGTTCTGCGCATTCAATTGCTTCCTCAATAGATAGTGGAAGCATCTCTAAGTAAGCAGAGCGATCTTCTGTAAGATATCTTGAATTAACCTCTAGCGCTGGTGGAAGTTTTTCCTTATTACTAACACCTGCGATGCCGGCCTGAATAACCATCGCACTAGCTAGGTATGGATTGATGCAGGAATCTGGTGAACGCAAAATAAAATTATTTCTTTTGCCATTTATCTCTGGCACCCTTAAAAGTCTGGAGTTATTTTGAGCTGACCAGGTAATGTATTTTGGAGCTTCTGACATACCAAAACGACTGTAAGAATCTCTTCGACAATTTAAGAACAAGGTGATATCTCTCATTCTATTTAAAATGCCTGCCATGAAGCTCTCTGAAAATTCCTTGTCCTCGTTTTGAAGATTAACATCTCCACGGTAATTTGCCATCTTTATGTGAAGACCATTGCCTGGAGCATTTTCTATTGGCTTAGGATCAAAGGATGCCCATACACCATTTCTGGCAGCAATGTTTTCAACAACATTTTTATAGGTAACAAGATTGTCTGCTGTGGTAAGCACATCTCCTGCCATGAAATCAATCTCGTTTTGACCAGGACCACGCTCATGGTGGGACGACTGTGGATTGATTCCCATCTCCTCTAAGGTAAGGCAAATCTCACGACGAATGTTTTCACCCTTATCGTTTGGTGCAACATCAAAATAGCCGCCCTCATCAAATGGCTCATTTGTGCGATTACCATTTTCATCTGTTTTGAAAAGATAAAACTCTGATTTGAGACCCATGCGGGTGCTAAAACCAAGCTCATTACATTTTTCAAGTGTGTTCTTAAGGAAATTACGATAATCGTATTTGAATGGTGTTCCATCAGAAAGAACTACATTACAATAGAAACGAATAACACGGCCTGACTGAGGTCGCCATGGAAGAACATGAAGTGTATCTGGATCTGGCTTTAAGAACAAATCCTGACCGTCAGATTCTTCATATCCTAAAATAAGAAAGGAGTCGAAATTAACGCCCTCCTCGAAGGCGTGTCTCAACTCCTGTGGCATTATAGATATATTTTTCTGAGTCCCGTAGAGGTCGCAAAAGGCCAGACGTATAAATTTCACGTCGTTTTCTTCCACAAACTCAAGGATATCATCGATTGAAAACTGGGACATATTTCCTCCTGAAAATAAAAAAAAGCGTTTTTTTTTATGAGATTTTCTCCCACAAAAAACGTACGCCCTTGTACTTTGAAAGTGTACAACATGCGTACGTTTTTGTAAAGAGTGAATTTTTATTCTACATCCTGTAGAGCTGCAAAATCTTCCTCGCCTGTACGAATCTTTACTACCTGCTCAACATCGTATACGAAAATCTTGCCGTCGCCGATGTGGCCTGTGTAAAGAACTTTCTTGGCTGTTTCTATTACCTGCTGAACAGGAACCTTGCAAACTACTACGTCCACTCTGATCTTAGGCAAAAGTGCTGGCTCTAAAGCTACACCTCTGTAGTATTCTGGAGCTCCCTTTTGAACACCACAGCCCATTACGTGAGATACTGTCATACCTGTAATGCCAAGCTTAAGAAGTGCGTTCTTGAGTTTTTCAAGGTTACGCTCTTTACATAGGATTTCAACCTTTGTCATACGAGGCTTGCCAGCTGATGTAATCTGTGATGGTGCGTACTCAACCTCGATAGCTTCGTCAGGCGTTGCAAGACCAGCTGCTTCAAGAGTTTCTGTAATAAGAGATGCTGTCTCTTCATCGTAATCATCTGTATCAAAATCATCCTCAAGCATATTAAATCCTGAATATGCAGATGGAAGACCATGCTCTGTTCTATCAAGTCCTACAATTTCCTCTTCTGCTGATGCACGAAGACCAATTGTTGCTTTGATTGCAGAAAATGCGATAGTGATGGTTACTGCTGCCCATGTGCCTACTGATAAGATACCTAAAAGCTGAATTCCTAGTAATCTAAAACCTCCCCCATAGAAAAGACCTGTAAGCTCGCTTGCTGGTGCAGAAGGTGTAGCAAAAAGTCCAACTGCGATTGTTCCCCAGATACCATTCATCATATGAACTGCTACTGCACCAACAGGGTCATCAATGCGAAGCTTGTAATCTAAAAGCCATACTCCAAATACTACAAGGAAACCTGAAACAATACCGATGACCACAGCTCCAAGTGCATCTGTTACATCACAAGGTGCTGTGATGGCAACAAGACCTGCAAGTGACGCATTAAGTGACATTGAAACATCTGGCTTGCCAAATTTAAGCCATGTGTATGCCATAGTTGTGCATGTAGCAACTGCTGGTGCAATTGTTGTTGTAACAAATATTGAAGCAAGCTGATCTAAAGATGTAGCTGCTGCACCGTTGAAGCCGTACCAGCCAAGCCAGAGGATAAATACACCAAGTGCTCCAAGTGCAATGTTGTGTCCTGGGAAAGCATTTACTTTTACAATTTTACCTCTGCCGTCACGTGAGAATTTACCAATACGTGGTCCTAGGATTTTAGCACCGATAAGTGCGCAGATACCACCTACCATATGAATTGCTGTAGAGCCTGCAAAATCGTGGAAGCCAAGCTGTGCAAGCCAGCCTCCGCCCCAAATCCAGTGAGCCTCGATTGGATAGATTACAAGGGAAATGATTCCTGAGTAAATACAGTAGCTGATGAACTTTGTACGCTCTGCCATGGCACCTGAAACGATTGTAGCTGTGGTAGCACAGAAAACAAGGTTAAATACAAAGTTGCTCCAGTCAAAATTTGCATAGTCTGTAAAGATTTGAAGTGAAGGTTTTCCTACAAGACCGAAAAGTGTATCTTCACCAAACATGAGGCCGAAGCCTAAAATGATAAACATTACTGTACCAATACAAAAATCCATAAGGTTTTTCATAATGATATTGCCTGTGTTTTTTGCTCTGGTAAAGCCAGCCTCCACCATTGCAAAACCTGCCTGCATCCAAAATACCAGTGCAGCGCCTATTAGGAACCAGACACCGAATAGTGTGCTTGTGTATTCTTCCATAATATTTTTCCTCCTTGGGGTTTAGTATTTATTTAAAAAAGGGGTGGCAGACTAGGACTAAAGTCTTTGTCTGCACCCCTTTGTGCTTTAAGTATGTAGGTACGCCCTCATCCGTCAGCTGGCGCTGACACCTTCCCCCAGAGGGGGAAGGCTTGGGTTTTGGGGTCGCCTTTTTTTCGACTATTTTACTGAGTAAAGGATTTCGGCGTAGTTTGGGTAAGGCCAGATGTCGCTTGGAACTACTGTTTCAAGTTCGTCTACTACCTCGCGAAGGTCATTCATATCTGCAAAGATTACATCGTGATGGAATTTTGCAAGGTCGTAGGTGTCTGAAAGCTCTTTTGCCTTTTCGATATCAGCTTCTAGTCTTTCAAGTCTTGCATCCATCTTTACTGTAAGGTCTGAAGCCTGCTGTAATCTCTTCTTTTCTACAGATGAATCTACACTGATTCCTGTAGCAGCCTTGGCATTTAATGTCTCTGCAAGTGAATACTGATAATCATTTGCTGCAGCCATGATATTTTTCTTTACCATGGCATCCATTGTAAGAGCCTCGATGTCGATTACCTTGTAGTAGTTTTCAAGCTGAATATCATATCTACTTAAAATCTCCTGCTCCGTAAATACGTTATGCTTTGTAAATACATCAATTGATTTCTGCTCGATAAATGCTGGAAGGGCATCTACTGTAGACTTAAGATTCTTAAGGCCTCTCTTTTCTGCCTCAGCAACCCATTCTGGAGCATAACCATTTCCGTTAAAGATGATTCTCTTGTGAGCTGTAAGCTCTCTCTTTAAAAGCTCTGCTAAAGCTGCATCAAAATCTGCTGCGCCTTCAAGCTCCTCTGAGAATTGATCAAGCTCCTCTGCTACGATTGTGTTTAAGATTACGTTTGGTCCTGAGATTGAAGCAGATGAACCAAGTGAACGGAACTCAAATTTATTTCCTGTAAATGCAAATGGTGATGTTCTGTTTCTATCTGTAGTATCCTGTGAAATGCTTGGAATAACAGCAGCACCAATTGACATCTTTTTCTTTTTAATATCCTCATAATCTGTTCCATCGATGATTGACTCAACGATAGCTTCAAGCTCATCACCTAAGAACATTGAGATGATTGCTGGTGGTGCCTCGTTAGCTCCAAGTCTGTGATCATTTCCAGCAGAAGCAACCGATACACGGAGTAATTCCTGATATTCATCAACAGCCTTTATAACAGCTGTGAGGAATAATAAGAACTGGGGATTTTGGGAAGGAGTAGCTCCTGGTTCTAATAGGTTTACTCCAGTATCAGTTGATATAGACCAGTTGTTGTGTTTTCCTGAGCCGTTTACACCAGCGAAAGGCTTCTCGTGTAGAAGACATGTCATGCCATGTCTACCCGCTACAACTTTCATCATTTCCATGGTGAGCTGGTTATGATCTGTAGCTATGTTAGTGGTTGAAAAAACTGGTGCAAGCTCATGCTGTGCTGGAGCTACTTCATTGTGCTTTGTCTTTGCAAGAACTCCCAGCTTCCACAACTCCTCGTCTAACTCTTTCATAAATGCAGAAACTCTTGGCTTAATTGTACCAAAATAATGATCGTCAAGTTCCTGTCCCTTTGGAGGCTTTGCTCCAAATAATGTACGACCTGTATAAATTAAATCCGGACGCTTATTAAACATTTCTGAATCTATAAGAAAATATTCCTGTTCTGGTCCAACTGTTGTGATTACTCTTTTTACATCATCATGACCAAAGAGCTTTAATACTCTTACAGCTGATTTATCAAGTGCTTCCATTGAACGAAGAAGTGGTGTCTTTTTATCAAGTGCTTCACCTGAATAAGAGCAGAAGGCTGTTGGAATACAAAGTGTGTCATCCTTGATGAATACGTAAGATGTTGGATCCCATGCTGTATAACCTCTTGCCTCGAATGTGGCACGAAGTCCGCCTGAAGGGAATGAAGATGCATCTGGCTCACCTTTTATAAGCTCCTTGCCTGAGAAGGTCATGATAATTCTGCCACCATCCTCTGGCTGGATAAATGAATCATGCTTTTCGGCTGTAACACCTGTCATTGGCTGAAACCAGTGAGTGAAGTGTGTTGCGCCAAGCTCGATTGCCCATTCCTTCATGGCATGTGCAATTACGTTTGCCAGATCTCTATCTAATGGACGTCCTTCCTCTACTGTTTTTTTCAGGGCCTTGTAGGCATCCTTTGGAAGGCGTTCCTTCATGGTTTCATCGTTGAAAACTTTGCTTCCAAAAATTTCTGTTACTTTGCTCATAATCTTTATTCCTCCTTTAGGTTATATCTATGCTCAAGGTGCCCCTCATCCGTCAGCTTGCGCTGCCACCTTCCCCCACAGGGGGAAGGCTTTGTATTGGCTTCCCCCTGTGGGGGAAGCTGTCACCGAAGGTGACTGATGAGGGTATTATTTAAATACCTGATGCACCGTAATTGCTTAACACGCGGGCTGAGGGGTCATTGACGTTGCAGCCTTCCCATTTTTTATTTGGCATCCAGAAGTCTGCTATCATGTGTGCCTGACCTGGATAATATTTTTCAAACAAGTCTCTGTATAGAAGAGACTCTTTTGTGAAAGGTGCTCGGAATTCGTATTTACGTTTTGCATTTTCCAAATCTTCATCTGAGTAAATGCTGTTTGCGTATTCCTTAAGGTAGTAAACCATTGAATGTCCTACCGCATCGGAAAAGGCTGCTTTTTCTCTGAAAAGAATGTCGTAAGGCAGGTAATCGTCTCCCTCGAATGCATGTCTTAGCAAGTATTTTCCTTTGTTGTATTTATTCATTTTGATTTCTGGATTGATGCTCATTACATAATCCACAAAATCTATATCACCAAATGGTACTCTGGCTTCCATGGAGTGTACTGAAATGCATCTGTCTGCTCTAAGTACGTCGTACATGTAAAGCTCTCTTAGTCTCTTCTCTGCCTCCTGCTGGAACTCCTCTGCGTTTGGTGCAAAGTCTGTATATTTATATCCGAAAATCTCATCTGAAATTTCTCCGGTAAGCAAAACTCTGATCTCTGGAAACTGCTTTTTAATTTCCTTACAGATGAGATACATTCCCATGCTGGCTCTGATGGTCGTTATGTCGTAGGTGCCTAAAGCTGCTACAACTTCTTCTAAGGATTCAAGTACGATTTCTTTATTGATGATGATTTCGTGATGCTCTGAACCGATATAATCTGCAACCTCTTTTGCATATTTCAAATCAATTGCATCCTCGTTCATTCCGATTGCAAAGGTCTTTATCGGTTTATCTGGCATCATCTTTTGCGCTATGGCACATACCAGTGAAGAATCAAGTCCGCCTGATAAAAGAAATCCAACAGGTGCATCAGCATCAAGTCTTTTTTCAACTCCTGCCACAAGCTTTTCTTTTATCTTTGCTGAAGCTGTATCTACATCGTCTTTGGTGTAAGGCTGACGCTCTGATAAATCCATATAGCAGGTAAATTTGCCGTTCTTGTAATAATGTCCAGGTGGAAATGGCATAACCTCTTTTGTAAGGCCAACTAAGTTTTTGGCTTCTGAGGCAAACATGATATCGCCCTTGCTGTCATAGCCATAAAACAAAGGTCTGATTCCGATTGGATCTCTTGCTGCCATAAGGTTATCAATTTCTTTGTCGTAGATAACCATCGCAAATTCTGCATCAAGCTTTTCAAACATATCTGTACCGTATTTACGATACATTGGCAGGATGATTTCACAATCGCTGTCACTTAGAAATTTATATCCATCTGCCTTCAGCTCATCTCTCACCTTTTTGAAGCCGTATAGCTCACCATTGCAGATAACATAATTTCCATCCAGTTCGAAGGGCTGCATACCTGCTTCTGTAAGCCCCATTATTGATAATCTTTGGAATCCCAGAACTGAATCGCCTATGGTAATAACCTTTTGCATGTCCGGGCCTCTGGAAATTGTTTTAGAAAATGCCGTCTCGAAGTCTTTCATGTCGATGTGGCATTTGCTTAAAGCCATAATAGAACACATAAATCCACCTTCCCTGTGGAACAAAAAAAGGCGCCGCAGAAAACGTATATACGTTTTCTACGACGCCTTTGTCGTTCCATTGAATTTTTATTTGTTTTGTATATTAAATGTTTGATTTGGAGTTGTCAATATAAAATTTTATTTTTTTTCAATTTTTTAGACACGAGCCCTCATCCGGCCTACGGCCACCTTCCCCCAGAGGGGGAAGGCTTTATAAGTTAGTGTATCCCATTAGGTATTCGTCTACTTCGCGGGCGCAGTCGCGGCCTTGGCGGATTGCTTTTACTACGAGGGACTGGCCTGTGTGCATGTCACCGGCGGTGAATACTTTTGGTACATTTGTAGCGAAGGAATTCGCATTTACGGAGCTTACGTTGGTACGGGCATCTGTATCTACCTTGAAAGCCTTTGTAACGTAATCCTGGGCTCCTAAAAAGCCTGCTGCAATAAGGCAAAGCTGGCATGGCACTTCCTTTTCTGTGCCCTCTACAGGCACCATAAGCTTACGTCCAGTTTTCTTGTCCACCTTTGGCTCAAGAGAAACTAAGACTGCTGATTTTAGGTTACCATTTTTGTCAGTTTTGAATTCCTTAACTGTTGTTGTATAGATACGTGGATCGTGACCAAATTTTGCAATAGCCTCCTCCTGCCCGTAATCAGTTTTGCACACAAGAGGCCACTGTGGCCATGGGTTGGTCTCGGCTCTTTCATCAGGAGCCTTTGGCATCATTTCAAGCTGAGTCACAGACTTACAGCCATGACGAATAGCTGTGCCCACACAATCATTTCCGGTATCACCACCACCGATGATAATTACATCCTTGCCTTTGGCAGAAATGAACTGACCATCCACAAGGCGCATATTATTAGCCCAGAGACATTTTGTAGTTGAGGACAAAAAGTCTACAGCAAAGTGAATATCCTTTGCATCCTTTCGTCCTATAGCATCAATATCTCTTGGATTAGAGGAGCCACAGCAAAGAATTACAGCATCGTATTTCTTAACCAAATCTGCAGCCTTTACATTGTCACCAACATTGGCATTAACCACAAAGCTGACTCCCTCTTTTTCCATTATTTTTACCTTGCGGTCAATAATCTGCTTTTCAAGCTTCATGTTTGGAATGCCATAACGAAGCAATCCACCCACTTTGTCATTACGCTCGTAAACAGTGACCTGATGACCTCTGTGGTTTAACTGGTCTGCCACTGCAAGACCTGAAGGGCCAGAGCCTATAACAGCTACAGTTTTACCAGTACGCACCTTTGGTGGCTTGGCATCAGCCAGACCGTTTTTATAAGCATATTCAATAATAGCTTTTTCATTTTCCTTTGTGGATACAGCATCACCATTAAGCCCACAAGTGCAGGCCTTCTCACAAAGTGCCGGGCAAACCCTGCAGGTAAACTCAGGGAAATTGCTTGTCTTATGCAGACGCTTGTAAGCCATCTCATAATTTCCCTGATAAACAAGCTCATTCCACTCAGGGATAAGATTGTTGAGAGGACAGCCTGAAGTCATCCCCTTTATAGTCATTCCCGACTGGCAGAATGGTACGCCACAATCCATGCAGCGTGCCCCCTGTCGTCTTTGCTCCTCTTCTGATAGAGGTGCATGAAATTCGTTGAAATTTTTTATTCTTTCAAGTGGACTAGTAGCCTCAGAGTCCACACGATCATATTCTAAAAATCCTGTTGCCTTTCCCATGATTACCTCCTACTTACCTGACATTAACAGATTAAATGCTTCGATTTGTGCCTGTTCTGATGACAGTCCTTTTTCTTCCATCTGGACGATAGTCTGCATCATTTTCTTGTAATCAAATGGCACAATTCTCTTAAATTTAGGCAGATAATCACTAAAGTTATCGTAGATTTCTTTACCCTTAACAGAGCCAGTGGCAGCCACGTGCTCTGCAATTATTTCTTTAAGCTCAAGTACGTCATATTTATCTGTGACGGTCTCCAGGCTAACCATAGATTTATTAAGACGCTTGTAAAGTGTAGCATCCTCGTCTAAAACGTAGGCAATACCACCTGACATACCAGCAGCAAAGTTTTTACCTGTCTCACCAAGCACTACTACACGACCACCTGTCATGTACTCGCAGCCGTGGTCACCGCAGCCTTCCACAACTGCTGTTGCTCCGGAATTACGAACTGCGAAACGCTCACCGGCAACACCATTAATAAATGCCTTACCAGAGGTTGCACCGTAAAGAGCAACGTTACCGATGATGATATTTTCATCCTGTTTGTAGGTTGCAGCCTTTGATGGATAAACCACAAGCTTTCCACCTGACAAGCCCTTACCAAAGTAATCGTTAGAATCGCCCTCAAGCTTTAGAGTGAGTCCCTTAGGGATAAATGCACCAAAGGACTGTCCGCCTGCACCATGGCAGTTTACGGTATATCTATCTTCCTCCAGGTTTTCTCCAAACTGTCTAGTAAGCTCTGCGCCAAGAAGTGTTCCAAGAGAGCGGTTAACATTTGAAACAGCTACATCCACCTGCCCCTTTTGTCCTGCTGCAATTAAAGGCTTAAGCTTCTTTAACAGTTGCTTTTCATCTACTGTTTTTTCAAGCTCAAAGTTGTAGACATTCTTCTTTGCATATTCAATCTTCTCGTAAGGATTTGGATTTGAAACTACAGCTGTCAAATCAACCTTTGATAAACGCTTTGAATTATCAACATCCTTAAGCTTTAACAAATCATATCTTCCACATAACTCATCTACAGTTTTGCAGCCAAGCTGAGCCATATATTCACGAAGCTCTTCTGCGATAAAGCGCATGAAGTTTACCACGTACTCTGGCTTTCCTGTAAAACGTTTTCTAAGCTCTGGATTTTGGGTTGCAACGCCTACAGGGCAGGTATCTAGATTACATACACGCATCATAACACAGCCCATAGTTACAAGTGGTGCTGTAGCAAAACCAAACTCCTCTGCACCAAGTGCACAGGCGATAGCCACATCTCGACCGCTCATAAGCTTGCCGTCTGTTTCGATAACAACCTTGTTACGAAGTCCATTCATAGCAAGAGTCTGATGAGCCTCTGCAAGACCAAGTTCCCATGGAAGTCCGGCATTGTGAATAGATGACTTTGGAGCTGCACCAGTTCCTCCATCGTAGCCTGAAATCAAAATAACCTGAGCACCTGCTTTTGCAACACCGGATGCAATCGTTCCAACACCTGCTTCAGATACAAGCTTTACAGAAATACGTGCATCCTTATTGGCATTTTTCAAATCATAAATAAGCTCTGCCAAATCCTCGATTGAATAGATATCGTGATGTGGTGGTGGTGAAATCAGTGCAACACCAGGTGTAGAAAGTCTGGTCTTTGCAATCCAAGGATAAACCTTTTTACCAGGAAGATGTCCACCTTCACCAGGCTTTGCGCCCTGAGCCATTTTAATCTGGATTTCCTTGGCACTTACTAGGTATTTACTTGTAACACCAAATCTGCCTGATGCGACCTGCTTGATTGCAGAACAACGATTCAGTCCATCCTCTCCTACTGTGTAGCGGCTTTCTTCCTCGCCACCTTCACCTGAGTTAGATTTACCATGAAGCATGTTCATGGCAATAGCCATTGTTTCGTGGGCTTCCTTTGAGATAGAACCGTAGCTCATTGCACCAGTCTTAAATCTTTTAACGATTGAATCTACGGACTCAACCTCATCTATACTTATACCCTTCTTTGGATAATTGAAGTCTATTAATCCACGAAGATTTCTCACTGAATCTTCCTTATTGACAAGTGATGTATACTCCTTGAAGGTATTGTAATCACCCGTTCTGGTAGAAAGCTGAAGGAGATGGATTGTTGCAGGGTTGTATAAATGCTCCTCAGCTCCAGAACGCATCTTGTGCTGGCCACGCGAATCAAGAGATTCATCTACAGAAAGTCCTAGTGGATCAAATGCTTTTGAATGCTGATTTTCAACATCAGCCTCAATGTCCTCTATTGTGATTCCACCTATTCTGCTAATTGTGCCAGTGAAATATTTATCAATAACATCAGAGCTGATTCCGATTGCCTCGAAAATCTTTGCGCCCTGATATGACTGAACTGTAGAAATACCCATCTTTGATGCAATCTTGATGATTCCAGAAATTACAGCCTCATTGTAAGCATCAACTGCTGCATGATAATCCTTCTGAAGCTGTCCCTTTTCAATAAGCTCACCTATTGTCTCCTGAGCAAGATAAGGGTTGATTGCAGAGGCACCATAACCTAAAAGTGTTGCAAAATGGTGTACCTCTCTTGGCTCACCTGACTCTAAAATGACAGATAAGCTTGTACGTTTTTTAGTCTGAACCAAATGATGCTGCACTGCTGCAACTGCAAGCAATGATGGGATGGCAACATGGTTTTCATCCACACCTCTATCAGAAAGGATGATGATATTTGCACCTTCTCTATTTACTCTGTCTACCTCTACATAAAGATGCTCGATAGCCTTTTCCAAAGAAGTATTTTTATAATATGTAATAGGAACAGTTTCAGCATGAAGGCCTAGTACCTTCATAGATTTAATCTTCATCAAATCTGTCACTGTAAGGATAGGATTGTTTATCTGCAGCATGTTGCAGTTTTCTTCCTTTTCCTCAAGGACATTTCCAGCTGTTCCAAGATAGATGGTTGTAGCTGTAACAATCTCCTCACGAATAGAATCGATAGGTGGATTTGTTACCTGAGCAAATAGCTGTTTAAAGTAATTGAACAATGGCTGATGATTGTCTGAAAGCACTGCAAGTGGCACATCAATACCCATTGCACCTGTGTTTTCACCACCATTTAAAGCCATAGGAAGGATAGAATCCTTTATCTCCTCATAGGAATATCCAAAGGCCTTCTGGAGTCTGTCTCTCTCTTCATTTGAGTGCTTTGGAACAGGCTCATTTGGGATCTTAATATCTGAAAGATTGGTAAGATTAGCATCAAGCCACTGTCCATAAGGCTGACGTGATGCATACTTTGCCTTAAGCTCATTGTCATCAATCAAGCGACCCTCTACTGTATCAACGAGAAGCATCTTGCCTGGCTTTAATCTATCCTTTAATTTGATTCTGCTCTCTTCAATTGGAAGTACACCTACCTCTGAAGAAAGAATCAAATAGTCATCGTTTGTAATATAGTATCTTGATGGGCGAAGACCGTTTCTATCAAGGACTGCACCCATGATATCACCATCTGAAAACAGGATTGATGCTGGACCATCCCATGGCTCCATCATTGTAGAGTAATACTGGTAGAAATCGCGACGAGCTGAATCCATTGCCTTATTTTTCACCCATGGTTCCGGAATGGTAATCATAACTGCAAGTGGAAGTGGCATTCCGTTCATTACCAAAAACTCAAGAGCATTATCAAGCATTGCTGAATCAGAACCTGCCTGATTGCATACTGGTGTAATTTTTGACATCTGAGGCTCAAGCACCTGTGAAACCATTGTCTCCTCACGGGAGAGCATTTTATCTGCGTTACCCTTTATTGTGTTAATCTCACCATTATGCACGATAAAGCGGTTTGGATGTGCTCTCTCCCAGGATGGATTTGTGTTGGTTGAGAAACGTGAGTGAACCGTTGCAATGGCTGATTCATAATCCTCATCCAAAAGATCCCCAAAGAAAAGTCTGAGCTGATTTACAAGGAACATTCCCTTATATACGATTGTTCTGCTTGATAGAGAAGCTACATAAGTATCCTCTGCTGTCTGCTCAAACACACGTCTTGCCACGTATAGTTTTCTGTCAAAATCCAATCCCTTAGGACAATCCTTTGGTCGTTTAATGAAAGCCTGGTAGATAGTTGGCATACAGTCAACTGCAGCTTTTCCTAATATTTCAGGCTTTGTTGGAACCTCTCTCCAGCCTAAGAACTTAAGATTTTCCTTTTCAACGATGATTTCAAACATCTTCATGGCCTGCTTTCTCTTCAGCTCTTCTGCTGGAAAGAAAAACATTCCCACACCATAGTCTCTTTCATCACCAATGGAAATCCCTAACTCCTTTGCTACCTTTGAAAAGAATTTGTGAGATATTTGAAGTAAAATACCTACACCATCTCCTGTCTCTCCAAGGGCATCCTTTCCTGCTCTGTGCTCTAGGTTTTCAACTATTTTTAGAGCATCTGAAACAATCTGGTGTGTTTTGATTCCCTTTATGGAAACCACAGCACCTATTCCACAATTGTCATGCTCAAACTGGGGACTATATAATCCCATCTGATGATTTTCCATTGATTGCTACTCCTTCCACTTGTCCTTAACATAACCGGATGGCACTCATTTAAAAATCGCTTTGCGATGGTGTGCCGTGACAAACAGGCTCTCCAACTTCGTGGACCCCTCCTATTTGCATTAAAAAAGGCGCCTAAAGAAACACCCAATCTGGGTACTTCTTTAGACGCCTTTGTCTTGTGCAAAACTATACAACTATTTTAATAATTATGCAAGAGGTGTTTCAACAAATTTAATAATTTGTTTATTGTATATTAGAATTATTACATTTATAATACGTAAAGTTGAGTTTTATTATAATAAGAAGTTAAACACTTCATCCCTTTCGGGATACTCTTTAATTTTAAAGGGTTAGTTAGGAGATTTATGGAAAACAAACAGTTCAAGCTCGGTATCGACATCGGCTCTACTACTGTCAAAATAGCCGTTTTAGATAACGAGAACAATTTACTATTTTCAGATTATCAGAGACACTTTGCTAATATTCAGCAGACTCTCACTGATTTACTTACACAGGCCAAGTCATTGCTTGGAAAAATCGAAGTACGTCCTATGATTACAGGGTCCGGTGGACTTACTCTCGCTAAGCATCTTGGTGTTGAATTTGTACAAGAGGTTATCGCTGTTTCCACTTCACTTACTCACTACGCTCCACAGACAGATGTTGCTATCGAGCTTGGTGGTGAGGATGCCAAAATCATTTATTTTGAGAATGGCAATGTTGAGCAGCGAATGAATGGTATCTGTGCCGGTGGTACTGGTTCCTTCATCGACCAGATGGCTTCTCTTTTGCGGACTGACGCCACTGGACTTAACCAATATGCAAAGGACTACAAGGCTATCTATCCAATCGCTGCTCGTTGCGGTGTATTCGCAAAGACAGATATTCAGCCTCTTATCAATGAAGGCGCATCAAAGGAAGACCTTTCAGCTTCTATTTTCCAGGCTGTAGTTAATCAGACTATTTCAGGTCTTGCCTGCGGTAAGCCTATCCGCGGACACGTTGCTTTCCTCGGTGGTCCACTTCACTTTTTGGACCAGCTTAAAGAGACCTTCATCCGCACATTAAAGCTTGATGATGAGCACGCTATCACACTTGATAACTCACATCTTTTTGCAGCTATAGGTTCTGCCCTTAATTCAAAGGAAGAGAACCATGTTCCAATGGACGACCTTATCGACAAGCTTTCTGAAGGAATCAAAATGGATTTCGAGGTTGCCCGACTTGATCCTCTATTCGAATCAGAGGAAGACTTCAGAGCCTTTAAAGACAGACATGCAAAGGCTGAAGTTAAAAAGGGGGATTTAGCCAACTACCACGGAAATGTTTACCTTGGTATTGATGCAGGCTCTACCACTACAAAGCTTGCTGTTGTTGGTGATGACGGAACACTTCTTTATTCATTCTACTCTAGCAACAATGGTAGCCCACTTGCTACTTCTCTAAAGGCATTAAAGGAAATCTACTCTATTATGCCTGAGGATACACATATCGTACATTCTTGCTCTACAGGTTATGGTGAGGCGCTTTTAAAGGCTGCATTACAGCTTGATGATGGGGAAGTAGAAACAATCGCTCATTACTATGCCGCTGCTTTCTTCAATCCAGATGTTGACTGCATACTTGATATCGGTGGTCAGGATATGAAATGTATCCGCATCAAAAATGGCGTCGTAGACAGTGTTCAGCTTAATGAAGCTTGCTCTTCAGGCTGCGGTTCTTTCATCGAGACATTTGCAAAATCACTTGATTTTACTGTACAGGATTTCGCTGAGGAAGCTCTTTTTGCCCTTAACCCAATCGACCTTGGAACACGTTGTACTGTATTTATGAATTCAAAGGTTAAGCAGGCACAAAAGGAAGGTGCTTCCGTTGCAGACATTTCTTCTGGTCTTGCTTACTCTGTAATCAAAAACGCATTATTTAAGGTTATTAAGCTTTCTGATGCTTCAGAGCTCGGAAAGAATATCGTAGTTCAGGGTGGTACCTTCTACAATGACGCTGTTCTTCGTTCACTTGAGAAAACAGCAGGTGTAGATGTAGTCAGACCTGACATTGCAGGTATCATGGGTGCCTTCGGTTGTGCTCTTATTGCCAAGGAGCGCTATGAGGAAAATCCTACTACCACTACTCTTGGCATCGATGAAATCAACAACCTTACTTTCGATACAAAGCTTACACGTTGTCAGGGTTGTGTGAACCACTGCCTCCTTACAATCAACAGATTCTCAGGCGGCCGTTCATTCATCACTGGTAACAGATGTGAAAAGGGTGCAGGCGGTGTTAAAAATAAAGAAAACATCCCTAACCTTTACGAATATAAATTCAACAGATTATTTGATTATGAACCTCTTTCTGAAGAGGAAGCTGTTCGTGGCTCCGTTGGTATTCCACGAGTGCTCAACCTTTACGAGAATTATCCTTTCTGGGCTACATTCTTTAAGGCGCTTAAATTTAGAGTAGTACTTTCACCTCGTTCAAACCGCAAGGTTTATGAGATGGGTATCGAATCTATTCCTTCAGAGTCAGAGTGCTACCCTGCAAAGCTTGCTCATGGACATGTACAGTGGCTTATCAATGAGGGAAATGTGGATTTCATTTACTATCCATGTATCCCTTATGAGAGAAATGAATTTCCTGATTCAAACAACCACTACAACTGCCCTATCGTTACTTCTTATGCAGAAAACATCAAGAATAACGTGGATGAAATCACCACAGGCAAGGTTCGCTTCTTAAATCCATTTATGGCATTTACCAGCGAGGATATTCTAGCTACCCAACTTGTAAAGGTATTTAAAGAAGAATTTGATATCTCAGAAGGTGAAGTCAGAGCAGCTGCACATGCTGCATGGGCTGAGCAGGAGCATTTCAGAAATGATATGTATGCTAAGGGTGCCGAGGTACTTAAGTATCTTGAGGAGACAGGAAAACATGGTATCGTTCTTGCAGGTCGTCCATATCACGTAGACCCTGAGATTAACCATGGTATTCCAGAGCTCATTAACAGCTACGGCATTGCAGTCCTTACAGAGGATTCCATTTCAAACCTTGGAGAGGTTGAACGCCCTCTCATCGTTATGGACCAGTGGATGTTCCACTCACGTATGTACTCAGCTGCCAACTATGTTAAAAAGCATGATAACTTAGATTTGATTCAGCTCAATTCCTTTGGATGTGGTCTTGATGCTGTTACAACAGACCAGGTTGCAGATATCCTTACACACTCAGGCAAGATTTACACCTGCCTTAAGATTGATGAGGTTAACAACCTTGGTGCAGCACGTATTCGTATCCGTTCTTTACTTGCAGCCCTCCGTGTAAAGAAAAAGAAAAAACAAGAGCGTACTATCGTTCCAGCAAGCTACAACCGTATCGTATTTACGGAGGAAATGAAGAAGAATTACACAATTCTTTGTCCACAGATGTCACCTATCCACTTTGATTTAATTGAACCTGCATTTAATGCGGCAGGATACAATCTGGTGGTACCTGATATCCCAACTCGTACATGTGTAGATGTAGGTCTTAAATACGTAAACAACGATGCCTGCTATCCATCACTTATGGTAATTGGACAGCTTATGGCTGCTATCGATTCCGGAGATTTTGATATGAGCCGCACTGCTCTTTTAATCTCTCAGACAGGTGGTGGTTGCCGTGCTTCCAACTACATCGGATTTATCCGTAGAGCACTTGCAAAGGCTGGTTATCCAGATGTTCCGGTTATCTCATTAAACCTTAGCGGCCTAGAGAAAAACCCTGGATTTAAGCTTTCACCTAGCTTACTTCAGCACGGTTTATACGCTCTTACATTTGGCGATATTCTTTTACGTTGCGTATACAGAGTTCGTCCATACGAAGCTGTGCCTGGCTCTACAAATGAGCTTCACGAAAAATGGAAGAAAGAAATTATAGACTTTATTTCAAATAAAAAGATTCTCTCTCACAGAAAGTTTAAAAAGATGTGTAGAGAAATCATCAGAGACTTTGACAATCTTCCTATCATTGAAGGTTTATCAAAGCCTAGAGTTGGTATTGTAGGTGAGATTTTAGTTAAGTTCCTTCCTGCAGCCAACAACCATTTAGCTGACCTTCTTGAGCAGGAAGGTGCTGAGGCTGTTATTCCTGATTTAACAGACTTCCTACTCTACAGCTTCTACAATGCAAACTTCAAAGAAGAAAACCTTGGTACAAGCCGCAAAACAAAATTCTACTGTGACATGGGAATCAAGTTCTTTGAATGGCTTAGAAGTGCTGCCAGAGATGAGTTCAATAAGTCAAAGAGATTTACAGCTCCTGCTTATATTACAAACACCGCTGCGCAGGCTAAGGAAATTGTTTCAATCGGAAATCAGACTGGTGAAGGCTGGTTCCTTACAGGTGAAATGCTTGAGCTTATTGAAACAGGTGCAAGCAACATCGTATGTATTCAGCCATTTGGTTGTTTACCAAACCATGTTGTGGGTAAGGGCGTTATCAAACGTATCCGCCATGAGCATCCATCAGCAAATATCGTAGCCATCGATTACGATCCTGGTGCTTCTGAAGTAAATCAGCTTAACAGAATTAAGCTTATGCTTTCGACAGCAAATAAAAACCTAAAAGAAGCATAAATATAAAATAAGAGCTAGTTTAGCTATTAATAGTTTAACTAGCTCTTTTATTTTTCTGCTAAATGTTTGAAACTACAATACGAAATTCAAATGGCCTCAAAGTGAATTCCTTGATTTCCGAAGTATCGTAGTTGCTAAAAATTATTCTGTCACCATAGAATTCTGCGTCTTTGTTAAAGATTGAAAAATTACAATAAACGTATAGTCTCTCCTCAGGTGCCTCTCGTGTGAATATGAAAACATCATTTCTAGATGCTATTCGTCTATATCTTCCCTCAGACAATGCCTTTGATTTTTTCCTAAATTCAATCATGTTTGCATAGAATTTAGAAAGACTGTCAGGTTCCTTCAAATCATCTGGATTGCTACAGGATTTTCCAGCACTTATGAAAGGTATCCCCTTCAATGAAAGATTTAATCCTGTTAGCATTTTCTCGAAATATAAACGACTTCTTTGATCTGAACCAAAGTACCTAACGTAGTCTGCATCATCGCCGGTTTCAAGATAATTAACAGGGAATTCAAGGCTGTTCTGCCCCTTATCCACATATCTTAAAAGGCTTCCTACATTGCGGTATTTACGTAAACGTCTGACTTTTTTACTATCAGCTTCCATTCTTCCAAAGAAAAAAGCTGTATCCAACTCTCCATTATTGTCACCGCAAAACAGTCTTATATCATCCACTGATGTCAAAACCGTTTCACCAACAATGAAGCTTTTATAATTGGACCATACTTCAGAACGAAACTTTTTTAATATTTCATCACAACCATGAGTATGTAGATAGTGCTCTTTACCTGCTAAAACCGGGCTAAATTTGCCGTTTTCCAGGGTGTTTTTATATATAATGTTTACATTATCAATTCTAAATCCAGACACGCCTTTATCAAGCCAGAAACGCATGATATCGACAAATTCATTATAGACATCCGGGTTATCCCAATTTAAATCCGGCTGGCTATCTCCAAGCAAATGTAAATAGGATTCACCATTTTCTACTTTGGTCCAGGCACTACCGCCATAAAATGAATGCCAATTATTCGGTTTAAAAAGTCTACTTCCTTTTCTGAAGTAATAGTAGTCCTTATATTTTTCATCTCCATCTAATGCTTTTTTGAACCACTCATGCTCATCAGACGTGCAATTAATGGCAATATCCATTATTATCTTTATTCTGAGTCTTTTGGCTCGACTAATAAGCCGATCCATATCCTCCATAGTTCCATAGTCGGGATTGATGCCCTTAAAATCAGAAATGTCATAACCTTTGTCGTTACGAGGGCTCGGAAATACAGGGCTAAGACAAATAATATCTACCCCTAATTCCTTAAGATAATTAAGTTTTGATATGATTCCTTGAATATCTCCTATACCGTCATCATTACTATCACAAAAAGAATCGGTGTATACTTGATATACGATAGAGTTTTTCCACCATTTCTTGTTACCAGCTACAGCCATGCTCCCCCCAAATAAAAAAATACGCTTTCTGTTTGCGTATCCTCCCCATACATCTATAATAATTGAATAAACATACTTTTTCAATAAAATATTCACATTTCTATCACATTACGGTATGTAGATTATGAATTCTTGCTCTAAATAAAAGCAATAATTAGAAAATGGCAGACAATAATGCCTGCCATTCAACTAAAGAACTAATATATTGTTTTTATTATTTTGCAAGTAACATCATAATTTTGTTAGAACGAGAAACAAATTCAGTCATTGCTTCTGGTGAAAGTGGTGCATTTGAAATCTTTGCAAGGTCATAAAGCTGAGCTGCAAAAGTTGGCACGTTTTCAGAATCCTTATTGTTAAGGATGTACTGAACTAAATCGTTGTTAGCATTAAGAACTAAAGTCTCAGATGCTGAGCCAAACATTCCCATGTCCATTCCACCCATAGCATACATCTTCATCATGTCCTGCATACGGCGGCTCTCTTCTGATACAGTAAGCATAGAAGAAACGTCCTTATTCTTGAACTTTTCAACTTTTACTGTAAGACCTTCGTTATTAAGAGCCTTTCGGAACACTTCTGTAAGTGTCTCTGTCTCTGTCTTAAGCTCATCCTCAGAAGTCTGCTCTACCATGTTTTCTGTAACATCTGCATCAATGCGGCAGAACTTGTAGTTCTCATTACGCTGCTCAAGCTGAGTGATGAATGATGTATCGATAGCATGATCAAGAATTACTGCATTTTGTCCCTGTTCCTTGAACATGTTTACATATTGTGACTGCTGCTGAAGGTCTGTTACGTAGTAGACTGTCTTTCTCTTATCCTCTGGCTCAGTTGTAGCCTCAGCTTCTTTAGTATCATCTACAACCTCAGCCTCAACTGTCTCACCATTTTCATCAGTAGCCTTTTCCTCTTCCTTAACAAGGAGCTCTGGAAGGGTGATGTATGCATCATTAATATCCTTGAAAAGGATGTAGTCGTTCATCTTATCGCAGAACTTGTTGTCCTTGAGGCAACCAAACTTGATGAATGGTGCAATGTCGTCCCAGTATTTCTCATAAGACTCTTTGTCAGTCTTGCACATACCAGTGAGCTTGTCTGCCACCTTTTTGGTAATGTATTCAGAAATCTTTGTAACAAAACCATCATTCTGAAGTGCTGAACGAGAAACATTAAGTGGAAGATCTGGACAATCGATAACACCTTTAAGAAGCATTAAGAATTCTGGAATAACTTCTTTGATGTTGTCAGCAATGAATACCTGGTTGTTGTAAAGCTTGATTGTGCCTTCGATTGAATCGTACTCTGTATTAATCTTAGGGAAGTATAAAATACCCTTGAGATTGAATGGGTAATCCATGTTAAGGTGAATCCAGAAAAGTGGCTCCTTGTAGTCATGGAATACATCACGATAAAATGCCTTGTACTCCTCGTCTGTGCACTCTGAAGGGCTCTTTGTCCAAAGTGGATGTGTCTCATTGAGAGGTACTGGACGCTTAACAATCTTAAGTTTATCCTTTGCAGGAGAAACCTCTACCTGCTCCTTCTCTCCGTTTTCATTTTCCTTTTCTTCGAACTTTGCTTCCTCGTGGATTTCTTCGATTACTTTATCTGTATCTCTCTTGTCAGCTGCATCGATAGTCTCATATTCCTCTGGTGCATCCTTCTTTGAAAGATAGATTTCTGTAGGCATGAATGAGCAGTACTTTGTGATAACTTCACGAGCACGATACTCATTTGCAAACTCAAGGCAATCCTCGTTTAAGAATAATGTAATTTTGGTACCTACCTGGTCCCAATCGCCATCCCCCATCTCAAACTCTGTACCGCCATCGCATTCCCAATGAACTGCTGTAGCGCCATCCTTGTATGAAAGTGTGTCGATATGCACCTCATCAGCTACCATAAATGCTGAATAGAAGCCAAGACCAAAGTGACCAATAATCTGGTCTGAATCAGCCTTGTCCTTGTATTTTTCAAGGAAATCTGTTGCACCTGAAAATGCAATCTGATTGATGTATTCATCCACCTCATCAGATGTCATACCAAGACCATTATCAATGAATGTAAGAGTCTTGTCCTCTGGGCTAACGATAACCTGAATCTTTGCCTTGTAGTCAAGTGGAAGTGAATATTCTCCCATCATATCAAGCTTTTTAAGCTTGGTGATGGCATCACAGCCATTTGAAATAAGCTCTCTATAGAAAATGTCATGGTCAGAATATAACCACTTTTTGATAACTGGAAAAATGTTTTCACTAGTAATTGATAAACTACCTTTTTTATTGCTCATAATCACGTCACTCCTTTGTAATTAATCTCACTGAAATATATGATAATACTGGAAAAATTATAAGTCAATAAAAAATTAGCACTCAGACAATCTGAGTGCTAATAATTTTCATGTACTTTCTCTAATTACCAAAGATACTGGCAGTAAGGTTCGCTTTGGCACGGTTTTGCCTTTTGATGCGGCTATTACCATATCAACAGCGGCCTCAGCCATTTCCTTTATTGGTTGGTGGATTGTGGAAATTGGTGGATTGGTGATTTGTGAAATCATAACATCATCAAATCCTATCAGTTTCAAATCCTCAGGAACTCTTCTGCCGATTTTAGTACAAACCTGAAGCACCTGAGATGCTATAAGGTCCGAGCTGGTAAAAATACCATCTATTCTTTCGTCCATCTGAAGAGCATCCTGTAATAACTCATGATAATCCAGACTGTTGTACTGACCAATGCTTGTGGATACGATTCTATAAGTAACATCATTTTTCTTACATACATCCTCAAAACCGATTGCTCGGTCATCGGCCGGCATGGAGCTTTCAGTAACACCACTAATCATCAATAGATGCTTACATCCTCTATCAATAAGGTGCTTGGCAGCTAGCTCACCACCCTCACGGTTATCGCATTCAACGGCCGCAGTTCCGTTTTCAACGAATCGTTCAACAGTGACAAGTGGAATCTTACTGTCTGTAAACTCCTGCACTGCAACAGACGCCGAGAAAAGAATAATCCCTGCAACTCTATTGCTGGTACACATGTCAAGATACTCTTTTTCTTTATTATTTCTCCCCTTAGTGTTACACAGTATAATCTTGTACCCTTCCTTACTTGCGGCATTTTCGATGTTGCTAATCATGTCTGCAAAGTAAGGATGCCTAATGTGGGGTACAATTACACCGATTGTATTTGTTGTTTTTTTAGAAAGTGATCTAGCGACTTCATTTGGCTTGTAATTGAGTTTCTCCATAGCAGCAAAAACCTTTTTACGAGTCTCATCACTTATGTAGCCCCTATTATTTAAAACCCTCGAAACGGTTGTAACAGTCAGTCCGCATTCTGCTGCTACATCTTTAAGTGTCGCCATCGGTCCCTCCTAGTTAGTGTATGTAATGCACTTTTTCTCTGGCCCACGGGAAGGCGCAGCATTATGATTGCCTTCGGCAAACTCATCCTAAAACATGTTTTAGGATGTACACAAGCTCTGCTTGTGCTAAGCAAAGGGGCTGCGCCGTGGCAGACAGGCAACTCCCACAAGTGGGGCCCTCCTGCCTGCTTATTTAACTGCCCCAGCAGTGATTCCCTCAACGATGTATCTCTGTAAGAAGAGATAGAGAAGAAGGATAGGAAGCATTGCTAAAAGAAGCGCAGCCATAATCAATCCTGTATCAGTTGAGTAAGTGCCGTAGAATACCTTTGTTGCAATAGGAATAGTATATAATTCCTTACGTCCAAGTACAAGTGATGGAAGAAGGTAATCGTTCCAAAATGCCATTGCATCAATAATAGCTACTGTTGCGATTGTTGGCTTTAAGATTGGGAACACAATCTGACAGAAAATCTGCCATTTGTTACATCCATCAATTGTAGCTGCCTCCTCAAGTGAGATAGGCACGTTAGTGTGGATACTTCCATGGAACATGAATGTTGCCATAGAAAGTGAAAATCCGATATGCATCAGGATAAGTGTAATTCTTGAATTAAGAACACCAAAGATACCACCATAAAGTGATACAAGAGGTACCATCAATACCTGGAATGGAATAACCATTGATGCAATCATAAGTACGAATAAAATCTTGTTTGCTTTCCAATCGTTTCTAACAATAAGATATGCTGTCATAGCAGATAAAAAGATAGTTCCGATTGTAGCGCAAATTGTGATGATAAGTGAGTTTCCAAATGAATGGAAGAACTTCATTTTGTTTACCGCATTTGGGAAGTTTTCCAATGTGAAACCGTGCTTACCAATAAGTGCAAGTGGGTTAGCTGTGATATCAGCTTTAACCTTAAATACATTTATTATTACCATAATGAAAGGGAATATAAATGCTACAAATAATAATGCCAGGAAAATAATCATAACGGCATGTTTGATTTTTTTGTTGCGTGCTGCCTTTTCGTTTTCCATTATGCCTGCACCTCCCCTTTCTTTCCAACGTAAACCTGAAGTCCACCGATTACTGCACAGATAACAAATAAGATAAGGGCCTCAGCCTGACCGATACCATAATTTTTGTTGATGAATGCCTGGTTGTATACGTGCATAGCTGCAAGAGCTGAGCTACCGTATGGGTCACCATTTGTCAGTGAAAGGTTAACATCGTATACCATGAAACATCTTGTGATTGTAAGGAATAAACACTGTACAAATGACGCTGTCATAAGTGGAATTGATATGTGAATGATAGACTGTGTTCCAGTACAGCCATCAATTTTAGCCGCCTCAATAACATCTTCTGAAACACTCATGAATCCTGCAACATAGATAAGCATCATATAACCAGCATACTGCCATACAGATACGATGATAAGTGCTGCTATCGCCCCATTTTCTGTTGCAAGGAGTGATTTAGCATGGCCTGTTGAAAGATTGCTTGCAAGTTCAACTAAGGCTTTATTAAATACAAACTTCCAAACGTAACCGAGTACGATACCACCGATAAGGTTTGGAACAAAGAAACCTGCTCTAAAGAAATTCTGACCCTTGATTCCGCTTGTAACCATGTAAGCAATAATAAAGGCCACTGCATTAACAAGTACTACAGCAATTGCTGAGTAAATAAATGTACGTCCAAGTGATGTCCAGTATCCTGCATCCGCAAATGCATTTACGTAATTGTCAATTCCAACGAATGGCTTACTACGTGATACTCCATCCCAGCTTGTAAATGTAAGGTATAAACCATAGATAAAAGGTATGATAACCACACACGCAAATATCACAGTGGAAATACCTGCAAAAAGCAAATACTGCTTAAATTTGTAGCTAAATGTATTTGTTTTCATAATCTTTCCCTTTCAAATTTTAAGGGCTCTAGGCTTACCTAGAGCCCTAATTAACAAGGTTGTTACACCTTTAAACCGGTGCTAGTATCTAACCAAAACTAATGATTAGTGAGCGATTGGTGTAGCTGTCTTGAAGTAATCTGTAACTTCCTTTGCTACTTCTGCTCTATCAATAGCCTCGTCAAGGTACTTCTGCATGATTTCCTGACCAACAACTGTCATGTGATCATCTGGAAGATAGTTGTAGTTAGGAACAAGCTTGTCGTTGTCAGCGTATGACTTAACTGAAAGTGAAAGTGGATCAAGTGCTGAAGCATCAATGTTGTCGAATGCTGGAACAAGTGCACACTTCTCTGTAAGGAATGCATTTCCTTCAGCGTCGCTTACGAGCCAGTTAAGGAAATCAAGTGCAGCCTGTCTCTGGTCATCTGATGTAGCTTCTGAGCTATCAACGAAGATGTACTTAGAACCGCCACCTACGAGCTTCTCATTTGTACCATCTGTTGTGTTCTGTGGAACTGGCATCATACCAAGGTTCTCTGTGTAGTCATACTGGTTGATTACTGACCAATCCCAGTTACCACCAAACATGAAAGCAATCTGGCCTTCAGCGAGCATCATTGATGTCTCTTCACGATCTGCATTTGAAGCAGAGCCCTTAGCGTAGTTGTACTTAACAAGTGTTTCGAATGTATCCATTAACTCGTTGTACTTTTCATTTCCTGCAAGATCTTCTGTACCAGCAAGAAGTCCGTTTACGAATGCATCTGGATCAGCCTGCTCTTCGTATACCATTGGGAACCAGTGAGCACCAAGTGACCAGTACTCTGAAAGGATACCAACTGGAGCTTCCATACCACCTGCTACAAGCTCATCAAGAAGCTTTGTGAAATCATCAAGTGTCTTAACTGATGCAGGATCGAAATCCTTACCTGTGATGTTCTTGATAGCGTCAGCGTTGTAAAGAATACCTCTAGCCTCTACACAGAATGGGAATCCTGCGAGCTTGTCGCCTACAGTGATACCAAGTGTTGTGTGGCTAGCCCAGTCTTCATTTGAAAGATCATAAGCATAATCATCAGCAAGTGAGTAAATATCTTTTGCATCTACCATTGTGATTGTGTATGGGTCATTTGATGCATACTTTGTAGCAACCTGTGATGCTACAGTTGTATCTGTGTCAGCGTTGTAAACCTCAACGTGAACACCTGTAGATTCCTCATACTCTTCAGCCATCTCCTCGAACTGTGTCTGGATTTCTGTCTTAGAGTTAAGGATTGTGATTGAAACCCCTGTGCTTGCTGCTGAGTCAGATGAACTTCCCGCATCACCTGAACCACATGCTACCATTGAAGCTGACATAGCAGCCACCATTAATAGCGACAATAACTTCTTCTTCATTACTATTAACCCTCCTTCAAATTAGGTTGTGTGTTGTTTATGTGAAGATATTAGCATCGGTATATGTTTATGTCAATCGGTTGACATATGATTTTAGGGTCAAAATGCACGATTTGTGAATTGGATGCAAAAAATATAGTCTGTTTTTGTGCACATTTATGCTAATAATTGCATGTAATTGATTGTGTATGATTCAATTTGTGCGGTTATTGTGCTTTTGTAAAATAGGCATATGTCATACGCATGACATATGCCACAAAAAAAGAGCTATACCGTATATACGATATAGCCCAACGCTACAACATTATAATATTAAATCTCAAAAACAAATACTTTATTAAATCCAAATCTTAAAAAAGATCTACTGAACCTACGCAGTCCTTATTAGCTACGTAATAAATCTTGCGCTCCTCTGGCTTGATGTAGATGTTAAGCTCCTCAAGTGTCTTACCCTTGTAATCCTTCTTGAACTGAGCCTCTGCCTTCTTTAAACATTCAGCCTCAGAAAACTCCTGATCCTGATACTGAACAACTGCTGATGTAGCAACTTCTTTCTTAGCCTTTGCTACAGCCTTCTTTGCTGTTGTTGTAGCAGCCTTCTTAGCTGTAGTAGCCTTCTTTGCTGCTGTCTCTTTTGCAGCTGTTGCCTTCTTAGATGCAACCTCAGCTTCCTTCTTTACTTCATCTACTGCTTTCTTTGTAGCAACTGTTGCACTAGCGGCTGCCGCCTTAACTGTTGATGCTGCAGTTGCAGCTGACTTCTTTACGTCATCAACTGTAACCTTTGCGCCCTTAGCGTTAGTAACCATTTTTTCACCCTCCTATTTGAGCAATAAAATTATTTGTTTTTTCATTTAAACAGTATTATAGTCATTCTTTGTTTTAATTGCTAGTCTATTGTTGTAATTTTCTACCAAATATATAATAAATACGGCATTGTAAAGTTATTTTGTATCATAATGACATAAAAAAACACTCTATTTACAATAAGAATAAAAGTGAGAAAAAGCTGCCTATAAAGACAGCTTTTTCTCACTTTATAAATTATCATTTAGAGTCTTAAAAAATGTTCCAGAATTAAGGTCTGATACATCATCCGGAAATACGATTTGAGACCATAATTTTTGATTCATATCTGAGAAATATTTATCCTGTAAATCGGTGACTATATCCTCTAGTACCTGCTTACGGCGGTTCTCAATTATGACCTCTTTATTCTCTTCAGAAAGCTCTTCGTTATACTTGTCTAGACACTGGAAGAAGTAGTAGCCCCCATCTGCTGCAACAGCATGTGAAACTTCATCTGTATCCAGATTAAATACAACTTCATCTACTTCTTTTGGATATTCATTTCTGGCAAATGTAACCTGATATGAATCAAGCTCTGTGTAAGTAGATGCAAGGCGCTCAAAGGTATATCCATAGTCAATCATCCCCTGTATTTCCTCTGCCATTTTTTCATCAGAAACATATAGCACAAAAGCTTCCATTACCCTGGCTTCATCCTCTGATACCTCTTCATCCACGGAGTCCATAACAGCCTTGTACGCCTTAGTTGCAATGGTGTATCTTTCATACATTTCCTCTATACTTTTTTTGTTTGCACCAGTGAAATTTTTCTCCGTGGAATTCAGTGATTTGTAATATTCTTTGGCAGCTTTTTCACAGGCTGCTTTTTCTGAATCCGTAATTACGATATTATTTTCCTGAGCGTATAGATTCAAAACATACACCCTGGTCAGGTGCTCCATCGATAAATCTTTGATAGAGCCTGTCATGGTATCAGTATCAAAATCTTCATTCCAAAGACTTACTCCATCTACACTTCCGTAGATGTTTTTTTCGTTCAACAGGTAAACCAAAGCCTCTTTCTTTGAGCACTTTAAATCTCCGATTTTGAACAAAGTATTGCGACCGCTGGAAGCATCAAAATAAACTGTTTTATCTCCAACTGCGCATCCAGTTACCGATAAAGCCATAGCTGAGACAAGCGCAAAGGCACAGAGTTTTTTATAAAACTTCATAATCTAAAACTACCCTTCTACTATAAGATATCTTCCATCACCAATATCAAAGACTTCTTCCGAAGAAAGAATTTCCGCTTCTGACATTCCGGCGATATCCATTTCATCTTCCAGATATTCAATAACTTCTTTTTTATTTTTGCAGACTACAGCACAAACATCCTCTAAAAATTCTGCTGCTTCTTCTTCGTTCTCGGCAACTTTTTCAGGGAAAAGTTTGAGTTGGTTGTCTAGGAAGGCTTTTATTGTTTTTTTATCGTACATAGTTGAATCTCCTTTTCTAATGCGAATGAGTATATCAAAACTTCCTTCACTGGAACGTTGTAGGCTTTTTCGATTGCTGATTTATATAGTTGCAATTGCTTCTCATATCTTAGCACTAATTCCTCTTCCTCGTCCACTCTATCTGTCTTGTAATCGAGAAGAACTATTCCATCCTCCTCTTCAAAAAACACGTCGATAATTCCCTGAACGAGAATCATTTCATCACTGGCGCTGTCATCTGAAAAAAGATTTTTTGCATCGCTTCCAAACACGAAAGGCTTTTCCTTGTATAGCTTACCATTTAAAGCAGCACTTGCCATTCTTTTTGCTGTGGATGATTTAATAAATGCTATAAGCTTTTTATAGTTGATTCTCTTTTGCTCATCCTCTGAAAGACTATTTATCGCCTTCATATAATCAAGCTGCTCTGAAAATGATGTAGCAAAATCTTCCCTGGCAAAATCAAAGCACTCCATAAATCTGTGCATGGCAGTTCCGTACAAGGCACCTGCCGGTATGCCTGTGCCCTGCTCCTTAGGTTCAGCTAAATCCCTCTGTTTAATGAATTCAGGAATATAGCTTTCATCGTCCTCATGGATAAATGCTGGGGCCGCATCTGAATTAAATTCAAATGCCTCTTCCATAGCCTGATGCTTGATTTCTGATACAGAATATTTACTCTTGTAGCTACTATCTGCTTCGAGGGCATATTTAAAGGATAACGTATTTACGATATTATTATCCGTAATATCACCTGCATCATTTATTAGTGCTAATATTCTATCCTTGGTGTCCTTCTTAACAATTTCCTTTTTAACCTCATCCACAAACAGCTCAGCGCAATCCACTATTCTGATTGGAACTGTTGAACCAGAGGTTCTGATGGAGCGAATAATAAGTTCTATGATGGTGCCGGCTTTTTCCTTTGTGATGTAGTCTAAAACTTTTCTACCAGGCGTATATCCAGCGATGATTTCAGGCACAGAAGTTTTGCTGGTAGGCTTTACAGCAGCTGTAATAATAAGCTTGTCTACAGGACGGGTAAGGGCAACATAATATTTTCTGAAAAGCTCTCCCTTGTCGTAGGCTGCAGCCCTAACCTTTAACAGATTATAAAATGCAGTGCCGTGTTCTATTCTTGAAATTGGATTTTTATATTTTAAGGCAATACCAAAGTCTCTATCCACAGCAAATGGCGCCATATCATTTCTTCCTGACGAGCCGCAACCGCAGACAAAAACAACAGGGAATTCAAGACCCTTACTTTTATGAATAGTCATGATACGAACTGCATTGTCATTTTCTCCAACAGTTTTTGCGATGCCCAAATCCTCATCGTAGGTCTTCAGTCCTTCGATGTAGGCTACAAATCTAGATAGCCCCTTGAAGCTGGTGCTCTCAAATGATACCGCCTCATCTATCAGCTTATCTAGATTGGCCGATGCCATTTTACCGATAGGAAGAGCACTAACGTAGGTGCCATAGCCTGTATCCTTTAAAACAGCCTCTATAAGCTCATGAATCGGCGTATCTATCGCCATATCTCTAAAGTGGTTTAAAGTATCTATAAAGTAGGAAATATCCTTGCTGTCATGTTTGCTCTGGTAGTCTAAAAGGCTGGCATAAAGAGATGTCCCTTCTCCCTTTGCCTTGATCTGTGCAAGGCGATTTGAGGAGAATTTAAACATAGGAGAATGCAACACTGCTGCAAGTGGAATATCGTTAAAAGGATTGTCGATAACCATAAGCATGGCAAGTATTGTCTCGATTTCTTCACGCTCGAAAAATCCCTTTTCTTCTGCAACATAAGCTGGGATGCCCTTTTCCTTTAAAGCATTTATATAGTTAGTAGCATGCCCCGAAACAGCACTCATCAGGATAACAATATCAGAATACTTCATTGAGCGAAGCTGTCTTTCATCGTCAACCTTTGTGCTGACCTGAAAATCCTGTTCCATAAGCTCTTTAATTCTTTTGGCTACCACTAATGCTTCTAGAGTATCTTTATTGTCGATATCAAGCTCACTCATATCCTCTGGGTTTTGAGTGGCAATTAAAATCTCTGAGGTGAAATCTTTAGTATCTCCTTTAAAGGTCTTATCACCCACTTTAAGGGCTGCCTTTTCATCATAACGAACACCGCCCATATCCTCTTGCATTAAAGGAGCAAATACCTCATTACAGAAATTAAGGACCTCACCACGACTTCGGAAATTATTATCCAAGTCTATACGGATAGAGCCAGATACGCCATCTATCGGATAGGAATTAAGCTTATCTATAAACAGCTGCGGACTGGCCTGTCTGAATGCATATATGGACTGCTTAACATCACCTACAGTAAAGTAGTTATTACCAGAGCAAACAGCTGTAAGAATCTGCTCCTGCAGCTCATTGGAATCCTGATACTCATCCACCATTACTTCCTTAAAATGATTGGCAAGCTCTACAGCTACTGGTCTTCTCTCATGCTCCTTTGAATCTTTGTTGCGAAGAATCTCAAGAGCCATATGCTCTATGTCATTAAATGAATAGATGTTTTTGCTGGTCTTTTCTTCGTATAGACGTTTTGTGTAAACTCTGGCAAATTCTATTAAAGCCTTTGCCTGTCTGCCCACAAATTGAAGAGATGCAAACATATCTGATAAGCTTTCAGCATAAAAATCCTCGGCAAGCTTATTAAGCATAGGCTTGAAATCTTTATCACGAAAAGCACGTGCCATGCCCATATCATTTTCATCTAGACATGTGTCCTTTGTAGAGCGTGGAAATGTAGCAAAATGTAAATTAGAAAATGCCAGGTATTTTTCTTCAAAGGTGTTCGCCTCATTGATTGCTCTTAGCATATTCAAATCTGTGTTGAATAAATCCTTATCCTTTGAAACACAATCCTCGTCATAAAGTCCTACTATGTCTGATAGCTTCTTTTCAAGCTGACCTGTAATCATATTTGTTCTTTCAAGTATCAGCTCTACAAATTTAGAATTAGCAAGCTCCTCTTCTGTAGAAATATCGTATAGACGAAGTGCATCATCATACCATTCATCAATCCAAGGAAAGCTTGATGCTTTTTCATGAAGAGATGTAACCATGGATTTTAAGGTGTCTGTTCTTCTGCCACTGATATAAGCATCGGCCAGGAGCCTGAAATCTTCATTGTCACCCTCTAAATACTCGGAAAGTAAATCTGAGAAAACCTCATCCTCAAGCATCTTCATTTCCCCTGTGGTGGCAATACGAAAAGCGGGATCTCTGTCTATTTCGTAAAAATAGTTTTTTACCACCCAGCTACAAAAACTATCGATTGTACGAATATGGGCACCATGAATAAGTGTGGCTTGAGCTCTGATTCGTAAATCCGAAGTGTTTTTTGAGACAGCATCATCGATGGCTTTTCTGATACGCTCCTTCATCTCAGCAGCTGCTGCATTTGTAAAGGTAACCACCAGAATTCTATCTACATCAATTCCATTATCTTTATCCAATATTTCAGATATAATTCGCTGAACAAGTACGAAGGTCTTACCACTACCAGCGGCGGCACTGACAAGCATATTTTTATTTCTTGTGTCACGAACTAATTCCTGTTCAGCTGTCAGCCCCATTGCCTTCGCCTCCTTCCTTTGTCATAGCATTTTTCATACGCTCTATTATCTCTTCGTTACTATCTATTTTTTCTGTTTTTTGGATTTCAAAGCCTTCAACATTTTCATCAAAATGGCAAATGCTTTTGAAACCACAATATTTGCAGGCATCTATTTTTCCTATCCTTGCAGGCTTGCAATCAAACTCGCCTTCAATAATTTTTTTAGCCGCATCTGCTGCTGCATAAAAACCATAATCTATAACAGTACCCATATCCTCTCTACTGATAGCCTTTGTCTTTTTGGTGACATTTCCCTTGGAATCAACAGAATAAGGTACTATAGACGAAGCCTTCACCTGACCTTCCTCAATGCCTACAGTGGAATCATTTGCCCGCAAATCAGACTCATCTGAAGACAGCAAACCATTCATTTTATTCAAGGATAATCTACTTTCTTTGGTGGCCTCTGGTGTGGCTCCTTCCCCTTTGATATAGTCATCACTCATCTCATAATAAAGCATGGCAGATGGATGCAGTGTGGCATTTGGGTATTTATCCTTTAGCTTGTTTAGTACCACTCCCATATAAATAGGCAGCTGCATTGAAAGACCATAGTAGCATTCCTCAAGGCTCAGCTCATGACCACTGGACTTGTAATCCACTATTCTAACTGCCATATCTGCAGATTCTGTCAAATCGATTCTGTCAACCTTACCCCTAAGATTTGCCACAACCTCTCCTGTTTCAATATCTGTAATAGGAGAATTTATTTTTTCTTCAAATAAGGCCGGCTCAAACTCTCCACGGCTGACCTGTGTGGTGATAACCTCCACCGTATGGCGCAGAGTTTTCTTTAACGTATTTACGATATATCTTTGGGTGCTGTCCTCTAAAGTGCTTACCTTTGGCATGGCATCCAAGGTCTGGCTGATAGATGTATCAATATAGGCTTCACGCTCATCTGCTGTGAGATTTCTCCAGGATTTACCATCGGCTTTGACACTATCTGAAAATCTCTGCAAGGCCTCGTGGCTGAAATTTCCTAAATCGATACTCGTTAGTTCAAACTTTTCTCTTTCCTGAAGATTCATGATATAGGTCAGGAAATATTTGTAGGCGCACTCATTGTAAAGCTCAAATCTAGACACAGAACCTGACACTGTTTCGTCCTCGTTAAAGGCTTCATTGACAGCCTCCATAATATCTGCAGACACTGTCTCCTTTGAGTGCTTATAGAAGGCAGCATCTATAATAGAATCGATATCAAGGTCTTTTTCCTTTGCACCCCATTCTAAGAGTTCTTTAAAATAGACTTTTTCATCATCTGTAAGCTCATCCAAGCCAAAGAAAACAGCCTTTGACATCAATTCAATAAGCAAATCGGTGGCGCTGTTTTTGGAAAGGATTCTGTCCTCATTTTCAAAGTCCTCGATTTCAGTAATTGATAATCCTGGAAACATTTTTGTCAAAAGCCCTACCAGATAAGATGAGCTGACACTTTTTCCAGCTCCATCTACTCGTGGCATTGTAATGTATAATTTTTGATTTGGCTTTGTGAGCATCAGATAAAGATAAAATCTTTGTCTAAAGGTCTTTTGCCTGTCTGATGGTGCAAGCTCAAAACCAGCTTCAAGTAATTGTTCTCTTTCAAGTTGAGAAAGAATACCTCCGTTTTCCACCTTTTTAGGAATGGCATCATCAGAGGCACCTATACAAAACAATACTTTGATATTTGACAGACGGGTTCTTTCGATATCACCCACGATTACGCTATCGTTGGCAGGTGGGATAACACCGATGGATGCAGCTGAAAGTCCTGCGCTGAAAATGTCCTTAAATTCCTGAAGATCCATTTCTTCCTCATCAAGAATAGAAACCATTTTATTAAGCACGTTCATTATGACCTGATAAATCTGACTGTATTCCTTGGCCTTAACTGGATTGTTGCTATCCATATACAGATTTCCGCGCAAAGAAATCTTTTTTTCAAAATCAAAAGAAACTACAAAATCATAGATTGCAGTTGCTATTTCTCGTACTGTGGATTTACCTGAAAGCTTTTTATCAAATGCTTCAAATGGAGTTATAAAACGACTTCGTAATTCGTTTATACAAAGCATGTCCTCATCCTTTGAAAATGTATTGGCTCTGATGGCAAATGGATGAAAATATTTGCTTTTTCCGCGAATTCCGGTGGCAAGCAGGTAATTATCCACATAATCTATTTCTTCAAGGGTAAGATCAGTTAACCCTGATCTTAGGAATCTAAGTACATCCTCCCTGCGGAAATTCCTGGTGTAAATATCAAACAATGACTCTATGGCTTCGGTCATTGGGTGGAACAAAATCTCAGTTTTGGTATCGATGAAATATGGGATATCATAGTCATTCCAGATTGGTCCCAAAAGATATCTGTATTGTTCCAGGTCCGGAGCCACCACAGCTATATCCTTATAATTCATTCCAGCCCTAACCATTTTGTTGATTGAGATGGCTACATTTTTAAGCTCCTCTCTAGGATTGTTTAGACTTATGATGGAAATAGAATCAGACATCTCACCATCAAAAACTGCCTTCTTATTTCTAAAGATATTACGTTCTAAGAATTTTAATGCATCGTTATTTGAAAGCCATCCATTATCATCTGATATAATCTGAGGCTCATTAATTGTAACCTTTGCTCTTTTGGCAAGGCCTGTCATCTTTAGTGCAAACTCTGATGACATAGCAAAAAGCTCGTCATCTGCCTTTGCTTCAAGAAGTGATGTATTTTCATCTGCAGTGATGGTAACCGCTACCTCATCGCAAAGCTGTAGCATGTGCTCCACAAGCTGATATTGTATAGGGGTAAAGCCTGTAAATCCATCAAGCACCACAGTGGAACCATTTACTATTTCCGAACTATCAAGCATATCATTCAAGGTGGACAGGATGGATTCTGTGGTAACATATTTCCCATCAATAAAATCAATAAATGCCTGATAAAGCACCAGCAAATCTGATGCACGTCTTTTAAAGCTTTGAGACATAACAGGGGTGTCTATCATATCCTTTAGACGCTCTGGTGTAATATTGTACTGTGTGAGTTCGGAAATCAGGGATTTAACCTGAGTGATGTAGTTTATCCTTGTAATATTGTTTCTAAGAGCTGTAAGCTCCCCTAAATGATTATTTACCAGCTTTCTGATAACAAGAGCCTTTCCTGTATCATCTAAAACTGCATGCACCGCTGCACCCAACTCTTCAAAGACACGATAGGCCAGTCTATTAAAGGACAAAACATCGATATTCATAATGCAATGATTTGGATGCATGGAAACTAAAAGCCTCTGAGTAGACATTGTGTACTGTTCAGGAACGATAATCAGAAAGTTTTTATCCTTGTTTTTGATAGACTCCTGAATAATTCTATTGTAAATGGTGGTGGATTTTCCACTACCAGAACTTCCAACGATTAATGATAATGACATATTTATTACTCCAAATAAAAAGGCACCTGTCTGCCACAAGCTTAAGGTGCCATTTTAACAATCAATTATTTTACTGTGGGAACATGCCTCGAAGCATCGTAGCCATTGAGCCGGTGCGTGAACGCTTGTAAGGCTTTCCCTTTAAGTAGAGCTCAGATACATTTATTGTTTTAAGCTCCTCCTTTGGCGTATCAAATGGGTTTTTATCCAAGACTACCAAATCGCAGCTCTTGCCCATTTCCAATGTGCCTCGTTCCTTTTCGTCGAAGCAAGAATAGGCGCCGTAATAGGTAGCCATCCTAAGTGCTTCGTAAACAGACACTGACTGATCAGGATTTTTATTATTACAAGCATCGTGTATCCACATGATAGGATCAGGGTCTGATGCTGGAGCATCGGAATTGAAACAAACAGCGATTCCCTTCTCCCTAATCTTTTTAATTGGATTGATGCCCTTTACTCTCTCTTTTGAGATAAGGCTTGCAAAAAATTCATCAACTCCCTCTACATGTGAAAGAAGTGATGGCTGAACAGAAATCACTATGTGATATTTCTCGCAGACCTTAAGCGCAGACTCTGTAGGAAGACAGCCATGAATAATCATGTGTCTGTGATCATATCTAGGATAATCCTCCAATGCTGTAGCAATGGCATTGACAGCCTGCTCAAAAGCAGCATCCCCTACAGCATGTAGCGCAATCTGGTAGCCTGCTCTATTGGCGTTGATGCAGAATTTCTGAACTTCAGCATCTGTATAATAGGATACACCCTTATTTTTAATTGTAACGTACTCATTGTTAAGAGATGCATCAGCATTGGCGAAGGTTCCGTCCAGATTGCCATAAACTACTCTGGTTAAATCTTTTTTTGAAATCTTGTCAAGCTTTGTGCATTGATAAGCTGCTCTAATCTGCATGCCATTATCAAGACCCTTGGCAACTGAACGTTCCATGTCAAAGTCGTAGTCTCGCACAAACCCTATACCGCTGGCTGAACAGATAAGACCTATACCTCTGCTGGCAAGGAAGTCAGCTGTTTCAACCATAGAATCTATGACTTTTTTAGTAGACATTCCATGGGTCAAGAAATCGCAAGCATTCATAAATGCTTCCTGTTTTAACTCACCGGTCTCTGAATTGTAGCCTCTGAGATTAGAGGTTTTAGATTTGATTGCATCCAAAAAAGCAGTATTGGCAACTCCCGAATGAGCATCGTGCTTTATGATAAATACCGGCTTATCTGGACATACTCTATCAAGCTGTTCTTTTAAAATAAGATGCCCTTCAGAGACAGCAAATTCTGTAGCCCCAAAACCAACTATAATATTTTCTTTGGTATTATCTGCATATTCTTTTATCTTATCAAGAATTTTGGCATTGGAATCCGTGTCATTGATAGGAAACATTTTGTGCAAAACTGAAAAACCAGAATAATGCATATGGGTGTCAACAAATGCAGGTACCAACACATTGTCCCCTAGCTCTATAGGTGGAATAACCTCATACTGAGTTGGAAGCTTTTGACCGATATATGCAATACGTCCCTCACGCTCAACCAGATAATTGGCTATCGTATTATGCTCATCACAAGTGATAATAGTTCCATGAAATACCTGCATATACACCCTCCATTTCCTTTATGCTCTTTCTCTCTGATTTTTTTAGAACACTCCCCCTTTTTAGGGGGAGGCTAGAGTTTAAGAGATTCTTTTATTTTTTGGTTGGTCTATAAATGTGTCTTGGGATACCATCAACCATGATAGGTGATACATCTCCCTGAATTAATGGCTTTACATATGTGATGAAAGCCTCTGTTACGTATGTACCATCATGTGTGATCCAGTTACGTGGAACAAGCTTTTCATCATTTGCAATCTTGTGGACATCCTTAACCTCTGTACCACACTGATATGGATCATCAGAATGACGGATAAGTGTAACCATTTTGCCTGAGTCTCCCTCATCTGCAGCAAGAACTGCAGCACCACCAACTTGATAAGCCTCAAGAATATCAACACGAGATGCAAGATGTGAACCTGCACGCTGAAGTGTTGAAAGCTCAATAGCTCTGGTCTTGCAACCAAGCTCACTGCCAATATAGTTGCACAGATAAGATGCTGAACCTGTGAGCTGCTTGTGATTGAAGGCATCTACAAACTCTACGTTGTTTCCTAACTCGCAAACATATTTGCCATCTTTTGTGTGAATACCTTCTGAGATACAAACTACAACTGATGTCTGTGTCTTTAGAAGCTTAACAACTCTCTCTTTAAATTTCTCGATGTCGAATGGAACCTCTGGTAAATAAATCAAATCAGGACCTTCACAATCCTCACCTTTTGCAAGGATAGAAGCACCAGTAAGCCATCCGGCATTACGTCCCATAATCTCAACAATAGTAACTAAGCCTTTTCCATATTCGAGACAATAGCTATCACGAATAATCTCCTTAACAGAGGTACCGATATATTTAGCTGCACTACCAAAACCTGGAGTGTGATCTGTAAGAGCTAAATCATTATCAATGGTCTTTGGACAACCAATGAATCTGATATCAGAGCCTGTAAGAATAGCATAATCTGAGAGCTTTTTGATTGTATCCATGGAATCATTTCCACCGATATAAATAAGTGCCTCGATTTCCAGCTTTTTAAGAATTTCAAAGATTTTAACGTAAGTATCCATGTCTTCATGGATTTCAGGAAGCTTATATCGACATGAGCCAAGATATGCTGCCGGTGTACGTTTAAGAAGCTCAACATCCAAATCATTCTTAATGTAATCGGAAAGATCAATGTAGTCCTCTTCCATCAACCCCTTGATGCCGTGTAACATACCGTAAACCTTGCCTGCCCCACGGTCTATTGCTGTCCTGTAAACTCCTGCCAAAGAAGAGTTAATTGCGGCGGTTGGTCCGCCTGATTGCCCTACAATTACGTTACCAGTCATTACATTTTACCTCCCACTACTTTATAGTTGTATTTATATTTAGCCGCCTATTTATGTAAAATAAACAACTATACTACCTACCCCTAATCGTCATCCTCAGGTAATCCTTTGATATGACTTGCAATAATATCGCACAAACACCATATTGCCCCGCCGACGGTGGATGCGATGAAAATCTTTATTACATTAATCAACAACATTCCAGCGGTAAGAGTCCCACCTGTGAAACCAATCACAAGCCAATACACCGGACGCGCAAACAATAGATAGCCACCGATATACAGACCCAAAACCGTTCCAAGAATGCTAACTAATATTGCTAAAGCGTTTCTTGCATTCTTTTTCATGAAATAAAATGTACTCCAAAAAAATTATCCTTTCTAAAATGGTAGCATAATGAGTCCAAAAACGCCACAAAAAAACCAAAAGCAAATGATTCCAATTAAAATAGCCATGATGGCGCCAGCCACAACATCCTTGATAAAATGCACTCCGCCCACTACCCTAATGACTGCAAGGCCAATTCCTAAAATCATAATAAATATTCCAATTGGAATGCTAACCTGGAAATATGTGCAGGCAATCATGAAAATTGAAAATACATGTCTGCTTGGAAAACTTTTACCAACTGTGTCCTTATCGAGGGCTGGTGTGAAATTATAAACCTCGTATGGACGTGGCTCACTAAGCTTTTTTCTGAACTGGCTGACAAAAATAAAAGAAACACCTGGAATCAGTATACTTCTGTAAAGAAGGGTTCCTCCCTGACTTGGGATTAGGAAACCACTGTAGATTAAAAGTCCAAGATATAATAAAACTGTAACATAAGTAATGGCCTTGTCCAGTACTTTAAGAACTGTGACAAGACCATTATTATTTTTTATTCTAGCTGATAAATCAGAGTATGAAATCATGTATATTAAATACCTACTAACATAGAATTTGAAGTTTTGTGCTTTAGAGCATCCTCAAATAAATGCTGTGCATATGGGATATCTTTATGCATTGCAAAAGCCATTTCTTCGAATAGCTTACGACCTGCAACACTAAGTGTCTTTTCATCTAAAGCCATAACTTTTTTGCCTGATTCAAGGCGCTGCCACTTTCTGAGAAGTACAGTCTTTACAACTCTGGCAAGAGCTTCTGGAGTGAACTCTCCCATAACTTCCTTGAATTTTTCCTGGAGCATTCTGTCGTTTGGTTCCTTGATGCATTCGATTTCATCAATGTTGTCAAGAATGTAATTAAATCTAGCTTCTTCTGCAACTGGACGAAGTTTAACAGTCGAACCTGTAATTGGAGTAAAAACTTTGGCACCTTCCTTAAAAACAGGGGCCATGCAGTAGTAGGTCTTTCTCGAACCCTTGCCCATAAGCTCCATGTCATCTATATCCTCGATTTGACAAACACCACTTCCCTCATGAACTAAAAAATCGCCTACCTGATATTCCATTTTTCACCATCCTTCTATGACATTAACAACACGTACCTCCACAACTTCTCTCCCACGAATATGGTTATATTATATCACGTTTTTACTGATTTTACGCCGTTCAAATCACAAAAAGTTCACATTCGTTAATAATACCCACGCGCATGTGTGTTTTTCACGTCTTTTTAGTCATTTTACCTATATCGTCAGATAATTTAAATTGTAGTAATTGATTACACGTTGTAATAGTGAAAAATATTGTTATAAAATAAAGCATTGTAGCTAAAATATAAACTCTAATAATAAAAAAGGCCCGACTGTGAGCCGGGTTATGTCTTTTAAAGTAGTCATCTATCTAGGGCCACTGTTGCCAATGGTCTCAAGCGTTCAACCTAGTGCTGGCGGGCCGCGTACGCACTTATTAGAACTTGCTCCGAATGGGGTTTACATGGCTACCGCTGTTACCAGCAGTACGGTGGTCTCTTACACCACCTTTCCACCCTTACCATGCTATGAGCGCTCCCTCGAAAAGTTGCACTCATAGCTTGGCGGTATATTTCTGTTGCACTATCCTTGGAGTTACCTCCACCGGCCGTTAGCCGGCATTCTTGCCCTGTGGAGCCCGGACTTTCCTCTCCCTGACCACTACAGTCAGGCAGCGACTACTCATCGGACCTTTAATGTATTAAAGAGGGGCCCGCCCCTGCGGGAAGATTCCTTAATACCATGAACTGCCCATTGCCGGAGGCAATCTTAAATGCAGTTCTTTATTGTTTAATTTATAAAATACATGATCCTCCAATGAACTCTCTAACTAAAGAATTGTTAGGAATAACCTCTGGTGCCATTGGAAGGAAATAATCCAAAAGCTTTATCAGACGCTTTGCCTCACCATATGTAGGCTCATCTGGCTCAATAGCATAAAGCAATGGGTCAACATATAGTTTAAGCGCTGCCATCTCATAAATCAAGGCCGTATTGAAAATATAATCAGCCTGTTCCTGGAATGGGAAGATATTTTTCTCCTCACCTCTACGAACAGAATCCCACATAGCTATGGTTTCTGAGGCTGTAGTTGCCCTAGTTCTGGCATCTCTTACAATACGACGAATAAGTCTTCCATCTGCTGTAGACAGTGGATTATGCTCGTCAATCGACAGCTGAGTCAACGCTGACAGGTAAATTTTGTACTTACTTTCTGCAGGTAATGAAGAACTCATTCTATCGTTTAGACCGTGGATACCCTCGATAACGAGAATATCGTGTTTACCTAATTGCATATAATGATCATTATATTCTCTTTTACCTACCTTAAAATTAAAGTTAGGCAAAAGTACTCTTTCTCCATTTAGGAGCTTAACCATACAATCATTGAAATATGGTATATCAAGTCCTTCTATAGACTCAAAATCCTTTTCACCATATTCATCTATAGGCATTTGATCTCTGTCGAGATAAAAATCATCTAAAGGGAGAGGATGCGGAACACATCCTAATGCCCTCAAATGTGCTGAAAGCTTGTGAGAAAAGGTTGTTTTTCCTGATGATGACGGACCAGCCATCATAACAAATTTAATGTCCTTATTATCCGCTATGGTTATGGCTAAATCACCAATATTGCCCTCCATAATAGCTTCCTGAGAAAGCACAATATCCCTGATGCGACCATTTGCAATAGCTTCGTTTAAAGCCCCCACTGTAGGGACGCCCATTGTAGAGCCAAACAATGATGCTTCCTGCTGTACTCTAAAAAGCTTCATAGGCTTTTTAAAGGTAGCAACCTCTCTGGTATTGATGCCTGGAAGACTTCCATCAGGATACATAAGCATAAAACCATTCTCAAACTTGATTAAATCGAAATATTTAAGCAAGCCTGTGGTTGGCACCATATAACCATAAAAATAATCAATACATCCATCCAAATCATATACATTGATGTTGGAACTTGTACGATATTTTAACAGCTGTTCTTTTTCCTTCATGTTGAAGGATTTGAACATTTCTTTGGCCTGAGTGGTCTTAATGGAATATTTTTTTAGTGGAATATCCTTTTCCACAAGGTTAAGCATAATCCTCTTAAGTTCTTGCAGCTCTTCCTCTGAAGGTGGTTCTACGCCGTCTAACGTGCAGAAATCCCCCTGTCCAAGAGAATGTTCAACCCTAAGATATGCATGTTTTGGCAAAGGATAAGCTTCCATAAGGGCTCTTTGAAGCATGAATGCCACACTTCGTCTGTAAGCCCTGCGTCCATCTTTTTCGGCTGTAGTAAGAAACTCAAGCGTTCCTACTCCAGTTATACCCTTGTTAAGTTCCGTAAGACTTCCCTTATATTTTGCAAGAACAATATCATCCTTAAAATCAGGTTGATGCTTTTTTGCAATGTCCACTAAGTGAGTTCCATCTTCGTAGGTTTCTTCATTGCCATTAATTATTACTTTTGCCATAGCTTCCCCCTCCTAAAGTGAATTTCTTATTTCTGAGATTATGTCTAGCTCTTCTTTCAGCTGACGACATCTTAAAGCTATAGCCTCAGAGTCGCTTCCCCCATTTTCAAGCTTACTAAGAATAGAGCTGTATTCACTTTCATTTTTATCCAAAAGCTTTTGTAAAAGCTGTGGTGATTTCTCTATGACTTTTGGCCCGTATACGAGCTGAGCCTTTGTGTATGTTGGACGATTTTTAACATCAGGCTCATAGTGGATTTTGATGATTGGATAGATTTTGTTTTCCTCTGTACAAAGGGACTCATCATCTATCACAAAACCCTTTTCTGTAAGCATACTACGAAGCTCATAGTATTCAGATTGTGGCTCTATTATCATGCATTTAGCTGATTTAGCCACATCAAAATCCTTTGATATGATTCTGCCAATCAGGGCTCCTCCCATTCCGCAAATGCATATTACATCAGCCTCAGCCACTTCAAGTTTGGCAAGACCGTCAGATAGACGGGTTTCACATCTATCCTTGAAACCTGAAGCCAAAATATTCTCATTTGCTTTTGCAAGTGGTCCCTTATTTATGTCCATGGCTATGGCTCTTTTGGCCACTTCTCTTTCAAGCAATGCAATAGAAAGATAGCCATGGTCACAGCCTACATCGGCTATAGTGTCGCAAGCAGGCACCATGTCGTATACGATTTGCAATCTTGTAGACAATTTTATCATTTAATTATGTATAAACCTTGATATATTTACTGATCTAGATAATCCTTTAATTTTCTACTGCGGCTTGGGTGACGAAGCTTTCTTAAAGCCTTTGCTTCGATCTGACGGATACGCTCACGAGTAACGTTAAACTCCTTACCTACTTCTTCAAGGGTACGAGCCTTGCCATCCTCAAGACCGAATCTAAGGATAAGTACGCGCTGCTCACGCTCTGTAAGTGTATCAAGCACCTCGTGGAGCTGTTCCTTCAAAAGAGTAAATGTAGCTGCTTCTGCTGGAACTGGTACATTTTCATCTGGAAGGAAATCTCCAAGGTGACTATCTTCCTCCTCACCGATTGGAGTCTCAAGAGAAACTGGCTCCTGAGAAATCTTGAGGATTTCATGAACTCTGTCTACAGTGATACCCATCTCTGCAGCGATTTCCTCTGGAGTCGGTTCACGGCCGTACTCCTGGAGTAACTGACGTGAAACTCTGATGAGTTTGTTGATGGTTTCAACCATATGTACAGGGATACGGATAGTACGGGCCTGATCGGCGATAGCACGTGTAATAGCCTGTCTAATCCACCATGTAGCATATGTAGAGAACTTGTAACCCTTGTGATAATCGAACTTTTCTACAGCCTTCATAAGACCAAGGTTACCTTCCTGAATAAGGTCAAGGAAAAGCATACCACGTCCAACGTAACGCTTTGCGATAGAAACTACAAGACGAAGGTTAGCCTCTGCAAGCTTGTTCTTTGCCTCCTGGTCACCTGTCTCCATTCTCTGGGCAAGCTCTACCTCTTCCTCTGCAGAAAGAAGTGGTACCTTACCGATTTCCTTAAGGTACATACGAACTGGATCCTCAATGCTGACAGAATCAGGCACTGACATATCGATATCTTCTAAATCCTCATCATCACTTGCAAGTAAAAGCGCATCAGAAGGACCAGATGAGAAGTTTACATCGATACCCTTTTTATCAAGGTGAGTAAGGATGCGCTCCATCTGCTTTGCATCGATTTTGTAGTCCTTTAAAAACTCCGAGATTTCGTAATCTTCAAGAATGTTCTTCTGAGTCTTGGCGATTTTGATAAGCTCTGCGATTTTAGAATCAAGCTCGTCGCTACCAAAGGTATCAACGTCATCGTCATCATCATCTACATCATCCATGTCGATTGAAGTCTTAGCACCAACAGATGCCAGGAATTCGTCTACATCGTCATCATCCTCTGTCTCATCAATGTTGTCGAAATCATGCTCATCGAATTCAAGATCCTCAGCTGAGATTTCTTCAAGATCACCGAAGTCAACATCCTTATCTTCAGTTTCTGCATCATCAACCTCATCTGCTTCTGCATCAGCTTCAGCCTCAGCTAGAAATGCCGCAGCGGCAGCATTTAAGTCTCCGCTTTCGATTAACTCATCAACTTTCTTTTTTGCCATTTTTATTCCTTTCTATTTGAAAAAATGAAATAACTAAACAAATGAAATATTCAAACGTTCAAGTTGTTGTAATGTACGCTTTCCCGCTAAAAGACTTTGAAGGTCTGTTCCACCCTTTTGTGCTCTTTCAAGGGAATGCTTTTTTATTCTAAGCAAAGTCTCTTTTAGAGCCTTGCTAAGATCACTGTTTCCTGTGAGCTCGCCAACTGTAGTGTTAAACAAAGCCGCTACAGTTTTGCGGTCTTCGTCCTCCATAAACAAATCTACGATACGAGCTGTATCCACTGGGCTATTATCATCACAATATTTGAATACCTCAGTGGCAACGGTGCGATAAACACCGTCTTCAAAATCATCTATATTGATATAAGGCTTAACCTTTGGATATATGCTTTGGTTCTCAACCAGCCATGTTAAAAGAAGCCTTTGTGACATTTTCATTCCATCGTCCTTTGGCTTAATACCACGTTTCTGTTCAGCCTGAGCCCCACTGTCACGTTTGGCAGTGATTCCAGACTGGCCTAGCTCCATAATATATCTGGCTAGAGCATCCTTTGGAATGTTAAACCTGGCTGCTACGGATTCCGTGTAGTTTTCCCTCTCAAGCTGAGTAGGAAATTCCGTGACAATCATCCTTGCAGTTTCTTTTTGGAAATCAGACTTTTTCTCAGGGTCTGTCATGTCGTAATTCTTCTGAAGCATTCGAACCTGATACATAAAGCTATTTTCGGCATTTTGGATACGTTTTTCATATTCCTCTGCGCCTAGATTCTTAATGAATTCATCAGGGTCCTTATAAGGGGACATATTGATGATTCGGCAGGATATTCCAGCATTTTTTAAAATAGGAATAGCTCGAAGTGCAGCCTTTTGGCCTGCCCCATCTGAATCATAGCTAAGGTATACGTCCTTGACGTAGCGTTTAAGCATACCAGCGTGGCCCTCTGTGAGAGCTGTACCCAAGGATGCAACTGCATTGTCAAAGCCTGCCTGGTGCAAAGCTATAACGTCCATATAGCCTTCGCACAGTATAAACTGCTGACGTCTGGTCTTTCTGGCGAAATATAATCCAAAAAGGGTTTTGGATTTGTTGAAAATCTCGGTTTCCGGCGAGTTTAGATATTTAGGCTCACCATCACCCATAACTCGTCCACCAAATGCTACAACCTTACCATTGGCATCAAAAATCGGAAACATGGCTCTATTCCAGAATTTATCATGACCACCTCTTTTTTCATCGATGGTGATAAGACCACAATCCTTTAAAATATCATCCTCATAGCCCTTTTCCCTGAGATATTTATACAGGGAATCTGAATATTTGCTAGAGCAGCCAAGGCCAAATCTATGCATGGTCTCTGGAGTAAGCTGACGTTTGGTGAAATAATCAAGGGCTTGCTTTCCTGCATCGGAGCGAAGCATTTTATAATAGTATGCTGCGGCAGTTTTGTTAATTTCAAATAAACGGCTACGTCTGTCCGCCTGCTGTCTCTCCTGATAGGTCATTTCCCGCTGTGGCAATGTGACACCAGCTCTGCCAGCAAGTTCTTCCACTGCTTCCTTGAAGGTCATGTTTTCATAATTCATAAGAAAGCTGAAAACATTGCCTCCAGCCCCACATCCAAAGCAATAATACATCTGCTTTTGAGGGCTTACTGAAAATGAACCAGTTTTTTCATTATGAAAGGGACAAAGGCCAAAATATTGGCTTCCCTTTTTTTGTAAATTTACATAGTGCGAAATAACATCTACAATGTCCGATTTAGTGCGGACTTCTTCTACGATGTCGTCTGAATAATAAGGCATTTATTCTCCCAATTAAAATCCATCAACAACCCATGCCTTTGGCATGAAGAATTCGTTGAATTTAGTAATACAATATTGGTCTGTCATACCAGAGATATAGTCACAGATGATTCGTTCCTGGCTTTCACCATCTTCTTCCATAGCACGATACCTTGGAGGAAGTTCCTCAAAATGATTGGTATAGTACTCATATAATTCACGAATCATACGCTTTGCCTTGACCTCTTCAACCTTTGCCACAGAATCCTTGTAGACGTTGGCAAACATGAATTTGCGGAGGTCAGACATAGCCTCTTCAACCTCAAAAGACATTTTTATCTGAGGACTATCCTGGCTTTCTATAATTACGTCGTGTATAAGTGTATCTAAGCGCACTGCAGAAGACATTCCCAAGGTCTTTCTGATTTCAAGGGGAATATCATCCTCTGTTAAAATCTGCGCACGAATGGCATCGTCTATATCACTATTAACATAGGCGATTTTATCTGAGAGACGAACAATCTGTCCCTCTGGTGTGGCCGGCCTTCCACTGGTACGATGATTGCGGATGCCATCTCGAACCTCCCAGGTAAGATTTAAGCCCAAACCACCTTTTTCAAGCTTTTCTACAATGCGAACGCTCTGCTCAGAATGGACAAAACCTGTGGAGCACATGGCATTAAGCTGTGCTTCTCCTGCATGTCCAAAAGGAGTATGTCCCAAATCATGACCTAAGGCTATAGCTTCAACGAGATCCTCATTCAGTCTCAGCGCTTTGGCTATAGTTCTGGCATTCTGTGAAACTTCCAACGTATGGGACAATCTGGTTCTATAATGATCACCCTGAGGAGTAAGAAAAACTTGAGTTTTGTTCTTCAAGCGACGAAATGCTTTGCTATGAAGAATTCTGTCCCTGTCTCTTTGAAACAAAGGACGAATATCACATTGTGGCTCATCCTTTTCGCGGCCACGAGAATTTTCATTGAGCGTAGCATAAGGGCTAAGTGTTTCCCTTTCCATCTGCTCAATCATTTCGCGTATTGTGCCCATTTTAGCCTCCCAATTTTGCTTATAAAACGACACTCCTATAAAACGAATTACACACAAAAAAAGGATATCCTTTTTTTGTGTGTAAAAAAATGTAATTGATTTAAATAAGCCACCGCAAGTGTGTGATGGGATGCCTTAGGCTCATTTTTGAGATCACTTTGTTATACTCCTCAAAAATAATCCTAAGGCATCCCATCACACACTTACTTACGTTTTGCATAAACACAAAAAACCTAGACGCGATGCGCCTAGGTTTGGGCTGCAGGAAATGGGACTTGAACCCACACGATATTGCTACCACAGGCACCTGAAGCCTGCGCGTCTGCCAATTCCGCCATTCCTGCGAACATATTGTATTTTAAGGATTAATTATCATTAAGTCAAGAGTTTTGTGTTAGTTAAAGTAACATTTTTACACAAAAAACGGGCGACACCAACTCGGAAACCACTTGATTCCTAGCTGATGCCGCCCCTAGAATTCGATCCCAATGGACTATACCTCTCAATCTGTTTCATTTTGATATGTTGCTGTCCATTTGAAAACTTTTAATCATTGATGGACCTCATCATAAAATTGTCGCGTGTGTTTAAATGTTAAATCTCTGGTGGACTATACCTTCCTTTCCTGAATTTTAACAATTAACATTTGGTTTTAAAACTTAATCCTCTGGTGGACCGTACCTCCAATCACTAGATTTTGATATTACATTAGTTTTAAAACTTAATTTTCTGGTGGTCTGTACCTCCCTTTCTCTTTTGCATTTGTTATTTTGTAATTATTATTATAGCGTGCGATTTGTATTTTGCAAGATAATTTTATATTTTTATCTCAAATTGTCAGATAGCTTAATGTTCGAAGGTTTGTTTTGTGAATGATTACGGGTTGTAAATCTCGGAACCCGCTTGAATACTATCATCTTCCAAAACCACCAATTTTAAGTCTGGATTTTGAGATTTCAAAAGACAAGTTCTAACATTTGCCATGTCGCTATAATCAACGAATTTTGTTGCATCATCAACAGAATTTCCGCTCGCAGCTTTTCTACAAATAAGACGTCTTCTGAGCATATCTTCATCAGCAGTCATAAGTATTGTGTAGTCAGCATAGGATTTTAAATCACTCCAGCCAGGTTCATCTAACAGTAGATAATTCCCCTCAAGCAACACAATATTTGATGATATGGTAATCACATTATCCTGTGGATTATGGGTGGTTCTATCGTAAATTGGCCAACCACAATTTTCCCCAGCTACAATCCTTTTTATACGCCCAGTAAGAAGATGCAAATCAAAAGTTTCTGGAGCACCTTTGATTTTTACCATAGGTATCTCAACACCATCTCTGACTGTAGTGTGATTAATCAAATAGTCCTGCATACGGTGAAATCCATCCATGCCTATAGACTGAATTTCGGCTACCCCATCAACTTCTCTGGAAAGTTTTTCCAAAAACGAACACAATGTGCTTTTTCCAGTACCCGGAGGAGCCGCCAACATTACCAGAATACGTCTGTCTTTTTCTTTTTGAAGTTCTGTTAATCTTCTTAACAATGGAATAAAAATATCATTTATATTGGACTCAGTGTAATGCGCATCAACATCCAAACCGTTTATATTTACCTTATAATCATACATAGTAATATTTATCGAATTAATATCCTTTTATTTATTTTATCTCAATGATTATAACTCATTTTTCTTATTTCTTATACATTTGCATAAAAAAACAACCACATTTAAGTGATTGCTTCTTACCAATGCGGAAGGCGGGGGGAGGTGGATAAAGAAAAAGGTCCGGTGGACCTTTTTCCCACCGAACCGACCGACGAAGACCGTCAGGTCGAGGAGACCTTGAACAGTTCTGTCAGTCCAGAAACCCGCCAAGAAAGGAGGTTCTGATACCGTCCCCCGAAAGGGAACCCCTTAGGGAACCCTTAAGATTTCAAATGAGAGCCTTTCAGCTTTTAATTAAAGATTTTCTTTAACAAAAATAGGATTTTCAAAATCGCATATATCTTGTTTTACGCAAACTGGAATTTAACGAGCTCTCCCTTTTATAGAAGAGCCCTACAAACTGATGTTTTTCAATAATCTATGACTTCTTGCTTACCCAATAAGGAAATTGTCAGCAAGAATCCTGCTTTGCAGGACATGAAAATAGACAAATCTATTTTCATGGTATTTACGGTTCCTGTTTTTCTGAGGAAAAACAAGAACCTATACATATTTATCAAATTGGGGACAAATTGGTTAAATTATAGTTGTTCCCTAGGCACTACGTGTATATTCGCATTTTTTTAGTATACTCACGTAATATTTTTAGAAAATCCCCTAGAGTGAGTATTATCTCAGTGATAATGATACTCATTAATCTAAATACGACTATTATCTTACCATCTGACCATTGTAACATCAAGGAAACCAGCAACATCCTACGTGCATAATTCAGCTTTTTAGCAAGAATCACGTAATTCATGAAAACCGGTACTAGAGTTATGCCACAGCTACATCAGCAAGGCTTGACTCCGATTTATCTTTTCGTTAAAACATCAAGTTCTTTGGATAGTACCGCTTTCATTTCTTGTAGTTTATCATCCGTAGGTCTGTTATCATCCGAATACATCTTTTCGAATGGATACCACCATACTGGTCCTTTTCCATTGTTTCCATATTCCTCGATATCTCCATTCACTCTAGGAAACAAGTGCCAATGAAGATGAGCATCTCCATTTCCCAGACACTCATAGTTCATCTTTTCTGCTCCAAAAGCCTTTTTTACAGCCTCAGCTACTATAACCATTTCATCGAGATATTTCTGCCTAAAATCTTGTGATAGATCAAATAATTCAACAACATGTTCTTTGCACAAAAATAATGAATATCCCTTAAAATGCTGATAATCGCCTATAACAACATAGCCAGTTTCAAGTTCTTTTACAAAGTAAGGATTATTCTCTTCTTTTATTAACTTTATTCTATCGCATATTATGCACATAGTTTTCTCCCTCCACAAAATTCGATTTATTTTACATCTTACCGTTCTTTTCTAAGAATAGCAAAAGCTTCAGATTCAATGTCCCTCGCAAACTTCTCGCTAAGATGGAAGTATGCCGCTGTTTCTTCAATACTTCTGATGTCTCTCTGATTCAGACCATAGTGATGAATCAAAACCTTTCTTTGTCTGGGTGATAAATCCACAAGCCTGTTAATCATTTTTACAATTCCCTGATTTTTGAATTTTCCCACGTATTATCTATATTATCTACGTAAAGCTTATAAGAATCTAAAAAGTTAAAAAAAATAATTATATGAGGTAAATTTTAACTTCAGAAAACCGACATGATAGTTGTAACCTCGAAAAAAATGAAGATAAAGGGCAGTGATTAATGGTAGTAAAGCACAATCTAAATGCTAGTAATTCTAGCCGCATATACAACTTAACAAGTGATTCCCTTGGAAAGAGCATGGAGAAGCTTTCCAGCGGATATCGTATTAATCGTGCAGCAGACGATGCTGCAGGCCTTTCTATATCTGAAAAAATGCGTCGCCAGATACGCGGGTTGAACCAGGCGTCAATGAATGGCGGCGATGGCATATCTTTAGTTCAAATCGCAGATGGAGCTCTTAATGAAGTTCACGACATGCTCCAGCGCAGCAATGAGCTTGCAGTACAGGCAGCTAACGGTACGCTGTCAGATAGCGACCGCAAGAACATCAACGCTGAAATAACTAAGCTTAAAGAAGAAATAAACTCCATTACCGCAAGAACAAAATTTAATGATATTCAGGTGTTTTCCAAAGATGGCTTTGTGCCAAATCTAAAGGCTATAGACGCAACATCTACTCAGGAAACCGTAGTAGATAATCTGGCCTCCAAGATTTCCGATGAATATTTTCCAAACGCAGTAAGCCAGATATTGTCAGCATTTCCTTCCCTTGGAAATAAAGTAAATGAGCTGGCATCAGGGGATAAAACACCTTACGATACAAAGCTTTCAATCGAATATATAGATGGTATATCCGGAACATTAGCATACATGAGCGCAAGCTTCAGAATATTGGGCTCTAAACAAGAATTTGCATCAGGCACCCTTGGCATGACCGTGGATGAGGCAGATTTTCCTTCTCTAAATCTAACAGAAGATCAGATGCAACAATTAGAGAGTACCATTGCTCACGAGACAATGCACGGCATCATGGATGTGACCATGCCTAGCGGAATGTACTCGCGCGATGGCTCTGCAAGCGACATGCCAAAGTGGTTTGTAGAGGGTACAGCCCAGCTGGCAGGTGGAGGATACACAACAGGATGGAATTATAATCTCACAATTCTGGTAAAAGGCCTTACTGGCTCAGAGGATACCAGCCAGGATTCTGCAATCGCAGCATACCTGAGTCAGGGCGGAGACTACACAGTGGAAAGCAGACCATATGGCCATGGATATTTGGCTGCAGCATATGCCAGCTACCTGGCTGCAGATGGCAATGATGTGAGCGTTGCAAACCTAAGAAAGGGTGCAGACAAGATATTTGGAGCTCTTATTAATGATCAGGCCGGAAGCTTCGACTCTGTAGTGCGCGGACAAACAGGCATAGATGTTAGTGCTATTGTTAGCGCAATCAATTCAGCAAGCAAATCGCGCTTTTCAGAAAAGCATGATAAACTAAGCGCCGTTGAGTTCGTACGCCAGTTATCTTATTACAGTTTAGGCGGCGCAGGCTCACTTATCACAGACGATTTGAAAATTGGCGGAACTGCAATCCTTGGAACTACAGCGGATAAGGATAGTCAGCCTATACGAATAACAAATGTTGAAAAGACATACAGCGCACTTACATCAACAGCGGCAAGTGGCGGAAGTGGCGGAAGTGCCAACGTAGTTCTTCATTTGGGAACCGATGCGGATATGACAAACAAGCTTGAAATCAGGCTTTATAACATGAATTGCCAAGCACTTACCATCGATACCACCGAGGTTTTGACGGAGGATACAGCCACAAGCGCAATCGACGAATTTGGCAAAGCAATAAGAATAGTCAGCGGTGTTCGCAGCTATTTTGGTGCAATGCAAAATCGTTTGGAACACACCATCAAAAACCTGGACAATGTAGTGGAAAATACTGACGCTGCAGAGTCAAGAATTCGCGATGCAGATATGGCAGACGAAATGGTAAATTTATCTAAGGATAAAATCCTTGCCCAGGCAGGCGAATCCATGCTTGCGCAGGCAAATACCAGCACAGAAGGAGTCATGGCACTCCTGCAATTCTAAACATTCCGTGAAAGCGTCCATTCTGGGCGCTTTTTTCACATTAAATTAACATATTTTTAATATTAACTAGATGGCTGCAATGCTTGGTCACTCAATGTTTCTAGGCCTCTACAACCAATGCGGAAGGCGGGGTGAGGTGGATAAAGAAAAAGGTCCAGTGGACCTTTTTCCCACCGAACCGACCGACGAAGACCGTCAGGTCGAGGAGACCTTGAGTCTCGCCTCCCGGCTCGGTCGGTGCTTCTGCTTACGCAGAGGTGTCCACTGGACACCCGCACCCCGGATTCAAGGGACTCTTCGGCCTGTTAATTAAGAACCAGGATGCATTATATTATTGAATATAAAAAAAGAACTAGGAATGCATCCTAGTTCTTAATTAATCATGCGGAAGGCGGGACTTGAACCCGCACGCTCGCAATGAGCACAAGATCCTTAGTCTTGCTCGTCTGCCAGTTCCGACACTTCCGCATTTGCGTTAGTGACTGATGTCTCTTAACGACAAAAATTATGTTATCAAAGTATGCCTCAGGAGTCAACAATTTTGCGCAGAAAATGTGTCTAACTTTTCCGGTCTATATCTGAAAATTCAGACCTTTTAACAGCATGATAAAAATCCCCGCTGCTACAAGGCTCACCCTTAATCTACTATGGCATTATAAAGTAGATATTGATGCCAAGGTTCGTAGCACGAGCCCTTCAGATGAACACCATCACCAGAAAGCTCTGCTTTAAGATTCCCCTCTTCATCATCCAAAATATCATTGACATTTAAAAAGAAAACATGCTGATAATCTACATACTTCAAAATGGCGGCATTTCTTACATTTATAGCTCCGTTATTAAAGATTGGATCATTATCACTCTTCTCTTTCGTTACATGCATTATGCTGTTTATATATATGATAGTATTTGGATTTATTTCAAGAATCCTATCTATAACTGTCTTGTATGCTTCAGCATAGCTTTCATTAGTACCACGCCCCAGTTCATTGATTCCAACCATCATATAAACCTTTGAAAAAGTAACTTCCTGGAGAGCGTCAAAAACGGTGATTTCCCTACCATCTTCTGTCTCTACCCATTCTTTATCTCGAATATCATAGATTGAAAGGGATTTTTTTGCAAAAAATGTGCTTCTTGAATCAAGAGCTGAACAGTACATAGAAAGACCTAAAACTCGGGAATCTCCAATAAATACCGCATCATCAAAATAATCATCCTCGACGTGAGTAAAGGTCTTAGCTTTAACTGCTGGTGTTTCATCTGCATTTTCAGATACTGACTGTTCATCAGCCACATCATCAGATGATTCAGCCTTTGTTTCCTCCGGAGCCACATATTCAGACCAAGGGTACACCCCATCAGCCGCAGCCTTTAAAAGAGGCACCATCACAGGTTCCTGTGCCACACTTGTGGTATATTCTTGATATTTAGTGGATAGATTGATAACGCTACATATTGATAAAGTTATCCCACTAACAACTACTAAAATCAATAAAAGAAAAGTTTTTATTTTCATTGATTTTACCTCTAAAAACGTAAATACATAAATGGATTTCCTGAAGAATTAGCAAGGCTAAAAACAGATATCCAAAACATAACAAATATAATTAAAGTCACAAATATATTATCCTTGTACTTTTTGTAAAATGACTGAACCATAGGCAGCGCAAAAAATACTCCAAGGATTAAATATGGTAAATATTGTGGAATAAAAAGCTGGACATCATTGCGATTTACTGCGATGCCATTATCCACAAATGGGAATAATCGTAGGAAATAGGTTCCAATTTTTCTAGTGGAATGGATTGCAAAAACTACCCATGTGCAAGGAATTAACACCAACACATTTATGCGACCTATTATTTTAAGTGCCATCTGTTTTTTAGAAATCAGGAACTTTTCAAAGACAATTATTTCAAAAATTGCCATGGCCCAAATAATGAAATTTAAAGTCATACCATGCCATAATCCAGTGACCACCCAAACGACAAACAGATTAAGAATCGTTCTAGCATTGCCCTTTTTACTGCCCCCCAAAGGGATATAGATATAGTCTTTAAACCAGCTGCCAAGTGTAGCATGCCATCTTCTGTAAAAATCAGAAACACTAACGGCACTATAGGGCTGAATAAAGTTGTCGATAAATGGAAAGCCAAGCATAATTCCAACTCCGGCAGCCATTAAGGAATAGCCCCAGAAGTCAAAATACAGATTCATGGAATAAGTATAGGCGCCAATCCACGCCATAGGTGTGGAAATACTCTCATATCCAATGGTCTTTATATCGGCCCACAGCACTGCAAGATGATCTGCGATTATCACCTTCATAAAAAGCCCTATTGCGAATAGCTTTAGGCCATTATCAATTTCAGAAAGTATTGAAAATAATCGTTCTTTTTTACCGATTTGATTCTGTGGCGGAGTCCAGAATTTATTTGCTGTAACAAAATCATATCGGCTGATTGGACCTGAAATAATCTGCGGAAACATGGAAAAATATACAGCCATATTAACAAAGCTGATTTCCTGAATCTTTTTTTTATAAATATCCACCTGATAGGATATCATTTTAAACACATAGAAACTAAGTCCTAGCGGCAAAAGGATGTGTTTATCCAGGCGCCCCCCCACCTTAAAGCCTATGAGTAGTATCGCATTTAAAATGACAGCTATTATGAAAGCTGACTTTTTTTCTTTTAAATTAAGTTTTGCAAGGAAATAGTTTAAAAAAGTGAATACAACAAGAACCCCTAACAACAGATAGTCATTAAGGGCATAAAAAATCATGCTGGCCAAAAGCAAAGCCCATGGCTTCACCTTTGCTGGAACAATATAATATATTATTAAAAAAAGAGGCATACCTCTGAATATAAAATTTAAATCGGATAAAGTCATTAATAGTCTCCCAACTACCCCACCGATTTAAGTATAACCTATTTAGGCAGTCCGTCAAAGACTGCCTAATGATTATTTTTCTTTTTTAGAATTTTGATATTTATCTATTACCTTGTATAGCTCCAAATTTGGATCTTCAATCATCTTAATATCAACGTCTAACTGTAAAATCTGGTTAGGGTCATCGCTTTTTTGATTCCACTTTGGCAAGCCTTGTCCATTTGGATTTCCTGTCTTGGCAAAATTCACCCAATATTTTTGCATGATTTCTGAAAGCTTATAATCTTCTTCATCATAAAGGCCCGGGTGTCTCCAAAGATTTCCATATGCATAAGGTATTTCACCAGCATGATAGTTTGACAAGGATTTATTTGTCTTTGTAAAATTATACTCATATGATGGTCTATTTTGATCAATCATATAATTATTCCATACATAATGAGAGTAGCTAAACCATATAGCCGAGTACGCAGTATTTAAAGCGCCTTTTGCATCTCCTAAAGCATCAACTATGAAATACTGATCTCTTTGAGGACTATCTGCCGGGACAATATCTGCCATTTCTTTTGCATAATCACCAAGTGCTTCTGCTAGAAGCTCCTGATAGTTTTCCTTTGTAGCTCTTGTATCAAGCATGAATGCATCAGATTCCTTTACATTGAAGCCATTCAGCAAAGCTTTTTCATGATTGTTTCCCTTTTCATAGGTCAGATATGGTTGCTCAATGATAGCATAGCCATCTACTGTCATGGCAGATTGGTCTGAGTCATTTTCTAATAGCTTTTCAGCCGGAATATTTCTTAATTCATCTGAACAACTAACCTTGAATGTATCTCGTACCTTTTTTCCTTCTGTTAGAGCTTCCTCGTAGTTGCGGAATGTATGAAATGGTTCCACCGCAACAATACCACTGGATTCTGCAATTGCGTAATTAAACATGCCTTCTGTCAATGGTGATACACACAAAGCATTTACACTAGAAGATCCAGCCGACTCTCCAGCTATGGTAATCTGGTCAGGGTCTCCTCCAAAGTAGGCGATATTTTCTCTAACCCAGTTTAAAGCAGCAATCTGATCCAATAATCCGTAGTTTCCTGTAGTGCCATTAGGTGACTCTTCTTTTAAATCATCTGCTGTATAATAACCAAATACTCCAAGCCGGTACGCAAAGTTTACAAATACCACGCCCTGCTTTGCCAAATCCTCACCTCGGTACTCAGAATATGATGACTGGCCTGTGGTAAGACTTCCACCATGTACATAAAAAATAACAGGCTTTAACTCTGTAGAATTGTCTTCAGGCGCAAAAACATTTAGATAAAGACAATCCTCGCTCATTGGTTCCAGGAATTCATCACCAGCCTGAACCACATAATCATGCCAGCCTAAAATGTGTGACAAGCTATTAAAAGCAGTATTTCCTCTAGGCTGCATAGCCATCGGACCAAACTCATCACAGGCTCTAACGCCCTCCCATCCATCTGGCTTTTGTGGCTCCTTGAAACGTAAATCCCCAACTGGCGCTTTAGCGTAAGGAATGCCTGCATAGACTTTTACAGATTTGTCTGCGTTGTAAACTCCTGTCAGGTCACCCTGAGGGATATGAACCACCTCAGTAACTTCAGGATTTTTGTTATCTACTGCAGGTAAATTTTTATAAGGAGGAGCAGTCAAAATATAATTTCCACATAATACAACTAAAAATCCTATCCAAAGTAATGTAGAATTCTTAAAAGATTTCTTTCCAGCTAATGTGATCTTTCTTCTGGCAAACAGCATAAGAACCATTGCAATGATTCCGATGCACCACCCTAATAGAATGTTTTTTGATAGTTCAAGTAAAGCCAGATAGAAAATTGTCACAAGCAGGACAACTATTGTAAATACCATAATAAACCTCTTTTTCAGCATCACTGTTCGCACTATTTAATTTAGCACAAACGTTATCGTTTCATATCACATTTTTCTCTCCTAGCAAATATTTTATTAAAAAAAAGTGAAATTAATGTAATTTTAGTGTTGACTCTTTGTGGATACTTTGATAATATACTTCTTGTCGTTAAGAGACATCAGTCACTAACGCAAATGCGGAAGTGTCGGAACTGGCAGACGAGCAAGACTAAGGATCTTGTGCTCATTGCGAGCGTGCGGGTTCAAGTCCCGCCTTCCGCATTGACTGTGAAAGCTCAGAAAGCTTGATTTATCAAGTTTTCTGAGCTTTCTTTTTGGAAAAAGAGATGATTTTGTGGGGTTCCCTATGGGTTCCTACACCTTCATTGTCCTGTGAGTCCAGTGTATCTCTTACATTTTCTAAATAACCCTTCTGAGCAAAGCTGTAAAACTGTAGATTGTTCTGGATTGAATGACCTAGTGAAGCTGAAAAGAAATATGGTAGTAACTTTTATAATAAATTGAGCCATGATTTGAAAAAACGTTTTAACACTGACTCTGGTTTCTCTAGTAGAAATATACGCTATATGCTTCGTTTTTATCAGTTATATGAACTTGATTCAAATTTGCCACAGCTTGTGGCAAATTTGGGACTAGAGATTTGTTCTCTGTACCTTGGGGACATCACAAATTAATTATTGATAGGTGCAAGGGAGATTCTGATAAAGCAGCATTTTTTGTTAAAAAGACAATACAAAATAATTGGTCTAGAGCTGTCTTAGATAATTTTATGGGTACAGATTTATACGCTAGACAGGGAAAAGCACTTTTCTGTGGTCATCATTCTTCTAAAAAATCCCAACGTTTTTAGTCATGCAACAAGGCTATAACTAGTCACGTAGGGATTAAAAATTTAGCTAAGAATTATTATCTCTGAAGCTGCTGAGAAATAATCTTTCTCTCGTTACCTTTAATTTCTAAGGTATTAAGAGCTTCATCTAAAGTACACTTCATATTTTTCATAATAAGTTTTACACTATCAATTTTATTCTGTTCAACAAGTTCCTCACCATATTTTATTGCATAATTTTTTACTGATTCACACATAACATCACGTCCTTCCTCAGTTTCTTTGAAATAATGAACTCCTTCAGCTAATTCTTTAAAATTCATATCATCAGAAGATTTTGCATGGAAGTCATGCATAAGTTTGCCTATTTCATCATTACCCTTATAGTTACCATTCACATAAATAATATGTGAGCCATCGTTAAAATCCTCACCTGTCTCTTTGATTACTCTATCTGCTCTATATATCGGAAGCCCTTTTCCAAACTTATCATGCTTATAAATAAAAATAACATATGAGTCTCGTAGGATTTTAAATGGATTATTTTCCTTGAGCATTCTTGAATCAATTACACTACTGTGAAAACGAGCTCTTCTAACATGGGCACCTTCTGAGTTTCCTTGCACTTCAATATTTATCTCTTCACCATCTTCATCAATAGCTAAGATATCAAGTGTAATATCTCTACCTTTGATATTTGGGCTTCTCATCTCTATCTGAGCCTCAACATCTGTGACTCGTATATTTCTGCCTAGTATTATTCTAAGAAGAAGTTCGGTTGCTGAAATATTTTTGTTAAAGACAAGGGTCATCAAATCATCGTCAAACAATGTCATATCATCGATAAGGTGATTAACCTCGACATCATTTAGAATTGTTTTTGCCATATATTTTTTGTATCTCCTTGTAAACATATAATAGCATCATATTTTGATGCTGACAATTAGTAAAGAGTAGGCAACGTAATATATTATATAATAGTTGATTTTTCGAATTCAAAAAAAGAATCTCCAGAGGAGGAGATTCTTCTTTGTTTATATTTGGGTTTACTTCCGTGTAAGTACAGTTGAAGTCCGTTTCAAAGGTGTGCGCATGCACTTTATTTAGAAATTAGGGGCTAGAGGGAACTAGCCCCCAACATTTCACTAGTCGCTAACTAGTATGCGCGATTTATACTGTTAATTTACTGAAATTATCCAAGTATTGAAAGTACGCCCTGTGTTGACTGGTTAGCCTGAGCAAGCATTGACTGGCCTGCCTGAGCAAGAATGTTGTTCTTGCTGTAGTTAACCATCTCTTCAGCCATATCTGTATCACGGATACGTGATTCAGCAGCTGTAGTATTCTCAACTACGTTATCAACGTTAGCGATTGTGTGCTCTAATCTATTCTGAACAGCACCTAGTGCAGATCTCTGCTGAGATACCTTTGCAACAGCATCAGCGATGGCGTCGATTGCGTATGTAGCAGCATTACCTGTATCATCAGCTACATTAATGCCTTTAATACCAAGACCAGCTGAACTCATAGCGTCAACATCAACATTAATCTTGTTTGTCATATCAGCATCAGCACCAACGTGAAGGTTGAATGAAAGCTTATCCTTGTAGGTTACAGTACCCTGAGTAATCTCGAATGTGCCATCGTTGTTGCTTAAAACTTTAGCCTCTGTGTCTGCACCAATAGATGATGCCTTCTGGAGCTCTTCTGCCATTAATGTATAAGCGCGTGCCTTTGAAATCTTTGATGAATCTGCTGCTTCAACTCCTGCAACTGTCATTTCAGCATTATCTACCTTAACCTGCTGTCCCTCCTTTAAGAGCTCTGTAATGTGTTCACGAGTAAGTGTAAATGTTGCCTTATCTTCCTGAGCAGCTGTTTCAGCGATGTTATATTCTTGTTCATTTGATCCATCAATATTTCTTATGGTAACTTTCTTAGTATTATCTAATTTGCCAATTGCCTGAGCAACTTCTTGAAGTGTCTTGACAGTCTTATTAGCTGTGGCTACTGCAGTTTTCTCCTCACCACTCTGTGTAACTGTATCACCAGCGGCAAGATCTGTACCCTTAACATTATCTGCAGTGATTTTTCCAGCATTGCCCAAATCAAATGCTGACTTTTCACCATTTTTAATATTCTCTACAATATTAAACTCATTCAAACCGCTCTTAGCATCAGCATGTTTCCATGTTGAGCCTTCAACAGCAAGCTGACCTACAGTCTTTCTATTTCCTGATGCTTCATATAAATCAGTATCCTGATATGTAGACTTGTCATACCAACCTGCGGTTGTTTTAGTTCCTGCAGCATAGTACTGATATACAGTTCCATCCTTAGCAATAATCTGATCACCTGCAACTTCTGTAGTGCTAATTACAGAAGATGCCTTTACATCTTTTGTAAGTGTAGTAGTCTTTCCATCTACTGTTACACTGTCACCTACCTTCATTGTTGTTGTCTTTAAATCAGATACATTTCTATAGCTATCGGTAGACTTACCAGAACCAATGTTGTATTCCTTGCCACCAATCATAACTTTGTCGCCAGTTTCGAGCTTCTTGTTAAGTGTAAACTTTGTTGTTCCATTTGTAGCATTCTCTACAAGCTTTCCATCAAGACCTGCATCATGAGCCTTTACTGTCTTTGTAACCTCAGCTCCCTGAGCATTACCTTTAAGAAGGTATGTCTCGTTGAACTTTGTTGTCTCAGCTACACGGTCAATTTCTGTTGTAAGCTGTGCGATTTCATCCTGGATAGAATTACGATCTGTCTCACTGTTTGTACCGTTAGATGCCTGAACTGCAAGCTCATTCATTCTCTGAAGCATTGAGTGAACTTCTGTAAGAGCACCTTCAGCTGTCTGCACTGCAGATACACCATCCTGAGCGTTTGTAGATGCCTGATCAAGACCTCTAATCTGCTTACGCATTTTTTCTGAAATTGAAAGACCAGCTGCGTCGTCAGCCGCACGATTGATTCTGAAACCTGAAGAAAGTTTCTCAGTAGATTTAGCCTGAGCGCTAGATGTGATACCGAGCATTCTAGATGCGTTATGTGCCTGTAAATTGTGTTGTACTACCATAAATTCTACCTCCTTGTAGATACTCCCTGGATTCCATTCCTGGGAGAGATGTGTTATTACACACTATTGTCAATAATTTCTATCTGCCTGTAGGGACTCCTTCCCTTAGGCTATGTAATCAACAGTACTCGCGCGACATACTGTAGATACCATGGGATTATGTGTTTCTTTTTTCAGAAAGCACATACTATGAGTGACCAGTTCTGCTTCCATGCAAATATCAATGGTCATCTCGTCATTAAAAATAATTCAAGTAATACATTTGAGTAACAAGCTACTATTCGTAAAAAGTAAAAACTGCGAATAGAAACATCTGTATGCATAAAATATTCAATTGTGAATGTACAATCGATAAATGGAAAAATAGATTTGAAATTAACTTCGATACTTAACATCCTTGTCCTGTGTCGAAAAACGATATTAGATTTTGATGTTGCTTACGAAGATAATGAAATCCGTTTCATTTACCTTACATGATTGTTATCGGATGATGGGGGGATTACTTAACCCCTTTTTGAAAAATTTTTTTATTTTTTTCTCAGGCGGTAGATACGGCCCTCATCCGTCAGCTGGCGCTGACACCTTCCCACTCGCCGTGGTGGCAGATAACGCTAAAGCATTATCTCTTCCCCAGAGGGGGAAGGCTTACACCTCATCCGCCCTTCGGGCACCTTCCCCTCAAGGGGAAGGCAAATATTTTTGCCTTACATTTTTTATATCGGATGGTCGGTTATTAAATTAACCCCTGTTTGTAAAATTTTTCAAAAAATAATTTCGTTATTAAAAAAGTGCTACAAACATTTTTCCGTCCGTTTGTAGCACTATTATAACATCTATTTTTTATTATGGGGGATTTTCACAGAAATGTCACAGAATTCTAGGGATATAATTCTATCACCTCTGCGAATCTAGGGAGTGCCAGCTCCACTATTCCTCTACTCACAATAGATAGTATTCCTTTTTTTAAAAGCCTATCTCTATATCTTGGAAAACTCGTATTGTTAATACCTAATTTTTTGCATATATCAGAAGAGTTCATTTTCTCCGTTCCTAATACTCTTACTATTTCTCTATCCTTTTCTGACAAACCTTCCCAGATCTTTTTATATACAAAGTCATCTAATAAATCATCTAATTTAGAAAGAATAGCCTCCCATGAAAGAGAATCACTATATTCATAATAAAGCATTCCCAAAGCTTGAAATGCAAAAGCATAACCTTTTGTAATAACAGCCATCTCCTTTGCAAATTCCATGTCTATATCAAAAATCCGTCTATACTGTTTTGTAATTTGTGGAATACTAAGAGGTTCCATGTTAATCTTTGGCGTTCTTAGCAAAAATGTCAGCGCCGGATCATTTTGAATTGCGTAGATATTTTCATATAATCCATTCATTAATAAATAAAGTGGATAATCCTTTCTAATAAATATCTGAAATTGACTAGCAAAATATCTCATGTTGTCGCTAGGCATAGCCTCATCTATGGTAATTAAAACTTTTCTTCCTTTTTTACTAAGAGATAACAATATTTCCTCGATAATACTAACATTGTCTTGCATAGGAGCTCCACCGCTCAATCCAATGCCAATACCTCCAATAGAAAAATTTATATTCGCATTTTTTATTTCAGGAAATTTATTACATGCATGATTTAATCTATAGGCAAAATCTGCTACCAAATCCTGCGTAGAATTTAAATCCACAATTACCCATTCAGGCTTATCTGCTAAAAGATTTGCTATAGTTGTCATTAAAACTGTCTTACCACTACCTCTTACACCCTCAATCAAATATGCCTGACTAATTGGATTATCAGCCTCAAAAGTGCTTATAATTGTTTCAGTGTTTTCATATCTGGAAATATATTCTCCAGGCTGTTTTCCAAAAGTCAGAGTAAATGGATTATTTTTTTTCATAACTGAACCTCATTATCATTTTATTCTTTAAAGATATTCTATCATAAATAAGCATAAAATGTAATTATTATCATAATAATGCATAAACTATCATAATTTGCATATTTTAGCATAAAGTATCATAAAAGCTTCATAGTTTTGACCTATATGTTTTCTAAGTTTCATTTCATAACTTATTACTACTTTATTTTCGTATTACTACTTATTACTACTTATTACCACTTTTATAAATGATTCATAAACTATCATAATCAATCATAATATGGATATTTTGTCATAAAGCATCATAAAAGGCTCCCTTGCGGGAGCCTGCTAGCGGTCTTTGCCGTATATATATGTAGCAAAATAAATGACGCTGGCTATGATTACAATCATAGGACCTGTGGCCATGTCGGTGTAGTAGGATACGAAAAGACCTGCAACACCGGAAAAGATACTAAATATAATAGAAAGATAGGTGTACTCTCTAAAGTTTTCTGAGATGTTTCTGCTGCTGGCTGCTGGAAGAATCAGCAGCGCATTAATAAGCAGAATACCTACCCATTTAATAGAAAGCATTACAAGCAAAGCGATTAGCACTGCAAAGGCATCTTCCATTACTCTGACGGAAATGCTTCGGCTTTTGGCCAATGTGGCATGTATGCTGATAGCTGTGAGTCTGTTAATGCTAATGCACCAGAACACTAAAATGATAATAAACAAGGCTATGAGCTGCACAATCTCTGCCACTGTAATAGAGAGGATATCTCCTACCAAAATAGCTGAGTAGTTGCTAAAGCTACCACCTCTGGAAAGAATAGCCAGACCAAGTGCAGTGGCACAGCTGGCAAAAACTGATATCAATGTGTCTGACGAGCTTAAGCCCTTTCTGCTGATATAGTTTAAAAGTAGGGCGAAGCATATTCCAAACACTATCATAGAAACTGTAGTGTTGCCGATGCCCATGATGACACCTGCTGCTATACCAGTCAGTGCAGAATGACCTAGAGCATCGGAAAAATATGCCATACGCTTTTGGACAATCATGGTACCTACCATGCCAAACAAAGGGGATATCAAAAGAATTGCGATGGTGGCACGCACCATAAATGCATAACTAAACATTTCCTGCTGCCCCCTTTCCAAATACATCTCTAAATGCATCTGTCTCATAGACCACTTTAGGACGGCCTGCTGCTGTGACAGTCTTGTCAATAAGGATGACATTGTCCGCGTATTTGTATACATAGTCCAGGTCATGGCTCACTAGAATAATAGCTAAATCATGAGTCTCCTTTAGGTATTTCATCTTTTCATAGAAAGCATCCATACCATTTTTGTCTATACCTGAAACTGGCTCATCAAGAAGCAAAAGATTTGGTGTATCGTGCACTGCCATAGCAAGTAACACTCGCTGCAGCTGACCACCAGAAAGTGTTCCTACTGGCTGATCTATCAGCTCTGCCACATCAAACTCTGCCAAAGCTTCTCGCACATGGTCATGCTCCTTTTTACTGTTAATAAGTATTGGAAGCTTACCTGTAAAGGACTGAAACAGGTCATACACTGAAAGCGGTGTGCTTCTGTCGATATTTACTGTCTGTGGAACATAGCCTATCTTTAAACTAGGCATGTTGTTATTCATTTTATTTTTGAATTGGATCTCCCCTGTATATGGAACTTCACCAAGGATAGCTCTAACCAATGTGGATTTACCTGCTCCATTTCTGCCAACAATGGCTGTCATCTGGCCGCAGTGAACATGGAGGTTTATATTGTCTAGAACCTGCTGTTCACCGAAGGCTACACCTAGGTTTATGAATTTTATACAGTGGAAACCGCATGGGATAATTTTTTTCATGTGGATCCTCATTTGTCAGCTGGGGCTGACTTCTTTTTCTTGTTGGGTGGCAGATATTACTATTGATTCTCTAAGGAGGAAGGTTAACACCTCATCCGCCCCTCGCCGGGGTGGCAGATAATGCTAAAGCATTATCTCTTCCCTCCGGGCACCTTCCCCTAGAGGGGAAGGCAAGGACAAAGAAATAGCCGCCCCTGTAGCCTCACAAACTTAGGAGCGGCTTTTCTGTTTCAAGTTGTTTAGGGCTGACCGTCTATCGGTAGCGCCTTTTATATTAAAATATTAGCATCGCCGCTATTTATAGTCAAGCTATTAAAGTGTATTGTTAATCTTTGAATAGTTTTCATTTATGACTTTTACATAGTCATCTGCACTATAAGAGCCGTGAACCAATGTCTCAAGATAAACCACTTTTGCATCAGTCTGCTCTTCTATGAGTTTACCCATGGCATTTCCGTAATCATATTCTGCAAAGACGATTTTGACATCGTTATCTCGGATGACATCTAAAAATTCACTAACTTCACCAGCGCTGACTTGGCGTTCTTCATCTAAATCCATAGTAGCGACCACATTTGCCCCAATTGACTGGGCTGTGTAGGCAAAAGCTGCATGCAATACAGCTACATTCTGTCCCTTTAATTTGTTATCAAGCCCCTGCTTATCTATGGTTTCAAGCTTTTCACCATAAGACTTTAAATTGCTTAAAAGAACATTTTCATCAATTCCAAGATCGGCTTCTACTAAGCCATTTACTATGCCAGCCGCCTGGGTATTGTAGAGGATTTCATTCATCCAAAGATGACTGTTTTCACCATGGTCGTGATGATGGTGTTCCTCTTCAGATTCCTCATGATGCTCTTCGTCAGCTTCTTCATGCTCATGGTCCCCTTCTTCACCTGCAAGTAATAATGCATCAAAGCCTGGAGAGTGCTCAACATATTCATAGGTATCTATGATAGGAAGTTTAGGATATGCTGCTATTACGTCCTCTAAATAGCCTTCCATACCACCACCGTTTACTACTAATACGTCTGCCTTAGAAAGATTCTTCATGTCCTCTGTAGTAAGGGTATAGTCGTGGAGGCAACCTGTTGTAGGCTGGGAAAGGTTCTGCACTGTAATGCCATCTATTCCATCTACAACATTTAAAGTGGCAATATATACTGGATTGCAGCTGGTCATGATTAGTAGGTCATCAGATGCCGCAGCATTATTATTAAGTTTTACATAAAAAAAAGTGCCACAGGTGCACACCACACTAATAGAGATGAGCAGGAGTAGCACGAATAGGTATTTGGTTTTTCTCAACATGTAGGTACGCCCTCATCCGTCAGCTGGCGCTGACACCTTCCCCCAGAGGGGGAAGGCTATGACTAGTCTAGGTCTTCTATATCTGTTAAAGATGCTTCGTTTTCGATTACCTGGTCTAGGAAGTCCTGGATGGTGTCTAAGCCTTGTTTGGTCTGGGATGAAAATGGGACTATGATAGTGTCCTTTCCTGCTCCAAGACCTTCACGAAGGATTTTGATTTGTTTGTCCAGCTGACTGCGTTTGATTTTGTCGGCTTTGGTGGCAATGACTATAGGATCATAGCCTACATAGTCCATCCATTCAAACATCTGCTTATCGTTAGCAGATGGTGCATGGCGAATGTCCACCAAAAGAAAAACGGCGCGAATCATGTCGGAAGTGTTTAGATAGGTCTCTATCATCTTACCCCAGCGCTCGCGCTCTTTTTCTGATGCCTTGGCAAAGCCGTAGCCTGGCAGGTCTACGACATAAATTTCATCATTGATATTGTAGAAATTTATGGTCTGTGTCTTGCCAGGCTGTGCTGAAACTCTAGCCAGAGATTTGCGGTTCATAACCGCATTTATAAGTGATGATTTGCCTACATTGGACTTACCGGCAAATGCTACCTCTGGTAAATCATTTTTGGGAAGTTCCGATGTAGGACCACATACTGTTTCAAGATTACATGAACGAATAACCATGATTATGCGCTCTTTTCCTGTTTATCTTCGATTGATACAACACTGCCATCCTCATCTGAATCCTTATCAATGAGAAGCAGGTTATCATCAACCATATCTTTAGTTACTAAGATTTCTGTGATGCTCTCATCTGAAGGAACATGATACATGTGATCCATCATAACACTCTCTACGATGGCACGAAGTCCACGAGCACCTGTCTTTCTCTCAATTGACTTTTTAGCGATTTCACGAAGTGCATCGTCCTCAAAGTCAAGCTTAACTCCATCCATCTTGAATAAAGCCTGATACTGCTTTGTGAGAGAGTTCTTTGGCTCCTTGAGGATACGAATCATGTCATCCTCTGTGAGCTGCTTGAGTGATACGTTGATAGGCACACGTCCAATGAACTCAGGGATAAGACCGTACTTGATGAAATCCTGTGGAAGTGCCTGCTGTAAGAGCTCATCAATCTTTTCGTTATTTTTATCTTTGACATCTGCACCAAATCCAATAGCGCTGGTGTTTGTACGCTGAGAAATGATTTTCTCAAGACCTTCAAAAGCACCACCACAGATGAATAGGATGTTCTTAGTGTCAATAGCAATAGTCTCCTGCTGAGGATGCTTACGTCCACCCTGTGGTGGAACGTTTGCAACTGTACCCTCTATAATCTTAAGGAGTGCCTGCTGAACACCTTCACCTGAAACATCACGTGTGATAGAGACATTCTCAGACTTTTTAGTAATTTTATCGATTTCGTCAATGTAGACGATACCTATTTCAGCCTTTTTAATATCGAATTCTGCTGCCTGGATAAGCTTGAGCAGAATGTTTTCAACATCCTCACCTACATAACCAGCCTCGGTAAGTGTAGTAGCATCAGCAATAGCAAATGGTACGCCAAGTACTCTAGCTAATGTCTGTGCAAGAAGTGTCTTGCCTGAACCTGTAGGTCCAAGCATAAGCACATTACTCTTTTGAAGCTCTACATCGATATCGTTTGGATTTGCCATGATACGTTTGTAGTGATTGTAAACAGCAACTGAAAGGACTTTCTTAGCCTCGTCCTGACCAATAACATACTGATCAAGAAATGCCTTCATGTCCTCTGGTTTCTGAAGATTAATCTCGATTGAATCACCCTCAGCTGCTGGTGTGAAATCATCTAACTCTTCCATGATGATTTCCTGACAAATATCTACGCACTCATCGCAAATAAATGCACCGTTTGGTCCTGCAATAAGCTTGCGAACCTGATTTTGTGTTTTTCCGCAGAATGAGCAGCGAATTCTATCTTCGTTTCTTGCCATAATAACCTCATTAATTCTAAAAATGCTAGAACGTTATTCCCCCTATGTTGGACTTAATTCTTTTTTGTAATGATTTCATCGATAAGACCATAATCAAGAGCTTCTTTTGCATCAAGCCAATGATCACGTTCTGTATCTAAGCAAACCTGCTCGTAATCCTTGCCAGTGTTTTCTGCAAGCATACGATTGAGCTTTTCTCTAGTCTTTAAAATGTTTTTAGCAGCGATTTCGATTTCAGTAGCCTGCCCCTTTGCTCCGCCAAGTGGCTGGTGAATCATAACCTCTGCATTTGGAAGTGCAAAACGTTTGCCCTTCTGTCCACCTGCAAGAAGGAACGCACCCATTGAAGCTGCCATACCAATACAAATAGTAGAAACATCACACTTGATATATTGCATTGTATCATAAATAGCCATACCTGCTGTAACGCTTCCACCTGGGCTGTTAATATAAAGATGGATATCCTTGCTAGGGTCTTCTGATTCAAGGAAAAGAAGCTGTGCTACAACAAGAGACGCTGTAACCTCATTAACCTCTTCACCAAGGAATACGATTCTATCTTTTAATAATCTTGAATAAATATCATAAGAACGCTCACCACGAGAATTCTGTTCAATGACATAAGGAATTGTTGCCATGTATTTATGCCTCCTTCATATGTAAAAATAAGCTTGTGCCATTAGCTTTTAACAGCACAAGCCTATTATAATGTTTTTAAATCACAAATTGTTGGATTTTACAAAATTTTAATACTTTTTTAGATTTACCTACACAGGAATTACTCTGCATCTTCAGCTGGAGCTTCTTCCTCTGTCTTCTTTGTAGCTTTCTTTCTAGCTGACTCCTTAACGTTGTCCATAACGAATGCTACTGCCTTTTCGATAGCAATATCCTTCTTCATAGACTCTTTCTCGTTTTCACCAACGAGGTTCTTAAGCTGCTCAAGCTCCATGCCGTACTGCTTTGACATTTCCTCAAGCTTAGCATCAACGTCAGCATCTGTAGCTTCGATGTTCTCAGCCTTAACGATAGCTTCAAGAACAAGTGAAGACTGTGTACGTGAAAGTGCATCTGGACGAACCTGATCACGGAAAGCATCCATTGTCATGCCTGTGAACTGCATGTACTGCTGAAGTGAAAGACCCTGCTGAGCCATGTTGTTAGCGAAATCGTTAATCATGTTCTCAACCTGGTAGTCAAGCATTGCATCTGGGATTTCCATCTCAGAATCTTCTACGATCTTTGCGATAGCTTCGTCTTCCTGTGCACGACGGCCTTCTGCCTTTTTATTGTTCTCAAGACGTTCCTTAACTGAAGCCTTGTACTCTTCAACTGTTTCGAATTCTGTTGTATCTGCAACATACTCGTCATCAAGCTTAGGGATATCCTTGCCCTTTACTTCGTGGATGTGGCACTTGAATACTGCTGCCTTTCCAGCAAGATCAGCTGCGTGGTATTCCTCTGGGAATGTAACCTCAACTTCTACATCCTCACCAGCCTTGTGTCCGATAAGCTGCTCTTCGAAACCAGGGATGAATGAACCTGAACCAAGCTCAAGGTCGTAGTTCTCACCCTTTCCGCCTTCGAATGCTTCACCATCAACGAAGCCCTCGAAATCGATAACTGCTGTATCGCCCTTAGCTGCCTTGCCAGTCTTTGTAACTGTACGAGCTGCTCTCTCAAGCTCAGCCTTGATTGTGTTGTTAACTTCTGTAGCTGTAACCTTTGTGTCAACCTTTGATACAGAAACACCTTTGTACTTACCAAGCTTAACTTCTGGCTTAACTGCAACTTCTGCTGTGTAAACGAAGTCCTTGCCCTTTTCAAGCTCTGTGATGTCAATCTTTGGCTGTGAAACGATGTCAAGCTTAGACTCATCATAAGCCTGTGGGTATGTTTCCTGAATAAGGATATTAGCAGCGTCCTCATAGAAAATACCTGCACCGTACATCTTCTCGATCATGTGCTGAGGAACCTTACCCTTTCTAAAGCCAGGAACAGAGATGCTGTTCTTCTGCTTGTTGTAGGCCTTTGTGATAGCCTTATCGAGCTCAGCTGCGTCAACAGTGACTGTAAGCTTTGCCATGTTCTTCTCAAGATTTTCTACCTGTACGTTCATTTACTAATAATCCTCCTCTAACTATATACAAGCATGGGTAAAACCCTATAATTTACGTGTTAGTCTCACAGAGACTAAAAAAGTATATCAGAATTATTGCTCATTTTCAATAGCAGAAATCATATCTATTCTGATCTGATGTCTTCCGCCACCCTCAAATTCTGCCTCCAAGAAGCTTTTAACAATATCTTTTGCAAGCTCAGAGCCTACTATTCTAGCACCGAATGCAATCATATTTGCATTGTTGTGCTGGCGGATAAGACGAGCTGTTGCTGTATCTGAGCAAACTCCGCAACGGATGCCTTTTACTTTATTGGCTGCAAGAGAAATGCCTACACCTGTACCACAAATAAGAACACCAAGGTCTACTTCTCCGGAAGCTACCATATCAGCTGCTTTTTTGCCATATTCTGGATAATGGCAGCTTTCATTATCATCTGTGCCGATGTTAATTACCTCATGTCCTAGGCTTTCAATGTACTCCTTGATTTCGAATTTAAGGTCTGTTGCTGCGTGATCGTTTGCGATTACGATTTTCATTATATGTGTTCTCCTTTAGTTTATATAAATTTTATATATACAACACCTCATCCGCCCCTCGCCGGGGTGGCAGATAACGCTAAAGCATTATCTCTTCCCTCCGGGCACCTTCCCCTCAAGGGGAAGGCTATAAGTTCATTTTATATCCTAAAAGAATAAAAAATTCTAAGAAGCGTTTTAGGATAATTTGAGGCTCCTCATGCCATTTAAGAACTGGCTTTACGAGGATAGAATGAACCCCCGCTCTGTTTGCGCCCCATATGTCTGTAAGAATCTGGTCTCCGACAAATAATGTGTTTGTCTCGTCTGTACCCATTTGAGCCATGGCTTTTTGGTACCCTTTGGCGCTTGGCTTATTTGCCTTATAAATGTAGGAACAATAGGTGACAGCCTCTTTGAAGGTCTTGACCCTTGGTTCCTTATTGTTTGATAAAAGAAGCGCTTCAAAGCCTATGTCATGTAATTCTTTAAATAAAGCTTTTGCTCTGTCATCCGCTGGAGCGTTATGTGGAACCAAAGTGTTGTCCACATCAAATATGACACCCCTATACCCCTTGTTATATAACTCCTTGAAATTAATTGAATAAGTACTATCTACATAGTCTTTTGGATATAAATTACGTTTACTCATGGAGATGATTGTAGCACAACAAATCACATAATAAAAGAAGCACATCATTCGATGCGCTTCAAATTATTGTCCATTTTATAATGAAAAATTCTCTAATCCTCTAAATGAAGAAGAATCAATCACCGGTTTTTCCTGTACAAAATACTGATATTGATGAATGGTTGTGTCCTCTTCCATATCACTTACAGCTTTTTCAACATTTTTCTTGACTTCAACAAATCCTTCATACCTAATCTCTACTGTAGCAGCAGGTTCGTCTCCAAAAGTTTTTGTGGTATCTTTTGTGATATCTTCTACAGGCTGTTCCACAGGAATAGGATTAATATCTAGTCTGTTTCTTATTGAACTGTTATCGTAAAACTCCATTGATGGGCGAATACCTGATAAATTCATATGTGTCTCCATTTCTCGTAGACTAATTTCATCTCTCTGATCTATATGTCTGTGTATCGGATAGAAAGGATAAAAGCTTAATTTTACTTATCAAGAACTCGCTTAAGCTCATCCATAAATGTATTAACATCCTTGAATTCACGGTAAACTGATGCAAAACGAACGTAAGCTACCGGATCAACGTTTTCAAGGTGTTCCATTACGATTTCTCCGATTTTGGTGCTAGGAATTTCCTTTTCTTCTAATGAAAAGATTTCTGTTTCAATTTCATCTACTACTTTTGATATTTGAGCTGCAGAAACTGGTCTTTTACGGCAAGCTATGAGAACGCCCTTTTCAACCTTAGTGCGGTCGTATGGCTCTCTGTTATTATCTTTTTTTATTACAATAAGCGGAATAGTTTCCACCTTTTCGTATGTAGTGAAACGCTTTCCACACTCTGGGCAAGAACGTCTACGGCGAATAGAAGTATTGTCATCCGCAGGTCTTGAATCAATTACGCTTGTATCGTTGCTACCACAAAATGGACACTTCATAAATTCCTCCCTAATAGTTAATGGCTCGCACTGTTAAGGCATTAAATATTGGTATATCCCTAGTCCGCATTGTTACGCTATCAATCATGAGTATAGCTACGTTCGACTAGCATGTCTCACTGCGCAATACTCATAATTGATAGCTACAATGCTCATCTAATCACTATAGTGTGTTAATTTATGCTGTTAATTACAGTGCTATCTTTAATTTATTACACAATTAATTTATTTCGTTACGGATAATACCACAATATCTAGTATCATTTTATCAGTTTCGCTACTATGACGCAAGAAAAAAAGCCCCACGCTTTTAAAGCGCGGGGCTTAGATTATCTTGAATATCTATATCTTATGAATAGAGATCTACAAGCTTCTTAAGGTGTGAGTAACGCTCCTTAGCTGTCTCCTCGTTGAGTGCGAAGAGTCTCTCAGCACGCTCTGGGAATGCCTTTGTAAGACGAGCATAACGTGTCTCGTTCTTGAGGAAGTCCTGATACTTGCTGTAGTCACCTTCCTTAGAAGTAAGAGTGAATGGATTCTTTCCTTCCTTCTTAAGGTCTGGGTTGAATGAGAAGAGGTTCCAGTAACCAGCCTCTACAGCCTTCTTCATCTCATCCTGGCAGTGGTTCATACCGCCCTTAACACCGTGGAGCTCACATGGAGCGTATCCGATGATAAGTGAAGGTCCGTTGTAAGCTTCTGCTTCTGCAAGAACCTTAACAGCCTGAGCCATGTTAGCACCAAGTGCAATCTGAGCTACATATACATAACCGTATGACATAGCGATTTCAGAAAGAGACTTCTTAGACATCTCCTTACCTGATGCAGCGAACTGGCAAACTTCACCGATGTTAGAAGCCTTAGATGCCTGTCCACCTGTGTTAGAGTACATCTCTGTATCGAATACCATAACGTTTACGTTCTCGCCAGATGCAAGTACGTGATCAAGACCGCCGAATCCGATATCGTATGCCCAACCGTCACCACCGAAGATCCATACAGACTTCTTAGCGAGGTAATCCTTAAGAGCAAGTGCTGCCTTAGCGTCCTCTGAACCGTTCTTCTCAAGCTCAGCTACGAGTACGTCTGTTGCTGCACCGTTCTCACGTGTGCTGTTGATTGTCTCTTCGAACTTAGCGAATGCTGCCTTAAGCTCGTCTGAACCAGCCTCTGCTGCCTTCTTAGCAGACTCGATAGCGCGCTCGCGGAGGTACTTCTGACCAACTTCCATACCTAAACCGTGCTGTGCGTTATCCTCGAAGAGTGAGTTACACCATGCTGGACCCTTCTTAGAATCCTTGTTAACTGTGAATGGTGATGTAGCTGCAGGACCACCCCAAATTGAAGAACATCCTGTAGCGTTTGAAATATACATATGCTCACCGAAGAGCTGTGTGATAAGTCTTGCGTATGAAGTCTCTGCACAACCTGCACATGATCCTGAGAACTCAAGGAGTGGCTGGTTGAACTGTGAGCCCTTAACTGTAAGGTCAGAACCTGCTGCTTCCTTACGTCCAACATTAGCTACTAAGTAGTTGAATACTGGCTGCTCGTCTGCTTCTTCTGCCTGTGGAACCATTGTGATAGCACCAACTGGACATACAGTTGTACACTCACCACATCCCATACAGTCAAGTGGAGATACAGACATTGTGTACTTGTACTCAGAAGCCTTTGGCTTTGTATCAGCAAGCTTGATGTTTGCTGGAGCTGCCTTAACTTCATCCTCTGAAAGCATGTAAGGACGGATTGTAGCGTGTGAACATACGAATGCACACTGGTTACACTGGATACACTTCTCTGGATCCCATGTAGGAACTGTTACAGCTGTACCACGCTTCTCGTAAGCTGCAGCACCAAGCTCGAACTGTCCGTTTGGATTCTCTGTAAATGCAGAAACTGGAAGTGAATCACCATCCATCTTAGAGATAGGCTCAAGGAGATTCTTAACCATCTTAACAACCTCTGGGCGTCCCTCAAGCTCTGGCTTAACAGGATCTGCTACTGGGTTCTTCCATGAATCTGGAACTTCTACCTTATGTACAGCATCAACACCAGCGTCGATAGCGTTGTAGTTCATGTTTACAACGTCATCACCCTTCTTACCGTAAGACTTCTTTGCAGCCTGCTTCATGTAATCAACAGCCTCATCGATAGGCATTACATCAGCGAGCTTGAAGAATGCTGACTGAAGGATTGTATTTGTACGCTTACCCATACCAATTTCGATAGCCTTATCGATAGCATTGATTGTGTAAAGCTGGATGTTGTTATCAGCGATGTACTTCTTAGCTTCAGCGTTGAGCTTCTGCTCAAGCTCTTCATCTGACCACTGGCAGTTGATCATGAATACTCCGCCTGGCTTAACGTCCTGAACCATCTTCATGCCCTGTGTAACGTAAGCTGGGTTGTGGCAAGCTACGAAGTCAGCCTGGTTGATATAGTAAGGAGACTTGATTGGGTTGTCACCAAAACGAAGGTGAGAAATTGTAACACCACCAGTCTTCTTTGAGTCATACTGGAAGTATGCCTGGATGAACTTGTCTGTGTGGTCACCGATGATCTTTGTAGAGTTCTTGTTAGCACCTACAGTACCGTCACCACCAAGACCCCAGAACTTGCATTCCTTTGTACCAGGAGCTGAAGTAATAGGAGCTGGCTTAACCTCTGGAAGTGAAAGGTTAGTAACGTCATCAACGATACCGATTGTGAATCTAGCCTTAGGAGCATCCTTCTCAAGTTCCTTGTATACAGCGAATACTGATGAAGGAGGAGTATCCTTTGAACCAAGACCATATCTACCACCGCAGATAGTGATGTCGTTAAGACCTGCTTCACGAAGTGTTGTAGCAACATCAAGGTAAAGAGGATCAGCAAGAGCACCTGGCTCCTTTGTTCTATCAAGGATAGCGATCTTCTTTGCTGTCTTAGGAAGTGCAGCAAGGAATGCCTCTGAAGACCATGGTCTGTAAAGACGAACCTTAAGTACACCAACCTTCTCGCCATGTGCGTTGAGGTAATCAATAACCTCTTCTGCTACGTCGTTGATTGAACCCATAGCGATGATGATTCTATCTGCATCAGCAGCACCATAGTAGTTGAAAAGCTTGTAATCTGTACCAAGCTTTGCATTTACCTTGTCCATGTACTTCTGAACAACTGCTGGGAAGTTATCATAGTATGTGTTGCATGCTTCTCTGTGCTGGAAGAAAACGTCACCGTTCTCATGAGAACCACGCATTGTAGGATGCTCTGGATTAAGTGCACGAGCTCTGAACTCGTTGATTGCATCCATGTTAACCATTTCTTTAAGATCTGCATAATCCCACTTCTCGATCTTCTGGATTTCGTGTGATGTACGGAAACCATCGAAGAAGTTAAGTACAGGTACCTTACCCTCGATAGCTGCAAGGTGAGCTACTGGAGCAAGATCCATTACTTCCTGTGGATTTGTCTCGCATAACATAGCGAAACCTGTCTGACGACAAGCGTAAACATCTGAGTGATCACCAAAGATGTTAAGTGACTGTGTAGCAACTGTACGAGCTGATACATCGAATACACAAGGAAGCTGCTCTGCAGCGATCTTGTACATATTAGGGATCATAAGAAGAAGACCCTGTGAAGCTGTAAATGTAGTTGTGAGTGCACCTGCACCAAGTGAACCGTGAACGGCACCTGCAGCACCTGCCTCAGACTCCATTTCTACAACCTTTACCTGATTTCCAAAGATATTCTCAAGGCCTGCTGCTGACCACTGGTCAACGAAATCGGCCATTGGGCTGGATGGTGTGATTGGGTAGATAGCGGCAACATCAGTAAACGCATAAGCTACGTGTGCTGCAGCCTGGTTACCATCCATAGACTGTTTTGCTCTTGGCATTTCTAAATCCTCCTTATTATATGAGACATTTAAAGTTACCAGAGTGGACATATTTTCAAACCGGTGCCCACTCCCATAATGTCGTGATTATATATTAGAACTAATGAAAATAAATTTCAATAAAGCAAAAGGCCAATTCTGTTCATTTTGGGGTACAAAATTGTTAAATATTTTTGTCTGCTTATTTTCATTGGTAAAAATTTAACAAAATATCTCATTGACATTGTGAACTTTGTTAAATATAATTTTAAAAACTTTTATAGTTTTACAGTCATGAATTATAGAAAGCGAGGTTCCCCCTATGGCATCGATTATCGGTGATGGTATTACTTTCGACGACGTCTTACTGGTTCCACAGTATTCGGAAGTTACCCCAAATCTTATTGATCTTCACACAAAATTAACTTCAAAAATTACACTTAACATTCCTATGATGAGTGCTGCTATGGACACTGTTACAGAGTCACGCATGGCAATCGCAATGGCTCGTCAAGGTGGTATTGGTATCATCCACAAAAATATGTCTATCGAAGCACAGGCTGAAGAAGTAGACAAAGTAAAGCGCTCTGAGAACGGCGTCATCACTGACCCATTCTTCCTTGGTCCAGACAACACACTTGCAGAAGCAAACGAGCTTATGGGCAAGTTCAGAATCTCTGGTGTTCCTATCACAAAAGAAGATGGCACACTAATCGGTATCATCACAAATCGTGACCTCAAATTCGAAACAGATTTCACAAAGAAAATAAGCGAGTCTATGACCTCTGAAGGTCTTGTAACTGCAAAGGAAGGCATCTCTTTAGAAGAAGCAAAGGAAATCCTTGGCAGATCTCGCAAGGAAAAACTTCCTATAGTAGATGACAACTTCAAGCTCAAGGGTCTCATCACAATCAAGGATATTGAAAAGCAAATTAAATACCCTAACGCTGCAAAGGACGATCAGGGAAGACTTCTCTGCGGAGCTGGTGTTGGTATTACTGGAAATATGATGGAAAGAGTTGAAGCTCTTGTTAACGCTCAGGTTGACGTTATCGTTATGGATTCAGCTCACGGACATTCAAAGAACATCATCGAAGCTGTTAAGAAGGTTAAGGCAGCGTATCCTGATTTACAGGTTATCGCTGGAAATATTGCTACAGGCGATGCTACAAAAGCTCTTATCGAGGCTGGCGCTGATGCCGTAAAGGTAGGTATCGGACCTGGTTCTATCTGTACTACTCGTGTGGTTGCAGGTATTGGTGTACCTCAGATTACAGCTATCATGGATTGCTACGCTGTAGCTAAAGAATACAACATTCCTATCATCGCTGATGGTGGTTTGAAGTTCTCTGGTGACCTTACAAAGGCTCTTGCAGCTGGTGGTTCTGTATGTATGATGGGTTCAATGTTTGCAGGCTGCGACGAAGCTCCTGGTTCATTCGAACTCTTCCAGGGTCGTAAGTACAAGGTTTACCGTGGTATGGGTTCTCTTGCAGCTATGGAAAACGGTTCTAAGGATCGTTACTTCCAGGAAGGTGCTAAGAAGCTGGTTCCAGAAGGTGTTGAAGGACGTGTTGCTTATACTGGAAGCCTTGAGGATGTTATCTTCCAGCTCATCGGTGGTATTCGTTCTGGTATGGGTTATTGCGGATGCCCTACTATTCCAGAGCTTCAGGAGCGCGGCAAGTTCGTAAAGATTTCTGCTGCTTCACTTAAGGAGTCTCATCCACATGATATTCACATCACAAAAGAAGCTCCTAACTACTCTGTAGAAGGCTAAAGATAATAATTTAGAATTGAATAATATACGTTGAGAGGCCATTGTTACGGCTACAAACTTATAATCTCTACGCTCGGCTTAGAATGCCTCGCTTAAGAGATTATAAATTTGTTGCCTACAATGGCTTCTTTACGTTATTGAATTTTTTTATTGAATTAATAACGCTTCTCCGGAGAGGGCGTCGACGTCGGTGGGGTCGTGGGTGGTTAAGATTACAGTTTTGTTTGTAGTCAACTCTTTTATTAGAGAAATTACTTTTTCTTTTGTTTCTGTGTCGAGGCCTTTTAGAGGTTCGTCCATGATGAGTAAATCGAAGTCGGCTAGAAGCGCTCTTAGAATGGCTACTCGACGACACATTCCTCCGCTATATTCGGAAACTGTTTTTTTATCTGATGCATCTATGCCTATCTTTGAAAGCAGGCTGATTATTCTTTCATCAGAAATATGGCTGTTTTTTGGTAGCACCATTTTTATGTTTAAAAGTGCTGTAAGATTCATACATAGTCTGTCTTCCTGAAAAACAGCGCTTATTTTTTTGTCTGACAAACCATTTATCTGTCCTGAATCTGCGTTTTCAAGTCCCATCAGAATAGAAAGTAAAGTGGTCTTTCCTACACCGGATTTACCCATGATACAGGTGGTAGTGCCTTCTTTAAAGGTGTGAGTAAAATCATTTAATACGAGCTGCTCATCAAAAGCTTTCGAAAGATTTTTTATAGTTATATCCATTTATCTACCCTCCAGCTTGTTCATGATGAAATTGATAAAAACCATAAATAGCCTGTTAAAAATGATGCTCACTATGATTATGGTAATAGTCCAGGCGAAAAGCTCCGGCGTGTTGAAGTAAATTTTTGCTTCGTAAAGTCTCTCTCCTATTGAACCATTTGGCTGACCAATAACCTCGGCTGCTATTCCTGCTTTAAAACACAGGCCATTTGAAAGGGCGGCAGCTGCTCTATAATATGGTATGACCTGAGGGATGTATATAAACCTGATTTTTCTTGCTATTGAAAGTTTAAAGACCTGAGCCATCTCAAGCATATTTTTATCCATAGAATCAAGTCCCTGAAGAATGTTGGTGTAAATCACAGGAAATGACATTAAAAACGATATAAATACAGAGAGATTTTTAGATGGAATCCAAATCAAAACCAGAATAATAAAGGATGCTACCGGAGTTGATTTGGTAACCGCTATTGGTATGGAAATAAAGTCACGAAATGTTTTTGACAAATATGCGCCTACTGAAAAAAAAGTGCCAATTATATTGGCCAAAAAAAGCCCTACGCATATACGAATCAGTGTAAATAATATGGACTGCCAAAAAGAGGCTATTCCAAGCATATTCCATAGACATTTTAGGGTGTCTACGGGTGATGCTAATAGAATAGCCGAATCTACATACATTGATAGGAGCTGCCATACCAAAAGCCAGATAATGACAGCCCCTACTTTTATATTTTTTTGTTTTTTACTGGATGTAATAGAATTCATCTGTTGGTAATTTTCCGCCTACGGCCTGTGGATTCTGGTTGAAGAGCTCTTCAAGATAGCCTGAAAGCTTGTCCTTCATTTCAGAACCTGCGATAAATGTGATATTGCAGTAAGGAATAGCCTGTTTTGCCACTGCTGCTTTGATTATATCATATTTTTCGATAAGTTCAGAAGCTTCATCCACACTGTCATTTGTGTAGGCTGTAGATGCTTCATACTGCTCTAAGAAAAGCTTTACGGCATCTGGATGTTCATTAACAAAATCTGTTCTGGCAACAACTACACCTGTTACAAGGGAAGCTGATGATCCACTGTTCTTTGCTGAATTTTCCCACTCTTTTGTCATATCAAGAGCGATGCGCATGCTATCGTTTTGCATAAGTGCTGTAGTAACAAATGGCTGTGGAAGCATTGCTACTCCATCCTCGTCATTTGCAAGAGCTGCGACACATTCAGCATGCTCTGATTTGTATTCGATAGTTACATCTTTTTCTGGGTCGATACCATTTGATGAGAGCATGTAGTTAAGGGCAAATTCTGGGGTTGCGCCCTTTCCGCTGGCGTAGATCGTCTTGCCCTTTAGGTCTGAAACAGACTGGATTGTATCTCCGTTTTCAACGATGTAAAGTACTCCAAGTGTGTTGATGGCGAGTACCTGTACCTTACCCTCTGTCTTATTAAATAATACTGATGCAAGGTTGGCTGGAACTGCTGCGATGTCTACATTTCCCTGAACGATAGATGGTGTGAGCTCATCTGGTGCTGCTGAGATAGAAAACTCATAGTGATTTGTAGCGGTATCATCATTTTCTGCTGCTTCCATAAGCTGGACCATGCCCATAGCTGTAGGTCCTTTGAGGGCTGCTACTCTTACGTCGCAATCCTCTGCTGGAGTCTCTGCCTCTGCAGGTGCTTCCTCCTCTACTGTTTCTTCTACAACTGTCGCTTCCTGCTCTGCAGGTGCTGCTTCTTTAGAGGCACCACATGCTACTGTGCCTGATATAAGAAGTGCGGTGACACAAATAAGTGATAATAACTTTTTCTTCATATTGTTCCTCTTTTCTTTGATAGTTAAATTTTTAACTATGTTTACAGTTTGTTATGATAACACTAATTTGTGAAAAAAAATGTACTTTGTAGGGAACATGTAGGTACGGGCACCTCATCAGTCACCTGCGGTGACAGCTTCCCCTCAAGGGGAAGCCTTTTGGGTGTTGGTAGCATGGAGGTACGACACCTCATCAGTCACCTGCGGTGACAGCTTCCCCTCTAGGGGAAGCCTTCCCTCATCCGGCCTGCGGCCACCTTCCCCCAGAGGGGGAAGGCTTTTGTTGTTGGAAGAATGTAGGTATAGTACCTCTTCAGTCACCTAGCGGTGACAGCCTTTCCTCTAGGGGAAGGCTGTTTTTGGCTTCCCCCTGGGGGGAAGCTGTCAGCTTGCTGACTGATGAGGGGTCGTGTGTATAAACCCTTCTATAATACTACGGCCCTGTGGTGTCAAAATTGACTCAGGATGGAACTGGAGGCCGTAGATTTCGTGGTCAGTGTGCTTTACGGCCATGACCTCACCGTCCTCTGTGGTGGCTACTGCTTTAAGGTTCTGTGGTAGTGTGCCCCCATCCACCGCCAAAGAATGGTAACGGGCTACTGTTATTTTTTCTGGCATGTTTTTGAATAGTTTGCAGGATGCATCCAGTGTCACTTCGGATTGCTTGCCATGCATTAGTTCTTTGGCATAGGTGATGGTAGCCCCAAAGGTTTCACAGATAGCCTGATGCCCGAGACATATTCCAAGGATAGGAATCTTGCCTGCGAAATGGGCTATTACATCCTCACAGATACCTGCATCTATCGGGCGACCTGGACCAGGAGATATGATGATGTAGCTTGGAGCCATCTCTTCTATATCGCATATACGGTATTCGTCATTACGAATTACCTTTATGTCTGGATTTACACTTCCTATAAGCTGATAAACGTTGTAGGAAAAGCTATCGTAATTATCAATCAGTAATATCATATTAAGCCTCCCTCTGCCTGTTTCACAGCATTTACAACTGCCTTTGCCTTGTTGATGCACTCTACGGCTTCTTTTTCAGGAACAGAGTCATAAACTATACCTGCTCCTGAGCGGATGCAGATAGTATCAGCCTTTTTATATACAAGACGAATGGCGATACACACATCAAGATTTCCAGTGAAATCAATGTAACCCAATGCTCCACCATAGATTCCACGCTTGCTTTGCTCCAATTCCTCAATAATCTCACAGGCTCTAAACTTTGGAGCCCCCGAAAGTGTGCCAGCCGGAAGAATGGCATCAACTGCATCGATTACATCCTTATCATCAGCAAGCTCTCCGACAACAGTGGAACCTATATGCATTACATGGGAAAATCTCTCAATCTCCATGTACTTATCCACATTTACAGTGCCTATAGCGCTTATTTTTCCAATGTCGTTGCGGCCTAAATCCACCAGCATGTTGTGCTCGGCCTTTTCCTTTTCATCAGCCAAAAGCTCTTTTTCTAATGCCTTGTCTTCCACTTCATCCTCACCTCTTGGTCTGGTGCCTGCCAATGGAAATGTGCTGACCTTTTTCTGTTCTACTTTTACCAGCGTTTCAGGAGATGCTCCCGCAATTTCAATATCATCACTGGAAAAATAAAACATATATGGAGATGGATTACTTGCTCGAAGAAGGCGATAGGTGTCAAAAAGACTGCCTGTAGCCTTTGCACTCATAGGATTGGATAGAACCACCTGGAAAATATCCCCCTCTTTGATGTAATACTTTGCCTTTTCCACCAACGCACCGTACTGCTCATTTGTAAACTTTGGTGTGATGTCTGAATTAAGTATGAGAGGCTCAAACTGCTTTGGTTCACCTGCCATAAGCACTTCTTTTATCTCATATAAATGAGCCTCTGCAGCGGCATAGGCTTTGCTGATATTATCAAGTCTCTTTTCAAATGCATCATAGTAAGCATCTGTATCGCTGATATCAATTCCAGTTATCAGATATATCTTCTGTTTGAAATTATCAAAGGCGATGACATCATCAAACAGCATCAGATCCATGTCCTTGAAATCATCATCCCCATGATTTTCAAGGCGAAGCTTTGGTTCACTATATTTTATGTAATCATAGGAAAAATAGCCCACAAGTCCACCGGTAAATGTAGGAAGTCCTGGAACTGTCGGACTTTTGTATTTTGAGATAATTTCACGCAAGACCTCACCTGGATGCTTCACATCACGTTCTTCAATCAATAGCTTATCCTTGCCATCGTTTTCCTTTATTAAAACAATTCCATCCTGACAGGTAACCTCCAACTTTGGATTAAAACCTAAGAAAGAATATCTGCCCCAGGTTTCACTCTGGCTGGCGCTCTCTAAAAGATAACATTGATGGCTGGCATTTTTAATACGACGAACTGCCTCAATAGTAGTTAAACTATCAGAGAGCAACTCTATCGCTACAGGGACACGCTTATACTGCCCTGTCTCTGCGTATTTAATTACCTCATTTAAACTAGGAAACATAGTAGGCCTCTTTCATATCTTTAACCAGTTTTCCAACCTGAGCTGGAGCATCTTTACCATACTGTTCAATCACTCTAACTATGGCAGAGCCAACTATTGCACCATCTGCAATATCTGCCATCTGTGCCGCCTGTGCAGGTGTTGAAATACCAAAACCTACAGCACATGGAACGTCGGTATTTTTTCTTACTCTATCTACTAATGATTTAATATTTCCATTAAGCTCTGCTCTGGTTCCTGTGACACCAAGGCTTGAAACGATATAGATAAAGCCTTTGGCATCAGCAGAAATTTCATCAATTCTGTCCTCTGAAGTAGGAGCAATCATTGATACAAATTCAACATCATAGTTTAAAGCTACATCCTCAAACTCAGCCTTTTCCTCAAATGGAACATCTGGAAGGATAATTCCACAGATGCCAGTCTCCTGACAACGCTTAAAAAATCTATCGATTCCGTAAGAATAAACCACATTGGCATAGGTCATGAAAACAAGTGGAATGGAAACCTCACTACTTATTTCTGAAACCATTTCAAATACATGATCTGTTGTAATATTATTCTTAAGAGCTCTGATGTTTGCTTCCATAATGACAGGTCCCTCTGCTGTAGGATCTGAAAATGGGATGCCAAGTTCTATCAAATCCGCTCCATTTTTTTCCATCTGTCTGATGATTTCCTTTGTGGTTTCAAGGTCTGGATCGCCACAGGTGATAAATGGAATGAATGCCTTTTTATTGTTAAATGCCTCTGAAATCTTACTCATAAATATCTTCTCCTCTGTATCTAGCAATTGCTGCGCAATCCTTGTCGCCTCTTCCTGAAACTGTAACCATGATGATTTGATCTTTGCTCATGGTTGGGGCAAGCTTCATGGCATAGGCAATGGCATGTGAGCTTTCGATAGCAGCAATAATGCCTTCTGTTTTAGCGATATACTCAAAGGCTTCAACTGCCTCTTCATCTGTAACAGGCACATACTCTGCTCTTTTGATGTCGTGGAGATATGCATGCTCTGGGCCAACGCCTGGATAATCAAGTCCGGCTGAAATAGAGTAAACTGGAGCAATCTGTCCATATTCATCCTGGCAGAAATAAGATTTCATTCCATGGAAGATGCCGATTTTTCCTGTATTTACTGTAGCAGCTGTCTCAAAGGTATCGATTCCACGTCCTGCGGCCTCGCAGCCTATAAGCTTTACTCCCTCGTCTCCTATATAGTGATAAAAGCTTCCGATAGCGTTGCTTCCACCACCTACGCAGGCGATTACAGCATCTGGAAGACGACCTTCCTTTTCCAAAATCTGCTGACGGCTTTCCTTTGAAATAACAGCCTGAAAATCACGTACGATAGTAGGGAATGGATGAGGTCCCATTACAGAACCAAGGCAATAATGTGTGTCATCGATTCTGGTAGTCCACTCTCTCATACACTCTGAAACCGCATCCTTAAGAGTAGCTGTACCGCTTTTTACAGGGACAACATCAGCACCTAAAAGCTTCATACGATATACATTAAGTGCCTGGCGCTTTGTATCTTCCTCACCCATGAAAACCACACACTCCATACCAAGAAGTGCTGCTGCTGTGGCCGTGGCAACGCCGTGCTGGCCTGCACCTGTTTCTGCAATAAGTCTAGTTTTTCCCATCTTTTTAGCTAAAAGAGCCTGACCTAATACATTGTTAATCTTGTGTGCACCTGTGTGATTCAAATCCTCTCTCTTGAGATAAATTTTGGCGCCACCTAAATCCTCTGTCATCTTTTTTGCATAGTACAAAAGACTTGGGCGATTAGCATAGTCATTTAAAAGCTCTGTAAGCTCTCTATTAAATTCCGGGTCATCCTTGTAATGATTGTAAGCTTCCTCAAGCTCGTTTACTGCATTCATGAGAGTTTCTGGAATGTACTGACCTCCATGAACACCAAACCTTCCTTTGCTTTTAACCACTTTTTTATCCCCTCTGTTTTCTCTTACCGCATTTACGAATTCCTTCATCTTCTGACCATCCTTAAGCTTGTCAGTTTCGATTCCAGAGCTTACATCTACGCCATATGGCTTTGTCACCTGAATGGCTTCTGAGACGTTTTCCTGGTTCAGCCCACCTGCAAGGATAAATGGTCTATCTATATATGTAAGTAGCTTTAAATCGTTGATTGGCTTGCCCTCACCGTTTCCCGCATCAAGCATAATCATGTCTGCGCTGGATTTTTCAGCCTTAATAAGTTCCTCTGGTGAATTAGCTTTGAAGGTTTTAATGACAGGAATGTTATTGTCCATAAGCTCCTTGATGTAGTCCTCACTTTCATTGCCGTGAAGCTGAGCTACATCGATAATGTTTTCATCAAAAAGCTCTTCTACCTGCTTTACCGGCGCATCTACGAAAACTCCTACAGCCTTTATTTCTGGATTTAAAAGCTTTTTTAATTCCTTCGCTCTTTGCCTTGTAACATTTCGTCTGCTTTTCTCATAGAAAACAAATCCAATGTACTCTGGCTTTAATTCATTTGCCTTTTTTATATCCGCCTCTCTTGTGAGACCACAAAGCTTAATTGTTGTCATTTCTCTTACCTTCCCTTTAGCTCTTCTAGTTTTGCTTTTTTATCAGTTGCTCTCATTAAGGTTTCACCTATGAGAACTGCATCAACGCCAGCTACCCGCAGTGCCTTTATGTCGCTTGCTTCCTTTATTCCGCTTTCAGATACAAATAGCACATCCCCCGGAATGAGATTTCTAAGTTTGGTGCTGTTTGCTGTATCAACTGAAAAATCCTTTAGGTTTCTGTTGTTTACACCTATCACTCTGGCTCCTGCTCTTACCGCCTTCATGATTTCTATTTCATCATGAGCTTCAACAAGTGCTGTCAATCCCAGGCTATCGCATATACGAATATATTTAAAAAGCTCATTTTCTGTCAGTATTGCAACTATCAAAAGTACTGCCTTTGCTCCAAGGATTTTAGCTTCGTATATCATATATTCATCAACCACAAAATCCTTTCGGATGGTAGGGATGTTTACCGTATTTGCGATATCTCGTAAATATTCATCTTTGCCCAGGAACCATTTAGGCTCAGTCAGCACTGATATACAATCAGCTCCTGCTGCCTCGTAATCTTTAGCAATCTGTAAATAATCAAACTCTTCTGCAATTATTCCCTTTGATGGAGATGCCTTTTTACATTCACAGATAAAAGCAATATCACCTTTTGTCAGTGCTTTCTCAAATTCGAAATTACCCTTTTTAAGTTTTAAGGCGTCAGATTTGACCTGCGACAAAGGTTTTTTCTGTTTTGCCTGACTTACCCTATATTTAGCATGCTCCGCTATTTGCTCTAGTATGTTCATCCATATCCTCTTCTTTAATTTCGTTACTTACAAGAATGAATTTTTCAAGTGTCTCAAGTGCTTTTCCTGAATCGATTATTTCTTCTGCAAGTTTTACGCCTTCTGCAAAGCTGTCTGCCTTGCCGCCTATGTAAAGAGATGCTCCAGCATTTAATAAAACTGCGTTTCTCTTTGGTCCTCTCTCACCATTTAAAATGGCTCTTGTGATTTTTGCATTTTCTTCTGGAGTACCGCCCTTTAAATCTTCTTTAGTACATTTTTCAAATCCAAAATCCTCAGGCTCAATAATATAGGTTTTGTACCATCCATCATTTATCTCGCAAATCTTGGTTTGAGCACTAAGTGAAATCTCATCAAGCTTGTCCATTCCGTAAACCACCATGCCGCGTTTGACCCCTAAGCTGATAAGAACCTGAGCAAGTGGCTCAACAAGATATTCATCATATACGCCAAGGAGCTGCATGCTAGGTGTGGCTGGATTTGTAAGAGGACCTAGGATATTGAACACTGTTCTAAAGCCCAGCTCTTTTCTGATAGCTCCTACATATTTCATTGATGTGTGATATTTCTGAGCGAAAAAGAAGCACATTCCAACTTTTTCTAAAAGCTCCACACACTTTTCAGGATCCTGTGAGATATTAACCCCCAGCGCCTCAAGACAATCTGCTGTTCCACAAAGTGAAGATGCTGCTCTGTTACCATGCTTAGCTACCTTCATTCCACCTGCTGCAGCAACCAGGGCTGATGTAGTGGAAATGTTAAAGCTGTGTGCATTGTCTCCGCCTGTGCCTACGATTTCAAACACATCCATGTTTGTTACAACCTTTGTAGCATGCTCTCTCATGGCAGCTGCACAGCCTGCGATTTCATCTGTGGTCTCTGCTCTTGCACTTTTGGTAGATAATGCTGCAAGAAATGCTACGTTTTGTGTTGGGCTGGTGTCGCCATCCATAATCTCATTCATTACTGCATATGCCTCATCATATGTAAGGTCACCCTTGTTTACGATTTTTACGATTGCTTCTTTAATCATGTCAATTCCTCCTGCTGCTATCTGACGCTGTTTCTATCTGGAAATAAAAAAGTCCCTGATAGAAACCACTTAAATTAATAGTTTCTATCAAGGACGAAAATTCTTTTCCGCGGTGCCACCTTGAATTCATGAATGAATCATGCACTTTACAGGATACCATCATATCCCTGACGACTGACGCGCGCCCTACGTCGTGCAATACTCTAATGCCAAAGCACTATTTCCTCACGCCCTCAGGAGTCCATTCCCTAATTACTAGCTTACTGCATCCCACCATCGCAGCTCTCTAAAAAGCATCATAAAGAGGTACTCCTCTCCCTCATCGGTTTAACGCTTTATCAAGTTGAAGTAAGTGTATCATTCAAATACAGTTGTGTCAATCAATTTTTCTGAAAATTACAAAGTTTAATTTAGATTTATCAATCATATGTAAATGTCTTTAAAAATTTCTTGGCTCTGTCAGTTTTTGGCTCTGCAAAAAAGTCCTTTACTTCAGTTGTCTCCTCTACAATATCACCCTTATCTAAAAAGATAATTCTATCTGCAATAGCCTTGGCGAAATCCATCTCATGAGTAACGATAAGCATGGTTGAACCTGCTTTTGCAAGAGCAATCATGGTCTCTAACACCTCATGAACCATCTCAGGATCTAAGGCTGCTGTGACCTCATCAAATAAAATAACCTCAGGATGCATGAGCAGTGCTCTAACGATTGCAACTCTTTGCTTTTGTCCACCTGAAAGCTGGCGAGGATAGTAATCCTTTTTATCCACAAGGCCAACCTTGTCAAGAAGCTCTAATGCTTCTTTGATGGCGTCCTCTCTTGTTCTCTTTTGAACCTTTGTTGGGGCGAGAATGCAGTTTTCAAGTACTGTTTTATGAGGGAAAAGCTCGTAGGACTGAAATACCATTCCTATTTTCTGTCGAAGCTTTGTAATGTCACGCTTGCCTGCCTCCACTGGAAGACCGTCTACAGTGATAACACCGCCCTGAATATCCTCAAGGCCGTTTAAGCATCTAAGAAATGTACTTTTACCGCAGCCAGATGGTCCAATTATAACGACTACTTCTCCCTTCTTTACGGAAAGGTTTATATCCTTTAAAACTACATTTGCTCCAAATTCTTTGTGTAAATGTGTAACCTTTAATAATTCGCTCATTTATGCCCACCTTTTTTCTAAATATACGCTGAGCCTGCTGATTGGCCAGCACACTAGGAAATATAGTAAAAACACTACTGCAAATACTCCAAAAGCCGCATTTGGAGATACCTTTCTATTAGCTTCGATTATCTGCTGCGCTACCTTTAGCACTTCCACTATTCCAATCATCATTACAAGGGATGTGGTTTTAATCATTCTGGTAATGAGGTTAATAGAAAGTGGAATCAGACGTCTGACGGTCTGAGGCAATATAATGTAAAGGTATGTCTGAATTTTGTCCATGCCAAGGGCAAAGGCTGATTCAAACTGGATGTTTGGAATACTTTTAATAGAGCCTCTAACCAAGTCTCCCATTTCTGCTGTACCCCAGAACGTAAATACGAATATGGCAGAGGATTCAGCAGACATATCCCAGCCAAATACTCTGGTGGTGCCAAAATAAACAATAAATAAAAGCACCATCTGTGGCATGATTCTAACTGTCTCTAGATATATCTTTAGAATGACCTTTAATAGCTTGTTTTCTACTGTCATCAGCATACCAACAAGAAGGCCTAAAACTATACTAAGCACCACTGCAATTAAACTGATTTCAATGGAAACCCAAAGTCCCTGTAAGAGTCTAAGGAAATTTGTGCCTTTGAATAAAACATCAATCCCCAAACTGGCCATAGCGCATCCTCCTTTCAATAACTGCTCCCAAAATAGATATTGGAAGAAGCATAATCAGATAAAATACCACCAAAAGGAACAGACATTCTATTGTCTTTGCATACATTCCAATTAAATCCTTGGCTGTAAACATCAAATCCATCAAACTGATTGTGGAGAAAACTGATGTCTCCTTTAAGAGGAAAATAACATTTGCCAGAAGACCTGGAACACTTATAGAAACAGCCTGTGGCAAAATAACATGCCAAAGTGTTTGAAAATCGTTCATTCCAAGACTTAATGCGCTTTCATTTTGGATTGTTGGGATGGCCTCAAGACCACTTCTAAAGGTCTCTATCATGTAAGCTCCTCCAAGAAGTCCAAGACCAAGAATTCCGCAAGCCTCGGCACTAACCTGTATGCCCACCTTTGGTAAAGCAAAATAGATGAAAAACAGCTGTACCAAAAGTGGTGTATTTCTAAATAATTCAATATAGACTCCCACAATACTTTTAAGGACTCTAATTTTAAAATGTAAAATGGCAGAGCCAATCAGACCTATCACAAAAGCCAATAGTATGCCCTGCCATCCAATTTTAAGTGTGAGAATTAAAGCGTCCTTATACAGTGGGAGATATTCAATAAGAATATCTTTATTCATTGCTTAGGTTTCAATTCCTTTCATTTCGTAATTATCGTAATTACGTATTACTTTCCACCTTCTACAAGGTTAAAATGCAGTCAAGGAAAACTGCATTTTAATCCTCATTTCATTCGGACAACAATAAAATTGTTGCCAGTTACGTTAAACAATAATCTGATGATTATTGTTCAACTACTAATGTATCTTCGTAATCAGCACCGTATGTATCAAGAAGAGTTGCCTCATAATCTGCGTGGAAAAAGTTTTCTGTACCAAGAGACTCAATCTCTTCGTTGAGCCAGTTAAGGAGTGACTCGTTGCCCTTTGTTACAGCTGGAGCGATTGTGTCCTGATCACCAAGTGAAGGGATACCTACTGTGTAACCCTCGTTTTCAATAGAGAAGGCAATAACCTCTGTGTTGTCGTTTGCCCACGCTACACCGTTACCATTTTCAAATGCTGTCTTAGCCTCTGCATATGCATCATACTTCTGAAGCTTGATGTCTGGATAATTCTTTGTGAGATAAGTCTCAGCTGTAGTACCAGAGATAACGATTACTTGATTATCTGCTCCGATATCATCAAGGCTTTCGATTACAGCATCGTCAGGTGAAATAACACCAAGTGCTACGTTCATGTATGGAAGTGCGAAATCTACCTCTTCAGCTCTTTCTTCTGTAACTGTAAAGTTTGCAAGGATAATATCAACCTTTCCTGTCTGAAGGTATTCGATTCTGTTTGCTGCCTCTGTAGAAACATAGTTGATTTCCACACCAAGGTCTTCACCGATTCTCTCTGCAAAGTAAACATCGTATCCTGCATATTCACCATTTTCATCTACATAACCAAATGGGCTCTTGTCTGAGAATACGCCGATGTTGATTGTGCCGCTCTCTTTGATTTCATCTAGAGTTCTAAATGGTGCAGAGCTATCTGATGATTCTGATGATGCAGACTCAGCTGTAGCTGATGTGTCAGAAGATGTGTTATCTGATGAACCGCAGGCTGTGAATGATGCTGTGATGAGTGATGTTGCCAGGAGGGATGTTGTAAGTTTTTTTACTATTGTGTTTTTCATTGTTGTGTTCCTTTCATGTTGTGGGGTTATTTTTTATTTTTTCTCAAGGGCCAAGGTATGACACCTCATCCGCCCTTCGCCAGGGTGGCAGATAACGCTAAAGCATTATCTCTTCCTTCGGGCACCTTCCCCTCAAGGGGAAGGCTATTTAAGCAATTAGTTTTTTGTATATTGCTTCCGCTAGGAATCGATGGCTTTCTAGGTCCATGTGTTCCTGATCCGTTTCTGATGGCTTCGCCACATCAGATGCTGCCAAAAACATACAGTCGAATTCCTCTGCAAGCTTTTTAAATACTGCTTTTAATTCCTTTGAGGTGAGAACTGATTTCTCATCAAATTCAGGATCGTATTCTTCCTTCCATACTTTTTCACCAAGGTATATAGGGGATAAAAGAAGAATTTTCGCATTTTCATTATTTGCACGTATTTGTTTAAGAAGTATCTCTGCGCCTCTGGCAATAAGCCTTGGTGATGCGTTGTAAACTGTTTTGCAATCGTTTGTGCCAAGCATCAACACAACTGTATCCACCGGTCCGTGGCTCTCTAGCAATACGGGAAGTAGCTTTGAACCATTTCGACCAAGTCTGGTGCTATCCTCGAAAACTGTGGTACGACCAACAAGTCCTTCTTCTATCACATCGTAATCGTCAGGCCTAAGCATTTCTGAAAGAATACCTGTCCATCTTTCAGTCTTCTCAAATCTGCCGCTACCATCAGGTTTTAATCCGTATGTATTTGAATCTCCAAAACAAAGTACGCTTTTCATTTAACGCTGGCCTCCTTTCCTATCACTTGTGCCTCGTATGTTTTGCATGTTCGTATATTATACCTATTTACCTACTACGTCAATGGGTTTTATCATCGTTAAATTTTATAGTTCGTTATCAGATGAATTTATAGCAACCATATTGCATTCACCTACTTACCTATCGTATAATAGTGTTAAATCTTTATAGCGTTTTACAACGTAACCTAAATTATTATTTACATATGAAAACTTAGATGAGCCTGTAGCTAACAATGCTATACGTCCATTTTTGAGGAGTATAGCGACAGCGATCTCAAAAATGGACGTATAGTATTGTTAGCGTAACAGGCGGACTAAATTATTCACAGGAGGTTTTAATCATGTTTAGTACAAAAGGAAGATATGCACTACGTGTAATGATAGATTTAGCCCAACAAAATCCTGAGGATTATATCCCCCTCAAAGATATTGCAGAGCGCCAGGACATTTCAAAGAAATATTTAGAGATAATAGTTAAAGAACTGGTACATGGAGGTTTTGTAAAGGGCGTCAGCGGCAAAGGCGGCGGCTATCAACTCACTCGTGCAGCTAATGAATATTCAGTAGGAGAAATAATCGAGCTTATGGAAGGAAGTTTGGCACCTGTAGCTTGTCTATCAGATGAAAACTATGATTGTCCACGTGATGGAATTTGCAAGACTCTTCCAATGTGGACAGAATTCTATATGCTTGAGCGTGACTTTTTCTATGGTAAAAAGCTTTCAGATTTAATTAAATAAGATGTTAGAAAGGCTGGTAACAAAGTGAGTTACCAGCCTTTAATTTTGCTATTAAGATATGATTAATTCCATTAATCCTTCGTAGGAATTTTTTGATACCTCTAATACATTTTCTACTCCTGCTTTATTTATAACTCCGGTGCAGGTCGGACCTATTGAAAATATTTTGTCAGGATATACTTTTATGCTGTTTTTTACAACTTCAGCATTACTTCCACTTGTAAGGATAACACCATCACAACCTACAATCCAACTCTTCTGCTCTTCTGTAAGTTCTAAGTTAATTGGCTTATTTTCATAGGATATGATTTTTTCAAGCTTAAACTCACTAGAAAGATTTCTCTCAAAATCAGCTGCCTGTTCCTTTCCACAAAGCCAGAAAATATTGGCATCCTTTTGCACATTCTCATTGATAAGCTGTGCAAGGGCTGCTCCTGATTGTCTGTCAGGTATTAAATCTGCTTTTATCCCAAAGTACTTTAGCACCTCTGCTGTTTTCTTTCCAACAACTGCAAACCTGACATTTCCAATTGCTCTAAAGTCAAGCCCTGCGCCCTCGTATAGATTCCAGAAAAATGATCTAACTCCGTTGCCACTGGTAAATACCAGCAAATCATTTATTGTAGTACCTTCGAGAAATGATAAATCTATTTCAGACGGAACAATTTTACCTGTGGCAGGAGCAAATACATCTGCCCCCTTTTCTTCAAGCTTAAGTTCAAGCTCATTTAAGGATTCCTCATAAACACCTCGGCTTAAACTATAGTTAAATCCAAGTATCTTTGGTAAGAAATATTTTTTACCGAATAAAGGTCTGTTTTCGAAAAAGGCAAGCTCATCGGAAAGTGTTACTACTTTGCCCACTACGATAATAGCAGGTGACTCAAGTTTTGCTTCCTCTACGAGGGTCTGAATATTTGAAAGGTTTCCAACCACCTTTTTTTGTCTTACAGTGGTTCCATTTGAAATAACTGCGGCAGGAGTTTTACTGTCCCTGCCAGCCCCAATAAGTCCTCTTGCGATTTCTCCCACATGGGAAAGTCCCATTAAAAATACAAGAGTCACAGAATCATCAAGTAAGGTTGAATAATCAATATCTGCTAAAGCATCCTTTTTGCTGTGGGCAGTGATGACCTGAAAGCCCTTTGCAAGGCCTCTGTGGGTGATTGGAATTCCTGCTGCAGCAAGGGCTGCTATGGAAGAGCTTATACCAGGCACAACCTCAACTGCAATGTCACGTTCCTTTAGATATAGAGCCTCTTCACCGCCTCGACCAAACACATAGGAATCGCCGCCCTTGAGTCTGACTACAAGCTTTTTTTCAAGAGCCTTTTGATAAAGGATTTCGTTGATTCCATCCTGCGGCACTGTGTGATGATGATTAGCCTTGCCAACGAAAATCTTCTCGCAATCAGCTTTTGCCAGTTCAAGCATTCTTTTATTTAAAAGTCTGTCGTAAACTATGCAGTCAGCCTGCTTTAAATATTCTTTTCCTTTTAATGTGAGCAGGTCCAAATCTCCCGGACCTGCTCCAACTAATACTACTTTTCCTGATTTTGCCATAACATTATTCACCTAGCTGTACACGTATTTCCTGGACAGCTTTATCTATTAAATCCTGATTGGCATCAGCCCCTTCAACAACAGCCTCTGCCAATTTACTTCCATCTTCATTTCCAAACAACGCTCTAAGCTTAAAACCTGTAGCAGTTTTTTTGGCATATGCTCCAACAGGCAGATGACAATCTCCGCCGATAGCTTTAAGGAAGCCTCTTTCCAAAAACACTTCCTGTCTGGACTCTTCATCAGATATCGCATTTACGATATCAAGTAATTCGTGATTGTACTGAGCTATCTCTATAGCAAGACGTCCCTGGGCAGGTGCTGGAACCATATCCTCTACAGAAAAATATTCTGAAATATTAGCCTCTAGCCCTAAGCGATGCAAACCTGCTGCTGCCAGAATAATGCCATCAAGTGGCTCCTGCTTTGGATTTTCCTCGTAGAGCTTTCTGATTCTGGAGTCAATGTTACCTCTGATTGGACAAATCTGAATGTCTGGTCTTAGCTTTAAGAGCTGATAGGAACGACGCTTACTTCCTGTGGCTATTTTTGCTCCATGTGGTAAATCCTTTAGAGTTTTATATTTCTTTAAAATGAGAACATCCCTTGGATCCTCACGCTCCCAGGCATCTGCAAAAACAAGTCCTTCTTTCGCTGTATCAGGCATGTCCTTCATGGAATGTACTGCCATCTGTATATCACCTGCCAAAAGCGCTTCCTCTATCTCATTAACAAAAACTCCCTTGGAGCCGATTGCATCCAAGGGCTTTGTCAAATCTATATCGCCTTTTGTTGTGATAACTACTATTTCATATTCATTTTCTGGATATGCTGCCTTTAGCCTGTCCACAACGTAATTGGTCTGGGCTAAAGCAAGCTTAGAACCTCTTGTTCCGACTTTGATATGCATAAAATCTCCTAATGGTTTATATGATTGATTTTATTTTAGAAATAATAATCCTCTGAGGTGATGCGCAAATCTTCCTTGCTCCACTGACCTCCCTCAATATGAAATGAGTTTAACACAGGATTATCTGCCATTAAAGATAAAATGAAATAGCTTGCATGTGAATCATAAGCTAATTTTACATCCTCATCAGATGGACGAGATGGTGATTCTGGATGAGAGTGCCAATTACCAAGTGGCTTTAAGCCAAGGGCTCTCATATCCTTTATGGCAGCCATCTGATCCTTTGGATCAAGTGTAAAATGATCTGTGGCATGGTCTATATTTTCAAGGTAGTAGACCTTTTTTATCAGACGTCCATTTTCATCTTCCACACCTGCTATAAGACCGCAGGCCTCCTCCGGCAAATGTTCCTTTGCATATTTAACTACTTCATCGTATATACGATAATCTAATCTAATTATTCCCATTTGCTACTCCATCTACAACTTATTTTTAACCGAATAATGAATATGTTTGAATTACAACTATCTATCTGCTTCGAAACGTGATGCGGTCTCCTCGCAGACCTCCTGCTCATAGTCAATAAGCTCTGTGATAGTAGGATTCTTTCCACAGACTGGGCATGTGCTTGTGTCATGTGGAAGCTTAATCTTTCTGAACTCCTGATTTACTGCATCATAGGTGAGAAGCTTGCCTGTAAGCAAATCTCCTACTCCTACAATGTATTTGATGGCCTCCATAGCCTGAAGTGAGCCGATAACACCGCCCATAGCACCAATAACGCCTGCCTGCTTGCAGGTAGGAACTGCGTCCTTTGGTGGTGGATTCTTGAATACGCATCTGTAGCATGGACCTTCTCCTGGCACATAGGTCATGAGCTGTCCCTTGAAACGAATAATTCCAGCGTGTGAGAAAGGCTTTTTCTCCATTACGCAAGCATCGTTAATAAGGAACTTTGCCGGGAAATTATCTGTTCCATCAATTACAAAATCGTATTCACGAATTAACTCTCTGATGTTTGATGAATCCACAAACTTGTGATAGGTAACAACCTCCACATCAGGGTTCATGGCATTCATAGTCTCTTTTGCAGACTTTACCTTTGGTTTTCCAATATCTGCTGTAGAATGAATAATTTGACGCTGAAGATTTGATAAATCAACCTCATCCGCATCTACGATACCGATTTTACCTACACCTGCTGCAGCTAAATACATAGCTGCTGGTGCACCAAGTCCGCCTGCACCAATGATAAGTACGCTGGCATTTAAGAGCTTCTTCTGGCCCTTGGCACCAACCTCCTTTAAAATGATGTGGCGGCTATAGCGTTCGATTTGCTCATCTGTCATAGCCATTAGCAGCCACCTCCCATGAAGTATAGAAACTCTACAGAATCACCCTCTTTTAATACTGTAGATGCTTTATTTTCTGTAAGAATAAACTCATCATTGATGGAAACTGTAACATACTCTGGTGTCTCTACATTTTCAGCTTCAATAAGCTCTGGAAGTGTAAGTCCATCCTTGTATTCCTTCTTTTCACCTGCAACTGTAATTGTCATTATACTATTCTCCTTTGCATTTATTAGATAAGACTGTCAATCCAGTCTGTAATCTCATCGTAGTCCTTTGCCCCGATTTTTTTATCAAGGGCTTTGCCATCCTTAAAGAAAATAAGTGTAGGGTTTGACTGAATACCATAGTCCTCTACAAGCTTTGTGTCATAGCCTGTGTTGACCTTAAACACATTAACCTTGCCCTCGTAATCTTCCTCCACTTCACATAAAGTTGGAGCAAGCTTTTTACAGGCAACGCATGAATCAGAATAAAAGTCTACAAGTGATGGTATCTCACTATCTAGCACCTTTTCCTGAAAATCATTTGTATAAATTCTAGCTGCCATTATTCCTCCACCTTTCTAACATACAAAGTGTAAGTGCCATCTTCATTGTCAATAAGCTTTAAAATCTGGTGGCCGTCCTCCTTAAATGAACGAGGAACATTTTGCACTGGCTCGCCGTCGTTCATGCGGACAGCCAAGACTTCGCCGTCATCAAGCTCCTCGATTGCCACTTTTGCAGTGACAAATGTGAGTGGGCACACCTTATCTGTAATATCTACCTGATCGTCAAATTCTAAAATTTCTGCCATAGTTTTTCTCCTCTCCTGATCCGCTGGTTGAAAATTTTTTAGGTAGTTGAATAATTTAGTCCGCTGATTACGGTAACAATCTTGATATCCCTACGGTCGACTAGGGATGTCTCCCTTAAGGGATATCGAGATTGATACCTATCAGCTCACTTAGGATTTTTACTTTGTTGAATAATTTCAACCAGCTCATCTAATAGTTAAATTTTTATTATACACGCAACTAAATCATATAAATTTTGTCTGTCTCTACGCGTTTAAGGCGTTGTTTACGGCTTCGCGGAGACCTTCGTCGCCTAGGCGGGTAAGGGTTGCGCGGAAGCGTTCTGATGGTTTTGCATTAGCTTCGAAGTATTCAATTGCTGCATCTGTTACGCGGAAAAGTGTTTCCTTATCGCGAATGATTGGAACATACTGCTCAGCCTTGTAGATTTTGTTTCCAAAGGTTCCGCCGAAGGATACGATGTAGCCTGGTGTTCCTTCCCATGCATCTGTTGGGCAGCTCTTTACGCATCGTGCGCAGTTGTTGCACTTACTTCTGTCGATTGTAACCTTGCCATCTGTCATAGTAAGGGCAGACTCTCTACAAGCCTTTACGCATACGCCACAGGAAATGCAGGCATCCTCTTTGTACTCAACTGTCATGCCGCCCTTGATTCCTACGTCATTTTCCTCCGACTTAAGACAGTTATTCTGACAGCCAGTTACGCCAAATTTAAACTTATGTGGAAGCTCTCTTCCGAAGTATCTGGCATCAAGTTCTTTAGCAAGCGTATATGTATCGATACATCCGCTTGGACAAATCTCTGAGCCCTGACAAGCTGTGATTGTACGAACTCTAGGGCCACATACACCTGTGCCTACGCCACCGGCTGCAAGCTCTTCCTTTACCTTTTCCAAATCATTTACATGAATAAATGGAATTTCGATTCCCTGTCGAGATGTCATGTGGACATAACCATGTCCATATTTATCTGCTACCTCCGAAACTGTCTTAAGTGCTTTTGCATCGAGGTTACCACCGATAACTGCCAGTCTAAGTGAGCCATAGCCTTTTTGTACCTGCTTCATGAAGCCGCCAGCCTTCAAAGCCTTGTAATCAATTTTTTCTGCCATATTCTTACTCCTTTTTTAGTCCGCTGGATGAAAGTCTTTAGGTAATTGAATAGTTTATTCCGCTGATTACGGTAACAAACAAAATATATCTACGGTCGGCTGGAAACGCCTCCCTTAAGACATATTTAGTTTGTTACCTATCAGCTCATTTAGGGAATTCAATTCATAGAATAATTTCAACCAGCTCATTTAAAGTTTATAGTGAACTAAATATACGTATATACGATAAAAATTATGATAATGCGGTACGGAAGTCTTCTATGAGATCTTCTATATCTTCTATTCCTACGGATATACGAATTAAGTCATCATATACGCCTGCATCTTCCAGTTCTTGTGGGGTGCTGTGTAAGGAGATTGTGGATTCCGGATGAACTACTAAAGTTTTGGTATCTCCTATATTTGAAAGAATATAAGGGATTGTTAGTTTGTTCATCACTTCAAAAGCTCTCTCCTTGCTGCCCACTCTGATAGTGAGGATTGCCCCATAGCCTTTATCAAATATCGTATTTGCGATATCGTTCCATTTGCTGGATTTTAGTCCCGGGTAATTTACAATTATGTCTTTATACTTTTCTTCAAGCCAGGTAGCAAGCTTTAGTGCATTACTACATTGTCTTTCCATTCGAAGCCCAAGTGTTTCAAGTCCTATTACATTCAAATATGCATTGAATGGAGAAAGGCAGGTTCCCATATTTCTGTAAAGTCCGCTTCTAAGCTTTGCCACATATGCCATAGGACCAAACTTAACGTAATCTCCAAGAACCGGATATTTATCCTTAGTCCATTTAAAATGACCACTGTCTGTTAATACACCGCTTATGGAATTACTGCTTCCGTTGATATACTTCGAAGAAGAATTCACCACAATGTCTGCGCCAAGCTCGATTGCTCTAAGCAAATATGGAGTAGCTGTAGTATTGTCTACCACAAGTGGAACACCATGAGCATGAGCTATTTCTGCCAGTCGTCTAATATCTGTTACGTCCAAACAGGGATTGCCGATGGTCTCTGCAAATACCACCTTGGTGCGTTCATTAAAAGCAGCTTCTATTTGCTCAAAATCATTGTTTCGCACATAATTTGTCTTAATGTCAAATGCCTCAATATCTCTGAACAAATCAATTGTTCCACCATAGAGGCTGGCGCTTGAGATTATCTCATCTCCTGCCTGAAGGATGTTAAGCAACGCATTTGATAATGCCGCCATTCCCGAAGAGCATGCCACCGAAGCTATACCACCTTCAAGCTTTGTAATTCTATTTTCAAAAGCTGTAATAGTAGGATTTGCAACTCGGGTGTAACAATACCCCATCTTCTTATTGGCAAAAATTCCTGCCAAATCCTCAGCAGATTCCTGATCAAAAGCGCTGCTTTGGTATATAGGCGGAAGTGTTGCGCCGTTTGTCTCTCGATTCACTCCTTCGTGGAGTAGTCTAGTATTAAAATTCATTTTCCATTCCACCCTTTTTAAATTCTATTTACCTACTGGGTTGATAGGATATTACCAAATAAGAAGAACCAGGTCAATAAACCTAGTTCTACCATAAAATTATAGCCAGCTATCAATCCGTTTTATAGCTGCGCATCCCCTTATTTTGTGGGCCTTTTTCTATATTATAGTAGCCCTAGTCCCGCTTCCTGCGGCCCCACACCGCGTCCACCCGTCTGCATAGGCATGATTGAGCATGAATTTTGTATTTTCTTAATGCTGCAAACTAGCTTCACGTAGGTGTACTTTCGCTGATTTTACAATTCGAGGAAGATGTGTGACCTTCAAAGACACACCCCAAGGTCTACAAATACTTCTCCAGCCAGGTAGCAGGACACCCCTGCTCATACTCCATTCGCTAAGTGGAAATTGGCAAATGACTTTTGAGAGTTTAGGCACCAGTCGATATTCGCGTCCGTGCTCAGCATCTCCTTGACCTCGCCGTCCATGGCTCGGTCTGCCAAAACTCGCAAAAGTCACTTACCATTTCCACTAAGCTCATTCCAAAATCGCAGGGGTGTCCTGCTACCTGGCTGAAGAAGTATCCTAGAATTTTAATGTGTGTCTTTGTAGGGCATACAGCTGAGGCGAATTGTAAAATCATCGGAAGAACACCTACCAATAAAGGAAGCTAGTTTGTAGTATTTAGAAAATACAAATTCTTGATCTTTGCCTATGCAGAGGGGTGGACGCGGTGTGGGGCCGCAGGAAGCGGGACTAGGGCACTCAACCTAAAAATCCCACAAAAAAAGGATAGCCTGCGCTATCCTATTCTTCGTATATAACTGATTTGTCGATTTGATCTAAGGCTAGGTCAACCTGCTCTAGGAATTCTTTGCCCATTTTACTCATTACGGAGTTTTTCTTGGTGACGTATCCGATGTCCATGACGCTGTTTGGATTTTCCTCGTCGCCTCTGAATGGTACAACCATGTAGCCGTCTCCGTTGAGGTCGCCCCAGACGATGCCGGAGCATAACGTATATCCGTTAAGAGCACGGACGAGATTTAGCATTGTGGAACGGTCGGTTACACGAAGCTGCTGTGGGTAAAAGTTTTCACTAAGGATTTCCTCGGCAAGAACTTCGCTGTTGTCCCCTTGCTCAAAGAAAAGGCATGGGTAGTTTTGCAGGTCTTCGATGCCGATGGATTCCATTTTAGCAAGTGGATGATCCTTCCATAAGTAAACGTAGGCCTTGCATTTTATAAGTGAGTGGAACTCTAGGCCGTGTTCTGTGAAAAGACGGTTTAAGCCCTTTCGGTTAAGCTCGTTTATGTAGAGAATGCCTATTTCACTTTTTAATGTGCTGACATCTCTGATGATATCCATGGTGGTGGTTTCACGAAGGGCAAAGTCAAATTCGTTCATGTCGTATTGTTTTGCCATGTCTACGAAGGCACGAACCGCAAAGGTGTAGTGCTGGGTGGAAACACCGAATTTTCTTTTGTAGTTTCCCTCACCACTGTATTTTTGCATTACAATATCGTATTGACGATAAAATCCTCGAATGTCTTCAAGGAATTCTGCTCCTTCGGGAGTTACAATGACACCCTTGTTTGTACGCATAAAAATGGTGAGTCCCACCTCGTTTTCAAGCTCCTGAATGGCACTTGTAAGTGTTGGTTGAACAATGTAAAGCTTTTCAGCCGCCTTGTTCATGGAACCGCATTCCTGAATTGTAAGTGCATATAAAACCTGTTGTAGTGTCATTTGTTTTCTCCTTCTCCCTTTTATGTATGATTAATATTAAGTCAAGCGCTACACTCTACCGCCAAAACCACCTGATAAGTCTTTGATGACCTCGCTGGCCAAAACAAGACCGGCAACTGCCGGTGTAAATGCAATGGAACCTGGAATATCTCGTCTCTGGGTACATGTGTGTTCCGCACCAGGTGGACATATACAATTTGTTTTGCAGCTGCTAGCCATATCTTCGATAGGGCGTGTTGGCTTTTCATCTGAGAAAACAACCTTTAGGCTTTTGACGCCTCGCTTTTTCATCTCGCGGCGCATTACCTTTGCAAGAGGACACATGGTAGTCTTGTAAATATCGGCTACCCTGAATCGGCTTGGGTCAAGCTTGTTGCCTGCTCCCATGCAGCTGATAACAGGAACATCCTCTGCTTTGCATCTCATTATTATCTCAATTTTGGCTGTGACAGTATCTACCGCATCAACCACGTAATCATAAGATTTAAAATCAAAGTCGTCTGCGTTTTCAGGCAGAAAAAAGCACTTGTGAACAGTGATGTCTGCCTTTGGGTTGATATCAAGCATACGGTCTCTCATCACATCCACTTTGTGCTTTCCTACTGTGGAACGAGTGGCGATGATTTGACGGTTGAGATTGGTGAGGCACACCTTGTCATCATCTATAATGTCAAAATGTCCGATACCAGTACGCACAAGTGCCTCACACACGTATCCGCCAACTCCACCGATTCCAAAAATCGCTACTCTTTTATTTTGTAATGCTTCCATGGCTTCCTGACCAAGAAGCAGTTCTGTTCTAGAAAATTGATTTAACATAATATACCTACCTATTTACTAGGTCAAATTATATTTTCTAGAACAATGTTTGTCAACTTATATTGTTAAACTCATACTTTTTAAGCAGTTCAAATACCTCATCTGAAAGCTCCACCTCTTTCATTGGATAGGTTCTGTGAAGGGAAATGTATTTCGGCTCACCTAATCTGTGGTATTTCAAAAGCTCATATCTGACATTTTTACGGCATCTGAGGAATTCTGAAATGCTTTTTATAGAATCCTCTGTGTCGTTGACTCTAGGGATTACCGGGGTGCGTACATGCATAGGAAGGTTTGGGTAGGCTTTCCTTATGGATTCAAAATTATTAAGAATCACTTCATTGCTGACACCAGTTACCCTTTTATGAACTGAATCATCCAAAGTCTTTATATCCATCAAAATGTACTCAAGCTTCCCTGCAATTTTGATGAAATCACCAGTGTCGCCATAGCCTGTAGTCTCGATTGCTGTGCTGATACCATGCTTTTTTGCTTCCTTTAACAACTGATAAGTAAACTTCGGCTGCATTAGCGGTTCTCCACCACTGATGGTAAGACCACCTTCCTCATCTCCATAGAATATTTCATCCTTGTTAATCTGAGTAATTACATCGCAGACTGTAGTTTCATAGCCTATTACATGGAGCGCCTTAGAGGGACAGATTCGTTCTATATCATCTGTCTCATCAGGATTAAATTCATCCCAGTATAGCCCCTCATCATTAAAATGAGGGTTACACTTTAAATCTGAATTGATGCAGCTCTTACAGCCTATGCATTTACTTTCAGTCCAAGCAAGCTGTGGCTTTCCTATCTGTGATTCAGGGTTTGCACACCACAGACATCTAAGGGGGCAGCCCTTTTCAAAAACGACGGTCCTGATGCCTGGACCGTCATGTACTGAAAATCTTTGAATGTTAAATATTAATCCTTTTGTCTCGTTCATATTTATTAATTTTTGATAGCAAGCAGGACTAAATTACATAGTACCACTCATCACTTTGCTTTATTTCTTCGGCTTTAATGGCGTTTCCGGTAGTCCTGTATTCCATCTCAAGATTTTTCATGCTGACTACCGTATTTGCGTTAATAGAGCTTGTAATAAAAGTGTTACCACCTATTACAGCATTTTCACCAATCACAGTGTCACCGCCTAAAATGGAAGCTCCGGCATAAATTGTTACGTTATCACAGATGGTAGGATGACGCTTTTTGCCTGATAGCTTTTGCCCACCTCTTGTGGAAAGGGCTCCTATGGTTACCCCCTGATAAATCTTTACACTTTTTCCAATAACAGCTGTTTCTCCAATAACAATTCCAGTGCCATGATCAATAAAAAAGAATTTATCAATTGTAGCACCCGGATGGATATCTATACCTGTTTTTGAATGTGCTATTTCAGACATCATACGAGGTAAAATAGGAACCTTTTCAATATAAAGTTCATGAGCGATTCTATATACAGTGCTTGCCAGTAATCCTGGATAAGCAAGAATAATTTCCTCAAAGCAACCAGCAGCAGGGTCACCATCGTAAGCAGCCAGCAAATCACTCTCCAAGTACTCTCGTATTTGAGGGATTTTCTTAAAGAAGGCTTTACAAATCCTATAGCTTTCTATCTCACGCTCCCTATGGCTTTGTGGCTCTCCTCCCTTGGCAAAATCCAGTGCAAGTCTAATCTGTTTGTGTAGATGATAAAAAACATCCTCGATTATCACACTGTAGCTATTATTTGGATTATAAATCTTGTAGGATTTATCTCTAAAATAGCCTGGATAAACGATTCTAAACAGATTTTTTAAAAGCTCACTAACCTCGTATTTATCAGGAGTGTTAAAGCTATCTACAGCATCAATATTCTTTTTGCCATTGAAGTCAGCAAGAATCTCGCCGACAATCTGATTAATTTCCTCTTCTTTTACTATCTTGCTCACGATGATTCCTTTCTGCTTGTTTTAAGCAAACGTCTTCAATACTCTTACAAGGGCATCTATATCATCTGGTGAATTGTATAGTGCAAGTGTTGGACGTACTGAGCTTTCATAGCCAAAATGTCTAAGAACTGGCTGTGCACAATGATGTCCTGTACGAACCGCAATGCCATAGCTGTCAAGTCGCTTGCCTACCTCTTCATCAGAATATCCATCAAGCTTGAAGGATAAAACTGAAGCCTTGTTTAAAGCTGTTCCAATTAAGCGCAAGCCCTTTACTGTCTTCATTTCCTTTAATGCATACTGAAGCAATTCGTGCTCCCATCTATATACACATGGCATACCTATCTCTGAAAGATATGTAAGAGCTGCGCCTAAGCCTACCGCATCAGCGATGCTACCTGTACCCGCCTCAAATTTGTTTGGTGCCGGATTGTAGATGGTACGCTCAAAGGTAACATCCTTTATCATATTTCCACCGCCATGGTATGGACGTGCTGCATCAAGTAATTCTTTTTTGCCATAAACAACACCGATACCAGTAGGTGCAAATACCTTGTGTCCGGAAAATACAAAGAAATCGGCATCTAAGGCTGTAACATTTACCGGAATATGAGCTATAGACTGTGCTCCATCAATAAGGATTCTAACCCCATGTCTGTGGGCGATGGCAATAAGCTCTTCCACTGGTGTTACTGTGCCAAGCACATTTGAAACATGAGCCACTGATACGAATTTAGTTTTCTTGGTAAAAAGCTTTTCGTATTCTTCAAGCTTTAGCTGTCCGGATTCGTCTACAGGAATAACCTTGATAACAGCCCCTGTTTCCTGAGCCACAAGCTGCCATGGTACGATATTTGCATGATGCTCCAGAATTGAAACAATGATTTCATCTCCTGGGCTTAACAGCGGCTTTACATAAGCATTGGCCACAAGGTTAATAGCTTCTGTGGTGCCTCTTACAAATACAATTTCATCTGTTGAACCTGCGCCAATAAAGTCTCTTACAATACCTCTTGCATTTTCATAGGCATCAGTAGAGCGGGCCGCAAGTGCATGGGCACCTCTGTGGACATTTGAATTCTCATGCTGATAGTAATAAGAAATTCTGTCGATTACAGCCTGAGGCCTTTGAGTTGTAGCTCCGTTGTCAAGCCATACCAGCTGACGACCATTAATCTGCTCAGAAAGAATTGGAAAATCACTTCTAATCTGTGCTAGAGTCTTTGAACCGATACGAATTGACTCGTCTCTTGAGCTGTAAGAAATGTGTTCTTCACTCTTTTTTTCTACGCTGTCACCACCAAGTGAGGTTGGTGCATCAATAGCTTTTTCTGACTGGTCTGCCTGAGACTGGGATAAAACCACTGGGGCATAGCTTGTGTTTACCTGTCCGACTGAAAATGGATTTGCTAAAGCTTCAAAATAATTGTCAGGAATTGCAGGTGCACCAGGAACTGATGCTTCCTGAGGTGCTGCAGGTACAGAAGATATTGAAGATACTGCACCAGCTTCAGGAATTGTAGGAAGTACCGGTTCTGTGGGTGATACTGGCTCAATTGCTTCACTAGAACCATTTACACCTTCAGTTAAATCCGGAAACAACTGATTGGCTAAAGCTGCCAGCTCTGCTGCACTAGGAACTCCTGCGAGATTCTCAATCGTAGTCATAATACTCACCTACCTCTACATCTTCCAATACTGCTATAGCATCATCTGCAAGAATTGCTGCTGAGCAGTATAGAGACAAGAGATATGATGCTACGCCTTTATCATCGATTCCTCTAAAGCGAACAGATAATCCTCTTGAATGCTCATTTTTGAGACCTGCCTGGAATAATCCAACAACACCTCTCTTTGCTTCGCCTGTGCGAACAAGCAAGATGTTTGTCTTTCCACTCTGAGACTTTGGATTCTTTAAGCCGTCAACCAAAAGCTTGTCTGTAGGAATGATAGGGATTCCTCTCCATGCAAGGAATGTTCCGCCTCCAAGATTTACAGTTACAGGTGGTACTCCTCTCTTTGTGCACTCTCTTTCGAATGCTGCAATTGCACGTGGATGTGCAAGGAAGAATGAAGGCTCCTTCCATACCTTTGTGATGAGCTCATCAAGGTCATCTGGTGTTGGTGCACCGTTTCTTGTCTGGATTCTCTGTGATTCTGGAACGTTCTTGAGAAGACCGTAATCATCATTGTTGATTAACTGGCTTTCCTGGCGCTCACGCAATGACTCGATTGCAAGAGTAAGCTGCTCCTGAACCTGATCGTAAGGTGCGCTGTAAACATCTTCTACTGCTGTATTTACATTTACGATAGTAGAAATAGAGTTAAGTCTGTACTCTCTAGGTGATGTCTCGTACTCTACATATCCATCAGGGATGATATCAGTTTTCTTTGTCTGACTGCAGAGAACATCAAGTGGTGTCTCACCTTCGACAACCTTGTTTACTCTGTAGATACCAGTCTCTAATCCCTTGAACTCCAAAAACTTTGTAACCCACTTTGGTGTCAATGCGCCAAATTGAGGTCTTGTTTTTGTGACATTCGCAAGATTATAAGCTGCCTGAGCACCAAGAGCGTTAATACCTTCGTTCTTCACATTTGTTTCATTTGCCATTTTAAATCCTCCTAATAAAATCTATAGAAAACGTCTTATGACGTAATCTAACTTATAACCACGCTCCCTCATGGGAGAATATGATACCCTTCATTTCATCAAGGCCGCCCTTTAGGTTGTACATTGACCCGTCGTAACCAGCCTCCCGCAGGGTTCTTATAGCAAGAGCGCTTCGCTGTCCCTGCTTGCAAATAAATATGGTATCCACTGATTTATCTAATTCATTTTTTCTTCTAGCCAGTTGCCCTATCGGTATAACGATTGCATTTGGGAATCTAAGAACTGCTCTTTCATGAGGCTCTCTTACATCAACAAAGGTGATTGGTTCATTTGCCTCAATGCGTCTAGCCAGTTCATCAGGTTCAACGCTTTCTATAGGCTCTTCGTCCTCATCCTCTCTAAGTCCACAGAAATCCTCGTAATCAAAATCTTCCACCGTAGTAATAGTTGGTGCAAATCCACATAACGGGCAATCAGCATTTTTGTCCACATTAAGTGTGCGAAAATGTAAATATAAGCTGTCCACCACAAGAATCTGTCCGTCTAAGTGATTTCCAATTCCAATGATAAGTTTTAAGGCTTCATTGGCTGCGATGCTTCCTATGATTCCACCAAGTGGACTTATGGAACCGCCCTCTGAGCAGGTGGGCACCAGTCCCGGCTCTGGTGGCTTGGGATACAGACACCGCAGGCAAGGTCCATTATTTACATTGAATACACCTACCTGACCTTCAAACTGAAATATGGCTGCAAATATCAGTGGTATTCCTGCCAATACACAAGCATCGTTTATCAGGTATCTTGATTTGTAATTATCTGTACAATCGATTACCAAATCATAGCCATCTATCACATCGTAAATATTGTCTGCAGTAAGCTGTAGATTTACATCTTCAAACTGAATGCTTCTGTCAATGTTTCTTACCTTGTCTCTGGCCGATGCCACCTTAGGACGGTGAATATCGCGGCTTGTATGTAAAATCTGGTTTTGGATATTTTCAAGAGAAACCTCATCAAAATCCACCACCTTTATAGTTCCAACTCCTGCTGCAGCCAGATACTGTATGACAGGGGAGCCAAGTGCTCCTGCACCTACCACCACTACCCTTGCGGACTTTATTCTCTTTTGACCTTTGACTCCAATATCTCTGAGCATTAAATGCTTGCTGAAGCGCTCCACTTCTTTGTCATCAAAGGTAATAGCTTTTCTTCTATCATCCGAAATGATGCTTTCCACAGGAGCACCTCCTGCGATAGCTGGCAAAAGAAGCACTTCTTCCCCTGCATCAATCTCTTCTTTCCAATAGCTTTTATCGCTTTTGTTTTCTTCTCCTACGTAAATCTGTACAAAGCCTCTGAGATTCTCACTGTCATCAAACAAAATCTTTTTTGCTTCTGGATATTCATCTGTTAAATAATCTAAGATAGCTTTGATATTAGCAGCCTCAACATCTAAGCTTTCATTCTTGCCGAAAAAATTTCTAAGTGTAGCTGAAATATAAACCTTCATGATTTTATTTACCTCCCTTATCAACAATTTGAATAGATAGTTCACATATCTGATTCAAATCTGTGCTTGTGCGAACATATCCTTTTAGCTGTGATACATATGTCCTCTTAACTGAAGCCACAATGTATATCATGTCTGGAATCATATGCTTTTTATCTTCTTCAGATAGGACTGCAGGATAATCCGGATGTGAATGGTAAAACCCTATAGGCTTATAACCATCGTTTTCTAACCTGTATATATCAAGTGCACTAATTTCAAATGACTTCTTTCTCAGATCCAAAGCTGCGGTATTATTCGCATCTACGATATCGTATATACGATTTTCTATTTCCCCTCCTGTCAGCACTCCGCAGGCCTCATAGGGATATGCCTTTACAGCAATATCTTTAAGTGTTTGTAAATCTTTTTTGTCCATTTGAATGTCTGTATATGCCATAACTCCCTCCCATCATATCGCCTTTTTAACTACTAGGTTGGTAGGGATTATAAATCAGAAAAGCCTCAAATACAATAGTTCTGGTGCCCAAATAAAACTATAGCCAGCTATAGACTAAATCTATAACTGGCCTAATTTATTAAATATATTCACCGTCTGAAGCTACAGCATTGTTGATTGCAGATGCCTTGTACACATATTCTGCTGCATCAGCAGGGGTTTTAATATCCTCAGTCTGCCAACCGCTGACATATCCCCTTGTGGCTGTAAACACAGATGTATCAAGCTGATTATCTGCAAAAAGAAGTACCACTATTCCAGCGTCATTTAGATGCTTTACTATGCCCTTGATACCGTGACTGCTCTTTGGGTTGAATAGATAGGTGTGTCTTCCCTTGTTGCTAAGCTCCTTTTCTACCTTTTGAACATACTCAAGGTTTACCTGTTCGCTTTCTTTAAACTCAACAGTGATTGCACGCTGACCCTTCCAGTTGCTTCTGGTCTCTCTGTCAATGATAGTATCTGTTGATGATGAATCATCCTTGTAGGTCTGGGTTATAACACCGCAGGCCGAAGTCATGTTGGTGATTCTATCAATCAATATAAGCTCCCCAAGTGTCTTGTGCTTTGAAAATGCATCCACGACGATGCTGTCTGCTAGCTTCAATTCACAAACCGCTATCTCATTTTTCTCAAGTGTTGTTGCCTCTTTTTTCTCTCCTGTATTAACGTCTATGGTGTTTCTGATGCCTGTAACCACACCAGGAATCAGTTTTGTTCCAAGCTTTACAAAGAAGTTTTTACCAGGCTCTAGGATTTCATCATCCATCCAAAGCAAGGTTGCTTCCACAGATGATGTGACTGCAATATCAACTCCAGATGCAAGAACGCAGCCTCTTGAAACATCCACCTCTCTGTTAAGCTGGATGGTGACAGGGCGTCCGATAGAAGCAGTTTCTACCTCTTTATCTAAAATATGGATGCTCTTTACATTAGCCTTTTCTCCACTAGGTAAAATGGTCAGTTCATCTCCCACACTAACCTGACCTGCTTCAATCTGCCCCTGAAAACCTCTAAAGGTGTGATTTGGTCTGCAGACTCGTTGAACTGGCATATAAAATCCCTGCTCTTCCTTCTGGGAAGCCACATCCACCTGTTCCAAATATTCCAAAAGTACAGGTCCTGTATACCAGTCGATATTTTCAGACCGCTTTGTGACATTATCGCCCTCTGTTGCAGATACTGGAATTACTACATGATTTTCAAGCTTAAGTTCTGCCACAAGATCATTTATCTGGGCTGTGATTTCATCAAAACGCTCCTTGCTGTAGAGCACCAAATCCATTTTGTTGATTGCAAATACGAAATATTTGATACCCATAAGTGAGCATATTCTGGCGTGGCGTCTGGTTTGAACAAGCACACCTTGTTTTGCATCAATAAGAATTACTGCAAGGTCTGCAAAGGATGCTCCTACTGCCATGTTTCTGGTGTATTCCTCGTGGCCTGGTGTGTCTGCCACGATAAAGCTTCTGTTGTCGGTGGTGAAATAGCGATAAGCTACATCAATGGTGATGCCCTGCTCACGTTCTGCCATAAGACCGTCTAATAGCAGTGAATAATCGATGGCGCCACCGCGGCTGCCTACCTTGGAGTCAAGCTCTAAAGCCTTTTCCTGATCTGCATAGAGAAGCTTTGAATCGTATAATATATGTCCAATGAGAGTGGATTTTCCATCATCCACGCTACCGCATGTGATAAATTTTAGTAATTGCATTTAGAAATATCCCTCCCTTTTTCTTCTTTCCATAGAGCCTGCTGCCTCGTTGTCGATGACGCGGGTGGTGCGCTCGCTTGAAACTGCGCTAAGTGTCTCTTCAATGATTTCATCCAAAGTGTCAGCATCTGACTCCACACCACCTGTCAGTGGATAGCAGCCCAAGGTTCTAAATCTAACCTTTTTATTTACCACCTGCTCACCTGGAAGAAGTCTTTGCTCCATGCGCTCATCATCTACCATGATGATGTTGCCATCTCTATAGACAACAGGTCTTTCCTTGGCAAAATAAAGGGATGGAATCTCGATATTTTCCCTTTTGATGTACTGCCAGATATCTTTTTCAGTCCAGTTGGAAAGTGGGAATACTCGCACCTCTTCGCCTTTGAAAAGCTTTGTATTAAAAAGCTTCCACATTTCTGGGCGCTGATTTTTAGGATCCCAGGCATGGGCTGAATTTCTGAATGAGAAAATACGCTCCTTGGCTCTGGATTTTTCCTCGTCTCTTCTTCCGCCGCCAAATGCTGCTGTGAATCCATATTTATCAAGAGCCTGCTTTAGAGCCTGAGTTTTCATAATATCTGTATAGGCACTACCGTGGTCAAATGGATTGATTCCCTGAGCAACACCTTCTTCGTTGATGTATTCGAGCATTGTAAGACCATATTTTTCAGCCACATGATCTCTAAACTCAATCATCTCCTTGAATTTCCATGTAGTGTTTACATGCAAAAATGGAAATGGAGGCTTTTCAGGATAAAATGCCTTTAGTGCCAGATGAAGCATCACCGAGCTATCTTTACCGATTGAATAAAGCATGACTGGTTTTTCACACTCAGCTGCCACCTCTCTAATTATGTATATTGCTTCTGCTTCAAGCTCATCTAGATGTGTTAGTTTGCCCATAAGTTACCTCTCTAATATTTATTGGATTCCTTGGTATTGACTGTGATAGTTTTGGTGGTGCCTTCAGGGGATGTGACAATCCAGTGTCTTTCATCACCCTGCTCATTTACCGAAAGAATTGAACCCTTGCCGCCAATATCTGCCCCGAGGAAAAACTGGATTGCGCCAGTCTTGCATTCCTTTAGACAAGATGTGCAGCCCCAGCAATCCTTTGGTCTATTTATGTATGCCCTGCCATCTACAAGCTTGATAAGATTGCCAGGACATACCTCCACGCACCTTTTGCATCCCACGCAGGAAGGGGTATTTATTCTGATACTCATTAAAGCTCACCTCCTGCGTAAAGTAATGCTCCATCATGGTTAAATGAAAATACAAGTGGCTCATAATCATCAACCACAAGTGGTCTTTTGATGATTTTAAGCTGACCGTTTTCCAGTACTGAATTGATGTAGGCCTCGTAATCCTTATTAACCTCTGGATAACTCATATTTTCTCCAAAGCTGTGCCATCTGGTTTCTTTTCTGGCTCTTAAATGTGCGATTAATGACAGGCTAAGGTCGAGGCGCTCTTTTATCTCGTATATCTGTAGAAGCTCGTCTGTATTTTTAGCTTCAAGGGCGCTTAGCACATCATAAAGTCCCTTGATTTTTTCCTCTGCCAGATTAAGACCTGTCTCGTTGTACTGATAGCCCTTTGTGATTCCGCCTGCGTACTCATCCATGATTTTTTGCATGGCTTCCTCAAGCTGTTCAATGGAAATATTCGTATTTACGTTATTCAAAAATTGATTGTATTCACTGATGATGTTTTTCCAGCTGTCGTCTGATTCTGGAGATAAATCATTTTTTAGATAATCTGCAATGCTTAAGGCTGCAAGCTTGCCCTCTGCCAAGGCTCCTGTCACATACTTTTGTGGAGCACCGCCTGCCACGTCTCCTGCTGCATAAAGGCCCTGAACTGTGGTGGCTCTATTGTTGTCCACCCAGTATCCGCTGGCTGTATGTCCGCCTACGATGTATGGCTCAGTACCTTCGATTTCTACATTTTGTTCAGCTGGTCCCTGACCGCCCTCAAGCCATTTCAGAGTCTGAGATGGTGCCATGTTTAGATATGCTTTGTAAAGCTCATCCTCCTGCTGTGGTGAAATTTCATCTGTCTTCAAATAGCATGGACCATGGCCTTGTCGGTTTTCTTCTGTGGTGCCGTATACTCTCTCACAGGTTGCAACGCCGTATTTGGTCTCGTAGATTTCTCCTAAACCATTCATTTGCTTTGCCCTAACGCCTTGAGCGATAGTGCCTGTTGGTGCTATGGTGTCCTTGCATCGAAGTGCTATAAAACGCATTTCAAGTGTGGTCATCTCAGCACCTGCTTTTATACCCATGGCATAGCCTGCACCTGTGTTAAAAGGTGGATACCACATTTTATGACGGGAAAATCCTGGATTGTTTGGTCTATAAAGGCCTGCTGCACCACCTGTTGCAACTAGGACTGCCCCGGCGTAAAACACGTAAGCCTTGCTTTCATTTACGTCAAAGCCTACTGCACCCTGCACTCTATTGTTTTTTACAAGTAAATCAGTGATATTTACATGATTAATGACAGAAACATTTTCAGAATCCTGTGCCATTTTGGCCAAAATAGGCTTGATGTTTTCACCGTTGATTTTTATGTTACGATTTCCTCTGGTGACGTATTTTCCGTTTTCATCCTTTAAGATAACAAGACCGTTATCCTCTAAGGTATGTGTCACCTCGTTTAGATTTTCAGAAATAGATAAAAGTAAATCCTCACGAACAATGCCCTTGGCGTCCTGCTTGCAGTAGTCCACGTAGTCCTGTGGGACACGACCTTCTGTAATGTAGGCATTGATGGCATTAACTCCTGCTGCAAGACAGCCACTCCTTTTAATATTTGCTTTTTCAACGATTAGAACCTTGTGTTCACCAGTTATCCCCAATGTATAGGCAGCGTAGCATCCTGCGGTGCCGCCGCCTATTATCAATACATCAGTATTTTTTATTTCAACCTGTAATTCTTTTTCCATAAACATTCCTTAAATAACTATTGCCTCGTCTGCAAGTGAGCTGTTGGTAGCGAGTATTACCTCGTCCCCTTGCACTACGTATATACGATATATGAATACATCAACAGTCTCTCCAACCTTAATTTCTGGATTATTTATGCTTCTGATGGCAGAAATCAGATTGTCATGGATTCGCACCTTGACCTCGATGTTGCTACCTCTAAAGATAATATCTTCAACTACTGCCTCTTCTGCAGAATTGGCAAACTGTACGCTTTCGCCCTTTTTAAATATGCTTACAAACTCTGGTCTAAGATATGCAACAGAAGTCTCCCCTGTTTTATCGAAATAGCGGAACTTATCGTAGTTTTTAACCTCAACTGAATTTCCAATAAACTGTGCTACAAATGGTGTGGCTGGATTTTTATATAGCTCCTGTGGAGTGCCTGACTGCTCTACCCTGCCCTGATTGGTAACGATGATTTCATCTGCCACCTCAATGGCTTCATCCTGATCATGGGTGACAAATATGCTTGTGATATTTAGCTTTGTAATCATCTGTCTAAGCCAGGTTCTAAGCTCCAGACGTACCTTGGCATCGATGGCTGCAAATGGCTCATCCAACAGTAGTATCTGAGGATTTGGTGCCAAAGCTCTGGCAAAGGCCACTCTTTGCTTTTGTCCACCTGAAAGCTGGCTAGGATATCTTTTTTCAAGACCTTCACAGTTGATAAGTGTCAAAAGCTCTGTTACACGCTCCTTGATTTTATCCTCAGGCACCTTTTTTACACGAAGACCAAAGGCAATGTTGTCGTAGACATTCATATATCTAAACAATGCATAGTTTTGGAATACAAAACCTATTCCTCTCTCGCTGCCAGGTACGTTATTTACCACCTTGCCATCTATAACAATTTCTCCGGAATCAGGCTGTTCTAAGCCTGCTATCATTCTAAGGATTGTGGTTTTACCACTTCCCGATGGACCAAGTAAGGCTACAAGCTTTCCCTTTTCAATTGAAATATTTATATCCTTTGATGCGTGAAATTTTTTGAAATGTTTATTTATGTCATGAAGCTCAACGTAAGCCATATTTTTCACCCCTTTTATTTATTCAAATCAAGTTCTTTTCTGCCGTGTTTTTCAATAACAAGTCTTAAAATCAAAACTATTATAGCCAGTACCACGAGAATGGAAGATGCTGCAAATGCTCCAGTGAAATCATAGCCCTGATACAAAAGCTCTATGTAAAGGGGCAATGTGTTTGTTTTTCCCCTAAGATGACCAGATAAAACTGATACTGCTCCGAATTCTCCCATGGCGCGCGCTGTACAAAGTACAATGCCATAAAGAAGAGCCCATTTGATATGTGGGAAGGTAACCTTTCTGAAAATAGTAAAGGTGTTTGCCCCCATAATGGCGGCAGCCTCTTCTTCATCCGTGCCCTGTGCTGTAAGGACTGGAATAAGCTCCCTTGAAATAAATGGGAATGTAACAAAAATTGTTGCAAGTACAATACCAGGTACTGCAAATATGATTTGGATGCCATAGGAATCAAGTATTGGATATAGACTACTCTGACGGCCAAAGGTTAGAACATAGATAAGACCTGCTATAATAGGTGAAACCGTGACTGGCAAATCAATAAAGGTAGATAAAAGCTTTTTTCCTTTAAATGCGTATTTTGTAATAAGCCAGGCAGCGGCTACTCCGAATATCGTGTTTACGATAACCGCAAATACGGTGGCTTCAATTGTAAGCAGCGCCGCCTTTATAGCATATTCATCTGTTACCGCATTTACGTATCCTGCTATGCCTTCCTTTAAAGCTGTGATAACTATGTAAATCAGGGGTAGTATCAAAAATACCCCAAGAAATATAAAGCTTATAGTTACTAAAATATATTTTAGTGCCTTGTTTTCTTTTCTTAAATCCATGAGCCTCACCTATGCCTTTCCGTTTACTCTTTTTGACACCACGCTTTGAGCGATAGCATTTATTGAAAGAATAATTACTGCTATTCCAAGCATTACAAGTGCAATGGAAGTAGCTGCCGAATAATCATATTCCTGAAGCTCTGCCATTATAAGAAGTGGCGCAATTTCTGTTTCATAGGGTGTGTTTCCAGCTATGAAAACTACGCTGCCGTATTCGCCTATAGAACGAGCAAAGGCTAAAGTAAAGCCTGATATAATGGCAGGAAGTATCTCTGGGAAAATAACCTTTCTAAAGGTTGTTTTTGAATCTGCACCTAAGATAAAGGCTGCCTCCTCATATTGAATATCAATTTTTTCCAAAACCGGCTGAACACTTCTTACTACAAATGGTATTCCAATGAAGATAAGAGCAATTGTGATACCGATTCTGGTGTAGGCAATCTTTATTCCAAACAGGTTATAAAAAATCTGTCCTACCCAACCATTTGTGGTAGTTAAATGTGTAAGGGAAATGCCGGCAACTGCTGTTGGAAGTGCAAATGGAAGCTCTATAATTCCGTCTATGAATTTTTTGCCCTTGAAATCATATCTGACCAGAATCCAGGCAAGTATCAAGCCCATCACAACATTTACCAGAGATGCAAAAAATGCCGTAGATATGGAAACAAAATATCCTGAGAGAATTCTGGGTCTTGTTACCGTATATACGAATTCAGAAAATGAAAGCTTTGCAGAAAAGACTACCAGCGAACAAAGTGGAATCAAAACTACGATGCTGAGTATTGTTATTGTGATTCCCATTGATATGCCAAATCCTGGTATTACGCTTCTTCTTTTATTCATGCCATTAATCCTCTCTGTAAAGCCTTGGAACAGGTTGCCCTGCTCCAAGAAATTTTTTACTGCTCGTAAATTCTGTCGAAGTTTGCGCCGTCTGCAAAATGATCAGCTCTAGCTTTTGTCCAGCCACCGAAGTGATTGATATCTGTTAAAGTAATGTTGTCGTTAATCCACTTGCCATCTGCTGGAACCTCTGTGATTGTGTTTGAATCTGTACTAGATACATACTTGTCATAGATTGATTTTGTGCTTGGACGATAATAGTTTTCAGCTTCAATCTGCTGTGCCTCATCAGAGTAGAGATAGCTTAAATATTCCTTTGCAACATCTTCTGTGCCATGTTTTTTAGCTACTTCATCAACTACAGCAACTGTTGGCTGGCAAAGGATTGATACTGAAGGAACTACGATTTCGTATTCTCCTGGGTATTCCTTAAGTGAAAGGAATGCTTCGTTCTCCCATGCGATAAGTACATCACCCTGTTTATTTTCAACGAAGGATGTAGTAGCACCTCTTGCACCTGAATCAAGAACAACTACGTTGCTGTAAAGCTGCTTGATTGAATCAAGAATCTGGCTGTCGTTCTGCCCCGCCTGCTCGAAGTAGTACCATGCTGCAAGATAGTTCCACATTGCACCGCCTGATGTCTTAGGGTTTGGTGTGATAACTCCAACATCCTTTCTGGTTAAATCGTTCCAATCGTAAATCTTTTTTGGATTACCTGAGCGAACTAAAAATACGATTGTTGATGTGTATGGTGAGCTATCTACATCAAACTCTGCTGTAAAGCCATCATCTATAAGTCCTGCATCTGCAACTACCTGTACATCACCTTCAAGTGCAAGTGTAACTACATCTGCTTCAAGACCGTTTGCAACCTCAAGTGCCTGCTTTCCAGAACCACCGTGTGACTGTGTAACCTCTACAGTCTGACCAAATTCTTCCTGATAGTGCTTTGCAAATACTTCGTTATAAGCTGCATATAATTCTCTTGTTGGATCATAAGAAACATTTGTAAGCTCTATAACCTCACCTGCACTTGATGCTTTTATTTCATCTGAACCTTCAGCTACTGATGCGCTGCTGGCACTATTTCCACAACCAAGTAAAGAAGCCCCAATCGCTGCTACAACTATAAGTGACAAAAATCTCTTCTTTTTCATATCAATGACCTCCTGCATATTTTCCTATTTCCTATCTATCTACTAGGTTGATAGGATTATATTCTAGAAATGCCTCAAATTCAATATTTCTGGTTCCTAAAGAAAATGAGAGCCCGCTATAAAATGGGTTTATAGCAAGCTCTCATGTAAATGGTTAAGGCCGACTGTCCTGAGATGACAGCCGGCCTTTTGGTAATCATTATATGTTTTGAATTGCTTTAATTGTTTTATCTAAATCATCCTCTGTGTGGGCATCAGATACAAACATAGCCTCAAATTGGCTAGGGGCTACATAAATGCCCTGGGATAACATACTTCTAAAATATGCTGCAAATTTATTTGTATCGCATTTTAAAACATCAGCATATGATACTACTGGCCCTGATGTAAAAAATGGTGATAGCAAAGATCCCACTCTATTTACAGTGAAGCCTTTTTCAAGATATGCTTCTTCAAGCTTTTTCGCATAGCTATCGATGCGGTCATATATGGCTTTGTCTGATTTTAAAGCCTCAAGCTGCTTAATACCTGCAGTGACAGCTATAGGATTTCCTGACAAAGTCCCCGCCTGATAAACGCTACCAACTGGGGCGACCACATTCATAATATCAGCCTTTCCCACGTATGCTGCAAGTGGCATTCCACCGCCTACTATTTTTCCAAAGGTAATCATATCTGGCTGAATTCCAAAGTATTCTGAGGCTCCACCAAAGGCTAATCTAAAGCCAGTAATAACCTCATCAAAAATAAGCAATGAATCATTTGCTTTTGTTATATCACGCAGAAACTGAAGGAAGCCTTCCTTTGGTGGAACCACTCCCATGTTGGCGCTGACAGGCTCTACTATAACGGCTGCAATCTCACCTGGATTGGCTTTAAACAAAGCCTCAACTGATGTCGCATCGTTGTAGTCTGCTAAAAGTGTAGTGGCGGTATAGCCCTTTGGAACTCCTGCTGAATCAGGGTTTGATTCTGTGAGAAGTCCTGAGCCTGCTGTCACAAGAAGTCCATCACTGTGACCATGATAATTTCCGCGGAATTTTATTATTTTATCCCTGCCTGTGTAACCTCTGGCAACTCTGATGGCACTCATAACAGCTTCTGTACCGGAATTAACCAGGCGTACCTTATCCATAAATGGAACAGCCTCAAGGATAAGCTTTGCAAGAACTGTTTCATTTTCAGTAGGAGCACCGTAGGAAAGACCATTGTCACAGGCCTTTTTTACAGCCTCTATTACAGGTGGATAGGCGTGGCCTAATATCATAGGTCCCCATGAACACACGTAATCTACGTATTCATTTCCATCCACATCAAAGATATGACTGCCCTTGGCATTTTTTATAAAGACAGGATTTCTTTCAACTGCCTTAAAGGCTCTGACTGGTGAATTAACTCCACCTGGAATCACCTGTTTTGCATCATCAAATAAAGCTTCAGATCTATCACTCATGATTATAAATCCTCTTCCTCTAAAAACTTTGCCACATCAAGAGCATGATAAGTGATGATTCTGTCAGCACCTGCTCGTTTCATGGCTATCATATTTTCAAGAACTATTCTTTTTTCGTCAATCCATCCATTGGCTGCGGCCGCTTTTACCATGGAATATTCGCCGCTGACATTGTAGGTAATGAAAGGCACGTCAAAGCATTCTCTGGCTTCCTTCATGATATCAAGGTATGCAAGAGCAGGCTTTACGATAATCATATCTGCCCCCTCTTCCAAATCGTCCTCTATTTCACGCATTGCCTCACGACCATTTGCAGGGTCCATCTGGTAGGATTTTCTATCTCCAAAATGAGGTGCAGAGCCTGCTGCATCTCTGAATGGTCCATAGTAGCCTGATGCAAATTTAGCACTGTAGCTAAGAATTGGAGTGTTAATAAAACCTGCCTCATCAAGCGATTCCCTAATAGCTGCAACTCTGCCATCCATCATGTCTGATGGTGCCACAATATCAGCTCCAGCACGAGCCATAGAAACTGCCATTTTTGCAAGGAGTGGCAGTGTTTCATCATTTAAAATATGACCTTCACAAACAAGACCACAGTGACCATGTGAAGTGTATTCACAAAGGCAAACGTCTGCAATTACAATTAAAGAAGGATATTTTTCCTTGATATGTCTGATGCATCTTTGGGTGATGCCGTTGTCATCATAGGCACCGCTTCCTTTTTCATCCTTGTGTTCAGGAATGCCAAACAGTAAAACTGCAGGTATTTTGGCAGCCTTTACTCTATCAAGCTCTTCATCTATTTTATCTAAAGAATACTGATAAATCCCAGGCATTGAAGGCACTTCATTTTTGATGCCATCTCCTTCTATTACAAATAAAGGATAAATCAAATCCTTTACACTAACTTCGTTTTCTCTAACAAAGCTTCTCATTTCTTTCGTCTGTCTTAATCTTCTAAATCGTCTCATTTTCCACTTCCTGCATTTTATTTAAAACATTTATAAAGCTCTCAAATTCATCTGATGAAGCCATATCTCTAAATTTGTAAACAAAGTGTTCAAAGTCTTCTGTGCGATACTTTTTCATTTTCTGGAAGGACTCTCTATTGTTATGGAAGGTTAATTCCTTAAGTAAGTCATCCATTTCATCTTCAAGGATTGCCTCGCCACTTTCTTTTTCTTTGATTTTAAGGCGGTTATTTTCCTTGGCAATGGCTGTGAAATCATCGATGGAAATTAACTGGGCTCCATCTATTTTTGTGATATCTTCGTCGATATCTCTAGGCACTGCTAAGTCTATAAATAGCCTTTCTCTATCGTCAAGCTCTAGGCTTTTAAGCTTGCCGTAGGTGATAGTATAGTGAGGGCCTCTTGTGGCTGATACTATCACATCCATGTCCTTGATGTAGTTATACCTGTCGGAATAAGGAATGGATAAAGCATTGGGATTGCTGATATGGTGGATATGTTTAGTAGCATAAATCTGGCAATCGCCGTAAGACAAAAGATTCAGCATAACCTTGTTTCCTGTGTCGCCTGTGGCTCCCATAATCATAACCTTTTTCATGCCACGTTTGTAGTTATGAATTTTGGTAGCTGCAAGGGATGCTATAGATACAGATGTCTTTGAAAGTTTCGTCTTTGTCTTTATCTTTTTAGCACAACATATCGCCGCCTGAAAAATAGTATTTAGTTCGTAATTCGTATATCCGTTATCCTTGGAAAAATGATAAGCAGTCTTAATCTGTCCTAGTATCTCATCTTCCCCAAGCACCATGGAATCAAAGCCTGCTGCCACATGAAACAAATGAGCCACTGCACCCTTTTCATCAAAAAATAACAGCTGCTCTTTTAGCTCATCTATATCAACGTCTGCCATTTCAGCAAGTAGTCTAACCACCTTTGAGGCCTTTCCCATGCCATAAACCTCGCAGCGATTGCAGGTGCTTAAGTACACACACTGCTCAAAGCCAAGCTCCTTTAATCTATTTAAAAATACAAGCTTTTTTTCATCATCAAAAGACAGCTTTTCTCTAAATTCTGCCTTTGCTTTCTTGTGGTTTAGAGATACTACAAACATAACATAATCCTTTTAAAAATACTGTATGATTGTGCCTTAAGCACAGCTTCTCTTTACTATAATTATAATTACCTATCCGGTCAATAGGTTTATTCATATAAAAAATAATAGCCAGCTATCAAATTTGTTGATAGCTGGCTACTATACAGAGCTCCTGTTCCAATTAGTCCATATTAAGCAATGCATGTGCGGTTAGTCCCTCACTACTTTTTTGAAATTTGTACACATTTTACCTGTAAACACTCCTATATAGCATCTGAAGAAAATCATGAATATAAGCATGACAAATATAGAGTAGAGATATTGTTATATTTCCAGAGGTCATATCTCTTTTCATATAATTGCCACCTATCCTACACCAGCTCATCAGCTGAGATAACTAGCTGCTTTGTCTCAGCTGCGAAATCCAATACTTTAATAGAATCTGTTGTTACCTTGAAAATTACATTCACCTGAGGATCATAGTTTAACTGTGGTCTACGCTCCTTAATGAGATTTGCAGCCTGTTCGGCTTCTGTTTTACCAAGCTTTTCGGCTCTTCCGTAAATTGTAATATTCTTTGGCGCCTGCTGCCCTTCATGCTGAAACAGCAATGCCACATTATTGTTATTTTCTATTTCCTTTGACTTATCTGTATCAAATCTTGTCGAAAAAAGGATATCCTTACCATCAATTGTATATCCACCGATATGACGAAGATTTGGATTTCCCACCTCGTCTACTGTAGAAAGCACAAGGCTTTTGTTGTCATAAATATAGTCTCTGATTTCTTTGTAATTTGCCATTTTCTCTTCTCTCCTTTAAAACTGTTATACTGCTATTGATTTATCAATCTTATCGTCCTCATATGAGGCTACATTGCCTGCATTTAGCTTAGCTACCTTCTCATGTTTTTCCTTTGATGACCTGATTGCATTTTCCAGCTTCTCAGTGGTGTACTTTATAAAATCACCGATTCTTTTATCATTCACATCTCTAGGATATATATAAGGCACATTAATTTTTTCAACTATGCTTGCATCAGGTGCCACGGAGAAAATACTAATATTTTCACCTAAGTAAACAGCCTCTGAAATATCATGGGTAACAAATAATATCGTTTTGCCTGTCTTCTTCCAAATTCTGATAAGCTCATCCTGTAAAGTACGTCTGGTCTGAGCATCAAGTGCTCCAAAAGGCTCATCCATAATGAGTACTTCAGGATTTGCTGCAATGCTTCTGGCAATCTGTACTCTTTGCTTCATACCTCCGGAAAGCTCATCTGGGTATTTATGCTCATGGCCTTTGAGACCAACAAGTTCAATTGCATCCAACGCTATTTTCTTTCGTTCCTCTTTTTTCACTCCTCTCATTCTTAAACCATATTCCACATTTTTCTGGACTGTAAGCCATGGGAAAATAGCTGAATCAGCATTTTGAAAAACCACTCCTCGTTCTGAGCCAGGGCCTGATATTTCCTTGCCATCAAGCTGTACTGAACCTTCTGTTTTTCCTAAAAAGCCAGCTACAATATTTAATAGAGTAGTTTTTCCACATCCACTTGCACCAAGGAATACATGAAATTCACCTTCTTCAATTTCAAGGTTTACATCCTTAAGTACATAGTCCGTTTCATGACCCACAAAATTGTCATGTGCACTATTTCCTTTTGTGAATAAAAGGGCCTTGTTTTCTACATCATATTTCTTACTTATATGTTGAATTTTGATTTTTGCATTTTCTGACATAAGCGCCTCCTTTATCCTGTTACTCCATAGTGTTTCAGGGATTTCTTTGCCAAAACTCTAAGAGACTTGTCTGCAAAAAATCCTAGAACACCAAGTGTTACTATTCCTACAAATATCCAGTCTGTCCTGTAATATAATCTGGATGTGTATACCAGATATCCAAGTCCACTGTTGGCTGCAAGCATTTCAGCTCCGACTATTGAAATGATTGCCGTGCTAAGTCCAAGTCTTGCTCCAGTTAGAATGCTTGGCACCGCTCCTGGCACTGTCACTGTGACAAAAGATTGTAGCTTATTTGCCCCAAGGGACTCAGCTGCCTGATATTTCACAGGATTAATTGTATTCACACCAGCTATGGTATTGATAATGATAGGGAAAATTGAAGCGTAAGTTATCAAAATAAGCTTTGATTCCTCTCCTACGCCAAACCACATTAGAAAAAGAGTTAAAAAACCAATAGCTGGTACGAATCGAAAGAAGTTAATAAATGGTTCAATAAACCAGTTCACTATTTTGAATCTGCCAATTAAAAGGCCAATTGGGATACCAATCAAAAGCGCTCTGCTCCAGCCAAGCAGGACTCGCTGTACGCTGATGCTGACATCTTCCCAAAGCTTTCCATTTAGTAGTATTTCCTTAAAACCTGCAAATGTTTCTACTGGACTTGGAAAAAATGCTTCTGTGTATGCTAGTGATACCAGCCCCCATATTACAAATAGTACTGCCCAGGAAATCACACCACTTTTAATGATTTTTCTTGTAATATTGTTCATAGGCGCCTCCTATTTTGCCTGCCAGGTCACTTCATCAGGTGAAACCAGGGCTAAAGCATCTGTATTGATATAATCTGTAAAATCATACTCTGTAGGGAAGTTGCCATTTTTGTAGCACCAATCTTCTACCTTTAGCAGATCCTCATAAGCATCCTGAGAGAAGAAATACTTGTGTGTTGCTTCCTTCCATCCTTTAATTACCAATTCTTTATCTAATCCAATATCTGCCTGAACCCAATCTGCAAATTCATCAAGATTTGCATCGATGTATTCAAATGCTTCGTCGCTCACAGCTAAAAACTTGGCTACTTCAGCTTTATGCTCTTCCAAATATGAATTATTAGCTACAAGATATGAATACATTGTTGCATCTACATCTGCAATATTTACAAGGGGCTTCCAGCCTACTTCTTCAAACTTCCCAGCGATTTGGTTATTAGCCCAATAGCTATCAGCACCATTTGTTGATGCAAGGGCGATTGCTTCCTGAGCACTTGAAACATTGACAATATTTACCTTAGATTTATCAATATCATAGGTTTCAAAAAGCTTTCCATAATCATATTCAAATACAACGCCTGCCATTGAGACTGCTGTTCTGCCCTCTAAATCCTTTGGCTCCTTGATTGTTTCTGGATTTACATAAAGGTTATAGGCTGTAGATTTCCTGATAGTAGCAAAAGCTCTAAGCTGTGTATCTGCCAGTGTATTTCCGATTCTGTTAACACCTGCATAATCTGCAAAAAGTCCAACATCCAATTGGTCTGTAGTGATAGCATCTATCGTATTTATTCCTGCAGCAAATTCGGTGGTCTCAAGGTTAATCCCTTTATCTTTTAAAAACCCGGTATGATTATCAAGAATCTTAAGATATTGATTGTTATCTCCTGAGTTAACTCCAACTCTTATAGTGAACTCTCCCACATCATCAATGTTAAAATTATCTGCACTAATATCCGCATTTACGTTTTCATCCTCAGCTAAGGATGCTCCTGCCTCAATGACATCTGAACTTTCAGTGCCACATCCGACCACAGCCACTCCCATTAATGCTGCTGTTGCTATGGCTACGATTCTCTTTATATATTTATTTTTCATACAATCCTCCTATACGCAAAAAGGCCCCCTCATTTGAGGAAGCCTCCAGTCTTTCTGGTCAGCCTATGCAGTTTTTTCTGCCAGCTTTGAATCATTTTTGCCTACTACGCTATCTTCACCTACAAAGTGAACTCTATCTGCCTCGTGACGAGGAATATCAAGATGATCACCATCCAAATCATAGAAGTAATCAAATATTGAATTCTCCACATTTGCTGAGTGATACAAATCTTTATGTGTAAGTCCATTCTGTCTCAGTAGTGTATATGTCTTTTGATATAAATCAAAATACCACTCTGGTGTAGGCGCTCTATGTCCCTCAAGCTCTGAGCCTGGATTTGGTGTCCAGTGAAGTGGAATAGCTACAACACCAAGCTCTGTAAGATACTGAATGCCCTCTAACAATGTAGATTTTGGTTCAATACCTGCAACAAAGAATGAACGAACATTTCCTTTACCAAATACTTCAACTTCTCTCTTAAGTGCATTAATCCAGTTTTGTCTTCCACCACAAATCTGGTCTTTACCTGGGCAAATAGTTTTAAAGAAGTTTTCATCCCAAACCTCAAGGTTGGTTGAAATGGCACGATAGCCAGCTTCCTTGTATTTTTCAATTACTGCTAAATCACTAGGAGCACCTACGCATGCTGTTCCACCAAAATCCTGAAGACCTGTAAGATCCTGGATTGCCTCAGCCACATCTATATAGTATTCAACCTCGCGACGTTCAGGGACAAATCCACCTGTGATTGTGATTGACTCATAGCCCTCTTCTCTTGCCTTTGCATATGTCTCTGCAATTTGAATAGGTGTCTTCCAAGAAATACCCTGAACATCTGCAAAACGACTCTTTGTAGCATTGATATTACAGAACTTACAATCCAATCCCTTGTCCTTAAGGGCACATTCATTACTGTAGGCAACTGTAACCTTTGTTTTACCAACCTCGTTGGCTATGGTCTTCATATTTACACCATCTGAGGTTTTGAAATTATAGAATTTTGGTTTTTCCAAAAATGAAATCTCACTGATCTGATTACCTTTTTCTGTAAGATAATATTTGCCATTATCATGTTCAATAGAAAATGGAGCATCATGCTTGTATGACAATCTAATCCTATAGTTACTATCCAGTCTGAAGCCTACAGGAAGCTTTGACTTTAAATATGTTTCGTGATTCATATCAAAACATGTTCTCATCTGCTCCTGAACCTGATTTTCAAAGTCCAGTGTTGAAACCACTTCCGGGCTAATGTATACACCCTCGTTTGTGATTCTATTGTCCAGTTCAAGTTGCTGAAATAATTCTTCTCTTGTTATTGGTCGTGACATTTTTTCTCCTTTACTTTTTGAATATATTAATAGTTTTGCAAAACGATTTTTTATTTACCTGAAATAAAAAAGGGTTTAAGACCAGGCTAAATAGCCCTGTCTTAAACCTCTAGTTGTCTAGTCAGTATAAAACCTTCCTTAAATCTTTATTCTTTTAAATATTCTGTACAACAACAAAGGGACATACAAATTTCCTTAACCATTAATGTATTTAATTCTCTACACTTTAATGACTTCATTTTATTAATGCACTCCATTCGCAAGTTGTTGTTTTAGAATGATTAGATTATATTCAACCATGGTATTCAGGTCAATATAGCTGGTTCATGGTAATTATAATAACCGGCTATAAATATATACTATAACTAAATTAGATCCTCAATATCACATTTAAGCGTTTTAGAAAGGGCTAAAACTGTGGAAGCAGAAGCTTTGTTCAATTCTTTTGCCCCTATCTCATATTGCTGAAGAGTCCTAAGATTAATACCTGATTCTTTAGCCAGCTGGCTCTGAGACAATCCCAAAGCCTTTCTGTATGCCTGAAGTCGTCTTACTGTAGCTGAAGCATCTTTTTTCATATCGATATAATCCACTATTTTTTCTTCATCCATTTCATGATAAGGATGATATTTGGACTTAAGCTCTTCCATCGTTATTATATTTTGAATATCTCTAAATCTTTTATTGGTACACCATTGGTAGTAAGCTAATACCCAGCCGGTCCAGTATTCCTCCGTAGGTTCTTTATAAATAGGCTTAGGCATAATAACCTTTGATGCATTGGTTTTAGATACAACATCAGCAACTAATTCCGCACCAGACTTTCCAGAAACATATTTAGGATTACCTATTTCAAACTGAACAGCAATCCCCGAAATAATAAAAAGCTTTAAGAAGTAATCCAGTTGAAACTTATATACGCTTGCTGCTGTATCAAAAGCATCTGCAAGATTTTCCATAGCATCTGATAGATAGATTTTATTGTAGGGATGTGCCATCTTACATCTCCTCCTGTCTTATCAAATCCAAAATATATACCCCATCTCTATCCATAGCATTAGTGATTATTTCATAATCCGCTCTAGCTTTAGTATCTCTTTGATTCTTTTTTGAATAATACTCGGTATTATCCACTGGCAATGCCTCAATAAAATCCAATTTTGTGAAAGCATTTTTACTTTTGATAAAATACTGAGTCCCTAAATCACCAAGATACATTGCCTTTTCAAGCTGAGCTACGCTTATAGAATTTGATATGAATGCCCTGGCAAATGAAAAATAAGAATCATCAGCCCTATATCCCAACACCACATCATAATCATCTAGAGATATATGATAATGCCGCTTCAGATATTCCATTCCTTCAATGGCAACAGGAGCTTTAGCATTTAAAACTCTATGCTCCAATAGAACTGTAAGCCAATACAAAATACTATAATCATCACTATTAAGATCTAGTACTTTTAGGCCTTTTATATCTAGTTCATAGACGTTTACAAAACCATCTCTTCCTTCATCTACTGCCCATTCCTTTGCAAGTTCAATATATCTGGTGCAATAGAACCCTTTGCCATAGTCGTTATAAGCTTTTCCTAAATTAAATTTAGGCTCAGAGACAATTTTATCTGAGCCATGATATAGAGTAATCTTATTCATTTTTTCTCCTATACTTCTCTGGAAGTATAATCATTATAACTCCTTGGAAGTATAGATTCAATCATTTCCATTCAAACTCATTTTTAGCTCCTTCCTTTAAATATTTTAATTTTTAAAATTGGGTCTCTGGCATTTTGAAACAGCCTAACATATCGCAGGTATCCGATTGCCAACCCAACTGCCCAGCCTATTGGCCAGGCATATGGTATATATCTCAAGCCTAAAAAAAATGCCAACACGTATCCAAATGTAACTCTACAGAATAGATTTAAAGTAAAACTTTCCATAAATCCTTTGACATCAGCAGCGCCTCTGATTACTCCGTTATACACCTGCAATACCCCTTGGATGATTTGAAATAGGCATGTAATTCGTATGTATCTAAGTCCAAAACTAATTGCTTCAATATTGTTTTTATTAGAAATGAACAAAGCGATAATTTTCTCACCAAATCCATATACCAAAACAAGAATAAATATTGAAAAACAGATATCTAATAATATCGCAGCAGAAATCCCCTCCGTTACTCTATCCTTTTTATTGGCGCCTAGATTTTGTGCTGTAAATGTAGTAACTGCATTTCCTATATCCATAACCGGCATAGATACCAGCCCAAAAATCTTTGTTGCTGCAATATAGCCCGCCATAACATTTACCCCATAATGATTTATCAGGGATTGCATCAAAGTAACCCCAATAGCAATTACACTTCTTTGCAGTACGGCAGGAAAACTTTCTCTAATTATTTTGTTTTGTTGTGCTATATCATATTTGTAATCTTCTCTTACTTTAATCTGCCTTAGCAGCTTTGTAATCATTATCGTTCCCCAGGCAAAACAAATAACCTCTGAAATCACAGTAGCAACTGCCGCTCCAAGAATTCCTAGATTTAAATATTTAACTAGGATAATATCCAAAAATACATTTATAAAAGTTGAAACTATAAGAGAATAAAAAGTGGTCCTAGAGTCTCCCAAAGCCTGCGAAATGGCTATGATAATGTTAAATAAAAATAGAAAAATCAACCCACAAAAATAGATACGTAAATAAATATTTGCTTCTTCTATCAGCTCTGCCGGCGTATTTGTTACAGTTAATATCCAGTTGGTAAATATAAGGCCTAATATCGTAAATACGATACCCAGTAAAAACGCTAGGATTACACCAGTTTTTATTCCCTTTTTTACTTGAACGATATCCTTTTTTCCAAATGAAGTTGCAATAACAACATTAGTTCCCATATTTAGACCAACTGCAATATTTATCAGCAGAACAACTGAATTGCTTGCACTGCCAACAGCGGCCATTGCATTGACACCGGCATATCTGCCAACTATATAAATATCTGCCAAATTATATAGCTGCTGGAGCATATTTCCAGCAGCTATATACAGTGAAAACTTGAATAATACTCTATACGTATCTCCCTTTGTCATATCAGTTATCATATTAAGCCCTCACTATACAGCAACAGCCTCCTGAATAAACTCTTCAGCTGTAATGATACGGTTTGTTCCTGTTACAATTTCACTTGTTGGAATGCCCTCGTATAATCGGAACAAATCGTGAGCTACAGAATCACTACCGGCTGTTGCATCTGCAAACTGTTGCCAGGTAAGACCATTATTTCTATAAAGGGCAACTGCCTTCTCGAAAACATCCCAGTGCCACTCTGCATTTGGCGTTCTGTGTCCCTCTAAAGCTGAACCGCAGTTTGGATTCCACTGACTAGGCAGTGCCACAACTCCATGCTCAACCAAAAACTGTAAACCCTCTAATGTATCCTGCTTTGGCTCGATACCTGAAACCATAGTAGAGCGTACATTGAATTTACCAAAAACATCGACCTCATATAAAAGAGCTTTAATCCAGTTTTCTCTTCCACCACAGTACTCTGTCTTTCCTGGGCAGATGACGTCAAACATTTTAGGATTCCATATTTCAATGTTGCTGGCGATTGTTTTAAAACCTGCCTGCTTGTAGTTCTCAAATACGGAAAAGTCAGTTGTTGCTCCAACACAGGCTGTTCCATTAAAGTCCTGTAAGCCTGTAGCTTCCTGGATAGCTTCTGCAACATCGATATAGTATTCAACTTCACGACGTTCCGGAATAAATCCACCACTGACCGTCATCTTGTTAAAGCCTTCCTTGTAGCCTTCGGCAATAGTCTCTCCAATCTGTTTAGGAGTCTTCCATGAAACCTGATCTCGCTCGCCATAGAGTGACTTTGTAGCATTGATATTGCAGAATAAGCAATCCAATCCCTTATCCTTTAAAAAGCATTCATTACTATATGAGACAAACATATGGCCATAACCGTAATCTACCGCTACAGTTTTCATAAGTGTTCCATCAGATGTTTTCTTATCATAGTATTTTGCTCTTTTGGCAAAGCTTACATTATCTAGAACAATGTTTCCCTGATACTCAACAAAAAATCTTCCATCCTCATACTTAAGTGTATATGGACTGCTTTTGTCCCATACAACCCGTATCTGATAGCCACCTTTAGGTGTTATAAAGCAGACTGGGAAATTGTACGAAACATGGGCATGTCTATCAGAAGAAAATAATACATTGACCTGTTCCTTATACTTGGTACCAAGCTCCAGATTTTTGAAAATATCTGGTGGAAAATTAATACCATAAACCTGTAGCTCATTTTTTAACTGAATTTCTGCCAGTAATTCTTTGTCTATTTCAACATTTCTTTCTGCCATTTTATTCTCCTTTTCTAAATTACGTACTCTGCTAATTCCTCTGTTTCTTCAAAAAACTCTGAATAAACTTTTCTTCGTATATAAGCGAAGTCCGTACCTGTTCTATTTCTCTTGCGAGGCAGTTCAACAGGAATCACCTTCTTTACTACACCAGGTTTGCTTGACATGACTACTACTCGATTTCCCATATAAATCGCCTCGTCTATATCATGGGTTACTATGATTAATGTTGTTTTCTTTTTCTCCCAGATTTTCAGGACCTCATTCTGGAGATTTATTTTTGTAAATGCATCAAGTGCTCCAAAGGGTTCATCCAAAAGCAACGCCTTTGGCTCGTTTATAAGTGAACGGGCTATATTTACACGCTGCTGCATACCTCCTGATAGCTGATGGGGTAAAGCTTTCTCAAAACCTGTCAAGCCAACAAGGTCAATGTAATACTTTACCTTTTTCTTTTTCTCTTCCTTTGTTAATTTATCTGTAATACCAAATTCAATATTTTTCTCAACCGTACTCCATGGAAACAGCCTAGGTTCCTGAAAGACAACTCCTATATCTTTCTTTGTTGAACCGTCAACAGTTTTACCATCAATTACGACTTCTCCACCTGTGGCAAAATCGAGTCCAGAAATTATTCTTAGTAGTGTACTTTTGCCACATCCACTGCCGCCTACAATACTAATAATCTCACCATCAGCAATAGATAAATCCACGTCCTTAAGTACTTCAATATTTGAATTTTTTATAGGAAACACTTTTTTTACATTCTTTATTTCTATACCCATAATGTCCTCCTATCATTTAGCATTTGGCACCCAATAAATTGCTTTTTTCTGCAAATTGATTACCAAAAGTTCAATTATCAATCCAAAGATACCCATTGAAAAAACGCCAATAAACAATGTTGCCGGTTGAGCCATCTCGCGACCATATGAAATCAGATAGCCTATACCTGATGAAGCCGCAATCATCTCAGCTGCAACCACACAAGTCCAAGAGCTTGATACGCCTAAACGAAGTCCTGTAAAAATGTATGGCGCTGCAGAGGGAAAAATAATCCTGAACAACACTTCTCTTTTTGATTTGTCAAAAATGGTTCCTACTTCTAACAGCTTTGGATCTGTAGTGGAAAGTCCTGCAATGGTATTTATCAATATTGGCCAAAAGCTTCCAAGTGTTATAACAGCTACCTTTGATGTCTCACCAATTCCCAATGAAAGAATGAATAAAGGAATCAATGCAATTGCAGGTATTGGTCTTAACATTCCAATGAGAGCCACTGTGGACTTTTTTGCTCCGGCAAATAATCCTATGATTGTTCCAGTTGTAATCCCAAGTAGACTACCAATAAAAAATCCTTTAAATACTCTTCCAAAGCTGGAAAGCACATGGTTTAAATACTTTCCACTCAAAATCATTTCCTTCCAGCTTGAAAATAACCTTTGCGGTGTGGGAAATATTGAATTATTTAAAGCACCGGAGTTAGTGCCTATTGCCCATAAAACTACGAGTATTGCAGGTATCCATATTGCTAGTAGAAAAGAACCACTATATTCCTTAAATTTAGAATCTTCCTTCATACTCTCTCCTAACGTAAGCCTGCCTTCTCTAGAAATTCAAAACTAATATAATCGTTAACATCAAAGTCATTTTCAATGAGTCCATACTGAGCTGATTGTGCTTCGCCATCTACTAACGCCTTAATATCTGATTCTGTAAAGTTAACTCTCTGATCAGCTAATTCAAGATTGGTTATTGTAGTCTGCTTATCTGTACCATCTGCCTCATAGACAATATCAGCTGCTTCTTCCGGATTCTCTTCTGCCCATTTAGCGGCCTTATCCCATGCTCTTAAAAGCTTTGCCAACTCCTCAGCATGCTCTTTGCCATAGGCAGTTCTTGCAACACTAATACTTACATAGTCTTTGTAGCCCTCTGCATCTGTAACAATATGAACACCATTTTCTTTTGTAGCTACACTTCTAAAATGAGGCTCGTAAACAACCGCTGCATCAATATCCCCTGCTATAATACTTGTCTCAGCATCTACAACACCTAAGTTGATTACCTCTACATCACTATCTGTAAGACCTACTGAATCCAAATAGATATAAAGTAATGGCTGAGCATTTGAGCCAACTGGAACAGAAACCTTCTTGCCTTTTAAATCCGCAAGTGTTTTAATTCCTGAATCTTCTCTTGCAATTAAACCATGACGTTTATTTGAGGCAGATGTAGTAGAAATAATTTGAATATCAAGCCCGTTTGAAATACCTGAAAATGCAGGTTGATCCCCCATAAAACCTACGTCCAAATCCTCCGATGTAAGAGCCTCGATAATTGGTGGACCATAACTGAATACCTGTGCTTCCACCTTTAAGTCCTCTTCATCATAAAAACCCTTAGCTTTTGCCACATTATTTAAAATATCACCCGGCTGTGCACCTAAACGTACAACATTGTCTCCAGCATCACCTTCGATTTTCGCACCGGACTCAATCACATCTTCCCCATTTTTATTCGCAGTTTCTCCGCATCCCACCATTGAAAGTGCTAAAACTGCTGCCAACATAATCATTATTCTCTTCTTCATAAATTAATCCTCCTGTTTTTTAGAAAATATAAACCCGTAATTATTTGCGACACTGGCTTATCCCCCCACAGGACAATTTCAGATAATTTTTCATATATTTTTCCCTATAAAAAAACTAGAGGCCGTTTATATGCCTCTAGTTTTCTAGTCAGTCATTTTCCAAATAATCAATTATCAATTTTGCTGGCGTCCTTAGTATTGTCTCTCTCAAACTCTTTTCTGACGCCTTTACGTTTTCCTTTTTGCTTAGTAACCCTATAGTTTTCTTATTTGCCATATCAGAAAAACTTCTGATACCAACAAAATCAATTTTTTTAGCAGTTGCAACCTGAGCTACAGCTGCTGTCTCCATATCAAATGCTATAGGATTAAACTCTTTTTTGATAGCTCTCCTTTTTCGTCTTTCATATAAAACGAAATCACCCGTTGCTATTCGTCCAGCTCTGTAAGTTATATTGTTTGCTTTAGCCACCTCTAAAATACCCTCTAAGATATAATCAGGTGTTGATTCTATAACCGGGCTATTTTCAGGTAATAGAGTCTTCATATCAACCTGGACATAATCTGTCCCAATTGCAACAGCACCCCTATCCAAATCATCTGCCAGACCACCTGCCACACCAACATTTACAATCAATTCAGGCTGAACATCATTGATTGCATCAGCGGTCTGAAAAGCTGCATTTACCTTTCCTACCCCCAGTACTCTTACATGCAGGTGAATATCTTTATCAGCATTTATAAATTCCCCTTCATTTTGCTTTTGCCACTGAGGCTTATCTTTTAAATATTCATCGATGTAATCTGTCTCCTGTGGCAATGCGCTAACAACTAATACATTTTTCATTTTCATCCCTTTTTCTAATCACGCTACGTCTATTCGTTAACCATTGCTAACACTAAACTCTTGCTTTCTAATGTATAATCCTTTGTTGCTTCTCACCCTGCTATAGCTATCTTCTTTTTCATACCACTGATTATTACCAGTTTCGTTTTTTAATTCTTTAACCAGTCTATCTCTCTTAGCATTTTCGAACTCTCTATTTACTGTGAAGTAATCTTCTATGATAGTTACAAGTCCTCTAACTCCCACAGTGGTCTTTCCAATGATAAGCTTATCTACAATAGGGTATGATATCTCAACCAAAGGCTTATCTAATTTTGAAGCCACCCTAGTTTCAAGGGCACTGGCAAAAATCACTTCTGGCTTGCTTCCTCGAATGATATCATTGATTTCTTTTTGATCAACAGATTTATATACGTTATTACTGATATGCTTTAGCAGCTCGTCATTTTGGGTCTCATGCTCCTCATCCTTTTTCAGAGCATCTGTAAGAACAGCAGCATTAATCTCAACGCCTAGCTTCTCTGTTAAAAATCCACCTATTCTTATTACCTGTTCCTCATCTCCTACAATGACAGCTTTCTTTGAAAGACCATTTTCAATAATCTCATCTCTCACTCTTCTTAAGAGATTTTTTTCATAGATTTCTTCCCTTTGGATGAATGATAAAAGCTTGTCCTCATCTAGCTGAATTACATCCTTTATAGATGCAACCAATTCCTTAATTCCTTCAACTCCTATAGGCAATGATGGTCTGATTACTCTTGGGATTCCATATTTTTCCTCTAAAAGCTTTGCTGGCTGCTCGCCCCATCTTGAAAATACAATAGATAAAGCTGCATTTTTAGCATTTGATAAATCTTCATAGCTTCCTGTGGCACCAACGATTACATTTGCTTGCAGGCCAACACCTTCGAGAATTCTTGAAATCTCATCGAGATTTCCCTGCCAGTAAGGATCCTTACCGGGAATAATTCCAAATATATTTACAAGCTTTGAATTCTTTTGAGATTCGGATTTTTTAACATTATCAATGGACTTAAGTATGTCTGTTAAAACATGCTCGTAACCGTAATGAGTGCCACCATTAAATCCAGCAATCAATGTATCTACAACTGGCTCTCCCTGTTCCACAATCTCTCTGGTCATGGCATCTACATCATCACCTACCATTGCAGATTCACAGCTGTTTAAGATTACATACAAATCTCCATTAACAACCTTTATAGTATTTTTTATCTGCTCTCTAAGTCTTGATGCACCGCCGAAGATTACATGTCGCTCCTGTGCTGCTGTTCCTGGAACTGAAAAGCCTGAATATTTTGCTGTTCCTGAAGATGCGCCTCCATTTGCAAGATAATTAATTACCCCACAGCCTGCATTTGCATGCACAACTGGAACCACTCCATTTATCTCCTGAACTGTCTGTAAAGCTCCGTGGAGTGCACATCCATTTCGAGGATTTCTTATTACATTTGACATTTAACTTACCTCCTGCTTTACATACCAGTTTCCACTTCTCCGTTTCCAGCTGGCCTTATAAATACTTTCTTCAACATCTGCCTTTTCAACAAATCTTAGAGCTTTTACAATAGCATCATGTAAAACCAAAACTCCTTTGAAACCATAGGTTTCTATTTTATTTGTTGATACTACAGCTGCACCTTCATCAATAGCAAATGAACCGCCTGTATATTCAGTGATATAAAGATCTGTCTCGCTCTTTGAAATAGCGTTTGCTTTTTCAAAATACTGTCCGTTTCCAATTACAACTGTGGTTCCCTTAGAAAGAAAATCAAGTTTACCAATCTGCTTCCTGTTCTCTAAATCAATAAATGGTGAACCTATACCTACAATAGTTCCTCCAAGATACTGAAGGAATCTGGCATATGCAGGTATTCTGCTAAATGAAGCATCTACAAATACCTTTTTATCAGCTAACAAATCCTTTGTAAGGCTCTTTGTAAGTTCCTCTTCTATTTCATCAACATATTTAATAGCCTTATCTTCAATATTTAAAAAGGTTGCCAATTTAAGCAGAAATTTTTTAGTACCTCTAAATCCGATTGGAGCCTCGCTGGCAATGTATGGAACATTAAATACCTCTTCAAGTTCCTTTGCCAAATACTCACCTTCCTCTGGATTTAATACTACTGTAGCTCTCGCCCTTGATGCAGCCTTTATATCTTCTATGGAAGAAAATCTTGGAATAACCTGATAGTTGATATTTAAAGCCTCAAAGCTTTCAGTGACAGCCTCAATGTCCTCTATGCTTTCGGAAAAGGAAATAATATTGATAAAGTCTTCTTTTTCCTCTATAAATTTATCTACCACATATTTTAAAAGGCTATGAGTCACTATATCGTATCCTGTTACAGGTGTTTTTGTCTTAAATCCATCTGTATAGATGCTAATGATTGGAACACCAACCTCATCCTCAAGCTCTAAAATAACTGAATTGATATCGTCATTATTGATGGCAACTACCGGTGTACCGATGATAAAGATAGCCTTTGGATGCTGCTCTTCATTTGCTCGCAGAACAGCTTCTCTAAGCTTATCATCACCACCTAAAATAGTGTCTCTTTCTACAAGATTCGTACTGTACCAGTTATAATTCTCCCCTGCATTTATAAGTCCAATATTTCCACACCCCACAGAACCATTGACTATAATAGCCGCATCCTCAATCTTGGATAACACCTCAAAAGCATTTATAGTCTCATCGATGTGAATCTGGGAAAAAGTCCTGACTCTTTGTTTGATTTCTGCTCCTGATGTCTCATCGATAAGGCCTTCCAAAGTACCATGAAAATGACTGAGGGCACTTAGTCTTTTTTCTCTTGTGAGGGCTTTTCTTTCATCTAAAAAACTCATACTAAATCCTCCACGACTTAAATGGCTTCAGCAACGCCGACTACTCCATTTTCAATATCGTATATACGGTCTCCCCAGCTTCTAGCCCAATCTCTTAAATCTGCTGAACCAAGTGGATTTGGAACTACAAGGTTTTCATTTTCTGCAATATATTTAGCAAGATTTCTATAAATATCAGCCTGAGCACTGTTTGGCTTAGCCTCGATAACTGTCTTTCCGTAAAGCTCTGACTGCTGCACATCGATAGAACGATTTACATAGCCTGCAATGCTTGTGCCTGTCTTTGCTACAAAATCCTCTACGATTTCTCTGTGATAACCAGGCTTCATGCTGTTTGCAATAACACCACCAAGCTTTGCACCACCTGTAGGTGCATATTTGTTGATAGCCTTGAACAGGTTGTTTGCTGCATATAAAGCCATGAAATCAGATGATGAAACTACGTATGCTCTATCTGTAATGCCATCTCTGATTGGAACAGCAAAACCACCGCACACAACGTCGCCAAGTACATCATAAAGTACGTAATCTGGCTTGAACTCTTCGAAAAGATTAAGCTCCTGAAGAAGATTTACAGCTGCATTAATACCACGACCTGCACAGCCTACACCTGGAACTGGACCACCGGATTCGATGCAAAGCACTCCGCCAAAGCCCTTTACTGAAATATCATCCAAGTGAATCTTGTTACCTTCGCGAAGGCTATCAAGAACTGTTGGAAGGTAGTTATTTCCACGAAGTGTATTTGTTGAATCACTCTTTGGATCACATCCAATCTGGATTACTCTGTAGCCAGCCTCTGCAAGGGCTGCACTGATATTTGATGTTGTTGTTGATTTCCCAATTCCGCCTTTACCATATATTGCTATATGTTTTCCAATTTTCTCTGCCATTGTTCTACCCTTCCTTATACTGTCACTGTTTCTTTAGCCTCAGAAATAAACTGAACAGCTAAATCAACTCTAATCTCATCTAAAAAATTTTTTATCTCATCCACCTTATCTAAATGCTCCCAAGGAAGGTCAATGTCTGTCCTGCCGAAGTGTCCATAAGCAGCAGTCTGCTTGTAGATTGGCCTACGTAAATCCAAGGCATCAATGATTGCTGCTGGTCTGAGGTCAAATACTTTTTCAATAATCTGAACAATCTTTTCATCATCTATCACTCCTGTACCAAATGTGTCCACTGCTATTGATACTGGCTTTGCTACGCCAATTGCGTATGCAAGCTCTACTTCAAGTCTCTTTGCTACACCTGCAGCTACAAGGTTCTTTGCTACCCAGCGAGCTGCGTAGGCTGCAGAACGGTCAACCTTTGTTGGATCCTTTCCTGAGAAAGCACCGCCGCCGTGACGACCTGTTCCACCATAGGTATCCACGATGATCTTACGTCCTGTCAGTCCTGCGTCGCCCTGAGGTCCTCCGATAACAAATCTGCCTGTTGGATTTACATAGTAGATTGTATCTTCGTCAAGGAGTTCTGCTGGAATTACCGGCTTGATAACATGCTCGATAATATCAGCTCTTATCTGTTCAAGAGTTACATCCTCTGAATGCTGTGTTGAAATGACAATGGTATGTACTCTTTTTACAGTCTTTCCATCTTCTTCGAATTCCACTGTAACCTGTGATTTTCCATCTGGTCTTAGGTATGGAAGTGTTCCATTCTTTCGAACTTCTGTAAGTCTTCTAGTAAGACGATGAGCAAATGAAATAGCTGGTGGTAAATATTCTTCTGTTTCATCTGTTGCGTATCCAAAGATAATTCCCTGATCACCTGCGCCTGTTCCAAAGTCCTCTGTCGCTCCTTCCTGTTTTGATTCAAATGCTTTATCAACACCAAGTGCTATATCTGCTGACTGCTCATCGATTGATGTAAGCACTGCGATTGAGTCTGCATTGTAGCCGTCTACGTTGTTTACATAACCGATTTCTCTGATTGTTTCCTTTGCTATTTTTGCAATGTCTACATATGCCTTTGTTGTGATTTCTCCAACTACAAGTGCAAGACCGGTTGCTACTGTTGTCTCAGCAGCTACTCTTGAATATGGATCCTGAGCAAGTAGCTCATCAAGGATTGCATCAGAGATTTGATCTGCAATTTTGTCTGGATGTCCTTCTGTTACTGATTCTGATGTGAATAACTTTCCCATATCTTTTTTCTCCTTTTCATTTTCTATATTTTTAAGTGGGGTTATTTTTTTGTGGCCCTTGCTGTTTTAGAAACAAGAGCCTATATAAAAAGAGGTCCAAGACCACAGCAAATGAAACTGTAATCTTGAACCTCTAGTTGTCTAGTCAGTTCATGACTCTTTTTTATTTTTAAACTCTTATTTTTTCACTTTTATCTATTTGGACTATTTTGCCATCCTGAATTATGATGTTTACCGATCCATATTTTATGGTCTCAATAAACTCTTTTATTTTTTCTAACTCATAGTTTGTTACCTTTTTTTCCTGTGCCATTTTTTTCTCCTTTTACTGTACTGGTGCTAGTTGGATTCGAACCAACAACTTCAGCTATGCCTAGCCTATGCCATTCCAGCGGCTATAGCACCTTAACAACTACTTGTGTCTAAAGGTATTTCCTATAAATCAAAAGGACTTAAGCGCCTAGGCCAAAGCCGTAGTCTTAAGTCCTTTTTCTACATAATTCACTTAAGTCTAATCATAGCTTAGGCTTGTATTTATTTTTACTATTACACATGAAGGTACAACAATTAGAAGTCTGACAGCAGACCTTACACATACAGGTATTCATTGTTGCTGAAATAATTGTTGCTTTCATAAATGTGTTCCTTTCTTTTAACTATCTAACTACTAGGTTGATTGGAATTATATATGACGATTATCCTCACGTCAATACATCTGGTTAGTGAATAAAATAAGAGCCAACTATAAATCAAATTTATAGCTGGCTCTGAATGTTTTATTATAGGGTTACTAGATTCTAGACTGAAGCTCTAATAAACGCCGCTTCTATAATACTTCCGAAAGAACTTCCTTAAGTGTGTTTGCTGATGCCTGAAGTGCAACCTTTTCCTCATCATCAAGTCTGATAGGAACTAAGCCCTCAACACCATTTCTACCAACGATGGCTGGCATGCTAAGTGCTACACCATCAATTCCACTTTCAGTATCATGCTGTATACTTGAAATAGGAAGGATGGATTTTTCATCACGGATAATTGCTTCGCAAATTCTTCTAACACTCATTGCAATGCCGTAATATGTTGCACCCTTCTTTTCAATGATTTCATAAGCACTGTTTTTAACATCATCTGCGATGCGCTTCATAGATTTCTCATGCTCGAAATGACCTCTCATCTCACAGAAATCGTTGATTGGAATACCTGAAACATTGGCACTAGACCAGGCAGCTATCTCACTGTCACCGTGCTCTCCGATGATAAATGCATGTACCGAACGGCTATCTACATCTAAGTGCTCGCCAAGAAGGTACTTAAATCTTGCTGTATCCAAAACAGTACCAGAACCGAAAACTCTGTTTTCTGGGAAACCACTGAGCTTTGCAGCTACTGATGTAAGAATATCTACTGGGTTTGCAACGATAAGAAGGATACCTTCCTTGTTGTATTTTGTAATTTCTGGAATGATTGAATTAAAGATGGCTACGTTTTTCTTTACCAAATCAAGTCTTGTCTCACCTGGCTTTTGACCTGCTCCTGCAGTAACAACTACAACTGCTGCATCTTCAGCATCCTTGTAATCTCCAGCATAAATAGTCATAGGCTTTGCAAATGGAAGACCATGACTGATATCAAGCGCCTCACCCTCTGCCTTGTCCTTATTCACATCTATAAGAACCATCTCGGAGAATAATCCACTTTCCATAAGGGCAAATGCTGACGCCGAGCCAACAAATCCACAACCTACAACTGCTACTTTTCTTTCATTTAATTTACTCATGAATTTACCTCCTGTGATATATTTTTTATATCTCTTCGTTTGTTAGTTTACACTAACTATTATACAAAAAAAACTTTCCTCCACAATATGATAGGAGGAAAGTTCTTGCACAATCTTGTATACACATCTACATTTCATCGTAAGTGTCCAGGAAATGATGTCTCACACCATCCTGTTTGTAGGCGATAACTGTAGCGAGGTTTACATTTTCAACACTCTTGAAAATATTTGACTCAACATATGGATTGACCTTTTTAAGCTGAGCAATGAGGTTTCTGGTCTCAAGACGCTTTGAAGCACTGGTGCCATCTACAGAGCAGCTGTCACAGGTTTCTGTGAAATGACATGCACACTGTAAAAAGTGAAGGCCATTATATCTTTGCCATGCAATTATGTCATCCTGACGAACCAGATAAAGTGGTCTTATAAGCTCCATGCCTTCGAAATTGGTTGAGTGAAGCTTTGGCATCATGGTCTGTACCTGTGCTCCGTAAAGCATACCCATAAGGATAGTTTCTATTACATCATCATAGTGGTGACCTAAGGCTATCTTGTTGCAGCCAAGCTCCTTGGCCTTTGAGTAAAGATGGCCACGGCGCATTCTGGCACATAGATAGCATGGATTTTTATCTACAGTATCTACTGCATCAAAAATATCACTTTCATAAATAGTGATTGGTATGCCCATAAGCTTTGCATTGCTTTCAATAAGCTCCCTGTTGACCTTGCTGTAGCCTGGGTCCATAACAAGGAATGTCAGGTCAAAATTAACCTTGCGATGACGTTGAATTTCCTGGAAAAGCTTGGCCATGAGCATGGAGTCCTTGCCACCTGAAATACATACACAGATGTGATCCCCTTCTTTTATAAGCTCATATTCCTTACATGCTTTTGCAAATGGTGAAAACAGCACCTTGTGGAATTTCTTTCTGATGCTTTTTTCTATCTCTGCAGTCTGCTCGCTAAGCTCTTCTGTGCTTTCGGATTTCTGAGCCTCCATTAAAGCTGACAGATAGCTGTTATATCCACCCTTTAGGCTGACAGCATCAAAGCCATTTTCGGAAAGGATTTCTGCATCCTCAAGAGATATCTGACCTCTGGTACAATAAAGTACGATTTTTTTATCCTTGTTAAGACGAGCGACCACGCCCTCTAAATCGGTTTCAAAAAACTCCTGTGTAATGCTGATGGCACCTGGAATCATTCCGTATTTCAGGCTGCCTTCATTTCTGACATCTACAAGTGTGTAGCTTTCTTCTGCCAATTCTGTTAATTCTTTATAACTTATTTCTTTCATTTAAATTCCTTTGAGTGTTTCATTCATGCTACCTGTTCTGTAGCCCTTTAAATCAAGAGACACATAGTCAAAGCCATAGCTCTTGAAATTATCGTATATACGAAGTCTAAGCTCTTCGTCAAGCATTCTGCTAAAATCCTGCGGTTGCAGCTCAATTCTGGCCACATTGTCCCCATGGATTCTCACTCTAAATTGGCTGAAGCCTAAATCCAAAAGGAGCTGTTCCGCCTTGTCCACCATACCAAGCTTTTTCTCGTTAATGGTCTCACCATATGGGAAACGACTTGCAAGACACGCAAAGGATTGCTTTTTAGCAGTAGGAAGTCCAAGCTTTTCTGAGTAGTCTCTGATTTCCTGCTTTGTAAAGCCTATCTCTCTAAGTGGGCTTTTGGCACCAAGCTCTGCTACGGCCTGAAGACCAGGACGGTAATCTCCATTGTCATCAAGATTAGAGCCTTCTGCCACGTGGGCTATGCCCTGCTCCTTTGCAATATCAAATAGCTTTTCAAATAGCTCCCTTTTGCACAGATAGCATCTGTTTGGAGGATTCTGAGAAAAGCCTTCGATTTTTAGCTCCTCTGATTCTACTACAAAATGTCTAACTCCGATAGTCTTGCAATAATCTATTGCCTCATTTAATTCTCTCTTTGGGAATGAGCATGAGGAAGCTGTAACCGCAATAGCCTTATCTCCCAAGGCCTCATGAGCCGCATATAAAAGGAATGTGGAATCTACTCCACTTGAAAACGCAACTGCTACACTTCCTAAATTTTTGAAATAATCTATAAGTTGTTCATATTTGTCCATATTAATCACCTATCTAATCCTATTAACCTATCTATAGACTAGGTCATATTTTACTTACTCATACCTTGGTTTGTCAATAGAATTGTACAAAACCAAAAAGGAAGCCGGATTCCTATCCGACTTCCAAATATTCATAAAATATCAGCTTGTAAACTGGAAAACTATAAAAGCAACTATGGCAAAGGCAAACATACCTATAAACATGTATTTCATCATACCCATAAAGGCCGCATCCATTTTCTTTTGGTGCTCTCTTTCAGCTGCTCTTGCTTCACGCCTTTCCTGTCTACTTTGCTTCATTTGATCACCCACAAAGCTTAAAACATCCTTTAGGGCACCTTTTGTATCAATAGTTACATTGTCGGCATGCTCTATTTTAGCGTGCTGCACATTGTAGTTATTCACTGCCTTTTCTATGATAAATTCCGTGCCGCAAAATGGGCATTTTGCAATATCATTTGCAGTATCTACTTCTACTGTTCCCCCACACTGAGTGCAAAGTGCGGGTACCAGTTTTGCGTTATTTTCCATAAGCTCCCCTCCGCCTATAAATATTTGGGATAGTTACCATTATAGTAGTTACTGTGTAAAATTTGTAGCCTTGAAAACAAAAAAGACCCGAAGGTCTTTTTCATTTTGATAATTATATAGCGTTTTCTATAGCAACTGAATTTCTAATTGGTTGTAGCTCACTTGTAGAGATTTGCTTTGTTTTATGACTGTCAATGTACCAATTTCGTTTAGCCTGATGCAGGATAAATGCAAGCACTAACGAGGTAACAAAGCAAAATGACAGAGCATATAAATTTCCAAGTCTTGAGTCTGTTGACCAATTATTTACATTGGCAAACAAGAATATTACTACCTGATGAATTAAATAAGCTTCAAATGTTATATTTCCAAGCTTCACCAGATTCTTTTTTGCAAAAAGCGTTGAAACATTTCCATATCCAAGCATAAATACGATTAAAACAAAACAGTTAAGTATGATTGGAAGAACAAACAATACTGGGTTAGCTGGGCCCTGATAAGTAATTGTTGCAACACTCATTGCAACTACAGCCAACTCTATTCCAGTGAACAATCTTTTATTAAGCCTGATTGATGGATATCTTTCTCTGATTAGAATAACTATGTTGCCAATAGCCATTCCTGTTACATAAACACCGCCAATAATAAATGGATGAGCTGTAATACCATTTGATTCATCCAGGTGGAAAACTGTAGTTGCTATGACAGCTGCCATCAATGAATACACAATTCCAAGAACTGCAATCAATACGAACTTTCTAATGGCTTTATCCTTTTTCATTATTTTTCTTGAGAATCCGCTGAAAGGAATATTTAGCAAAGACAACCATATTAATGATGCAACATACCAGCTTGCAGCATTGTAAATATATGGTTTTAACAACAATGTCTGACACATAAGCATTGTAGCTATAAACTCAATTCCCTTTATAAATAATTCACGATAACTGTGATTGGCTACCATAAAAGATGGTACTGTGTAAATAACTGCCAAAAGATTTGTTATAAAATATAGGGGGTAAAATTTAATTAACTTCTGTTTGAAGTAATTAAAAATATTTGAAGCGGTTGGCTCTATATCCTCTTTCTGATATAAGGAGTATGATGCCATAACGCCACTCAACAATAAAAAGAAAAACAATCCGAACAATCCACTTAACTGATTACTTGGGTAACCGGGAATCCAAAAAGATGCATGATACACAAACAGCAAAAGAAATGCAACAAACCTTAAAAACTGAATTTGGTTAACTCGATTTAACTTCATTTTTTCCTCACTCTTTCTATTATTCAAAACGTTACATTATATAACTCCTCCCCATCTGAAATCTGTTAGATTTTATAATCTTTTACACAGTTTGTAAACATTTATTTTTTTATTATCAGCATAAATTTAATTTGACAAAATCCAATTAAGCCATAAAATATAAGACTTACGCCCCATATATTTCTAATTGTATTTTTACAGATACAAAAATTACCAAAATTGCTTTAATGTAAAAAAAGCCTGCCAATCACTTTTACTGTAATTGACAAGCTCTACTTTTACTTGAGATTTAATTATTCTTCCTCTGAGAATGGATTAATCAAAATCTCAAACCAGAATGTAGCTCCCTGGCCCTGTACAGAAGAAACTCCGTAGCGGGCACCATGTAACTCTAATACACTTTTTACGATGGAAAGTCCAAGACCTGTTCCCTGTAGTGCCCGTTTATGAGCCGTTTTATCCTTGTAATAGCGATCCCATACGTAAGGAATATCCTCCTGTTTTACACCATCACCTGTGTCCTTGACCTCTATGCGCAGTGTATTGCCATTTACCTTTTGAACTACAGTAACTTTTTTATCCTCGCCAGTATAGTTGATAGCATTGTTTACCAGATTATATAGCACCTGATACATCTTCTGCTCATCCGCAAGGACGTTTACCTCACAATCATAAATAAAGTCAATGGTATAACCCTCAACCTCTCGGAGCTTGTTGTAGCGTTCAAGGACATGGCGGATGCTTTCAGTAATGTTGTATTCCTCGGTCTGGATTGAAATAGTACCAGCCTTAAGCTTTGAAATATCAAGCATATCGTTGACAAGACCGCTTAGTCTTTCTGTCTCATCTATGATAACCTGCACATTTTCAGGAGTATTTTCACCTGGTATATCACGCATTACCTCGGCGTAGCCCTTTATCATAGTAAGAGGTGTGCGTAGATCATGGGATACATTTGCAATAAGCTCCTTTTGGAAACTGTCAGCTTTGCCAAGCTCGGATGCGGCATAATTTAGAGTTTTGGAAAGCTCAGCTACCTCCATATAATCCTTGGAATTAAACTTTACACTGTAATCTCCTGCTGCCAGCTTTTTTGCTTCATCATTAATGCTGATGATTGATTTTGACAGACTTTTTGATAGGGCTACTGCAAGGATAAAAGCTATTACAATTATAATGATAGAAATTATTCCAAGCTGAACCTTAAGGGTTGATACTGTGGCATCTACTGGAGTAAGAACAGAATTAATCATGATGACTTTTTCTGCTCCGCTTACATTGACAATACGAATGTAAATAACGGATTCTGCCAGCTCATTACCAATATTTTGACGGAATAGTTCTTCCTTTTGTTCTGGTGGTATGGTATATGCTATTTTCCCTGGTTTTTCCTCAAGATTTTCTTCAGCCTCTGGCTCTGATTCTGTTGTCTCAGTAGAGCTTGATGTGTCTTCTGAGGCGCTGGCATCATCAGGTGCCGGAGCGCCCTCCGAGTCTGCCCCTGTGGCATCAGCAGACTCATTGCCCGGTGGCTGACTGACTGGGGAATGCTTTCTTTGAAGCTGGCTGCCCTTGAATTCAACTACTGCCTCACCATCATTTTCCAAAGCCTGATTATAAAAGCTGGAAAATAAAAACTGTGGAAGGGAAGACATCTGAGAGTTTGAAATATATTCAGCATTGTAAATAGGTTGCCCCTCGCTATCGGTAATAAAAATTCCCAAGTTACAATTGGCTGCGATTTTTTCTATATCATCTGATGGGTCATCTTCTGTTTCAAGAAGAATTTCTACCTTGTCGAGAACCTGTTCGGTTTCCTGTCGTTTAATTATTTTGTAGAAGTCATTCAAATAGACGATTTGAAAAAACCATAGTACTCCTAAAAGTACTATGGTAAAAATCAAGAATATTGAAAATGTCTTCCACTTTATACTGATAAAGCTGCTTTTCAAAAGAACACCTCCGGCTTATGCTTCAAATCTGTAACCCACTCCACGAAGAGTAATGAGAAGCTTTCTGTATTCGCCGAGGCTGTTTCTCAAAAGCTTGATGTGGGTATCCAGAGTTCTGTCGTCACCATAATAATCATAGCCCCAGACTTCTGTGATGAGCTTTTCACGCTCAAGGGCTATATTTTTATTGCGCACTAAATAGAATAAAAGCTCATACTCCTTTGGTGACATATCGATTCGCTTGCCATCTATGGAAACTGTTCTAGCTGTGAAATTAATCTCTAAGCCTTCATATCTAAAGATATCTGCATCACCTGTGGATTCTGGCTTTGTGCGGCTGGTGACTACCTTGACACGCATCATAAGCTCCTTTGGTGAAAATGGCTTTACAACGTAGTCATCAACACCTGCTTCAAATCCATGAATCCTGTCATACTCCTCGCCCCTGGCTGAAAGCATAATAACAGGAATATCCTTTATCTTTTTTATCTCGCTGCAGGCTGAAAAACCATCAAGCTCTGGCATCATTACATCCATGATAATAACGTCATAGTCGCTGTCTGCCTTGACCTTTTCGATGGCATCCATTCCATCACAGGCCTCAGAAACTGAGTAGCCCTCGAATTCTCCATACTTGCGAATTATAGATCTGATTTTCTCCTCGTCATCCACAACTAAAATCTTTTTCATTAATTAATAACCTCCGAATTGTCTCATTTAGACATTGTTATTTTCACTCATTAATGTGAAGTTTAGGTGATATCTAAAGAAATAATTAATGAATATATGTCTTTTTTGCTTTATGAATGAAAAACGAAAAGATGCCCCATACTACAACAAATGCGATTAAGAATGCGATATTTATTCCTTTAGGGAAATCAAAAACGTGTATGTCATTTACAAGTCCCTGAATTCCAAAAATAACGCAAAATCCTCCGAAAATGCTGCATTTAGGCATAAGATATTTTGAAAGTCCACTTATATCATTGCATCTTGCAAGCTCCTCTTTTGTAATCATCATCGGGTCAACCTCACCGCTCTTGTAGCTTTTGATGCCGGTAAACACAAGGTAGGCCCCTAGTACGCCAATGATTGCATCGAAAATTGCAAAAAAATTCATATCCATTATTATTCCCTCCAAAACTTTGATTAACAGAATAATTATAGCCAAATATAGACTTTATTTCTAGCCGCGATTCAATGGATATAAGTAAAATTCCTCACATTTTAAAATTGATTGAATATTACATACCATTTATGTTATTTTGATGTTATTTCAGATAAATCCATTTGAAAGTTGTATATTGATAATGTATTATTATGATATAAATGACGTAAATATCGATTCCACTTACAAAGTTGGCAGGAGGATTTGACAGTATGGACATTACTAACAAGAAGATTCTAGTGTGTGATGATTCAGTGCTTGCTAGAAAGCAATTGTTGGATGCAGTAAAAGAGATTGCCGAAGGCGGAACCTTTATAGAAGGCAAAAACGGTATTGATGCTGTGGAGTTATATAAATCTGAAAAACCAGATTTAGTTTTTTTGGATATTGTTATGCCTGAAAAAGATGGAACAACTGCCCTTGCTGAAATCAAAGAGTTTGATTCTGAGGCTGTTATTATAATTGTTTCATCTGTTGGTACACAGGATCAATTAAAAAAGGCCATTCAGCTTGGCGCAAAAGATTTTATTCAAAAGCCATTTGAAAAAAATCAAATCAGAGAGATTATTGAACTTCGACTTGGAGGAAAGTAATATATGTATACTCAGTTCCTAGGCAACTATCTGCTACAGAAAGGGCTTGTCACACAAGAACAGCTCTTTGCTGCTATGGCACGCTTGTCTCAATCCCATATCAAGCTCGGTACTATCGCCATCCATGAAGGCCTGATGACAGCCAATGAAGTGGATGAATGCCTTTATGTACAGACCAGAGAAGATAAAAGATTTGGCGAAATTGCTATTGAGCGTGGCTATTTAGAGGCTTCTCAAGTTGATGAGCTTCTTTCAAAACAAACACCAGAATTTCTATTACTGGGACAAAATCTTGTAGATGATGGTGTGTTTACCTATGAAGAGCTGGAGCGAGTTATGTTTGATTACAGAAACGAAGCCGAGCTCTATGATTTAAGTCTAGATGTTGAGAATGAGGAAACAATAGAGGCTATCATTTCTAAGTTCTTTCTTATGGCAGAAATGCCTAGAAATGATATGAACGTTATGTACCTTCAGCTCATGTTCAACAGCTTAATCAGGTTTATAGGTGAGGATTTTTCCCCTCTAACACCTATGGTTATTGATGAATTTCCAATCACATTTGGAGTATCACAAAGTATAAGTAGTGACAGAGAATTTCTTACTCATATAGATTGTGACAGAGAAACAGCTATAGCTTTTGCTTCCAGATATGCAAAAGAAGATTTTAATGAGTTTAATGAATATATAGTGGCAGCCCTGGAGGATTTCTTGAATCTTCACAACGGACTGTTTATGGTAAATGTTTCAAACCTGGCTACAAAGGATTTAAGTTTGAGCCCTCCAGAAATTACTGAAGATGGTATTTTGTGCGGTTCTAACAAGTGTGTGGACTTTCCGGTGGCTTATCCGTTTGGAACAGTGCATTTGATTGTTTGTTTTTAATTAAAAAAAGCTAAATAAAATGAGGTGCCGATAGGTACGACACCTCATCCGCCCTTCGCCAGGGTGGCAGATAACGCTAAAGCATTATCTCTTCCCTTCGCCAGGGTGGCAGATAACGCTAAAGCATTATCTCTTCCCTTCGGGCACCTTCCCCTCAAGGGGAAGGCTTTTTTATTTAGAATAATTCTTTTACTGTTGGGTAAAGCTTTTTGAATTCCTGATATCTTTCTTCGTATTTACGAATTAATTCTGGGTCTGGCTCTACTGTAGTCTTTACCTTTACAAGCTTGTCACAAGCTTCTTCAACTGATGCATACTCTCCGCAACCAACTGCTGCAAGAATAGCTCCACCAAGTCCTGGACCTTCCTCGTTTTCAAGAATATCAAGCTTAAGGTTCATAACTGAAGCAATAATCTGCTGCCATAATGGCGACTTAGCACCACCACCGCAAATCTTTGAACGCTCGATTTTAATTCCCTGTGAACGTGCAACCTCAAGTGAATCACGAAGTCCAAATGCAACACCTTCAAGAACAGCCTGAGTCATATCTTCACGAGTTGTGTCCATTGACATGCCAATGAACATAGCGCGAGCATCTGGGTTGTTGTGTGGGCTACGCTCCCCCATAAGATATGGAAGATAGAATACACGGTTCTCGCCAAGGTTCTTGATGCCGGCCTGCTCTGCTGGATAATCCTTTGTCTTGAGGATTTCATCCATCCACCATTTATTACATGATGCAGCTGAAAGCATACAGCCCATAAGATGATAGCCACCATCTGCATGATCAAATGAGTGAAGCGCATTTGCAGGATCCACTGTAAAGTTTTTGCTAGAGATGAAGATTGTACCTGAAGTACCGATAGAAAGGTTACACTTGCCCTCTCCTACTGTACCTGTACCAACAGCTGCTGCAGCATTGTCGCCAGCACCTGCGATAATCTTAACATCATTTGTAAATCCAAGCTCTGAAGCAACTTCAGGCTTGATATTGCCTACTACCTCATAGCTTTCATAAAGCTTTGGAAGCTGAGCCTCTGAAACGTGGCAGATGTCCATCATTTCCTTGCTCCAGCAACGGTTCTTAACATCTAATAAAAGCATACCGCTGGCATCAGAATAATCTGTACAGAAGCTTCCAGAAAGCTTGTAAGCGATGTAATCCTTTGGAAGCATAATCTTTGCAACCTTGGCCCAAAGCTCTGGCTCATTCTCCTGCATCCAAAGAATCTTTGGAGCTGTGAAACCAGCGAAGGCAATGTTTGCTGTGTAGTCAGAAAGCTTGTCCTTTCCGATTACTGTATTTAAATACTCTGTCTCTTTTCCTGTACGACCATCGTTCCAAAGAATAGCTGGACGAATAACGTTGTCATCAGCATCAAGTGTGACAAGACCGTGCATTTGACCACCGAAGGAAATGCCGGCAACCAAAGTCTTGTCAACCTCTGATGTAAGTTCCTTAATTCCTGCCACAACCTGTGTCCACCAATCCTCTGGCTTCTGCTCAGACCAGCCTGGATGTGGGAAGCTTAAGTCATATTCTTTTGAAACGATTTTCTTGATGTCGCCGTTACCTTCCATAAGTAGAAGCTTAACGGCTGATGTACCAAGATCTACACCTATATAATACATAATACATTCTCCTTTATAAAAAAGCCTTCCCCCTAAGGGGGAAGGGGGACCGCGCTAGCGGTGGATGAGGGGCGCCTATAGTTACAATGCCCTCATCAGTCAGCTGCGCTGACAGCTTCCCCCAGAGGGGGAAGCCTTATATTATCTCCATGGATTCTCTGTAGGGTATCTTACGCCTGCTGGCTGGTTGTATCCGATTTCGTCAACATCAACTCCGATGTACTTAAATACTTCGAAGAGTGCCTTTCCGTAGTGACCGAATGCAACAGCTCCGTGATGTGGGAAGCCCTTCTCGATTAACCAGTGACGATAGAAGCGTCCCATCTCAGGGATTGCAAATACACCGATTGAACCGAATGACTTTGTACGAACATCAAGAACCTCACCCTGTGCAATGTAAGCACGAAGCTTGTTGTCAGCTGTAGACTGGAGTCTGTAGAATGTAATCTCACCTGGAGCGATATCACCTTCAAGTGTTCCGTTTGTAACCTCTACAGGAAGTGCTCTAGCCATGATCTTCTGGTTTCTCATCTCGCAGAATGCAAGCTTTCTAGAGCATGTATTTCCGCAGTGGAATCCCATGAATGTATCCTCAAGTGTGTAATCTGTCTTACCCTTGATTTCCTCGTTGTACATATCCTTTGGTACTGAGTTGTTGATGTCGAGAAGTGTTACAACATCCTCTGATACAACTGTACCGATGAACTCTGAAAGACATCCGTAGATATCAACCTCGCAAGATACAGGGATTCCTTCACCTGTAAGACGAGAGTTTACATAGCAAGGAACGAAACCAAACTGTGTCTGGAATGCAGGCCAGCACTTGCCAGCGATTGCTACGTATTTACGATATCCCTTGTGATCACGAACCCAATCCTTAAGTGTAAGCTCATACTGGGCAAGCTTCTCAAGAACCTCTGGCTTCTTATTTCCAGCGCCAAGTTCCTTTTCCATATCTGCAACAACTTCTGGAATACGGCTGTCACCAGCGTGCTTGTTGAATGCTTCGAAAAGATCAAGCTCTGAGTTCTCCTCGATTTCAACACCAAGGTTGTAAAGCTGCTTGATTGGTGCATTACAAGCAAGGAAGTTCATTGGACGTGGGCCAAAGCTGATAATCTTAAGATCTGAAAGTGCGATTACGGCACGAGCTACCCCCTCGAAATCATGAATCATATCAGCACAATCCTCAGCATCACCTACTGGATACTCTGGGATATAAGCCTTTACATTGCGAAGCTGAAGGTTGTAAGATGCATTAAGCATACCGCAGTAAGCATCTCCTCTACCATCTAATAAGCTGTTACCTGACTCCTCTGCTGCTGCACAGAACATCTTAGGTCCGTCAAAGTGCTTTGCAAGAAGTGTTTCAGAGATTTCTGGACCAAAGTTTCCAAGGTATACACAAAGTGCGTTACATCCAGCCTTCTTGATATCCTCAAGAGCCTGAACCATATGGATTTCGCTCTCTACAATACAAACTGGGCACTCATAAATGTGCTCTGAACCATATTTTTTAGTATAGGCCTCAATAAGTGCCTTTCTTCTATTTACTGATAAGCTTTCTGGAAAGCAGTCACGAGAAACTGCTACTACACCAATTTTTACATTTGGCATGTTTGTCATTTTAATTACCCTCCTTAAAATACCGGCTCCCTTTACTTTTGATAAAGCCTCTAACCGTTTCGTTCGATGATACAATCATAGCAAATCATTCAAAAACTAGACTTTTAAATCTTTACTATGTGATGTCAGATTTTTGACATATGGTATGTGACATTTGTCATGCCATCATATGACTCAATTCACTGTAATGTGACAAATGCATTATGTATTATAATGGCAGATACAAACAAAACAGCTCGCGAAAAAGGAGAAGTAAAATGGGAAATAACGTAGTAGCAATTGATAACTTAGTTAAGCGATATGGTGAGAAGGTTGCAGTAGATCACTTTTCATTGAATATAGAAGACGGAGAAATCTTAGGACTCCTTGGACCAAACGGTTCTGGTAAGACAACAACAATTAATTGTCTTCTTTCTCTTCTTCAGTACGACAAGGGAGACATCAAAATCTTCAATAAGAATATGGCACCAGATGCTTACGATATCAAATCACAGATTGGTGTGGTAATGCAAAACGTAGCAGTCATCGAAACCTTAAATGTATATGAAAATGTTGATTTCTTCTGTGGTCTCTATATCAAAGATAAGAAGTTAAGAAAACAATATGTTGAGGAAGCCTTAGAGTTCACAGGACTTACAGAATACAAAAAGTACAAGCCAAAGAAGCTTTCCGGTGGTCTCCTTAGAAGACTTAACATCGCCTGTGGGATTGCTCACAAGCCAAAACTTATCATCTTCGACGAGCCAACAGTTGCAGTTGATCCTCAGAGCCGAAATGCAATCCTTGAAGGCATCAAGAAGATGAACAGGGACGGCGCAACAATCATCTACACCTCACACTATATGGAAGAGGTTGAGGAGCTTTGCTCAAGAGTAATCATTATGGACCACGGTAAGAACCTTGCCAACGGAACAACAAATGAACTTAAGTCATCCCTTATGAACCGTGAGACAATCCGAGTAAATCTTCCTAATAAATCTGATGAGATTATCAGCGGATTAAAGGAAATCAATCACGTTTATAAGATTAAGGAGGATGGAGATGATCTTATTATTAAATGCGATGGTGGAGATCATAATCTGGTACATGTCCTCAGTTATCTGACAGATAACAACATTCCTTTTGGTCACGTATCAACAGAACTTCCTACATTAAATGATGTATTCCTTGAAATCACAGGAAAGGAGCTCAGAGACTAATGTTCGGACGAATTTTTGTATATAAATTTAAGGAGATAATCCGAAACCGCTATATGGTTGGCTGGAACTTCCTGTTTCCAATCGTACTTGCCACAGTCTTCTATTTGGGATTTGGAAATATGATTAAGGATGACCCGGACAGCTTCCACACCATAGAAGTAGGATACGTAAATACGAATCAGGCGGAATCAAACTTCGAGACGGTTCTTGATGAACTTACAGAAGAAACAGATGGAAATGAAGCTATCCTCTCCCTTCGTAAATACGGTTCAAAGCAGGAAGCTATGGATGCCATGAATTCAGATGAAATATTTGGATTCTACATGGAGGATGGTGAAGAAATCGAAACTATCGTTCCTACCAATGGCTACAACGCCACCGTCATGAACCAGATTGTACGAGAATACGAGAACAAAAAGAATGTGATTGATACGATAGCAAAGGATCATCCAGAGAACATACAGTCAGCCCTGGATATGGTGACAGAAAATCTTGCAATAATAAAGGAACATGATTTTGGAAATAACACATCACCTTATGTGCAGTACTTCTTCGCATTAATTGCAATGTCATCACTTTTCAGTTCATGGATTAGCACAACAATCCTTGAAGGCATCTGTGCAAATATGACTGAGCAGGGAAAACGCTTTGAGTGCTCACCAACAAGCAAGTTGATGGCCATCGTGGCTGGTATCTGCGCAGCAATGATAATGCAGGCAGTCTCAAATGCAGTAGTTGTTATCTATGTACAAAAAATATTAAAGATAAGCTTTGGTGCTCCACTTGTAAACATAATCGCCATAACAACATTGGGAAGTGCTCTTGGTGTATCCTGTGGTGTCCTTATGGGTTCCCTCATAAAGAATTCAAGACTATTAATGGTTGTTCCACTTTGCTTCACAATGACCTGTTCATTCTTCAGTGGCCTTATGTGGCACCAGATTAGACAGCTTATCGAAAGCAAAGCACCTATTCTTAACAGAATTAATCCAGCAGCCCTTTTAGTCGACTGCCTCTACACAAGAGCCACCTACGGCAAAACAGCAATGTACTACCAGGATATAACAATTATGAGCATCATGATTGTAGTCAGCCTTTTCATAAGCGCAATCCTTTTAAGGAGGAGAAAATATGTCAGTCTTTAATGCAATACTAAAATCATTAAAAGCAAATATCACAACAATCATTGTATATTTAACTATCTTTACAGTATTCGGAAATATGCAGGCTAAGGCAACCACAAGCACTCAGGAAAGCGCCTTTGAAGAAGTCACAGTGAAGGTAGCAGTTACTGATAATGATAATTCAAACCTCAGCCAGGCACTGGTTGATTATCTTACAGAAACTCAGGAAGTTGTTGCCCCTGGAACCGATGATCCACAGGTAATGAATGACAATGTGCGTTTCGCAATTTACGATTATGCACTTATTATTCCAGAGGGATTTGAGGAACAGATTAAGTCAGGTGATGTGGAAGACGCTCTTACCTACATCGCCCCTGGAACTACCGCTTCACAGTTCTTACTTACAGAGAAGCTTAATGACTATTTACAGGATGTTGTGGTATATTTAAATAGTGGTTACAGCGAGAATGAGGCTATTTCTCTCACTCACGACCAGATGGTAAAGCTTAGCAATACACAGGCTACAGTCGTTGATAAATCAGAAGAAAATCATCGTTCTTACTACTCAGGAATGTATACCTTCAACGGCTACACACTTATGATGTTACTTTGTGTATGCTGCGCATGCACTCTTACATTCATGAAGAACAGAGATGTAAACAATCGTATTTCCGTTAGTGGAATGCATTTCTTCACCAGAAACGCTGCTTCAATCGCAGCAGTAATCTTCATCGGCTTTGCTATCACTACTGTGGCAATCATAGTAATCAGCCTGATGGGTCTTGAATACGAAAATACGAAATTCATCTTCTACGCAATAGACACCTACACTCTCATGTTTGTAGGACTTGGAATGGCATATTTCATTTGTTCAATCACAGTAAACGAGAGCCTTATAAACATGGTTGCAAATATGTTTGTACTCTCCATGAGTTTCCTCTGCGGAGTATTTGTAGACACCCAGTATTTATCAGCTTCAATTGTAAAGGCAGCACATTTTTTGCCACTCTACTGGTACACCACAGCAATCAAATTTATAAACGATACTCCAATCAACAACATCTGGAGCCGTCAGTTCGCTAGTTACTTATTAATAGAAGTGCTCTTTGCAATGGTATTCTTCGCAGCAGGTCTTATCATCACAAAGAAAAAGGAGCAATATGCTATATGATATAGTCATCCGCTCTCTGGCAGCGGTAGGATTAGGATTAATAATTAATTCAAATGGCATTACAACCACCTCGGTTGTAATGTCTATTTGTGTTTTTTTGCTTCTTGAAATAAGCCTTCTGTTTAATCAAAAAACAGTCTATCTCACTCTGACAGGAATTCCATTTGTTATAACCTTTGTATATATGGTGGCGGTTATAGATGCCAGTCTTCCACTTGTTTTTTCAATCTTTGTCCTGGGAGGATTCACTTTTATATCTACTATTCTTTGGACAAGAATGATGGAATTGCAGGCACAGCTGCACCGCACCCGTGATGACAGCTTTGAATTGGAATCCATTCTAAAGGATAAAAATAAACGTCTTCTCTCTGAACAGGACCAGCAGGTTCACCTTGCCACCCTTGCAGAGCGAAACAGAATTGCCAGAGAGATTCACGACAATGTTGGGCATTTACTATCCAGAGCCATTTTACTCCTTGGTGCCATAACCACAGTTAATAAGGATGAGAAGCTTGCTCCACAGCTTGATATGCTGGCTAATACCCTTGATGAATCCATGGCAAAGATGCGAGCATCAGTCCACGATTTGCACGATGACTCAATTGATTTGAAAAAGAATTTCGATGAAATAATAAGCGAGCTTAGCGCATTTACCGTAAATACAGATTTAGATTTGGATGAAGCACTTCCAACAAATATCAAACTATCACTGATTGGTATTTTAAAGGAGGCTGTTACAAATATAATAAAGCATTCCAATGGAGATACTGTTTCAGTGATTTTCCACCAGAATAACAGTTTCTGCACCCTGTCCATTACAGACAACGGAACTCTCTCTGATGAAGCAAAGACAAGGATATCCACAGAGGGCTACGATGGCATTGGACTTACCAACATCAAGAGCCGCGCCAGGAACCTGGGTGGGGATGCATATGTATATATTAACGATGGTTTCACAGTTTTTTCCAGACTGCCATTAAATAATTAAGCCTTCCCCTTTGAAGGGGAAGGGGGACCGCTTTAGCGGTGAAGAGATAATGCTTTAGCATTATCTACCTCCCCGGCGAGGGGGAAGCTGTCAGCTTTAGCTAACTGATGAGGTGTATATGAAAAAAATATTACTAGTCGATGACGACGAACTTATCACAATGTCCCTTGAGATGATTATCTCAGCGGACGGAGAATTTGAAATAGTAGGAAAGGGATGCAGCGGCCGTGAGGCGGTGTCTCTTTTTGATGAGCTGAATCCAGACCTTCTGCTTATGGATATCCGTATGGCAGACATGAATGGTCTTGAGGCTGCTGAGGAAATCCTAAGCAAACACAAGGATGCCACTATCCTCTTTCTCACCACCTTTTCTGATGACGAATATATTGTAAAAGCCTTGAAGCTAGGCGTGAAGGGATATCTCTTAAAGCAGGATTACAAGTCCCTTCCTGCTGCACTTCATGCCGCTCTGGATGGTCAAAGTGTATTTGGAGGAGCTGTCATAGATAAGCTTCCAAGCCTTATGTCTTCAGGTCAGGAAACTGATGATTTTGATTATCGTAAATACGATATTACAGAAAAAGAATTTGAGGTCATCCAGCTGGTAGCTGAGGGCTTTTCAAATAAAGAAATCTCCCAGAAGCTCTTCCTTTCTGAAGGCACAGTGCGCAACTACCTGTCCACCATCCTAGAAAAGCTTAATCTGAGAGATCGAACCCAGCTTGCTATATTCTATCTCAAGAAATCAGGAGACGTCCATTAATTAGGCGTCTCCTGATTTCTTTCTGTATTCGCTAGGCAATACCCCGTACTTTTCCCTGAAGGCGTTTGAGAATGCCTTGGAATTAGGGAAGCCGTTGCCAAGGGCGATGTCTACTATCTGTCCTCCTGTTTCTTCAAGCTCTCTGACCGCATGCTCTAGTCTGATGCCAAGTAGATAATCCTTGAAATTGATTCCGGCATGCTTCTGGAACATTCTGGACAGGTATGAAGGAGAATAATTGAACTGGTCTGCCATCATCTCTAAAGAAAGAGGCTCAGCATAATGATCCTTCATATATCGGGTGATACTTGAAAGCTTCTTTAATTGTTTATTGCTCTTTAAAATATCCTCATTAACGTTAAACTTTCTGTATTTTGTAACCAAAAGATGAAGTAGCTCGTAGTAGAGGCTAAGCACCTGAAGCTTGTTTGCTTCCTCTCCGTTTGTGTAAATCAGATACATTTCTGTGAGAAGCACAAAAACTCTGTGGTCACTTTCTCTGTCAGCATGTGAGAACCAGATGAACTGATCATCTGTAAAATATTCTGCAAAGGTGTCCTGTGGAATCTGCAATACTACTGTTTTGTTAGGATTTGGCGCAACAATGCTGTGAACCTCGTTACTGTTTACAATAACAAATTCGCCGTTGCTAAGTGGGAATTTTTTGTCATGCAAAGTGAATTCCAGCTTGCCATCCCAAACTGCAAATATCTCTATTGAACGATGCCAGTGCTTGTCCCTTATATAATTTCCATTGGCTCCTTCAAATGAAAACAGCTTGAAAGGAAGCCCCGCATCTGTAATAACTACCTCGTGTTGATAATCTTTTAAATCCATTATTTTCCCCTATTTCATACCCTGGTCTCTATAGGCCAAGGCGATATCTGCAATCCCCATCATCCTGAAAGCAGATAAATTCAAAACCCAATTTTTCTAATAATCTTCTGCTGGCTTTATTGTCAGGATCACATCTTGCTATAAGGCTATTGAGGTCGTATTCCTCTCTGGCTAGCCTGACAATCTCTGAGCAAACCTCATATCCCAGTCCCTGTCCCCATCTATCTGATGCGATACAAAAACCAAGCTCTGCCTGGTTTTCTCCAAGACATGTATCTCTGACTTCGATACCAGCTCTTCCTATCAAATCTTTTGATATTTTATCATAAACAAGCCACATTCCAAACCCATAAAGTTTATATATATACTGGATATAGTTTAGTTCATACTGCTTTTCTTCCTCATATTCGAAAAGCGGTTCCATATATTTTGTCATGCCAGATTTTGAATAAAGCTGAAACAAATCATCCAAATCAGGCATGGAAAATTCCCTGATAAATGTTCTATCAGTTTCTGAAATATCCCATGGAATATCCATGCAGCGTCTATAGATATTTTCAAATACCTCGTCATCTACATCATCTACATCAATAAGAATATGATTGCATTTCAGATTGTGGATATCATCATGCTCAAAGGCTGCTACTGGTTGATTTCTGTTGTTGCACACATCAATAACAGCCTGACTATCAGTGAGGACCAAGGTCCCCTCTGGATAATCAGGCTGTAAATTTTCAGGTTGAACTATTGTAATTATATTATTTAAATAATTCACTATTAATCCCTTCTGCTTCTACCGTTTACAAGAAGAACCAATCTTAATAGCTGAAGAATTGTAGAGAACAATGCTGCCACGTATGTAAGAGCTGCTGCCTTTAAAACCTTGGTAGCTCCTTTGTGCTCATCTCCTTCAAGGATGTTGTCCTGGTCAAGAATCCTCAAAGCTCTAGCACTGGCATCAAACTCTACTGGAAGTGTAATCAGCTGGAATGCCACAACAAAAGTGAAAAGGAAAACGCCAAGCTGTGCAAGTGGTGTGTAACCGATTAGAAGACCAATCAAAATAACAGGCCAGGAAATCCATGAACCAATATTTGCAAGTGGCACTGATGCTGCACGAAGCTTAAGTGGAGCGTAGCCCTCCTGGTGCTGAATAGCATGTCCGCACTCGTGAGCTGCTACACCTATTGCTGCTACACTGGTCTGTCCATAGGTAGCATCTGAAAGACGAAGCACCTTTTCATTTGGTGAATAGTGGTCTGTCAGATTGCCTCTGATGCGCTCAATTCGCACATCATAAATGCCTGCTGCATGAAGAATCTGCTCTGCCACCTGATTTGCTGTATAGCCTCTGTAGTTTCTGATTTTGCTGTATTTATTGAAGGTACCACGCACATTAAGTGATGCAAGTCCACTGATAAGCGCACCAATCAGCACAAGAATTATTGTTGGGTCGTAACCAAAACCATATCCGTAATACATATCTGCCTCCTTAAACCTTTAATCTAAGATATAGTATAATTCTCTTGGCTGTTATTTACTAATAAAATTTTATTAAAAATATCTAAAGAGGGCTTCCCTTAATTTAGGGAAGCCCTTGGCAAATTTTAATGGGTTATTATTTTACATCCACTCTGCAGGACATGGTATAAACCTTTCCATTTGATTTTTTCATTTTGGCTGTAACAACTCCTGTACCCGTTCCTGTGGCAGTTATTTTGCCACTGGAATCTACATTCAGTACACTCGCATCTGATGATTTATAGGTGATTGTGTAATCCTTTTCTGTACTATTCAGGTAATCAAGGTCAATTGCAACCTGAGCCGTAGTTCCCGCAGACATTGAATACTGGGAATCATCTGGGAGAGTTATATTGCCAGTATTTGTACCATTATTAGCATATTTTTTTTCACTGGAGGCAGGAGCTTTTTCTGTCTTAGTTTCTTTCGCGGGTGTCTTGGTGCTGGCTGCTGTAGTTGCCTTGTCAGCATTGGTACTGGCATTTGTGTTTTTTGTTGAATTAGTGTTGTTGGCACCAGCTTTAGTGGCATCGTTTTTAGTGGCATCTGCTGTTTTACCATCAGTTATTTTCGCATCAGTTGAGTCATCAACTACCTCTGGCTCTCCTAACTGTACATACATGGCGGGTCTTATGCCATCGCCCATATAATAATAATTTTTATATAATAGTTTGTCATTATCATTGCAAAACAGTCCAAAAGCTGGATCATCAAATGAATTGGTTCTGAGCGGCCAGATGCCTCTGGTCTCAAATTTTATTTTATCCTTGTACTCAGTGTACTCATCCGAAGACAGGAAAAAAATATAATCAGACGTTGTAGTCTGTGTGTTATAAACATTCATATTGAGAGACTGTTTTGTCTTATTATTTTTAATATAATCACCATCTAAAGACGTATCATGGTAAAAATTCATAAGACTCTTTTGAGCATCAGCTTCACTAAGAGTTGTCTTTTGTATCTTTGCTCTTTCTTCATCATTAAAGCTATTTACATAAAAGATTTCGTTGCACCAGCCACGCCAATAGTTTTCTGACCATCTCACATAACCTGGAGATTTTTTGTTGTCAACATATGACATATTTACTGCCGTTCTATAGGCAGTTACTGAAGTAGTACTCAAGGTTTTTCTGGAAACTACAAACGCAATTTTTGTAGTATCGTCGTATTTTAAAATAGTCCAGTTAAGTATATTTCCATCCAGGTTACCAAAAGCAATATCGTCCCCCTCTGCATAAGTGGCATTTCCTGATTTTTTCTTGGCAGCCTCAGCTTCAAGCGGAGAAAAAACAAGACCTGATAATATTATAAAACCTAAACTAAGAGCTGTTATCTTTTTCAATGATTTTAATATTTTTTTCATAGCTACCCCTCAATTATAAATTATAAATTAAAAATGTGCGCACTAATCCCGTTATCTACACTCCAAAATCTATTTCGGCTACTTTTATTTAAAAGTTTATAGTCACTTTATAATCAATCACATTTATTCAATTTTGGTCATTGTTAATTTAGATTTCACTTGCTATACTGAGATAAGTTTTTTCATTTTTTAAGGAGTTTTACATGACTAAAAAAGATATGTTAAAAATGTTGCACGATGAAGAACCTATCTTGCGTGCAGAAATCACCGCTCTTTATTCTGTTTTGGACCACAAGCTTGGTCTCCATGGTGCCGACGTACCTATCACTTTTGGTATGGATGAAAAGGCACTTGGTTCTTATATGCCTCCTTCTTACGATAACGAGGAGCAGTTCCAGTTTTCACTTTTCTTCATTGGATTTTGTTTGAATGAGCAGCTTTCAAAGACTGATCGCGTAAATCTTTACAAGCACGAATATGCTCATTATATGACCCGTCACATTGTCATCCCTGAGCAGTATAACTGGCAGCCAGGTGTTCATGGCAGTGCATGGAAATATTGTTGTTCACTTATCGGTGCTATTCCTTCAGACTTTTATGTGGAAGGCCAAAGCCTGAAAAAGGTCGACTATGACTCTGTGCTCACCCGCCCAAATGTGGATCACAAGCAGGTTCAGATGCTTGATACTTATCGCACACAGCGTATGTACAAGAATATGGAAAATGCAAAGGTTCGCTATGAGGTTGGAGATACAGTGACTCATCCTAAGTTTGGAGAGGGAACTGTTAAAGAAGTTGAAAAGCAGCCTTCGTCTGTGAGACTTCATATCCTGTTTGGGGATGAGGTGAAGGTGATTGACCAGAAGTGGCTGGTTAAGACTGGATATCAGAGGGCTGGAGATAGGTAGTGGCTAGCCACTAGGATGTTGGCTCGCCAGTTACGCTATATTTTAGGTTTTGGCTCGCCTGTTACGCAAACAAGGATGATATCACTACGCTCGACTAGGAATGTCTCGCTTAAGTGATATCATCCTTGTTTACTACAGGCTATTTTTTCCTTTTTTAATAGCGTAACTGGCTATCTTCAAGCTGAGATTAGGCTATCTCAGGCTTTTGAGTACGGATGTGAGGGTCTCCTCTAGGTTTAAGCCTTGTTCGTCTACGATTAGGTCGGCATATTTTTCGTAGAGAGGGATGCGTTCCTCGTAGAGAGATTTGAGGGTTTGTCCATCCTTTAGGACTACGCCGCGGCCTTTTAGGGAGCCTAGGCGTGAGTCTAGAGTTTCGTAGTCAAGCTTTAGGTACACTACTGTGCCTATCTCCTTTAGATGTTCCATAGCCTCGGCGCCGTATATTACGCTGCCGCCTGTTGCTATTACTGTTTTATCTGTGTTAATGCTTGCATTTACATCATTTTCTATTTTTAAAAAACCATCTACTCCATCCTCTGCAATAATTTCCTTAAGTAAACGGTTTTCTCTTTTTTGAATAAGCAAATCTGCATCTACAAATTCAAATCCAAGCTCCTTTGCAAGGACAACTCCAAGTGTGCTTTTGCCAACGCCTGGCATTCCAATCAGTACTACATTGTTTTTCATAAATCCATTACCTCAATTTCGTCTTGTCTACGTGGTCTTTCTTGTCTTTCGACTCTGTCATGTGACTCTCGTCTACTATGCCTTTGTCTATTATCCTCTCGCTCTATTCTATTTGTCCTTTTGGTTTTGACACAAGTCTTACCCTGCACAATTTTGTAGGCCACAAAATGTGTGATAAACATAGCCACAATTATGAACAGATGAGTGAAGAAAATATTGGTGATAACACCATTATGCTTTAACAGATACTCTGTTGAATAGCCATACAGACACATTATTCCAAGAAAGGTAAGTGCCATAATCATAATTGGAATATTTGCAATTGCTCTTTTAATGCAATGTAAAAAGTCCTTGAAGCTTGCGTCAAAATAAACGAATCGACCTATCATCAAAGTGAGGAAATAAGCTATGAACATATCATAATTATCATCCTCATAGATGAACTTGATGTATGCAAAAATGATAATCATGTAAAGCATTCCGGTAAGTCTGATGGATGCCATGGCATCTTCATCCAGATGCTTTACTCTGAGAACCACATGATCCAAAAATGAATTAACAAGGATTGATATGACCATAAATACCAGAAGTAAATAGTCCTTGTAATCATCCCAAAAGGTTTTAAATGCTCCTTCTGTAACAAATCGGTTGATCAAATAGTAGGCAGCCATGAAGCCAATGATTGAGCCGCCTGAAAATATCAGTTCATAAAACCTTTCTGACAGGTAGTAAAATTCATGCTCCAGCTTCTTATCGGTTTTATTGGTTCCTTTTGCGTAAAGATAAAATACAAAAAATACTATTCCCATTAGAACCATTGCCAAGGCCAAAAATATTATAAAATCCGGCATATGGAAATAGTGCTCCAAATAATAACTTGTTGTGTACACTTATAGTCCTCCTGATGTTAATAATATATTTGCATAATCCTTGTACTCCATGAGCTTATTCGATTTCCTGAGCTTTTTGATTTGTTTTTCCTGATTCGGGAAATTCTTTTGCCAATAAACCCAGAATTCCTTCATTCTGTGTAATACTGGCTTTTCCCCTGACAGCACTGAAATATACTGCTCTAAAAGACTGTTATGAAAATCCTTAAATTTTGCCATATCTATTTTATCAGGCAATGTGCCATTGTTGTACCAAATGGCAAGCTCAGGATTAGAAATCAAGCCGCGTCCAAGCATTACCGCATTTACGATATCATACTTTTCTTCAATACTCAAAATATCTGCTGTAGTATTTAACTCTCCATTGAATACTAAATTAGCCTTTGCATGACTGATGGCATAATCGAAAAATTCCATACGAAGGGGTTCTTTATAAAAATCGGTCTGGATTCTAGGATGAATGGTCAGCTCGTGAACTGGATATTTATTATAAATATCTAATATTTCATAGAATTCCTCAGGCTCAACCTTTCCAAGCCTTGTTTTGATAGATATGGCAGGTGTCTTAGCATTTTTCCTGCTGCATGCCTCATCTAAACCGCTATAGATAGAGTATAAAAATTTATCTAGTTCTTCTGGATAATAAAGAAGACCTGAGCCCTTTTTCTTTGCCACTACTGTTCCACTTGGACATCCTAGATTTAGATTAATTTCACCAAATCCAAGGGATGCTATTTCAGCTGCCGCCCATAATAAATGCTCTGGATTATTGGTCAAAAGCTGAGGCACAGTAAGACTTACATCATTTTTTTCAGAATCAATATCTTTGAACTCTCTGGTGGTAAATTTAAAGGTAGAATTAGGAGAAATGAAAGGTGTATAAACCTTTCCAACACCACCATAATATTTTAAAAATGTATTTCGATATATTGAATCTGTAACACCTTCTAAAGGTGCAAGATATAGGTTTAATCTATTATTGCTTTTATCCATTTTTTTCCTTTGCTACATAGTTTTAATTACTTGTAAAAGATTGTACCACTTTTAATGTATCTAACATTAACAAAAAAGAAGCAATCCTAGCTTCAGAATTGCTTCTTATCAACATATCACTCTTGCTGACTAAAAATGTATAGTCAACAGGAATCTATATAATTATTCCCCTCTTTACTATTTCATAAAAATTTTATACAGCTATCACATATTCTGCCATATAAAAAATATCCTTTGTCTCTGAAAATCTAATTTCTACATCGTTAAGTGTGCCATCCAAAAGTGTTGATGCTATGGTTCCAATATCATGCTTTACTTTTGGATTAAGAGTGATAATATTTCCATCTGTATTAATCAAATACACCTTCCCTTCACATCCGTTTAGTCTTTCAAAAAATCCGTTTTCATCATTAATGTGTTTAATTCTCATTACCTCTAGCTCCCCTAATCGAGATGTTTTGCATCTCTTTTTTATTTCATATACATATTAGTACAACAATTATCACATTTATGTCACACAAAAACGCCTTCCCGAATTTGGGAAGGCGAGTATTTCATCATATCTGTTCACCATTGCTGGCTATAACATTTTTATACCAGTCAAAGGATTTTTTCTTGTATCTGTTTCCTGTGCCTGAGCCATCGTCATTAAGATCCACATAAATAAAGCCATATCGTTTTCTAAGCTCACCTGTTGTGAATGAAACCACATCGATGCAACCCCAAGGTGTGTAGCCTATCAGTTCCACTCCATCCTCTTCCACAGCAAGCTTCATCTGCTTTATGTGGCTGCCTAGGTAATCGATTCTATAGCTGTCATCTATCGTGTTATCATCCTCAAGTTTATCTATTGCACCAATTCCATTTTCCACTATGAAAAGAGGTAATTCGTATCTCTCATAGAGAGTATCAAGAGAGTATCGAAGACCCTCTGGATCAATATTCCAGCCCCATTCAGTTGGAGTCACATATGGATTTGGAACGGTGTTTTCATTTCCAACGATTGCGTCACTATTGGTTTTGTCAGGAGTGGCCTTTACAGCATTTGTCATATAATAAGAAAATCCAATGTAATCAACTGTTCCGTTTTTAAGGATTTCTTCATCCCCAGGCAAGATTTCAGGCATGGTACCTTCTCTCTCCCACTCCTTCTTCACATAGCTAGGATAATGTCCTCGACAATGTACATCCAGATAAAAAAATTTATCATGCATGGACTGTGTGGCGCACAGCACATCATCTGGATTGCAGGAATAAGGATAATATGCGGTAAAGGCACACATACAGCCAATCATAAAGTCTGGATTTATCTCATGTCCCTTTGCCACCACAAGTGCTGATGCAATCAGTTGATTATGAGACACCTGATACAAAAGCTTTTTCTTGTTTTCTGATTTTGAAAAAATGACTCCAGAATTTACCCAGCCAAATATATCACTGTCCACTCGGTACTGATTGTTTATCTCGTTGAAGGTCATCCAGTATTTAACCTTATCCTTGTAGCGATTCATAACTGTGATAGCGTAATTTACAAAAAAGTCCACAAGCCTTCTATCTGCCCAGCCACCATAATTTTTTACCAGTGCATAAGGCATCTCAAAATGGCTAAGGGTCACTACCGGCTCTATTCCATGGGACAAAAGCTCATCAAACAGATCATCATAGAATTTAAGACCTGCCTCATTAGGCTCACTTTCATCTCCATTTGGAAAAATTCTGCTCCATGAAATAGAGGTTCTAAAGCATTTGAACCCAAGCTCTGCAAACAACTTAATATCTTCCTTATAGGTGTGATAAAAATCAATACCCTTATGATTTGGATATTTTTCAGATGCTACTACACCATCTGTAATTTTACGTGGTACTGATACACTACCAGCTGTCAGCACATCAGAAACAGACAGTCCTCTTCCGTTTACGTCATATGCACCTTCTAATTGGTGAGCTGCCACTGCCCCACCCCACAAAAAATTCTTTGGTAATGCCATAGCTATGTCCTTTCTGCAAATATTTGCACTTATGTTCATTTATAGGTTTCCAAATGCATTTTCCTATTTTGCATTCAGGAATCTATATCTATTTGTATATTAGCAAATATGAAGCTTGTGCAATATCAATATCTAACTATTTGTGATATTATTTAACTATGAATGGAAAATATAACACTTCAGAACAAAATAAACAGCTGGTTATAGCTTCCTTTTTGCAGAGGGAAGCTGACGTGCCTCACCACACCTACGACGAGGAGCTGCTGCAATATGAATATCTTAAAAATGGAGATTTACGCTCGATTGAGGAAAGTATAAAGTTCTTTCGCTCAGAGTCTATGGGCAAATTGTCAACTGACCCAGTGAGAAACATAAAATATCTTTTTGTAGCCACCACCACTTTGGCTACACGTTTTGCCATTGAAGGAGGCTTAGAGGCTCAGACTGCCTATAATCTAAGCGATTACTATATAAGACAGATGGATATTTGCGACGATGTGTCTACAATCGAAAAGCTGCACACTGAAATGATTACTGATTTTACAAAAAGACTTGCTGCCATACATTCTGACAGGGCCAAGATAGATGAAATAGGCGCTCCTGCTGCACTCAGCAAGCCTACATACAGAGCTTTAGACTACATCTATTTCAGCCTTCATCAAAAAATCACTCTAAAGGATGTAGCTGAGGCTGCACACCTGTCACCAAACTATTTGAACACTCTTTTCAAAAAAGAAAAGGGCTGCACAATCCAGGAATACATCTGCAGTAAACGGATTGAAGCAGCCCAAAATATGCTATTGTACTCCGATTTCTCAGAATCGGATATCGGTGAATACCTGGCCTTTTCCTCTACCAGCTATTTTATAAAGACCTTCAGGGAAAGGGTCGGCATGACTCCTATGGAGTTTCAGCGGAAATATTTTAGACATGCCCGCTTTACATCAGATACTCATATATCCTATAAGTCAGAAAATCCAAAGCCTGATCTGCCACTGAATAATACATAAAGCTGCCTTTTCTATGTTTGGTAACAAGGCCACCTGCGTTTAACACCTTTAGCTGTTTTGAAACGGCAGCCTCAGATATTCCGAGCTTTTTCGCCAAACTTTGAGTGGTGTCAGCTTTATGCTTTATCATCTTAAGTATCTGCAATCTGGTTCCATCAGCCAGGCCATTATAGAGCTTTACCAGCTCTTCTGGAGGACAGGATTCCACACCCTCAGCATAAAAATGCTTCACCGTCTGAATTGATGAATTGTCATCCATTCCCATAATAAGATGTGGACTCAAAAATACACTGCCAGTCACAAATATCTTTTTTATTTCATCATATTTGAAATGATATTCCTTGTTCTTCACAAAGATTACCTCACGCTCATCCACTTTAAGTCGCTCATGGATATCAGCTAAGGATTTTGCGATTCCGTCTGTTTCCCAGGATTTTAACAGTTTTTTTAATGCTGTGTTCATGAGGGGCTCTAGAATTATTATCTCATTATAAAAATAGGAGTCGTAGAATCTTTTTGACACTCCAATAATCTTTTGTTTTTGAGAAGGAGTGATAGTTGTACCATTATCGCTAAAAACCTTTTTCCATATATCAATAGAGTAGCCCTCTAGGGTTAACAGGGCCTCCTCAACATTCATATCTCTGGTTGGATATGTGTCAAAGGACACAAAATCGATAGGTGCCAGCCACTCATTTGTACATTCTGATAAATCGACTATATCCTCTATTAGTCCTTCGTCCAGCTGCTCCTGCATTCTCTCCCACCAGCGAAGTCTGGCAGTATGATGCATCGGATTGCAGATAACATGCATTGCTGCAAACATTTCAAAAAGAGGAGAAAAAAATATCTCTCCACATAGCGTATAAGTATATGAATCATCAACTCTGTCTATATAAGTTCCAATTTTCATTTATTACCCTATCAAAACAGGACAACATTGCCCGTCTTTCTCATGTGCTTTTCTACAATTCCTATTGTAAACAATGTTGCAGATAAAAGCACTATTATTATTCCAATACAGGCAAACAAAATATTAGATAGGGATGACACACTTGCATCATTTAACATTACCTGTCTTAAAGCCTCAAGCACATAGGTGAGAGGAAAAATGAAGCTGACAATTTTTGCCCAGGCTGGAAAAATCATTATTGGAACCTTTACCCCGGCAAAAATCTCCATTGGCTCCTCTAAAATGGTGAATAAAAAATCCGTATCCCTAGAATACAAAAAACATGCGTTTAAAAATACTCCCCATAAGAGTGCCATTGCAATAAAAATTATAAGGACTATTCCTAATGATATCGTATTTACGTTAATGGAATCTCTATTGCTGATTATGATTAGCATTCCAAAAACCAGCATAACTATCGCACTTTCAAATACTGATGACAGGGCATTTCCCATTAAAACTGCCAGCCTATTTGCGGTGGAAAGATATATGTACTCTAAAGTTCCACTTTGGCGTTCTCTGGAAAAATTCCAGGCTGACTGAACCACTGACCTGAAAAAGCTCATTGCCATATACCCCAACATGAGAAATACTAATATATTTTTTCCATTTATATATGATATCAAAGTTCCATCCACATCAAATGCACTGTAGCTATAGTATGCTGATAAAAAACTAAACAGTGGCCATATGAATAAAGAAATGTATATAGTCCAGTTGTTAAAATAATTTCGATGCTGTTTTACTGCCTCAGCCCACACTACTTTTAGGAAATATTTCATGCCATTTTCTCCTTTTGCATTTCTTTTGAAAGCTTGATTACAGCCTGTTCTAATGATGGCTCCATTTTATGAAGCTCGTTAATGGTAAGCTTCTCATCAAGTGCAAATTCTGCAAGCTTTGAAGAAAGCTCAACCTTTGAAGTAATCAGAGTTTTCCCACCTTCAAAGGATACGTCTGCATCTTTATCCACAAATCCAATATGATTTTTCAGCTTCAGATAGATTCCTTCATCCATTCCTTTTGTTGAAAAGGCATACTGATTTCGCAGGAACACAAAATCCGTCAATTTCCTTTTTGTTCCTTCCACTATCAGCTCTCCATTATTGACCAGATAAATATAATCACATAATTGCTCCACCTCTGACAGATAGTGGGAAGTTAGAAGAATTCCCTTTTCCTGTTTCTTTGCCAGATTCATTATTTCCTCATGAAGCTCCTGAGTCACCACTGCATCAAGGCCGATTGTAGGCTCGTCTAAAAATATGTATTTTGGATCATTAATCATTCCCCTGGCAATCTGCAGCCTCTGCTTCATGCCCTTTGAAAAAGTTTCCACTGGAATATTTGCTTTATCTTCAAGTCCTACAAGCTTTAAAAGTTTTTCTATCCTCTGTTTTAAAATAACATTTTCTATACCATACAGTTGACCGTAGTACCACAGATTTTCATAAGCTGTCAGCCTCCAATATATCATGCGCTCTCCACCGGCAATCATGTTTATTTGCTTTTTTACCTCTGTAGGATGTGCTATGGCATCCAGCCCATCAAAACTATAGCTGCCAGCGGTTGGCTCAATAAGTGTTGTAAGCATCTTTATTGTTGTGGTCTTACCAGCACCATTTATACCAAGAAGACCTACTATTTGACCAGCTTCTATACGCATCGAAATGTCTTTTACTGCTTCTACTTTTTCTCTATGGGATTTAAAAAGTCCATCTCTTCTTTTTACATCATAAGTCTTTTTTAGATTTCTAACCTCAATCATATTTTCCTACCCTTCCATTTTCTCTAACGCTATTCTTTCCGCGTGTTTCATCAGAGGCATTCCCATTGCTATATAGACAGTACCAACTGCTAGCGCCTTGATAGCCAGTTTGACCACCTGCGCTTGAGGCATACCGCCAAGCAATGATGCTCGCATGATTGAAACACAATCTGTAACTGGGATTATGCTGCCTAATACCTTTAGACCAAAAGGCAGATATTCCTTAGGGAATGTGATTCCACAAACTAAAAACATGGCTGTAAACAGGGTGTTTTGTGTAATATAGGTGTTTCTGGTATAAAGCATGACACACCCTAGAATCAGTGATACACCAAAGAAACAATAAAGAGATATCAATACTGCCACAACAAATTCTATTAGGTTAAACTCATGTATCCTAAGTCCGAATACAACTCCTATAATCGCTGCAATTGCAGTCTCTCCGAAAGTGGTTATTGTCTGCAGTAACATATTTCCCAGAAAATATGCCACTCTCCTAAATGGCGCCAGCATCAGACTCTCTAAAGTCCCCTCCCACAGCTCTGTCATCAAAGTTCTACTGACGTTGAGACAGGTACGCACCACAAATAAATACATAAGGCTTCCCACTATAGCATAGCTCATGTAATCGCTGGTTCCAGTTAAGCCAGTAAAGCTATCCGAGAGCTGCCCCCTGAAAAAATAGTGATACATCAGCCATGCCCCAAAGGTGGTATAAAAGGATGTAAGAATACATCCCACCATAAAGCTAATGGGATAAGCCCTAAGCCTTACCTGAAACTCCTTTGTGATGGTAGCTTTCAATACTTTATATTCCATTATTCCCTCCCTTTCTTTGATTAACTATATGGTTAATCAATTTTCATTTTTCAAAAATATATGGGAGTATAAGGATTTGATATGGGTATGTCAAGAAATGAATAAAAAATAGTAATCTAATTAAAAGAAAAATGAGCCCCTAGTCTAAAAAGACCGGAGCTCTATTTTATCAATATTTTTACATGTTAGATTCTATCAGCGTAGCGTAATGCTCCACAATCTCCTTTTGTATAACTTTTGGATACAAAAGAACATTATAGGGATTTCCATTTTTGCTAATTTTTTCTGTGGTAACAATGCCTTTTTCAATACCAAGTGAAGTTTGAGTCTGGATATTTCTGCCATCTATTTTCTTTTCTTCAACATATCCGGCCTGAGCTAAAAATCTAAAAATATCTGTACCATATATTTGCTTTACATTTTCAACAGAAGTAATTCTATTTAATTCCTCTTTGATTTCAGTGACCAGATATAAATCCTTGTACTCGAAATTGCAAGCATCCTCTGGATTAAGATAAAATGGGACTTTTTTAGGCTTTCGTTCTCTTTCCCCTGATATTGTGGTGTCCACGGTATCATTATCATCCATAATGCTAGTAACTTCATCAGGATGTTCATTTATAAATGTTGCAATAGCATCTAAGAAACGACTTCCATATTTTTCATATTTTGCCTCACCTACACCTGATACATTTAGCATAGATACTTTATCATGAGGGCACTTTGCGCTCATATCAATCAGGCTCTTATCGCTAAATACAATATATGGCGGCAAGCCTTCTTCTCTGGCAATGTTAACGCGTAAATTGCGTAGAATGTCAAACAATTCAAAGCCTGCTTTAGTCAGAGAATCCGTACCCTTTCTGCTGCGGCTTGATTTCTTTGAATCCAACTCTCTATCCTTGTAGGTTTTCACGATTATACGGGTCTTGGGATTTCTGAGAGAAGAAATATCACCCATGCGAATCACACTATATTTTTCTGCAGTCTGGGTTAAATAGCCATCTGCAATAAGCTGATTTACTAATAAGCGAAGTTCTGTTTCAGAATGGTGGTTTAATACTCCATATGTTTTGTAATTGGTCACACCAAGCTCTTTTAGCCTGGCCCTATTGGCTCCTATCAAAGTACCTAATAGGATGTTTAATCCATATCTGCCTCTGGTTTCGTAGACACAATTAATGACCTGCTTTGCTTCCGCAGTCATGTCTATTTCCGTAAACTCTCTGTGGCAGTTACCGCAGCTATCACAGGGCTCAGTTTTCTTCTCTCCAAAGTATTCAAGGATATAGTTGCGAAGACAGCCTGATGTTGTACAATATCCTTCCATTAGCTGAAGTCTTCGCATGTCTCGCTGCCTAATGAGTTCAGCATCCTCCAGTGAAACCTCAAAATTTTCCTTTTTCTCAAGCAAAAATCTGTTGATCATCACATCCTGGTTTGAAAATAATAATATGCACTGTGATGGCTCTCCGTCACGACCGGCACGACCAGCTTCCTGATAATAGTTTTCCATACTCTGCGGCATGTTGTAATGAATAACAAATCTGACATTTGATTTATCTATGCCCATACCGAAAGCATTGGTTGCAACAATCACAGGGCATTTATCATATATAAAGTCATTCTGACTGGTTTTTCTGTCTTCGTTACTCATGCCTGCATGATACCTGGCAGCAGGTATGCCTTGATTTACCAGCATTTCATATACAGCATCAACATTTTTCCTGGTAGCACAATATATAATGCCACTTTCCTCTGGATGCTTATTTATGTAATTGAGAATATAATCATTCTTCTTTTTAATAACCTGCACATCAAAATAAAGATTTTCCCGGTCAAATCCTGTAGTTACAAGCTTTGGAGACTGCAATTTAAGAACGCATGAAATGTCATTTTTTACTTCCTCTGTAGCTGTTGCTGTAAAAGCACTTACGATTGGTCTTTTACTAAGAGAGTCAATGAAATCGACAATTTTCAGATAGCTAGGTCTGAAATCCTGCCCCCACTGAGAAATACAATGTGCTTCATCTATGGTTATCATGGAGATATCTATTTTGTTGACAAATTCTATGAAGTCATAGCTTTCTAATCTTTCAGGTGCTACATAGATGATTTTATAAAGTCCATCTATAGCTTTGGCATAGACCTGTCTAATCTGTGAATCGGTCAGTGCAGAATTAATATATCCTGCCTGAATTCCAATATCATTTAGTGCACTCACTTGGTCCTGCATCAATGAAATAAGGGGTGAAATAACTATAGTAATGCCTGATAATAGCATGGCAGGCACCTGATAGCATACCGACTTTCCAGCACCTGTAGGCATTATCGCCAGTACATCCTGCCCCTGCAAAATGGCTTCGATGATATGCTCCTGCCCTGGTTTGAAGGAATCATATCCATAGTATGCTTTTAATACCGCTTTAGCATCCATATTTTCCAATAACTTATACTCCATTCTATCTATAAAACTCTAGTAAAATCACATCATTTCACTAGGACATGTGATAAATAATACAGAAACTTTGTTCGATATTCAATAATAAATTTGCACAAAAAAATGTAGTTGCAAGCGAATTAACTCTCTAACAACTACATCTTTTGATTTTACATTTTATCTTAGCAGCCCTTTTTTCCAGCCTTGTGGTCGTCTATAGAACATGCTGCCGGGCTTCCATACTCCACAAGTCCTGCATCTGCTGGATCAAGGCTGATTCTGCCATCCTCAAATACAAAGCATGGAATACCTATATCGCCTATTTCCTTTGAATGATCAAACTCTGGTCTATTATCTCTCAAATCCATAAACTCATGCATGTAGCGGACATGCTGGCCTATATCTATGTACTGGTACTGATCTTCCTTCCCCTCAATCTGTGGCTGAAGAAAATCACAGTATGGACAAGTGTGTAAACCGTATATTTTTATCATAGTGTCTCCTTACTTTATTTTACTGCGGCGCAATTATGCAGCGCTGTATATCTTAAATTGAATCTTATTTGCGGTACGGATTTGCTGAGGCTTAGAAGGTTCGAAGGCAAGTTGTAGTAAAAAAGGTTAAAGATTTCTCCCTTGATACTGCACAGTCACAACTAGTACTCTCATCTTATCTGCATCAATTCTAAATATAGCAATATAATTATCAACTATTAGTTGTTTATATCCTTTACCTGCATATCTACCGGTAACCCTATCTTGATGAGATTCTGGCAATGTATCGAGTCCAAGTATAGCTTCCTTTATTCTATCAATCTGTCCTTTTGCATTTTCAGGAGACAACTTTTCATAAGCAATATAAGCATATATTTCCTCAATATCCCTATAAGCTCTTGGCATTAATTCCACAGTATACTTAGTCAAAATACTTTTTCTCCAATTCTGCAAATGCTTCCTTTGCATCTACTGTCTTACCTGTTTCAGCAAACTCCTGCTCTGCTTCAAAAATAGCCTGATCTATTCGATTTTCTCTTGCAAACTTCTCGTACAATTCTGCACTCATAACCACAAGATCACTATATCCATTTTTAGTGATAAAAATAGGCTCCTTTTGTCTATGTGCAATTTCTGATATTTCACTTGTATTTCTTAAATCTCGTATAGGCATAATTGTTGGCATAATAACTACCTCCTTATTTAACTTTATTGTAGCATAATTATGCTGCACTGTATATATCTTTACTTAAAATCCTATTTTACTTACATATTGCAGTCTCAACCAGTGACAAATTGTCACCAGTTCGAATACTAGAAAAAGACCTCGAAGCAAAAACTTCAAGGTCTTCATTTGCTGAGGCTGAGGAGGCTCGAACTCCCGACAACCTGATTAAAAGTCAGGTGCTCTACCAACTGAGCTACAACCCCATATTCAGTTTTGAGACAGTCGCCATAAATAAAAGGCATAGACCAGAAACTGGGCTAGCTGGATTCGAACCAGCGAATGCCAGAATCAAAATCTGGTGCCTTACCGCTTGGCGATAGCCCAACAAAGGACTTGGTGCCCTTCTTCAATTAGTTGCTACCGCAACAGGGTGGGTAGAGGGGTTCGAACCCTCGACCTTCGGAACCACAATCCGACGCGCTAACCAGCTGTGCCACACCCACCATACTGATAAAACATAAACCGTATAAATGTGCCAGAAGGGATTCGAACCCCCGACCCACGGCTTAGAAGGCCGTTGCTCTATCCAGCTGAGCTACTGACACATATGTAATTTAGAAATATAAGAGCGGGTGATGGGAATCGAACCCACGTATTCAGCTTGGAAGGCTGATGTTCTACCATTGAACCACACCCGCATATTAAATTTCTAAGTCGGGGTGACAGGATTCGAACCTGCGACCCCCTGGTCCCAAACCAGGTGCTCTAGCCAAACTGAGCCACACCCCGATTTCTTTCGTTCGCTTTATCTCTCTCGCGAACAAAAAGAAGTATATATTAGAACACCACTAATGTCAACAGATTTTTTAAAAATTAATTGTTAGAATTCTGTGTAAAGTTTCTGATATTCCGACAATTAAATTGCACATATCATAACTACCAAAAAAACACTACTCCAGTATATGGCTGAGGCCCTGAGCTATTATGGTAACAACGTGATCATCCGCTAGACTATAGTACATCTGTTTGCCCTCTCTGCGGCTCTTTACCAGCTTGTTAGTGCGAAGGATCTGGAGCTGATGGGAAACAGCAGACTGTGTCATTCCAAGGCTTTCTGAAATATCACATACGCACAATTCAGACTCAAATAGGGCCACAAGAATCCTTACTCTTGTGCTATCGCCGAATACCTTAAATAATTCAGCCAAATCATATAAAGCATCCTCGTCAGGCAAATCATTTAAAACTCTATTTACCAAATCAGTGTGCACGCATTTCTCGTCACAAACTTCAGCATGTTTACTCATTTTGCTACTCCTTACACATTCTTCACACGCAAAGCGCGGATTGCATTTAATACTGCTATTACCATTACTCCTACATCAGCAAAAATGGCATACCACATATTGGCTATACCAATGGCTCCCAAAATAAGGCAGCCCACTTTTATTCCAATTGCGAAATATATATTTTCATATACTATTCGCATACATTTTTTTGCAATGCCTATGGCCTTTGCTATTTTTTTAGGGTCATCATCCATAAGTACAACATCTGCTGCCTCTATGGCGGCATCTGAGCCTAGTGCCCCCATGGCAATGCCTATATCTGCCCTGGAAAGTACAGGAGCGTCATTTATTCCATCACCTACAAATACAAGCTGTTCATTTGCCTGTTTGATGGCCAAAAGCTCCTCAACCTTTGTTACCTTATCAGCAGGTAAAAGCTGTGAAAAAACTGCATCCAGCCCCAAATCATTTGCTACGATATCTGCAACATTTTTGCTATCTCCAGTAAGCATAACAGTCTTTTTGACACCAGACTGCTTTAATGCTTTGATAGCATCCTTTGAAGAAGCTTTCAGCTTATCAGAAATAAGTATATATCCACTATACTTACCATCTATAGCCACGTGAATGACTGTTCCAGGTTCTTGAACAGGACTTATCTGCAAACCAAGCAGATTCATTAGCTTTTCATTACCGACAGCTAAATTATAACCGTTAACTAAAGCTTTTATTCCAGAACCCGCGATTTCTTCCACATCCAAAACACATGACGAATCAATTGGCTTTCCATAAGCTTCTTTCAGGCTTTTTGAAATAGGATGGTTAGAGTACACCTCTGCCATAGCGGTCTTCTCCAACAGTTCTTCCTTTGATATGTTATTTGGAACAATCTTAGTTACTTTAAATACACCTTCTGTGAGTGTGCCGGTTTTATCCATAACTACGTATTTAACCTTTGATAAAAGGTCTAGATAGTTTGAACCTTTTACCAATACTCCAGCCTTGCTGGCACCACCTATTCCTGCAAAGAACGTAAGTGGAATGCTAATTACAAGGGCACATGGACAACTGATAACAAGGAATGTCAAAGCTCTATAAATCCACTGTGTAAAGCGTGGATCTACACCTATAATGAGGCTGACTACTGGTGGAATAATGGCAAGTGCCAAAGCACTGTAGCATACCGCAGGTGTGTAAACTCTGGCAAATCGAGAGATAAAGTTTTCAGGCTTTGATTTCTTTGATGAAGCATTTTCTACCAGATCTAATATCTTTGAGGCTGTAGATTCGCCAAAATCCTTGGTTGTGCGGATTTTAAGCACACCAGACATATTAATGCAGCCTGATATGACTTCATCCCCTATTTGGGCTGTTCTAGGAACACTTTCGCCGGTAAGTGCCGCTGTATCAAGTGTTGCATTACCATCGATAACCACGCCATCGATAGGTATCTTTTCTCCCGGCTGAACTATGATTTCAGTACCAATTTCCACTTCATCAGGATCCACCTGGACAAGCTCACCATTTTCCATGATATTTGCAAAATCAGGTCTTATGTCCATAAGTGCAGATATGTTTTTACGGCTTTTACCTACAGCATATGACTGGAACAATTCACCAATCTGATAAAACAGCATAACCGCTACTCCCTCGGTATATTCTCCAAGTGCCATTGCGCCAATGGTGGCTACAGCCATAAGGAAGTTTTCATCGAAAACCTGCTTGTTTTTAACACCCTTGAATGCCTTTTTTAGAATGTCATACCCTATTACAAAATATGGTATCAAAAACAAAACAAATCTAAGTATGCTATCCTCCTCAAGTGGAAGCAGTAGCAACACCGCCATAAGTGCAGCTGCAATTATTATTCTAATTAAAACCTTTTTTTGCTTTTTATTCATGGTGTGCCTTTCTAACTAGAAAATTAAGTGGTTACGAAATTAATATTTATAAAAATATCTCGCAGTCGTCTTCTACCTTTTTGCAGTTCTTGAGAACTTCTGCCATAACAGACTTTACATCTGCACCTTCCTCGAACTCTACATTCATCTTAAGTGCCATAAAGTTTACAGTAGCATCTGCTACACCTGGAGTATCCTTTGCTGCCTGCTCCATTTTGTTTGCACAGTTTGCGCAATCCACATCAATCTTATATGTCTTTTTCATACGTTCCTCCTTTGGAATTTCCCTAACACTATTATTTGAACATTTGAATATCTGTTCATATGTTGATATAAATATAAACCCGCTGAACAATAAAGTCAACAGGTTTATTTGATATTATTTATTATTTAGTTTTATCAATATCCAGCTTTTTGATTACATCATACACAGCATCTGAAATAACTGAGTATCCTTCTACATTGAAGTGAACACCATCTGTATAAAGGTCTTCCTTGTTTTGCGTGATTGTAAATAAATCTATCACTTCCACACCTGTTTTTTCAGCGACCTTTTCAATAGACGGAGCAAGCTTAAAATACACTACCTTTTCGTTTATGTTGTATTCCATTTCACCTGACTTATTGATAGGAAAACAGTATGGACTTCTCATAAGATAGACCACAGGCTTGCTTGGTAAGTCCTGATAGCTCTTTACTAATGACTCTAAGCCCTTCTCGTAGGAATTCTGATCCCAGTTAAAGCGTTTGGCATCATTAGTTCCAAGCATCAATACTACAACATCTGGTTTAGATTCCAATGAATCTTTATATTCGTCAGAATCAATATATGGCAAATCGCCATTAGGCGAAGCAGTAGCATTGCGCAAGCCAAAATTGGAAACCAGATATGAGGTCCCCAGTCTGGTCTGTAGCTGTGCCGGATAACTGTCGATTTCTTTCGATTTAAGCACGCCACTTCCATATGTAATGCTATCTCCTGCACAAGTCACCCGGATTCTGGTGTCCGCATCACCAAACATTCCGGCCTTGAAAAGAATTGCAAACAAAATAACTATAGCAACAAGTAATACAATCATTTTTCTCTTGTATAATTCTCTTATTATTGAGGTAATTTTCATTATTATTTCCCTTTTAGTCACGAGTCTCCATAACAATAAGGTATCCAGACTCAATGGTAATTTCCGCATAAGAAGAAGTTTTCACTTCATTGCTCACAGTAAGAGTGTCAAACCCCTCTAAGGTTTTGTTTGTAACAGGATATTTAAAACCTGTCATAGTCAAACCTGTAACTGGTCCCATAAATGGAAATACAGATACGTATTTGCCAAATTGAGTCTCTGGCTCTACTACGTAGGTTTCACCCGGAGTTATCATCTCTATATGATTGTGACTGTCCACTATTATAACTGCACGTTCGCATTTTGCACCCATACCCATCAGATGGAAATTGCCTATGGTATGGTCTAATCTGCCACCTGTGCAACCAATCATATAAATTTCATCGCCTGGGTTGGTGACTGAAAATGCATGATTAAGTGCAACCTCTACATCAGTATCATCCTTTATTGGATTAAGCTTAACCATCTCTATTCCTGCAGACTTTGCACGATTTTGTGCAGCATCGTCTACAGAATCAAAGTCCCCGACTAACACCTTGGGAGTGATGCCAAGTGCTTCACATGCCTCATATCCCTTGTCACAGGCTATGATATATAGCGCGTGGTTGTCTATATACTTAATATAGCTTTTTGTAAATTCTTTATCTATTTCCCCTCCAGCTACAATTAAAACTGTCATCTCATCTTCTCCAACAAATTCTTAACATTATTCTGTATATCGCCGTTGAATACAGCAGAACCAGCTACGATAATATTGGCGCCTGCCTCTAAAACATCATCTATTGTATTCTTGTTGATTCCACCATCAACTTCTATATCAAGCTTTAATTTCTTCTCTCTACAGATTAATGAAAGCTCTCTGATTTTGTCAATAGTGTAAGGAATAAGGCTTTGCCCGCCAAAGCCTGGATTGACTGTCATAATGAGAACCATATCCACTTTTTCAAGAACATGGATGATATTTGAAACTGGAGTAGCAGGATTTATGGCAACACCAGCCATTACTCCACAGCTTTTTATTAAATCGATTGTAGCATCCAAATGCTTGCAGGCTTCTGCATGAACTGTGATAATATCTGCTCCTGCCTCTGCAAACTCCTTAACATAGCGCTCAGGGTCAACAATCATAAGATGCACATCTATTAATCTGTCTGTATCTTTCCTTATAGATTTCAACACAGGCAGTCCAAAGCTGATGCTAGGAACAAACATGCCGTCCATTACATCAAAATGGACGTATTGTGCTCCTGCTTCGTCTATAAGACCTAACTGCTCTTTAAGTATACCAAAATCTGCTGATAAAATTGATGGCGCTAAACATCTTTCCATAATACTATCCTACCTATATTTGTTATTTTGTTGTTCAATCATCTCAGAATATATCTGTAGATAGTTTTCATAACGACTGGCTGCTATCTCCCCGGCTTCAACTGCAGCCTTTACACCACAGTCCGGCTCTTTATTATGGGCACAACCTGTAAATCTGCAATTGGCTGCAGGCTCTATAAACTCTGGAAAAAGAGTATATAAATCTACAGCTTCAACCTTTGGTACAAATAGTGATGAAAACCCTGGAGTATCCATTATGTAGGAATCCTCGCCTATGTATAAAAGCTCAGAATGACGGGTGGTATGTTTACCTCGCCCTATCTTTTCTGAAACTTCACCGGTTTCCATGCTTTGACCTTCGGTCAAAAGGTTTACAATGGTGCTTTTCCCAACTCCTGATGGGCCTGCCACTGTAGTAGTTTTGCCCTTTAGGATTGATTTTATCTGATCTATTCCAGCTTCATGTTTGGCACTGGTGAAAATCATTTTATATCCGGCTGGCTCATAAGTGCTTCGCATATTAGAGGTGAAATCCTCATCTGCCAGGTCGTCCTTGTTAAAACAAATAACAATTGGAAGCTGCTGTTCTTCCATCATACATAAAAATCTGTCCAAAAGATTCAGATTTGGTTCAGGGTTTTTAGTAGCAAAAATGAGCAATGCCTGATCTACGTTTGCCACAGCAGGTCTGATGAGCTCAGACTTTCTGGGTAAGATACTAATCACATTGCCCGTTTTCTCATCCTCGGAAATGACATCTATTTCAACATCATCTCCTACAAGAGGTTTTATTTTATCTTTCCGAAAGGCCCCTTTGGCCTTGCATTCGTATACGCCAGACTCTGCTACCTGAACGTAGTAGAATCCAGCGATACCTTTAATTATTTTACCTATCATATTTAGTTTGCTGTTCCCTGAACAGTTTGTGTTGTGCTTTCTGTCTTGTCGTCAAGATTGATTGTAGTACCATCCTCAGTAGTAAAGGTCGGTGTGTATGTAAGCTTTACTGTAAGACTAGAAACCTTAACCTCAGAAATGTTGATAGAGCCATTCTTTGGAATTGTGCCTGACTTGCCAAGCTCTGTAATCTCATATTTGCATTCGCCTTCATAAGGGTTGGCGATGCTGTAGCTATATGTAGTCTCCTTCTTTCCCTTGCTGATGGTAAGAGTGATTGAAGTATTTTTTGCTACCTCCTGACCAGCTGAAATAGACTGGCTGATTACCTTGCCTGAAGCAACATCATCAGAAAACTCCTGGCTTGTGCTTGTAACTACGATGCCCTTTTCATCAAGAAGCTTTGTAGCATCTGCCTGTGAAAGACCGATTACTGAAGGAACAGCTACTGTTTCTTCCTCTTCTGGCTCCTCAGTTGTTTCTGGTGCAGTCTGTGTGTTTGAAGAGCTGTTAGATGAATTATCTGCTGTCTCGCCCTTGCCTGCTACAGTAATTCTAAGTGTATCGTTAAGAGAGAATTCCTTGCCTTCTGCTACTGACTGATTGATGATAGTTCCCTCTGCTTCATCACTGGCTTCCGTTGAAACTACAACATTTTTCTCATTAAGTCCTAAATCTTCAAGCTGACCTAATGCTTCCTCATACTGAGTTCCTACAAGATTTACCATTGTAACTTTTTTAGCGCCAAAGCTAAATACGCCAGCAACATTTCCTAATATCGCTACCAAAATAGCTACAATAGCAATAGCTGCAACGACACCTGAGATTGTGAGAATGCGGTCCATCCTAGACTCATCCTCGTATTCGTCATCATCGTAATCGTCTTCGTAATAATCGTCGTCGTAGTCCTCTTCCTCATCATCGTAATCATCCTCGAAGGTGAGGGCCTCTGCTGCTCTTTTGGTAAGTGACTCTTCCTGCTCTGGTGTAGGCTTTCTCATAACCTGAGTCTTGCCAAGGTCACTTTCAACGATTGTAACAAAATCCTCATTTGGGCTAACAAGAGCCTTCTTTAAGTCTACTAACAAGTCTGAAATTGTGGCATAACGTCTGTCTGCCTTTTTCATTGTGGCTTTAAGAATGATTTTTTCTAGTGAAATAGGAAGTTCTGGAGCATATGCTGAAGGTGCTACCATTTCCTCCTGAAGATGCTGAATAGCAACTGCCACTGTATTATCACCATCGAATGGAACACGGCCTGTAACCATTTCGTACATTACGATACCAAGGGAATAGATATCGCTTTTTCCATCAACGAAACCATTTCTAGCCTGCTCTGGTGATGAATAGTGAACTGAACCCATCACATCGGCATGGATGGTGTTTGAGCTTGCTGCTCTGGCAATACCAAAGTCTGTAACCTTTACTTTGCCCTCTGTTGAAATGATGATATTCTGTGGCTTGATGTCACGATGAATAATCCCCTTTTGATGAGCGGCTTCAATACCACGTCCCACCTGAATGGCGATACTGATGGCTTCTTTAAAATTAAGTTGCCCCTTTTTCTCAATATATGTCTTAAGAGTGATGCCCTCTACGTATTCCATAACGATGAAATACATGCCATTTTCAGAGCCTACGTCGTATATATTAACAATATTTGGGTGCTCAAGACCAGCTGCTGACTGAGCTTCTGTTCTGAATTTAGCAACAAAGGTTGCATCCTCGGAAAATTCCTGCTTTAAAATCTTGATAGCTACTTCACGACCAAGGATATGGTCCTTGGCACGGTACACATCAGACATTCCGCCTGAACCAACTCTGTCAATTATTTCATATCTATCTGCAATAAAAACACCTTGTGTAATCATGTATTCTCCTTTTAAACCTTTAATTATATACTCCGCAAAACTATTCTATAATTATAACTGAGATATTATCTTTCCCGCCGTTACTGTTCGCCAATCTAATCAGTTTTTTAACTCTTGTAATAAGAGTTTCATCTGAGGTGACAATAGAGTATATTTCCCTGTCATCAACCATATTTGTAAGACCGTCAGAACAAAGTAATATCTGCTCGCCACCTTTAAGGGCAACATCGAAATAGTCTGGTGTGACCTTTTTCTCTGCACCGATGGCTCTGGTAATCATGTTTTTACGTTTGTCAGTTCTGGCATCGTACTCATCCAATTCGCCGGTACGAACCAATTCCGCTACAACTGAGTGATCCTTTGTTATTTGCAAAAGCTTTCTGCTGGTGGCTACATATAGTCTGCTGTCTCCAACATTTGCCACGTAAAGATGGCCTTCGATAACCGTGGCAATAACTAAAGTGGTACCCATTCCAGCCTTTCCTGGATCACTTAACGCCTCAATATTTATTATTTGGTTAGCTGATTGAATTGCCTGTTCAAGAAGCTTGATAGGCTCTGATTCTCTAGAATTTAGAACGCTGTTTACAACCGTTTCAACACATTTGGCAGAGGCATAATCTCCTGCAAGTTCTCCGCCCATACCATCCGCAACAATGTAGAGATTAGGAAGATTCCCTACACTGCTGTCGCTAAAATAAACGGTGTCCTGATTGACCTTGCGCCTAATTCCGACATCAGTTATACCGTAACTTATCATTTAAAATTCCCTTTATCTTTCAGATAGTGTATCCATCTTTCGCTTTCTTAATTGTCCACAAGCCCCGTCAATATCGCGGCCCATTTCCCTTCTAATAGTAGCATTATTCACATATTTTTCAATCTTTTTTTGGAATGCATAGGCTCTGTCCATAGATGGGCTGACAAAATCTCGTTCCTTGATTGGATTAACCGGAATGAGATTAACATGACAGTTCAGATGTCCTATAAGCTGACCTAATTCTGCTGCATCCTCGTCTCTGTCATTGACACCTCCCACCAAGGAATACTCAAAGGTAATGCGGCGACCTGTTTTTTTGAAGTAATACTCGCAGGCATCGATAAGCTCATGAATCTCGTATTTATTGGCTATAGGCATAAGCTCTGCACGCTTTTGTTGATTAGGGGCATGTAAAGAAATCGCCAAAGTGATGGTTAAATCCTCTTCTGCAAGCTGCTTGATGCGAGGCACGATGCCACAGGTACTGACTGTAATATTACGCTGTGAAATATTGAGACCATTTTCATCGGAAAGAAGTCTTACAAACTTTACAATATTGTCATAGTTGTCCATTGGCTCACCAGTACCCATGACTACAAGGTTTGATACTCTCTCACCGGTATCTCTTTGGATGGCATAAATCTGACCTAACATTTCTGATGGTGTCAGATTTCTAACCCATCCATCCAAGGTTGAAGCGCAGAAACGACAGCCCATTTTGCAACCAACCTGAGAGCTGATGCATACAGAATTGCCATGCTTGTAGCTCATCCAAACACTTTCCACCATCTGACCATCAAAAAGCTCAAACAGGTATTTTCTGGTCCCATCGATTTTAGAAACCTGCAAATCAATCTGCTTTAATGGATGATAGTTACAGTTTGCTTGAAGCTTTTCCTTTAGGACCTTTGGGATGTTTTTCATTTCATCATAGTTTAATGCTAAATGCTGATGCATCCACTCATAAAGCTGTTTTGCTCTGAATTTAGGCTCCCCCAGCTCTTCTGTAATATAATCTGTAAGCTCTGTTAAATTCAATGACCGAATATCGGTTAATTCTTTTTCATTACACATATAAAAAATCCGTCGTGTTCCTTGTCAGGGAAAAGCTGAGTCATCTTTTCCATTTTAAATTCTGGATGTGATGACAAAAAGTTTTCCACCTGGTTTTCATTTTCATCTTTATTAATAGTGCAGGTGCTGTAGCAAAGAGTTCCGCCTGGTTTTACATAGCGGCTAACTGTATCTAAAATCTGCTGCTGCAACGCTGCAAGTTCCTCTAATGACTCTTTGGCCTGATTGTATTTGATGTCAGGCTTTTTTCTGATAATTCCAAGGCCTGAACATGGCAAATCCGCAATTACTACATCATATGCATTTTCAGCGTCCTGGTCAAATTGGGTTGCATCCCACTTCTCGGCACCGACATTTTCAAGGCCGATTCTTGCGATGTTTTCATTTATCAGGCTGACCTTTGCATCTGTCAAGTCACGTGCCAAAACACTGCCTTCACAGGCAAGCTCGCCGCAGTGAAGTGCCTTTCCACCAGGGGCTGCGCAGACATCTATTATTTTATCTGTGGATTTCACCCCGGCATAATATGGAACCAACTGAGATGAATAATCCTGTACATAAAACAATCCCTGATTGAATTCTGGAATAGCACTCAGTGAATCATATTCTGAAATGTAGCAGGCACTTTCAACTGTATCACATTTACGAACTACAACGCCAGCCTGGCTTAACCTTTCTGCAAGCTCATCTCTAGAAAGCTTTGAAAGATTCACACGTATGCAAAGCTCCTGTGGCTCATAAAAGCCCTTTAGGATTTCTTCTGTCTGTTCCTTGCCGTAGTCTAAGTTCCATTTATCCACAATCCACTGTGGCATTGAATACTTTATCCACTGTTCGTCTATAGTTATATCCGATTTCTTGCGGGAAATGTTACGAAGTACACCATTTATAAACCCAGACAGACCTGAAAATCCACGTTTTTTGGCTAGTTTAACGTATTCATTGCAGGTGGCTGAGTCCGGAACTGCATCCATATAAAAAATCTCATAGACACCCATTCTCATCACAGTGCGAATAAGTGGCTTCATTTTTTTGACTTTTGTTTTTGAAAAACTATCGATAATATAATCTAACTGGATCTTGCGTTCTACAGTACCATTCACAAGACGATTGATAAATGCTCTTTCGTTTTTATCCAGATATGAATATTTATCAAGTACAGCTTTTAAATAAATATGAGAAAACTGCCCATGCTCCAATATCTCTATTAAAGTATCAAGGGCGATTTCTCTGTTGCTGATTCCTGCCATTTAATATCCTCTTAATTAATTATTATTCTTTGCTTAAAGAGAATGTAGCTCCTGTTTCAAGGGCATAGCCTCTTAAGAAATCTCCTGCTGCCATGCGCTTTTTGCCTTCAAGCTGAAGTTCACATACTTCAAGAGCCTGATTGCCACATGCCACTGTGAATCCATTTTTATCTACCGAAATAACAGTGCCCGGCTCACCTGTTTTATCTACCACTACGGCCTTCCATAGTTTGACTTGCTTGCCGTTTAAATATGTAAAAGCTGATGGCCATGGATTTAAGCCCCTGATAAGCCGCTCAATTTCTATGGCAGACTTATTCCAATCAATATTACCCATTTCCTTTTTAATCATGCCCACGTGTGTAGCCTGTGCTTCATCCTGAGGAATTGGAGTGATTTCTCCACGCTCTAGGGCTTCGATAGTTTTTACTGCAAGCTGTCCACCATCGATGGCAAGCTTGTCAAAAAGGCTTCCTCCTGTCTCATCGGCCGCAAGCTCAATTTCTGATTTAAGAAGCATATCGCCATCGTCAAGACCTGGTCCCATGAGCATTGTGGTGTTGCCAGATATTTTTTCACCGTTGATTACTGCCCACTGAATAGGTGCAGCACCCCTGTATTTTGGAAGAAGTGAGCCGTGTACATTTACACAGCCAAGGCGAGGCATATCAAGGATAACCTTTGGTAATATCTGTCCGAAGGCTGCCACTACAAATACATCAGCCTGATACTGCTTTAAATATTCCACCGATTCCTCAGCTCTGATTTTCACTGGCTGATATACCGGGATGTCATGCTCCACTGCGAACTCCTTTACTGGAGTAGGTTGAAGCTTACCGCTACGGCCCTTTGGCTTGTCTGGCTGGCTGACAACAAGAATTACTTCATGGCCTGCCTCATATATAGCCTTTAATGTCTCCACCGCAAAATCCGGTGTACCCATAAATACAACTTTCATCTATAAAATCCTTTCAAAATGCGCACAAAAATAAAACGTCCTAAAACGATACAATTAGTGTACCATTTTAAGACGCTTTTGTACAATTCATATGGAGTTACTATTTCTTACCTGTGTATTTCTCCTCACAATATTTGCAACGGTATACTTCGTTTTCTTCATCTGTGAGAATAAATATCTGGTCAAGCCCCTGCTCTACTGTGCTTATGCATCTAGGATTTTTGCAGGAAATAACATTTTTAATCTCCTTTGGAAGAGCAAGCTGGCGTTTTTCCACAATTGAGTCATCTTTGATAATATTGCAGGTGATATTGTGGTCAATGAAGCCCAATATATCCAAATCCACACTCTCTATCGGACACTCTATTTTAATGATATCCTTGCGCCCCATTTTGTTGGATTTAGCATTCATAATCATGGCAATTGTACAATCACAGCCAAGCTGTGCCAAATGCAAATCATTGTATATGGTCATGGATTCTCCAGCCTTAATGTGGTCAAGTACGAATCCCTGATGAATTCCACTTATATTTAACATTCCTATTTCCTCCTATACCAAATCCAGCAGAGTTAATATCAGAGCCATTCGTATATAAACTCCGTATTTTGCCTGAGTGAAGTACATTGCTCTTGGGTCATCATCCACAGCTACTGAGATTTCGTTGACACGTGGAAGCGGGTGCAGCACCATCATATCTTTTTTAGCAAGACGCATTTTTTCTGGAGTAAGAATAAAGAAGTCCTTTAATCTAATGTAGTCTTCCTCGTTGAAGAAGCGCTCTCTTTGTACTCTGGTCATGTATAGGATATCAAGCTCACCCATGACATTATCTAAAGAATCTACTTCCTCGTATTCGTATCCGTTTTTCTCCAAAACATCTTCCCTGATATATTCTGGCACCCTCAACTCTTCTGGCGAAATAAGGATAAATTTGATACCAGGATAACGAACAAGCGCGTTAATAAGAGAATGAACTGTACGTCCAAACTTTAAATCACCGCAAAGTCCGATGGTAAGGTCTTTGATTTCACCACGCAATGAACGAATGGTAAATAAATCGGTAAGTGTTTGAGTTGGGTGCTGATGACCACCGTCACCGGCGTTAATAACGGGAATAAGAGATCGCTGAGAAGCGACTAATGGAGCGCCTTCCTTTGGATGACGCATAGCGCATATATCTGCGTAAGAAGAAATGACGCGAATAGTATCAGAAACACTTTCGCCTTTTGCTGCTGAGGATGAATCAGCTGAAGAAAAACCAAGTACAGAACCACCAAGATTTAACATGGCAGCCTCAAAGGAAAGTCTTGTTCTTGTACTAGGTTCGTAGAAGCAGGTGGCAAGCTTTTTGCCGTGGCACTTTTCGCTGTAATTCTGCGGATGATTTTTGATATCATCGGCCAGGTCCATAAGCTGCTCCAACTCCTCTCTAGAAAAATCTAGAGGGCTCATTAGATGACGCATAGGTATCCTCCCTGAATATGATTATTACTGTTCAAAATCAATTCATTTTACCATATTGAATACAAAATGAAACCCTTTTATGCTAAAATATTTTTCATGAAATATGCAGATATTATTATCGATATCTCCCATGAGAGATTGGACAAAACATTTGAATATATAGTTCCAGATCAGCTTGAAGGTCAGGTTGCTGAAGGAGTTCAGGTAGTTATTCCCTTCGGTCAGGGCAATCGTGCTATCACTGGATATGTAGTCGGCCTTCATGATAAGCCTGAATTCGATGTCACAAAGCTGAAGCCTATTGCGCGAGTTGTAAAAGATAGTATTGCAATAGAGTCTCAGCTTATTTCTTTGGCTGCATTTATCAAACGAAATTATGGCTCAACGATGAATCAGGCTCTAAAAACTGTCATCCCTATTAAAAAACGTGAAAAGGATAAGTTTAAAAAGGAAATAAGCCTGAACGTATCCGTTGACCAAGCCAGGATTGAGCTTACAGAACTTCTTACTAAAAAGAATCATGCAGTAGGCAAAGAACGCTTACTCAAAGAGCTTTTAGAGATAGATGTTTTAGACTGGGAGCTTGCAACTAAAAAGTTGAATGTTCCATCAACAAACATTCGAGACCTTGAAAAAAGGGGAATTATTAAAATCGAAGAGGTTCGCACCTTTAGAAATCCACATATTAATAAAAATGTTACACCGAAGCACATTATCCTCAATGAAGAACAGGAATCTGCCGCAGAAAAAATAAAGGCAGATATAGATACAGGACGAAAAAAGACATATCTGATTCATGGCGTGACAGGTTCCGGCAAAACAGAGGTCTACATGGATGTAATGGAACATGTTATATCCATGGGACAGCAGGTTATTGTCCTCATCCCTGAAATTGCACTGACATATCAGACGGTAATGAGATTTTACACCAGGTTTGGAGACAAGGTCAGCATATTAAACAGCCGCATGTCACCAGGTGAGCGATTCGATCAGTTTGAACGTGCAAAATCAGGAGATGTGAGCATAATGGTAGGTCCTCGCTCTGCTTTGTTCACACCATTTACAAATCTAGGCCTTATTATAATAGACGAGGAGCATGAACCAAGCTACAAATCCGAGGTAGTTCCACGTTATCATGCCAGAGAAACTGCTGTTTTCAGAGCGCATCTTGCCGGTGCTTCTGTTATATTAGGTTCTGCCACCCCTAGCCTTGAGGCTTACAGCAGGGCTATGGCGGGCAAATACGACCTTATCACTCTAAATAGGCGCGCTAAGGGCCAGGATATGGCAAGTGTTGAAGTAGTAGATTTACGTGAAGAGCTAAAAAGTGGTAATCGCTCAATGCTTAGCCGCAGACTTTTAGAGTTAATGGCTGATCGATTAAATAAAAAGCAACAAATCATGCTGTTTCTTAACAGGCGTGGTCTTATGGGCTTTGTTTCTTGTAGAGCCTGCGGCCATGTGTTAAAATGTCCTCACTGCGATGTGGCACTTCACCTCCACAAGGATGGCACCATGAAATGTCACTACTGTGGATTTACATCTATGGCCACCAAAACCTGCCCTAGCTGCGGCAGCAAATATATCGGCAGCTTCAAAGCTGGAACACAACGTTTGGAGGAAATGGTTAAGCAAGCCTTTCCACAGGCCAGAGTTCTTAGAATGGATGCGGATACCACAAAAGGTAAGGATGGACATGAAGAAATCCTGTCTACATTTGCAGCCCACGAGGCTGACGTGCTTATAGGCACCCAGATGATTGTTAAGGGTCACGATTTTGCAAATGTCACGCTGGTTGGCATTGTTGCAGCAGATATATCATTAAATGAATCTGATTATCATAGCGGCGAACGTACCTTTCAGCTACTTACTCAGGCTGTTGGACGTGCCGGCCGTGGAAGTGAGCCAGGTATCGCTGTCATTCAGACCTATCAGCCTGATAACTACGCTGTAGTCACATCTGCCTCACAGGATTATGTCAGCTTCTATGAGCAGGAAATCGCTTATAGGCGATTATTATCCTACCCACCCTGCTCTCACATTCTTGGCATACAGGTTAGCTCAGCGAATCAAAAAGACGCTATTAACCAGGCGGATATACTTGCTGATTTGATTAAAAGAACTGATAATGAGATTAATATTTTGGGTCCTGAGGATGCCTACATAGGCAAGCTAAAGGATGTTTATCGCAGGGTGATTTATTTGCGGGATACTGATTACAGACGTCTTGTGTACATCAAAGATGTAATCGACAGATTTTTGCTTGAACAAAAGCAATACAGGAACACTATGACATGGTTTGATTTTGATCCAATTAACACTTTATAATATAAGCCCACTGGGTATAGAAAGGAATTATTATGGCATTATTAGAAATTAGAGAATGGGGTAAGGACGATGTACTTTTAAAGGTTTGTAAGCCTGTAAAGACTCTTACTCCTCGTTTAAAGACTCTTATTGAGGATATGTATGATACAATGTATGATGCAGATGGTGTTGGTCTTGCTGCTCCACAGGTTGGAGTTTTAAGACGAATCTGTGTTATCGATGTTGGTGAAGGCCCTGTTACTCTCATCAATCCTGAAGTTCTTGAGACTTCTGGTGAACAGACAGGAAATGAGGGCTGTCTTTCAGTTCCTGGCAAAACAGGTCAGGTTACTAGACCTAATTACGCTAAGGTAAAGGCTCTCAATGAGGATATGGAAGAGATCATCGTAGAAGGTGAAGGCCTTATGGCACGTGCACTTCTCCACGAAATTGACCATCTGGATGGTAAGATATACACAGAGCTTGTTGAAGGACAGCTTTATGATGTGGAAGATTTAATGGAAGAAATTGAAGATGAGGATGAAGAAGCATAGAAATAGATATGTTTCTTAATACTATATTTAATATTTAAAAAGCTCCCTGGCTAATTTGTCAGGGAGCTCTTTTTTATTTTGTAGTTGGTGCTGGTGCAGATGCAATAACAGCACCTGTTTCATCAGTCTGATATAACCATTTACCAATCTGAACTAATTGATTAACAACAAGCTTTCCATCTACGCCGAATAGATACTGAGCTTTGCCAATCTTTACTGTCTGAGCTGTTACAACCTTTCCATCCTTGCCTGCATAATAAATGCCATCTTTTTCCTGAATGAGGCCTGTAACCATAACACCATCAGCGCCGAAGTAGTAAACTCCATCACCAACTGCCTGCATTCCTGTAAGCATCTTGCCATCTGGGCCGAAATCATAAATCTTGCCATTTGCATTAACAAGACCAACCTGCATCTGTCCGATTTCATTGAAGTAATATACTGCTCCATCGATAGCTGCAAGACCTGTTACGCGATGAGCGTCTGTTGGATCCAAATAGTAAGCTCCTGTGGCATCATTCCACCATCCCTTGTAAAGCTTACCATTGTCATTTGGATTGAACATATATGTTAAGTGATTAAGCTCAACCCAACCTGTCTGAAGGAGTCCCTGCTCGTTAAAGTAGTATGTGTCGGTATCAATGCCAGCAAGCCCAATAACCATATGACCATCAGTTGGGTCTAAGTAGCGTGTTCCTACTGCCGGGTCTGTCCACCATCCTGTATAAAGTTTACCATTATCATCTGGGTTAAAGAAGAATGTATTACCACCTAAATCTAGCCAACCTGTCTGAAGCTGCGCAGCATCGTTAAAGTAGTATATTCCCTTGTCGATAGTGTTAAGACCTGTTACTGCATTTGCTGTACCCGGCATAAAGTAATATGAACCAGTTTCATCAGCAAACCAACCTGTAGTAACAATACCTGATGTTGGATCTGTGTGGTATTTAACACCTGCTACATCTACCCAACCGAACTGTCTACGGAAATTGTTAAAGAAAAACAGGTTTCCAGCACCATAATCGCAAAGTCCTACCTGAGGAATGAAGGCTGCATAATCCTTGACCGCCATATTCATATCAACTCTGCCTGCGATACCAGGTACTGCGCCATTTGAAGAATACTGCCAGATAGTCCAACCTGCTATGTCGTTGTGATCAGAATACTGGGCGATCCATTTTTCTGCTACAAGAGCTGATGTAAAGTGTGTCTTGTAGAAATTGCTATAGGTGTAAAGAAGAGGTGTGTAACCAGCCTGAGAAATAATGGTGCAGAATGTATTTGCAATTGCAGTACATGTATTTGCATCAAGTCCCTTTTGTACACTATCCTCAATATCAAATGCTATTGGGAAATTAATGTTGTAAGGAGCTATCCACTGAAGAACAAGATTAGCTTCCTGCGCAGCGGCCTCCACAGTAGTTGCATATGAATAAATATACGCACCTGTACGAATACCTGCTGCCTGTGCTCCAGCTACATTTTTTGCAAAATAAGGGTCGATACCACTTTTTACACTACCAACCTTTAAAAATGCATAGCTAACACCAGACTGTGCAACTGATGTCCAGTTAATGTTACCCTGGTACTTGGATACATCGATACCCTGAATTCCAGCTGCGTTTGCTGAAATTGGCGAAGAAAAAGCCATCACTGTAGCCAAGGCAAGGGCAGTAAATGACTTAAATAAATTACTTAATTTTAATCTTTTCACCGCATTACCCTCCTAAAAAATCTAATTTAATATTATCACATTTTCCTTTTTTTGTTTCTAAATAATTATGAAGATTTTATGTAAAAATCTTTTGTAAAAATAAAAGGCAATAGAACTTTTGCCTACCGCCTTTACATTTGGTGTCGTACCACCTTATATTCATCTCCATTTACAAAATATGGGCATTCGCTGTAATGTCCGGATACTAGTCTTACATAGTCGTCTTCGTCCATATCCATTTCGCAATAATACTGCTCATCTTCCTCGTCCCAGACAAAGTTATTGCAATACTCACAGGCTGTCTGCCCCTTTTTCTTTGCTACATTAGCCATCTTGCAAGACCTCCTAAAAGAACAGCTGCCATTGTGGCCATAAGCATAATGGCATACTGAAACTGCTGATGTGTATGACCCCATTTTGTATTTGAAATAAAAATGTAGATAACCAGGCCTGCCATTATGGCCGCCACGTTAATCAACATACTTGCTGTGTCCATACTAAGCTGTTACTCCTATGAATGCACCAAGACCTAAAGTACAAAGTAATCCGATAATGCAACCTGCTAGTGCTATACCACCTATTACAGCAAGGACTGATGATTTAAAATCCATATCAAGAATTGATGCTGCAAGTGTACCTGTCCATGCTCCTGTGCCAGGAACTGGAATACCTACGAATAAGAGAAGTGCTAAAAAGAGACCACGTCCTGCTTTCTCCTGAAGCTTCTGTCCACCCTTCTCGCCCTTTTCAAGGCAAAAAGTAAAGAACCCACCTATCACCGGCTTATCTTTTCCCCACTCAAGTACTTTACGAGCAAAGAAATAAATGATTGGCATTGGAAGCATGTTACCAATGGCAATTAATACATATGCCAGTAAAAGGTTGAAGTTAGGATCTGCAGCCTTGTATACATAAGCGTATGGAATAGCTCCTCTAAGCTCTACCAAAGGCACCATTGAAACAAAAAATACTGAAATATACTTAAACATTATACAACTCCTTAGTATTAATATATGATAACTAGCGTCCAGCTATAATCTCTTTTACTGACTCTATGAAAGCAGCCATTTCTTCATCAGTTCCGATACTAATACGCAAATAATCAGCAATGCGTGCAGGCTTAGAAAAATGACGAACAAATATGCCGCGCTTCTTAAGCTCTTCAAAAATATAAGTAGCACCCACACTTTCATGTTTTGCAAAAATAAAATTGCTCATGGATTCAGGAAATGTAAAACCAAGTTCTAAAAGCTTTTCCTTTGTCCATTCACGGGTAACTATTACATCTGCTACTCTAGCCTTGAAATAATCATCATCCTGAATAGACGCAACACCAGCCGCAAGTGTGATGGTATCCATAGTGTAGGAATTAAATGAAAATTTACAATCTGAAAGATATTTAATAAGTTCTGCTGAACCTATAGCATAACCAATACGATTGCCTGCCATAGCTCTGGATTTAGAGTATGTACGAACCACAAGAACATTATCGTATTTACGTGTAAGGTCAAGGCAAGACTGTGATCCAAAATCCACATAAGCCTCATCAATAATCACTACACACTCCGGGTGTGCAGCTACAATGTTTTCGAAAAAGCTTACTGGCTCAGCGACACCCGTAGGGGCGTTAGGATTTGGAATAACTATGCCTCCACATGGTGATGTATAATCGCTGGATTTGATTTTAAAATCAGCATCAAGAGGCTTTTGTACATATGGTATTCTGAATAAATCTGCCCAAACATCATAAAATGAATATGTGATATCTGGGAAAAGTACAGGCTTATCAGAATTAAAAAATGTAAGGAAACTCATTGCAAGAACATCATCAGAGCCTACACCTACAAATACATTTGAGGAATCTACACTATGATAATCCGCGATAGCTGATATTAAATCAGCACACCCTGGGTCAGGATACTTGCGAAGGGAATCCATCGAAACAGAAGCTATGGCCTCTGCAACCCTTGGGCTTGGTGGGTATGGATTTTCATTGGTGTTGAGTTTTATCACTCTGCTAAGCTTTGGCTGCTCGCCAGGTGTATAAGGTGTAACACGACGAACTGATTCTTTCCAACTTGACATCTTTATTCTCCTTACGTAAGCCTTATCTACAAGTAACATTATTCCTGTGGGAGAACCACCTCAGGCTGTGCAGTGGCATCTGGTGCAGGTGCAACCTGTTCAGGTGTAACTGCTGGTGCTGCTCCATCTGGACTGATTGTTTCCTCTGTGCCTTCAGTTGAAGGATCAAGCATTGGAGCAAACTGCTGTTTTATAGTTGCAAGTGTTGTCTCTGCATTAACCAAAGTCTGGTAATTTGTAACAAGGGCTTTTTGTTCTTCAGTAAGCCCATTATATTTCTGACGAGCGGCAGCGATTTTTGCTTCAGAAGATAAGCTAACCTCTCCTATATCTGCAATCATATTGATAACATCTATCTGAGGATTACTGATCTTGAAGTTCTCTTCTTCCTCATCTCCAGTGTAGAAAACAAGCACTGGCCATCCTGCCTCTACTATGCCGTATATTTTTTCAGCTGCTGAAAGTGGAAGATTTACGCAACCGTGGCTGCCACCGTTTTTATATAAAGTTCCACCAAACTTTGAACGCCATGTAGCATCGTGAAGTCCTTCGCCCATATTAAATGGCATCCAGAATTTTACATGAGACTCGTAGTTATCGCCTTTAAGTGTCGCATCCTTTTGCTTGTATGCGATTGGGTAAACACCGGTATGTGTTCCATGACCCTTTGACACATTTCCAGATACACAGGCTGTATCAAATACCATTTCGCCGTCTTTGTATACATATACATGTTGAGTTGTAAGATTGACCTCAACGTAGGAATTGCCATAGTCTTTTTCCCCATGACTGGTGCCCTTGTAAATATAAGTGAAATCTCTGGTAACATCCTCTCCAGCCTCAAGATCAGAAATGATTTGATCGATTTCACCCTCGTATGCAATACGCCATCCAAAGGAACCTGCTGGAACAGTGATTTCCTGTCCAGAAGAGGTGGTGAATTCTTTCTTTTTACCATAGGTGTTGTATTTGTCACCCATGGAATTTACATATTCACCGATTGCATCTCTATTGAATGATATATCAAAGGTCTTTTTATCCCAAGTAAACCAGGTAGCCTTTGTGTCTAACGGAATTTCTTCAGTGATGCCTTCGCCTAAATCATAGTGAATGTCTGTATCAAGGTATTTATTAAGCTGGTCCTTTGCTTTTTGAATCTTTTTGTCGTCAGCCTTGACATCTGGCTTGTTATAGCAGGTACCATCTGTAAGATTTATGACAGTCTGGAGATTTTCGACCGCATAGATGATAGCTTCTTCAACGCCCTCTTCATCGATAACGTCGCCATATACCTCATCTACAATTTCGAATTCTTTGCCGTTGAATTGGATGTAAGCATCCTCAGACTCTTTAGTGGATTTCTGATGAGAGAAATCAAGGCTGCTTGCAACTTTTTTGACTTCATTGGCATCGTAAGAGTTACCCGTCTTAGTATAGTATTCTGCTGGAACCAAAAGACGCCCAACCCAGTTGAAGCCTGTCTGGCTGTCAAGCAGTGTCTGCACCTGATCAACCTGATAGTTTACATCTACACCTAAATCAGCTGCGCTTACTTCGTTGACTACGTCGCCATCAGCGTTTTCAAAGGTGATAGTGTATTTATCAGCGTTGGTAAGGATTTTGTCGTAGGTGCTCTGAGCACTCCTAAAAGATGCGCCCACACCATTTACCTTACTGCGGATGTAGAAATGACTTGAAAAGAAAAGGCTGCCTGCTAAATACACAAATAAAACAATGCCCACGCCTATTTCAACCTTGAGCATTGTTTTTTGTTTATTGTAATAGAATCTATTGAATTTGTTTTTCTTATGAGCTTTCTTTAACTTTGACCCACTCATTTTCTTTCCCTCTGAATTATATAATCTTTCCGTGTGATAGTTTACAAGAAAAGCGGGCGTAAAATCAACTAAAGTTTTGCGTCAAACCTTCCTATAATCATTAATTTTTCCTAAAGCTTTTTAGCTCATCAATAGTAAACTCATATGCCTCGTTACAGAACTGGCATTTTACCTCTACTGGCTTGCCATCAGCAATGATGTCATCCATATCTTCTTTACCTAAAGATGCAAGGCTTTTGATAACTCTGTCACGACTGCAGTCGCATTTGTAAGCAGCTGGATAAGTCTCCATTACCTGTAAATCAAGACCTGCTAAAACAGTTTCAAGCATCTGTTCAGGGGTCTTGCCGCTAGAAAGCATGTCGGTAACTGATGGAAGGGTCTTAAGATTCTCCTCGATCTGAGATATGACCTCATCTGATGTAAATGGCATAAGTTGAACTATGAATCCACCAGCACAATTTACCGTGTTATCCTTGTTCATAAGTACGCCTAGACCTACTGTTGAAGGAATCTGTTCAGAAACTGCGTAGTAGTATGTCAAATCCTCTGCAATTTCACCAGTCTGAAGCTCAACAGTCCCTACATAAGGCTCCTTTAAGCCCATATCCTTGATCACTCGAAGAATTCCAAGGTCGATAGCACCGCCTACATCAAGCTTGCCGTTCTTTGGTGGTAAATCGACTACAGCCACATTAGGGAAGCCCTTTACCTCGCCCTTGCTATTGGCTGTAACTGTAATACCTTTCATTGGACCTGAGCCCTGAATCTGAAGAGTAACTAAATCATCCTCTCCTTTGAGCATTACACCCATCATAGAACCAGCAGAAAGCATACGCCCCAATGCTGCTGTTACGATTGGGGATGTATTATGGCGTGTTCTAGCCTCTTCTACCATATCATGGCTTGTGATGGCAAATGCTCTGATTGCGTCATTTGCTGCTGTTGCTCTAACTATATAATCACTCATTATTTTGTTACCTCTCTTGCTATAAAATACAATCTATCACTGTCCTCTTTTGGAGAAGACATAGTAGCTACATCAAGAACATCAAGAAGCTCCAGACCGCTTGCTTCTATGGCACTTATAACTTCATCCTTTGTGAAGGCGTGCTGTAGATGCTCCTCTTCAAATCTATCAAAGGTGCCATCCTCGTTTTCCTCATAGATAGTAAGGAAATAAGCATTGTCTCTGGTTGAAGGGTCGTAATCATTTTCCCAGATAAAGCTTCCTTCCTCACGATTCTCAGCTATTGTTTTAATGCCAAGCTGCTCATAGAAATGCGCTGTTTTAATATCAAAAATGAAGAGTCCCTTTGGATCTAAATAGTTATTAACGAGCTTGCACACCGTCAACAATTCATCTGTATCCCTGAGATAATTGATGCTGTCACAAAGGCTGACTACGGCACCAACTGTTCCGTAAAGCTCAAACTCTCTCATATCCTGACAAAGATAAAGGATTCCAGCGGAATCCTCTCTGGTCATAGCCTCCATCAGCATATCGTAGGAAACATCGATGCCTATCATGTCATAGCCAAGGGACGCAAGTCTCCTTGTGATTTGACCTGTACCACAGCCCAAATCGCAAACGATTTCCATTGGCATATTGTATTTTTCAAATAATGTCTTAATATTTGCAGTCCATGTGTCATAGGGAACATTGTCCATGTATCTGTCGTACACAGCTGCAAAGCTTGAATAAGCTTCCATCTTATACTATACCCTCTTAGATAAAAAGCCACTTATCTTTCTAATAATATCAAAATCGTTTTGTATTTCCTCAACCTTGAGACGATTTTCCTCTGAGAAACCAACAAGAATGTCATGATTAGCCTCAGCCAGGTAGTCCATAATACCATCTATATCACTTTTAATGTTTTTAGGACACTTGATGTAGTGACGCTTTCCAGCAGTGATATATAGTGTATATGTGATAGAAAAGTGATGCCACAAAAATTTGTGCATGGTGGAATATTTGTAAATCCAAATTATAGCATCAATAGGAACAATGGCAACACCATAGCTACTGGTTTCGATGAAATAGTGTTCTGTAATAAACATGTCCTCAGTGGCAAGCTGTGGCAATGTAGCCAATTCTTCCTCTGCCTCAGCCAAAATCTCAGATGGCTTTCCATATGCTCTGGTCTTTTGCACAGGTATTGATAATACAGGAAATGCAATAAATATACAACAAACAATTATAAGAATGATGCTGTATGCTGCAAATAAAATGAAAAATAATTCAAAGGCCTGTGTTGTAATACCTGTAGCATCAGGCTCAGAAATGGTGTAGGAGGATACTGTGGATAATATTCCATCCTCATTCCAGTTCAAATCTCTGGCCAGATTTGTCAGAAGATTTCTGGCAGCCTGAGATTCATATAGGATTTCCCCCTTGATGGTGACCTCATCGATTGTAGGGGCTCCCTGCTCACAGGTATCAGGGGTAAGCAATACTATTACGCACTCTGAATTAAGCATGGTGTAGTAATAATATCCCCTGGTATTATCCAGCCACTTGCTGGTGTAGCCTGTAAAATAAAGATTCTTTAAATCGAATCTGGCATATACTTCCTTGTTGTTGTAAATCTGATACAAGCTAACATCCTCAGCCTTATAAGTCTTTGGAATCAATAGATGCCATATCGGAAATACACCTGAAAGAACCAACAAAAGCAATAAAAATATGATAGGAGCATATAGCCTATTTTTGTAATATGTTTTTATTGACCTTGTAATCAGATGCTCCAGTGAATCCATATCTACTCCGATTAAAATTTTTCGATTAAAAATTATCTATGTGCTTCAAGCCATTGATAGATATCTTCGCAGACCTGCTGTCTATCAAGTTCATGTAATAGCTCGTGTCTATCATCTTTATATAGCTTTAAAATTACGTCTTCAATTCCCGCTTTTTTTAATGCGTTGGCGGCAGCAGTTGTACCTTTTCCAAGATTTCCAACCGGATCAGAATCCCCTGAAATAACAAGAATTGGCAGGTTTTTTCTAATCTTTGAGACACACTCTTCAGAGCAGGCATATTTAGTTGCTTCGCCCAGCGCTTTATAAGCGTTAAGTGTAAATAAAAATGTGCAATATTTATCGTGATAATATTTTTCTACGCTTTTCACATCTTTAGAAAGCCATGATTTACTATAATCCTTGCCATAACAATCAAACTGCTTGTATGGAGCACTATACGTTAAACTCTGAATAAATCTGCTTCGATAATTTCTGCCTTTTAACAGGGAAAGAACAGCTATTGCAACAAGACCTACATTGCAAAAACCTGCAGACTCCTGACCAGTCCCCATAATTATGGCACCACTAAGCTTTTCAAGATATGCAGCCCTTACAGAAAGGAACTTTCTAAGCATATAAGAACCCATGGAATGTCCTAAAATAAAATATTTAATGGAAGGATATGCCTTTCTGGTCATTGAAAAATGTGTGTAGATATCCTCCACCATAAAATCTGATGGATGCTTGCCTGACATAACTCCAAGCTCATCATCATTTGCAACGGAATGTCCGTGGCCTATATGATCGTGACCTACTACTACATAACCTCTCTCTGCCAAAAAAGTGGCAAGCTCATCGTATCTTTCTATGTAATCAACCATACCATGCACCAACTGTAACACGGCTATGGGTTCACACTCTGGAATCCATTTTCTGCAGTGAATCACGGAATGTCCATCCGACGAATTAAAATTATACTCCTCTTGTTTAACCATAACATTACCTCCAAAAACCCCTTAAGTATTACCTATTTTAGAGCATTTAGGGGTGGGTTACAATAATAAAAAAAGGCTTTCAGTTTTTAGAAAGCCTTTAGGTACGGTGCACCTCATCCGGCCTTCGGCCACCTTCCCCTTAAGGGGAAGGCTGTGAGTATTGAAAGCCGTTTTATATTTTATACATATTCTTTGCGCCAGCGCCTTTTAGACGGGCCATAGCGCGAGCCATATTGTTTGTAGAAATCATGTAATCGATACGGCTCTGTTTCTGCTGAAGCTGTTCCTGAGCACGCTCTAATGCTTCCTGCGCGCGGTAGGTATCGATATCCTCTGGACGCTCACATGAGTATGCCACAATCCTTACTGAACCATCTGGCTCGACTGTGACAAGACCATCTGAAACAATAGCCCTACGCCACTCATTGTCCACCTTAAAGCGAATCTCTCCAACTTCTACAATGCCTGTCATAGGCTCGTGATGGTTTAAAATACCAACTTCACCGCCCACACCCGGGACTATAACCATCTCGCATGGACCATCATAAAAAACACCATCACAGGCAATAACTGTAAAATTAAATAATGATGCCATAAGCTACTCCTTTGCAAGAGTCTCAGCCTTTGCCTTAACATCTTCGATAGTACCAACGTTAAAGAAGGCTGCTTCTGGATATTCATCCATATCTCCATTTAAAATAGCCTTGAATCCACGGATTGTTTCCTTTACTGGAACAAACTGTCCCTTAACACCTGTAAAGTTCTCAGCTACTGAGAATGGCTGTGAAAGGAAACGCTGTACCTTACGGGCACGATATACTGTAAGCTTGTCCTCGTCTGAAAGCTCTTCCATACCAAGGATAGCGATGATATCCTGAAGTTCCTTGTACTTCTGAAGAATTTCCTGAACACCACGAGCTGTGTTGTAGTGCTCCTCACCAAGTACATCTGGCTCAAGGATACGTGATGTAGACTCAAGTGGATCTACAGCTGGGTAAATACCCTGCTCAACAATCTTACGTGAAAGAACTGTTGTTGCATCCAAGTGTGAGAATGTAGTTGCTGGAGCTGGGTCAGTTAAGTCGTCCGCTGGCACATATACAGCCTGAACTGATGTGATAGAACCACTTGTAGTTGAAGCAATTCGCTCCTGAAGCTCACCAAGGTCATTTGCAAGTGTAGGCTGATAACCTACAGCAGATGGCATGCGACCAAGAAGAGCTGAGACCTCAGAACCTGCCTGTACAAAACGGAAAATGTTATCAATGAAAAGAAGCACATCCTGATGCATAACATCACGGAAGTATTCAGCCATTGTAAGGCCTGTCTCAGCAACACGCATACGTGCTCCTGGTGGCTCGTTCATCTGACCAAACACTAGGGCTGTCTTGTCAAGAACTCCTGATTCTGACATTTCTGTCCAAAGGTCATTACCTTCACGGGAACGTTCTCCAACACCTGTGAAGATTGAATAACCACCACTTTCTGTGGCGATGTTGTGGATAAGCTCCTGAATAAGAACTGTCTTACCTACACCGGCACCACCGAAAAGTCCGACCTTACCACCTTTAGCGTATGGAGCAAGAAGGTCGATAACCTTGATACCTGTCTCTAACATTTCAACAACAGGGCTTTGATCCTCGAATGTAGGAGGCTCACGGTGAATGCTCCAGTGTTCCTCATTTTCAAGTGTCTCGCCACCATCAAGAGTGTCACCAAGTACATTGAAAAGACGACCAAGTGTCTTCTCTCCAACTGGTACAGTGATGCTCTCTCCTGTTGCAATAACATCCATATCACGGCAAAGTCCCTCAGATGGAGCAAGAAGAATACATCTTACTACTCCGTCACCAATGTGCTGAGAAACTTCCATTACACGCTTTTCATCCCCTACCATAACGTAAAGGGCATCTCTGATGGCAGGTAAGTTATTATCTGTGAATTCTACATCGACTACAGGTCCTGAAACCTGTACGATTTTACCTTTTAATTTCATATCTATCCTTTCACTGCCTTTTTCTTTGCTTTTTTCTTTTTAAGTGCTTTTGCTCCACCGATTACCTCAGTAATCTCCTGAGTAATCTGAGCCTGACGCACTCTGTTGTATTCAATAGATAGCTCACGAAGAATAGCCTGAGCATTGTCTGTTGCTGACTGCATAGCCATCATTCTGGCATTTTCCTCACTGGCCGAGCACTCAACCAAGGCACCATAAATGAAACCTGTAAAGTTGTTGTGAACCAGCTGTTCCAAAACTTCTTTTAAAGATGGATAAAATGGGAACCACTTGTCACCACCCTTAGAAAATGCCTCCATCTCATAACTGTTGATAGAGTGAACATGCTTGATACCAGCCTTCATTTCTGAAGCTGCCTTGCCTGTTCCTTCAACATCATCCTGAATCTCTTTAACCTTTTCCCTGATGAATTTCTGAGTCTTAAGAGGAAGAAGACGTTCTACGCAAGTCTCCTCGGTAACAGAATTAAGCATCTTTGTGTAGATGATATCAATTCTATCAAGCTCACCCTGATTGTATTTTTCAATCATGTACTCAGAGATAACTCTGGCTCTATGCATTGATGGGTTATTAGATGAGAAATGGAAATTTTCATCTACGTTGTAGCCGCCATTCAAAAAGAATGCACGTCCCACCTCACCAACTACATAAAGCATGTATTCATCTTTTGAAAGGTTTGAAATTCTCTCAAGAGTCATTTTGATGGCATTGTGATTGTACGCACCTGCCATGCCTTTATCACCTGTGAAAACAACAAAGCCACGACGCTTCGTTGTCTCCTGCTCATCCTCCACACGATTATCAAAATAAATGTGTCTGATATCAGGGAAATGAACCAGGTTTTCAGCAAGCCCCTGCTGCACAGCTTCAAAGAAAGGCTCTGTAGCCTGAAGCTTTGATTTTGCTTTGCGCAGCTTCATAGAGGACATCATATACATGGCATTTGTAATCTTCATGGTATCCTGAATACTATTTATTCTATTCTGGATTTCCTTTGTGCTTGCCATAGATTACTCCTGATAATTCTTTTTAAACTCAGTTGCAGCATCAACGATGGCAGCCTTAAGGTCATCTGTAAGTTCTTTAGATGTAGAAAGGGAGCCGAAAATGTATGAATGCTCTGCTGCAAAATATTCAAGCATATCTGCTCTGAACTGTTTAATCTTTGAAACCTCAATATCACTGAAGATATGAGCATTTGCTGCAACAAGGATTACAACCTGCTCAGCCATTGTAAATGGCTTATTAAGAGGCTGCTTTAAAAGTTCCATAAGGGCACGTCCATGAGCAAGCTGTCTCTTGGTAGCATCATCAAGATCTGATGCGAACTGTGTGAAGACTTCCATCTCACGGTACTGTGCAAGGTCAATACGAATTGAACCTGCTGCCTTTTTCATAGCCTTTGTCTGAGCTGCACCACCTACACGGGATACAGAAAGACCTACGTTTACGGCTGGTCTTTGGCCAGAGTTAAAGAGCTGTGTCTCAAGGAATATCTGACCATCTGTAATAGAAATAACGTTTGTAGGGATGTATGCAGACAAATCGCCTGCCTGTGTTTCAATAATAGGAAGGGCTGTGATAGATCCGCCGCCTGCCTCCTGTGTAATTCTAGCTGAACGCTCAAGAAGTCTTGAGTGTAAGTAGAATACATCACCTGGGTATGCCTCACGTCCTGGTGAACGCTCAAGCAAAAGTGAAATAGCACGGTATGCAACTGCGTGCTTTGATAAATCATCATAAATGATAAGTACATCCTTGCCTGAGTACATGAAGTATTCTGCAAGGGCTGTACCTGAATATGGTGCAATATACTGTAAAGGAGCTGGATCTGAAGCTGTAGCACTAACGATGATAGTGTAATCCATAGCCTCATGCTCTTTTAAAGTATTAACAAGCTTTGCAATAGTAGATGCCTTCTGTCCGATGGCAACATAAATACAGATTACGTCCTTACCCTTCTGGTTGATGATTGTATCTGTTGCGATAGAAGTCTTACCAGTCTGTCTATCACCGATGATAAGCTCACGCTGTCCACGTCCGATTGGGAACATTGAATCGATTGAAAGAAGACCTGTCTCCATTGGCTGGCTAACAGACTGTCTGTCAACGATAGAAGGTGCTGGACACTCAACTGGACGGAAGCCTGCAGACTCAATCTGTCCTTTACCGTCAAGTGGCTCACCAAGAGCATCAACGATACGTCCAAGGAAGCCTTCACCAACAGGGATACCTGCCATTTTGCCTGTACGGCAAACCTTTGAGCCTTCCTTTACACCTGTGTCACGACCAAAGAGGATAACACCGATTTCGTCGCGACGAATATCCTGAACCATACCATTTACACCACAGTCAAATACAACGATTTCACCGTAGAATGCATGGTCGATACCATCAACATTGGCAATACCATCACCAACCCATGTAACAACACCGACTTCCTTATCCTTTGCCTCAAGCTCAAAGTCCTCGATGCTAGACTTAAGGATAGAAAGGATGCCCTTATCAACTGTGCTGACGCCAACGGCAGCCTTGAGCTTTGCAGAAAGCTGTTCGATACGTCCCTGCTCGCTCCAATCATATTCTTTTGCACCAGCTGTAAGAACGAAACCACTTCCAAGTGATTCATCCTTCTCTAACTGGATGTCTATATATTCATTGTCATATTCTTTTGCTAGGAATTTTCTAATACCAGCAAGCTGCTCCTCGGATGGCTCTGTTACATAACGAAGCTTTGCAGTAGAAACCTTTCCTGCATTGTTTTCGCGAGCCGCCTTATATTCAGCAACTATATCATCAAAAATATCAAAATCACCATTTTCGCAAAGAAGCTTTAAGAAACTGCGAATTTCAAATGGGAAAATCCTATCGATGATTTGGTTTTTCTTGGCAAGTGTGACTGTAGGATCAGAAAGTTCTTCTCCAATTGCAGGCACTGCCTCGATGATAGAAGCTGTTGACTTAATGTATGAGCTTGCATTTCTTAGGCTATATAATTCTCTAACGTAATTATTAGTAGTCTGTGTCAATTTTATTCACCTGCTTTATCTAAAAAATCATCAAACAGTTCGCTGTCAACTGCAGCTCCTGCTTTGCTACCAATTACCTTTGTAGTTGCATCAACAACCATCTCAGCAATTTCCTTCTTTGCACTGGCAATAATCTTCTGTTTCTCGTTATATGCCTCAATAACAGCAGTATCGCGAATTGTCTTAGCATTTTCTTTTGCATCAGAAACAATCTGCTGATACTGTCCATCTGCAGATTTTCTTGCCTCAGCTAAAATCTGCTTCTTCTCCTGCTCTGCAGAAGCTAATTTATCCTCATATTCTTTAGCAAGCTTTGTAGCTTCCTTTTCTTTAACTGTAGCCTTATTAATTACTTCATTAGCCTCTTCCTGACGCTTTTCGATAGTCTTTGCGATAGGTTTGAAGAATAAAATCTTAAATGCAACAGCAAGGATAAGGAGATTTATAACTGTCCAAAGAATATTCCAAAAAGAAATAGTAATCATATGTTAAATACCTATCCTTCTAATCCATTGTTTAGAAAATATTATAATACGAGCATTATCATAAGAGCGATAACGAAACCGTAAATAGCTGTTGCCTCTGCAAGTGCACAACCTAAGATAAGAGACTTCTGAATCTTTCCTTCTGCTTCTGGCTGACGTGCGATACCTTCGCATGCCTTACCTGTAGCGATACCGATACCGATACCTGCGCCGAGACCTGTGATAACTGCGATACCTGCTCCAATTGCAATAAGTGTGTTCATAATTTTTCCTCCTGAAATTAATGAATGAATAATTAAGTCCGCATCGTTCGCTATCAATATTGATATATCTACGCTCAGCTAGGAATGCTTCGCTTAAGATATATCAATATTGACAGCTACAATGCTCATTTAAAATTTATTGTAGTACGAATAATATACGCTAGTTTATTCGATGGCTTCCTTAATATATAAAGAAGTAAGGAATACGAATACGTACGCTTGTAGGATTCCGTCGAACAGATCGAAGTAGATACTGAAGACGGCTGGAATGATTGGTGGAACTACAAGCTTAAGAAGCTCCATAATAACGAACGCACCAAGTACATTTCCGAAAAGTCGCATACACAATGACAATGGTCTTGTGAATACGTCAAGGATGTTGAATGGGGTAACGATTGGTACTGGTTCGATGAACGAATGTAGCCATTTTTTAACACCCTTGTGGTAGATGCCAGCTCCTTCAACGAGAATGATACTCATAACTGCTAGAGCTGCTGTAACATTCAAATCCTTTGTTGGGGATTTAAAACCAAACAGACCAATTACGTCGGATAAAGCAATGTACAAAAGCACTGTAACCAGATATGGTACATAAGCCTTGCCCTCTTCGCCTAACATTCCTCCAACGATGCCTGTAAGTTTTTCGTAGATAAATTCGGCAAATGCCTGTCTTTTACTGATATTTTGGGTTTTAAGTCCTGCTGTCAAAAAAACGGCCAGAAGTATAAGAACAGCCATGACAATCCAGGTAACCACAACCGACTCCAGTACAGGTATCTCTAAACTACCTATATGGATGGTAAAGACAGTCTCGCAATTTAGCTCTTCAACAAGCCTTTCTGCTAAACTCAAGAAAACACCTCCTATCACTTGATTAAGTCTCGGATTTCCAAAAAATAAACTATGGAACTTCCATTTGACATATGCTTCATTTTAGCCTTTTTGCACAAAAATGTAAGATACAAATATTGCAATGTGTATATCCTAGGCCTAACCAATACCGTCTGTTTTCACCATATACCCAAAAAAGTGTCCAGTCAATGCTGGACACTTTTATTTAACAAAAATTTCAATTCTTTTTATTTTAGCTTTTTTATAACGTTTTTCTCTATACTACCATGGACGAGAACATTTTTTTACCCTTTACATACTTATCTTTTATGATAGCATCGGCATCGTTATAACACATTCTCTCGATACGTTCTCTGATAGACATATCACGCATTGTAAACATTTTGCTATCATCAATAACAACTGCATCAAAGTCATAGCCTGGCTTAAAGGTTCCAACCTGACCAAAGTATTTTCCACCACCTGCTGTAGCCAGATAAAATACCTCTTCAAATGTAAGTGGCTTAACAGATTGATCCACCAGACGGTAGTACATCTTTGATGCCTGTAAGGTAATAAGCATAGTTTTTAGCATATTCATTGATGAACCGGCTGCTACATCTGTTCCAAGACCAATATTAACACCTGCGTCTATGAATTTCTTAATAGGTGCAATACCTGATGTAAGATTCATATTTGAATCGGCACAATGTGCGATAAATGCACCGTGCTTTTTCAAAATATCCATTTCCATTTCATCAGAGTGAACACAGTGAGCCATGATTGTAGGACACTCTGGAGTACCCATGGTATCAAAAAGCTCGTAAGCATTGGCATAGCAGCTAGACTGTGGAACAAGTTCCTTCACCCAGGCCACCTCTGAAAGGTTCTCTGATAAGTGCGACTGAATTCTAAGGCCTTTCTCTTTGGAAAGTTGACCCAGCCCCTTCATAAGTTCATCAGAACATGATGGTATGAAGCGGGGTGTCAATATCGGCATGGTATTTTGGAACTTTCCTTTTATTGTATCAAGCCATTTTACAGTAGCTTCAAGAGAAGCTTTTGCATCAGCCTCCTGAAGATGCTCGCCACCATTTCGATCCATGTTGACTTTACCCACATAGGTAATAAGTCCGGTTTCCTCCAGCTGGTTCATGAGCTCTAAGGTTGCTTCATGATGAAGTGTACCAAATACAACTGCACGAGTGGTGAAACAGCGCATTAAATCATATGTAAAAAAGCTGTAGGCCTTGCGAGCATATACTATATCCTGGTATTTTGCTTCCTCAGGGAAGGTGTATGTGTTGAGCCACTCTAAAAGCTCGCAGTCCATACCGATACCACGGAAGGTATACTGAGGCGCATGAACATGTAAATCTGTCATACCCGGAATAATAAGGCGCTCACCATAGTCATACAGTGGAAGGTCCTTGTATTTTTCCGGAAGTTCACTAAAGGCCCCCTGACATATGCCATCAACACATACCAAGTAGCCTCTATAATAAGTAACTATGTTGTTAATTGATTCTGAGAATGCGATACCGCCTCTGAGGACGAAACTGCTGTTATCGCTCATATTATCATCTCCTAATTCTTGGGCTTCAGGGCTAACGGGAAAACCCAGCCATCTATGATTGCCTTCGGCAATGGGCTGGGTTGTTGAGATAGGGTCTCCCCATTTGGCTAGCCTTTTTTCTTTGGATTGCTAGCGGGAAAGCAAGGCCCATGCAAATTGCCTCCGGCAATTGGCCTGCTGTGGGAAACAGGTTCTCCCCTAAAGGGTCCCCCCTATTTCCTATCCCTGTAGTCCTCTTGCCTGTCTATCCATATCTTCAACTACGATATCATAGATTTCACCAAGTGTGCGACAGTACTCAAGTACCTTCCATGGCTCGTTGGTGTGATAGTGGATTTTGATAAGCTCCTCATCTCCTACTGCAAGAAGTGAATCACCTACAAAGTTCTCTGTGATGTAATCGTTAATTGCATCCTCATCAAGATCCTCGCCCTCGATGAGAAGCTGTGTGTCATATCTAAATTCAATTGTTTGCTCTGGTAACATTTTGTTTCCTCCAATATCTTTATTAAACAAGATTACTTTATCATATATTTATTTAAATAGCGAGTCAGTTTTATCTAACCAACTAGACATCCTTTTTCAATAAGGCATAAGCCCTTAGCACTTCACCTACTGACCAGGCCTGTGCGTAGCAGCCGCGCCCAGGGTGTGGGGCATCTCCGTCGAAGATTTCTGAGATGGAGCCTATGCAGTTGTGAACCAGGTGCTGTTTTATTGGCTCAAAAAAGGTTTTTGCCTCTTCCTTTGACTCATCGCTGAAGCCATTTATTTTAAGGAAGCTTTCGATGAATGGACCAAGTAAAAAGCCCCAGGCTGTGCCCTGATGATATGCTCGGTCACGTTTTTCCATGCACCCCTGATATATACCGATGTACTGAGGATCATCTACATCTAGGGAACGAAGGCCCTCTCCAACATATAATCTGTCCTTAACTACGTTTACTACCGCTTTTGCCTTTTGAGCATCAAGCATGGTAAATGGGAGGCTTACTGCAAATATCTGATTTGGTCTAAGAGTGGCATCTTTGAAATCCTCTCCTACTACATCGTAAAGGTATCCACCTTCCTCATACCAGAATTCCTCAACAAAGGCTTCCTTAACCCATTTTGCAAGATCACTGCAACCACCAGCATAGGCAAGATAATTTTCCGGTTTATTGTGTGTGCGCTTTGCGATGCCGCGGGAAATTTCCTCCATAGATTTTAGAGCGTTGTACCAAAGAGCATTTATCTCCACTGGCTTGCCGTGACGAGGTGTAATTACTTCATCACCTATGCGCACATCCATCCATGTGATTTGATCCAGTCCGCCACCTGCTCTCATAAGGGCGTCGTCGTCCATACCTATTGAAAACATTGTACCCTTGCGATATGCACCCATTATCTCCTGAAGGCCAGGGAAGATTTCATTTTCTACGAACTTCCATGCCTCCTCAGTATTTACATATTTAAGATAGTTATAAACAGCGTAAAAATACCAAAGTGAGGCATCTGCTGTATTGTACAATGGTTCCTTGCCATCATCTGGAAACATATTTGGAATGAGACCATTTTTAATATATTTTGAAAATGAAATCAGGATTGATTTGGCATCCTCAAACCTTTTGGTTTCAAGACAAAGTCCTGTGAAGGCAATCATCGTATCTCTGCCCCAGTCAGTAAACCAAGGGTAGCCTGCCATGATTGTCTTTTCACCTGTGGATTTTCTGTCTGTGATAAACTGGTCAGCTGCAACTGTAAGCACTCCAGCCAACTCATCCTCATTATCAAACCCTGACTGCTCAATAAGTTCGTTTACTCTGTTTTTGGCCTTTGTAATTTCTTCGAAGGCTGTCTCCTTTGAAATAGTGGCGATAGCCGGGAAAGCTCCCTTTTTCTTGCCCTCTGTCTGCTTGATGTCGGCTGTGCACACAAAGGTAGCCGTGGAAACGCCACCTTCCGCTACTTCGATAACAAAATCATATGGCTTGATGTGACAATCAAGACCATCTGCATCATTGTCGAGTTCAAACTGAAGCTCCATGTTTTCATCGTAGATGTTGTTACGTTTCACCATCTCACATCCTGCTGAAACCAGTGATACTCTCACATCAGGATTGCTGACAGGGCTATAATAAAAGCCCACATTTCCTGATGCTTCATCTCTAATCTCTTTGAACACCTCAGCTGGAAGCTCAAAACGTAAATCATCAACGGTCATGTGCTCACCATGGTCTCTGTAGTTCATGAGAGGTGTGATAACAACACCTGCTGCTGGGCCGCTATTTTCCAAAGTATACGCAATGACGCACTGGTTCTTTCCATATACTAATGCGATAGTTTTGGTAAGACGCAATCCCCCCGCTTCATATACATATGTGATTGCACCATCGTACTTAAAGGATTTCAGGTGCATATTGCCCTGGTTGTATTCACTTGTGTATGGTCCCTTGTGCTGTGAGGTGGTTAAATCGTATATACGACTTCCGCAAACCAGGCGCTCGTTAGTCTTGGAAAAAACAAGAAACCTATCCACTGGTGGTTTTAAACTGGCAATTAAATAGCCTTGATGGGTACGCATGTGAGCACCAATAATGGTGCTACCTGCATACCCGCCAAGGCCGTTTGTTAAAAGCCACTCCTTACTGAGACTAGCTTTATAATTATTTAAGTTTTCAAATAAAAATTCAAAGTTCATCACACATTCTCCAATCCAATACCTCTGAACAGTAAATCTGTTCAGCAATACTCCCTGAAGAATATTGTACCTATTTTACATAAGTGATGCAACGCACTTTGCTACTTCCTTCATATCTGTTGTAGGCTCAAATCTGGCAACTACATTTCCCTGACGGTCGATGATGAATTTAGTGAAGTTCCACTTGATTTCTGGATTGTTCTTGTAATCCTTGTCGATTGTCTTGAGCATAGCGCTCATGGCAAGTGCCTTAGGTCCCTTACCAAAGCCTTCGAAGCCCTTCTGTGACTTAAGATACTTGAAAAGCTCAATAGCTGTTTCACCGTTTACATCAGCCTTCTTCATCTGAGGGAACTGTGTGTTATAGTTGAGCTGGCAGAACTCATGAATTTCATCATCTGTTCCCGGTGTCTGACCTGCGAACTGATTACAAGGTACATCAATTACCTCAAAGCCCTGATCATGGTGTGCCTCGTAAATTGCCTCGATATCCTTGTAGTGAGGTGTGAAACCACAGCCTGTAGCTGTATTAACAACCATTACTACCTTGCCCTCAAAATCCTTCATTGAAAGCTGCTCGCCGTTTGCCTGCTCTACTGATAAATCATAAAATCCCATTTTTTAACCTCCAAATAATCACAAATTAATTTTCATTTCTACTTCAAAGCCCTTTACACTTGACTTTGTATAAAATAGATTGTGCGCAACCGTTTTGATGTTTAAATTGTACGCAATTCAATTTTGTTTGTCAATAGTTTTTTCAAATTTTATTTTCCACATTATGTTAAATGAAAATAATGGATATTTGGTGAACAAAACAAGCCTTATAAAAAACACCTGCAATAACCTTTTAAAAGGCTACTGCAGGTGTATAGATTTAATTCTGTCCGTAGTATGCGTTGGCTCCATGCTTACGATTGAAGTGCTTATCGCGAATGCAGTCTGGAGCTGGCTCAACCTGTGGGTTGACCTGCTCTGTGAAGAGAGCCATCTTTGCCACCTCTTCAAGAACTACTGCATTGTAAACCGCCTGGTCTGCATCCTTGCCCCAAGTGAATGGGCCGTGATTCTTGCAGATAACGCCAGGTACATATTTTGTATTTATTCCTCTCTCCTCGAAGGTTTCGATGATAACCTTGCCTGTGTTTACTTCATATGCTTCATCAATTTCTTCTGGTGTAAGATTGCGTGTGCATGGAATGGTTCCGCAGAAATAATCAGCATGAGTTGTTCCATACAAAGGAATGTCACGGCCTGCCTGTGCCCATGCTACTGCATAAGTAGAATGAGTATGTACAACACCGCCGATATTCTCATACTTTTTGTAGAGCTCGCAGTGTGTGGCAGTGTCAGAGCTTGGGCGATACTTGCCCTCTACCACTTCACCATCAAGATTTACAAGCACCATATCCTCTGGCTTTAAATCTTCATATTCCACGCCTGATGGCTTGATGGCAAAAATTCCGCTCTCACGGTCAATGCCTGAAACATTTCCCCAAGTGTATGTTACGAGGCCACGCTTTGGAAGCTCCATATTTGCCTCGTAAACCTGCTTTTTTAATTCTTCTAACATCTTTTTTCTCCTAAATAATAAGGCAACCTCCTAGTATTTCATGCTCCCGCAGGCCACCTCCCATACTCTCGCTCCGGTGCAGTAGCTCCTCACTCGGTACAGGGCCCTCCTGCTCGCGCTCGCCAAGGTTGTGTTGTTGCCTTATTCTCTATGCTAAATTAACGCCACTCGGCAACAGCGGCAGCCTCAGCTTTAAGTGCTTTCTTGTATTCTGCAATCCACTCGTCGTAGCCATGAACCATCTCTGGATCTGGCTCCATAGTGGTTGACTCCTGTCCTGCAAATACCTTTTCATCAAGATACTGCTGAAGCTTCATATCCTTGTTCTGGCGGATACAATAGTTTGCAAGTACTGCCATGCCCCATGCACCACCTTCACCAGCTGTAGCCATAACTGTGATAGGAGCATTTAAAGCTGCTGCAAGTACAGACTGTCCTACACCCTTAGTCTTGAAGAAACCACCGTGACCTGTGATAGATTTGATAGGCACATGCTCTTCCTTAAGGAGGATATCGTTACCAATCTTAAGTACGCCGAGGGCTCCGTAAAGATTTGAGCGCATGAAGTTGGCAAGGGTAAATTTAGCATCTGGCTGTCTTACAACCATAGGACGTCCTTCATTTACTCCAACAACAGGCTCACCACCGAAATAGTTATATGAAAGAACACCACCGCAGTTTACATCCTCTGTAAGTGCCTTGCGGTAAAGAGTTCCGTAAATATCATTCATTGAAATATCCATGCCAAAGGCTTCTGCAAATTCCTTGAAGATGCCAATCCATGAATTAAGATCTGATGTACAGTTGTTGCAGTGAACCATGGCAACGGCCTCACCTGTAGGTGTGGTAACCATATCAATTTCCTCGTATGGCTTTGAAAGTGCCTTGTCCAAAACAACCATAGAGAATACTGATGTACCAGCAGAAACATTACCTGTTCCAACAGATACAGCGTTTGTAGCAACCATACCTGTACCTGCATCACCTTCTGGTGGAGCAAGTGGGCAGCCTGGCTCAAGCTCTCCTGTTGGATCAAGAAGCTTTGCACCTTCAGCTGTAAGTGTACCTGCATCCTCTCCTGCAACAAGTACCTGTGGCATTAAATCCTCTACCTTTGTAGTAATGCCATGTGCTGCTGCAAGGTTGTTGAATTTATCAAGCATAATCTTGTCGTACTGGCATGTCTTTGAATCAATTGGGAACATACCAGAAGCTTCACCAACACCTGCCACCTTTTTGCCTGTCATCTTAAAGTGAACATAGCAGGCAAGTGTCATGAAATATGCTACATTTTTAACATGTGGCTCTTTATTCAAAATGCACTGATAATAATGCGAGATGCTCCAGCGCTGAGGCATGTTGAAATTGAGTTCTTTGCTAAGCTCAGCAGCTGCCTCACCTGTGATTGTGTTTCTCCAGGTTCTAAATGGCACGAGCAAATTATCATCCTTATCAAATGCAAGATAGCCGTGCATCATAGCTGAAAAACCGATTGCACCGATTTTTGTAAGCTTTACATCATATTTGCTATAAACATCGCTCTTAAGCTTTGCATAGCAATCCTGAACACCTTCCCAAACCTCTTCAAGTGGGTAGGTCCAGATTCCATTATCCAAATGGTTCTCCCACTCATGGTCCCCCTGAGCGAGCACCTTATTATCCTCGTCCACAAGAACAGCCTTGATACGTGTAGAACCAAATTCAATACCAAGAGCAGTAGTCTTGCCCTCAGCAATAATCTCGTTAATATTCATACGCAAAATCCCCCGTCGTAAATCCCATTAAAACATGTAGGTATGTGTATAGTATAAATAGCTGGTAAGCTTCAAATATTATGTATCCTAAGCGAAGCATCCCTAGCTGAGCGTGGATACATAATGTTTGTAGCCGTAACCAGCGAGCCCTAAACTGCAGATAGCTGGTAGGCTTCAAGCTAAGTCACCGTAACGATAGCTGGTAGGCTTCAAATATTATGTGTCTTAAGCGAAGCATTCTAAGCTGAGCGTAGACACATAATGTTTGTAGCCGTAACCAGCGAGCCACAACTCACATTATGCTTGTAGCCGTAACCAGCGAGCCATAGCCTAAATTATCCTACTCTCCAAATACTGCGATGTAGTCCTTCTGGAACTTCTCGATACCAGCAGTTGTAAGTGGATGGTTAATCATTGTTTCGATTACGCTATAAGGAACTGTAGCAATATCAGCACCTGCAAGAGCACAGTCTGTAACATGGATAGGGTTACGAACTGAAGCTGCGATGATTTCTGTCTCATATCCATAGATGTCAAAGATTTCAGCGATGTCACGGATAAGGTCGATACCAGCCATGTTGATGTCATCAAGTCTTCCAAGGAATGGAGATACATATGTTGCACCTGCATTAGCAGCAAGGATAGCCTGGTTTGCTGAGAAGATAAGTGTTACGTTTGTCTTGATGCCTTCAGATGAAAGAACCTTTACAGCCTTAAGTCCTTCTGCAGTCATAGGAATCTTAACGATCATGTTTGGATGCATAGCAGCGATTTCGCGGCCTTCCTTGATCATACCTTCAGCGTCAACTGTTGTTGCCTTAACCTCACCTGAGATAGGACCATCAACGATTGAAGCGATTTCCTTAAGGATTTCTTCCTGGCTACGTCCACCCTCTTTTGCGATAAGTGATGGGTTTGTTGTAACGCCGCAGATTACTCCAAGGTCGTTTGCTTTCTTAATGTCTTCAATTTTTCCTGTGTCTACAAATAACTTCATTTTTTCTTTTCTCCTTTTTCTAGCCTACGCAAGCGAACTTTAGTCTATGAGTCTCCTCGTGTAATACTAGCTATTTCAATATCGTTTTCACTATATTCATTGAAATAGCAAGTATTACATCTTCGGAGACATTTAAGATATATGACGCTTGCTAGATATTATAACTTTCTTAAATACAACAACCATTTTAAATATACGCTGGTGTATCCACAATCAAAAATCTTACGCTTTAGTAGCAGAATTTTTACTTTCTGTATACGAGGTTGCCAAGGGCAAGGTCACGCTTGAAGTCGCGGATGCGTGTGTCTTTGTCGATGTATACGGCTTCGATTCCCATTGCTGCTGCCCAGTCACCCATCTGCTCTGCTGTAAGGTCGTAGGTGAAAGCTGTGTGGTGTGCACCACCTGCAAGGAGCCATGCTTCTGTACCTGTGTAGAAGTCTGGCTGTGGCTCCCAGAAGTTGATAGCTGTAGGAAGCTTTGGAAGTGGCTTTTCTACTCTCTTGCAATCAACATCCTGAATGATGAGACGGAAGCGGTCACCTAAATCGATAAGTGATGTAGCAATACCCTTGCCTGTCTTTGACTGGAATACAAGACGAGCTGGATCCTCGCGGTCGCCCATTGAAAGTGGCTGAACCTTAATCTGGATTGGACCATCTGAGATAGTTGGGCAAATCTCAAGCATGTGAGCCTGAATGATACCTTCCTTGCCCTTTACAAGGTTGTATGTGTAATCCTCAAGCATTGAAGTACCCTTTGCATCCTTCATACCTGTGGTCATAATCTTCATTAAGCGAACCATAGCGGCAACCTTCCAGTCACCTTCAGCACCGAAGCCATAGCCCTTTTCCATAAGGCGCTGAATAGCAAGACCTGGGAGCTGCTTTAATCCACCTAAATCTCCAAAGTGTGTTACGATAGCCTGATAATTTTTCTCTTCAAGGAATCTCTCAAAGCCAAGCTCAATCTGTGCCTGAACAGCTACATGCTTCTTGAATTCTTCTGGATCTCTGCCCTCAAGGCAAATATCATATTTCTCATAGTACTCATCAACAAGCGCATTTACATCTGACTGAGATACTGCATCAACAGATTTTACGATTTCATTTACTGGATATGCATCTACTTCCCAACCAAACTTAAGCTGAGCCTCAACCTTGTCGCCTTCTGTAACTGCAACGTTACGCATGTTGTCTGCAACTCTCATAACACGGATGTGGCTTGACTCTACAACGCCGATTGCTGTGCGCATCCATGATGCAAGCTTGTCCTGCACCTCTGGGTCCTGCCAATATCCAACGATAATCTTTCTCTCGATGCCCATACGTGTAAGAATGTGGGCATATTCTCTATCACCATGTGCTGCCTGATTCTCGTTCATGAAATCCATATCCATTGTTTCGTATGGAATCTCACGATTGTACTGTGTGTGGAGATGGCAAAGTGGCTTTCTGTACTCCTGATGTCCTAAAATCCATGACTTTGCTGGTGAGAAGGTGTGCATCCATGTGATAACACCTGCACATGTTGGATCGTTGTTTGCCTCGTTAAATGTACGTCTGATTACTTCGTTTGTAATCATTGTAGGCTTCCACACTACTTCGAATGGAAGTCTGCCTGATTTGTTCAGGCATTCTACAATTTCCTGTGAATGAGCTGCTACATGTGATAAGCACTCATCACCATACAGGTCCTGTGAACCAGTACAGAACCAAAATTTGTAGTTAAGCTGTGTCTTCATAAAATACCTCCCTGACTTTCTAACAAAAGGAAATAGCTTGTCTGTATTGCTATTTCTCAAATCCCTTAAGAAAAGAATACAACTTGTACATGGTATCACTCAAGTTGTATATTTATTTAATTATTTGTTGAATTTATGGGATTTACGACTATGTACAAGTCACATTTAGAGTGTACAAGTTGATGTCAATCTGATACTATAAATACATGATTAACAATAAATATGAAATGATAATTAAAGATATTAAAAAAGCCATTAACACAGGCAAGTATCCGGTGGACACTAAAATTCCATCTGAAAATCAGCTGGCTGCCGAATACAAGGTCAGTCGTCAGACTGTTAGAAAAGCCCTTCGTGCCCTTGAACAGGAAGGTGAGCTGTATGCCAGACACGGCAGTGGTACATTTGTGTCCAAGCGCATCATAAAAAGAGGAAACAGCAAAAATATCGCCGTGGTTTCCACCTACATGTCTGACTACATTTTCCCTATGGTAATTCAGGGTATCAATCAGGTTCTCTCCGACAAAGGCTACAGCATCCTTTTAAAAACCACCAACAATTCCCGCAAGGGGGAAGCCTGGTGCATGGAGGAATTGCTTTCAAAAAATATAGACGGAATGATTATCGAGCCAAGCCAGAGTGCCATCAGCTGCCAGCATCAGGTGCTCTATGACCAGATGGATTCACTGGGAATACCATACGTTTTCATTCAGGGCTGTTACGAGGCAATGATGGACAGACCATACGTGATGCTTGACGATGTGGAGGGTGGCCGATTAATCACTAATCATCTGATAGAACTAGGTCATAAAAGAATTGCCGGAATTTTTAAAGCTGATGATAATCAGGGGATTTTACGACACAAGGGCTATGTGAAGGCTCTTCAGGAGGCTGGCATTCCATATGACCCCGACTTAGTCATATGGTTCCACACCAAAGATAAAAAAATGAAGCCTATGGAGGGAATTCTTCGCCTGATAGAATACGGCCATCCCTTCCATGCAGTTGTTTGCTACAACGACGAAATAGCCGCAGATATTATTAAAGGTCTAACCAATATTGGAAGAAACGTCCCACATGACATTTCAGTTACAGGTTTCGACAACTCGCTTTTAGCTAGCAGCAGAGGAATCACTACTATAGCGCACCCTCAAGAGGAGCTGGGAAAGATAGCCGCATCAACTCTCACAGGACTTATAGATGGCACTATCAGCCGTAAGGACGCTCACGTGTTGTTAAAACCAGAGTTGGTGGAAAGAAAAACAACCCTTTAAAAAAGAATGACCCCCAAAATTAATGGGAGTCACTGCTATAGTATTCACACTAGCAAAAGTCCTCTATCATAATCTGAATACTTCTATTGCCACGAAATTCATTGATGGAAGGCTCATAAACAATACTCATAGTTACGCCAGTATTCTGACCAGCACAAAGATTGTTCCAGGCAGAAGCGCCGAATTTTTCTGTAACCAGTGTCTCGAACTCCTCCACCTTTCTGAACAGCATGGCTGTCATCTGACCATTTCCTGTGCCTACAGCCAAACGAAGGTACTGTCCTTCTTTTCCTATGTGGGTAGCACTAAGGATAGGTACATTTTTAAGAGCAAAAAGTGGTTTTGTGTTACCTGTACCAAATGGAGCCAGCAAATCAAGACTGTCCACAAGTTCTTCGGTAATATAAGAAAGAGGCATATCACAATCCAACTTGATTATTTCCTGCATATCCTCTTCAGTAAGGGTGCAACGCTCATTTAGTCTGCGACGAAGCTCATCTATTTTTTCAGTAGGAAGAGATACTCCAGCAGCCATGGGATGCCCACCAAATTTGGTAAACACATCTTTTACCCCTGTCAATTCCTCAAACATGTTATAAGCAGGAATTGATCTACCGCTTCCCTTTGCCCCATCCTCAGCATCAGTAATCACAAGCACCGGTCTGCTGTAGCTTTCACGAATTCTGCCTGCAACAATACCAGCCAGTGATTCATGAAGCTCAGGGATGTAGACCACAAGTACTCTATCGTTTTTCAAATCGCTGTTTTCAATAAGCTCTTTGGCTTTGTCGATGCCTATTTGAGTCATATTTTTACGCTGGGCATTAAGCTCAACAAGTTCATTGGCTGTAGCTAAAGCTTTGGCCTGATCTGTCTCCATCAAAAGCTCGATAGCGCGGGTGGCTGTATCAAGTCGTCCGCTGGCATTTAAGCATGGACCTATAATAAAGCCCAAATGATAACAGCTCAGCAGCTTACCCTTAAGCTCTGTACGGGCAAGCAAAGCGTTTAATCCAATATTGTCTGAGGCTTCAATTGCTTTTATTCCATGATAAACTGTGGCGCGATTTTCCCCCTTTAGCTCCATAACATCACAGACGGTGGCAATGCTGGCAAACTGAAGGAAAACATCTGATGCTTCCTTCTCAAGACCGAGGAATTCATAGAGCACCTCTGTCAACTTCCAGGCCACCTGGGCTCCGCAGATTCCCTTGAAAGGATAGTCACAGTCATCACGCTTTGGGTCCACCACTGCATCAGCGTTTGGAAGCTTTTGAAGCTTAGTCACTCCATCCTCTGCCATTTCAAAAGGCACCTCATGATGATCTGTCACCACAAAGGTCATCCCCAAGCTCTTTGCCAAATCAATAGCTGGTGCTGCAGCAATTCCGTTATCGCAAGTAATTATGAAGCTAACACCATCATCATAAGCCTGCTGCACCATATCAGGGTTGATGCCATAGCCATCCACCATTCTATGGGGTACGGCATAATCCACATCACCGCCAGCCTCTCTGATGGCTGTAGTCAAAATATAAGTGGACATGATTCCGTCCACATCATAGTCACCCACCACGCGAATCTTCACACCATCATCGATGGCCTCCATTAGAAGCTCGCAGGCATTATCCATATCAGCAAAAAGATGCGGATTCGGGAAATTATCCAAGGTAGGATGAAGGTATTCCTCCATCTCCTCACAAGTGCTGAGACCTCGGTTGACCATCAGTCTGACTATGACTGGATCCACCTTAAGGCGCGCACTGAGTCCCGCGTAATCCGCAGCTTTGCGTTGTAATATCCATTTGCTCATTAAATTATTCTCCTGAGTGTTTTGTGTTTATATTTTAATTATTTTACCAGAATTATTCCACCCCTTTCAGAGCCTCCACCATATCGATGTCCTTTATCTTTGAGGTAACATAGAGATTAACCACGTAGGACACCAGTAATGTTCCAACTACAGCTGCAAGATATGGCATTATACCAGGTTGGATAATAGTGTCAGAATCCTCTGCATAAAGCGAGTCCGCCAATTCATAGAGCACAATCAGACCAAATGGAATTCCAAGAATCGCCCCCAAAATGGATATCGTCAGATTCTGCTGCATCAAAATAATCTGTATGGTCTTTGTCTGGAATCCTAAAACCTTCATAGTTGCAATCTCTCTTATCTTTTCTGAGTATGAAAGAATTCCAAGGTTGTAAAGTACTACCAGCCCCATAACAACTGCTATGATAGAAATAACTCCAGAGATTGCATAACTAACTTGGTTTGAAACCTCCAAACTTCGTCTCAACTGTTCTGCAGTGTTTACAGACAAAACCTGAGAATCCTTATCATGAAGATTCAATGGAACAGTCATATTCGTATATACGATATTAGGTCGAAAATCACCCTGCATTTTTTCCCATGCAGTTCTGCTCATCAACACTCCCTGCTCCTCAGCTTGACGAGCCAAACCTTTGATTGTCACTGTATATAGTTTTGTATCATTAGGGACTCTGAAGCTAACAGTATCCCCCACAGCTACACCTAAGTAATCTGCTGCTTTTGTAGTAAAAAGTGCTCCATCATTAGGAATATCTATAAATTCCAGGTCCTCATTTTGAACTCTACAAAGATTTCCACTATCAATAATAGAAACATACTTTGTGGCATCTGCATTCTTCGACCATACAGTTACGTAAACTTTCTGTGCCTGCTGCCCTTTATATTTACATGCATAATCATAAACTGTATCTGCACCTACATCATCAGCAAAAGCAATCTGGTACTTTGCCGGTATTGTAGTCCCATACATCCAGTCTACCTGCTTTTTTACTGTCTCCCCGAAGCCGAATGCTGTGAAAATCAGCATGGATGTAACCATTATTCCAAAAACACTTGTTAGCGTTCTTAGCTTGTTGCGCTCAATGTCTCTAATATTCCACTTTGTACTAAAACTGATAATTTGCCAGAATACTGTCCCTTCAAAGATGCTTTTCCCGCCCATCTTCGGTGCTTCAGGCTTTAGAATAACAGCTGCATTTTCAGCAAGAATCTTTCTGGTACAGCTATATGTCGCAAAAGCACATAGTATAATGGCAATTCCTATCATTACTAAGGTCTTATACGAAAGCTGCAAGCTTGCATAAGGATCTTCATAATAATACATATGAGTATCATATAAAAATGTTCCTAAAGTGTATCTGCCAACTATGGCACCACTTATTCCTCCCAAGCCTGCTATTACCACTGAATAGGACAGATAGTGAAAAGTGATTTTCTTTTTTGAAAATCCAAGAGCCTTCATAGTTCCTATCTGAATGCGCTGCTTGCTAGTAAGCCTTGTCATCGTTGATACAATACCAAGCAAGGCTACTATCATGAAAATCAGAGGAAATACTATTCCCAATGCCGAATTATCATTTATAGAGGTTATAAACCATTTATAAACTTCAGTTTCAGTCTTAGTTCTAACAATCAGTTCCTGATTATCGAGTCTGTCCAAAATCTTCTGGCGCATTCCAGACATATATGATTTCTCTTTTGCTGTGAGAGAATATCCCTGACCATTAACCTCTTTCAAATCAATATTCAGTCCAGAGTAAATATAAGGGTCTCCTGGTTTTTGAGAAATATCCATATATACAAAGCCATGGGTTCCATACTCCGGCTCTGAGTATGAATTGTTAGGAACGTAGTATGCCATTTCCGGAGAATAAATCAATCCCTTTATCTCCTGTCTCTGAATAGTCCTCTCGCTATCTATGGTAATGAAGTCCCCCACGTTGAGCCCCATAGGTTCTGCAAATCTCGCTTCTAACCAGGCGCCTGCTGCACCAGGCTTATATTCTTCTCCTGCCACATATAAAAATCGTGATACATCATTACTGCTTATGTAATTTACAAGCAGCGGTCTTTCCTTATCTAGGGAAATCTTTCCCTCTGCCTGATATACTCCATCCACAGCTACAATCTCATCCATATCAGAGAGCATAGTGATTTGACCATTATTAAAAAGGTCACCCTGCACCTCTAAATCCTTGAAATTATAATCGATATAATAGTTCGAGGCAGACAAAAGAATTCCTGTATCATTCGCATCAAATCCCGCAGATACAAGCAGTGCAAAGAAGGTCATTATGAAAATTGCTACAAACTGAGTAGCATTTTGTTTTAAGTCTCTAAATACTTTTCTTAAAAGCATAGACTACACCTATTTTGTAGAAACACGCATTCCTATATCATCATCTGTAAGCGGTGAGGTGATTACCTGCTCCCCCTCAGAGACTCCATCTAAAATCTGAACATTATTCTTTCCCTTAACCCCAATGGTTACGTATCGTTTTTCAACCACGCCATCATTGATAAGGTAGACATAGTCTCCTTCATCATCTGAATACAAAGACAAAGCTGCTATCGATAGCGTGTCTTTTACGTTATTGGTCTCTATTTCTACCGTAGCCTCAAGACCAATAGTTGGTTTTTGCCCCTTATCGAGCTCAACAGTTACCTCTACCTTTGGCTTGCCTGACGCATCGGTGGTTGCCACTGGAGCGATAGCTGACACCTTGCCTGTATACTTATTATTGCCAATTGTTGCTGTCGCAGCCTGGCCTAACTCAATGCTTCCTATATCAAATCTGGATATCATGACCTTAGCTTTCAGGCCTGTGCTCGGTTGAAGCCTAAAGAGTGGCGTACCCTCAGCAACCACTGCGCCGGGATCAACCATTCTCTCAACGATGGTTCCTTCGTAGCCAGAAACCACTCCTGCTGTAGCCTTGTTTAAGGCGCGCTTAGCCTGCTCCTCCGAAAGTTCTGCAAGCTCCACTAAATCTGAATACTGCCTTAACTGAGCCTCAGGGACAATCGCCTGCTCTGCTATTGCTTTATCCTGAACATTCTGATTATAAAATCGGTCAATCAAATCAAGCTGCCTGCCAATGGTCAAATACAAGCCATACTCCTCTGTGTTCATGGACTCAATTGGTGTTGCCAAATAATTTTTTCTATTATTTTCAATCTGCCCCTGCAAATCGTTAACTCTACCTCTGGCATCACTTGTATCTCCACCAGCACTTGCTACCGCCTGATAGTTTGCCTCAGCTACCTGCATCTGTGCTGAAAGGTTTGTGAGATTTGCCTCGATTTCCTTTAACTTATTTTGGTTGGATAAGTCCTTGGAATACCTTGTGATATCCAGCCCATCACGGTTTTCCATAAGGCCTACCATGATGCCAAGATTAGCCTCTCCCTCTACTGATGCTTTTTCAAGCATTTTCTTGTACTGATTATTTTTCGCCACTGCTGCATTATAGCCATCACTCTGAGAAGCCTTATTAACAGAAGCCTGCTTTACATCATCCTCAAAGGTAGTTAAATCGAACTGGGCAAGAATGTCACCTGTTTTTACCTGCTGATTTACAGCAAATGAAATCTCGGATAGTCTTCCTGTCACTGGAGAATAAACCGTAACCTCATCATCACCTGCTATGTGCCCTGTTTCACTGACAATGGACTTGATGTCAGCCTTTTCCGCTTGCTGTACCTCCACTGTTTCAGGTGAAAAATAGTAAAGCCCGCCAAGTATCAAAGCCACCACTACAACTATGGCTGCAATCAGCTTGCCCTTTCCCTTTGCAATGTTTTTATAATTTTTTTTCATACGAAGCGGCCTCCTTACCAAGCTATTTCATCAGCGGTCTTTGGATTTTCATTTATTACAATATCTGTCACCGTTCCATTCTTGACTAGTATTACCTTGTCCGCCAAATCAGCAAATGCATTGTTATGGGTAACCATGACAACCGTGATATGCTCCTTGCGGCTTTGCTTCTGAAGAAGCTCCATCACTTCTTTTCCCGTTTTGGTATCAAGAGCACCCGTCGGCTCATCGCAAAGTAATAGTCTGGGACGTTTTGCGACAGCCCTTGCAATGGAAACTCGCTGCTGCTGACCACCAGACATCTGGGGCGGAAAATTGTTTGCCACTCGTTCTAAATCTACCAGCCTCAATGCTTCCATTGGATCCATGATATCTATTCCCAATTCCTCCATAAGAGCCACATTTTCAAGTGCTGTAAGAGTGGGAATCAAATTATAAAACTGAAAGATAATCCCTACCTCCACAGCCCGAAATTTACCAAGCTCATAATCGTTCAGTGCTGTTACTTCCTTTTCACCAAAGGTAATAGTGCCTGATGTGGCAGAGTCCAAACCGCCAAGCATATTAAGAAGAGTACTCTTTCCAGCCCCGGAAGGACCCAAGATTACAACCAGCTCCCCTTCATCTATAGTCAAATTCACATCGTGTAGCGCCTCATACTCCACATCTCCTGTGCGATATATTTTTCCTACGTTTTCAAATTTGATTAAAGGCTTCATATTTTGCTCCATATGTACACAACAATCCTCGCCTATACTTTAATGAGCAATGATGAAATATCTGTTATAAAAGTTTGAAAAGAAGACAAAAATCCCCATCCATAAACTGGATGGGGATAAAATGTACGGAAAAAACACAGCCATTATAATTGGGCTTCGCCCAATGGGGCTGGTTTGTGGCAGCGGGGCAACTCCCATAAATGGGGCCCTCCCCTCTGCATTTTATGCTAATGCAGCTGTTATTATAGCCATTGAATAAACTTCCTGTGCGTTGCAACCTCTTGAAAGGTCGTTGATTGGTGCATTAAGTCCAAGAAGGATAGGACCGTAAGCATCAAACTGTCCAAGACGCTGAGCAATCTTGTAACCGATGTTACCTGCGTTGATGTCTGGGAAGATAAATGTATTTGCATGACCAGCTACTGTAGAATCTGGGCACTTTGTCTTTGCAACACGTGGAGATACAGCTGCATCAAACTGAAGCTCGCCCTCGATGTCAAGGTTAGGATACTTTTCCTTAGCCTTTGCTGTAGCTTCGCGCATCTTGTCAACATCCTCGCCCTTTCCTGAGCCAAGTGTTGAGTATGAAAGCATAGCAATCTTAGGATCTACACCAAAGATTTTAGCGCACTCTGCTGTCTCACCTGCGATTTCAGCAAGCTCATCAGCGTTTGGCTTGATATTGATAGCGCAGTCACCCATAGCAAGGACTTCTCTATCACCTGTAGCTGAGTTACGAACCATGATGAAGCATGAAGATACGATGCTGTTGCCTGGCTTTGTCTTGATAACCTGAAGTGCTGGACGAACAGTATCTGCTGTAGAGTATGTAGCACCGCCAAGAAGTGCATCAGCAACGCCCATCTTTACAAGCATTGTACCGAAGTAGTTTGCTGCAGAGCATGTAGCCTTTGCCTGCTCCATTGTAACGCCCTTTGACTTTCTGAGTTCGCAGAAAAGCTCGCACATTTCATCAAATCTGTCATAGTTTGCTGGGTCAATGATAACAGCGCCACGGATGTTAAAACCAGCATCCTCTGCTGCTGCCTTGATTTCCTCTTCGTTACCAATAAGAATAGGCTGAAGGAAGTCTGAACCTAAAAGACGGCTAGATGCCTCAATGATACGTGGGTCTGTACCCTCTGTAAAAACGATTTTCTTTGGATCCTTTTTAAGGATGTCGATTAATGCTCCAAATCCTGCCATTTTAATTTCCTCTTTTCTTTCTCTAATAAATATTCAAACCTCCCTGGCTAGGTACCTAAAGAGGTGTTAGTTTTTTGAAACCACTTGATATGATACTACTTTTTTATGAAAAAACAGTGGATTTGATTAATGTTCTTAATTTTGTACTTTTTTGTATTTTTGTTAAAATTTTATCAAATATGCTTTTTAATGAGAGAATTTATGATATACTCCTATGTTTATATAAGATGAACTGTGTTAAAATAACTTGGTTAATATTATTTTTGAGGTAGTAATACAATGAAATTCCCAAAGGACCCCGTAATGCTGCTTTCCGCTGTGAATACCGCATTACGCGATTATTATAGTAGTTTTGATGCTTTAGTGGAGGATAATGAAATAGATGGTGATGAGATAATCGCAAAGCTTGCATCAATCGATTATCACTATGATCCATCTATGAATAAATTCAGATAATTATGAAAAGATTCTTTGCAGCTTTATTAAAAACCTTTTTAATTCTCGTTCTTATATTGGCAGGATGCTGGTACGCCTTCGGGGTGGATGGCCCATTTTCAGACAAGGGTCAGGAAATACTAGCAAAAATCCGCGGTGATGAAACTATTGAGGTGACAGAGATCAATCCTGAAGAAGATGTATTATTAGAAGAGACTCAGGAGGAAATGACTGAGGTAGAGCCTGAAATAACCGCAGAAGATTTAACCACAAAGATTGTTTTCACTGGAGATGTGGAGCTCAGTGAATATGTCCAGTCCAACTACTCTTCAAAGGGAGCTGATGGTGTATGTTCACCTGAAGTTCAAAGTCTCTTGAGGGATGCCACATTTACAATGATAAACAACGAGTTTTGCTTTTCAGAGCGTGGTCAAAAGGCTCCGGACAAACAATACACTTTCAGGGTAAATCCTTCCTATGTAAGTCTTTTCAATGACCTTGGTGTAGACATTGCAGGCCTTGCCAACAACCATGTGTTGGACTATGGAAAGGATGCTCTGACTGATACCTTTACCACACTTTCAAATGCAGGCATTGAATATACAGGTGCTGGCAACAGCGTAGATGAGGCTGCCAAACTGATAATTAAAACAGATGCCAAAGGCCGTAAATACGGATTCCTAGCAGCAAGCCATGTAATTCCAGTGGCAAGCTGGAATGTAGAGTCCTCTCAGCCTGGCGAATTCTGCTTCTATGATGAAACCAGATTGCTAGAAGCCATACAAGCTGCTGACAGCCAGGTGGATTATCTGTTTGTCATGGTGCACTGGGGCGTGGAACACACCACCGAGCTCACGGACTATCAGACAAATGACGGACACAAATTTATAGATGCCGGCGCAGATGCAGTTATCGGAATGCACAGCCACTGTCTCCAGCCAGTGGAAATGTACAATGGCAAACCAATTTTTTACAGCTTAGGCAATTTTATATTCAATCAAAACATCAAACATGGTGGCGGCGGTGCTGTTGAAGTCACCCTAGATGAAAATGACAATGTCACCTACCGCATCATCCCTATCACTGCAACCGGCGCTAACACAAGCATCGATGATTCAGGCTATTCCTATGTAGAAAGCATCTCGACTAATGTAGCTGTAGGCAGCGATGGTACGATTTCTGCAAAATAAATTTAATACATTTCTTAAACAATAAATCCCCCATTAATGCCAATGTCATTAATGGGGGATGATTTTATTTAAGCATATTGCTAAACTTTGAGAATATCTTTATAGCATTGCCTTGAACTTATCATAGTCTGCTTTTGGAACATCCAATGCTTCCATGGCTTGCTCCACTGTGAGATTTAAATTGTTCATGAGCTTTTTGATATTTTCTAATTTTTCTTCAGTACGGCCTTCTATACGACCTTCTATACGACCTTCTTCGCGCATATCATCAGCAAAGACTTTTTCATCGAATTCAGTTAATACCATACCGCTCACCTCCGCTTTATGCTTCTCCAAAGAATGCCTACGGCAAAAATATAATTATAGTAATAACATCAGATTGTCTATCTATATTTATATAATCCCTAATTTATAGTAAAAAAGGTAACAATTCATACAAAGTGTTACCGTCTTTACTAGAAATCAGGAGTCATTGCTCCAAGTGATTTATTTTGAGGTGTCAAAAGAACTTTTTTTATTGTGAAGTATTAATTTTGATTACGAAAAAATTGATGTCTCCATTACTATTTCATATAATTAAATGTAGCGACCACTTGTAATTAGAAAGAGATTGAAAACATGAAACTCCCAGTTGGAATACAATCATTTGAAAAGATACGTGAAGATGATTTCTGTTACGTAGACAAAACAAAATATATTTATGATTTGGCGCAGAATAATGTTCCATATTTTTTGAGTCGCCCACGTCGCTTTGGAAAAAGTTTATTGCTTTCAACGATGAAGGCCTATTTTGAAGGGAAGCAGGAATTATTTAAGGGGTTAGCTATCGAAGATTTAGAAACAAATAACAAGAGCCCTTGGACGAAATATCCCGTAATATATTTTGATTTTAATGGTCAAAATTATAGTGAAAAAGGGAATCTTGAAAGAATATTAAAGGAATATTGCATAGAGTAAAAGTCTTACCTGGTTCATTTCAAATTTGTAAAAGACTCCTATTCAATTAAATTAAAGTACAGAGGAATATAGGCATGAAGAAAATCGGCATTGGATATGAAAACTATAAAAGGTTAATAGATGATAATTGCTATTATGTTGATAAAACATTGCTTATTAAGGATGTGATTGAAGTTGGGGGAATGGTTACACTTTTTACCAGACCTAGGCGTTTTGGAAAGACACTGGCTCTTTCTATGCTTCAAACTTTTTTTGAGGATGAAAGAGATAGAGCTGGAAATAAGGTAGATAACAGCAGATATTTTGAAGGGAAAAAGATTTTACTTAATGGCTCAGATAATGTTATTTCAAAAATGGGTCAGCATCCTGTCATTAGGCTTTCTCTTAAGTCTGGGAAGCAGAATGATTTTGCCGCAGCATTTCTCAAAATTCGAGATGAGATTATAAGTGAATTTGAGCGCCATAGCTACATAAAACAGTTTATGGGGGATGATACAAGCAGCATTGAAGAATATGAGGAATATGAATTCGGTAGAAATATATGGCTTCAAAAAGAGAAAACATTCCATACAGATGATGAGCGAAAGGCCGCTATTCGCAACGAAGTAGCAAAATACGCCACTTCTCTAAAATTGCTTTCTGTTAATTTGCAAAAGTATTTAGGAAAAACGGTTGTAATACTACTTGATGAATACGACGTGCCTCTGGAAAATGCATATCAATTTGGATTTTATGACGAAATGATAGGCTTTATCAGGTCGCTTTTTGAATCGGCGCTCAAGACAAATGATGCCCTTGATTTCTCTGTGGTTACAGGTTGCCTGAGAATAAGTAAAGAAAGCATTTTTACTGGTCTGAATAATCTACAGGTGAATTCTATCAATAGCCTTGACTTTGGTGAGTATTTTGGATTCACCCAGGAAGAGACAGAAGAAATGCTGAAAGAATATGTACTTTCAAACAATGTGGATATTCTAAAAGACTGGTATGATGGATATTTATTTGGCAAGACTGAAGTCTATAATCCATGGAGTGTAATAAATTATGTAAGAGACCATGTTTTAGACGAGACTGCATTCCCTGTTCCGTATTGGTCAAATACCTCGTCAAATTCCATAATTAAAGAAATGATTGATGATGCAGATGACAATGTAAGGGCGGAACTTGACACACTGATTTCTGGTGGAACCATAGAAAAGCCTATTCATGAAGATATCACTTATGGTGATATTCATGAAAATGAAGACAATCTGTGGAACTTCCTGTATTTTACCGGCTATATGAAAAAGGTTTCTGAAAGATTTGAAAATGAAACCATATTCATCACCATGAAGATACCAAATAAAGAAATAGGATATGTCTATAAAAATCAACTGCGTCAGTGGTTTGATAAGAGTATCAAGGGATTAGACTATTCTCCTCTTTATGAAGCTATCAAAGATAAAAATTGTACTGAAATAGAGGAATTTATCAGTAGCCTACTTTCAAAGAGCATAAGCTATTTTGATAGTGAAGAAAGTTTTTATCATGGGTTCTTTTTGTCTCTTTTGTATGGCTTACCAAACTACTCTGCAAGGTCTAATAGGGAAGAAGGCGATGGCAGACCTGATATTGTTCTTTATCCGAACAAGCCAAAAGATCCAGCGTATATTTTTGAATTGAAGGCTTGCAAAAAGTTTAATGAAATGGATGGATGCTTACAAGAGGCTCTAGACCAGATTGCTACTCAAAAATATCAGGATGGCATTCTAGAAGATGGCTACATTGGTTCTGTAAATTACGGAATATGCTTCTGCAAGAAAAGCTGTATTGTAGGTATATTAGAGTAGTTTCTTTAAAAATTTAATCTGATAAAATAGCTAAAGGGGCTCCCGCGAGGGAGCCCCTGATGTGTTATTTGAAGCCACAATCAAAGTAGCTAGGTCATACTCTTGTTATAGAATTATCCAAGAATTGAAAGTACGCCCTGTGTTGACTGGTTAGCCTGAGCAAGCATTGACTGACCTGCCTGAGCAAGAATGTTGTTCTTGCTGTAGTTAACCATCTCTTCAGCCATATCTGTATCACGGATACGAGATTCAGCAGCTGTAGAGTTCTCAACTACGTTGTCAACGTTAGCGATTGTGTGCTCTAATCTATTCTGAACAGCACCGAGTGCAGATCTCTGCTGAGAAACCTTTGCAACAGCGTCAGCGATGGCATCGATTGCGTATGTAGCAGCATTACCAGTATCATCCTTTAAATTGATGCCCTTGATGCCAAGAGATGCAGCGCTCATAGAGTGAACATCTACATTAATCTTGTTTGTCATGTCAGCATCTGCGCCAACGTGAAGGTTGAATGAAAGCTTGTCTGCGTATGTAACAGTACCCTGCTTAATGTCAAATGTACCATCGTTGTTGTTTGTAACTTTAGCTTCTGTATCAGCTCCAATTGAAGATGCTTTCTGAAGCTCTTCAGCCATAAGGGTGTAAGCTCTTTGTGCAGAAATCTTATCTTCGTCGCCTGCATCAACGCCAGCTACAGTAAATGTTTTGCCAGTTATATCGTTTCCATCCTTATCTTTAAGAGTAACCTGCTGGCCTTCCTCAAGAAGTTGAACGATATGCTCTCTTGTAAGAACCTGTGGAGACTGACCCTCATCCTCTGTTGCTGAATTCTGGGCAACCTTGTATGTTGTACTATTAGAACCATCAATATTAGAGATTGTTACCTGACTGTTAGCTTCGAGTGCACCAATTTCTTTAGCTACATCTGAAAGCTTTGTAGGTGTAAAGTCAGTATCAACAGCTGTTAGAGTCTCACCCTTAGTTGTGATAGAGTCACCGGCACTAATTGTTTTTGATGAGTCTCCTAAAGCAGCACCTTTGAGATTATCCATATCAATTTTGCCCTTATTAGCATCGCCAGAAGCGTTACTACCTAATTTCCATGCTGAAACATCACCATCATTAAGATTCCTTGTAATATTAAAAGTGTCTAATCCGTTTTTATCCTGAGCTGTCTTAAGTTTAAGTGTTGCACCCTCTTTAGCGATAGAGCCTAGGGTCTTCATATTACCACCAGCTTCGAAACTAGCAGTATCCTGGAACTCATCCTTCTTATACCAGCCTGTTGTAACGGTTGTAGTATTAGCTTTTCCATTGGCAATTGTGTTTGTACCGTCAGCCTTTACATAGTATTCATAGACAGTACCATCTTTTGCAATAATCTGATCGCCCAGTGATGCTGTGTATTGATTGTCACCAGTACCTGTATTCGTAAGTGTAGAAATCTTTACATTATTTGTAAGGGTATATTCCTTACCAGAAATTGTTACGCTATCACCGACATTTGCTACGGTAGATCCTAATTTGCTGGCGAGTTTATAGCTATCCTCTGTCTTACCAGAGCCAATCTTGTACTCTGCGCCACCAATAGATACGCTATCGCCATCTTTAAGCTTCTCTTTAAGAGAGAACTTTGTAACTCCGTTGCCCTTGTCAACTAAATTACCGTTGAGACCTGCATCATGAGCGTTTACAGCCTTAGTAACCTTTGTGCCATCAGCATTACCTTTAAGTAGGTATGTCTCGTTGAACTTTGTTGTCTCTGCAACACGGTCGATTTCTGTAGTAAGCTGTTCTATCTCATCCTGGATTGACTGACGGTCAGTCTCACTGTTTGTACCATTAGCTGCCTGAACTGCAAGCTCATTCATACGCTGAAGCATTGAGTGCACTTCTGTGAGGGCACCTTCAGCTGTCTGCACTGCAGATACACCATCCTGAGCATTTGTAGATGCCTGATCAAGACCTCTAATCTGCTTACGCATTTTTTCTGAAATTGAAAGACCAGCTGCGTCGTCAGCGGCACGATTGATTCTGAAACCTGATGAAAGTTTCTCAGTAGATTTAGCCTGAGCGCTAGATGTGATACCGAGCATTCTAGATGCGTTATGAGCCTGTAAATTGTGTTGTACTACCATAAAATTTTTCCTCCTTGAAATAAATATGGTGACGATACGTATTCAATAGATGTGAATCGTATCTATGAGATGTCCATCCTTGGACTCTCTTTCGACTATTAAATTGTTATCTGTGATTCAAGTTTTTAAACTGAATCTATATAATAAGTCACCTCGTTAGCCTAGGATTGAAATGACATTATTAACATTAATTTCAAGAAGAGAAGCTTTTTGTTAATGCTGTAATTCTAGTTCCAGCTTCTTCTTTTTTATTAATTCCTTGTGCTTGTTTAACTGGCGTTCCTCTTTGTAGATGCGTCCAATTTTTTCTTTGGCACTGTTGGAAAGCTTTGCTTGTGGGATATAGGTGTCATCCTTTTGTTCGCGGGCTATTTTGATGCATTTTGGAGCATCTATCAGCACTTTAATGTGACTGCCATCTGTACCTGCGAATATTACCTTAACATCTGAGCCAATATTGATGGATTGACCCTCTCTGAGTGTTAAACTAAGCATATTTTCTACCTCCTTGTAGCAAAATCAGAATCCATTCTTTTGTATAACAATTCATACAAATTGTTACCTAGTGGTAGGATTCATATGTAATATCAAGAGGGAGGAATAGATATGTCAGTAACAGAACCAATTAGAAATTCTGGAGAATTGAGGGATTTCATGAATTTTTACAAGGAGGAGCATTGTAATCCGAGAAATTATTGCTTGATAGTAACGGGCCTAAACACAGCTTTACGCATTAGCGACATTCTTAACATAACCTGGGACGAGGTGTATGATTTCGAGCTTGATTGCTGTAAAACCCATCTGAAATTGACTGAAATGAAAACTAAGAAAATACAGAACATTGTAATCAATGAGGAATTAAAGTGGGCTCTCAAGCTATTAAAGGAAAGCAGCGATAATGTCGCCCCATCCCAGTATTTGTTTCATTCTAAGGATGATTGTTTTAAACCAATATCGAGAATTCAGGCTTATAGAATTATAAGAAAGGCGGCCCAAATGACCATCTCCAATCATACCCATATAGGTTGTCACTCATTACGAAAGACCTTTGGCTACTTCGCATACAAAAACGGGGCTAACCCAATACTTTTAATGAGTATCTTCAATCATTCATCATTTGAGATCACCAAACGCTACATTGGGATTACCCAGGATGAAAAGGATAGCGTGTACCTTAATCTGAATTTTAAATATGAACAATCTGTGTAATCAATTGACTTTATTCAAAAACGTTATAGAATGAAAACAACTTAGAGAAATGACTGCTAAAAATAATTTTAAAAAATATTATTTTAGGGGTTAAGTTTTTCAAAGGGCATCCGATATAGGAAGTACAAGGTAACAATTTGTATGAATTGTTACTCCAAAGAATGGATTCTAATTATACTACGAGGAGGTAGAAAAATGCTTAGTTTAACACTCAAAGAAGGTCAATCTATCAATATCGGTTCTGACGTCAAAGTAATGTTTGCAGGTGCAGAAGCAGGACGCATCAAAGTCCTTATAGATGCACCAAAAAATATCCAAATTGCAAGAGAACAAAAGGATGATTCTTATGTCCCGCACCAGAAAATCTCTGATAGTGCAAAGAAAAAGATTGGAAGAATCTATAAAGAGGAACGCCAGTTAAACAAGCACAAAGAATTAATTAAAAAAAATGGAACTAGGACTTCAACGAAGAACTGGACCTTTTGAAATTTATGATAGTAATGTCATTTCAATCCTAGGCCAATGAGGTGACTTATTATATTGATTCAGTTTCAAAAAAACTGAATCGCAAGAAAAATTTAATATGCAAAAGAGTGTCCAAGGATGGACATCTCATAGATACGATTCATAAATCTTGAATCTGTATCATCACCATATTTATTTCAAGGAGGAAAAATTTTATGGTAGTACAACACAACATGCAAGCAGCTAATGCATCTAGAATGCTCGGTATCACATCTAGCGCTCAGGCTAAGTCTACTGAGAAACTCTCATCAGGTTTCAGAATTAACCGCGCAGCTGATGACGCAGCTGGCCTTTCAATTTCAGAAAAAATGCGTAAACAGATAAGGGGGCTTGATCAAGCATCTACAAATGCTCAGGACGGTGTATCTGCAGTGCAGACAGCTGAAGGTGCACTCACAGAAGTGCACTCAATGCTTCAGCGTATGAATGAGTTGGCAGTTCAAGCATCAAACGGTACAAACAGTGAAACTGACAGAAGCTCAATCCAAGATGAAATATCTCAGCTTACAACTGAAATCGATCGTGTAGCTGAAACTACAAAGTTCAATGAGACTTACCTTCTTAGAGGTGATGCAAATGGCACAAAAGTTACAAGGGCTGTCAATGCACATGATGCGGGTCTCGATGGAACACTTACAGCTAATGGAAATGGCACATCTACATTCACACTCAAGAAAGCACTTGAGGATGGCGATAAAGTCACTATTGCTGGAAAGAATTACACTATTGGATCTAAAGAGACTTCTACTGATGGATTCCAGAAGCTTGCTACTTTAAATACAAAGGTCGCTTCAGTAGGCGATTCTGTATCATGGGTTGATGCAAATGGAAAGACTCAAACCAAGACTTTAGTAGCTAAAGCTACGAATGCAACAGGTCTTTATGCAACCGGCTCTAAGATAAATATTGATGGTAAGGAATACGCCATAGATACTGCAACTGAATTAACTACAGGTAAGCTAAAAGCTAATGACGCACAAAAGCTAGTTAGTGAAGCTCTTGCAGATGGAAAAAAAGCAACGCTTATACAGATTGGTTCTGCTGCAGCTGGTATATATAAAGCTAATGAAGAGGTCAATGTCGATATTGTATCCGGACTTGATACAAATGAAAAATCATCTATGGGATTTACTGCAACCACTGCCGGTACTATTACTGTAGCAGAATTAGGCACAGCCTTAAAGGGTAGTGCACTCGCCGCAGGTGACAAAGTTACTCTATCAGGCGAAGAAATCACAGCTACAACAAGTGATCCTGCAAATATGGATACAATTAAAGAAATTGTTAAAGCTCTCAAGCCTGAGCAAACTGATCCTGCTGTAGCAGCTGACACAATCGAAATAGGAGGCAAAGCATTTACAATATCAGATAAAACAGATATCGGTGCAAATAAACTCACTATTGATGATGCTCTTGCATTACTTAATGACAGAGATGAAGTAAAAATCACAGCTAACTCTGCCGAAGCTAAAAGTGCTATGCTCGTTGCAAGTCTTACATCAGGAACAACATACACAGCAGTTGAGAAGAAAGCAATCAGTGACGACGAGGATGTCCTCTCAGTCAAAGATGCTTACAAGATGATGGCTGAAGAGCTTACAAAGGCTTCTTCAATCGGTGCTGACGATAAGGCTGTTGTTACAAGCAACAACTCAGGCAGCTTCGAAATCAAACAGGGTACTGTAGAGTATGTTGACAAACTCAACTTTAACCTTCATGTTGGAGCTGATGCTGATATGACAAACAAGATTAATGTAGACATCGCTTCAATGTCAGCAGCTAGTCTTGGTGTTAAAGGATTAAATGTAAGTGATGATACCGGCATGTCAGCTACATACGCAATCGATGCCATTGCCGATGCTGTTGCAAAGGTATCTGCTCAGAGATCAGCACTTGGTGCTGTTCAGAACAGATTAGAGCACACAATCGCTAACGTTGATAACGTAGTTGAGAACTCTACAGCTGCTGAATCACGTATCCGTGATACAGACATGGCTGATGAGATGGTTAGTTTCAGCAAGAACAACATTCTTGCTCAGGCAGGTCAGTCAATGCTTGCTCAGGCTAACCAGTCAACACAGGGCGTACTTTCAATACTTGGATAATTTCATAACAAGAGTATGACCTAGTCACTTTGATTGTGGCTTCAAATAACACATTAGGGGCTCCCTCGCGGGAGCCCCTGTACTATTTTCCCTTTGTACTAAAAACATTGGGTTTACACGTAAAAAGTCCCCATTAATCACAATGTAATTAACAGGGACTTTTATTAAGCATTTTTATAAACTTTGAGAATACCTTTATAGCATTGCTTTGAACTTATCATAGTCTTCTTTTGGAACATCTAAAACTTCCATAGCTTTTTCTGCTGTGAGACTCAATTTATTCATGAGTTTTTTGATATTTTCTAATTTTTCTTCTGTACGGGCTTCTTCGCGCGTATCATCAACAAAGACTTTTTCATCAAATTCAGTTAATACCATACCACTCACCTCCGCTTTATGCTTCTCCAAAAAATCCTTTAAAATGCCATCTTTAATACAGGAATCAACAGCTAAGTCTACAGCTTTTTCTATATCGTAATCAAATGAATTTATCCTGATTCTGTTGATTAGCTCCATGTACTCCCTAAGGGGCTTACATTTCTCTAACAGCCGCTCATTTTTGCCTTTGTTAAGATTGTACCCTGTAGCAGTCCACTCAAAATCTCCACTTTTATCTTCATTTATAAAAGCATCAGACAGCCTTAGCTTTTCAATTGGCGGTCTGTCTTCTAATCCATTATAGAAAACTATGTACCTTGGAGTGGGGATTTTCTTTAGGCCCCTGGAATATACATTTATGCCATGAGACTTTATATACTGCTCATAAAGCATCCCAAAATACATCAATCCTCTGACCGGCATGTTTGGATTAAAGCTGCTTTGTTGTTCCCACACAGACAAAAAACTGTCAAATAAAAATGAGACATCATTCTTCATTCGGATGTAAATTACATCCTCGATTGTTGTAAGTTCAAGCTCACTTGCGTCTTCATAGTTACTTCCATTTAGTGCATTGTAAAGTTGAAGAATATTCTCCTTCATCTCCTCTGTACCAAACAGTAATCTAAACAATCTATCTTTGTATTCTCTATTAACTTTTGTCATTTCTACTCCTTTAATTATATCATGAATCGGAAATTCGGAAACAAAAAAACAAAAAAACTTTCCATCAGAATTGTTATAGAAATGAACAAGTATGAATGCCTACGGCCAGAGTATAATACCATTAATATTATGTCGTTGTCTAGTTGAAGTTATTAACAAAGAGCTTCGCGGAATGTATCACGAAGCTCAAAAAATCTGTTGATTTTGTGAAACTAAAAAATATTTTTACCAGTTTTTCTCGAACCCCTCAGAGATGAATCGATAATCATCTGCTGTACCATCGGTAGTTATAAACAATTCTGCTATGGCACAGTTGTTGAAATCCACATCCCAATAGGCTGAGCGTGGAGTATTTTTGATGTATTCAAAAATAGCGTGGCTGAGGGCGCCGTGGCTTACTAAAAGCAGAGTGTCATCTTCCTCTAGAGTGCCGTTAGCTATCATGGAGCGCACCTTTTCAATGATTGATTTAGCACGAGCCAGGACTTCGTCATAGCTTTCACCACCTACTGGAGGCTGATAGGTCTCAGGTTGATCAAAGCAATCCACCAAAAACTGAGGATTTTCCTCATTCATGTTTTTCTGCTCATAGACTCCAAAGCTCATCTCTATAAGGTTTTGCTCTGTCTCGATGGCTTCCATAGGAATACCTGTGGCAAGACTTCCGGTTTCTATTGCTCTTTCAAGTGGACTGGAAAGGATTTTAGTTACATGTATTCCAAGTTCTTCTAAAAGCTTTTTAGTTTCTCTGGCTTGGGTTCTGCCCCTTTCATTAAGTGGGATGTCAGAGCTCCCCTGTAATCTTTTTTGTACGTTAAGGTCCGTTTGACCATGTCTTAATAATAATACTCTCAAATTATTGCCTCTTTAAAATGAATTATGCTGATACATGAGAATTAGCTTTTGTTAAAAATCTACTTCTCATTCTTTTAACACCACTCTGCAATAATACACTAAATCCAACTGATGCTGCAAACGAACATACCATGATTAAAATATTATGTGTAAAGATTTTGTTGAATAACACCATAAACATCTGATGTGTTAAAAATATTTCCCATGTATATTGTCCCAGGAAATAAAATATGGAAGATGTCACATTAACTTTCATCATAAGAAGAACGACAACAATACATGCCAAAAATGAATATATGGTAACCGAAACATTAAAATACATGTAATTAATACCCATGTACATAAATGGTACGCAAGCAATGCACAGACCAATCATTGCAACAGTGTATATCTTTTTATTTTTCATAATTTCAACAAGCTGATCTTTGTATATAGCAAAAGCAGCTCCCAGGGCAAATGTAAGTACATCATCATACCACCATTCACCAAGGCCTATTAATATACAAGCTACAAAATACAAAATATTTACAGCAGTGATAAATAATAATCTTTTAGTGTTTGTTTTAAAAAATATGAATGCCAAATCTGATGCAAGTAAAAAAATTAGAATAGCATTTATAAAATTACTTTGAAAAAATCCAAGAATCGTTACTGGAAGATACAGGCGCCATGCCCTTTTTTGCCATACTTTTTTCAGGTCAATTGAGGCTGATTTTGAATATCCTAAGAATGTTGCATATCCTGAAATAAAGAAAAACACGCATATACATACCTGACCAATTCGATATGCAAGCTCAATTGTATCTACATTTGGCACAATATGTGAGTAGTGATGAAAAAACACAATCATTATCATAATACCTTTGATTGTAGTGGTTTGCCTGATGTTAAAGAATTCTTCCTGTTGATTGCCTTCATATTTATTCATGAAAGCCTTAATTACTAACAATGGAAATAAAACTATAGCTATAAACGTTGATGCCATAAAAAACCATCCTTTTCAAATAGAATCCTGCAAGATTAAATCTAAAAGCATAGACGATTATACTTTTTTATAGTATCAACTTCAATATAATACTCTTATTTGGCAGCGTAAATTTGTACTCGGAAAACACAGAAAAGACTATCCCTGTGCATTTGTGATAAGAATTAGATTTGAGATTATCTTACTCTTTTTCTCTTTTAAAAGGAAGCCCTGCTCCGCAGGCCGCTGATTAATGCTCAATGCCTAACTTTCTTGTACAACAAATAATCCTTCGGTTGCTTGTTGATATTTTATCTGCCTTGAAATGCGTGTCAAGGACTATGCCTTCGGTGCAAAGCATCCTTGACACCCATTTCTTGGCAGATACACTGTAATCAAGCAAATGAAAGATTAGGTCCGTGCGTAGCACTTTATTCAAGGCAACACCGTAAGGTGTTGTTTCCTTTTTACAGTTTTCCATGTAGATAAAATGTTAATCGTTTTGAACTTTGTATGGATAAACTTGAACTCATAGTCTGTGCATATTTTCCATACTCTTTTTGAAGTTTAGTTCTATTTGTTCTCTCTGATGCTAAAATAGCAGTCGCACTTAGAACAACTTCTTCAGCTCCTGCAGCTAAAGGAACATCTTCCTTTTGATATTTCGCAAGCTCAAGCATATCTCCGCCATTCAATTTATATTCTCTGAGCCTTGCCATCTGGTTTGCACCAACTGTGCTCCACCCAAGAGCTTGTGTGCTCATCCTTCTGGATAACGCATGATAAACATGGCCTTCAGTTGAACTTCCTACAACTCCTTCTTTTTTCTTTAATCTAAGTTTTGCTGCTGTCCAGTTGGAAGTCATGTACTTGGCTGCATCATCAATCTTTTTATGAGTCTTTTCTGATGTTGTGCATCCTTTTAGCTTTTCAACGACTTTGAAAAAATCTTCCTTTGTTTGATTTCTAATGCATGAATAAATCTCATTTCTTGCATCATCTTGAGTGTCCTTAGTGTGAGCTATCATTTTGAACACATACTTAGATAAGTGAAATTCATCTAAAACAAATGTGGTATCAGCTAACCCTCTATATCCTGTCTTTATCCATTGGCCACCATCTGAATTAATATAAATCTTCTTTATCTTATCGACATCATATGTTACATCTATATATTCAAAAACCTCTTTCCACATATCTTTACTAGACTGGTCATAGCCCCTCAAGAAGTAGTGTGTATTTATAAGTTTATTGCGGTCACTCTTTGGTGCTTCTGGCTCTATACCTTCATACACGTAAATCATTTTTGTCATAGCACCATTATTCTTTCTGCCATTCTCATTTACTTCTATGTCACCTCGAGCCTCATGAAACTGCAAATGATAATGATCTTCGTCAGCATCAATGTAAAGATAATCGACTGTCTTTTTCGTTTCTGGAATCTGAAAGCTTCTTGGAAACTGTGTCTTATGAAGAAGATTCTTTACCGTCTGCTTCGTAATCCCTTCAGGTGCACATTCAACACCTGCTTTTTGATATGATGTATCAACCGCCTCTTCGTAGATTTTTGACACTACATCCTCAGTCATTGATTGATTTTCCTCTAACTTTAGGAATTTATCTAACAAGTAACATTGGAGTTCTTTTCCATCGTCAGTCAATTCTGTTTTTGATGTATACAAAGTCTTTGTAAAAACAATTTCGCCTAATGTTGTAGTTAAACTTTTCTTATCTGCAGAACGCTCAACATACCACTGTCGCTTCCTCTCAGGAAGTTCCTTTATTAGCAAATCCATCTCTGAAATAAAGCATTCAAGGACCTTCCTTCCTAGTTTATCAGTCTCATTTTTCGTAGCTAAAGCAAGGTCTCCAACACAATGATGCTCATCTTTATAAAAATTTATCCTAACATCAATGATTTTAGGGATGAAAACCTCGTAAAAATAGCTTATAATTTCTTCCATAAAAGAACATCCTCCCTTGTTTTGTTTTTTCGCAAAAATAACTTTATCACAAAGAAGGATGTTCTTTTTTATTTATTCAATTTTCCGAGTGAAATTTTACTCTAGC
>NZ_FNQZ01000015.1 GCF_900107545.1 Pseudobutyrivibrio sp. ACV-2 | reverse complement strand
CGTCCGCCACTCAGTCAGTAAATCGTCACCCCGAAGGGATCGTGATAAACTGCTTCGTTCGACTTGCATGTGTTAAGCACGCCGCCAGCGTTCATCCTGAGCCAGGATCAAACTCTCATGTTAAATATGTAAGTAACCGAAGTTACTTGAGTTCAATTCCAGGTCAGCACAAAACTGACTTGTTTACTGTAAATGTAAGAATCAAAGATTCTTACTAGAATATGAATTCAAGAATTCATATTCGCTTAATAAAGGTTTCGTTTCTTTAAGAAACTTAAATGAATTTCAAGGATACATATAATCATGTATTAATTCAAGGTTTGTTTCACTGTTCAGTTATCAATCTTCGTTTATTTGTTTTGCGCTGTGTGACTTGCTGTCCCTCAGTGCTCGATTATAGTATCATCCCATTTTACTAAAGTCAACAGAATTTCGCCTATTTTTTAAAGTACATCTATTCCCTATTTTGAGTTCAATTGATTGAATTGCATAAACTGTATATGCAAATTTATATTTATTCCTAAATTAATAAAATGCTACAACTCAGCCTTAAACTGTTCCCACAAATCTGGGTTTTTCACGTAATACAAAGGGCATTCTTTTCCTGTGACATCAAAATGCCTTATTACATCGTCACTTTTCATATTGAAATCGTTTAGAAGCCACCTAACTAGTTTTGTTAAAGATTCATAGGAAGCATCTGTGAATTTGCCAGAGGCATCAGGATGACAGACTTCTATAGAAATCGTGTCATGATTTCTATCATTGCTGGCGGCAGAACGTTCATAAAGTGGGATGCACATTATTATTTCTCCATCCATACCTACTACAAAATGTGAGCATACATTAGAGTCTTCATGATTATAAAAATCCCTGTTTTGTTGCGCCGTTGTCATGGGATTGCCCACATAATGAATAACGATATTGTTTATTCCATCCAGCCTCATTCCTGATCTGGAAGGATTGCCTTTGTCAATATATTGAACGTCAATCCACTCAGGAATAGTTATATCCTCTGCCATTTTGACTCTATCTCTATGGTAAAAATAATTGAATCCTGCAAACAAAATAACTATTAAGAGCAATATTTCAAAAATCAAGAGCTTAATACATCTTTGTCTTTTCTGACGTCTAGAAATCCTTTTCTTTCTACCATTTTTATGTCTACTATTCATTAAATTCTCCCTTATATGTAACATACATAGCTAGTTTAAGTCTTTCGTATTTATATAAGCAAGTATATTTACATACAAAAACAAGCTAGTCAAATAGACTAGCTTGCCATATCCCAATATATTAATATTCTATAATTCTATTAGCTCATATTCCAAGCTACCTACTCCAAGCTTTGCTGCAGTTTCAGGAGTATGTTCACCATTTCTTGTGGTTACTCTTTCAAGGAAATGATCCCTTCCCACATCCTTTGAAGCATAAACCAAATCAAGACAGGCTCTGTCGATAGCGACAGGATCAAGGCTTGCCAAAATACCAATATCCTTAAGACAAGGATCTTCTGCAACTGCACAGCAGTCACAATCCACCGACATATTTGCCATAACATTTATAAATGCAATATTTTTTCCAAAATGGTCCACAACAGCTGATGCTGCCTCGGCCATGCTCTCCAAAAAAGCATCCTGTTCAGGAAAATCATTCCATACAACATCCTGTTCACTGGCTTTAGTGTACTTTCCTGCAGAGTGAATCTTTACCTTGCCGGCACAAGAAGCACATCCAATAGAAAGCTGCTTTAATGCTCCACCGTAGCCACCCATAGGGTGACCCTTGAAATGTGAAAGTACAAGCATTGAATCATAATTAAGGAAATTTTTCCCCATGATATCAGTTTTAAGATGTGTTCCATTTTTTATAGGAATCTCTATGTCAGGACCTTCAGCATCCATAAGATCCACATCAAATAGCTCATTCCAGCCATGTCTTTTTAAAAGTTTGATATGCTTATCGGTATAATTTCTTTCACCTTCATATGCAGTATTGCATTCCACGATGGTTCCGTTTACATGCTCCACCATAGGTTTCCAAAAGGCAGGCTTTAAGTAATTCTGGTTGCCTTCCTCACCTGAATGAACCTTTACGGCTACCTTGCCTGGCAATGTGATGCCTAGTCGATCATACATCTTTACCACCGCATCGGCTGTAACATCTTTAATAAAAAAGACTTTTGCTGCCATATATCCCCTCCTGAATAATCATGTTAACTCTTAAACTAATTATATAAATATTCCTTTATTTTCCAAATAGTAATAATTCCAAAAAAGATATCCATAGTTATATGCAAAAAAACAAAAAAGCCCTTTACTTTATCTCGCTAAATCGTTAAAATATCATTAAATGTCTTACAGAGAAAGACAAATGTCTTTTTGAGACGAATAAGTAATAGGAGAAAAATATATGAAACTTGTAAAAGCGTACAACAGCGTAAGTCTTATAGTTCGTATCATTTGCGGACTTATAATCGGTGCATTACTGGGATTAGCCTTTGATAATCTCCCTGTAGTGCCTCTTCTTGGTAGCATTTTCGTAGGTGCATTAAAGGCCGTTGCACCAGTTCTAGTGTTTGTTCTTGTAATTTCAGCACTTGCACAGGGCAATGACAAACTTGACCGCAGATTCGTTACTGTAATTGCACTTTACATGATCAGCACACTTTTAGCATCTGTAGTTGCTGTAGTGGGTAGCTTCATTTTCCCACAGACAATCATGCTCAGCCAGGCAGCTGAAGCTGATGTAGTTCCAACAGGCGTTGGTGAAGTTCTTTCAAATCTGCTCACAAGCATGGTGGCAAACCCGGTAGGCGCCCTTGTGGAAGGTCGTTACATCGGTATCCTCTTTTGGGCTGTAGTGCTTGGGATCGCAGCAAAGCGTAAGGCTAGCGACGTTACCAAAAAAATGATGGAAGATATTTCAAATATCGTTTCTACAGCTGTTAAATGGATTATTAATATGGCTCCATTTGGTATTATGGGTCTTGTTTATGAAAATGTATCTACAAATGGCCTTGCAATTTTTACAGATTACGGTAAGCTACTGGGACTTTTAGTTGGTTGCATGCTTGTGGTAGCGCTTGTTATTGATCCACTTCTTGCAGCAATCGTACTTCGCACAAATCCTTACCCACTTGTATTCAGATGCTTAAAGGAATCAGGTGTTACAGCATTCTTCACACGAAGCTCAGCAGCAAACATCCCTGTTAATATGGAGCTTTGCGAAAAGCTTGGCATGGATAAGGAAATGTATGCTGTTTCTATTCCACTTGGCGCAACAATCAATATGGATGGTGCAGCAATCACCATTGCAGTAATGTCTCTTGCAGCTGCAAACACTGTTGGCATTCATGTAAGCTTTATCACAGCTTTAATTCTTGCTTTTATTGCAACACTTGCAGCATGTGGCGCTTCTGGTGTAGCTGGTGGTTCTCTCTTGCTCATCCCTATGGCATGCTCGCTCTTTGGTGTTAATGCAGATGTAGCCATGCAGGTAGTTGCAGTTGGATTTATCATCGGTGTTGTACAGGATTCTGTAGAGACAGCTCTTAACTCATCCGGTGATGTTATGTTTGCCGCTACAGCAGAGTTTTCTCAGTGGAAACGCGAAGGCAAATCCCTTCCAACCTTCCTCGGCGGAACTACAAAAGTAGATATTTAAAATCCTTCAAAATAAATGAAAAATGAGTCATTGCCCTGTTATAGAGTAATGACTCATTTTTATTTGCAAATAGAATAGTTCGCTTATGGAATCACCTTCAAGAAGTATATTCCATGCAAAGCATTGTTATATCGTCGAACTGCTCTGCATCCTTTACAAAACTATCAATATGTTCTTTGACAGTGGAAAGAATATCTTCAGGGGAGGCATCCTTATTAGAATTCAAGGCCTCCACCAATCGCTTCTCTCCAAATAATTCATCCTCGATATTTGTTGCTTCAGTAACTCCATCCGTATATACGAATAATTTGTCCCCAGGTTCTAGTTGGAATTCATGTTCCTTGAATTTAATGCCTTCCATTGTAGCCACCGCAGGAGAATGTCTATAAATTACAAGCTCAAAATCTCCGTTAGCTTTTTTCAGCACAGGATGTTCATGGCCTGCATTTGCAGCGATTCCCTTTCCTGTAGGCAAATCTATAACTGCAAGCCATATCGTGACAAATAGACCTGCTTTATTACCCTCACACAGCTGCTCATTTACATTAGTAAGAGCCATGGCAGGGCTATCACCTGCTTGAACTCTATTTTTAATAAGGGTTCTTGAGACCATCATAAACAGGGCCGCTGGAATACCTTTTCCTGATACATCAGCCATAACAAGGGCGATGTGATCATCATCTACCATAAAGAAATCGTAAAAATCTCCACCCACTTCCTTTGCAGGAGTCATGGATGCAAATAAATCGAATTCCTCCCTCTCTGGCATATATGGAAATATCTTTGGCAGGCTATTTTCCTGAATATCTGAAGCAAGTGATAAATCTCTGTCAGCCACAGCCTGCCGGCGCCCTTGAGAAACATTTAAAACACAGTACATCAAAAGAACTACTAACATAATTGTGGCAGGTGTAGGTGACAAACCATATATTCCTATGGTCACCAAAGCCATAGATAAAGGCGCCACAACATAAATTGCAAATGTAGCAATCTGATAGGACTCCAATTGCTTTCTTTCCAGAATTACTGACACTAAAGCAGCAAGTGCTGTAAAGAAAACGTATATCATGGACACAGCATAGGTGGAACTTCTATGGTACACACCCATTTCATCCACGGTGAAATAAATACCATTGAAAATATTCAATATGCGTACAGCCATTGCAATAAACAAGCCAAATCGAGATATATGACCTAATTTTCTAACAATGCCTTTATTGACCTTAAGATAGGTCATGGTATAAAGCCAAAAACTATAAGCTTCCAAAGGGGCACACATATAATAAATTGTGTTATCTAAAATATTAAATGCCCTAAGTTCAGGTACACCATCTAAAAGCCAGGAACAGGCATCAGCAAAAAGCCCTAAGGCCGCGGCATTTAGCAATGCTAACAAGTATCTTAGATTGCTTCCAGATTTTTGCACATCAATAAGGCAGCTTATAAAAAGCACATACCCCATAAACAAGCCAACAACATCTATTCCTATATTTATCAAATAAATATCTACGATGTTACTTAGCCCCCTGAGATGTGCCAGAACGCCAATAAACACAATCATTCCTATATATATAATAGTAAAGATAGCTGCTACTTTCTTTTTTGTTTTTGTTAATCCGTTATTGTTTTGTTCCATCTGAAAGCTCCCCACTCTACTAATAGTAAAAACAAAGCCACCTACGGACATTATGCATTATTACTATGATTTTTTTATGGAAAAGCTACGATTATTTCACATAAATTTATTTTTTTCAGAGTGCTATTTTTAAAATCAATGCCCCAAAAAGGCCATCCATACGGATGACCTGATTTTATGCTATTTCCAATCTTTCCATAAGTATTACAGTTCCCCAATCAGACATAATAATATTATCTCCCGCAGAATAAGATTTTCCTGTTAAAATATCAATTGCACTATTATACGAGCAAATTACAATATTTTCATTCTCAGAATAATTGAAAATAAAATGTAAAACATTTCCGTCCTTGCCCGTCATATTTCTTATTACAATAGGGAATTGATTGCTTTCTATTCTAATATTTGCAATTTCTGCTGCATTTCTTATCTCATCCTTTAGTACTTTTTTAGCACACCAGCAACCTATGTATATTGCTGAACCTTTTTTATATTTGTTTCTGGTAATACCTGCATAATTACCCCAGTACTTATGTTCATACATTACATAGTCCGTGTCTTTGTCTGGAATTAATAATTCTGCCCAAACATCTACCGGCTCACCACACAATTTTGTCTTACCAGGTCGCGTGAACTGTTGATAATACATACCAAAAACATCAGTCAAATTATAAGGTTGTTTTGCTTGCCGAACCTGGACATTTTCGTCAACAAAAAACGATTTAAATGAGGAAAGCAGAACTCCACCTTCTTCTACAAATCTACGCAATATAGATATAGTTTCCTCTGTAGCCACATATAAGGCAGGTGTAACAATCATTTTATAATCAAGTGTGCTATCTTTAAGTGCTTCCACATCTAAAATATCACATTCTATGTTCTGCTCATACAATGCATCATAGTAAGCACGGGTAATATCGTTATATGATAGATATTGAGCATCGGGCTCATCTTCTTTATCTCCCACAGGAAAATACTTTAACGCAGTCTGACTCCTGTTATCAACAATTAGAGCCACATCATTCCTCTTATAGGCTCCTAAGATATGATGAGATATATTTTTAAAAATCTCTCCTACCTCACATGCTTCCCTATATACTGCGTTTTCCTCCATATCATGGCTTAAAAGACCTTTCCAGTAGGTTTCAAAACTATTATGAATGCTGTGCCAATGCCAGTATTCAACGCCTAGTGCACCACTAGCCAAATGTGATAACGCCTGCTGCTTTAATTGCCCAGGATATGGAGTCCAGTATCTGAACGCCTGAGCCTGTGTCTCAAGCACTAGATATTGCTCGTTTCTCAAAGAACGTATACTATCTCCATCATATGCAATTTCTGCACCGGTCAAATCATCCTGCGTAGGATGATAAATATCACAACCTAATAGAGTTGTAGCCTTTGAAGCCTCTAAATGATTAATTCCAGGCTGAACACCAAATGAATGGCCGAATGGAGCCAAGGCATCTTTCTTCCAAAAGAAATCAAAGTTATGGGTTACAAATTGATTATCACGCCTATACTCATCTATAATATGCCTTTGCCAAAGAAGAAAGTTTGCAGCTAACTGTCTTTGAAATAGCTCAAATTCTGCAGCATAAGAGCCATTGATTGTACCCAAAACATCAGGTAAATCGTCCCATGTGGCAATAGAATTACTCCAATATCTAAACCCAAATAAATTATTTAGATTTTCAACAGTTTTGAATTTATTAATAAGATATGTTTTAAACATATCCTGCACATTTTTCCCAGCCGTACCATAATGCTTTGTTTCATTATCAATTTGGAAGCCTATTATACATTCGTAGTCCTGAACTGCTTCCATCATTTTTCTAATAATATTTTCGCAGGCTTCCAAATATGTCATATTTGTAATATCCATAATCTGGCGAGGTCCATAAAGCCCTCTGCCATTTTCAGTTGTGGCTAACACGTCAGGATCTTTTTTGACAAGCCAAGCAGGTACTGCATAAGTAGGTGTTCCTACAATGACATTTAAATCATATTCATTAGCTTTATCCAACGTCTTTAATAGGATTGAGAAATCGTATTCTCCTTCTAGTGGTTCCCAGGTACTCCAAGTAGACTCAGCAATTCTGATAGTGTTAATATCAGCTTTTTGCATCATCTCAAAATCCTTGTCTATCCGATTTTCATGTTCATACTCAGGATAATAGGCAACGCCATATATAAGTTTATTCATAGATATTCCTTGTGTTTATTACTGATTAATCTTATACTCAATGAAATCAAATTCCGCGCACTTAAAATGGGTTAATCTATCGATACAGGTTATTCCAACCATAGTACCTGTAAATTCTCCATATTGACAGTATTCATCTGAATACAAGGATGTATCCAAATCAGGTCCATTTTTATACCAGGTACAGTTGTCATAGCTCCATTCAAAATGAAGGCTTCTACCATCAATAATTAAGCGCATAAATATATCTTTATTAGTATCTACTTGTACACGTTCATCAAGCCATTGTTTCCTTGTACCATTTTCCATTTGTTGTAACATAATAGCAGGACTATTTAATGTTTCACTATAATAGATTCGTAAATACGAATAATTCATATTATCATAGTAAATAACAATACCTGCGCTCTGTTGGAATGCTTCAGGAACAAAGTGAATTTTGGTAGTCATTACTACATTACAAGCAGTCAATTTTCGACATAACAAGCTGACAGAATTTAATGAAGTTAACGCCTCTCCCCCTCGGATTTTTAGCCAGCCCTTTTTTGACTTTAAATCACAAAATCTATTGGAACTAATGCGAGGACTGTAATAATAATTACCTAAGTTAGATTGATCGAAATCATCAAAATCTGGTGTTCTTTGGGCATTGAATGCAGGAAGATTAGGCTCGCTAACTTCAACCTTAGCAAGATTACTTCCATCTGCCATTCTAAGCCAGCCATCTTTCGTCCATACCATTTTCTGAATGGCTGTTTCTCTTCCTAAGGTACATCTATATCTTCTCCTCTCGTCAGGAGAATCAGTCACAAATGGTCGTGCTGTAATATGTACAAGATATGTTTCATTACCTACATTTACATAACTTCCGTGTCCCGACTTTTGTAAGATAGAGTCTGGATTATAGTACCTAGGTTTTAGGTGATCATAATCTGCTCGCTCATTTGATTCAACAGGCTGTGATGTGACAATTGCACCTATAGGATCCGCCTCATAGGGTCCCCATATATTTTCACTTCTTCCCATGGAAACACAATGATTATAGCCTGTGCCTCCTTCAGCACACATTATATAATAATATTTGCCATGCTTGGTGAGTCTAGGAGCCTCTATACAGCCTCTATCAGTTGCACCGCGCCAAAAACGCTTTGGATACCCTTTTATTTTCTGATTATTACAATCATATTCAACAATGTTAATAACACCTGGTTTTTCATAATTATCCCTTGTTTCCCAATCTAACGAAAGAATATATTTCTTTCCGTCATCATCATGAAAAATTGAAGCATCAAAACCAGCAGAGTGTATATAAATAGGTTCACTCCAAGGTCCCATTATACTATCCGATGTTATCAAGTAATTATCAATATCGAAATATCTGGCATTCATATTATTCATCACGCCATATATTACATAAAACTTCTTCTCTTTTTCACAATAGGATAAATCTGGTGCCCAAATGCCTTTTGCACTAGGTAGTTTTTTCAAATCTACAACAGTGTCATCTAAAACATGTGTAAGTAACTCCCAGTTTTTTAAGTCCTTTGAATGGTATATTGGTATACCAGGTAACCACTCAAAGGATGAAACTGCAATATAATAATCATCTTCAACTTTGCAAATACAAGGATCTGGATTAAATCCAGGTAGTATTGGATTAACAATCATTTAAAACTCTCCGTCTTTCCATTTACCATTTTCAATATCTTCTACTATTTTGTCGTACTTTGTATCAAGATCAAACAAATAAAGACATACTAAACCTATTACAACAACTACAATTGGAACCCAGATAACAGCCACTTTTATTGCTGCGATAGAAGCTTCACCTGTTGGATTTGAATTAAAACTTCCTGCGGCAAGAATCCATCCAAGAGCTGCTGTACCAAATCCTGAACCAAGCTTAGTTGTAAATGATGATGCTGAATTTCCCATGCCAATCGCTTGAACACCTGAATTCCACTGTCCATATGTAATTGCATCCTGCAATAAGCCCCACATAGTAGCAGCTCCACATCCAAAGCCAATTCCCTTTATGATATTTGATACTAGAACAATCTGTACATTAGTACCAGCAAAGGCTGTCATAACAAAACCTATTCCTGAAAGAGCCATGCCACCAAAAGCAAGCCATCTTTTTGGAACTTTTTTCATAATTGCAGGTGTAACGAACATAATTCCCATCTGTGATAAAGAAAGTGCATTAGCAAGTGCCGCATACGCCTTTTCGTTATTTAAAACATACTGAGCATAATAGTAATTGCTACCAAAGAATGTTGACATCATAAAATAAAGTGAAAATAGGAATACAACCTGTAACACCCAATATTTATTTGTAATCAATGATTTCAAAGCAACAGCAATAGATGGTTGATTATCTACTCCTTCATTGTTTTCAGTTGCATCAACTGCACGCTCCTTACATACAAAAAATGTGATTAGGTTAATAGCAAAAAAGGCTACCATCATTATAATTGCAGTATATGACCAACCTCTATGTGCATTATCTGTGCCAAATGCCCCTGTTAAATATGGAACTACAGTATTAATTGTCATAGTGCCAAAAGTAGCAAGAAGCATTCTAACATTTCCTAGCACACCTCGTTCATACTGATTTGTAGTCATCATTCCCTGCATAGAAGCATAAGGGACATTTAACATTGTAAAAAATACAGTAGAAACAAGATTATATGTGATAAAAGCATAGGCAGCTTTTGCACCATCACCAATACTTGCTGGCAAAGAAAACATTAGAACAGTTGATATAGCAAGCGGTATAGATGCTCTGATAAGCCATGGTCTAGCTTTGCCCCATCTACTATGGGTCTTATCTACCAATCTACCCATTATGAGATCTGATACACCATCAAATATTCTTGAAATTGCCATAACCGAAGCTGCTGTTGCGGCATTCATACCACAAACTTCTGTGTAATATACAAGAAGAAATGCTGAAATAAACGAGTATACTAAATTTCCTGCATAATCTCCTAGACCATAAGCAATTCGCTCTCCCCATCCTAATTTTGCATTAGAGTCCATTTTTTCGACATTTTTTACATTCATTGTCACGTCCATTTTCTTCTCCTTTTCTCTTAAACTCTTTCTGGAAACCATCCTTCATCAACGCATTTAGCTAAATCCCAACAATCCCAGCCTCGCCATGATGGTTCATTTGTTGGATCCAAAAGCATTTTGTAAGTCCAGTAAAAATACCCGCTCCCCTTTTCCCAGGCTTTTAACTGACATTCTGATAGCTTCATATACACATCTTTCTTTTCTTCTTTTGATATTGATATGGCATCAGCTGTATCGATTCCATTTAAAACACTTTGACCACCTTTAGTATCTTGGCCGACACAATAACTATTGAATATACACCATTCGCCAACGACCACTGGAACATACTGCTGTACTGCTTCTATATCTTTCTCGAAATTTTCTTGAATGAATTTTATATAAGCATCTAATGACTTTTCACAGCCTAAAACTTCTGCAATCATCAGATATTGATGTGTATCTAAAATAACTCTGTTTTTATATTTTTCCTGACTCAAATATTCCTTCCATGCATGTAATCTAAACCCATCATGAAATACAATATATTTGTCAGAAGCTACATTAGGAAGAATTCTTTCGGCAGCTTTATCATAAAATTCAGTTAACCAATCAAAACTTATTGGTGCACTCCCTTTAGCAAGTTGTTCATCAACTGGAGGATATCTTTTTTGAACCGCCATTGACTCCCACATCTCTTCTGATATTGGCTCATTTATAGGTTCTATACCAAGTAACCCAGCTCTATTTCCATACCTTTTTGCCAACTTTTCCAAAACATCTAGAACATATTCAACTTCATTTGGCAGTTGAGCCCATTTACATACACCACTTAGCCCGCCATTGTCGAATCCATTCTGGCTCATTGGTGCTGTATGTAAATCAATTAAAATCTTTAAATCATATTTCTCCGCCCAAGTGAATGCTTTATCTAACTCGTTTATGCAACCAATAAAAGGCGGTCTATCACCAAAAATGAAGTATGGAATAGGAATTCTAACTGAATTCATACCCATTTTCTTTATTCGCGCAAAATCCCTTTCTGATATGTATTCAGCCCTATGCATCCTTATACGTGCCTCATACACCTCTTTTGAAAGCCCCATTGGAAGATAGTATTCATCTTCAGCATCTGTTCCTTCCCAGATAGCTGGACTCATCCATTTTTCCAAAACGAGCCAGTTTCCTAAATTGACACCTTTTATATTCATAATTACCTCCGATATGAATCATTTGTATGTAAGTAATATATTTTAATATCCTTAGAGTAAATATCAATTTTCTCAGCCTTTTATTAAATTTCTCAGATTTTGTGTTATACTACAGTAATCACTTTGTGATAATGTATCAATTAGCCTTAGATAAAAGGAGCGGATTTATGAAACTAAATCTTAACTATTTGCTTGAAAAAACCAGCCGTAAGCTTCATACAGCTATAAGACTTTTAGATTACCACAAAGAAATTATGTCAAAAATATGCCTTAGAATGGATTTGGAAGATACGGAATTATTCTCAGAAATTCTCAAGCTTTCATCCTTATCTGATTATTTTGAAAAAACTAATCTCATTCCTTTACTATTTTCAATAAATAAATTATTTGTTTATGGACTTATTAAACTTGAGGACGCTTTTTTAGTGGTCGGACCTGTAAAATATTCAGCAACATATTCTCTAAAAGAAAATCTTATGGTCACATGTAATGATGATAAATGGGCTGACATTTACGATATATTGATACATATAGAGTGGAACGATTTAAGCAGTTGCCTACTAGATGTGACTAATCTTTGCATGGTTAAAGAACGTAAATTAGATATTACAGAAGATGATATTGTAAGCTATAACTGTATCTCAGATAATTTCGATTATTTATTACGAAAAGATTTAGAAAGACAAATATTTGAACAACAGGAAACAGGCGGACATCACAACCCTTATGATCAGGAAGTAAGAGAACTATTGGCCATTGAAAATGGTGATGTGGAAGCTCTTAAGCGAAGCATTGCAGAAGATTATACTGGACAAATTGGTATATTGGCAAAAGACAAATTTAGAAGTGTAAAAAACGTTTCTATAATAGTTATTTCTATAGCTAGCAGGGCTGCTATAAAAGGTGGGTTGTCTCCTGAAATTGCATTTTCAATGGCAGACATATATATAAAACAAATAGAAGAGGCTACATCAGAAAATTTATGTATGCAGATGGTCAGACATGCTGAGTATGAATTTACGAAAATTGTTAATGAAATAAAAAAAGAACAAGCAACCATGAATACATTTTCCGGGCAAGAAAACGAGCATGTCATGGCTGCTAAGAATTATATATTTAAACACCTTCATGGTAAGATATCGGTAGCTGAAATTGCATCAGCACTGGGTTTGAATGCTAATTATTTATCTGGTCTATTTAAGAACATTGAGGGGATTTCACTAAAAGACTATATATTAAACAACAAAGTAACTTTAGTTAAAAATCTGCTTACTTATTCGGCTTATAACTACAGTGAAATATCATATTATCTTGGATTCTCATCCCAAAGCCATTTGGGCAAAGTATTCAAAGAAAAAACAGGCGTAACCTTAAGCCAGTATCGTGCCAAATATCAGCTACAGGAGTTTTTAGATTAACATTACTAATAGTCTCCTACCCACTTTATGGGAGTTTTTTAACAGCCCCTTTTTTGTCGATTATAATATATAAAAACTATTCAGCTTCCTTGCGAATAACAAGAGGCCATACACATACTGCAAATAACATCATGATGCATCTTGCAATGAAATTTCCCCAATGTCCTCCAAATGCAGCTACTATTGTAGCTGGTGCAAACAGCTCCTTCCATGCAAAGGCTATAGCAGCACCTACACAAACAAGCATAGGCAGATTCTTAGAGCCTACAGGGATTTCGTAATGAATGTAATGTCTTTCGATGTAGCTTCCAACCAAAAATCCTGAAAATGCTCCGCAAGCCTTAAAGCTATCATTCATCATCTTCTGTGGGTCTACAAGTAATGCTCCACTTGCATCATAATCCATTGGATATGGCTTTAACTGAATATATGCTAAAGCAGCAACAATTACCACTAAACCTACCAGGGTAAGGATGTCCTGCAATTTTTCGTTTCCAGCCACCTTGCCAGCCAATTTATTTATGATGAATACCAGCAAAATAGACTCTGTCATACCAACAGCCACATCCTGTGGAGTATGAACACCCAGGAAGTTTCTGGAAAAACCTGTCAAAAGAATTAATATTACACAGACACAAGCTAACCATTTACGCTTGTCCTTTTGCCATACAAAAACTGTTCCATACATAGCTGTGCCCACCATTGTGTGACCACTTGGGAAAGAATATCCTGTTGCTGCCACCTTTGAGTCACCTGCCGGTTCGATTAAATCTGAACGTATCCATGGTCGATAAGCACAAACTGTTAATTTTATGAGACCATTCACTAATTCACCAACCCAATGTGTAGTGAAAAATACATAGCCCCAATACCTATCAACTCCCCAGAATACTACCATAGGTAAAAACGGTAGTATATCCACTGCAAATTTTGACAAGGCATTAAAAAGCTCATCAAAGGTTCCACCTGTTGCATTTCTGATTTCCTGTAACCATAGTAAATACTGAATGTCCATAACTCAACTTTTCTCCTTCTATATATTTTTTCTTTATGGTTGCAATAATAGCAGTTGTTATGTCACAACAATGTCACACTATGTATTTTTACTCGATATATTTCAGTCTAACCATTTACAATAGTATCTATCAGATTATCATCCTCATCATAAATAAGCTTTAAGGTGAAAAAATCCTCCCGTTCTTCAAGCATTTTTAGAAAAACTCTATCACCAGGCCATAGGTTAAGCTCCATCACTTTATCCATGTCCACCCAAGAAAGGTCCCCTTCAGGGCACTCCTCCACTAGCTTTCCCTCAAAGTCATCACTGGTAAATAAAACTGCATGTTCTGTTTCTTTTCCCATGACAAATGTGATGTACCCTCTGCATCTTGCAGAATTGAGAATCAAACCGGTTTCTTCTTTCACTTCACGCTTTATGCAATCAACAGGAGATTCCCCTTCTTCCACATGACCACCTACCCCGATGTATTTACCAGAATTGATGTCCTGCGCCTTTTTGGTCCTGTGAAGCATTAAATATTTATTGTCCTTTATCAAATATCCTAAAGTTGTAAGAGTCATAAGTCACTCCTTGTTAAAATTCATTGTACTCAATTCTTTTCTGTTATATACTAATCGATGTGGCATAAGCCATAATCTAAATAGAAAAGGACTACACCTATGACTAACTATAAATTACTTTCAGATCAATTAAAAGCCCTCGCTGAGGACGAACCAGACTATATCCCTGTTTTATCAAATGCTTCTGCCCTGTTGAATGACAATCTTGATGATATCAATTGGGCTGGATTTTATCTCATGGACAATGGTTCTCTTTTACTTGGACCATTCCAGGGAAAAGTTGCCTGCATAAGAATACAGGTTGGAAAAGGTGTTTGTGGCACAGCTGTGGCAGAGGACAAAACTCAATTAGTTAAAAATGTACATGAATTTCCTGGACATATTGCCTGTGACAGTGCTTCAAATTCTGAAATAGTGGTACCAATCCATAAAAATGGACAGATTGTTGGAGTCTTAGACATTGATAGCCCATCACTTGCCAGATTTACTGACGAAGACAAAGCAGGGCTTGAAGAATTCGTAAATACATTAGAGAGTGTAACTGAATTCTAAAAACCACAATATATATTAGGACACATTTTTTTCATAATATTATCGCATTTCTTCCATTGACCTTTACGAGCTCTAATGGTATTTTGATAGTACACAATCGAATTACATGCATTAATCTTTTGCGAGATGTATTCCTAGTTGTATTCATTGAAAGGGTAGGTTTATCAGATGGGAAATTTTGACTATGATGTACTCTACATTGGAACAGGTCATGCTGCATGACATGGTGAAATGATTAATATCCTTGCTATGGTAATAAACGGTCGAATGACCATGGAGATGATGATGGGCACTATATGGGCCTTCCCTACACAGGTGGATGGTCTCACAGAAATGTTGGCCCCAATGCTCCACTCTAACCTTGATAGGATGTAGAAATACACCCACATATACCCCTTTAGAGGCAGGAATAATCACATGATTATTCCTGCCTCAACCCTTTTAGAGATATGTTTTATAGGAAAATTTCTTCTATATTGTAATATCTTAGTTAAGAAGCTGCTCCATAAAAGCTACCACTTCTTTTTCTGTTGCATTTGCAGCTGCTTCATTTTCTGCACTGATAGATACATACACCTTCATCTTAGGCTCTGTACCAGATGGACGCACAACTACAGAACCATTTCCCTCAAGGTAGAACTTGATTACATCAGACTTTGGCAATCCATCAATCCCCTTAAGATAGTCATTTACTTTAACCACCTTGATTCCACCGATTTCTGGCATTTCATTTCTCATTGCAGCCATAATACCTTGCATTTTCTCAAGACCAGCAGAGCCTTCAAACTCGTATGAGTGAAGTGTATTTAGGCAATAGCCATATTTTGCATAAAGCTCATCAAGCTTATCAAGCAGGCTTATACCACGGGTTTTATAATAAGCAAACATTTCACAGATAAGGAATGCACCATCTACAGCATCCTTGTCTCTTACATATGAACCGCTCAGATATCCGTAGCTTTCCTCAAAGCCAAATATATAGGAAGCATCCTTACCCTGCTTTTCAAGACGGCCGATTTCTTCGCCTATAAATTTGAATCCAGTAAGTACATTTATTGTTTTAACGCCATAGTTTGTGGCAATCTGCTCACCTAAATCAGTAGTAACGATAGTCTTTACCACCTCTGCATCAGCTGGCATTGTTCCATTTTTTACACGCATTGAGCATACGTAATCAAGAAGCAGGCAACCTGTCTGATTTCCAGATAAAAGCACATACTCTCCCTCTGCATTTTTAACTGCGATACCTACTCTGTCGCAGTCAGGGTCAGTAGCTAAAAGTAAATCTGCATTATTCTTTTTAGCATATTCAACTCCAAGTGCCATAGCCTCTTTTATTTCAGGATTTGGATATGGGCATGTTGGGAAATTGCCATCAGGATTTTTCTGCTCCTCAACTAATGTAATGTTAGTGTAACCAGCCTCCTTTAATGCTCTTGTAACAGGCTTTAAGCCAGTACCATTTAAAGGCGAATATACAATAGCAACATTCTTATCAATTTCTTCATCACCAACAAGGCTTTGACCTAACACTTCATTAGTAAAGTCCGTATATACGTTTTCCTTGATATATTCAACGGCACCATTTTCAAGTGCAGCTTCAAAATCAACCTTTTTTACATCCTCAAATGCATCTACCTTTTCAATCTCGGCTAAGATTTCTGCAGCTGCCTCTGTTGTAATCTGGCATCCGTCAGGTCCGTATACTTTGTATCCATTATATTTAGAGGGATTATGAGATGCTGTCACCATAATTCCTGCAGCACATTCAAGTGCTCTAACTGCATAAGATAGACATGGTGTAGGCATCAACTCAGGATATATGAATACCTTGATTCCATTTGCAGCAAACACTGAAGCGGCTGTTTTTGCAAATAAATCAGCCTTTATTCTGGAATCGTAGCTTACTGCTATTCTTCTTGCATCTTCAGCAAAATTGCCGCATACATAATTTGCAAGTCCCTGTGAAGCCTTAGCCACAGTATAAATATTCATTCTGTTTGTTCCGGCTCCGATTACTCCTCTAAGACCGCCTGTACCAAAGGCGAGATTTCTATAGAAAGCATCCTCTATTTTTGCCTCATCACCTTCGATTGCCTTTAATTCGCCTGCTACATCAGCATCCTCTGTAGCTTTCTTACACCACTCTTCGTAAATCGAAATATAACTCATCTTCCGCACCCTTTTCCTTTATTTTATCTGCAGTAGAAAGTACTGCCTGTAATTTACCTGTAATCTCCACTTTGCCAAAGCCATTAGGGATTATCAAATTATCGCCCTTTTTAATTGGCTGGCCGTTAATAATTCCGCTGCCATCTGTGACCGTCATATTCAAAAATGGGTATTTCTGTCTAAAAGAGATATCCCCATCCAGATTAAGATGAAATACACTGTAGAAATCACAGCTATACAGCGGAACAAGCTCATTTTTAATAGAGTTTCCTGTATGAATCACTGATTTTTCAGGATCCTTGGCAGGCACTGTAATAACGTCCTCACTTTGTTTAATGTGAAGCTCTCTAGGCTTGCCATTTGACATTCTGTCATAATCGTAAACACGATATGTAATATCGCTATTCTGCTGGGTTTCTAATATGAGAAGTCCACCCTTTATAGCATGTACTGTGCCTGGATCAATCTGGATAAAATCACCCTTTTTCACAGGGATTTCTCTGATCAAATCACTCCACTTGCCCTCTTCTATCATCTGAACCAATTCTTCCTTTGAAGAAGCATTGTGGCCTATTACAAGACTTGCATCCTCTGGGCAGTCAAGTACATACCAGCATTCAGTTTTTCCAAAGCTTCCATTCTCATGGACCTTGGCATAGCTATCATCTGGGTGCACCTGAATACTCAGGTCATCTCTAGCATCAATAAGCTTTACCAAAAGCGGGAATCTGTCTAAATCAAGATTTCCAAACACTTCAGGATGCTTTTCCCAAAGCTCAGAGAGCTTTTTGCCTTCAAAGGCGCCATATTTGTTTGACCCGTCTCCGTTAGGATGAGCTGAAATTCCCCAGCACTCTCCAACGTCGGATCCCTCTTCCTTGTAGCCAAAATCATCATGAAGCTTTGTACCGCCCCAAATATTGTGAGTGCACACTGGCTCTAAAAACAGGATTTCCTTATTTATCGTATTTACGGAGAGACTCATTCCGTTTGTTTCTATAAGCTTCTTGTACCAATATCCAGAGTCTTTTACTATTCTACGCTGATTGTGATAATCCACATACACAAGTCCAAAGCGCTCTTTATAGCCCTTATCCCATTCAAGATTATCTAAGAATGTCCAACAGAAATATCCCTTTACATTGGCTCCTTCATCGATGGCACGCTGCATTTCACTGATATATTCATCCAAAAATGTAATTCTGTCGTAGTCATGAACTCTTCCATCGATAGAAATGTTATCGTGGCATGCCATTCCATTTTCAGTAATGTACAAAGGATAGTTATATCTTTCAGTTAAAAACTTGATTCCGTAATAGAATGCCTTTGGTGTAATTGGCCAATTTACGGCGGTTACAGGGCTTCCCACCTCACGCTCCACATATTCAGGCTTTCCATCCTCACCACATCTAATGTAATAGCCGTTGTAGATGTTCTGCCCCATAAAATCTATCTTCTGGTGGATAAGCTCCATGTCCTCTTCAGTGATTTCAGGAAGATATTTTGCATATTTTTTAAGTCCCTCCTCAGGATAGTGCCCAAGGAAAACAGGATCTGAGAACCAGGATACATTCCAAGCCCATCTTTCTATAGGATTTTCAAAACCAAAGTATACTTTTTTTGCAGCCTCAATATCTTCTTTTGAGTCGGTATATGGATATGCCACCCCACCTGTAGGAGCAAATCCGATTTTGATTTCCTGCTTTGCGTATTTTCTAAGATTGATAACACCAGCACCATGTGCTTTGAGAAGATTATGTGCGATAAGGAATGAATCCCTAATAGATACTTTGATTCCAGGGGCATGTTCACCTGTCATATGTCCTAAAAGAACTACACACTGTGGTTCGTTAAAGGTGATGAAGTTTGTACAGATATCTGAAAAATTTTCAGCAACAACCTTTGCATATTCTCCAAACCATTCAACCACCTCTAAATTCAGCCAGCCACCTTTGTGATACAAAGCTTTTGGAAATTCCCAATGAAACAGTGTGATATAAGGCTCAATTCCATCCTCTTTCATGGTAAGTATCATATCTCTATACATATCAATGGCTTTTTGATTTACCCGGCCAGTCCCATCTGGCAAGATTCTTGACCAGTTAAGAGAAAATCGATATGCCTTTATTCCCATATTTTTCATAAGAGCATAGTCATCTTTATATCTATGCATATGATCACATGAAATTTCTGCAGTCTGGTTGGCATAGCCCTTTCCCTCAGCCAGGAAATCATCCCAAATCATTTCGCCTCTGCCATCGTTAGGGTCTGTACCTTCTACCTGGTATGCACTGCTGGCAACACCCCACACAAAATCCTTTTTAAACATACTTTCACTTCCTATCTAGCCAAAATTACCGAAACCAAATTAAATGGATTCTTCACTTTATTACCGTCTTTTATAGCTACTTCTATCTTGTAATTACTGTATTCACAATGCTCAAACAGTGTCTCAAGCTCCAGCTTGTCACCCCAGCTTTCATCGAAATTTGCATCAAGTTCTGTAACAGGCTTGCCATCAATAAAAACTTCAGCTACAGGTGCATTCTTCGATACGTATTTGCGGTATTGAATAGCTGCACCAGTACATTCCACTTCAAATGCTATCCTTCCCTCACCTTCGCTGAGAAGCCATCCATTTTTAAAGCAATCTGTAATATCCTGTTGTTCACTTTCATCTTTAATAAAGCCCTGACAGCTGGCCTCATATGTTCTATTGTCCACTCTGATTGCATTTTCGTAGGTATTTTCTGTTATAGGAGCCGGCAGACTATCGTTCTCAAAAGCTGGCTGCTCTCCTATAAGAACCTCCTGTAATGTTCTATCCAGGAAAAATCTAACCACCGATGCAACAAGCTCATGGCCCATATCATTAGGATGTAAATCATCAGGAGTAATATCTCTTACTGCGATTTTCCCATCTCTGACAGCAGGATAAATGGCACTTTGCATACTGATAAGTGGAAGTTCATAGAAACGGGCCACCTTTGAATGCTGAAGCTGAGCATTTGCTCCTGTATCATAAAAAACATTGCTTATAAGCACTACAGCCGGAGCACTCCCGCTTCTATAAATATGTCTCACAAGGCCTTCGTAGGTTTCTAGAAAATGCTCATTACTATCATCATTTACTGAAAACTCCACAAATACTAAATCAGGCTTAGCATTAAGCAAATCGGCCTCAACTCTTGCTGCCCCAAAATGAGAGGTTGTCCCTCCAATTCCTGCATTTACATATTTGAAGCTGGTATCTTTAAAAATCTCCTTCCACCACTCAAAAACCTTCCATGCATAGCATTTATCATCTGCTGAAGCTAATGAGCCCTGTGTGATAGAACCACCAATAAAACCAATAGTAATCTCTTCCTTTGCGTTAGCTTTCTTCATCACACGCTTTAATCTGAAAAGATTGCCTTTATTACATATACTTTCTTTGTAATTAATGTATTCTTTCATCTTTATTTGCCTCTTCTTAAGCTTGGTATACCAAGGCTTTCAATATATGCCGCAAGCTGATCTGACATTTTTTCAGCCTCCTGCTTTCTGATATGTCCCGGTGTACCTGAGCCGTTATTTTCAAAAAGAAAATGATGTATCTTGTCGTCTGCAATCTCATTACAGACTTCATCTATAGAAATATCCCAGTTTTTATGATGCTCCAAAATAGTTGTGCACAAAACTATATGGACATCGGGATAAATTGTTTTCAAATTTAATACGAATTTACGATAATGTTCTCTCCAGTTTTTAGCCTGACTACAGTGGTAATCCTTTGCCATATAATCATCTGGATGACTGTCGTTTTGACCTATAGCCACTATGACGACATCAGGTGTATATTTACTAAAATCCCATTTAGAAGACTCTCCAATGGCGGGATTATATCGCACTTTATCGTATACAGACTCCATACCTATGTAATTTGGTTCGTTAAACCATCCGGTATCATCTATAAGTGCTATTCCTCCCTGAGCAATATCATGTATCTGAGCATTTAGCTTTCTGGCAGTAAGCCAGGCATAGGAATAATAACTGTTTGAAAGCTCCCCCTGATGCCAACCTGGGTCAGGTTTTCCCACAAAATCATAGGCCTCAGATACCTCTCCTGCTGAAACACTATCTCCATACACCTCTATTTTCCCTTGAGGCTTCTCAGGTGGTTCCAATAGAATTCCATCATCATCCAACTCAAAACCATAAAATCCAACCTGATGACAGCTATCCTGCCTCTTAAAGAGCATCACCTCATGGAGATTTGCCTCTTCATCCTCGACCAGGGTTACTGTCTGCTTGCCCTCATCATTCGAAAGCTTTACCTTGGACTGTTTGCCATCGACAATAATTCCAAGATAGTTATCCCAGTAGGCATTTTTGTTATCTACTATCGCCTTCAGACTACTTCCTTTAAATTTCACCCTTACATAAGAACAAGGGAAGATAAATATTGTTTTATCAGTTTCATAATCAACCCTTCCGCTATAATCCAAGAACTCATCATCAAACTTAATAAACATAACATTTACCTTCCCTTGTATATCATTCAACTATCTTATACCGATTTCGGTATCTTCTTCTGTTACAACGCTGTGGTCCTTGATGTAATCAATAATCTCATCAAGATTTGTAAATGCGAGACCTACATAGCTATCTGCAGCTCCGTAGTAAAGAGCAATCTTGCCTGTCTTTGAATCATGTATTGTTGCACATGGGAAACAAACATTTGGAACAAATCCGCGCTCTTCATACCACTCTTCTGGAGTGAGAAGGAAATTCTCACAACGATACTTAACCTTTGAAGGATTATCAATATCAAGAATAGCTCCACCGATTGAATATACATATCCATTACAGGTTCCTGTAACACCATGATAGAAAAGCAACCAGCCTTCAGATGTTTCGATTGGAGCTGCACCGCCACCAATCTTTAATGACTGCCACCACTTATCATTTCTACCCATTACATGTCTATGCTTTCCCCAATATACAAGGTCTGGGCTTTCGCTAAGGAAAATATCACCGAATGGTGTGTGTCCGCTGTCAGATGGACGTGAAAGCATTACATAATTGCCATTAATCTTTCTTGGGAATAAAACAGCATTTCTGTTAAATGGGATAAATGGGTTTTCAAGTCTCACAAAGGTCTTGAAATCTGTTGTCTTTGCAATACCAATAGATGCTCCATAAAAATCCTGGCACCAAATGATATAGTATGCATCCTCTACCTTTACAAGACGAGGGTCATAAGCATACTTTGGCATGAAAGAATTTCCTTCTTCATCCACAAATGGAATCTTTTCAGTCTCGAAAGTCCAATTAATACCATCCTTGCTATGGCCAAGATAAATGTATGGAATACCATTTGTCTGCTCACCTCTGAACACACCGATAAACTCATCGCCATATGGCATTACTGCACTGTTGAATATTCTAGCAACACCCTCAAGTGGATTACGTCCGATAATAGGATTTTTATCATATCTCCAGATTGGCGCACCAACTAAATTAGCTGGCTTGTCCTGCCATGGAACATTTGGTACCTCAGGGCTGATCATTGTGTACTTTGACATTTATGTTTCCTCCGTTATCTATTTAAAAACTCAAGATTTTTTCTGATTAATTCACATCTTTGTGCAACACACTCCACTGAACGACCCGGATCAGATGGTGTGTTAAACACATAATCCTTTAATTTATCAATTGTAGTAGTAGCTACATGCATTCTTGTGTCGCTGGATGCGTAATAAATAAATACTTCATTGTTTTCATTGACGATTGCACCATTTGTAAATACTACATTTGATACATCTCCTACACGCTCTTCCCCTCTAGGTCCGATTAATAAACCAGATGGCTCAGCAATAACCTTTGAAGGATCATTTAAATCTGTGGCAAATGCATATATAACATAGCGAAGTCCAGCTGCAGTGTTTCTAACACCGTGAGCAATATGAATCCAGCCCTTATCTGTCTTAATAGGAGTAGCTCCGGCACCATTTTTAGCCTCTGTAATAGTGTGATATTTTCTAAGGCTGGTCATCTTTTCCTCATCGATAACAGCATGTGTGATATCCTCACACAAACCAAAACCAACTCCGCCACCGCTTCCTGTCTCGATGAAATCGTCCATTGGACGTGTATAAAATGCATACTTTCCATCTACAAACTCAGGGTGAAGCACTACATTTCTCTGCTGTGGGCTTCTAAGTGTTGTAAGATTGTCAAGTCGCTCCCAGTTCTTCAAATCCTTAGTGCGGACAATTCCTGCCGCAGCAACAGCTGCAGATAAATCATTAACAGAAGTATCCTTGCTCTCAGAGCAGAACACACCGTAAATATATCCATCCTCGTGCTGAGTGAGACGCATATCGTACACATTAGTCTCCTCAGGGCACACATCATCTAAAAGAATTGGGTAATCCCAGAATTTGAACCCATCTATGCCGTTATCGCTTTCGGCTACTCCGAAAAATGACTTTCTGTCATTTCCTTCAATACGGGCAACCAGATAATATTTTCCGTTTAAATAAATGGCTCCCGAATTCATCACTGCATTGATGCCCAGTCTCTCCATAAAATATGGATTTGTATCTGGATTCAAATCGTATCTCCAGGTAAGAGGAATATGTTCTCTGGTTAATACCGGATATACGTAGCGATCATAAATACCATTATAAAAATCTGACTTTACATTCTTTTTTGAAAGAAGCTTGTCCTGCTTTTCCTTTTCTACAAAATAGCGCTCATGTAACATTGATATATCTCCTACTCGCTTAATCTATATATTACTTCAAAACACATGCGGCCGTTGTGATATGGACATTTCCATGGCTCCACGATTGGTCTGCCTTCATATGGCTTTCCATTTTCATCCACTTCCCAGTACCACTCTGAACCTTCTCGTTTATCTACCACATATGTTTTTATAAATTCCCATATGGATTTTGCTGCCAAAAGGTATTTCTCATCTGATTTATTCTTTTGCCAACCATTGATAAATCCAACGATTGCTTCAGCCTGTACCCACCACACACGATGATTATTGACAACACCCTTTTCACATTCGTTAGCAAACGAGTGACCATCAAAAGCCACCTTGAAAGTCTGCTCTGTAAGTGCCTCAGTGATAGGGCTAATCGAATTGCTAACTTCAACATCATCCAAAACCTCAAGTGCTCTATCCACCAGCCATGCAGTCTCTATATCATGACCATAGGAATGTAAATCTAAAATACTGTTGTACTTCTTATCAAAAAATACTTCCTGCCTTTTCAGGCTAGGGTTGTAAACCTTATTTTTGATAATATCGCAAATGCGATACAGCTTTTGACGTACCTTATCGTCTTTTGAAACCTTGTAAAGCTGGGTGTACGCCTCAAGTACATGTAACAGTGTGTTCATAGTCTTTTCTGCTATGACACCATTTTCAGAAAGCTTTTCATTTGATTCAGGCGAAAAATCCCTCTTGAATGCCTCTAAATATCCGTAATCATCTGTACAATAATCCTCGATCACATGGAATAATTCATAGGCAAGCTCCAATGCTTCCACATCATTTGAAGCTTCAAAATATGCACAAAGTGCGTAAATAGCAAATGCCTGATTGTAGGTATGTTTTGTGGTATCCACAGGATTTCCCTGATAATCCACCGACCAAAACACTCCTGGATATTCCTTATCAAAGCATTTTTCCTTCATGAAAGTGTATCCATGCTTCGCATATAAAAGAAGGCTTTCATCCTTTGTAATTAGATAAGCATTGGCAAAAAACCAGGTAATTCTACTATTTAAAATGCATCCTTTTTCCGCTTGCTTATCTAACTTTAGATCATAATCTAAGTATCCATAAAAGCCTCCATGGCTTTTGTCTTCCATCCCTTTCCAAAAGGGAATAATATTCTCTAATAATTCCTTTTTTATTTCTTCTACAAACATTACTACTACCCCTTTACAGCACCTGCTGTGATACCACTATATATCTGCTTCTGGAAAATGATGAATACAATAAGAGCTGGCAGTAAGGAAATTAACACACCGGCACAAATAAGGTTGTACTGGCTTCCCATAGGACCTACGAAGGTGTATAGGGATGTTGCTATTGTGTGCAAATCCTTATCCTGAAGATAAAGGTTAGCTGCGTAATATTCGTTGTAAACACCAACACCCTTTAGGATGCAGGATGTGATGATAGCTGGCTTTAATAGTGGAAGCATTATTTTCCAGTAGATAGTCCAGTAGTTTGCTCCATCAATGATTGCCGACTCATCAAGGGAAACTGGAATGTTTTCCATAAACTGTATGAAAATGTAGATAGATATTACATCTGTACCACACATCATAATTATGTAACCATACAGGTGATTGATAAATCCAAGTGACGACATGATGTTGTAAACCGTCACCTGCATAGCTACACCGGGGAGAAGTGAAGCAAACAAGAACAGATTTCTGATGAGAGTATTTCCTGGGAACTTAAATCTATTCAGTACATAAGCAAGCTGTGTTCCCACGATAATTGATACGAATAACACACAAATCATTACAATGAGGGAGTTTATGAATGCTCTGCCCATGTTTGCTGTCGTAAAAGCTTTTATAAAGTTATCAAAATTCAGCCAGTTTTCTGGCAATGTCATAACATTTGTATTCTGATATTCCTCTGATGTTTTGAAAGCGGTTATAACACAGGAAATTACCGGTACAACAGCCACAAAACCAAAGAATACCAATGAAAAATATTTGATTATGTTAATAACTAATGTAGATAGATTAATTTGTTTTCTTTTCATTATTTATTCACCTCTATTACGCTGCCTTTACAGCTCTAAGAGCCTTTTTTGATTCTTTGTCAGCCTTCTTCTGAGCCTTCTGCTTTGCTCTCTTTGCTGCATATGACTCGTCCTCGCTGTTTGCATCTCTGAATATGTACTTAAAGAACAGCTTCTGAAGAATCGTACATCCAAAAATAATCATCAGAAGTACTACCGCCATTGCACTTGCAAGTCCTACCTTCTGGCTTGTGTGAGCAATTTCATTCATTACTACGAAATATGTTCCAGTTCCATTTGCACCATTTGTAATAACATATGGCTGCTCAAATGCTGATAATGAACCGGTAATAGAAAGAATAATGTTTAATGTAACAATTGTTTTAATACTTGGCAGAATAATATTTTTAAACTGCTGAAATCTATTTGCACCATCTAGTTGAGCGGCCTCATACAGTTCTGCATCTACAGACATAATAGCTCCAATAAAGAGGACCATATTCTGTCCGAAATAACGCCATACTGATGTTGCTACCAACGACCAGTTATTTACTTTCTGATCCTTCAACCAATATGGAAGACTTTCTAAATTAATACCAAGGCCAGCAAGTAATGTGTCTAACACAAAACCTCTGGTGTAGAAAAATTTGAAAATAAAACCGATAGCAATACCACTAATCAGATAAGGGAAAAACATAAGTCCCTTAAAGATATTGCCGCCCTTTACCTTAAATGAAAGAACTGTTGCTAAATAAAGTGATAGAACAAGCTGCATGATTGCACCAAAGCAGTAATAAAGGCTAAGCTTTAATGCTCCGAAACAGTCTTTTCTGTTAAATACATCAATATAGTTCTTCCATCCAACGAAAACTCTTTTATCGACTGGAGTGGAATACTTCATTTTATAAAAACTGAATTTTACCATTTGTCCAAAAGGCAGATACGTAAATACGAAGAGCAATAACAGAGGAATGACCGTAAAGCCAACACAAATTAACACCTGTTGCCCCTTCCTACTTCTTATCCACTTTTTCGAATTTTCCAGCGCGGTCGCCATAAATAATTCCTCCCAACTCTTTTAGATAAACTTGGGAGAGCCCAAGAAGCTTAAGCTCTCCCGAGTAAAAACTGCTTAAAATACTGTTTTTTGACTGTTAAACTGTTTATAGATACTGATTAATACTGAATTTCTGCACCACAAACATCCTGTGCATCTGTCCAAAGCTGATTCCATGAATCCATAATCTCATCAAATGTCATATCACCGATTGATGCATGCTCGATAAGCTCCTGAATCTTTCTGTCACCACCATTGTTAACGTTAAGCTCTGATTCTGCATTAAGCTCGTTTAATAAATCCTCTTCGCCATCAATTGATGGAGCATCGTCGATGAAATCTACACCATCGAAAGAAAGCTTTGTCTCAGTATTCTTTGTTGCAACTGGAAGTCCATCCTCGTTGTATGAATATCCTGATTCCTCAGCCATCCACTTAACAAATACTAAAGCTGCCTGCTGCTCATCTGTTGGTGCATTTACATTGATACCGAAGCAATAGTCAGCGCCTGCCTTTGCGTACTGCTTTCCATCAATTGTGATTGGAAATGCCATGTATCCGATATCATCAACATTTGGACCAGCTGCCTTCATCTGAGGTACTGCCCAAGAACCAAGTACCATACAAGCGATTTCGCCGTTGTTCATCATACCCTTGCAGCCTTCCCAATCTGTAGTGGTATAATCGTCCTCTGTAAGACCTTCAGCTACTGCATCGTAGAGAATCTTGTAAACTGAGTATGGATGAGTGTTGTCGCCATAATCCTTGAAAGGATCCTTTGTGTGAAGAAGCTTCTGATTTGCATATTCCTCATCACCTGTAGCACTAACACCTGTGTACATATCCCAAACACCCATTGTCCATCCTGCTGCGTAGTTTGTATAAAGAGGAATAGCATCTGTGTTTTCTTTAATCTGCTTTAATGCATCGATAAACTCATCTGGAGTCTTTGGTGTTTCAGTGATTCCTGCATCTGCAAATACTTTCTTGTTATAAACAATACCCTGTGTAGTTGCTGTGAAAGGTACACCGTATACTTCCTGCTGATACATCTTCTCATCTGCATAATTGATTTGCTTTGACATAGTCTCTAAATCACCGTATGAGATGAAATATGTGCTAAAGTCTGCGCTATCAATTGCTGGGATGCCCATGATTGTCTCGTAATCACCAGACTGCAAATGTGTAAGTGCATCATCTGCGTAGTTTGTATCTGTTGTAATTTTTACTGTGATGTTTGGATATACCTCGTTAAATGCTGCAAGGTATTCCTTCCATGTAACTCCGCCGTAATCGTCTGAGTCTAAGTCTGTTCTGTTGTTGAACATTGTGATTGTAGCTTCTAGATCTGTAAAATCCTCGCCGAGGACGATATCTTCATATGATGTTAGATCTGCTGCTCCTTCGTTTTCTGAAGCGCCTGAATTGCTGCTTTCAGATGTGTTTCCGCACCCCATCATCGCTACAAGCATCGTTGATGCAAGAGCAAGTGCCAATACTTTTTTCCTTTTCAATTTCTTCTTACCTCCTTGTCCCTAAAAGCGTTTCGCTTTTCAATTGGTTTAATTTAATTATATTGACATTTATATTTTAGTCATCTATTATTATTGCTATAAATCATTCATTTTTGATTTATAGGGCTTTTTTGTGACATTTGATGGTTTTATTTTGCTCTATTTGTTAATATTAACCACACAAAAACCTAATTTTAGAGATTAATTTAAGTTCCAAGTGATTAATTTACTTAATTTTTACCTTTTAGTTTGATTAATTTTAAGGAGAGTACTATGAATACCTTGAGTAAATCAGATTTTATTTCAGAACATTTTCATTTTAATAAGCCTCTATCTTTAAATGATAGTCTGCCTTCCTGCCTGGATATTAATAATTTCTTTGAAAACCAACAATCCTATGAAAATGATGTGTTGCCTTATATATCTTATGGCGGAGTGCTCCATTTTGATCGTAATATAGATGCCGACATCCAGACAGGGGATTATTATATGTGCGGTTATATTAGCGAAGGTCGCATTCAGATAGAGACCGAAGCAGAAAGCTATATCGGAGAAACACATCTGGTTTTTATTTGTTACAAAGATTCTATTTATAATATTAAATCCTTCAGTAAGGACACCACCATACACACCTATTTTGTTTCTGGCCTGGCAGTGGATTCCTATATGCAATCTCTGATGAAGAATCCTGAAAATATCCATTCTTTTCACAAGGATTTCGATATGCATTCATTTATTATCAATTCACTTTCAAAGATAGACTATCTACTGACAGAAGAAACCAGGATGGGACTTTTTAGACAATCTCTGTTATTTCAATATGTATTTGTACGTCTTTTAAATGTACAAGACACCACCATCACCGGTGTTCATAACGCCAGCAACCATGTAACCAGACTTAAAAAAATCCTGGACACCAGATATCAGGAGGCTCACACTCTTGATTCTCTTCAGGAAGAGCTGGGGCTTAACAAATACAGACTATGTAGAGATTTTTCCAATACCTATAATATAGCCCCATTAAAATATCTAAACACCGTTAGAATGTCAAAAGCCAAAGAACTGCTTTTAGATACCGAAAATACGATAGTAGAAATAGGAAATGCTGTGGGCATACCAAACACGACCCACTTTATAAATCAGTTCAAAAAAGAAACTGGCGATACTCCATTGAAGTATCGCCAGCACCACATACAATTAGGGGATTCTATTCCAGATTCCTTTTTGTTTTAGATTATTTAATTTTCTTTACACTATCACGAATGACTATTCGTCCTTCGATAATGTGAGTTCCCTTTTTATATTCTTCGCCAGACAGCTTTTTTGTCAATATTTGTATGCTTTCTCTCGCCATCTCCTGAATATCAACCTCATAAGTGGTGAGAGGAACATCACAAAGCCCTGGATAAAGGAAATTATCATAACCAACTACAGAAAAATCCTCAGGAACTTTATAGCCGTCATCCTCTAATCTCCTGATTAGAGTGCTGGCCGCCAGATCGCAGTTACATACGAATGCAGTTGGCAACACTCTAGGCAGCTTTAGCTCCTCACATGAATACATGATTCCAGTATCCATCTTTCTATCATCTATAATCCATTCATCTATAATCTTCTGTTCGTGTTCCATCATAGACTTTAAAAAGCCCAGATATCTATCAGTTATTGAACTGGTGCCCATAATATTTCCCATAAATCCGATTTGGGTATGACCCATTTCAAACAGATAATTAGTAAGGTAATAAGCTCCATAAAAGCTGTCAGAAATAACGCAATCTACATCTATGCTAACATCACTATTATCCAGATATACATATGGCAGCTGCCCAAAGTATCCGTTTAGCTCTTTGATGTAATTCTTAGAATACTTTCCAAGCACAATAATTCCGTCGGCCTTATTCTCCTGCACCACAAGAGGCATAGAACAATTCTTCTCAGCTTCGTAGGAAATAACTTCCATAAGTGTAAAACTGCCCACTGTAGCAGCATTAGCCGCTATGCTTTGATACAAACGCAGATAGAATGAATCGTATTTATCCAAATATCTTTCATGAATAAGCACTGCAATATTGTAGCTTTTTGAAGCAACAGAGGACTGTTTGTTGGCAGATGGCTGCTTATATCCCAGTTCATTAGCCAGCTTAACAATCTTTTCTCGCATCTCGTCGCTTACGCCCTTCTGCCCTGAAAGTGCCTTAGACACCGTAACTGCACTGACGCCAAGCTGCCCGGCAATGTCAGATAATTTTACACTTTTCGCCATTATATTAATACTCCTCTACCAAATGAATAATCTTTGACTCGAAATCACCGAAAGGCCTCTCTATCAATAATCCTGCATGTTTTAATGTAGAACCATAGTAAGCCTTATCGTATCCTTCAATCTGATATTTTTTATTGTCATCCAAGCCATCTATTTTGATTTTTATGCTATGCCTATTTGGCTGGTTTAGCACTTGAACAAATGTAATAATTGCCTCTGATTTATCCTTGCTGACCACCATGTAGCAATCTATCTGGCCTCCGCTGGAATATGAAGCAATACGATAGTAATCTCCATTTCTTACGAGCCCACTGTATCTATGATACATCTTGACCTGTTCGTTCACCATAGTTTTTTCAGGCGCCGACAATTTTGTAATATCCAGCTCATAGCCGAATGTTCCGGCTAATGCAACATTTCCCCTTGTTTCAAAAGGAGTCACTCGCCCCACCGTATGATTTGGGCATACAGAAACATGGGCGCCCATAGAAGACAATGGATATATAAGCGCTGTACCCTCTTGAATCAACAGTCTTTCTATAGCATCTGTATCATCAGAGCACCATATCTGAGGGCTATAATAAAGCATGCCTGGATCAAATCTGGCTCCGCCACCTGAACAATTCTCAAGCAATAAAGCTGGAAACTCATTTATGAGTCGCTCCTGCAATTCATAAACCGCCAACACATATCTGTGCATAAGCTCACCCTGTCTATCAGAGTCTATTGCAGCGCTTCCTATATCTGTGAGCTGTCGATTCATATCCCATTTTACATACTGGATATTGGCACTTCTTAAAATAGAAGCCACCGCCTCATATACGTATTTACGAACCTCTTCTCTGGTTAAGTCAAGTACATATTGATTGCGGCTTCGGCATGCCTCTCGCCCCGGAATACAAATAGCCCAATCAGGATGCTTTCTATATAAATCAGAATCCGGTGAAATCATCTCCGGTTCAAACCATATTCCAAACTTCAATCCAATATCGTTTACTCGATCTACCAGCTTTTTAAGGCCGCCTTTAAGTTTATTTTCGTTTACCTTCCAATCTCCCAGGCTACTGTTGTCATCATTTCTTCTGCCAAACCACCCATCATCCATAACAAGCATCTCTATGCCGCATTCCTTTGCGTCTTTGGCAATATCTATTAATTTTTCATCATCGAAATCAAAATAGGTCGCCTCCCAATTGTTAATGAGAATTGGTCTTGGTTTATCCACATATGGGCTTCTAATAAGATGTTTTCTATACAAATCATGGTAGGTTCTGGTCATGTGTCCCAATCCTTCATTTGAATACACCATCACGACCTCAGGACAAACAAAGGACTCCTTTGGGCCAAGCTTAAATCTAAAATTGTCTGGGTGAATTCCCATTACGATTCTTAGACTATCAAACTGATTTTTCTCTACCTGGGCGATGAAATTTCCAGAATACACAAAATTGAAGCCATAAACATCACCTGTAGTCTGGGATATTTTTTCTCCAACAAGGGCAATAAATGGATGCTCCTGATGGGACGACTCTCCTCGCACTGAGCTAACACTTTGTTTGCCATAACCTATCTGTCTGTACTGAATGTGTCTCTCTCTGGCCCAGGAGCCGTGGAGCACAAGCATTTTATAATTATCATCATCCATGTCTAAACACATGGACATTATCTTTTCCAGATAGATTTCCTCGTAGGAACTATTTATAAAGCTTACACTTCTAACAATAGCATCACTGCCCTCAAAAATGCTGTAGCGCAATACAGCCTCCACATTTAGGACTCTATCCTCTACCTCTATTTCAAGTGTCATTGCTTCAGAGTCTTTTGCAAATGTAGCCGGCAGCCCCCTTAGTACTGGTTTACCCTGAAAAATCCTATGATTTTTATACAAAAGCTGAATACCACTATGACCCTTTTTATCTGTTACGGCTATAGCACTTTCCCTATAGTCTCCCACATTATTCCCCGAGTACTCAGTAGGAAAAGAATCTAAAAAAGAGCTTCTATCTCTATTATTTACAGATGGAACTCTTGGATTTTCATTTATACGCATCAAATAGGACAAATCATCATCCTGCACAAAAGGACCATAGTAAACATGACCAACAAACCCCTCGTCATCTACTATAGCTATAATATAACTTGAATTATCAGTATCTATTTTGAAAATTCTTTTGTCATTATTGTAAGTTATATTCATGCCATACTTCTCCTGTTTAAAATATCTACAGGAGAAGTATAACATCATTTTAACTTAATTTAAATCTTAATTACATTAATATTAATTAATTTTTACTTAAAACTAGGTAACTCACTTCTGATTAAAACATTGTCAGCCCAGTATAGGTTCTGAATTTCCTGGTTTGTATTATAAGATATTCTCACCCTTAAGATAGACTTTGTCTGTCCCAAATCCACATTAACATATTGATTATCCTGATATTGTGATGACCACCTGGTATTACCATCAGCATCTACAAGCTTTGAACCCTCAAGTCCAGCTCCTTCCACAGAACTGACTGTGACAGGCCTGTTGTATGCTATATTTTCATTTCCAGCAGCCATTACATTTGTTTTATTCCCACCAAACATTACACTTGCACATATCATTCCTAAAACTAGATATTTTTTCTTCTCCATAGTATTATTCCTGCCCCCACAGATATTACTACAATTAATAGTCCTAATACGATTGCAACTACACTACCATTTCCTGCATTTGTTTCCTGCTCATTTGATTCTGCTGTAGCTTCAGCATCCTCCTCAGCCTCTACAGTTGTCTCCTCTTCTGCTGTATTTTCAGCATCATCAGAGGCTTCACCAGCTGCAGGTGCAGTTTCATCAGTTATTTCTGTAGCTTCCTCGTCAGCGTTTGTGTCATTAGCTTCATTAGTATTTTTAGTTTTATTATGATTGTTTGTTTTATTTGTTTCTTTTGTGTTATTTAAAACCTTCTTGTCATTGGCAGCTGTATTTGTATCAGCTGCTACCTGTGTTTTATCATCATCTACTGCATCAGCTACATCTTTAACAGCCTGACCTGCCAATGGAGTCTCAGTAGCTGTAATAGTTGTAGTAGGTGCTTCAGCTACATTATTAGAAGGACTTGGTACTGAATAGCCGCCTGATGGTGTGCTTGCTTCTGTTGGCGCACTTGGTGCAGTCTCTTCGCTTGCAGCACCACCTTCTTCTCCACCTAAATCAGCACCTGCATTGATATCCTCACTACCAGTTTGAATATCTTCATCACCAGATTCGTGTGCTTCCTCTGATTCCTCAGGAGTTTCTACATTTCCTGACTCAGCTGGTTCTTCTGATTCTTGTGAGTCATCTGTTTGTCCCTCGCCTGACTCTTCAGTATCTGATGGCTCTTCTGTCTCACCTTCACCCGACTCTTCAGAATCTGATGGCTCCATAGTCTCGCTTTCACCTGATTCATTATTATCATCAGGATTTTCAGGTTCTACTACCTCTCCTGATTCCTCTGGATTTTTTGTATTTTCACCTTCTTCAGGAGTTTCCTCTGGATCCTTTTCTGGTTCATCTACCTCTTCTTCAGCTTCCTCCACACAGATAAGTTTTATGTCCCCCACCATAAATGTGGTTCCGTTAGAATCTGTAGGTGAATCCAGATAATAAGTAATAGTTACAGTATTATTCTTTACTTCAAGTCTCCCCTCAAGAAGCTCATCATCTAAAAGCACATCTGCTGTATCAATAGAGTCTGATTTAACCTTGTTGTCACCAGATGAAATCTCCACCTGAACGTTTCTCATGTTGCTCTTTACCTTGATATCCTCCATAAGAGCATATCTTCCATTTGGCACATCCTCTACTGTATAGCTGAATACTGCCTGGTATCCGTTTTGTGACCAAGCACAGAGATTTCCATTTTCAATCCATGGACTAAAGCCTTCGAATTTCCAGCCATCTGTACCATCCTCACCAAAATTCCATGAGAATACTACATTATCCAGATTTTCTCCTGTATCAGGCTTTTCAATTTCCTTTCTGCTAAGCAGGTCATCGGCACCTTCTACCTCATGAGAGCCTCGTAAATCATCAATATAGAAGGTTCCCTTATCAACCTTACCAGTCTGGTCTGTGTAAATGGCCACTGATTTCAGATTGTTTGATGAATCGAGCTGATGTCCACTTCCTGCCCAATCACACTCAGCAAAACCACTGAAAGGAAGGAAGCACTCTCTTCCACCCTCGAAAGAAAGGTATCCTGTGTATGCAAATGTAGATACATCTGTCTCCACCTGAATCTTCAAATCATTATCAGAACCATCTCCGTATAGATACATATAGAAGCCATCGTATCCATCCAGATTTAAAAGATCCATAGTTTTAGCTGCTCCGGCGTACCCCTTGCCCTGATAATCGTAATCAATTCTCATGGCATAGCCACCTTCGTATGCATGCTCTGAATCAAGGGACATTTCAAATGCGCCACCATTAGTGTTTCTATTGTATGCAGCATTAAGCAAGCTGTTAGAACCGCTGTAGCCCTCGAAATCATCTACCTTGGTAGAAGAATTTACATAAACACTGTCAAAAACAAGCATCTCCTTAGCGCCAGCTTCTGTTGTAAGCTCTACAGCCACAGCGTAATTTCCAGTGTATTTATCTGATGTAAGCTTTAGCTTTGCATCCTTAATATCATCCCTGTTCTCTAATATAAATGACACTTTTTCCACAGCACCAAGATTAATACTCTCAGAATCAATAGTAGCTTTTGACATTTCACCGTCTGCTGTTACATTAAAAGCATCACTAATCCACTTGGCACCTGCATTATCTTCAAATGAGATTTTGGCACTCTTGAAATTATCAGCTGATTTAAACCATCCAAAGATGCTATCGTAGCCTGAGTAATCCCCAGCATCTAATGCCTTTGAAATAGTCACTTTATTGCCTGATATCTCAAGGTCATATGTACCATTTAAAGCCTCATCATCTCCAAAATAGTACTCTCCATCTTCAATAATGTTGGCTGGAGCCGCATCTGATGCAGGGATAGACTTTGTTCCGGAAGAAATCTCTACAGACTTCACATCCGCTAAATCACTATAGCCAATCCTTACTACTCTGATAGAATCGCCAAGGTTAAAGTTTGAAAATACATTCTTGCCTGCGCTTTCCTTGGCACTCATTTCTGTAAATGAAATACCATCATATGAATATTCCACTGTTACATCACTGTCAGAAGCAGCATTCACTCTTATGGCATTGATATCATCACCTGTCTTGTAGATAAGTGATGTATCGTCCTTCAGAGCATAGTGAGCATTTCCATCATCAAATACTCTGTCTTGAATCATCACATTTGTGTCAAATGTAATATCATCTGACAAATAGTGATTTCCATCATTAGCATAGGTAAGAGTCACTGATTCAAGCTTGCATCTTCCCTTTGCAGGTAAATAAATGCGTGTGTAGTAATAATTATCTTCCTCTACAGTCACATTATAGTTCTTGGTATCATTTTCATGATTCACTTCAACTGGGTCATAAGTGAGTCCGTTTGAAGATACAAAAACCTTTGGCGCATTTTCCTCTGCCACCTCACTTACAGCAAGCAAATCTACATTTTTAATAGGAATGATAGATTTGTACTCAATGTAGCCCTCCTCGTCACTACTATTTGTGATGGTTCCACCTGACTGAGTGATATTTGCAGAATGTGCAAAGCTGTATGTATTTCTGATTTCTGTAGGATTTTGATCCTTGGATGATACAGCTATCATGTCCAAATCATCAACAACTACATGATTCACATTTTCTACTGTAACAATATTTGACCACAAGCCCTTTCCTGATTCATTGCAGGCTCTAAGTCTGTATGAATATGTTTGTCCATCAATAGCTGTCTCATCATGGTATCCTGCTATACAATCATGCTTTTTATCTTCCCAGTTTCTGCCGGAATCATATACATAGTCATCTACGTCAGCAATTAGTGTCCAATTTGTCTTGTCTGCATTTGCCTCAGTTACTTTGCCTTCAGCTCGTTCGATTTCATACCATGCGCCGCCTACAACACCTCGCCACTTGATATCACCTACCGAACCATCAAGGAATGATTTGTCATGAGCATTCTCAGAATCAGCTGCATATAATAGAGGTGCTTCCTCTGTTTCTGGAGCTGGGATTGCAATATTCTTAGCCTCTTCATAGTTATCAGCTTCACCATTTACAATCTGAGCATATGCATAAATGGCTCTTAATATCTCTGTCTCACCGTAATAGCTACCTGCCTCAAAACCTGGCCAGTGATACGATGCCCAGTATCCATCCTCATCATGGAAATAATATCCATAGCCATCCTTGTGAGCTCTAAGGCTCCACATCATGATTCCATTAGTATCGTTTTCTACGCCCTTCTGGAATACATCGATACATGGCTTTGCCTCTACCTTGCCACCAAACTCACCCAGGATGAATGGCTTATTTGCCTCCCCATGCACAAGATTTGTCTCATCTGCACAGCGGGTTGCATAATTTCCTTCATAATAGTGAGCGCCTAAAATATCTGCAGGATTTGCGTCACTTCTAGACTGTTCAGTAGTAGACATTCTTCCATCTAAAACTAAATGATTCTTATCATGTGACTTGATGAAATTTGTAATATCAATATTCCAATCAGACAATACATCATCATAGTTTTTCTGGTTTGTAGGATTACCACCAGCCTCATTTGCTGTCTCCCAGCATAAAATAGCCTTATCATCCTTGTACTTTACACCTGTTACAGTGTTTTCTCTTTCAAGCAAATGTTCAATCATCTGTTTGAAGTAATCTCTACAGGTTTCACTTGAATAGAAATTCCATGCCCAGCTCTGGAAACCGCTGTTGCTTGGCGCATTTCCTTCAGATTCTCCAGCCAACCATACGTAGCCATCCATACCACCAATCCAGTGCCAGTGGTCTACAAGAGGGATGATAACTCTCACTCCGTATTTGTTAGCCTGGGCAAGTACATCATCCAGCTCATTTAAAGCGTCCTCATTGAAGGTGAGCTTGCCGTTTTCATCTACCCCTGTTACGTATGCCTTTGCGCCGTTAAATCCATTAGCTACTGGGATAGTGTATGTTCTTGTAACATTTCCACCCATAGCCTTGATAGTCTTCATGGCATTGGCATGCTCCCAGGAATTATCGCTGGTAGCCTGCGGATAGTTTAAAGAGATAAATTTTAGCTCTTCTCCCCCATCCATAAGCTTAGTGCCATCAGTTGTTATAAAATCTTTAAAACTACTGTCACCCTTTGAGATGGCATTTACCTTTACAGGATTACTTCCTATAAAAAGTAGTCCTGCAAGGGCCAAACTTAATAATCTTTTCTTCATTTTTCTACCCTTTTTACATTATTTAATGATGTTACCTTGTGAATCAAAACGTCTTACATACTCAACTAATTCAGTTAGGTTTGTCTTTGCAATTCCGATTTTCTGATCAGCTGCCCCATAGCCCATAATCAGAGTGTCATCCACCACAACAGCACCCGTTGTAAATATGCAAGGACATGGGAATTTATCAGGAAGCTCCCACTTTTGCTTTGCATAGATTAATCGGTCTGACATTCTGTGAATTATTTCTGGAAAATCATTTTCCCTCTCCTGAAGAATCATAAAGGACTGTGTGTATCCATAGTCAGGAAGCTGCTTGCCGTGATAAGAGATAAGCCACTGTCCATTTCCTAAATCGATAGGTGGAAAGCTTGCTCCTACACGCTCCTCTTCCCAATCAAATTTGCTGGTAGCAAGTAATGTATTTTTTGCTTTTCCAGCAGCAAAATCCTCAAAAGACTCAGCCGCAGCCAGCATAATAGAAGGAGTTGTCACATCACTTACCTCTTCAAATCTGCTTGGGTTGTCAGGACGGTGCAACATCAACAGCTGCATTTTTCCATCGATTTTGAATCTTTTTGGGAAAAAAAATACATCTCTGTTATCGCTTAATGCACCATCTGTAAGAGGACATACATATGTAAATGCAGAATCATAATTTTCAAACTTTAGCGCATCCACATCGAGCTCATAAAGCACCGTAACTGTGTCATTGCGTCGGGCACATACGCCAACTGGTGTTTCATCATCTGCAACCCAGTCAGGAAGATTGTCCCTTCTGGCGTCCTTCTCCCAATATGGTCCCGGTGGGAAAAGTCTAGATGCTACTGTAAGATATGTTTTACCATTTACTGTGAAAATACGTGGGTCCTCAACGCAGCCATTTGCATAATCAAGCACCTTTTCACCCTTATAATTATTTACATACATGGCATCCCTATCGTATTCAACTCGTGGTGCCAAAGCTGGTCTTGAGAAATCGCAGTTAAAGCTTTCTCCTAAATCTTCACTTTTTGCATATCCTAAAAAAATTGGGTATGGATCTGATAATCCTTTAAGATTTTTTTCTGGCCATGGTCCAGTGGCTCTAAAAAGCATGTGAATTGTCTTACCATCTTCATCTAAAACAAGCGCTGGATTCAAAACCATTGTGTCTGCCCAGTCGCAGCCAGCTTTTGGCTCTACGACTGGTGCAGGAGAATAAAAAATATTTGGTTGTTTCATTAGAATTTCTTTTAGATAGAACTAAATAGAAGTGAATTATTTGCTTTTTGTGCTATCCCTGTAAATAGGGGTGGTTTGCAAACGAACTAATTCATACTGCTCTAGTGGTGAATTAATTCGTTTTACAATCTGCTCTGCAGCTCTGTTTCCAAGCTGGCTTCGATTTCCTTCTACTGTAGTAAGAGTAGGATAAAAATAAGAGGATTCTTTAAGGTTATCAAAACCAGCAACTGCCATATCAACTGGAACCTCATACCCTGCAGATTTTAGATTAATCATAAATTGAATGGCATATCTGTCATTGCAACATACCATGGCTGTAGGCTTTATATCCATGGACTTAAACTTTTTGAAAAAATATTCTTCCTCAGTGTATGTACCATCGATATTTTTGCCTATAGCACAGTATTTTTCATCATATTCCTTTTTATTATCAATCAGAGCATCTCTATATCCCTTGTATCTCTCATAATAACTTTTACAGGTATAGATATCTCCCAAAAATCCGATACGTTTATGTCCGTCTTTAATCAACCTGGTTGTAATATCATATACTGCATGATAATTATCAATCATCAATGTATCAGAGAAAAGGTTGTTGATATCCACATCCCAAAAAGTATCTATGAAAACAGTTGGAATCTGAAGCTCCATTAATTTCTTTGCAAAATCCTTTGTACAAACCCCTATAAAAACAATTCCTGCTACATAGCTTGGTGAAAGAGTATCAGGAATGGTTAATTCCTTTTCCTCTTCTTCATCCAAAAAGCACAATGTCATATTGTAATTCAGGCTGCGAAGTCTTTTATCAAGAGCCACTATAAAAGTGTTCCAATAGCTGTCCACAAGAGCGTTGCCAATACATACAAGGGCTATATTCTGTTTATAAATACCACCCTTATTATCTATAACCACCATTTTTTTATATCCCATTTCAATGGCAGTATCTCGTATTTTTTTGCGCATCTCCTCTGAAACACCCACATCATTATTCAGGGCTTTCGATACTGTATTTCTAGATATGCCCAGAGCTTCTGCTATCCTGCCCTGAGTAACAGCCTTTTTTGCCATTATGCATTCCTTTCACCCTTTAGTACTATCTTCTTATCTCCTTTTCGTTGATTTTTCAGACGTCTTAAGGGAATTATACAATCGATTTTTAATTGCAACAATAAAATCAAGTGGCAAAAACAAGGTTTTTGTCACTTTCTGCTTTGCATTTGCACCTTTACATTTTCATTATAGCATGGCACCATTTACCTACTCAAGAATGTATTCCTTCATATTATTATAAACAATCTCATAAGCGTCACTCCACATATGGATTCCGTCTATTGAGTATTCCTCTTTTGTCTGGCCATCTTCATCAGTTAAGCCCGCGTTAACATCAATATACTTATAACCGAATTCTACTGCCAGCTCCTCAACTGCTTTATTAGCATCCTCTAGCATATCCAGTCGCCTCTTTGCAGTTTTTGCTGCATCAGGCCACTGAGAATGAGACGCTCCCTTCACACTTGCTGGATAGTATGCCATCATATAAACTTTTGTTTCAGGCAAACGCTTTTTAATCTGTTCTAAAACCTTGCGATAATCATCCTTAAGACTCTCTATAGTCTTGTCAGGCTGACTTATATCATTTGTACCTATATTTATAAAAATCTTTGATGGCTCCAAATCAAAAATCTGCTCATCCATTGCGTCAAGCATCTCAGGTATAGTGTATCCACCGATGCCTCTATTATAAATAATGACATCTAGCCCCTCTGTCATAGCTATCTCATTGATAGGGAACTGCTCCATAAGGGATGAGCCTGTAAATAAAATCTGTCCTTTCTTTACATAGCGATTCAGATGGCGAAATCGCTCAAGCTTTTCTTCCTTTTCATGTTTAAAAAATTCTGTTATAAAGTCCATTTTCAACCTCCCAGTTTGAATTCTTGATATTAGTTTATAATTGATTATGGTATATGTATAATATAGATTTTATTTAGAGGTTATATATAAATAATATAACTTACACACATTTGCATCCGCGGTCCACAAATAAAGTGTATTAAAAAAGCCGCTAAAACAGCGGCTATCTGATAATCGGAGTGACGTGATTCGAACACGCGGCCCCTACATCCCGAATGTAGTGCTCTACCAACTGAGCCACACCCCGATTGGAACAGTTATCTTAATTTTGTTCCTTTGTTAGTATAACATTTATAGTTTTTTAATAAAATACTTCGTTTAACAAGAAGCTTTTTCTACGCATGACAGAAGCTCTGTGATATCGTGAATATCAGCTATACAGCTATCAATGCTCTTTCCATATCCATAAGCTGCCCAAATGAAATCCACACCAGCCTTATCACAGGCATCCTTGTCTGACTGTATATCACCTACATAAACAGGGCGCTTGATATTATTCTTTTCAACAAGACCTTTGATATTGTCTGCCTTACCAAGCCCGTTGTCACCGTAGCATATATAATCCTTGAAATAGCTTGAAAAACCGCTTCTTTCAAGGAATGTTTCAATATATCCAGCCTGACAGTTGCTGACGATATAAAGATTGATATCCTTACTGAGCTCCTTTAACACATCTTCAAGACCTGGATATGTGGTATCCACATCACTAACGGCCAAATCAGCCATTTCGTATTCCTCACACATCCTTAATGTTTCATAACGCTTTTCAGGGTCTTCATCAGGAATACATGCATCTGCAATGTCTGTCATAGTCTTGCCAAAAAGTCCCTGAAGGGTTTCTGCTGTAAATTCTACATCATATCCCCTATCCTTTGCAGCCCGTGTCCAACTTGACGCAAACACTGGAGTATTATCCCAAATTGTGCCATCCATATCAAAAATTATACCGTCTGTAACTACCTTGCTCATTCTAAAAACTTCCTTATATTATATTGCAGCTTCTAATTCTTCATCAGTAGATATAATCTCTTCTGTTCCTTCTGTCTTGGCAATAGATTTAAGAACAAGTCTTGTGAGGAAAAATGAAGCTATTGCAAGCACACCCCATATCAGTACTGCTGAGTACATAGCGGAGTTATTATTACGTGCTGTTTCTGCCACCTCACCTAAATCCATGTCAATAGTCTTAAGTGCTGCCTGAACTAAAAGTAAAAAGAGAAAATTAGTTCCATTTATGCAAAAATGCATAATCATTGATGAGAAAATACTACCTGTAGCCCTATTTGCATAAGCAAAAATTATTCCAAGTACCCATGCATAGCAAAACTGATTCAAATTAAGATGGAGTAATCCAAACATAAATCCTGAAATAGTCGTTGCTAAACCAAATGGGAGTATACCCTTTAGTCGGTTCTGGAAAAATCCTCTGCAAATTATCTCTTCAGCAATTGGAGCCATAACGGCTACTGTCAAAAGTCCAAATACAACCGAATCCGAAAAGAAATTATCCATGGACTGAACCACTGTATTTGGGACAAACAGCTGTGATAATGCATTTGCAAAAATATACATAGGACTAGACACTATGGTAAGCAATATAATCTTAAAAAATGTACTAATCTTAATTGATTTAAGCCCTAAAGATTCTACAAATGAATCACCTTTTTTCTTTGTATACACAACTGGTGGTATGAGAAGCAAACCATAGATTAGAAGCATCTTCAGAACAACAGGTATATTAACTCCTTTGTCTGAAAGGGTGCTTGTAATAGCAGATGCCACAATCATAATGGCCAGCACTATCGCATATACGATAATAATGTTTATTAGTTCCTTCTTATTTAGTCTCTCTTTCATAATCCTCTCCTTTAAAAATTTGTATTAATAGGTATTTTTCTAAATGTAAGCCAGTTACAACCTACTCCAAGCAATATAAACAGACCAGTCGCTACTAAAAACATTGTTGGAGATCCGTTTATTGCCGAAATATTATTTCCTATCGACTCCATATCATCCTCGAAGCCAGCAAAAAATAACAACTTAGGACCACCTATGAGCAATACAAGTAATGAAACATAATATATTATATAAACAATCTTTCCGAATTTTATCACGTTATTTCCCACTAGACCTTCAATCCACATCATTAGCCCAAAATACAGGACTGCTCCAATCACTATTAATATGGTATAATCACTTCCAAAAATGAGAATCATAATCAACGTAATTAAAGTAATTTCTACCAATTCATAAATTCTACTAATGATAAAAAATACCCTTCTGGTCATTCCAAAGGACAGCCCCTTTGATGTTTCATCCACAAGAAATAGTATCCTTAGAAAAAGATTTATAAATGGATATACAGCAAATGTCATTCCAAACAGATACAATCCCTCTTTAAGCTCCAAATTCGTAGATGAAGTAAGTAATCCTGTTACTAATGCCACTATTCCTGCAATTGCCATAATAAGCCCACATGTATATATTTCTCCACTTCGCAGCAATAATACTGCCTTCATATTTTTTCTCATATAGCCTCCCTGCTTTCTACTGCACTCTGGCCTTACGGTTTAGCCTATACACTATATCCTGAAGGATTCCATATATAATAAGTAAGACTCCCCATGTAAGCACTGATGTGTTTACTGAAAACTTAAACCAATCAAATATGAACCCATCTAAAGCCATCGACATTCCTACAACTATACCAAAAATTGAGCATATTACCGCAAACACCATAATTGCTATCTTGCCGAATTTTTTTATTTTATGCCCTATTATCCTGGCAATACCTGAAAGAACCAAGGATGCTATGCATACATATATAGAGTAAAATATTAAATCGTAGTTGGCTGTTAGAAAGCATGCTGCCAATAAAATTATTAACCCGGCTCCAACAAATGTTATTTCCTTTAAAATACTTCCGACGAAGATGTCGCTTCGTCTGGCTCCCATGGATAACACTATACTGTCTGTCCATGCAGGGCCATACATAGCATATATAGAATTTAATAGCAGAATAAACATTCCAAAAAGCACTATTGCTGAAGTAAACATACTGCTTATACTGTCCTCTTCGCCCAGACTTAATATTATTTGTTCAACAACAATAATAGCTTCTATTCCAATAGCCATTAACAACATTTTCCCTGCATCCTTTAGATAATACATGCAAGTTCTTTTTCTCAAATCACCCATTATGCCTCCTTCTTGCCATCCACGCACATAGCATAAAACAGATTTTGTAATGAAACAGGTTCTACCTGCACTGACTCACCAAAACTATTTATTGGCCTATCTGCCAATACAGTTACTACCTTATTTCTTCCTATAGATTCAGGATGATATACCTTAAATCCTTGTACCGCATTATCCACTACAAAATTTTCACCACTTACTCTATAAGCTCTGTTTAACAGCTCCTCGGTATTTTCCTCGATAATCACCTGTCCATCATCAATAATGATTACTTTTTCAAATAGGTTAGCCGCTTCTTCGATAATGTGGGTACTTATAATGAAGGTGCGTCCTGTCTCAGAGTATTCATCAATTACAAGCTTGTAAAACTCTTCTCTGGCCACTACATCAAGACCTGCCACTGGCTCATCTAAAATTGTTATTTCTGCCTTGCTGGCCATTGCGATAATAATTGTTAATGCTGAAAGCATACCCTTAGATAGCTTGCTAACACGTTTTTTCACATCCAGGTTGAAAAGCTTTATCAATTCATCGGCGTAATCTTTATCCCAATTTTTGTAAAAGGTCTTACCAAGTTTTAAATAATCTTTTACCCTAAGTGTATTTGGTCCAAAAAGAGTTACACTGGATATTTCTCTTGAATAACAGATTCTTGAAAGTGCTTTCTCATTTTCCCATACTGGCTCTCCATCCAAGGTAACAGTTCCTTCATCTATAGGATTCTGTGCAGTTAGAACTGATAAAAGAGTGGTTTTTCCAGCGCCGTTTCTTCCGATTAGCCCATAGATTTTTCCAGTCTCAATTTCTACATCTACATTTTTCAACACCGTATCTTTTCCGTATGTTTTAACGATATTTCTTCCAACTAAAGTTCCCATATATCTCTCCTTTTCTCTTATAACACTGCCTACTATAAGTCTAAGCTCTCATCAATCATCTTTTTCAATTCAGCCTTGTCGATACCAATAAGTTTTGCCTCACTGATTATCTTTTTGACATAGTTTTCATAAAAACTACTCTTTCTGGATTGCTGGATTCTCTCCTTTGCACCTTCATTTACAAACATTCCTATACCTCTTTTCTTATATAAGATACCCTTATCTACAAGTAGATTTATTCCCTTAGCAGCCGTGGCAGGATTAATCTTATAAAATTTGGAAAGCTCTGTTGTACTAGGTACCTGCTCCTCTTCAATTAAAATGTCCCTTAAAATTTCATCCTCTATCATTTCACTGATTTGGATATATATTGATTTATCTTCCCCAAGATTCTCTAACAAGTTCACACCTCCTATACTTCATCGGTTAATTACTTGTGTAATTAACCATAGCACCAATACCCCATTACGTCAAGCTATTTTCTGAAAATTATTGAAATAATAAAAAACATGCTTTATTCTCTACAAATAAAGCATGTTCTGTATTATTAAAAATATATTATTTAATATCTTTTAGCCTTGCGGCTTTCAAAAAAATCTCCAATTTGGGATAAAAGTTTATCCTTTCCGACAGTCTTTAGTATATATCCCTCTGGCTTAAGAGATAACACCTTTGTTACGCTTTCCTTGTCACCTTTACCTGTCAAAAAGATAACTGGAATTTGCTCTGAGGTGGCCTCACTCCTGATCATTTCTAAAACCTGAGGCCCTGTAGTCACTGGCATTTCATAATCTAAGAGTATTAAATCTGGTATATTTTTAGCAATGTAGGTAATAGCCTGCATTCCAGAATTAACCATGGTTACACGATAGCTCTCGGAAAGCCATTCTTTTACCATGCGCAAAAATGTAGGATCATCATCTACCAGTAAGATACTCTTCTTACGACTATTCTCATCATTTTTCTGAGCTATATCATCTAAAATGTCCACAAGGCGTTTTACATCCAGTGGTCTGCTGAAAATATTATCTATGAGATGTTCTGGAATAGTTCGCTTAAATGTATCCAATTCCCCTGCATCGCCTATTATATTCAAGCATTTTTCTTTTTCAATGCATACATCTTTCAAAAATACCAATGGTTCTTTAATATCATCTAAATAATTTCCAAGATAGAACAGATAAATTTCGGAATCATCAGCATGACTCTTCAAATCTGTAGTGGTTGGACTACAGGGAATGACTCTAAAACCTGCTTCAAACAGGTTTTTCGAGATTGCTTCAACCATAAATGTCGAACCTTGACTGATGAAAAGAATATTTTTTTCCATAATTTTTACCTTTCTGTCAATCTTGCCATGTTATCCCAGTCTGAATTTCTAAACGCTACAAGTAGCTCATTGTGTTTTTCTTTCAACTCTATAGGTATACTGTACTCCTCTAGAGATTTTATTACCATCTCTATTGTATCATAATCAAACATTTCACATAATTCTCGTATAGTATCGTAGGCTTCCTGCATTTTGTTCACAGAAATTTCAAGTTTTCCTTCATCCAATTCATCATTTTTCAAGTATTCCTTCAAAACATACCCTAATGTACTATGAAAACTCAATAATTGTCCCGTATATTTATTGATTGTATCTATGTCATTACTATCACCGGCAGTCTCAAGCTTTTCGGCTAAAGCTCCAATTCTCTCTGCACCTATTATTCTTGAAGAGCTTTTTAATGCATGAACCTTAATTGTATAATTTTTTATATCTCCAGTTTCAAGACATTGTTTTGTAGTAGTCTGAATATCGTCTACCGCATCCATGTAGGCTGTAAGAGCTTGAATATAGGATTTTACAGAGCCACAATTATTTATTCCTACAATTGAATCCACAAATGGTAATTCATCAACCCAATCTGGTATATCAGTATCCTTCTCATCATCTTCAAATAAATCAGGAGAAAGCAGCAATTCCTTAGGTAAATATTTTGCAATAGACTCCTCTAAGGTCTCTGAATCTATAGGCTTTGTAAGATAATCATTAAATCCCGCATCCAAATACATTTCTCGCGCTCCAGATATCGCATTTGCGGTAAGTGCAATTACTGGCGTATGAATATTAATTCCTGAACTATCACTTTTCAACAACTTAAGGCACTCTATACCATCCATCTGAGGCATACGATGATCTAAAAATATTATGTCATACTTTTTATCTTTAGTGATTTCCAGACATTCGAACCCACTCAACACAGTATCTATCTGAATTTTTGTCCGTTTAAGCAGATTTGTAATAACATTTAAGTTCATTTCTGTATCATCCACCACCAAAATATAAGCGGCAGGAGCTACAAATTTTTCGTGATAAACAGATTTTGTATTTAGGGAGCGTTTCAATGCCTCCTCAAAGTTTCCTATAGGCGCATAATCCACTATTTTCTGCTTCAGATAAAAATAAAATCTCGATCCTATTCCATAATCGCTTTCAACTATAAGCTTACTACCCATAAGCTGTAATAAACTTTCTGTGATAGCTATACCAAGACCAGTACCTTCGATTGTTCTGTTTATTTTCTCATCTACCCTTTCAAATGAATTAAATAATCTTGAAAGGTCTTCCTTCTTAATTCCAATGCCAGTATCTTCAACAGAAAATTCAAGCACAGCCGTTTTATTCAGTGAGCATCTCTCATTTGAATGTACAAAACAATCGTCTGATTCATTATCAGGGTTCTTGCTGAGCTTCACAGACAGCACAATGCCACCTTTTTCTGTATATTTCACTGCATTTGTCAAAATATTTGTTACTATCTGTTTTATTCTAATTTCATCACCATATAAAATATGGGGAATGTTTTGGTCTATATTTACACGAATTGAAAGGCCCTTTTCCTCCGCTCTTGATTTGACCATGGTAACCAAATCATTCAAAAGCGAGGCCAGTTCGTATTCTACCGGCATAATATCCATTTTACCCACTTCAATTTTTGAAAAATCAAGGACATTATTTATGATTCCAAGCAAATTATGGCCAGAACTTCTTATTGCCTCAGCATAATGTTTTATTTCCTTCTCTTTAGATTCCCTCAAAATCATCTCATTCATGCCTAAAATTGCATTAATTGGAGTCCTGATTTCATGAGACATATTCGAGAGAAATGCAGATTTTGACTTGCTCGCGGCTTCAGCCTGCTCCTTGGCATCCTCTAATTCCGCTAAAGTCCTATCTATAATTGTAAATAATCGTTCTGAGAAGGGCTTTGCCCCCTTATGAAGCGCTTCTTCGTCAATTATCTGTTCTTCTTCTACTTGTTCAAATTCACCTTCTGTTAAAACAATTGTTGCTAAAACACTATTAAATACGCCGCCTTTATTACCACGTTTTAAAATCTCACTTCCACCAAAAGCAAAAACCATATTGTCTGATATAGTAGAAATGTACTCTAGCTCTTTAGCTTCCAATTTTCCTAAAAAATGATAACGGTTCAGACATATAACAGTAAAAGTCGCCTCCGGCTTCATTTTTTTTAATTCGCTTGAAACAAGCTGAGTCAGCTTCAGTAGTTCCGAGGGATCCGCATAAGATAGGGTGATTTCATCTGTACTTCTAATATCGCCATTAAAATATAAATCACCTTTGCTTCCCACCTTTGTAGGAACTCTGGCAGTAGAAATCCCTTCACGCTCAAGTACAAAAGGAAACTCGCACACATTATCCATAAAAAATTCGTCTGACTCTACATCAAGATACTTTTTATATACGTCTACTGCAGGCATATTATCAATTTCCGTAATAACAGCATTTCCCTTGTCAAAGGTCTCTCTGCCACCAGTGATATTTAGCGGTTTTCCAATCTTCTTCCAGCCAAGTATATGCTTTCCAACAACAGACAAAACATCACTTGTGATTACAGCAAAAACATAGCCATTAGTAATGGTTCTGTCACATATAGAATAACTTTCCGGCACCTTACTATCTTCATCAATTACTACAAAATGGCTTGCATTTCCTTCTTCTACATCATCATCTGACTTAAAATCTTCAGGACTAAAAAAATCCCTGGTAGAGGCGAATGCACCAAAATATATGATATTAGGATCTGTTTGCGAAATTCCCTCCAGAACTCTGGTGAAATCCACAGATAAGCCTGAAGGATAGCAAAAAACCGCCTTTATATTATTATTTTCATGAATAAATTTATTCATTTTCTCAATTACTTCATCATCATTATATTTATCTTGAGAAAATGACATTACCTGAACATTCGAATTCTCAAAAAAACAAAAAGACAAAGTTAGCCCCTTGTCTTTCCATGATTTTCTACTTCCAATGACGGAAATTCCCGCCATCTTCACCTTATCTAGTTTATGATTAATAATACTTATGTATGCACCTGTTACATTTATAGGTATACAGCAAGAATATACGACTCCCAAGACGGATTTCGCCCGTCTGTACTCAGGCATTGCAAGAATACTTGCAGTCATGCTATAAATCTCAGTTGTATTTTTTATAAAAAACGTTCTCTGAACCATAAACTACCTCAAAATTGCCCTATCAACAACTAAATTGTACAACATCTTTGTATTAATTATGTGAACCATAAAACAAAAAGACGCCAGAAGGCGCCTTTTACTTACAGTGTATTTTAAGCATTTAAAATTGCCTGTACCTGGCTACGTTTTTCAAACAACACACAGCCACCTACATGGTCATCCTTTAGGATATCTCCATCCTGAAGGATCTTAAACAAACGTGATGAAATAGCCCCTTCTAGACCATTTTCCACTACATTTGTATCTGAAAATGGTGAGAATGGACATGGCTCTGCACCACCATGTGAATTGATATGGAAGAATCCACGACCTGCAGCAACGCATCCGCCAGAGGATTTTTCATCTCCTGGGAATGAAATAAATACCATATCCTCGTAATCTTCTCGAAGTTGGGCTATTCTTTCCCTAAGCTTCTCTTCCTGTTCTTCGCTTAAAGCCAAATCCTTGCTTTCCTCAGAAACCGGCACATATTCTACGTAAATAATTGCCTTTCCACCATAACCCTGAAGCATTGATACAAAATCATCTGATAATACATCATCAAAGTTTTCTGTGGTTACTGTTACTGAGTTTCCAAAAATCAGGCTCTTTTTCTTAAAAGCCTCCATGTTGGCTATAAGCTTGTCATAGATTCCCTCTCCACGGCGACTATCTGTAGCCTCTTTATGGCCCTCAATACTCATGATTGGAACAAGATTTCTATTTTTGTTGAAGAGTTCAAAATACTCATCACTTATAAATACGCCATTTGTAAATATAGGGAATAAAATATTAGGCTTTTTAGCAGCAGCCTTAATTACCCCCTTTCTAAGAAGAGGTTCGCCACCTGCAAGCAGGATAAAGCTTACTCCAAGCTCCTCCGCCTCGTTAAAAATGTCTAGCCATTGCTCATCACTAAGCTGATTAACCGGCTCACAATCCTTTGTTGCTTCATTTTCTCTGGAATAGCAACCTGCACAGTGTAAATTACAATTACTTGTGATAGATGCAATCAAAAATGGGGGAACATTTAGCCCTTCATCCTTGTGTTTCTTTCTAATATCTGACGCTTTTTTTGTTGCCATGGCAAACTTTGCCATGAATACACTCTCTGCAGGGTTCTTTAAAGTTGCACGAAGTGAATCCTTCACCACTCGCTCTACACCTGCAGTCATGTAAGATTGAATATCAAACTCTTTTCCCATTTCTAATAACCTTCTAAATCTTTATTTAGCATTTGCATTGTGCGCTAATTTATTACGCGAAACCTATTATAATTCCAAGACACTGTTTTTGCAATCATTTTTGTATCCTCTTCATCCTTTCATCCAACTCATGATACACAGGCTTTAGAGGCCATGGCATTAGCTTAATATACTCTCTATCCTGCTCCTGAAGGCCATTTAGCCATTTTAAAAATTCAGGGCTATTTTTATAAAGTGCTATCCCATAATCGCAAATAACGTATTTACGGTGGGAATTATCCACCTTTTCTATGACTCTTCGGAAGCTAACCTTACCGAAAGCGTCCTGCTCCTTTACAAAAGTAGCCTTTTCATAAGTTTCTTTCGGTTCCTCAAGGGTAATTTTGCCTGTATTTATGAAATGTTCCCACATATACCCTGCAATTTTTTCCTTTGATATAGGATAGTCCAACTCCTCTGCTATTTCGCTTATAGAATGACCTAAATCCGCTAAATGGCGCACTGCACCACCTGCAGCGGCATCATTAATAAAATTACCTAAAGCGTTATTAAATTCTCTATTATTTCTTCTTTCTTCAGTCATACTACAATTCTACCATCACATGTGTTTTAGGCTCAACACAATAAGCAAATTAACCATTTTTACAAATTTTTCTTTTGACTATAGACTAATTTTATTTTTAGTAGTATCATTCAATTGTGTACAATTAATCAAGAGGAGGTTAATTTTTTATGAAAGAAGTTTTTGAGTTTTTAAAGAAATGTGAAACATACTTTTTGGCTACTGTTGATGGAGATCAGCCACGTGTAAGACCTTTTGGTACAATTCATATCTTCGAAGACAAGCTATATATCCAGACAGGCAAATCAAAAGATGTTTCTAAACAGATTCAGGCTAATCCAAAGGTTGAAATCTGCGGTTTTTCAGGGGGTGAATGGGTACGTTTATCTGGCGAATTAGTCAGAGACGACCGTATAGAGGCAAAGAAGAGCTTATTGGACGCTTATCCAAGCCTTCAGCAGATGTATTCACCTGAAGATGACAACACAGAAGTACTCTATTTCAAGAATGCTACTGCAACATTTTCATCGTTCTCTTCAGCACCTAGAACAGTGACATTTTAATTTGTTTAAGTTTTAAATTAAAAGGGGACGGCTTCCATTCGAAAGATTTGAAAGCCATCCCCTATATTTTTAATTATTTTGTCTCAAATGTCAGTGAATCAACTATTCCAGCTAAAGTATCAGAAACAAGCATGTTGTTCTCTTCATCTTCCCCGAAATGACCATCCATTTCAAATATCAGAGCACCTTCCATGTAGTCTCTGGCCATTGCAGTTACGTATCCGCCTGAAGTACCTTCTTCTGGATTGAGTACTACCCAATATCCCTTAACATCCTCTGTTCCTGGGAAAATACCCTCTGTATAGAAAGCCTTGTCGCCAAGAGCCTTGCCGAGTTCCTTAATAGACTCCTCAGCGTTCTTATCAACAGTATAGGTTGCAGTAATCATGTTTGTACCAGCTGACTCTGCTGTATATACAAATGTTGTCATTGGGCCACCAGCATTTACAGTAATAACTTCTGGATCATACTTTACGCTCCAGCCATTTGCATCGTGATATACAAAATCATGACCATTTTGTTCATTTACATAATTTGTTGCATTAAATGAATCAACCTCTACATCTGAAACCGGCTCAAAAACTAATTCTAATCCGTCTTCAAAAGAGCCGTATACATACCCATCTTCACTGGATTTAACAGTAAATTTTTCTTCAATGGGATCAATACTTCCGATATAGAAGGTTACATCCTTTTTTCCTATTTTGTATTCAAAATAATTTGATGTATCAGCAGCTCCATCTTCTATGCTACCTGTTCCATCTCCATTGAATACATAAAAATACGTCTTGTCTGGATTCTCAGCGTCCTTGGCATAATTTACATACACTCCCCTAGAAAAAACCGATTCAGCTGCCATAGCACCAGTACTTGCAACAAGCTCATCCTTAATCTGAGCGATTGATGTTGCCTTACTTTCGGAACTACCGCATCCTGTCATAGTACCGATAACAAGTGTTGATACAGAAGCCAAACATAATACCTTAGAAACAAATCTCCTGTTCATCTTTTTTCTCCTTTTTTATTTGAATTGTTTTATTTGTCCTAACCTGATACGTATGTTAGCAGACAAACTATCACACAACTATCACACACTCTTATTGAAAATTAATTTCAAATATTTTTCACAAATTGTGTTGACTTGCGGAGTGCATTAGTATATTATAACCACAGTTAGCAACGGCTAACCAATAATAAAGTGAGAGTATGTTATGAGCAAAGAAGTATTTGAGATGTTATGCGCCATGGACAGGCGAAGAGTTGAATTACAGATTGTTTTACAGTGTGCACCGACTTTAGCAGGCCTTAAAACCTCTAATCTTCTTATTCTTCCTAGAGATATGGAAGACAAAGCAAGATATGCGCTTAAAAACGCAGGTCTCTTGGGGTATCGTTTGGTCTATGACCGAAACAGAGTTATTTTTCTTGTTTTCAATAGGAAGATGCTTCATGACTACTTAATGAGAGATGAGGTTAAATCCTTCTTATTGGGATACGGTTATCACTCAGATAATTTCGGTGCTTCATTAAGATTTTTCCAGAAGCGCTATGATTCCTTTATTACCAATAGAATAGATTTTCCTCATGAAATGGGTATTTTCTTAGGGTATCCACTATGTGATGTTATGGGCTTTATCAACAATCAAGGTGATGGGTTTGAAGCTGCCGGATATTGGAAGGTGTACGGGGACACATGCAAAACCCTGCAGTTATTTAGCCTTTTCGATGATGTTAAAGACGATATGGTCTGTAAAATATCAAGAGGATATACCTTAAAAGAAATTTTAAAAGAAGCATCCTGCAATAAATTAGCAGGCTAAACTATTTATAAAGGAGAGATGTATTATGAGTAAAATAAATATTGTTTTTTGGTCCCAGTCAGGTAATACAGAGAACATGGCAAATGCTATTGGTGAAGGTGTTACCGCTGCTGGTGGTGAGGCAAACGTTGTATTTGTCGCAGATGCCTCTATAGATGAATTAAAATCCGCAAAGGCTTTTGCACTTGGTTGCCCTGCAATGGGTGCTGAAGTTCTTGAAGAAGGTGAAATGGAACCATTTGTAACAGATTTAGAAGGTTTTGTTTCAGGAAAGACAATCGGCCTCTTCGGTTCTTACGGTTGGGGTGATGGTCAATGGATGCGCGATTGGGTAGATCGCATGACAGCTGCTGGTGCTACTGTTGTTGGTGGTGAAGGTATCATTTGCCAGGATGCTCCAGATTCAGCTACAGAAGATGCTTGCAAAGATCTTGGTAGAGCTTTAGCAGCAGTTTAAATCGTTTACTTCTTATTCCCTAAGTTTCAAACCGGGTTTCTTGGGGAAGTTATTAGACTCCTTTTACAGCCCTCAGGTATGCCAGTGCCTGAGGGTATTTTTATTATAAAAATAAAAAAGGCCAGGAACTCCTGACCCTGAAACCTTCTTTTATTCCGAAACAGCTACAACTCTTAGTGTGTAGTTAGCTATGAACTCTGTAATTATTCCCTTATCTTTCAGCTCAAATGCCTTACTAACTACCTCATCAACTGTGCAACATCTAATGATATCTCCTACTACCATTTTTTACCTCCAATATTTGTTTTTTTAGTTTAATTAGTGTGTTTAACTTGTTTGTAATTGCATCTTAGCATTTCAATAATCACACTAGTATCACACATACGAAATATAGCTAATTTACTTGATATTTTATCAGGTCACACAAATATAAAACTATTTTCACAATTATTTGCTAATATTAGGCTAATTTCAGTTAACAAACATCATTCTATGCGTCAGGTAGGTGAATTTTTATGGATATGGTAAAACTTCGTTGTCCAATGTGCCGTAGAGTATTTGAAATTTCAACTTCAGAACTAGAAAAAAAATATAAATATGGATTTGTGCCGTTATTTTGTAATTATAAATGTGAATTGCGCTTTTCAAATAAACATTAAACAGCATATAACAAAAATCGTTGCGCACAATATAGTTTGATGTGAGTGAGCAATTCACACATTTCTTATAATTTTCACACTTTTTCCATCTAAACCCCATTATATTCTGATATATATTGTCCAAGGGTGTATTTCTACAACAGCTGGTAAAATGCTGTTAAATAAGGGGAAGGGGGTTCCTATGGGAAAAGATAAAAGGCAGCCTACTAAAACTGCGCACATCAGCGCCCAACTATTGACAATTCTTGTGCCACTTGTAATTGTCGCTATTTCTATTGTCGCAATTACTCTCTCAATTCAAGCTAAATCCGTAATTGAACGTGAAGCCAAAAGTAGTTTAAAAGAAGAAACTCGTGCTAATGCAACCGGTATAGCACAAATCGCAGATATCATTAAGCTTTACTATGATGGTATAGCTGATGTTATAGAACAAACCAATTTTGAATCAGACGCTCAAATAGAATCTATTCTTGCCAACTCTATGAAAAGCTATGAAGGTAAGGTTTCAGATGTCTATATCGGTCTTTCAAACATGGATTTTATTGATGGCGCACACTGGACTCCTGATTCTGGCTACGATCCTACAACTCGCGCATGGTACCAAAATGGTGTTACAAACAGTACAGTTACCCTAGGTCCTCCATCACTGGATTTAACCACTAATTCAATGGTTTCCTGCGGTTCAAGGTCTATCACACTTAAAGATGGCAGAACAGGAGCATTATCAATAGATATACTTTTAGCAGGCTTATCAGAGCTTGTAAGCTCATATAAACCTGGTATTACTGGTGGCAGCTTATGCCTTGATAATACCATGATTCTTGGTTCACTTGACACATCTTATGTTGGTACAGATGTTTCAGAGCATCCTGATGATGTTCTTCTTCAAGGTATTTCAACCTTCATTAGCTCAGGCGATATTTCTGAAGTACAGATTTTACCTGGAAACAATGGCAAAAATTATTACGTAGCGTTTTATCCTGTAGATGGAACTAGGTGGACATTAGTTTCCTACGTAAAAACAGCTGATGTATTAGCAGAACTGCGCAAGTTTGAGATTATTTCAGTCATCGCTGCAGCCATCATTTTATTTGTAATGGTTATTATTTTACAGGGTGTTATCACTAAACTTATTGCACGACCAGTTAGAAGTCTTACTGATAGCATCACCAAAATTGCAGGTGGCGATTTTACGGTTGATATTCCAAAGGGTGGCACTAACGAAATAGGTATCATGAATGATAATATGCATGATTATGTAATCAAAATGCGTGATACTCTTACTGAAATCAAAGCCATGACGGACCAACTCTCTATAGAAGCAAATAACAGTAAAACCGTTTCTGGTGACTTAAATCAGCAGGCTGATGATCAGGCTTCTGCAATGCAACAAATTCAAAGAACAATGGATGATATGTCCAGCGCTGTAGGCGATTTGGCTGAAAATGCAACAAATCTTGCACAGCAGGTAAGTGACCTTACTCAGCAAAGTGAAAATACCAAAGAAACTATGGAAGACCTTGTGGCAACAGCCAGAGAAGGCCAGCGTGATATGGAAGCCGTTCAATCTGGTATGGCAAATGTAGCTGAATCAATAAACAAAATGAACGAGGTTGTAAACACTGTTGATGCTTCTGCTAAGCAGATTGATTCAATCGTTGACATAATTAATTCCATTTCAAGTCAGACCAATCTTCTTTCTCTTAATGCCTCTATAGAAGCTGCCAGAGCAGGAGAAGCCGGTCGTGGATTTGCCGTTGTTGCTGATGAAATTGGCGCTTTAGCACAAAATAGTGCTGAATCTACACGCCAGATTTCTGAAATTATAAAGGATATTACAACGCAAGTTGCTGAGCTTTCAGAAAAAGCCAAGGCTAACGTTGAAGATATCAACACCAGTATGGATTCCGTAAATACCGCAGGTGCAACATTTGAAAAGATTTTCAAGAGCTTGGATCAAGCCAGTGAGACTGTTGGCGAAATGATTGATAAAATCGGGAGTGTTGATGAAATTGCCACATCTATGGCTGCAATTTCTGAAGAACAATCTGCAAGTACCGAAGAAGTATCTTCAACAGCTACAACCCTCGCTGAAGGCGCTGAGCAGGTTGCAGAAAACTCTCGTGGTGTTGACAATAGTGCAACCGCTGTGTCAGATTCTACCATGCGAATAGAAGATTTAATAAAGGTATTCAAAGTATAAAATCCTCGTATATACGGGCTCTGAGTAATATCAGGGCCCTTTTTATTTATCTTTGAATTCAATTATTTACAACTAAATTGCTTATGCTATACTAAACAAAAAAAGACTATATTTATATAGTCACTGGTATAAGATATGAATGAAGATATAAAAAAATTATTGGAAGGTGTTCAATCTGGCGAAATATCTGTAGATAGCGCCATACATCAGCTTAAGACAAAGCCTTTTATGGATATAGGCTACGCTAAAATCGACACCCACAGATCCATCAGAAACGGTGCTGGTGAGGTTATTTACGGAGCCGGCAAAACACCTAAACAAATTATTGGTATTATTTCCAAATTAAAGGAATCAGGCCAGGAGCGCATCTTAATTACAAGAATGTCACCCGATAAGTATCAGCAGGTAATGAAATACCACGATATTGATTATTATGAGGATGCAAAGCTCGCTATATTAGGGGGAATGCCACCTGTTTCTGGCAAAGGCACAATCCTTGTGGCCACCGGTGGCACTAGCGATGTTCCTGTTGCAGAAGAAGCTGCTCTCACAGCCGAATTTCTTGGTAATAATGTCACCAGGTTATATGATGTTGGTGTGGCCGGTCTACATCGCACGCTAGCGCACCTAGACGAGATTGTAGACGCAAGCGTGATAATTGCCATAGCTGGCATGGAAGGGGCCTTAGCGAGCGTTTTAGGGGGCCTAGCAGAGGCGCCTGTGATTGCAGTACCTACATCCGTAGGCTACGGGGCCTCATTTGGCGGCATTGCAGCTCTTTTATCCATGCTAAATTCTTGTGCAAACGGTATATCCGTTGTAAACATAGACAATGGTTTTGGCGCCGCTTATCAGGCCAGCCTAATTAATCATCGTTAATATTTTTTGAGGATTATTTTTATGACAACACTATATATTGAGTGCAAAATGGGGGCAGCTGGAGATATGTTAACAGCTGCCCTGTTAGAATTATTTGACAATAAAACTGAGATACTTGATTCTCTCAATTCCTTAGGTATTCCTGATGTTGTTTTTACCGCAGAAAACAGCGAAAAATGTAATATTAATGGAACACACGTTAAAGTGCTTATCAATGGCATTGATGAGCATTCTGACCATCATCACGAACATCATGACCATCACCATGAGCACCATCATGAGGAACATAATCATGACGAGCACCATCACAATCATCATCACCATGACGTTCATAATCATCACGAACACCACCATCATAGCCTTGATGACATAAAAGCACTTATCAATTCTTTAAACGCTCCAGATTCAGTTAAAAAACATGGAATTCAGGTATACGAAGCCTTAGCAAAAGCTGAGGCGCACGTTCACAATTCCACTATAACAAACATCCATTTTCATGAAGTAGGCACCATGGATGCAGTTGCTGATGTTATGGCTGTTTGTTACCTACTTTACAAGCTGGACGTAGATGATATTATTGTTTCTTCTATTCATGTTGGAAGTGGTACTGTTCATACTGCACATGGCATCTTACCCGTTCCAGCCCCAGCTACTGCTGAATTGCTAAGGAATTTGCCTATTTACGGTGGCCGTATAGAAGGGGAATTATGCACACCTACAGGCGCTGCACTGCTTCGCCATTTCGGCAAATCATTTGGAGACATGCCTCCTATGAACATTGAAAAAATTGGTTACGGCATGGGAAAAAAGGATTTTCCTATTGCCAACTGCATAAGAATGTTTCTTTGTTCGACCGAAGACTCAGTGGATCAGGTTATCGAACTTAATTGCAACCTTGACGATATCACTGGAGAAGAGCTTGGATTTGCTCTCGATGCCATCTACGATGCTGGCGCCAAAGAGGTCTTCTATACCCCTGTGAACATGAAAAAAAATAGACCAGGTACTTTGCTTACTGCGATTGTTTCAGCTAAGAATAAAAATTCAGTTGTTAAAGCTATTTTTGCAAATACCACTACTATTGGAATTAGAGAAAAAGTATGTAATCGTTACGTTTTAGACCGAAAAATTGAATCTCTTGAAACTCCTCTTGGAGAAGTCCGAATTAAGAAATCTAGCGGCTATGGGGTCAATCGTTGTAAGTTGGAGTTTGATGATTTAGCCAAACTAGCTAAAGAAAAAGGGATACCCTTATCTGAAATAAAAGCACAAATAGAAAATGGCGTTTAGGTTTTATACCTAACGCCATTTTTTCTTAAATTACTTTTTTCGCTAATTTTTCAACTATTTCTACTACAACGCCATCTTCAAAAGGAGAATTAAGTCCAACCTTTTTTATCATGTTTGTGTAGTAATCACTTCCAGAAAGCTTACAAAGTTCAAGATATTTTTCCCATGCCGCCTTAAAATCATCATCCATTTTTATCTTAAACTGCATTGCACATATCGATGCTAAAACGTAATCAATATAATAAAATGGTACATCAAATATATGAGTCTGCTTCTGCCAAAATCCTCCTAAAGCAAAGAATTCTGTATCTTCAAAATCAATATAAGGTCTGTACTCCTGCTCAAGTTTTTTCCAGGTTTCCTTGCGCTCTACTGGAGTCATTTCTGGATTATCATATACAATATGCTGGAATTCATCTACCATTGTTCCATATGGCAAAAAGGTACATGCATCCTCTAAATGCATTTCCAGATAATCCTTATATCTGTCACCAAAAAAGTTCTTCATCCATCCATATGTAAAATATTCCATAGACATTGAATGAATTTCAGCAGTCTCCATTCCCAGGTTATTATGATCTAATATCTCATCTTTTCGTGTTATAAAACACTGGAATCCGTGACCACATTCGTGAGTTATTACATCAATATCACCACTTGTTCCATTAAAATTAGCAAATATAAATGGTGACTCATAATTTGGAATATAAGTCTGATATCCTCCTGCAGCCTTATTTTTTCGACCAAAAACATCGAATAATTCATTCTCCATCATGAAATCCATGTATTCTTTCGTCTCGGCACTTAAATCTGAATACATTTCTTGTCCGCTTCTAAGAATTTCTTCCGGAGAACCAACTGGAGCAGGATTTCCATCTTTGAAGTAAACTCCAATTTCTGTATCTGCAAGCTTATCTAATCCTAAACGCTTAGCTCTTTTTTCCGCCAATTCAGCAACAAAAGGTACAAAATACTCCTTTATCTGCTTTCTAAAAATCTCTACATTAGCCTTATCATATGAATTTCTATGCATTCTACAGTAAGCCAAATCTGTAAATGACTCAAATCCTAATGCTTTCGCCTGAGCTGTTCTATTTTTTACTAATGAATCATATATTTCGTCTATTTCATCAGTCACACTCATAAACCAATCTGAAATAGCCTTATTAGCCTTTTTCCTAATATTTCTATCCTTATTTCTGGCAAATGGTCCCATTAAAGACAAATTATAGGTTTCGCCTTCAAATTCAATTTTTGCTGTTGCAATTATTTTGTCATATCTAGAAGTAAGAGCGTTCTCTTCCTGCATAAGTGGAAGAATTTCCTCGCTTATTGATTTATCATCAAGCTCCATATTCTTAAAAGTCACTGGCCCTAATTTTTCTTCAAGATATGCTCGATATGGACTGTCAAATAAAGCACGACTATACTTAATGCAAGCATTACTCCATCTAGGAAGTATTTCATCAAAATAATCATTTTCTTTTTCGTATAATTCATCTGTACTATCCGCATCGTGTCTAATATATGCAATATTGTAAGCTGTCTCAAAATCTTTACGAAGTGTGTAATATTCTTTATTTATTTCAAATTGTTCTTCACCAGATTTTGCATCTTGCTGTTTTTTGATCAGTTCATCTATCTTTCTTTCTAGAACTTCTATATCAGGTCGTTCATATGGCATATCTTTAAATTTCATATAGCGTTTACCTCCAATAATCTCTAAGCCCAAGTATAAGTCAGCAATTGCGTATTATCAACATAACAATTATCATATTTATTATGGCGAGTCGCTATAAAATCCTTATATTCGAGCTGAATATATGATTAGACAATAACTTTATATATGAACAACTATTTACTATCTATTATCGGGATTTAACGATTGATTTGTCTTATTAGTATAATTTGTGTAATATGTTTTATTAATATAAATTGTGTATACCGTACATTCAACCCATTTTGTTAATATATCACAACTAGTATAAATATCCTTTCACACATTTTTATGTTTATTAGTTGCATTGTCATATTTAGTTCTATTGGTGCATATAGTACATATAGTATCATTAGTATATATAGTACGTTTATTACCTTATGTATATTTAGTATATGTTGTTAATTTAACCTTAGTAGTGGTATATGTATGTATTGTCTTTATATTCATATTTTCTCTTTTTGTGTTTATTACTTATTATACTCTTTTTACTTTATTATATTATCTATAATTCTCTTTGCTGACATCTTTGATGGCGACCAGCCTTGCTCTTTAAATGATTTAACCAATTCATTGCGATAAGCTAATATTTCAGCACTGTAACAACTTTTCTTGCCGTACATGTCATTTATGGGAATTGTTTTGTCATATTTGTGTTTTTTACATTTTGTATACATTTAGTCTTATTGTTGTTTTTAATATATCTAGCATTTTTATTGTTTTTATATTCTTTATTATTTTTTTCTTATTTATCGTTTATTACACTGTTTTCGTTTTTATTGTTTATATCATCATTCCCCTCTTTAGCGTTTTATGTGTTTTTTATATTATTATTGCTATATACTCCTTTTACGCTCTTTGTATTTTTTATATTTTTTCCACTATATTCATTATATACTCTTGTTACATTATTAGTATTTATTATGCTATTAATATATTTTACATATTTGATGTATTAGATGTATATAACGCTTTTAATTTTTATTGTGTTATTATCATATATAATATATTTTCTATTACTTATGTATTTAATTTATTTAGTACTTATATTATTAATAATGTTTCTAATGTGTTTTTTGTAATATATACTAATAGTATTTAATATCTTATTTGCATTATTTGTATATTTGATGTAATATATGTATATAAAATTATTTATGTATATTACGCTGTTTATAATATTATCAATATTATGATTAATAATATTAAATGTGTAATAAGTCTATTTTCTATATATAATGATATTAAAACTATAAATGTTATATACATTATTAATACTAAATGTGTTTCTTCTATAATATATGTATATTCTATATTAAATATTTTTTACGTTATAAATATTATTTAAATAAGATATGTAATTTACACTTTAATTGTAATTTATATTTTTTGCATATTTAACATTAATGATGTATTATATGTATATTGCAGTATTTATATAAATAGCATATTTATTGCAAATATCATTTAAACCACATATAATGTGAATCATGCTTAAAAATTGAACATAAATTTTAAATTAATAAAATGATAAGGAGATCAAATGAAAAGTATTGCTATTTGTATAGGAAAAGGTGGTCAATGGAAAACATCATTAACCATCAATATGGCTGCTCTTTTAAACGAAAAAGGCTATAAAACATTAATAATTGACTGCGATGTTCAAGCTAACGCAACAGATACTTTTAGAATCAACCCAGAAGGCATTGCAACTCTCTACGATTGCTGGGTTCCACGTAGACCAATAAGCCCTATGGAATGTATCCAACAAGCTGAATGGGGCGATATTATACCAGGAGACAGCTTTCTATCAGATGTAACCCCAGCCATTCTTTCAGGCACAATAAATATAAAGTCCTTCAAAGAAAGAGTTTTGGAAAAAATTGAAGGTTATGACTATATCTTATGTGATTGTCCACCAGATTTGACAAATTACATCAACAAATCTGTACTTTCAGCAGTTGATGAAGTGATTATCCCTACAAGAGGTGATCAATATGCAACAGAAGGATTAAAAGCAACAATAAGTCTTATAGAATCAGTTAAAAATCCAGTAAGAAATGAAGCAGGTGAGGTTGTTGAACCTTCTTTAAACCAAAATTTGGTCATTAATGGTTTAGTTTTTACAGACTTTAAAATGAATAATAGCTGTAAAAACGATTATATCAACGCTCAAGCCATCGCAGCAGAATTAGGTACTAAATTATACTTCCAGTTCATTAGAGGCTGTAAAGACGGTTCTGACGCCATTGGAGAGCAAATGCCAGCAGTAAAATATAAACCATACTGCAATTCATCATTAGACTATAAACAGCTTATAGACGAGTTTATAACCTCTGAAGAAGCAAAGAAGGGAGCATAAAATGGCCATAGGAAGACAAGGAAATTCATATGCAATAAACAGTGGAAATCTCCCATTTGCTGCACCTAAGAAAACAAATACAAGAGCTCGCGATACATTTCACAAAAATAACTCTGAAATCGAGCCACCAAAGACCCCAGCACCAATCGAGGTAGCTGAAAAATCACCTGAAATTGTAATAACGAAAGAACCAGCTCCAGAGCCTGAAACTGAACCAATTGAATTTCCAGCAAAGAAAAATCTTACTGAAGAACCAATTAAAAACGTATCAATTACAGAAAAACAATTAAAAGAAGAACCTGTTATAGAAGATTCTGTTAAAGAAGTTCCAGTTAAAATTGAAACACCAACAGAAGTGTCTGAAGAAGAAATTGTTTCCGAACCAGAAGCTACAATGTTGACTGATGTTTCAACTGAAATTGAAACTCCTATTCCAGCTCCAACACAAAATGAATTTGAGATAAAAACTGAGACAGAATCGGAACCAGTTCAAAGTATAGAAACATCTAATGAGCGTAATTATAAAAACTCGTCAGCAAAACTTTCAGATTACACAGGAACAAGAAAAAATACTACTTTCGCATTTTGTGATAAAAATGATATATCCTACATCAAAATAAAAGCAAATCGCTTGGGTATGACATACCAAGACTTTTTAGCTGAACTACTGCTAGAAACAATCGAAATAGTTAAAGCAGACAAATTCGACTATACAGAGCAAACCTATCAAAACACAAAAACAGGACTTAAAAATCCGGTAAATGACAGATTTGCCTTAAAAGAAGATTTTCTTATTGACCTCAAACAAGCCGCTGCAAATGTAGGTATGAAACGTTCAGCATTTGTTGCCATGTGTGTACATAAAGCAAGATTGTCTGATCCTAGTCCAGCATGGGATTTATAATTCTTTCTTGGAAAGAGTATATAAAAAGTATAATTATTATATGTATAGTATGTATAAGAGAACCCTTAGAAATGTTGATTTTCTGGGGGTTTTTTCATATTACTCAAGACATTTATGACAACAAAATAAGACAGTTCTGATTTCAATCAAGACAATTTCGATTTTATTAACGACATTCCTGACACAGAATAAGACAGTTTCGACACAAAACAAGGCAAATCGGATTATATAACAATTCTCATAAGACAAAATCGACACTACATAAAACAGCGAAAATTAAAGGCATTATATCTAAAACAAGACAGATTAGACACCTGAATATTAGGAATAAATAGCCTATAAAGCCAAAATAAGACAACAAATATGTTTGTCTTATTGATTATAAGTAAATCGTATATAAGACAAAACGGATTTAACATACAATAACTAGTAAAAAGTCCAGTTTTTAGCCCTTTTTGGCGGGAGTAAGCAAGACAAAATGGATTTAGCATAAGACAAAACGGACACTATTATAAGACAGCTTGGATTTATAAGGAATATGGTAGGACAAAATGGACACATTATAAGACAAAACAGATTCATGTCTTATACAACTGAAAAAAACCCTTATTTTTAAGCATTTTTTTGCTGTAAAAAGCATCATAAGACAGAATGGACACATTGAAAGACAAATTAGACACATAGCAAGACAACGAACGTAACTGTCTTATTAAGACAAATTAGACACTAAATTCTTCTATATTCTGAAGCATTCAAAAGAACTTGAAAATAGGTGATGGAGAACTATATTGTCTTATGGAAATATTGATTAAAAAAATGAATTTCATCTTTCATTTTATTCAAATAGTCTAAAAGAAGTCATATTTTAATTTGATGATTAACATTAAATAAGGTATAATTCAAGGCAAGGCACAAAAATGTCTTGTCTTACAGGGAGAATAATATGGCAATCAGAAAACTAGATGAAAATGGCAACTATCGTTTATTCGATACGAAAACCCAGTCTTTTATAGATGAACAACCATTAGCTAGTTCAATAGGACAGATTAATGGACAAACATCTCTAAGTGCATCTGGATCAATAGTTGAGATAGACGAAATTAAACCAGCTGAAGTTGATGAAACAGGACTATCAATTCCTGGTGAAGATGAAGCTCAAATTAAAGCTTTTATAAAACAAGCAATTTCCATTGATAATTTCATAGAAACCTTCAATGAGAACTCACATTTAACGCTGCTTAAGCTTCTTGCTTTGCAAGATAACAAGCATCCACTTAAAAAAGGTGGCGTAAATATTGCATATAGGACAGATGCGTTAATTATGCATTGTAAAATGGAGTTTTCTGCCGAAGAAAATGTAGTTTTTGATGCTATACTCGGCACAATGTCATCATTTCCTGAGAACAAATCATACAGAATTGCACCTACAGATTTTGTAAAGTTTTCAAAGTACGACAATGTTCAAACTCTTTACAGGACTTTTAGAAGTGGTACAAAGAAGCTAAAGGATAGACACTTAGTATTTGATGAACTTGGTCCAGACGGTAAAGATGATATTGAAGTTCCTTGGTTCAATGTTCTTAGATATCATAATGCGACTAAAGACGAAAATGCCTTCATTGAGTTTGTTCCTTCAGATTTTTTTAAGGATTTAGCGTTATGTTCCCAGATAGTTCATGGTGCGTACGGAGCTCTTGAAGTTACAACTCAGCTTAGAGGCAAATATACTATTGCTTTATATTGGTTTTTAGAAAATAAAAAAGACTTCAAAACATATAAAGGCGCTAAACCAGGTATTTTTGAAATGTCCATGGAGGAGTTAAAGCATCAGTTTTCCATTCCTCAATCATACGGCAAAACGGACATGGAACGAAGAGTGTTAGAGCCTGCAAAAGTAAGTATAAATAATGTTCAAGAATGTGATTTTACTTTTGACTATTCTCCTTTAAAAGCTAATGGATCTGTCGCTGGTTATAGATTCCTCATAACAAAGAAGAATTATATTGATGCAAAGCCAGAAGAAGTAAAGATTATTGATGTAGATCCTTTTGAAGATCAGATAAAAATGCTTCTTGATATGTCAGGTGTTGTGTTTGAATCAACTGAGATATCAAACATATACAAATGTGCAAAAAGAAATAATAGAGATGCAGCATTTATGATGCAGATTATTTCTGCATTCAAAACTAGATTAGACAATCAAGAATTAAATGATGTAGAAGACAGACTGGCCTATTTATGTGCCATGATAGAAAATGGCACAAGTGGAAAAATTACTGTTGCAGTTACGAAAAAAAGCTCAAATTCATTCAATAATTTTTCACAAAGAGATGATGATTTAAGTGAAATTGAAAAAATAATGCTTAATCGTTAGAATAGAGAGAATATATTTATTAGATAACAAAATATACGTTCAAATGATTTATAACTTGCATAATGAGAAATATGATGCAAGTTTATACGTAATGAGGCGCAAATTGATTCTAAAAATCAATTTGCGCCTCTATTTTATTTGATTTTTGATAAATAAACTATTTTCACATTTTATGCACAGAAAAAATAAATTTATGTAGTATTCTCCAATTATACAATGCAAGATTTTGCTTACATCAACTAATTGATACATCTTTCAACTATATAGAGACTGTTAGCAAATGGTTTCACAAAGCCAATTCTTGCAGTAAACGAATCTCTTTCACTTCTTGCTGATGGAAGGATTAGAAGAATCGAAGGTTATGATGTACGTAAAGATGAGTTCGGTGAAATAGTTCGTAATTCAAATTCAGTGAAGAATAACAGATGCAGTTGGCGGCGTACAGAATTCTACTGAAGAAGTAGAAAATATCGCAGGTAGAATGAAGATTGCGTTAGAGTCGTCAAGCAACTCGTTGTTGAATCTACAATCATCTAGCAGTGAGATGACAGGAAAGATAGAAGATATTGCCAGAACTATATCAGCTACACAGAAAGCAGTTTCAGATGTTAATGAAGGAGTAGAGGGCATCTCTGGTATTGCTGCAGGATGCTAGGCAGGCAGTATCTGCAGCTGAACTTGTAAAACAAGGTAATATAGAGCAGCAGGAAGCATTGGGACAAACTCTTTCTTCAGTTAATGGAATGTTATCAGATATTTATGAGACTGTAAGTGTTGTTAAAATGATTGCTGGAGGCGCAAACACATGTGTAAAATCTAACGATGTTGTTTCAGACGCTATGTCATCGCTATCAGCAATCTCTCAAGAGAATGCTGCCTCATCAGAGACTACAGGAGCTTCAGTTCAAGAATTGTCAGCCACTGTATCTAGTTTGGCAGATTCCGCAGTTATTTGAAAGAGATTGCCGAAAAGCTTAACGAAGAGATGGCATTCTTTGAATAATTACTATAATCCAAGTCCTATTTTTTGAAGTTGTAGAGTAAAAAGCAATTGGCCCAGGAAAAAATGTACCAACATACATACCCAAAGATTTTTAGTCTTGCGGTAGATAAAATTCATAAATAAAACAAATAAAGCAGTAAATACTATCATTGGAAAGCCATATAGATAGTGCATAGCTCCAAAGAATAGTGCAACCACGGAAACAGATTTATGTTTTCGATGGTTGCCTACAAGGAGCGTACGCATACCATCGTATCCCATTACGTTGATGCAGTATTCCTGCCAGAATGCTGTAAACGGATAAAGAATTGTATTAGGAGTTATAAACTCGGGTTTCAACCTCTTGAAATAAAAGAAAGGTTGGGCTCTTTTTAATAATTCGGGATTAATCTGTAGAATTGAATATTTTAGAAAAATCATAAAACTGCCAAATAGTAGACAAATTGATAGGCCTACTACGAGTGCATGTTTTATTTTTTCTTTGTTTACCTTCAGTGGTGCTGTCAGAAAATCGGTAGGAACCTTTCTTGCCAATGGGATTAATGTACATATGGCGAGAAATAGGCCAACAAAGTTTCCAATTTTATAGACTGGATTTGACTTGAAGAATTGTTCAAGTGCAGAGTTAATAATGATGTATAGCGACATGTATGTTAAAAACGCTATTAATAGATATTCAGAGTATTGTTTCTTATCAGAAACCTTTATTGCTTCTGTTCTAGTAGTATCAAACATAATAATGGGTCCTTAAAAGTTCATTCGCAATATACTCAAAAAACAAATAATGATACAATATATTGTGTTAATAACATTTTAGCACTCTTTAAGTTAAATGTAATAGTTTTTAGATGCTTATATATGGGTCAAATATTTACTTGCAGAAATAATAGTTGAAAGATAAAACAAAATACACTAAAGAGACTAATTGAGATAAAAACATTAATAACAATAGGTGATATCATGACGGGTATATTATATGGAATAGGAGTAGGTCCAGGTGATCCAGAGCAAATTACACTCAAAGCGGTTAAAGCCATAAAGGAATGTGACGTAATCTGTTTACCTAAAGCGGATAAAGAAAAATGCCGTGCATATCAGATTGCTGTTTGCTCTGTGCCAGAACTTAGATATAAAAAAATAATTAGCTTCGATTTTGAAATGACACGAGATGGAGCTTCACTATTTGCAATGCATAAAGAATTCTATCAGCATTACAAACAACTTATTATGGATGGATATAATCTTGGATTTTTGACAATAGGGGACCCGACTATTTACTCAACTTTTGGGTACATAATGAAGTTGGCTAAAGCCGATGGATTTGATGTGGAAATAGTGAACGGTATCACTTCTTTTTGTGGTACGGCAGCTGCCTGTGGAATCCTTATAAGTGAGCGCGATGAGCACATTCATATAATATCGGGACAGAATAATAATATAGAATATATTTTAAAACTGTCAGGTACTAAAATAATAATGAAAAGCGGCAAAAATATTGCCGCTATAAAGGAGCTACTTATTGATATGGAAGCACAAGGAAAAATATCCGTGTGTGCTGTTATAGATTGTGGTATGGAGACAGAACAGATTTTTACAAGTGCAGTGACTATTCCTGATAATAGTCGATACATGATGACAATCATTGTGAAAACAATCCCTTAATTAGTTCAACAGCATCGTTGATACGTTCAGAGTTTACAATCACGTCGCATAACTCTTTATTAAGAAGTTCTTTTTCCATCGATAACCATCGGTATTTAATAGCTTCATTATCCAGACCTTTATCCAGTATTTTATCAATCATGTATTCATGACTTGCTTTGCAGAAGATTAAAAGTACTGGATATTCTTTTTTCATGGCAATTGCTCCAGTAATATCTGTAGGAATTACAGCATTTAATCCAGATGCTAAAGCCTCTTCTATCGCATCCTTAGGAATGCCATATCTGTTTCCAGCATAAACAGTATGTGATATAAATTTTAGACTAGAAAATTCTTTTTCTGTAACTTTGTCGTGATTATCGCTAGGCATACCTGTGGTAACAGAATGAATCCTCTTTGCAAATCCATCCTCGGCGAGCCTGTCAGCTATTGCATTTTTATTGCAACCACTAGGTCCAATTAAAGCCAATACGGATGGAACAGTAGGCTTTATCTTTTTACTTGATGCATGGATAATTTGATCAACTAGCAAAAAGAATTCAGAATAATCATTAACAGCCAAAACACCTGAAAGATGAGAATTCCATGGTCGGCGCATTAGTATGGGATATTTAGCCTGACTCTTTAAAATATTGTGTCCACCATCGTCTAATTGAAAATCAACCTTTACAGTTTGCTTAGAGAAAGTCAATATTACATTTTCCAGAGGAAATTCAGGAAGCTGATCAGCTATTTGTTCATAACGTAAACCGGCATATTTAGGAGACACTGCGGTATTAATATATACATCTCCAATATCCATCAACCTATATATAAAGTTTCTAGCTTCATCTGATATTTTTTGTTTTCGCAGTATTCTTTCATCGTCATAATACTGGGCAATGATTGATTGCTTAGAACCCTCTTCTCCATTTCCCCATGACTTAATGTCATTAATTGTAGCATTTAACCCAGGATTTTCTTCGTTCGCTATATCAACAGCTATACCGCAAAATGGCGCAAGCACGTCGTCGAAATCAATTTCAAAACTAAAGTTCTTCATCAAATACACCCCTTTATAGTTTCTCTTTCTTCTATATTATATTGTTTCCTAATAAAAGAAAACATTAAACTAATTTCATGGTAGTACTTGAGATAACGTAACATAACTGTAAGACATAATGCTTTTGTAAAAGTATTACAACTTATAAAAATCAGATATATCTGTATAATTAAACAATAAGAGCGATTTGGGCGAATGGTCTAAGAATTAGCACAATTCACACAAAAGCCAACATTTAAATGAATAGATTTACTTTAATAAACTATGAAAAAACACTTTACAACCGCTAGATTGGATGATATTATAATCGAGCACTGAGGGACAGCAAGTCACACAGAGCAAAAAATAAACGAAGATTGATAACTGAACAGTGAAACAAACCTTGAATTAATACAAGTTATTTATAGTTAACATGTATCCTTGAAATTCATTTAAGTTTCTTAAAGAAACGAAACCTTTATTAAGCGAATATGAATTCTTGAATTCATATTCTAGTAAGAATCTTTGATTCTTACATTTACAGTAAACAAGTCAGTTTTGTGCTGACCTGGAATTGAACTCAAGCAACTTTGGTTGCTTATATAATTAACATGAGAGTTTGATCCTGGCTCAGGATGAACGCTGGCGGCGTGCTTAACACATGCAAGTCGAACGAAGCAGTTTATCACG
>NZ_FNQZ01000014.1 GCF_900107545.1 Pseudobutyrivibrio sp. ACV-2 | reverse complement strand
TACGGCTCCAAAACCCACTGAGGTTTTCCTTTAACGGTTCAGGTTTTCCAATACCATTATATGGATCACGTTGGGCATCTTTTATTAGTGAATTAATTCTTTTTAAAGTCTTTTTATCTTGGGTTTGCCAATAAAGATAATCATCCCAACCTCTGTCTTCCCATAGGATTCCCATTAATCTTCATCCTCCAGTAGTTCATGTTCTTCAAAGTGAGCTTTTCCTGTTTTGATATCATTTGCGATGCCTTCAAGATATCTTATATTTGATTCAGAATAAAATGGATCTGCAGAGACTTCAAATGGAATTCTGTGTTCCCTAGTCATTTTTTTGGCAAAAATTGTAAAGGCGGTTGTCATAGACATGCCAAGTTCATCACAAAGTGCTTCCATATTTTTTTTTAAGTCAGAGTCCATTCTAAAATTAACATTTACTGCGTTTGCCATTTTAAAAACCTCCATAGTTTTTCTATTTTCTTAATTTGATTATATCATGAAAGCATAAAAAAGCAAGATATATCATTACAATGTAATGATGCATCTTGCTTTTGTCGCAATTAAATATTTATGTGCAAAACTTAAATTATACGCATAGATAAATATTTAAGTCCGAGGCCTCCCCCCTTTAAGTCCCCATTTACTTTGCCGACACTCTCATAAATAAAAGGAGCTGGAATATATAATGTCTCCAACTCCTTTACTACTTTATATGTATTTAATTGTGGCAACTTCCATGACCGTGTCCATGGCAGCTATGTCCGTCACCATGTTCTTCATCATGATGTGAACAGTTTGCTTCACCTGAAGCTACAAGTGTACCGGCTAAGAATGCATTTACGACTTCATCAGTGTTCCCGCTTGCACCTGCGTATAACTGAATGCCTGCCTCCTGAAGAGCCATTACAGCGCCACCGCCGATACCACCACAGATAAGAACATCTACTTCAGCAAGATTAAGAACACCTGCAAGAGCGCCACAGCCCTCACCATTAGTACTTACAACCTCAGAGTTAACAACCTTGCCATCTTCGATATCGTATACTTTGAACTGCTCTGTTCTTCCAAAGTGTCCAAACACATTTCCATTATCATAAGTTACTGCTACTCTCATTGTATTTACTCCTTTTGATTTCAAGTTATTATCAAAAAAAGCTTGGTTTCTATCCATCTCTACATTACCACCGGATATACGAATTCGCTTTCCCTCTACAAGTGCAATTGCTATTTTTCTTCTGGCACTCTCATACATAGCTGTAACAGTTGTTCTTGCAACACCCATGCTATTTGCACAATCCTCTTGATTCATACCTTCAGCATCTAAAAGTTTCAAAGTCTCATACTCATCTAGAGTAAGGGTGATTGTCTCCAACTGAGGATTCTCCGAATTCTCTGGAACAAAGCTATAGTAATCTGGAAATACACGTATTTTTCTACATTTTGGTAATCTAGGCACAATAGAACCCTCCCACTTTTTTGACATATGTCAGCTATAATTTATCATTATTACTGACATATGTCAAATTTATTATGTGCTTTAATGTTATCGCAAGAAATCCTGCAAACTGCATGTCTAAACATTATAAATATTGATAATTCTTATTCTGTGATAATAATAAAATCCACGAAACAAAAAATGCTGCAATTTCAGCAACGGCAACTGCACACCATATGCCATTTATTCCCCAAATTAGTGGTAGGATTAAAACTGCTAGTAACTCAAACACCATACTTCTTAGTACGGAGATAATGGCTGAAATTGGCCCATTATTCAGTGCGGTAAAAATATGCTGATGCAAAAATATTTCCCCCTGCCAGAATAAAAGCAAATAGGAATAGTCTAAACGCATGTACAGTTAATTCTAAAAGATCTCTGTCATATCCGACAAACACTGTAGAAATTGGTCTAGCCAATAGTTGTGCCAAGAAAAACATTATGATTCCACATATGTATTCTATATTTAAACTTCGCTTAAGAAGGTTTTTTAATTCTGAAGTATTTTGAGCACCATAATGATAGCTGACAATTGGTGATGTACCCATAGAATAACCAAATAAGAGACCAATAAATATAAACTGCACATACATTATTACTCCGTATGTAGCAACTCCATCTTCTCCTGCATATTTCATGAGTTGAAGATTATAGACAATACTTACAATTGATGATGCTACACTGGTAAATAGCTCCGACATGCCGTTAAATGCTGCTTGTAATATTGCAGCAAATTTAATAGGTGTAAGTGAAAATCTAAGCAAACTGTCATTAGGCTTTATGAAATACGCAAGTGGTATAAGTCCTCCAATTGATGCACTTAAACCTGTCGCAATAGCAGCGCCAGCTACACCCCATCTAAAAACACCTATTAAGAGAGCATCTAATACCATATTTGTAATTCCTGCAGCAATTGTTACCTTAAGACCAAGCTTTGGCTTTTCCGCTGCGGTTGTAAAACTTTGGAATGAATATTGTAATTCAAAAGGTGCCATAAACAGTATTACAGTTCTTCCATATAAAATGGCATCTGCCCTCAAAACTTCGGATGCACCTAGCAAATTTACAATATTAGGCATAAATATATATGCCAATACCGAGATAGCTGCACCGATTACAGCAATCATTTCTATCATCATGGAGAACTTTCTCTAGATTATTCATATTTCTATGCAATGTGAGCTTTGCGGAATTTAATAAGTAAATAAAGCGTTTATCCCTCTAATTCTAGAGGGATTTTTTAACTATATAATCTGAACCATAAATCTGAGGTATAGGTAATCGTTGCATTTATTCGATAGATACAATATGTAGTATATGGTCTCGCGCCGTCTCCTTTTAGGTACCTTTAGCCGCGAGGTGCTATTTAAATATCTTTCCTATCTATGTATTAAATCTAAGTTTTCTACAGAAATAAAAATAGCGTAGGAAAAGCACTACCCACCCCCTACGCTAGAAATTTATTTGTCACCATAATGCCCACGGCAGTGGGAGATGTATATACGTCCATCTTCAATGTGGTAGACAAGGCGGTCTTTTTCATTGATTCTACGGCTAAATTCTCCCTGCAAATCGCCTTTCAAGGCTTCTGGCTCGCCAATGCCATGCATTGCGCCGTTTCTTTCAATATCTTTTACAAGTTGATTGATGCGTTTCAAGGTCTTTTTATCCTGTGTCTGCCAGTACAAGTAATCATCCCAAGCGTCATCAGACCAGATTTTCTCACTCATCGTCAACCTCGATTAGTTCGTGAGCAGTGCCTTTTCCAGCACGCAATTCATTGACAGACTTTAATACATAAGCTTGATTCTCAGGGCTGTAGAATGGATCATCCTGCTTTATTTCAAAAGGAATTCTGCGTTCCCTGAGAACGGCTTTTACAAACATATTTATAGCTGCGGATGAAGTTAATCCTACAGATGAACAAAATGCATCGAAATTATTCTTATCTACATCACTAACTCTAGCAGTAATAGTTGAAAGTGCCATAGCCTCGTACCTCCTATATCTTTATATGCTTATTATACAACGTTAGTGATACAAATACAATGAAGAGAAGACGATTGTAAGACGATAGCAATCTTTCCGATAAATATTAATTTATCTGAAACATTTATGCATTAGCGAATATACTTACAATATAAACAATAAACAATAATAAATGCCTTAACAAGTTCTGGCTCAATTAGTGTTGAACGATAGTCATATTTGTGCCCCCTGTATTTGCTAAATCTGCTGTTGTCGATTTGATACCTTCGAAGCTGTGACATGCTAAATCTGCTAACTTTGTTCCTTCGCCAGGCGTGTTATTATATCTTGTGAAGCTGTCAAAACCTGTTTTTCTGTTTTTGATGATTCTAGTATTGGAACCATCTCTCCATAATATTTGGCCTGATTTTCTAATGACAAGTTCTCTAAACCTTCCACCATTTCTGATGCCGTAGATTCTGATAGATCCTGTTGGACGAACATTCTTACTCCTAAGGCGGATGCGGCTTTCGATAAATTGTTCCTCAGTAAGTCCTTTTCCTGCATTCCCTTGCTCATAATCTTTTATTCCTTCCAATGCTGTTGAACGATAGTCACATTTGTGCCCCCTGTATTTGCCTTCTTTAGAAAAGCTCCTGGGCTCTCTTAAGCTGTTCTTTGTCTGCTGTTTCTGCTCCTATACCTGCAAAGCTGTGGCGAACATCATCTGCTATATTATTATCATTTGTAGCATTTAAAGCATCTGCTAATTTTGTTCCTTCTTGATATCTGCTATTATATCTTGTGAACTTTTCAAAGCCTGTTCTTCTGTTGGTAGCGTTTCTAGAACTGGTATAATCCTGTCGTAAAACTTCGCCCTTTGATCCAGATTGAAATTTTGTGTACCCTGAACCAGTCTTGTTACCATAGACTCTGACCATATCTTTTTTTGATAAATAAGGACTGCTGTAACCGAATATAATTGTAAGAGCTTCTCTGACAGTAAGTCCACTGAGGTTTTTGTCTTTTCCACTTTCATAATTTTCAATTCCTTTCATTACTTCAGTTGTTTCAGTAGGATTATTGTTGAACGATAGTCACATTTGTGACCCCTGTATTTGCAGAATCTACATCAAGTGACTTTCCACCACCTTTATTTTGAGATATTGCACTCTTTTGTTGTTTTGGGGTTGCATTATTTTGCTCAGGTGCTAAACTAGCACTAGAAGTAACATTATTGGATTGAACCAGGGCTGGCAATTGGAGCCTACCTCTCGTAATCCAGATGTCGCTTCTTTTTTTGTCTCCATCTATATAATCATTAATATGATTCTTTATATATTGCTCAATATCATCTTTTCCATATATACTCGCAATACGATTGACTCTAAATCGGTCTTGTGGTCTATCAAAATGAATAGCAATAATTACAGCCCTATCTGCTTTATCTTCTATGCCTGTCAAAAGGACAAAACTATTAGGGACACTTCCTTTAAATACCATCAAAGGGTCAGCAATTTCAGAAGGAATAGCAATTATATCCTCTAGAAGTACATGATGATCTTTATAATCTGTTGTAAGTTGAACAATAGTCACTTTTGTGACCCCTGTATTTGTATTACATCTTGTACCAGAGGTGTCTTTCGATACTAAATGTTGAATTTGCTCTGACACAAAATAATTTCTTCATATCCCAATTATAACAGGATATGGCAGTTCTTGCCGACTGTTTTTTCTTGATAATCTATTTCTCCAGACAGCAGATAAATACTTTCATATTGTTTTTCTGTTATTCTTAGTACTCGAACTATCCCCGTTTTTGGAGCAACTTCTTCTAGTCTACGGTAATGTTTTTCGCTTGCTCGCTTGGTAGGGGTGATTCTCATAAATACTTCTGGAGCAATCCTAAGATATCCGTCTCTTAAAAGAAACTTTCTTAGATTTGTATATTCAGTTTTTGTGCCCCATTTGTTGGTAGGGAATAAAATCACTATTATTTTCATATGCTAATCCCTTCCATACTTTCTATAGGCAATATTACAGGAAGAGCTCATTGCTCATCTGATTCATGCATGAGGATTCTTTTATAGCTTTCACTCATTAATTCAATAGCTGATAATATATTCACTTTAGATTCATCTATCATACAAGCATTATGAAGAACATGTGCTAGATTATGTCGCTCTGTTTTGCTTAGCTTTTCATTTGGACCAATGTTATCATGAGCCACTAAATCCACAATGGCTCTAAATGGCTCGATTAAATCATCAGCAAGATTAAATGCGTTTAGGTGGTTATTGTGATGTACACCAAATGCAGGGTGACAACCCACCGATACAATTGCCCTAGCAATAGCTGAACGAACTACAGTATATCCATAATTAAGTCTGCTATTTACTGGATTATCTCCTCTTCTATTCAGACCTTCATGATAATAGCTAAAAGAATTCGAGGATATTATTTGTTTTCTTTTAAGGCAATATATTTATATATTGTAGTCCTAGAGCAGCTTAGTAGATTTGCAAAATCTGTTACATTTATGCTACCAGCTTTATACATAGGATAATACTTTAAAAACTTCTCAGGCAGATTTGAGTCATCCAATTTAGGCCTACCTATTTTATGCCCATTAGCTCTAGCATTTTCCATTCCTGATTTCACTCGCTGCGAAATAATGTCTCGTTCCATTTCTGAAAAAACGCCCCACATCATGAGCATTCCTTTTGTCATTGGATCTATTTCATCAGCGGTACAGTCAACAACAAAGCTACCTATTACAAGTTTTAGCTTCTTGTCCTGAACTATCTGCAAGATATCACATAGATGTTTAGTGGAACGAGTTAGACGCGAAACCTCTGTAGTTACAATCGTATCACCTGGCACTACAGCATCGAGCAATTTCTGAAACTCAACTCTATCTGTTTTTGTTCCTGATACATATTCCCAGTAGATGTATTTTTCATCAGTTACACCTAAAGATTTCAGCTCAGGTTTCTGTCGGTCAATATCTTGACGTGATTCATTCGTTGAGCACCTAGCATATCCGTAAACACGATTTTTAACATCTTCTTTTATCATTGAGCACACTCCTGTTCAATAAATGGTATTTATATTTAGTGAACACTTTTTCTAATAATTTTGCGCTCCCCAGAATATCAATCAGATGAAAAAATCCGTTGATATTACTGGAAAACGCATCATTTTGATTAACATAGTGCAATTATAGCATATTTACATGATTTTCTGTTCACGAAACCAACTGGTTTATTGAACACCGTTATCCTTTAGTAAACGGTACCTATGGTTTATCGGTTTATCGTTTACAATAATTATGAAGCTACACCTCTTCTTTTCGAGTCTCTGTTCATCAATAATATCACCGCCTATAGCCATGTAGACTTCGTGCGACCTTCAATTTTAACAACCTTATCTATAAATAATATCTACATTCAGGGAACCACATACAGGACATTTACATTCTTTTTGATTCATACTTGATATAAAATCGTAATCCTGAACAAGACAATCTCTACAATGCAAATATTCTTTTGACATTGTTGCTTTTTGTTTAGCTTCCATTTGCTTTTTTACAATATTTCGCACCGGATTTTCACCCAAGATAAAATCTGGAAGCATAAATAACGATGTTTTTTCTTTTAAAAATCCATCCTCAACTACAGTTTCCAAATAATTGTAGCCTTCATACAGAAATAAAACATACCTACGCTCTCTTTCATCACTCCACGAACTATCTTTGACAGATAATATCCAATATTGCAATATTTCCTGTAGAAAAAGGTGTTTTTCATCGTCGTTGATATCAAAAGCATCTATAACTTCAAATAGATATTTAAGCTCTTCTTTTGCTTCATCGATATCATATAGAACGTCAAAAGCAATAACTTGGGATATGGCAGGTAAGTCTTTTTTGTCTGGCAAATCATCATCACAACCATCCCTTTTTACAAATGTTTGCATCATTAATGGACCTATCAAATCTACTATTCGATCGTTTTTATATCCATATATGCACTCTCCATAGCCATCTTTCATGTTATTAGCATTAATAGACTTGCTAAAAGATGAAACATAATATGTTCTACAAGGTGTAAAATCTATATTTTTTGCCCATTCATAATCTATCCAACTCTCATCTTCGAACAACTCTGGCACAACTTTTTGTTCGCGCTTATCATTAAGATTTTCTGTTTTTCCCATCCATATTTCTAGGTTGCCCACAGTGCTCTTAGCAACTTCTTTAGATATATATTTACAGATATAATCTTGATTATAGTTATTTCGTGACTTAAGAATAAAATTGCTTATTTGCGTCATTAAAATACCGCGTGTTGGTCGGATTGTTGGATTCTGATTATTCTTGCTCAAAATGTCAGCCTCTAACTTTAGAATTTTCAACAAGTCTTCTCTATTAAATTGCCAAATCTTTTCTTTCTTACTGCCCCGCATATAACTAATATCATTGAGCATCGCAGAATATGCATATGCGATAGAAGCAATTTCATCTTCAGCAGAACAGACACTGTTTATTTCTTCAACTACATCCAATAATTGTTCCGCAAATGATTTTGTTTTTTCAACCGTATATTTCTGATATGCAAAATGATAAAGTTTTAACGGAAGTGGCAAACCATTCTCATAAACCTCTATGCTATACCCTGGTTCTTTTCTTTCTCCCACAATAGGATTCGTCCATGCGTATATTTTTTGCAATCTTGTAGCCTCTGAAATCAAGTCGTAAAGATAAACTTTTATTGCATTAATTTGTAAGCCTGCCGCCCTTAAATAAATAAGATTAATTAGTTCAACTTCATATTCAGAAAAACGAAATCTCCCTGTTGATGAATATTGATTTAAATCATTGTCGCTTACAAGTGATAAAAGGACTTCTCTTGTTTTATATGATGGATTATCTTCAAATTTATCCAACATATCCCAAATACAATCCAGTTTATACTCTCTGGAGTTTGCTGGCCAGTCCTCCGGTCTATTTTCAGTAATAAATGCCACAATTTCTCCTTTTCTCAATAGTAGTTCTGATTCTTATACAAACAATTTCTCTATCTATAGCCGGCGATCTACTTCACATGATAATACTTACTAACAAATTTAGATAAATCCTGTGTTAAACTCTGATTCTCCTTAATTTTCATCAACAATTCGACTTCTTGTAATTTATTTCCTGAAAGTGAATTTTCAAAATCCACTGGTTCATCTTCTGGAAGGTTTTTCATTAATCTAAGTCTTTTATACAAGAACGAATTGTAGAAATCAAAAACATATTTCACTTCCTTAGCATCACACCACTCTAATATGCCTTCAATATTAGTAATAGATAATTCAATGTTAGTAATTGCTAAAGAAAGCAACCCTATTCGATTAGTACAACAGTACTGCTCACCTTCACTTTCAACAAAAGCAAGTAATTTTTCATCATACCACCCGCTTTTATTCATACTTGTGGTCGATTTGCTGTCTTTATACCATTCTTTTTCCCCAGTTATAGCCCAGAAAAGGTCTTTTAAATCTTCTGCAAAGTTTCGATAATATTCATTAACAATCCCTGCCATTTTTCTTTTCATTCTTTTAGCATATATAACCTCAGAAAATAAATAGTATATACCGGCAGCTAATATAGATATCGCGATATTTTCAACTATTGATCTTATTCCAAGATGCAAAGAAATAGTGCATTTTTCACATAAACATATAGCTGCAAAAGCTAAAATTGTAATTATGCTCACCCACCAGTTCTTAATACTTTGCGATTTTGTTTTTTCAATATATTTTTCTGTCATATTTCTCGTCCTTTATTGTTAGTATTAAATCTTGGTCCATCCTAGAACGAACACTTTATTAAGCTAATGGCTTAGCATATACATCCTCAACATAGGTATCCGGAGTAGCCTCTTCCAACACTCCAGACTTAGGATCATATATTTTCTTTCTTCTAAGTCTTTCGTATAAAACTGAGCCAATAGTATCCATTACTTCTTTCATCATATCTGGATCTGTAAATAACTTTTTAAAGAACAAATCATTTTGCTCATATCGATCTGCTGCTACATTAGGAAAATCCTTTTCAAACAGAATTTTAAATGTTGCACGGTCATTATTAACCGCACAATTTTGCCATTTCTCTTGTGAAGCATAATCATTTTCCATCTGAATAAGAACCTTATCCATCTCAGTAAAAGCTGTTCCGTATTTGTCATTTATTTTTTTTATGATTACAGTTAATGGATCTTTCTTTACTTCTCTATGTCCAGCTTCTCCAGTAATAGGGACATAACCTCCCGGAGTGCTCTCTAATTCGATAGCACCATCATATTCTTTAACAAGCTTGTAATACTCAAGAAGTACCTTGTCATCTATATCTATTTTCTCCATTCCATGTCCCTTTGGAAGCATGGCATACAAAAACTTTCCATAAACACTAAATTTATGAATGTCCTTATCAAACAATCTGCAAATCTGAGTAATATATGAATATACTCTGAGAAAACTTGCAAGCGTTGATTTAAATACATCTTGTTTATCTGAATTTATTGATAAATATCTATCTACTGCAGGCCTTAAACAGCCTTGAAGTTTTCCTATATCCCCAGCAGCCTGTTTGTCATTTGAATAAAAGATGTCTCCAAATACATCGATTTCACTTGTCTGATATACTCTGAAATCATCTAGTGTATTCTTCATATCATAGATAACATTAGGATCTGTTTCTTCCAATAATACCGTCTCTTCATAAAATGGCTCAAAGGATTTTTTTATATCATCTGCCGAATTAACAAAGTCGAGTACAAATGTATCTTCCTTACCAGGAGCTGTTCTATTAAGACGTGATAAAGTCTGAACAGCTTTTACTCCTGAAAGCTTTTTATCAACAAACATGGTATGTAAAAGAGGCTCATCAAATCCAGTCTGGTACTTTTCAGCAACAACCAGTATTCCATACTCATCCTGATGGAAAGTCTTAGGCAATGCCTTCTCTTTGATTGTCTCTCCATCTTTAGTCTTATTCATAGACTCTTCTGTAAATGTTGCACCGTCGTCTGTAATCTCACCAGAGAATGCTACTAAGACTTCAAGGTCATTGTATCCTTTTTCAGCAATTTGCCTTCTAAACTCTTGTACATAACGAACTGCATGAAGACGTGAAGGTGTAACAACCATGGCTTTAGCTCTGCCACCCATCTTATGTCTGGTAATGCTCATAAAATGCTCAAGCATAATCGCAGTCTTCTGAGAAATATTATGTGGATGCAATGTCTCGTAATTAAGAATTGCTTTTGCTCCTGCTGTTGTATCAAGCTCAGGATCATCATCAATTGTCTTGATAATCCTATAGTACATCTTGTATGTCATGTAATTCTTAAGAACATCTAAGATGAAATGCTCTTCTATAGCCTGGCGCATAGAGTATATATGGAATGGATGGAATACGCCTTCCGCATCCTTAGTACCAAACATCTGAAGAGTCTTGCCTTTAGGTGTGGCTGTAAACGCAAAGAAGGAAAGGTTTTTCTGTATACCCTGTGCTGCAAGCTCATCCAAAAGATGATCTTCATCATCCTTACGATTCTTCTCTTCTTCCTCTTCCATTTCAGCATATTCTTTCAGAATATCCTCAGTATCAGCCAATGCTCTCTTAAGTTTTTTGGCTGCATCTCCAGTCTGCGAAGAATGAGCCTCATCAACTATTATGGCAAAGTTCTTATTGCCCGCATTAACCTCTTTATAGATAACGGGGAATTTCTGCAAAGTGGTAATGATTATTCCTGCTCCGTCGTCGATTGCATTCTTGAGTTGTTCAGAGTTCTTATCTATTTTCTGAACAACACCTTCGACATGGTCAAACTGGTACACTGTATCCTGTAACTGACTGTCCAAAACACGTCTATCTGTAACTATAATGACTGATTGGAATATCTTTTCATCAAGGTCATTATGTAACCCTGACAAACGGTGTGCGAGCCATGCAATAGAATTTGATTTTCCAGAACCTGCACTATGTTGAATTAAATAATTGTGACCTGCTCCATTCTTTTTAACATCATCTAAAAGCTTCGTTACAACATCAAGCTGATGATAACGTGGGAATATCATTCTTTCAGATTCAAGATTTCCCTTTTCGTCAAACTTCTGCTCTAAATGAATATATTTTTGAAGTATCTCAAGAAGCCTATCTTTACAGAGAACATTTTCCCATAGATAGGCCGTATCATATCCATTTTCATTGTTAGGATTACCTGCTCCACCTACATTACCTGCGCCATTGCTACCTTGGTTAAATGGCAAGAAATATGTAGCAGGACCTTGTAATCTAGTTGTCATGTATACGTTAGTAAGATCTACAGCAAAATGAACCAATACTCGTTCTTTAAATGCAAATATTGCATCTTTACTTGCCCTATCAAACTTATATTGATTGATTGCGTTACTTGTATTTTGTCCTGTAAACTGGCATTTTAATTCCATTGAAACAATAGGAATACCATTTACAAACAACACAATATCAATACTGTTTTCATTCTTGACTGAGTAATGAAGCTGTCTAGTACAGTGAAAAATATTTGCTTCATACTGAATGCGACTAGTTTCGTTTAGAGATGTTTCTGGTTTCCAAAAAACAGCTCTAAACTTTATTCCACGATCAGTAAAACCATGACGTAGTACATTCAAAAGACTTGTCTGCTTAACTTCACGGCTGAATCTATCAATTATCTGCTGCTCAGAAGAGTCTCCATATATTGCTTCAAAACGTTGCCATTGTTTAGGCTGACTGTTCTTTATGAACTCAACCAAAACAGCCTCATCCAGCCCTGAATAACGGTTGAATGAAGATGGATTGCCTTTTCTATATCCCCCGCTATTGATAAGATAACTTTCTATATCTTCTTCAAAACGTCTTTCTTTTACATCAAAGTCTGACATTTACTTATCCCCTCCAATAATTCTATCTAGCCTTTGTATTTCCTCATCTAGTTTATTACGTAAATCTTCTCTATTTCTTGCAATTATTGCTCTTAATTCCATTTGGTCATTCGTTCGAGCATTTTTATCAATATCAAAAAATGTAATTCTGTTGGAAATATATCCCTTATATAAATCTTCAATTTCCAAATATGTCAATAAATCTTTTTTTTCAACTGCCCCATTTTCAGCCAAACTAAGAATATACTCATACTCTGAAAAAGGACTATCCTGAAAACTAACTACTATAGGGCAATCCTTATGTGCCTTATCGAAGTCAATTTTTGGAATAACATATTGTTCTAATAGTTGTTGATCATCAATGATATTTAAATTTCGAACACACTTTTTATACGAAGATTGCAACAAAATATTGGTTGTTTGTTTGGCATTATCATCCTTATCTATTTGTCGTTTATCAATAACTCTATAGGATATAATGTAAAGAATAACAACTAGTAGCATGTTCAATAAGGTATTTAACAAGTCATAACTAACATTAACCATTCTTATGCCTATAAGAGATGGTATGTTTATATAATCAATGACTAAATAAATAACAAATGGAATAATCGCATATTTTAATAAATCAATCATTATATACTTTTTTAGGTTCATTATGTTATTAGTCTCCTACTCAAAATGATTAATCTTTTTATATGTTTTAAGCGAATATAAAATCAGTTTGTAGAACGATTCTTCCAATTGATACTGCATCGCAATTTGTTCTCCTCGTTCTACCTGCCTCATTATTAATATTGGTGAACAATGAAAATAATCCATCGTATACCCTGGAATGAAATCAACTGACTTTTCTATCGTGTGATTCTCATTTCTTATCAGCTCTCTGATAAAATCTATTTTTTCAGGAGACAACTGATCTGTGAACGACCATAAATCTTCAATCCTTTCTTTCATCTCCCTTTCTTCATATCTCTTATCTTCAACAAACTCCTTATATGTGGCTACCCAAACCTTTATATATTTTATCAGCCATTGAATAAATGTTGCGCCTAAAAAAATAATACCTGCCCACAATAGTCCATATCCCAGACTACCCAGTCGTTTAAGCAACCAATTATTATCACTGCTAAAGGCGTAAATTAGCGTACCACAAACTAATCCCAATACCGTTGGCACCACTCTTTTCTCTAATAAAACTTTTATTACTTCAGAAAATGTAGCCAATTACACTATACCTCCCTTTTACCAGTTACCACTTCATATATTAAAGATTTTTTGTACTCTGATATTTTTTCTGTTATTGCTTCGGCTTTTCTTATTCGCAAGTCGATTTCTGGTATAATTAAATCCAAATATTCCACGATTTCATCTTGATCTTTTCTATCTCTTGGAATACATATATTAATCGCCTTAGTCTCCTCTATTGATAATTCAGGCCTTGTGCTCTTCATACAAGCAATATCCCAAAATTGCTCATATCCAACTTCTGAACTTAAATAATAGAATACAAAACGTGCATTATATTTATCATCTATTGTAATCTTGCCCACGTGCGAAGTTGTATTTGCTCGTGGTAAATCCTTTGGTACAATTCCTGTTTTACCGATAGTTGCACCTGTTTTACAGAACAGAACATCATTAGGATGTAATTCACTATTCTTTATTCGTTCATTATCTTCTTCTGAAATATAAATTACATTATCAAGATTTAATTCTGTTCCCCAACCTAAATTTTGTACTCTTATATATGGAACACCTTCATCTTTATAATCCTCAGTTTTAATTAATCCATGATCGCCGTCACCAATAGGATATGAATTTGTGTAATCTAATAATCTTGTAATTTTAACCTTGTCCCATGTTATCGGAATATAACCTATCCTAAGGTCTCCACAATCTTTCATCTCAACATCAGGATTTAAGCCCTTTGTAACAGCTTCGGTTATAACAGATAGCTTATATTCTTTGAGCTTTTCAATAATAGCTTCTTGCTTTGATAAAATTACATCAATCTTCGAACATTTTGAATCTAGATACTCTACAATTCTTTTTTGCTCATCAATAGGCGGTACAGGAATTTGTGCTTTCTCCAATGTCCTCATTCCTACATTAATTTGCGTATTATATCCACCAAGTAAACTGACATATTTTATCAAATCTTCGCAGTTTAAAACATAGTAAAGATAAGTATTATCACACTTATTTGCGTCTACCTTTATAATAGCCAAAGGAGACCAAACCATAAATTTTCGATTATCAACAATAGCCGTTTTTCCTATCGTTGCTGCTTTAGAAAAAAGAATATCTCCTTCCTCAAGTGGAGCTTTTTTATAATACTCTTCATATAACTCATTGGATATACACTTCTTTGCGCTATCCAAATTCACTGTTTTTGAATCATTCAAACTGTCTACAGATATAAAGGGTATTCCATCTTCTGTGAGTTCGGGAGTCTCATGTGGACCATCGCATATTTTTGTTTTGAGCATATTTAATAAAGATGTTTTAATCCAATTTTCTGGAATCTTACCTATCCATTCTACTCCACTATCCCTCATTTCTCTCATTAAGCAAATACCTCCTCAAGACTTCCAGCCAGCTCTTTTTCAAGCTCTCTTATTTCTGCCATAATCTCATCAGATGGTCTTGGTGCTTCATATTTGTAGAAATATCTTGTAAATGGAATCTCATATCCTACTTTAGATTTCTTTTCATCGATCCATGCATCTGGTGCAAATGGAAGTACTTCACGCTCAAAGTAAGCCTTAATATCTTCCTTCAAAGGTACATTTTCTGTATCACGTAATGATGTATCGGGCTGTGGCTTTCCCTTCTTTAATACAGGCTTACCTTTCTCATCACACAATGGTCTTTCCACTGTTATCTTTGTATAACCAAAATCTGCATTATCATAAATCCTACTATTCTCTGACTCTTTGAAATCACCATAAATCTGAGTAATTTTAGCAATATCCTCCTCAGAGATATCGTTACGCTTATTGCCAAGGGCTTTCCTTCTCTTAACATATAATTCGTTAGCATTAATAAGCTGCACCTTTCCTTCACGGATAGTTCCAGCTTTCTTGTTTGAAAGAACCCAGATATATGTTGCAATACCTGTGTTGTAGAATATGTCATTTGGAAGAGCAATAATAGCTTCAAGCAAATCGTTTTCTAAGATATATTTACGAATATCTGATGGACCAGAGCCTGCATCACCAGTAAATAATGGTGAACCATTATGAATGATAGCTATACGACTGCCACCTTGGTTAATATCCTTCATTTTTGACATAGCTGTCATTAAGAAAAGCATCTGCCCGTCACTTGAAGCAGGAAGTCCAGCTCCAAAACGACCACCAAAACCAAGTTTTGCTTCTTCTTCGACCTTTGCCTTTTCATTTTTCCATTCACGTCCAAAAGGTGGATTAGAAAGGATATAGTCAAATGTCTGTCCTTTGAACTGGTCATCAGAAAGAGTATTACCATCTTTGATGAAATCTGAGTTATTACCTTTGATAAGCATATCTGCTTTACAAATTGCAAAAGTCTGGTCATTAATTTCCTGACCAAATGGGATTAGTTCTGTAGAAGCATTTAATGCATGAAGATACTCTTCAGCTACTGATAACATACCACCTGTTCCACATGCAGGGTCATAGATAGTTTTTGCTACATTGTTTCCAGACAGAACATCATTATCATCATAGAAAAGTATATTGACCATAAGCTGAATTACTTCTCTAGGTGTGTAATGCTGTCCTGCATCTTCGTTATGAGCTTCTGAGAAACGACGGATAATCTCTTCGAATATATAACCCATTTCAAGATTTGAAATCTCATCTGGATGTAAGTTACCTTTTTCTGTTGTGAACTCTTTTAATACGATGTAAAGAATTCCTTTGTTAGCCATAGTTGTAATATGACCATCAAACTTAAACTTTTCTAGAATATCCTGAACATTATCAGAGAAACCATTCAAATAATCTCTAAAGTTTTCTTCAATATGATCTGGATCATCCATGAGACGTTCAAATGTATACTTACTTGTGTTATAAAACTCATATCCAGATGCTTTACGTAAAAGTACATCCTTCATTGGTAAATCTTTTACTTCATCATACTTAGAAAGAACTGCATCTTTCGTATCTGAAAGTATGCAGTCAAATCTTCTCATTACGGTGATAGGTAAAATAACCTCACCATATTCGTGTGGTTTATAAACACCTGTTAATTTATCTGCTATAGCCCAAATAAGGTCTGCTTTTTGATCTATCTTTGCACTTCTTGTTGCCATATTAATTATCCTCCCGTAAACGTATCAAAACTATATAAAATTGTATCACATACGCTGATTTATAAAAAGAAAGTGGTGATTAACTATATGCTATAAATCAATGTTATAATCAGTAATATACTCAACCAGAAATTATAGGGAGACAAACTATATGATAATTAATGATTCAGAAAATAATTTTCCACTGGAATTAATAAACATTGCACAAAATATTTTACCTCTTATCCCAGTACAAAATATAAAAAAACAGTATCCTGATATTAATAGTGCTGAATATAAGGCAGAAGTTATATTGAAAAATTATATTTGCTCTGTAGATTGTTTTGAATCTTTTTCTAAGCATAGTTCGCACCCAGATGACTTGTTTTACAAATTCTATAAAGAAACCTGCAAGCATAAAATCGTCTGCCATCATTACACCAGAGTTCTTGATCCTAATGACATTGAAGCTAATGGTCTTAGGCCTAATAATTGGAAGAATATTTATTCCCAAATGTTAAAAACACTTACAATGGTTGGACTTGATGAACAGAGCATAAAAGCTGCGACAAATAATTTACATAACTTCTACACAGATAAATATCCTGATTCAGCCAACGATATTAATTACACAACTGCAATAAACAGCGATGATATTAAAAAATTCACTACAAATATTGGTGGAGAGCTAGGAGCCTGCTTAGAAAGTGACACTGATTTATGGCATTTACTTATATCAAATGGTACACCTATCAGGGTTGATTTTGTAGCAAATATCACCGATGATTCAAAATTTCACAAGTTGGTACACTATCTTCTAATACGTATCCTAACACAGTTAATCTGGGGGACTTCGGAAGATGACTATGACTATGCTGGCATAATAAAAAAGCCTATAGATAAAAATATTACGGTTATATCTCTAAATAAAAATATAGCACCTTAGATTATCCCAAATTTCTAATGTGCCCAAAATTATCATTCAGAAATATCAACTGTAAGCGCCTAATAAAAGGGGTCCTCTTTAATATCTCCTGCATCATCGCAATCCTCGCTTGGGTGCAAGAAGTTTTAGTAGAAATGCCTTTTTATTAGGCGCTTACGGTATAAAAAAACACCTATAATTTTTAATCTATAAAAAGCGAACCCACACACTTAATTGTAATCAAACGTCAGATTGGTGATGTTTTTGTCACTAAAACTTAAATCTTTGTTAACCTTTGGTGGCACTCTAAAATCAATCTAACTGTACGAATATAAAATAGATATTTACTCTTCTGTTTTTAAAACAGGAATATATACCTTCTTCAATGGAATCATATCCTGATATCTATCATCCAACTGATCATAATATTTTAATACCAATTCCACTAATTCAGTTCCATTAATACCACGGATAATAGGGGTATTATCAAGATAATTTAATGCATTCTTTGTATAGTTTGATAATGTTACAAACAGACCATAATCGCCCTCTCTCATTGCACCTTTAAGAGACTGCAATACAGATTCTTTAATATCTCCATCAACACTCTTTACCTGAACTAATATTCTTGGTGGCAATTCGTCTTTGTATGCAATAATATCTATTCCACTATCTCCTCCATTAGCTGACACCTTTGTTCTATAACCCATAGCTTGCAAAAGATTTGCAACAAAATCCTCTAAATCATAACCTTTTAATTGTCTGCTAAGTTCCTTAAGAATAAAGTCTTTAGTATTCTCAATAATGTCTTCAGCTGTAACACCTATGGTATCATCTTCCTCATATGCGTTATATGTCTTTCCCTGAAGAACTGCCATAAATTCGTCCGCATTATTCTTAACAGTAAACAATGTTAAGAACGAGCCTATTTCATACAAAGCAGCCTGTGAAAAAGATGTACGTGGGACCACCTTTAACCATTTTACTTTTCTTCGATTACGATAAATTGGAGCATCGGCTTCATAGTTATAGTCACTGACAATCTCACCAATATAAATTTGTCGATCTATCTTTGCTGGGAATATAACATAATCACCGATTTCAATTTCATGAACAAATCTATATATCATTCCTGCAGAATTAGCTATAGACATTGGCTTAGCATCTTTATAAACTTGTGAATATCTCTCCTTAAAAGCCTCTCTTGAAGGCTGAATGGTACTCGCATTTCCATAATCATCCCATCCAATACCTATGAGATTTTCATTAATAAATAGACTATCATTTTTTGTGTGGATTCCCCATATCTTTTTATCATCGATTGACATATGCCCCTCCGTAATCATCATGTTTTCATTAAATTATACCAGTAAATACTATAAGTAAAAGTAAAGGAATGGAAATCATAAATACCAGAGTCGTCAGGCAACTACCCCTGGGTTTATTACCGCTACCATTATTTTTTTCTTCTTCTAAAATAATGTCTGTCAAAAGTAAATCATCTGCGCCAATATGTCCATCATTATTCCAATCGACCATATAATACCCCATTCCATGTGTTTACTTGTTATCTTTAACATTGTACTTGGTGTTTATTGACTTTAATAATTCCAATTCTACTTTTTTATATTCATTAGTCTTATAAAAATACAAGCTAATAAAGCTATTTTGTTTTGCATATTGCAAAACAACTTTATTCATTTTGCAATTCGTTGTTTGGCCACCTTCAAAACAATTACGTGCTGAGATTGTTCCATATCCAGTATTGAATCTTCTCTTCAAATTATCTGTTTCACCAATATAGATTATTTCATCATCTAGTATCCATAAATAAACGCCTGGCCATTCTCCTGCGTCAATTTTAAATTTACAAAAACTTCCAGAACCGTATGCATGAAGCTGCAGATTAGATTTATTATCATATCCTGACTGAGGCGAATATTCTATTACTCTTCCGGACTCATTGCACTGAGGTTCAATCATTTGTAAAAAAGAAAAATCATAGCCACAGACATTAAGCGCAGGCTTATCTACGTTTGCAGTTGCTCGCTCTATAGTATTGTTTGTCCCTAGTTGTTTTATTTTATTATTAACAAGTTTCGTAGATGTTCTTGGTTCTATATTTACTTTGGTTTCACGAACAATATCTATACTATCTACAATACGTTTGTCCGAAAGTAGCGCAAAAAGGTATGAACTTCCCATAACTCCATTATTGTTCAGTTTCGACGGTGCATCCACCGGTAGCAAATCAAATGCTTTTATAAAATTTCCTTTTGTTAGAAAGAAACTAGCACAATCAACTACAAAACCCTTCTGATCAGGACAAACCTTATATGTAAAACTTCCACCTCTAACCTTATAAAATAGTTCGCCCTCGTGTTTTAAAAGATTATTCCATGCTTCTTCAGCATTTATCATGAAAAATCACTCCTTAGCCTTATTAATTAAAAATTCCACCTCTGCAGCATCATTAATTATATGCATTTTCTTGTGGCAATTAGGACATAATGCTACAACATTATCAATTGCATCTTCGCCACCTTTAGACAGCCATAATATATGATGCGATTCTAAGTAGGGAGTCCCATCTTTGCCTTTAAATGGCGCGGGCTTATTACATAATAGGCAAATTCCATTAGCTTTTCTTTTTGCATATTCGGCAATATATATATTTCGATATCTTTCTGTTCTAGCCTCTATTTTTATTTCCTTACAATTAGCACACTGTTCTGCTACTATTTTCAAATCTTCTAAATCTAATTCTCTAGCATGCTTACAAATTTCTTCTGGTGTATGATCATCTGATAAAGGTTTTGTACGTTTAGCTCTCGTTAAATCCCGGTTACCCATATAGTTTTCATCTTCATATATGTTTATATGTTTTGCCACAAGATAATCATTGACATATGCTATTGTTTTTTGTAAATCTGCTTCTACTGCCTTAGCCTCTTTAAATAGAATTCTATTACGCCGGAACACGCCGTTATCATCCGTATATTGAGTATAGATTTCATATCTATTAGGAGTCTTTTTATGTACAATCTTATAGCGTATTTTTGTGACTTCGTCAGTTATATTGCAGATTTTTTCAGCTTCAATATGTTTTTCCATATCAATCCTTTCTTGCTATATACTGGCACCAAATTTCTTTTCTGCATATGATAATAGCCCCGCTGCAGTTTTTATATCATTAATTAGAATATCTTCCATACCACCTTCTTTAAATGGAAATAATGTTTCTTTTTGAATGGTAAACTCTCCACCCTTTACCCAATTTAAAGTAAACTGTGCTGGAAGACTAGCTATTATTTTTTGTTCCATGTCATTCAACTTTGAAACAGGACATTCATAGATCAAAATATCACTAGTGTCACCTACTTTAAAAGTATCAATTCCTTGAATATCAAAAGCCCTATCGGCAGACCAGTGCTCCATGATTCGCCTTCTAAAATCATTAGTCGTTTGCCCTACATAACAAACCTTGTATTTCTTCAATATTAAGATATAAATGCCCTTTTTTCCTTTAACTTCATCCAAGTTACTTATTTTTTGAATTTTTTTATATTTTATTTGTAGTTTATCAATTGCGTTATCAAATTCTGCGGCATCATTAGAAAGAAGTCGATTGATAAATGCTGTTTGGTAAGCATAAGTAAATATAAAATGATAAAAATTATACGGGTCAATTCTATATATCAACGGATTTCCATACATATATACATCCATTACCTTATTTAAGTATCTGTTCATTAATTCATCAAGGTCAAAATAACATCCACCTTTTGCTCTTCCATGAACATTAAAAAAATCATATTTCTCACTGCCTTTAATTGTATTTTGGCTAAGACCAGCAAAACGAAAATATCCCCTATCTTCAGATCCTTTAACTCTTTCACAAATCTCTTTAAATGTTCCGTAGAAATTTTCGGAAAGTAAATCATCATAATAGTACCTTTTTAAAGGGAGTTTATAATCTTTATAGTTTTCCTTATATGTCATAAAGTAATAATCTAGATATCTACTCATACTCATCACCTTGCTAAATCCATAAATAAGACACTTTAATTTTACCAAATTCTTACAAGATTCCCTACACCCCACCAATTTAATCATACGTCAAATTCGTGAAAGTTTTGTCACTGGAACCACTTTCTTTTTATCAGGTTTCCATACAAAAAAATACAATGCTTCAAGTAGTCCTCAAAGCATTGTGAATTCTTACGTTATCCATATTTTAATTTTGATTTTTCCGGATACCTCGTTCACACTTTGGCGCAGAAAGTTCAAAGAAATTTCCACCACCCGGATAAATGGGCAATTTATCTTTGTAAATCACTTAAATTAACAAGGGAGCCTATTAGACTAGGCTCCCTGAATAGTTATTACTATCTACCATAACGTATGCCACACAGATACATTTCTCTCATTCAAGCTATTAGGAGTTTTTGAAAAGACTTCATTCACAGCTTCAATATAACAATTAAATGATGGGTGCCAGTTATCCTGCCTACTAAGATACATGTTTTTCCTTTTTAGATATGTATCTCTTACATTTTTCCAGCGATTGATTTCTTTTTAAATTTGAGCGCCTAAAACAATAATATATTCAGCTCCACTTTCACCTTTTGAAAAGAACTGAGTAAGGATACATCCTTGGCAAATGACAAAAATGGTAAGGCATAATGCTACCATGAATCTAAAAAGAATATTTTATAGCTTTAGTTCTTTTCATAAGTCGCCCCTCAGTAAGTTATAATTCAGCCACAATCTCTGATATAGCAACTAGTGTAGCTTCACCGCTGATAGTAATTCGATTATTATCCTCTAATCTACAATGTACGTATCCACCACGCTTTGAAGCCTGGTAAGCTTTTATTTCTTTCTTGTTAAGCACGTCAGACCAATATGATGCTATCTGACAGTGCGCTGAACCACATACTGGGTCTTCTGCAACAAGAAGTTTTGGAAAGAAAGTTCTTGAGACACAATCTACATCTTTTCCTCTTGCTGTAGCATCCTGTCCTCTGCCTGGAAGCTGTGAGAGCTTCATCTGATCAGGATTCATATTTCTTATCTGCTCTTCTGATTCAAATATACAGAGAAGGTCTGGACCAAGAAGAGCCTTTATAGGACGAACGCCGTAAGCTTCTTCCATTTCATCTGTAACAGGAATTTCAGGCTGTTCATATGTAGGGAAATTCATTTCCAAGAGATTTCCATTTCTCCTTACTGTAAGTTTTCCGCTGAGAGTGTTGAATTCAACTAGGTCTAAATCCTTTTCTATGTAATTTAGTATTACAAATGAAGATGCAAGGGTTGCATGTCCACATAGTTCTACCTCTGAACCTGGTGTAAACCAACGTAAGTGATAGCCCTGTTCCTCTTTTACAATAAACGCTGTTTCAGACAGATTATTTTCCATTGCCAGCTTCATCATTGATTCTTCTGATGGCCAGCAATCCATAACACATACTGCAGCTGGATTACCTGCAAATGGTGTGTTGGTAAATGCATCTACTATATATTGCTTCATAATATGGTTCCCCCTTCTATTCATTCAAGTTAGTCTTCTGCTCCGATATTAAGTATTACTCATTACCATACATTCATCAGATGCCTTGAAACCAAGTTTTTCATACAATGGTCTACCTTCGTCTGTGGCATCTAGACTTATTTCTGTGGCAGGCTTTTCTTTAGCATCACCTTCACGCCAATTACTGGATTTTAAGATAATCCGCTTCTGCTACAGACTCACACCACTCATTACTTGTCTCCTCACCTTCTATCTCAATAGCAAGATGTGAGAACCATGAGTCAGCAGCTGCTCCATGCCAATGTTTTACATTAGCTGGAATATTGACTACATCTCCAGGGTGAAGTTCTCTGGCTTCCTTTCCCTCTTCCTGGTAAAATCCTCTGCCTCCGATACAGATAAGCATCTGTCCTCCACCACTCTTTGAATGATGTATATGCCAATGATTTCTACATCCAGGCTCAAAAGTTACATTGTAAATCGGAATCTGTTCTGTAGAAACCGGTGCAAGATAGCTCTGTCCATCAAAGTACTGAGCATAAGCATCATTTGGATTTCCAATAGGAAAAAATATAGTATTCTGATAACGATCTTTATCGGTAATCTCAGCAACAGGCTCATTATATACTTCTTTTGCCAGGTTAAATACAGCCCACGCCTTTGGCCATCCCGCGTAGAAAGCCACATGTGTGATAATAGCAGCCATCTCCTTTTGTGATACACCATGATTTTTTGCATTCATAATGTGATATTTCAGACTGCTGTCAGTGATTCCCTGAGACATTAATGCCACAACTGTAATAATACTGCGTGTCTTAACATCAATATCCCGATTATTCCAGTTCTCTCCAAATAAAACATCGTCATTAAAATGCGCAAAGTCTGGAGCGAATTCTCCAAGCTGTTCTCTTCCTGCTGTCTGTACAATCTTTTCACTCATGTTTCTCACTCCTTCTAATCAAGTTCTAATCCTGATATCCAATTTTTTATCTCATCTTCTGTGGCACTTCCACTAAATCTGTTTCCAGATAGCCAGTTTCCTGTTCCGGCTTTTTCTACCAGGTTTGCGCTACTACTCTCGATACCACTACTTCCTGAAGTACAGAATGGTATGATAGTTTTTCCTTCAAAATTATAGCTTTCAACAAAGGTATCCATAATTCGTGGTTCCTGACCCCACCATATTGGATAGCCAATGAAAATGGTAGAATAATCATTCTCAATATCCACCTGTATATCTTCATATTCAGGTCTTACATCTGGGTCATTTTGCTCTACTGTAGCACGACTGCTATCGTCACTATATTTTAAGTCCTCATCAGTATATGGTTCTTTAGGCACAATCTCATATAAATCTGCTCCTGTAACTGAAGCAATCTTTTCAGCTATACCCTTAGTTGTTCCTGTAGCAGAAAAATATATTACAAGCATTTTTTCATCAGCGCTTTCATCTACTGTATCCTTTATATCACTTGTTTCTACTTCATCGGTGACAGTAGAGGTCTCTGCGTCACTTATCTCTGTAGTAGACACAGTTTCATTATTCGATGATCCCTCACCACATCCAACAAGTCCTAATACAGTAAATACTGAGATAAGTAACATTGAAATTATTTTCTTCATTTGGCACCTCTCTTATTTTCTTATACGTAAATTGACTGTAATGCTCATCATAATGTAGCAAATACCACCATATCCGATGATAACAGCTTCTGCTTTATAATTACTGATTCATCTTTGCACAGTTACCAACTTTTTCACCTGTTACAAAATATTCATACGTAGGGAACTCAAAGAGCACAGGCTTAAATACGTGATAATCAATCTTACCTGCCTCGTTTAAGACAGTTTCATCTGCGTAAGTAGCAAGAATCTTTCCGATGAAATTATCAAAATTCTCAAGCTCGTAGTTATAATCCATCTCACACTCAATGGATACCTTTGCATCATCAATAAGTGGAGCACCGTTTTCTCCAACGGTATATTTAAATGCATCCGACTTATCTTCCTTATTTCCTGAGATGACACCCATTCTGTCAGCTTCCTTAAGCCAAGATTCGTCTACCACATTTACTGAAAACATTTTGTTTTCACGGATACCCTTATTTGTGTAGTGTGCTTGAACCATGGAAACCATAAGGTGACTATGTGCCACTGTTCCAGCATGTGCTACAAGTGTCCAATTAGGTTTGCCATCAACCATTGCTCCTACTACAATTACAGGTGATGGATATAATGCAAGTGTTGCTCCAATATTTTTCTTCATTTTAAATTCCTTCTTTCTTAAATCATAAAATCAGCGTCAAAAACTGATACGTCATTTCATAAATTGTCGTATCCATATGAGAGAGCTTTACCTCATCCATTGCAGATATCTGTTTATCTGTAGGATATGAGTATGGATAGATTCCATACATATATGGGAAGAATGCATATCGTATCTGTTCGCTCTTTTGATCAGACACCTTAAGGTGTTTTTTTAAGCATTCATCAAAAAGTTCTATCGAATTCTTGAAAGTTCTCTTGTAGTCAACAAGAAGTTCTTCCCTACTATTTTCCTCTATCTCATACAGATTCATGGCAGAAATTTTCAGAAGTGTCTTACGTTCTTCCATAGATTTTGCTATTGCTTGCGCCAAGGAATCTTTATCCATATCAGCGTTTCTTCCGATAATGTTTTTAAGAGCTTCATTCCACTTCATATATTCACGGGTCAAAAGTCCTAAAAAGATTTCTTCCTTAGTCTGGAAATAATTGTATATGGAAGGTCTGGAAAAGCTGGTCTCTGTGCTAATAACCTTTATGTTAATGCTCTGAAAGCCCATTGTTTCATAAAGCTTCTCACAGGCATCCATTATTTCCTCTCTTCTTTTATCAATTGTCTCTTTATTTTCTACTGCCATGTTTTTTCTCCTTAAACTGTGTATCAATACTTTTATATTATCGTCTGGTTGACACGCAGTCAATCGCAGGGTAAAAAAATTATTCCATCTTCTTTTCCCACATACGGATAAGATTCAACTCCAGACTATCTGCTGTATTCTCAAGTACCTTTATTTCATCCTGGGTAAGCTCTACATTGCAGGCTTTCACAGCATCCTCAACATGGCTGACCTTTGTAACACCGATAATAGGTAATGCCCCTTTTGCAATCGCCCATGCAACGGGAATCTGTGCCGGAGCTACATTGTACTTATCTGCCACTTCCTTAAGCTTTGCGTTCATGATCTCAAGTTTATCAAGTACAGGATTATAAGTCTCTGCCCTTCCTGAGCCTGCAGGCATCGGATGCTTAGTATCATATTTTCCTGAAAGAGCTCCCTGCTCAAGAACCATGTATGCCCAGAACTGAATGCCATTCTCTTTGCAATAATCAACGATACCAGAATCCTCTGATGATCTATTTAGTAAGCTGTAGTGATTCTGTACTGCACCAAGTCTAAGACCATACTCTTTTAAGATTCTGTCAGCTTCTTTTATCTCAGCAAGATTATGATTTGAAACACCTATTACAGGAACGTTATTCTTACCCTCAAAGTGCTTCGCTACTTCTGTAATCCACTTTGGTGCGTCTACAGGATTATGCACCCAGTATATATCCATACTATCAATGCCAAGCATCTTATATTCAATATCCAGCATATCCTCAACTGGTGTTTTAGAAGAATAATCCATACACTGAGGGGTTAATTTGTCTGATATGATATATGAATCTCTTGGAAGACCTTTTAGAAAGCTTCCCAAAGTCTTTTCCGATGTTCCCATACCATATACATATGCTGTATCCCAGAGATTCAGTCCCTTATTCATAGCAGCATCAAATATAGGTTTAAGAGAATCAGCTGTTAAGCTTCCACCAAATGTTCCATCATTGCCCCATGCCCATGCACCAAGTGCGATCTTAGGTAATGCTTTTGTCATTTTTCTGTACTCCTTTCTGTTGACATCGTGTCAATTGATGATTGCATCATATCACCATCTTGACACTGTGTCAACTGATATTTAATAAAAAAATAAAACATATTAGCTTGAGCAAAAATATGTTTTAAACTAAAACGGCCCATCAAGAGCCTTCGCGAAATCCGTACCTTGGGATTTCGCAAAATCTTCAAAATACCAGTCTTTGGTTGGCTTTTCGCCACCAACTTTCTTAAAAAAGCAGCTTGGAATTTCTCGTTGTGCTAGATTTTTTGCTATGCAGGGAGTGCATCCGTTGTCGTGATTTGAAGGATGACAAGGACAGGTGGTGTCTGTGTGCTACAATAATATGCGACTTGCTGCTGAAGACTTAGAGATGGAAAATCGAGTGCATGTAATAGACTCTGCTAATCTATCGACTGGTATTGGACTACAAGTACTCTATGCTGCAGAATTAGCAGCCTCTGGTAAAGATGCAAAAGATATCGTTAAAGCTGTTTCTTCTACTATCTGTTATGATATTATCACCAAATAAAAAACAGACCCTCATCTTCACAGAATCAGGTCTGTTTTGCACTGATTCACTCTTCTATGAACATCCCTGTTAACTTAGGAACATTGAATCGATTTATAAAGAGATTGCATTTACATAGAAATATAAAAAAGGCGTGTCTTCCTTCTCCAGCAAAGGATTCATAATTTGCCTGGCCCTTCGAGAAAATCACATCAGCTGTGTCCACAGCCTGCTTTGCTTCTTCTGACAACATAGAATAAACTGTACCCGCGATTTTGTCGCCATTGGTTATGACTCTTGCTACATTTTCTATGCCAACATATCTTGCATCATCAAGCGTAGCATCATTAGATACATCTCCGCCTCTGACCATGACAGTAACATTTATGTTTGGGTAGCTTTTCTTTAGCTGCTCCAAGAGAAGCTTGTCTAAAACAATCTCTCCACAGTTATCTGTTAACAATAAAAAGGATTTTGCTTTTGAACACTGGCTGCAAAAAGATTTATAGGTCTCCTCTTCCTCTGGACGCATTTTTTTATCTTCAAAGAGTTTAAGAAAAGTTTCTGTATCAACTTTATCCAAGGCAGCAAAGTCAATGTAGTTTCCAATCCTCGACATTACAATAGCTGTTGCAAGCGGATCTGAGTTCTCCTCAATTTCTTTACGCAAATCTGCTTCCATTGAAAGAACCAGATCATTGTATTTTTTCTTTTCTTCCTTGAAGTCTGGAAGAGGACCTAGATACTTCTCATGTATCTTGTTAAACTCTGCCACAAGTTGTGGGCTGGTCACATCTTCCGTTCTATTATCAAGAACAGCCTTCACTTCTGACAAGTATGCCTCGTTGTCCGTCTTCGCCATCTGTCTGTCATACATACACTTTGCACAGCTATCGCTAAATTTCATTATTATCCTCCAAACTATTTATTTCCCATATTCCAACTATTTATCAACTCTGCCAGCTGGTCTCCTGCATCAGGGATATCCTCGCAATAGATGCTAGCTCCTGGTACAACTTCTGCAGTTGGGCAAAGCTCCTCTATCTCTGATATCGTATTTCCGTATCCACTATTTCCATGGGTTATGATTAGATAGATTGTCTTTCCGTCGAAGTCATTGTTCTCCAAAAAAGTTGCCACAGGCATTGGGATAGAGCCCCACCATAATGAATAAATAAGAATTATTGAATCGTAGTTGGAAACGTCTATTGGTTCAATACCAGGTCTTGCCTGAGCTCTAATTTCTTCTTGCTTACTACAATGACATTCTCATTGAGACAACTCCATCATTAAATCCTGTTTCTTCAAAATTCATTCGTTTATATAATTCATAGGCTGTTTTCATTACATCTGGCTTAGTAGTAAATGTGAATAGTTCGTAACCCAGACTGCGCGCCTGTTCCAGCATTGAATTAAGTAGAATCCTTGCATAGCCTTTACCACGATATTCTGGTTTTATAAATAGTCTCTTACCTTCGCATGTCTTTACATCTATTTTCCTAATCGCTATACAGCCTACAGGTTCACCATCTTCATATCCAACAAGAATTGCTCCATCTTTGTAAAACCCTTTTAAATCTGTTAACTCTTTATCAAAAGAAACAAAGCATCCCTCCGCACCTTTTATCTGCGAATACTCAGTGAACAAATCTTTAATTACAGCATAATCCTCTGAACATTTTACTTCTAACATTGTTTCTCCTTATTCGTATATACGATAGGCAATGTGATAATAATCATAACTGCAGCCATCACAGCATTACCTACAATAGTATCATTGATTTTGAAGCTTGCTCCTGAAGCATTAACCAAACAATGCAACAAAACACATAGCCCCACGCTCTTAGTACATTTTCTGACGCAGGCCAATGCAAATGACATTCCAAAGACGCCAAATCCAAAGGCGAGGTAGTTCTGGCCTTCCTGTCCCACACCACTTATGTGGAACAAAGGGAAATGCCATAGCCACCATATTAGCGCGACTATAATTGTTGCCACAAGATAATGACATTTTTCTTCCAGTTCAGGTTGAAGAATATAGCGCCATCCAGCTTCTTCCAGACCTCCACCCAATAGCATCAGTGGTATCGCAAGAAACATTATGTAAATTGGTTCACCTTTCTCATAGCCTGAAACAATACACTGGGGCAATACATATAAAACTGCCAAAAGTACCACCAGCAAATATGCCTTTAATCCATGGTTGAAATCAAACACATTTTTCAGCCATTCCTTGAAATTATTCACTCTGCCATTTTTCTTTAAGACAATGTACGACGCGATGGTGGGCGACCAACCACCAAGCATATATGGAATATACAAGAAATAGTCCCTTTTTAAGGAAAGACCATTTAAACTGCAAATCATACAGGTTCCCCAGCATATACCCATTATCATAAATGTATATATTAAAAATTGTTTACTTACCTTGCTCAATCTAAATCCTCACCTATCTATTTATATTAGCGACCATCGCGAAAGATTACCGACACATGAGTTATTTTATTATCAGGGTCGGGATATTCCTTCTCAAAATGCATGCCTATGGATTCTGCCGTCTTATAGGAACCCACATTGGTATATTTGCAATATGAATAAAGTGCTGGGTAATCCGTGTTAGCAAATGCCCAGTCTCTAACAGCAGCTGCCGCTTCCTTGGCATAACCCTTACGCTGATAATCAGCGCGAATGTGATAACCAATCTCAGGGAGCATCTCCCCCTCAATATTCTGAAGTGTTAATCCGCAATCTCCAATCATTTCACAGGTATCTTTCAAGCATACAGCCCATAGCCCAAAGCCATTTTCCTGGTACCGGTTCATATTTCTTTCAATCCAATCTCTGACTCTCTTCTCGTCAAAAGTATATGGATAATATTGCATGATATCCCTATCCGCAAGGACTTTATATAATGCATCAAAATCATCCATAGTCATTTCTCTAAGAAACAATCTTTCTGTTTCCAATATTATTCTCTGTTCCATTTAATCCCTAATCCCGCAATTTAATTTTTTGCAAATCTGAAGTTGATTATTTCTTTATTTGCTTAATAACAAATCTAACAATCAGCGCTATAATTATAATCCATAGTGCAATATTAAAAATCGTCCATAGTATATTTACAAAACTTAAATTTATCATATGCTAGCTCCTCAAAATCTCGATTTTCTTATTTACTGCTTTAAAATATGTCATATCTACTTATGTCAAGAAATTATCTTTACTGACTATAAATCTTTGATTTACGGAACATCGTAGTTTTTTCTCTTATTTTTCCGTAGCCAAATTTCTAAATTATGAATCAGTTACGGAATAATGCATGTTTTCTCGCTAATTACCGTAGGAATTCCTACATTCGCTCATTCCAAATCAAGGCAATAACTAAAATCCTACGGAACAAAGGCCACTATCTGTTGACTATTCCGTAATCAATTACAAAATAAGAAATACAACTACGTAATATCGGCTCATAATCACTAAAAATTCCGTAAACTGCGTCAAAATCTGAAGTTATCTCTCCAACATAACCAGATATTCAGTAGTACCTTCCTCAAATTTTCTTTGCCCATTTAATGTAAATCCATGGGACTCATAAAACCTTATTGCATCAGTGATCTTTTCCAAGGTCCACAGAAAAGAAACATCATATTCATCCTTAGCGAACTCAATTAGTTTTGCACCAATCCCCTGATTCCAGAAAAAGTAATCCACATAAAGTTCTGCAATCTGATTGCCTTCTATGTGAATCATCCCCTTAACGATGCCATCATCATCTACCCAAATGTTATCAAGAATTTCGGGTTTATCATATTCCTCTACAACTTTGATTACCTGTAAATCACCAAATGAGACTGCATCATTTTGAAATATCGCTCTGTACTTTACTCTTTTTACAAAAACCAGAATCTCCGCAATCCTGGATAAATCTTTTTTTCTCTGCTTTTCTTATCATATTGTATGTCCCTAACTAGTTATTGAATCATTCTATATCACTTATGCAGAAGCCGGTTCAAATACACTAATTTACCCCTGTTCTACACCAATTTTGCGCCCATCTCGATTCTCATATTATTTTCTTCAGGGCCTTTATTTGAGTATGCATATCTATCAAAGCCAATAATTTCAAAACCATGCTTTTTGTAAAACTCAATTGCCGTATGATTAAAACTCTGAGTTTCTAATACAGCCATTCTTGCACCACTGGTCTTGGCTTCTTGTAAAATATGCTCTAGTAATGCTGTTCCCACACCCGCTCTGCGATTAGAGTCATCAAAAACACAAATATTGGTTATACGATATCTGTTATTCCACTGCTCCAAAAATCCCTCCACAAGGCCAACGAGACTATTGCCTTCATATGCTCCAAAAGCCTTTGGATTTTCAAGCCAGTCAGAAAAGATATCATCATCTAATGGCATCACTATTTCTTCATCCAGTTGGGTCCATTTCAGAGAAAAACCTTGCTCTGATGGCTCTATGGATAGCACCCTGTATGTTTTGATATCCGCATGATATTTCTTGTTTTTAAATTCCTTATAATCTAGCTCTTTTATTGTCATAGGTTTCCACCATGCTAATTTGAATTAACACTAAAATTTTCTATTTTTCTTTTTGAAGAACAGCCAGAACAAGACATCCGCAAGCTATAGCTGCATTTCCACTATACCCAGATCTAATAGCCGCTATTAAAAAAAGTATAGCGCTTATATATAGTGCAACCTTTACTGTTTTTACTTTATTCATTTTTTATGTCCCTCCTATTGTAGCTAAACTATTCAACAAATTCAGACTTACACGCGTATTCACGATTTGCAGCAATCCGCGTGTCGCGTTTTCCACCATTAGACACGCGGCATTGACTTTTTCCAAATTCCGCGTGTAAGGTTTTCCTGAATTGACACGCGTTATTAGTCTTTTCCTGTTTCCGCGTGCTTACTTTTGCTTTGTAAGACACGCGTTAATGAAAGATTGCCCATTCCGCGTGTATAGATTTCCTTAAATTTCTATTTTTTTCCTGATATCTGACACGCCATTAATTCAAAATGTTAAAATCGCGTGCTCACAGCCGCTAAAGCCTACACGCGCATTCTGACAAACTTAAAATTCGCGTGTCAAATCCACATTTTCCCTACACGCGCCTTTGTACTAAATTGAAATCCGCGTGTATGGGCCACTCATAACCGGCACGCGATTCCAAAAGAACTTCAAATCCGCGTGCTCGCATCACTAAAAACCCTTATAAAACTTCCAAAAATCAATTGTTTCCTGCAAATCAGCTTCATCTACAAAAAGATTCATTTTCTTTCCAATAGCTATCGCCATGTCCACGTACATGTTGGCTCTTGCAGTGATTACGTGCTCTCCTACAACAAGGTCATCCTTAAGTGAATGGGTAGAATCTATACCTTCAAGAATTCCAGCATTATCCAATTCATCCACACCGTTACATATTCCAGCAACCAACTGCATATTAGCCGCTACAGCTCGGATAAATGAATATACTTCTTCATTTGCAATTGATGAAATATCTCCGCCTGGTACTAGAAGCAGTTCTACCTCTTTGGGATCAATATCTTTTAAAGCACAAGTTGCATTCAAAGAGAATTTCTCCTGAGCAGTAACTGGCTTACCATCTATAGTAGCAAAGACCAATTCATGTCCGCAGTACTGAAGAAAATAATTGGTGATAACGATTTCATATATACAACAAGTTTCATATAACAATACAACTGTTTTCATAATATGGTCCCTTCAAGTTGAAAAAATATTAACCTCTAATTACCTATTTCTAATTTTTTTCACATTATGATTCATTAAATGTCTTCCAAGATTCTTGTAAATACCGTTCCATTATGTCCTCTAAAATATAATTATTTAAAACTATCAGCGAATTATACTCAATTCTCCATTATAGCTATGGCCTCTTCAACAGACACACACTGCGCAAATCTTTCAGGCCACATCATTTCGTTGTAGTATCTGTATGTCGTCTCGCCATCCATGTAATCATTGTCAAAGGTAGAATTTGTTCCTACTGGAATAATCACCTGGAAGCCTCTTTCAAATGCAGATTTTACTGATGCATCAATACAGAAATTAGTTTGTAAGCCAACTATCATTAATCGCTTATCTTCCTGTGCCTGTAAGTATTGAGCCAATGCCTTATTCCCAAAGCAGCTGTTGATAGTCTTATAATAAATCTTGTCAGACTCTGCTGGTGCCACCTGGTCTGCTATTTCAAAATCAACATCACCTACAGAAAAACCTGTTCCAGGTCCATCATCATGTTGAACATATATAACCTCAACATTATTTGTTCTTACAGCGTCAATAATTTTCCTGGCATCTCTCAAAAAGCCTTCAAAATTATATAATCTACTGTCTGTAATACCTTTTTGTACATCAATGACTAGTAAAACCATTTATGCCTCCATTATTCTTCTCTTGAATTGGTCACTCTTTCCTCAATATATCCAGCGTATGGTGGGACGCACCAATCAAATCCTGTCGCTCACATATTGTGAAATGATAGTCCACCCACTTCGCAAATGTATCATCATCCATTGAATCAATCTTTGGGCGCATGTAATTGGTGGCACCATCACTTGCAACAAGCTTTACTCTTTTGATTGGAAACTCCGCATTGTAAGATTCGATATCCTCAATTCTTACCAATTCAAATCTTTCCTTTGGTTCACTTTTACAGTGCCAATCGCTGGTAAGCAGATTCTCTTCTAAAACCCTCTGTAGATTGTCCGCTCCAAAACAAAACTGAACGACCGTTGGCTCATTCATACAATACGCAACCAGAATAAATCCGCCTGGCTTTGTAACTCTTACCGCCTCACCAAGGGCTTTCAGTTTATCTTCACGGGTAAATAGGTGATACATTGGACCAAGCAGCATCGTCATGTCAAATGTATCATCTTCGAACATAGACAAATCAAGCGCATTCCCCTGAATGGCATTGATTGGTTCTGTGCCGTCCAATTTGGACTTCAGAATATCCAGATTATGCTTAATCAATTCAACCGCTGTTACTTTAAGTCCCTGCTTTGCCAGTGTTACACTATAACGTCCTGTACCCGCTCCCACTTCAAGAATGTTTGGCTCGGAAATACCTTCCAGACATTCTTTTATATATTTCATCGTGGTCAGATATTCCACCTGCCCATGCTTGGAGAGGAGGCGACCTTCTTCATCATAATTGTTGTAGTATTCCTCAAGATAATTCATAAGTCCCCCATAAAGTTACTTCTTATCTTTCTAACACAAAAGCTGACAGCTTCTGCATTTATGTTCTTGCAAAAACCATCAGCTTTATAATTGCATTTTATTCTTCCCAATGCTCTAACTCGTCGGCCGGATAAGCATCCGTCCAATGAAATGGTTGTAGTTTTGCTAATTCCACAAACTTAAGTTGATTATCCCTGGTTGTAACTGCGACCTGGACATCAGTGCCCCAATATCTAAGTCTCTCCTGGCAAATGCCGCATGGTGATAAAACTCTGAACTCCGAGTCTTCATCATCCCTGACAACACACATACAATGTGTCACTTTCTCATTATATTTATGAGCTTCAAGCATCGCCCCAGTCTCAATACATAAGCACGCTGCTGAATTAGCCGTATCATTTGACACACTGGTGTAATAGTGATTTTCAGAAGTATGGACGACTCCAGCGCCACCCCATCCCTCTGGGTATCTTTTCTCAATCAACTCAACTGCCAAACGGTACATTTCCTGTTCTACGATTATATTTCTCATTGTGAATCTCCTTAATTAAATAGTTTGCTCTACATCATGTAACTAAAAAATTAAGGTCTGCACACTATTTAGCACCTCTTAGTTTCATATTCATAAACTAAATTCCGCCCTTTCTCACAGTGCAAGTTCTATCCAATATGCTACACATTATATATATTGTGAAGAAGTAATTCAACCCTAGGCCTTTCTTATATAGAACAAAACCAGGCCCTCATCCAATAGATTTGGGTCTGGTTCATACTAAACAATATCTAATTTGCTTCAAGGTACTCAACAATCGGTTCTATATACTTTATATCAGAAATATCATAGGAAGAAGACATCTTCTCAATCGCCATCTTTTCTTCTTCAGTGGCATCCTTTTTCTTTCTAAGGGCAGAGACAAACATCTTCATTGCAAGCCTTGATGGAGCCTTCATCTTTTCGTAATTAAAGCCACCCTGGCAGTAGAATAATTTCAGGTATTTCTTCTGCTCTTCTGTAAGGGTGTTTTGAAGAAAAACTGCAATATCTGGGTTGTCATTTGGGCTGCCGCCTACGCAAAACATGGCAAGGCGCTTATTCTTCCAATTAGCCGCCTTCCCTAGGAACCATTTCCCCTTAACGATATTACCCGCCATAGCCCAACCACCATAGCAGATGGCATCATAGCCTGCAAAGAAATCGTCGCTTTTCTTCTGAGCATCCTTAAATTCAAGAAGATCACCATTCATCCTGTCTGCAAGCCACTGTGCATATCTCCTCGTAAAACCTGTCTGTGATGTGTAAATAATTAATGTTTTCATAACTCACTTAGATTCCTTTCCATTTTCATGATTGTTTGTATGGTTGTTTGTAGACTCTTATCATCGATTCCGTCAAAGATGCGTCCGATGATGTAGAGACTTTGCTGACCGTTATTATCGTTTTTCTCCAAGAACTCGTTGCATTTATCTGTGACGAATATTCGCTGCTTTCGCTTGTCCTTTTCATCAGGGCTGGTGGAGACAAAACCCTTTTTCTCCAGCTTCAGTAAAATCTGCTTCACATTCTGATGGGAGCTGCCCATAACATCTGATAGTTCATTGAGTGTGGGTGGCTCCTTACATAAGTTGATGCAGATTATGGCAAAAAACTGCTTCCAGGTGATTTCCTTGAAATATGCATCAGCCGCAGCCTGGTATCTGTTATCAAATGCACTGAGTAGTCCCAGCAGAAAAGGCTGTGGAGGCATATCCCCAAACTGCACCTTATCGATATTCATCACTTCATCGTAATTCATATTCGTCCCTCTTCAAATTAAGTAATATGTTACCTATATGAATAATGTAATATATTACCTATTCTTTGTCAACTTTTTCCAACAAAAAGGAGGCTCGGCCAGTTATGGTGAGCCTCCTTTTTGTTTTAGACTTTGCTACGCTTATTGTTTTTGGAAGAAGAACATATGAGGATTGATGAATCCGGTTCCATGTGTACCTACCAGTTTAATGGTTTCACCTGATGTACCTGTTTTGTTAATTCTTATAGCCTGCATTGTGTAATCATAAGGTGGTGCGCAATATCCGCTGCTGTAATAGGTTTTATAAATGAAATCCTGAGGACCATACGGCATGTACACTACTTCACTATTTCTAAATTGTTCTTTCATTGTTACATCGCCGCGATGTAAATGATGTGTTGTAAAGTTTTCATCTATTTTTCCACTTGCACCATTGCTAAGTCTTTTCCACAAAGAACTATTTGGTAGAATGCTAAGCTTAAAATGAACATCATCAAGAAGTATACTGTATATTGTTGTATTTCTAGCATTAGCATAGTTAGCTAATCTCTTCATTTGTTCTTCACTTAATGGAAAGTTTTTTTGCTGTGGTACTGCATCATTTAACCTCATTTTTCCATTGCTGCTATAGGTTTCATAATCCATTATGACGTATATCTCTTGTGATAAAGCCACATGTCTGCTTGTATCTGACGTCTGGTCTACAAATACATACCTGTTTCTGTTGAAAAACTTTTCATACTCACCAAAGACACCTGGTCTGCTGGAGTCGAAAGCTCCATCAAAAACTCCTCCAGTATTTTCCAGCATCGTTTTACGACTTTGTTTCACTGAGCCTACTACTGTTGTGGCTTCGCAGCAATCCAAAACTGTATTTACCAAACCGTATGCTTGAAAATATGTAGAAAGCTGGCGAATAAGATATGGCGTCACTTTGTCGATTGACTCACCGGAAAACATTACGTGATTACACTGTAGATTATAGGCTGCGTCGAAAATTGAAATTTTGTCTATTGTATAATCGGTCTCTTGGAAAAATGCGTTTGTTGCTCCCGCTAATGCCAACTTAACTGCTCCATATTCAGTAGAATCATAAAGTGCAGCAACTTGTCTGTTGTATTCTTCCTTTGTTATTCTTCCAGATTCATAATCATCTAGTTTGTCGCCTAATTTATCTTTTAAAGGACCAATTGAATCTCTTAAGCTTTGGAATTGCTTGCCTATAGAGGTCATTGCCGTTGCATCCTCAACATGAAATTTATGATCGTTTTCGATGCGTTTTAGTTCAGTGTCAATTTCCTTTAATCTGTCAACTATTTCCTGATTCGCATCCTTAGAACCACCCAATCCAAAAATTTCTCCAATTATCGCCTTTAACGGACCAGCTATGAAAGCGAGTTCAGGGCACTGCTTACAAATAATATCAACCATAGAATTCATGGAGTTCTGAGCTATTTTTTTGCTGGTGCTAACCATACTGTCGGTTGAATCACCGTAGCACATTTCTCCGTAATGTGGATCTACATAATTCTTATCCACCATAAACAGGTGACCATTGCCATCTCTCCAGCAGAGATTGTCGGAATCCCATGTATATTCATTTCCGCTTTCATCCTTCCAAGGAGTATCAAGGTCTTCGGCCTGACTTTCTATGATAAACTCCCTGTATTCTCCATTCACTTCTGCGAAGATTCTTTCATGTCTTGGAGGCTGCTTCTTTTTTTCTAACTCCTTCTTCTTCAGCTCCTCTTCTTCTAATCTCTTTTTCTCTAACTCATCCTCTTCTAATCTCTTTTTTTCTAATTCCTCTTCCAGCTCTTTATCAGTTTTATCTTTTTTATTTTCTTCGTTTTTCTCTTCTCCAGCCTTCTCTTCATCGACCTTCTTTTCTTCTGGCTTCACATCTTCAGATTTTTCTTCATCAGCTTTTTTATCGTCGTCCTTAACTTCATCCGTTTCTGAAGAGTTTTCATCATCCGATGGATTTTCTGCTGGAGTTTCTTCTAAAAGCATGTCTTCTGATTTGGTTTCTTCGATGACTTCTTCTGTTGTTTCTTTGAGTGAATCTTCATCGATTGGATTTTCTTCGGTTGTTTTTTCTTCAGCAGCCGGTTCTGTAAATGTCGTTTCTTCATCAGGAAGCCCAGCTGCCTGTGACAAAAGTGGGGTGAATGTTGTCATGATCATCATGACAACCATACCTGTCGATAGTACCCTAACTTTGAAATTTCCTTTTCTCATAGTGAGCCTCCTTTCCTAAACTGCTGATTAATTAAGTTATATTCTTTTGTTTGATTTAATAATAGCAGCTTATTTATCACAGAAGTGTCACTAATCCAAGTTTTGATTTCAGGCACTATCTAGGGGAGTTTTTTAACAGCCCCATTCGAGTATCTCATTGTAAAGCTGGTTATTAAATTGTGACTAAGCGTTCTTCTATGGTCTCCACCAATGTAATACCCCGAAGTTCAAAGTGAACCCCATCCGTTTTTTCGAGTCGACCTGCCATAGTGGAAGATACATCTACAAGAACATCATCTTTTCTTGGTGTAATGAGCAGCGTAATTATTTCGCCTGGTTTAACACCTATTTCATTTAATCCGATTTCCCATATGGCTTCGTTGGAGAAATTATCAGCAAGCAGTTCTCCCTTTTCGTTAAAGAGGGACCCTATATCGCCACTATACTCAATCTTCAATAGCGAATCCTTAGCTTGCTCATTAAGACTTGGAACCATAAAGGTAAATCGGGAAGGACCACACTGAGTTGTTGTTATTTCCCTAGGATTTAAATCAGTCTTTTCTACTGTGTAATTCTCCCCATCAAATAGAACAGGACTTTCAGAAAAGATAACCTTTATTCCAGCTTCAGTGTCAAACTCATAATAATTTAGACTATCCTCAACTGACAAAGTAATAAATCTTATTTCTGAATCATTAACTTTCTTACTAAAATACTTATCTGCCCCTAGCTTAGCTTCAATTATTTCTTCACCGGCAAAAGCATACATTGGTTTCATTCCAGGAACTTCATAGAAATAATACGTAATTACGTTATCTTTCTCTACTCGTGAAAGAGGCTGTACCGTAGCATAGCTTAAAAGAAGTCCATCCAGATTCATGTTGATTGGAAGAATTGTATTTTCACCTGAAGCAATTCCAAAATCATTAATAACAATCTCTTTATCAGGTAGTTTAACGGCTATTCTCTCTTTAGACTTATTACTTAAAATCACATGATCCTGATAATTATTTATAAACAGGAACCCCTCTTTGCCATTTGTCCTGGTAGCATATCTAAGGGTATCAGTGTTCGTTGGATGAAGATTTTGATTATCCTCGGCCAGCATAGTAACCATTTCAGCTAGTTTTGTTCCAAAATGCTTTACGAACAAATGCATCCTTCGTAATCTATGGTAACTAGGGCGAATCTGTCCAAACTCCCCAATCGGCGACTGATATTCATAAGAAATCTTTGGACACTGATGCTCGTTCAGATAATTGCCCAAGGAATCCTTTGGATTGCTTCCCCCTCGATACATATAGTAGCCTAGGAAATTACAGCCGCTGGCAATTTTGATATTTGCCATTGCATCCACTGATTCATAAGGGAGCTGAAATCTGTAATTATAGAAATTAATCATTCCTCCACCCATTTCACAGCATGCATAGGGCAAATCTTCAGGCTTATAATTTGGTTCAAAATTATAGGTATCTGGCACCTGATTATTATGATTATCTCTATACAAATACTCTGGTGTGGCAGGATGACTGTAGTCTGGCTTGCCATAAAACATCCATGGCCAAAACGCATAACCACCCCATAGTGGAAGCATTTCTTCCGATGGAGTAGCAGCACCGCCCCATCCTGTACAGGTATAGAAAGGTGTTATAATTCCCTCTTCTACAGCAATCTTTTTCAAGGCGAGCATATATTCTTCCCCATCGGTTCCACCATTGGTCCATTCATTAGATACTCCAGTAGTCATCTCCCAAGGTGCTGCTGAATGCATGTACTCATTATCAAGCTGAGCGCCAATAATTGGACCTCCGTCCTTGTACAATAATCCGTCAATCCGCTCACTGATAGCTCTGTAAAGAAGTCTCACATGATGAAGAAATCCATCATTTAAACTACGAACCTCAAAAGGCTTTCCATATAACCAATCTGGAAGCCCACCATTTCGCATTTCACCATGATCAAAGGGCCCCATACGAATTATCACAAACATACCATGCTTGTCACATAATTCTATAAATTTTCTAAGATTACGTCTTCCGTCAAATCTGAATGTCCCTTCAATTTCTTCATGATGATTCCAGAAAATATAGGTAGAGATGACATTAATTCCTCCAACCTTCATTTTAAGAATTGTGTCCTCCCACTGACTTTCCGACACTCTCGAAAAATGGCACTCACCACTAATCCCAAAGAAAGGCTTTCCATCAATAGTCATGTAATAATTGGTGAAACCCAGTTCTTTCCCCGCTGGGTTCACACCAAAAAACTTTTCCGATAAACTGTGAATTTCCTGTTGCCTTGCTCTAGTAAAATCTAACTTATGCTCCATTATTCACCTCTTAAAACCATCCGAATATTCTCTTAAATACTCTACAGACTTCTTTTACAACTGGCACAACCACCTTTTCAACAAAGACTTTAACAGCCTGATGAACTTGCTCAATTATCACCTTTGCATTATCAGTTTTGTTGTCCTTGTTATCATCTGTTGGATTATTATCCTGATTACCATTATTGCCTGTATTTCCACCATCATTTCCAGAATTACCATTATCACCTGGATTATCTATATCAGGGTTGTCATCTTTGTTATCATCATCAATAACATCGTCAGACGAATCGGCTCCTGTGAAATCGCCTGTTCTATAAAGGTAGAAATCATCCCAGGCACCCCAACCACCAGAAGCAGCCTTTACACTTACACCAACTGTTACCTCTGTGCCGTCAGCTTTCACAGTAATAGAATCAATCTCTGGATTTGCCCAGTTTTGCCAACCGGTAACACCTGTATCAGCTGAAAGAATCTCATCCTTCACTTTTGCATAAAGCTTGAACTCTGCGCTTTCACCACAGTCACCGCCTTCAACAAAAGCTCCCAGCTTGTAAATACCCTTGTCCAAAGTGATTTTCTGCTCAACAATATAATCAATCGCCTCATTGTCCCAGAACTTCAGACACATGCTACCTGATTTTACATTTGAAGCATCAGCCTGAACTCCTACACCATTGTTTCCATTGGTGTTTCCTTTATCGTCTATTGTCCAAGCCTTATCTCCATCTTCAAAACCAGCATTCACTAGATAATTTTTTGGCTTTACGGTTACCTTACAAACAACATCGAATGTTTCCTCTGCTGTTTCAACAGTACCAGAGATTTCGAATTCCCCAACGCCTTTTTCCTTTGCATCAGCCAATTCTGTTTCATTCCAAAGAACTTCCTTATCAATTTTAGTTCCGTCGTTATAAATAGCAGTTGCTGTTTCAGGAAGCTTGATTTCATCTCCAAGCTCAAACTCTACATCAGAAACCTCTACTCGAAGAATCTTTACCTTTGCCTTCACGCCAGTACGAATATATTTATAAATCTTTGCAGAAGAAAGTGGATGTCCTTCAAAATCGAACCAAGCCTCATTTTCAACTACAGCACCGCCAGCGCCCCAATCTCTTACATCTTTGTCAAATTCCTTCGCATAAGAAGCAGCCCAGCCACTTCCGTACTTTTCCCACTTTTCTTTATTTGAAGCAAGCACTTCCTCAGCGTCATCTGCATCCTTGTCATAAACCTGTACTGGAAGCCATGCTGGTTCCCAGTAAAATACACCAATTCCGCCCTTTACTGAAACCACAGTTTCAACAACACTTCTAACAGAATCCGCTTGTCCCTGAGTTGAAACATCAAAATTCAACGGATCATTTTTGCCTTCACGCTCTGTGTTTTCACATCCATCGCCGTCTTCAAGAGTGTAGACATAAGAAGTTTCTGCCACCATTACTTTCTTGTTGTAATTATCAGCAATGTTTGACAGCACACTCTTAAGGTTGCTCAGTGTTCCGTGCCAATATGGATAGTAAGATGAAGCAAATACATCATAGTCTACATCGTATTCCTTGAGATTCTTAGCATAGCCCTCATATCTACCACTTGTTTCAGGATTTGTAAAATGAATAGCTGCCAGAATATCTTTGTCATTGTCCTTAGCAACTTTTCTCACACCCTTACTACCAGCAGAAAAAAGCTTTGCCATGTTTTCCCAGCTTTTTTCACCAGCGATGCCATTGTTAGTTTCATTTCCAACCTGGACCATTCCAACATCGACACCTGCATCGATAAGCTTCTGGAGACTATCCACTGTGAATTTCTCAAGAGCCTCTTCCTTCTCATCAATTGTCATAGACTGCCATGCCTTAGGTGCAGTCTGCTTACCAGGATCAGCCCAGAAATCAGAATAATGGAAATCAATAAGAACCTTCATTCCAGCATCTGTGACCCACTTGCCAATCTTTATAGCTCTGTTCAAATCACAGTTTCCACCGCCGTAGCCATTTCCCTCAGAATCCTTAGGGTCATTCCATACTCTGATACGGACGTAGTTAACGCCACACTCCTTAAGGAAAACAAAGTATTCGCTATTGCTAAGTTCATTTCCATCATAGTCATAATACTTTACACCACTGTCTTTAAGTGCAAGATATGAGCTTACATCAACACCAGTGATAAAATCTTCATCACAGCCATCTACAGGTTTAACAATAATATCTGCTTCCTCAGCTTCCTGCTCTTTATCTTTGTCCTTGTCTTTATCCTTATCTTCTTCCGACTCTGAATCCTCATCTTTTTTCTCATCATCAGAGTTTTCATTAGACTCTAATTTGTATAAAACAAAGTTGTCTAAATCCCCCCAATAACCGGAAGAGATTTCTCCACTAATCTTAAAATTTAAATCAGTCTTCTCCTCAACTGTAAAGCTTTCAGTAGAGAATGTGGACCAGTTATCCCAACCTGAAGTTTTTATTGATACTGACTCACCATTTAAACTTAGCTTTAAGCCAGATTCATCTTCTGCGCCATCAGCTTCAAAGGAAAGCTTGTAAGTTCCAGCTTTAACATCCTTAATGTCCTGAGAAAACTCAAAAGACGCACTTTCATTATTGTTCCAGTAATTTAAGATATTAGTTTTGTTATTGCTCGCCCATTCATCAACTTTAATCTTATAACCGACAGCATCTCCATCACTATCTGGCATATCTACAGTCCAGCCACTTAAATCACCAGTCTCAAAATCTCCGTTTTTAATTAAGTCAGTAGCCTTCCAACTTTCACTTTCCTCTGCTTTTGCCTCAAATGGGAAATACACCTGACCTCCCAGCATTGCAATAGCCGACATAAGGCTAATAATTCTAGCTCCACTTCTAGACCTTCTTCTTAACATATTATCCTCCCAATTTTATTTATTATTAAAACGCCTTAACTATATCCTTCTGTGTCGAATCCCTCAAAAAGAGCTGATGTCCCAACATTTGTCTGTGGGGAACTTCATTGCCTTGGAGTAATTCATACAACATTTTTGCCGCAGTCCATGACAAATCTCCCGTATTAAACTCCAATGCTGTTATTGGAGGGTAATGCATCTCTAAAACTGAACTATTGAAAAATGATGCGTCCTTGATATCTCTAGGAACTACAACATTTTCTGCCTTCAATCGATTCAATACGTTGATACAGATGTTATCATCCATGCAAATGATACATTCAATTTGATTTTTCAAGCAATCGTCTACCGCTTGGGCAGTCTGTTGAGCATATCCTGTCTCATTAAACACAAACTGAGTGTTGATTCCCAAGTCATTTTCCACATGAGCTTTAAGGAAACCTGCATATCTGCTTTGAGTTACAACATGAGTCATATCTGCGCATAGTAAGGCAAGCCTACGATAACCCATTTTCAAAAGAACTGATGTAAGCTCCTTGCAGCCATTTTCCTGATCCACATCTACCTGATAGACCTGATCATCTTCATAAGACCCTATAACAACAAATGGAATATTACGGCTCTTTAAAAACTCTATGTCAATTCCTTTTTTAATCGTGCGGGTGAGAATAACCCCGTCTACTTTATGCTGCTTAATAATCTTTTCAAGCTGACGAATATCATTTGCCTTTGTTTTAACCGGAATTACGTTGTAATTTCTTGTAGAGTAATAATCTAAAATACTCATTAAAGAAGCATGAAAGAAAGGGGTCTCTGCAAATTTATCTTCACCTGGTATAGTCACGCATATATTTCCAGTATGCTTGCTACCATAGTCAACAGAACGATTCTTTAAAGTATAATTGTTATCCAGCAAAAACTTTTCAATTCTCTGCTTAGTCTTATCAGAAACTCTTCCGTTCCCAGATAAAGCCCTAGACACCGTGGTCTGGGAAATATTAAGTTCCTCTGCTATTTTCTTTAATTCAATTTCCTGCATCAGCTTACCTACTTTATTCCTTTAGATACACTCCAAAATTTCTAATTTCACCTGTAATTTGTGGTGAATCAATTTCAATTCCAACAACAATATCCGTGCCAGCATCCAACTCTAAATCAATTGTGCCTCTGGTCCAACGGGTATCAGATGGATAGATATTTGTCTCTCTGATGTAACCATTGAGTTTGGTAAAAGGCTTTATGCACACACCAGTTGTATTATCCCCCTTATATTCAACAACCATAGAATACTTACCGCTTTTTTCAATAGTTATATTATGAGATAAATCAAATTTTACATTACCAACACTACTAAATTTAAAGGTAGGGATTCCTTCATCTTCGACAATTGATGCTGTAACATTCTCTGGTTTATCATAATTCCAGCCTGTCATAAGTCTATCAAATTGCGCGTCAGTTAGAATATTTTCACCTTCAATTTCAACCTGAGAATCATCTGCATAGTCAATTGCATTGTACATTTCCCTAGCCTGCCTCCTCTGGCTCATCCTGTCTGTTGATAGCCCATGCCCATCCATTCCAGGTATAATCTACAGCCTTGTCCAATGTAACTCTGTTACTGGCCAAAGTGCTGTATTGCTATAGATGCTTATCTTTTCCCCACCTGCTGCTGTAACTATAGAATTAAGTACACTGTGATCTCCGAAAATATTCATCATGATTGTCGCTACAACAACCCACGAAATAAAGTACGGAAGAAACATAAATCCTTAAGCAATCTTTTTAAAAACCTTGTTGGTTAATTCGCTTAAGATAATTGCAAATCCTACCTCAAATATCATTCCAAAAATAATAAAAGCTATATTGTAAAGTAGAGTGTTTCTTGTAAGCTGCCAGATTTTATCTGAGACAAAAAGAAATTTGAAATTATCAAGCCCCACCCATGGACTCCCCAATATGCCATCTGCATATTTATAGTTTTTAAATGCTAGAACTATGCCGCCCATTGGCAAATAACTGAATATAACAACATATGCCACAGCTGGAACAAGCATCAATAGTAAAACCTTGTTTTTTAGTATTTTCTTTCCCATATTACCTCCCAATCACTTGCGCAAACTTGCGCATTTCAGCTTCACTAAATATTTGTGAATATTCCGTGAACTGACCTTATATCTATATATTAGTAGTATTTTATTTACTAAACAATTAACGAAATCCATAAGATAATTGTGCAATCAGTATACGAATAAACCAAAAAATGATAAAAAAATTGCGCAATCGATTGTCGATTGCGCAAGGCGTATTTTCTATTTCTAATTATTTTGATGTCAATATAGTTGCAAACTGCTGCAGTTTCTTATCATCTTCCTTGGATTTCTCGTAAGCCACGTACACATTCCAAGAAATGCCATCCTCAATAGGAATCAATTTGATGTCCTTAGAAAAAACTTCCTTGTTGTGAATATCTACATCTATTCCAATTCCTAAGCCTTCCCTGACAAACTCATATATCATGGCAGCTTCCATGGTTTTAATTCGAACATCTGGATAGAAGCCTTCACGCTCGCAGGAATTTAGCAAATTCGCGTAGGATTGTATTTTTCATTTAGACTTATCAGTGGTTGTCCCTTTAAATCAGCAATTTTTAGGCTTTCCCTCTCAAAGGACGGGCAGAATTGACGATTGTCATAACTGATACATATACATCTCCTTTTTTATAAATAGCTAACTGTCTCTGATAATGGCTTCCTGCTGTCGTGATTAGCGAGTGGACCTGCGCCCTCTGATGCATAACCAAGATCAAGAAGCATTAAAATCTCCTCATTTTCTGGAAGACCAAGTTCTTTTGCCATCTGATCTGGATCAAAATAATTAATCCAACAGCTATCAACACCTTCATCATAAGCTGCAAGAACAAGATGTGTAGCTACGATAGATGCATCCTCAACACCTGAATCTCTCTTGTCTCCTGGATAAGTAAATACATTATTTTTATCAAATGCAACAACCAGTACAGTAGGTGCTCCATATCTGCAAGGTGTCATCTTATCAATTTTAGCTAGAACCTCTTCAGACTCTACAACATAAATGTGCTGTTCCTGAAGATTTTTTGCTGTAGGTGCAAGCCTGCCTGCCTCTAAAATAGCCTCTAGCTTTTCTCTCTCAACTTTTTTTGTATCATATTTCTTACATGAATAGCGATTTTTTACTACTTCTTTAAATTCCATTTTTTCCTCCATGCCAAATAAAACAATATTGTCCCTGAGAATAACATAGCTTAGTACTCAACCTCGTTGTAAAGCTCTACTGGAGCAGAAATTTCTGCTAATTCACCAAGCATTGGGAATATCTTTGTGAAGTGCTCTGATGCCTCGTGTGCCTTAAGTGCATCACTATCTTTCCAACACTCAATAAACGCAAATTTCTGCTCATCCTCCACGCTCTGGTTCAATGTGTAAAAGATATTCTGCTCCTCCGCATTGGACTTTTTAATAAGTTCCTCTGCAGTCTTCTTGAACTCTTCTATTTTATCCTTCTTTACTGTAAGTTTTGCTACTACCTTAAGCATGACGCACCTCCTTGTTATATACATTTTATACTATCCGATTGCTTGCAATCTTTATATGTATACTATACCATTCGATTTATAAAATCAATTAATATATTCACTACAGTTCACTGCAAATCATATTCTAAGAGCTATCTCAAGGGCTATAAACAGTTTACCCAAGCTGTGATTAGCATCTTTTAATCCTTCAATTTCATATCCACTGTCAGAGAGCACATCACCTGCTTCAAGGAAATCATATAAAGTCAGGCCATAAAAATCACATAATGCCTGAACGCCTGACAACTCCATTTCAACTGCAATGCAGCCTTCTGATTTTCTTTTTGCAACTAACCCTTTTGTCTCCCTGAGCATTGAGTCTGTGGTCCACACAGAGCCTTTGACATGTGGAACATTTAGTTCCTGGAAAATTTCTGCAAGTCTATCAGCTGTTTTTATATCTATATAATCATTCGCTGGAGCATAGTAGAAGGAAGTGCCTTCTCCTCTATAACTTTTAGTAGGCACAATAAACTTTCCTGTAGTTGCATCAGCATCTAAGCTTCCACATGAACCAAACATAATAAACTTTGTGGCACCTGTCTGCCAATGAATTTCATAGCAGGTTGCAGATGCGATTGCTGCTCCGATACCAGTCAAATAGAATGCTATTTTTTCGCCTTTATATTCAATTAAATATATAGGCGTATTTCCATTGCAGGCAGTTATAGTACCTATGTTTTCACATGTATATTTTTCTAGCAAATAATCATGTATTTCTTTTGAAAAGATGACTAAGCATTTTTCAGTAATCTCCTTTGGCTTACCGTAAAATGCTGCAAGATCTACTATTGGTTCTGTGTCGATATCATAAAAGTCTTTTAGCATATTGTTCCCCCCAAATGTGATTTATCTTACCATCTTAATCAAGTACTCTGGTGTACCTTCTCTAATTTGTTCTTCGTATATTTTTCTTAAATTTATCTTCAGGTAAAAAGCTTTTATAGAATCTTTCATAAAGATTCCATACTTCATCTTTATCTTTAAATTGAGTCTTTCCAGCTTCTAAAATTATGTAGTTAACCCCAAAACAATTTACACGAAGTCCCGTGTCTCTACAGCCGTTGCGAAGATAGAAGTTTAAACGCCTAGATTGCAACGTCTTTTGAGTTTTATCATCTGTATAATCTGGGTTTTCGACTTCTCCAATCCCCACTCGTCTACAGATTATCTATATTACCACCCCGTTACAATGGTCAATCTGGTGCTGGATGGATTCAGCTGTAAGGCCAGTGTATTTTGCATGTTGTGGCTCGAAGTTTTGATTAAGAAACTCAACCTCAATCTCCTCATATCTGGTACAAGGTCTTACTCCATCCAAAGAAAGACAACCTTCCTCTGTCTCGTATTTGCCCTTCTTTTGAGTAATCTTTGGATTTATCATTACAAACTGAAATGGTCCCGCCGCAACAGCAATAATAGTCTTCTTCTGTCCAATCATATTGGCACACATCCCAACACAATGGTCTATGTTTGCTCTTAATGTATCAAGCAAATCCTGAGCTATCTGTGCATCCGCCTTTGTAGCAGGCTCACATTTCTGAGCCAAAAACATTTGATTTCTAATTATTTTCTGTACCATAATTTATCTCCCTTTTATTCCGATTAAATGTATCCTTTTGCTCATATCATGGTGCTCCATTCCATTTATATATCACCTATATTACTGATTTGCTCTAAACAGCTCACAATACTTTATCTGCGAATCATAGAAATTATGATTTTCATCAATCGGCCATTGGGCTTTCACTTCATCGTTTATTGTTTCATCTGCCTGAATTGATTCTGGATATGTGTAAGCATAAAAGTATGCTCTTTGCTCCCACACCTCACATATAGAAGAAGGATATTCAAACTCTTTTCCATCGCTCTTAAACAAGCTTGAAATATGCGGAATACGTTCCTTTACCATCCCTTCATCCACCAGTCGATCCAACTGCGGATATAAATGTCCAAATCCACATACTATTAAAACTTTTTTATTAGCATAGAGGTTCAGTTTCTCCATTATATTTTGATGTATATGATCATCTCTATCTTCGGTGGTGGTGTTTCGTTTGTAATTGTTATTATCTACTTTCCAGTAATCTATCATCTCTACAGGAATATCATTATCCCGACAATAGCAATATGTAATACACATATCAACAGGACCATCCACTACTCCATACTGTTCGTAGTTTTCTTCTCTTGCCTCAATGAAAACCACATCAGGATCTATGCTCTGTATTGCATTAAGCATTTCTTCAAAAGAATAATTTGATATAGAGTCAAAATGATTGGTGTGAAACGTACCCATAATATATACTTCCTGGCCATCTGAACTTTGTATTCTCTTAACCGTAAAACTTTTAATATTGATATAGATAACCGTTGCTATCGCAAATACTATTACGAGCAATGCAGCAATGCATATAAGCGCTTTTTTCAGTTTAGAATGTTTCATGCAACTCCCCCAAATTACAGCTTCCAGCCCCTCTTACTCACTTCAGGGACATCACATATACCTGACACGGATTTAACGCTCAATCCCTAATATGTGCGATTTCATTTTGAATCCATATTTTTCATACAAATGAATCGTAGGGTTACCATCAACCACTTTTACTTCAATGTGCCTAACAGTATTTTGGGCAAACATAAGCATTGCCCAGTCCATGAGTTCTTTTCCAAAACCTTTTCCTCTGAATTCTTCCTTCACCAGCAAATAGTCCAGTTTACCGTTTTCCCCACTTATATCTACTTTGCAAAATCCTATGATCTGATTTTCAAATTCAGAGACAGCTATGTAAGATTCTTTTTTTCTTAATGCCGCTTCAAAAGATTCCAGCGTCTTTTCATATGGATTTATAGGATAACATCCTTTAAAATTCTCAGAGGTCGCATTGTGATATTCTGATAACTCACGAATACAATCGTACAGTTGGTTTACCTCGCTGGGCGTTATTTCCCTCATGGTCTTTCTCCTAAAAATTTGTTAGAACCATACATTCTGTTGAATCAGTAAATCCCAATTTTTCATAGAGTGGTCTTCCTAAAGATGTTGCATCAAGACTGATTTCTGTGGCACCTTTTTCACAAGTTTTCTCTATTAGCAATTCGACCATCTTTTGAGCAATACCCTGTCGACGATATTCATTTTTTGTATATACATTCATAAGATGGGCTCGTTTTCCGGTCGGGTGATCAAATGTTGGCATTATCCTTATAAAGCTCATGGATGCACAACCAACGACAGCATCTCCATCACAAGCAAGAACAGTCATCTGGTCTCCATTCAAAAAGTAATCTCGACTTTCATTTATAATTTCATCTGAATACTCATAATTTTCTGGAAGACTATTCACAACCTTAAGCATTTCAAGGCGAATGCTCATTAAACTCTCAATATCATCTTGTCTTGCAATTTTTATTTCAACCATTTTTCATCCCTCTACGTTATTATTGTATACCTCTTATTCCTAGTCTATTATTCTGTAAGATATTCCAGTTACGCATTCTTAAAGAACTCTTTCGTCCGTTTACATACATCAATCATCGTTTCATCAGATGGTAAATGTTTACTGTCTATTTCTACCGTAGTTACAGATCCGGCAAAAATTTCTCTTGCTTTACGGAATACTCTGCTTGCCGGAAAGAATATGTCATTTTCCGATGCGATTATGAGAAGCGGAGACGTAAACGATATCAGTTCTTTCTTTTTATATTCCCTGGGCGGCCTCATCTCCATCTTATAAGATGACATCATAATATCATAGAATTCTCTCCATACCGGATCACCTTTTCCGCCCATAGATTCAATCACCACATCAAGTGTTTTCTCAGAAGGACTAAAATAGTATTTCATAAACGGAACGACCATCTTGCCCAGCATAGGCAGGATTGGTCCATGCACTATCCCTGACGGAACCAGAAGCAAGGCGCTTTGAATCATCTCCGGATAGTTCTTGGCAAATGAAAGAAACATGGCAGAACTGTAAGAAGACACAACAAAGGATATTCTTTCTTCCTTATAATGACTCAATACTTCCTTGATCCATAGTCCGTATTCATCCTTCTTGCTGCTTATAATCCTGTATGGATCACTTTTCCCGGGCATACCGATCACATCCGGAGCAATGATACTGTATTCTTCCAACAACGGAAGAAACAGTTTCAGATTCAATGTTGTGATCCCATTTCCTCCATGTATTGTACATATCCTTGGCTTTTCCGGATCTCCAACGAGAAGACAATGTGTCTGACCGAAAGAAGTATCAAAACAGGCTTCCGAATAAGGAACGTCAAGGGATGCAAGAGTCTTATCATAAAACTCATGCATCTTTTTCATGCTGTTTTCATTTTTATAAACGAACTTTTTAACCGACTGCATAATTTTCATCAGCTCTGCTGAAATAGATAATCAATGATTTCATATGTGTTCTCCTTATATAACTTTAAATTATTTATTGTTGTTTGGCGTAATAAATAAACTCATTATCACGCCTTACTTCCGTATACCCAATTTTTAAATAGAATGAGTTAGTTCTGGTATTCCAGATTGGTGTATCAAGTGTAAATTCCTTTACCGCAGGATATAACGCTTCTATTTTCTGCATCAAAAATATTCCATAACCTTTTCGATGATTTTCCGGTCCTATAAAAATCCTGCCAATATTAAGTTTTTCATTATCCAAAAAAAGTACCGCTCCGCCAATGATTAAGCCATTATCTATCAATTTAAAAAGATGATTTGACTTGGCCATCTTCGTATAATACGGAACTGACATATATCCTGGTGGTCCCACTTTTTCCTTGGAACCAACTTCCACATCACTGTGAAAGGCTCGTCTAGAGATCCCAGTTATAGTTAATGCATCCGCTGTAGATGCCTGTAATAATTCCAACCCCATGTCCAACACCTCTTCCTCTGTCAAAAGCATTTTTATACAATAGACTGTTACACTGGAATATTAATTATTCAACAAATTTGAATTATCGATGTCCTTTCTCATAGAAAGAGCGCTACAAGCTCCGATTCTTACTGTTCTTTTACCCTATTCGATTTTTTCTTATAAGTTTTCCTGTTGTATTCACTGATATTGTAATTCTTTTTTATTTTTCTCATACCATCAAAAACAACATGTTCCACTTTCTTTTTCCCCATTAAACACCTCTTATATCCCCTTTTTCTTCCACACTACTAAAACCCCTGCAAATGACAATAATTGCGCTATTGCCACGCGAACAATCATCATTTCATCTGTCCCCGTCTCAGTAACTACATGAAGTAGATTTGTGGCAATGCAATTGTTGAAGAAATGATCAGCCATTCCAGCATAAAGACTTCCCGTCATCCGATAAAGCAATTCCCACTTAATGCCCATCATACCGGCGAGGATAATGTATCCCACGCCAAGTCCGATGAATGCCCCAATGTTAATATCACCATCAATCAGATTATGGAGTGGAGTCACAATATGCCAAACTCCAAACAAGAAGGCCTGGAAGAACAGAGCATATTTCATTGAATGATCAATATCTGCAATTTGATAGAAAAGCCCCCTAAAGGTGCCTTCCTCCATAATCACATTTATCAGGTTGAAAAAAATGCACATTAATATAAATCCAATACCTGTATGTATATCCGCTTCACCAGTCAGGGAAAAGCCTGTTGTAAAAATTCCAAATCCGATATCGTGCCCCTGGCTTTTCAGGATTAGGATTTCCACACCATAAGAAATGACGAAGGAGCACAGAGCAAGCAGCAATCCTATGCCAATACTTTTCACAAATCCGGTTCGTGCAAACCCTATATCAGACCATTTCCATTTAAGGCATCGCAGCACCAGAAAAATCACTAGGATTCCAAACACCTTATTGATGAAGTTCTCTCCAAAAAAGGTTTCATCCATCCTAAGGACGATAGCTTCGAATCCATGTACTAATATTAGGATTACAAATATTATCCAGCAGGATAATACTGTATTTTTTCTAATTTGTTCGTTCATCGTATCTCCCATATCTAGCGTATCCTAATATATAATTTATTTCCCTGCTATCTTATGTACTATCTCCGAGAATTCTTCTGAGCGTGATTCAAGCAGACCGTGAGTTGCATCTTTCATCACAAACATTTCTTTATATGGAGCGTTCACATCATCAAAGTATTCACAGGCAAGCTGGTAGTTTGTTTGATAATCCATATCTCCATCTATATTGTAGTAGGCTACTTTGTATTCGTATTTACGAAGTAGCGACAGCTTTGACAATTCATCACTTGCCCAGAAAGTCAAATATGGTTCAAACTCCTTACTCCCGTGTGATAGATATCCAACATAATCCTTTATTGTATAGTTTGGATTGAACAGCACCGTGGTATAAAGATTATAGTCCGAGCCATCTTTCATCATTCCATAACCATATCTTTCCATAGTAGCATTTCTTGCCTGTATAGCTTCTATGGAATCTTCGTTTTCTGGAGACCATTTTTCAAGGAGTGCTCTACCTTCTTCGTCTCCAACACTCCATTCCTGTGCCGCATCGTAAAGTCTTTGTTCATTCTCCTTAGGATCGATAAATTGTCCTGCGCCAATAAATGCTTCATAATATTCCGGATATTCCAAAGCTAAGTTTGCACCATACATCGAACCCCATGAATGTCCTAAAAGAGTAATCTTATCTTTGCCCGTATGATCAAGTAAGAATTCAGTCATTTCCTTGCCATCCTGCATCATGATGCTTGCGGTTATATTATCTGTCTTTGAGGTGTCATAACTTTTTCCGCAGCCTCGCTGATCCCAAGTGACTACCGTATATACATCACTCCACTTTCTTGTAACGGCGTAATCGAATATGCTGGTTGATGAGCCAGGCCCACCATGAAGATAGAGTAAAACTGGATTATCCTTATCTTGTCCGTAGATATTTATCCATTGCTTTGTTCCATTTATATCTACATACATTGATTCATTTATCCCACCATCTGGTGTTCTGTTATTGATTATTCTGCCTGTGAAATGCGCCACTAAAATAATTGCTATGAAGGAAATAATAACTATTCCCGTTACTTTTAAAATCTTTTTTATTCTTCGTATCATTATGAATTCCCTTATACGCTTCGACTTACTCTAAGAACATCTCCATATCTATACAATTCCAAGTACCTATAGGAAGCGCACATTCTCTACTGCCATATTCCTTAAAACCTACAGATTCATAACAATGCTTTGCCTTCTCATTGTTTGCGAACACTCCAAGATCAATCCTTGAAGCTGAAAGATTGCTCTTTACATATTCGATTCCAAGCCTAAGCATTTCTTTGCCGTATCCTTTTCCTCTTAGTGTAGGAGTAACTATGACAAAACCAAATCGTATAGAACTTTCATCATCAGCCTTTGGATACCTAATAATGAAATGCCCAATAACATTCTCATTTTCATCAACGGCAGTAATGGGATAGAACTTCCCTGTTCCAAGCTGTGGTAAATAGTTTTCATAGATATCATCTCCTAAAAGAGGAAACTTATTATATATATCTGCAGACCATTTATATAATTCATCCTCTTTCTGAAGCCAACTTGCAATTATTGTTCCATCTTCTTTTTTATAATCTCTAAGTAGCATACAAACATCTCCTATGACTCAATATTTTTCACTATATGACTATAAGTTAATTATAGTGAAAAATATCACTCTAGATTTTCACTATAGATCATATTAGTTTTCTATAGTGAAAATAAAATAGGCATTTTTTCACCCTGGATAGATTAAGTTGATATAGTGAAAATATTAGGTCCTATTTTTTTCACTGAGGAAGCAATTTCCTCTTATATTGAAAATCATGTGTACTAATTGAGCCCTAATTCCTCACAAAGCTTCTCATACCTTACCTGCTCTTTTTCCTTTACCGCTTTGGATGAGTCTTTGAAGCAGTGGTCGATTACATCTGCGTCTTTTAGTAATTCATCCATAGGTGAATCAGTCACTAATTTGTCGTCATGATGGTAAATTGCAGAGCAGATAGTATCTGTTTCTTCCATGGTTGTTAAATCAAGTTTCTCAAGAATATTTCTGGCCAGGCCAGCACCTAAATGGGCATGGTCATCATAGGAGCCACTTTTATAAGCGTGCAAGTCATGAAGCATTCCTGCCATTGCAGCCAGTTCTTCATCAAGGTCTCTCTTTTTTGCAAGGATAGTTGCAGCCAGGGAAACCCCATAGAGATGTGCAGTTGCACTCACTCTCTTGTCCTCGGGCAATTGATTAAGCTCTTCATCTACGTATTCTCTAAGTTCTTTTAATCTACTCAAGTGTATATCCTCCCAAAACAATTTGTTACATTTACTTCAGACTTAGTTCTGCCAGCGAAATATAATGCTTCACCATGAATTCTTCCGGAGCATTATCCTTAAGCATCTTCATGTGTTCCTCATTCCATGCTGCAAGCTGTGTCTCATTCATTGCAGCTCCAACGCCTCGGCACGCGCGCATACGGCCATGCCAGCTTTCTCTTGTAAAAGGAACATCAACATGATATTCCATGCGCTTTATGAGATTAAAATATGATAGCAGTTCATCCGGAACATACACAGGCTTCACTGTATCTCCGTAACTTGACCAGTTTGGATTGTGCTTTAAAATTATCTCTTCACTCTTTCCAGCAATGGCATCTTCATAAGGTAACCAACCCATATACAAAATTAAAAATTCTCCACCTGGTTTTAACATCCTGGCAAACTTAGGTGCTATTACCTCAGCATTCAAATACCATATACACTGGCAAGCAGTAATCACATCAAAGGTTCCATCCGAAAACTCTACATCCTCTGCAGGGCATGCAAAGAAATCAATATCCATGCCAGCTTCAGAAGCAAGTTTTTTTGCCTGAATAATCTGGTTTTCTGCAATATCAGTTCCAGTCCATTTTGCACCGTAGGAATACATATTTCTTGGAAGCACCCCTGTGCCCGTTCCAATATCTAAAACACGCTGCCCATCCTTACAAAGTCCTAAATCCAAAATGGTCTGATAGAACTCATTTGGATAGATATCTCTATATTTTGCATAATCCTCGGAAGTGTTTCCCCAATCAAAGGCTTTTCCGTTGTCAATATCTTTGATAATCATATGCACCCCTAAATTATTTCCATGGTCTGACTCCATCAATCCAGCCCTGTTCTTTCCAATATTTGAAATCTGTGTACTCAGGATTGTCTTTACCTAAGCCTGCCTCCAGCATTGCCTTCTCTATCTTCTGCACTGTCACGTAGTCCTTACAGAGCTCTTGTTTAGTCAAAAAACATGAAGTACAGCCAGTACAAAATCCTGGTCCATCCTTTGGAAGATAGAATTCTGTTATCTTAGCACTATTTCGAAATGACTCAAGGAAAATTTCCTTGAGCCTATAAGTAACACCTTTCTTCTCTGTGCCATTGATTACTGTAATTTTCATTGCTCACCCCATCTAAAATCCATTTAAAAGTTATGGTGAATTATACTCGATTGCGGCACTTAAAACAACAAATGCTACAAAGAGGTAATTTTCTGCTCACTCTTTAGTAAAATCGCACGCATTCCATGTTCCTGAAGTGCTAGGTTTGCTGCCGCCGTAGCATCTGCAATATGCAATAAACTCACTCATGCTAAAAACCTCCTAAAATACCTATTATGGCTAATAAAGTCGTCATTCCAATATTCCCTTTTATTTTTTTATACCAAGCAAAGCCCATCTGAAAAACGGAAGCTTTGAAAATACAAAACTAAGCAGAATGCCACCACCGAAACCTGCCATAGTACTGAGAATATAAATCACTGGTGCTGGAAGAAGTGCAGGTTTTGCAATAAATAAAGCAACAGCAGCTATTCCAATATAATGAAATACGTATAACCCAAAGCTTTTTGAGCTCATCCACCTTGTAAAGCCCGTTTCAAAATCAACGAATCTGGCAAATCCACTAAGCATAGCAAGTGAGCCAAACCATGCAAAAGCATTATCAAGCAACCCTCTATTAATTGGAGCATCTGCATAATTCTGCCCGAAGTAGGAAATAACAAATGCCGATGCAAGTCCCAACCCGATAACTAAAATAATCGGAAAGGCTTTTTGCATTCTCACCATTACTTCCTCATGTGAAAAAATGAAATAACCTGCAAAAAACATCACGCCATATAATCCAAATCTATAAACAATTACGACAGGTGTGTTCAAAATTTGAGCTGCGCCCCAGACTAAAATAGTCATGGCAAAGATTACAGGGATATTAGCTTTCTCGCCTAATTTCCACAAACGGTCACCATCAATCCTTCTGATTGGAACCAGCATTATCGAGAAAATCCATAGTAACTGTAAAAACCAAAGAGGTCCTGATCCACTAAGTGCCATTATCATGTATACTACTATGCTCGGAACTCCTTGCAAATTTTGAAAAGCATCACTCATTGACATGCTCAAATAACCCTGAATAAACCAGAATACAAATAAGCTTACAGTCGAAGGCACTAACAATTTAGTTGTTCTGGATTTTATAAACTCTTTTTCAGAGTGAGTATCCATATACAACCTGCTACTTATACCTGCCACAATAAATAAAAGTGACATGAACCAGGGATAAACCAAGTACAGGAATACATCATAGTGCTGGGTCTTAAGACTGGTTATCTTTCCAAGACCTCCAAGTATTCCCTCTCCGTTATACATATATAAAACATGATAGATAACAACTAAAATCTGAGTAAACCATCTAATGTTATCAAGATAATACCTTCGCACCTGAACCACCTCCATCTTTACTATCAAAAGCATAACAGATATCAAAAACAGACCCTCTACTGCACTGAAAAGAGTCTGTTTTACACTTTATTAATCAACGAACAAGATTTTTGGCATTCTTTACCCACTTGGCAATTTGTTTTTTCTTGGAATAGTTGCGGGAGTTTTCTTCACTAAGCGATTTGAATAGATTGAATCTTTCAGCTGAAAGTTCACCGCTTTCAATAGCCGCCTTTATTGCACAGCCTGGCTCAGTATCGTGTTTACAATCACTAAATTTACAACATTGCTTCAGCTCGATAATATCTGAAAAGATTCCATCTATTCCATCTTCTACACTAGCCATACCAATTTCTCGCATGCCAGGCGTGTCGATTACGCAAACTCCACTTTCCAGCTCTATCAGTTGTCTATGGGTGGTTGTATGTCTGCCGGTAGAATCTGACTCTCTAATTGCAGAGGTCTTCATTAAATCTTCTTTTGCAAGGGCATTCAAAAGAGTGGATTTTCCTGCTCCTGAAGATCCCATTAGACAAATTGTTTTTCCTGGCTGAAGATATTCGTTTATTTCATCCAATCCAATATTATAAATGGCACTTATAGCATGGACCTTCACCTTATCTGAGATTCCTTCCACCTCACGAACATATCTACCTGGATTATTACATAAGTCTGACTTAGTAAGCACAACAACTGGGGTGGAATTTCCCTGCAGTACCACGCTTACATATCTTACAATTCGATTGTAGCTATAATCCTCATTAAGAGATGTGATGATAAATGTGTAATCAACATTTGCAACCATATACTGCATCACACCTGTCTTCGCCTGATCTGGCCTTTGGAGGAAACTGGTTCTTTCACATACCTTACTGATAATTGAATCACCAATCGGATTGTAGTCGAACCTAACATAATCTCCAACTACCGGAAGCTCGCATCCCTCCAGCTCATAAAAGTTTCCTTTTAACTTTGCAGGAATATCCTGTCCTTCAAACAAAATGGTATAACTGTTCTTTTGTACCTCAGAAATACGTCTACATGATTCTTTATTAATATTCTTATTTGTCATCTTGATTTCTCCATTCATTATTTGTGTTCAGTTTTTAAATTTTTGGAGACCTCAGGACAATCTAAAGTTTTTGAAGTAAAAAAGACCGCGACAAAAATGCCACGGTCATTACAATCACAAAATAAATCTATCTTAAATCAGTATCCGAGGTCATCCATCCATATTCAATTGTCATATCTACTACTCTTCTTCTCATAAATGATTACCTCGCTTTCTATTATATTTACTACATATTGAAGTATAGCAATTATATACCACACTTTCAATTATGTTATGCAATTTGCACTGATATAGTCTAGATTTACACTGATTTGACAGCTATACCACTTTCAACAACCTCATCATTGGCATTCACGCTATCCTGCTCGTTCCCTATCTCTGTTAGATTATTGAGCCATCGCTCTTTCTTTAACCAGAAATGGAAGATTGTAATCTTTATCACGTCCAAAAGCTTTACGCTCAGATACATCTGTACAGGGCCGATATTTGTAAACTTAGCCAGTGCGAAAAGCATTGGAAGCATAATTACTATGGTGATGCTGGCGTCTGCATAGGCTCCCATCTTTGTGTCGCCACCAGCTCTTGCAACGGCCTGTTGTGCATTAATAAGTACCCATGCTGGCATAAAGAATGACATCATAATAACCATGCTACGACAGATTGCTATTGCGTTTACACTTAGCTTACCAAAAACAATAGGAATAATAGCTGTTGTGCCAAATCCTACAAATGTCATGGCCACTCCAAAAGTAACCGCTCCTGATAAAAGCCAGTTCTTCTGTCTTCGGGCTTCCTCCAGATTTCCTTCGCCAAGCGTTCTTCCAATAATTACGCTTGTTGCAGAATAGATTCCACCAAAGGCAACAAAGAAAAGATTGGCAATGGCAAAGCTTGATGCCATACCCGATACAACATCTGCACCACCACGACCATTGTAAATGGCTGTTGTAACTGTCTCTGAAAGAACCCAGGTCATTTCGCAGAACAGCATTAATGAACCCTTCTTAATAATCTCTTTGAATAGAGTAGTATCAATTCTGTATTTACTGCCAAAACGAACTGCAAAGTCCGGATTCTTTAACACATAGACAACTGCAAAGATTACAAACTCCACTGTTCTTGCTATAACTGTCGCGTAGGCTGCTCCCCTTACTCCAAGTGCTGGGAAACCAAAGTGTCCATAGATTAACAAGTAATTAAAGATTGTATTGATAAGTGTTGCTACGATTGTTACATAAAGTGGTATCCTTACCTCTCCCATATCTCGCAATGAGCTGGCAATACATACTGAACAGGTGAATGGAACACCTATTATAGCCATGATTTTAATGTAGCGTACAGCCTCATCCAGGATTAATCCCGCCTGGGTATTTCCTATCAGCATAAGTGATAGTACTGATCTTGGGAATACAACACACACAAGCAAGTATGGTACAAATGCCAATAGTCCAATTAACAGCTTAAACATGAATGCCTGTTGCATTCCCTTTTTATCCTGTGCACCATAAAACTGCGTAAGGAATATGCCGCCAGACATGCAGATAGTATTAGTAAAAATCATAAACACAAACATAACCTGTCCAGCAACATTTACACCAGACATTGAAATATCACCTAAGCCTGATACCATAAAGTTATCTATAAGCGAAACCATGCTCTGGATTAACTGCTGAAGCATAATTGGCACTGCAATTGTCAGTGCCTTCATATAAAATTTTCTGTTTCCTATTATCTTATTTTTCTGTCTCATTTTTCTTACTCCATAATAATAAAAAACTAGTTTAAACTCCTCTGCCATGCCCTACTAAATGATAGATTATCATCAAAACATCTGCCCTCAATTTAGTTGCACGGATTTATACCACTTTTACACCGCTTTCTCTAAGGACATAGCTTTCCTAAAGTGTTATTTCCTTTGTTGCCAACTTCTCTCTAAATCTCACATCATGCTCCACCAAAAGCATAGTTGGCTTATACTCCTCAATCAATTTTTCAATCTGCATTCGCGAAAAAACGTCAATGTAATTTAGTGGCTCATCCCAAATGTATAAATGTGCTGATGTAAGCAAACTTCCCGCTATGAGCACCTTCTTCTTTTGCCCCTCAGAATAGTCCTCTATATTCTTTTCAAACTGAACTCGGCTCATATCAAGTTGACTCAGTATTGAAAGAAATAAACTGTAATCCAGCCCATTCTTTAATGCATAATCCCTCAGGCTTCCTCTAAGCCAGGAAGTATCCTGATTGATATAGGAGATGACAAGATTGGGAGCCACATTAAGTGTCCCTTCTGTTACAAGGTTTGACATAGTAACCACACCAGCTGTAGCCAAAATCGATTTAATCAAGGTAGATTTTCCACTGCCATTTTCACCGCTAAAAAATACTCTCTCTCCTTGAAGCAAATCAAAAGATAAATCATTTACTACAGGCTTTGTTCCATCAGTATATCTAAGGGTTAAATCTTTGCAATCTATAAGCACTTTCTTGTAGTGCTCCATAGGCATTACCTTAAGGTCGATGGGTTCCTCCAAATCCTGAAGTAATCCCTCTTTCTCTGCTATCTCACGGTCCATTCGCTTTTCGTAGGATTTCACTCTTGCCTGCATCTTCTTGGTCTTAGCGCCAATGTAAGATCTGGTAGCTATGCTTCTGTCATTTTCTTTAATTGGATCGAAGCCAATCTTTCTAGCCTCTCCCTTGTCTGCCCATCTGGAAGATCTGTCTGCAGTAGCCTTAAGCTTTCCAATTTCCTTTAAATGCTTTTCATTCTCATGCTTTGAAAATGCATCTGCTTTTGCTTTGTTCTCCCACCAGCTAGAAAAGTTTCCCGCTTGAACCTCTATTGTTGCCCTATTTAAAACCAACACATGGTCAACACAGACATCCAATAAATCTCTGTCATGGGACACAAGGATAAAGCCTTTCTTGGAAGCCAAATAATTCTTTATAATTTCACGAGCCTCCATATCCAGATGATTTGTGGGCTCATCAATTAACAGGAAATCATTTTCTCCAGAAAATAAAACTGCAAGCATGACCTTGGTTCTCTCCCCAAAGCTCAAGGTCTTAAAGGGTCTGTAAAGCAGCTCAGCATCTATGGAGAGCTGAGGCAATTCACACATAACTCTCCAGCTTTCCACCGATGGCTTCCATTTTTCCATAAGCTCGTCCGCAGTCTTTTCCATATCAGCGTCGCTAACCTTGTATGGAAAATAATCAAAAACCATATTTGTAGATATGCGTCCCTCGTAGTCATATCTTCCCAATAACAAATTCAAAAAAGTTGTTTTACCTTTACCATTTCTGCCAATAAATCCCAGTTTCCAATTGGTATCTATAGAAAAGGAAACATTTTCAAAAATATTGTCAAAGCTTCCTTCATATGCAAAGGTAAGATTAGTAATATTTATTTGTGCCATAAAAACCTCCAGTCCCCTGACATAAAAAACGAGCCTGCTTTTGCGTACGCAAAAACAGACTCGCTAAAAAATCCTATATAATCACCTATTGGTGCAGATAAGGATACAAAAGCGATAATCTAATTTAAGCGTACACAAACTAGCCTGTTCATCAGGCAAAAATCATTTTAGTTATTGTGGGCTAACTTAAAAAATAACCCACAATAATCCTGCTTTACAGGACAGCATTTCTCTTTCAGATAAATGCTGCTATTGTCCGTTTCTTGTCTTCCGACAAAAAACAAGAGCCTATGTGATTACTTAAATTAAACTATCTTGTTCTCATTTCCTCACCCACACACATCAACCAGTGTGTTCTTTCTCTAATTTTCTACAATATACCACGATTGTTGTCTTGTTACAACCCCATCATTTCCAATAGGTTCAAAAAGTCTAGTTAACTTCTTCAGGACTGTATCAGGACTGTATTAATGCTGCTTATACCGATATGCTCAGAGCCATGCTTTAAAAACAAATTTAACCCATAACTTGGAGAAATTTTATAGAATTGATATATTTTCTCCACTTTGAGCGTTTATTATTTTCTAAAAGTATATTGATTTAGTTTGTTAGAGAGCACTCATTATGAGATGATCTCTTTTTTGAATATATAATTCACTTAAATAAAGGTCATAATTGGATTTTTGAGTATATTGTTGTATTCTGTTGTAGTGATGAATCAATAAATATGCAAGGGGAAATTATGAATAGACCAATTACAACATTGTTTATGCTAATGTCAGTCGATGGAAAAATCAGTACAGGGGCAACTGATGAGATGGATTATGATAAGGATTTTCCTAATATTACTGGCTTAAAAGACGGTTTGCATCAATATTATGAGATTGAGCAAACAACAGATTTGTGGTCTTTTAATACTGGTCGCGTCCAGGAAAAGATGGGTGTAAATACAAAAGATAAGCCTTCAAAAACAGCGGTATCTTTTGCAATTCTTGATAATCATCATTTGACCGAGCAAGGGGTTAAATATTTTTGTGCTTTATCCAAGAATGCTGTAATTATCACATCAAATTCAGAACATCCAGCATTTAAGGTTAAAGAAAGAAATTTACATATTATCTACCAAGAAAAGCCATCAATAAAAGATGCATTAGAACGATTAGCAACGGAATGCAATTGTGATAGGTTAACAATTCAATCTGGTGGCACAGTTAATGGTTTGTTTCTTAGAGGAAAATTAATCGATTATGTGGATATTGTAGTTGCTCCTGTTTTGGTCGGAGGGCGTGAAACATCGACATTGATAGATGGAGAATCATTAGCTACAACTAAGGAGTTGTCATCTTTAGGGGTACTTAAATTAGATGAGTGTTCTGTCTTAGAAGATTCATACATTAGATTAAGATATAAAGTATTAAGTTGATAAATTTAAAATAAACGGATAGTTGATACATATGAAAAATGATTTAAAATTTCGCATAACAGCTGATGGTGATGAAAAGGATATAAATGATATTTTTGAGATGCTAAAAGCATATAATCTTAGTAATAGAGAAGAATCCAAAAATATACCACTTGGCATATTTTACGAAAACGAAAAAGGCCAAAAATTGGCTGGCCTAACCGGAGAAACCTTTGGTAACTGGTTATGTATACATTATCTTTTTGTCAATGAACGTCTGAGAAAAGACGGGCTTGGAAGCAAACTATTATTGGCAGCAGAGAACGAAGCTAGGCATCGAGGATGCAAATACGTTTTTGTTGATACATTTTCATTTCAAGCACCAGAGTTTTATATAAAGCATGGGTATGATGAAGTTTTTACACTTGCTGATTATCCATATACAGGCAAAAGACATTACTATACAAAAGAACTGTAAAATGTAATGTGCTTAATATGTTACTGTAACACTACCACCACCTAGAAGTTCTTCATAGTTCATCAGCCAATAATCACAATCATATTCGATCTTTATAGTATTTGACCAAACATATTTCTGTGGAACTTTCCAACTAAGCGAACTATCAAGTTCTAGAAGTCCACCGTCTGGCCTGCGTGAGCAACAGCATACGCAATAGAAGTTGGATCCGAAGCAGAAACACCACCCTGTTGTGCTTGTCTCTGATAAACGATAGTCACATTTTTGACCCATATATTTGATATAGTGATACTTATCTGTAAAACAAATTACCCCGTTCAAATCACAAATAACTGCTTTCATAAAAAAATTCCTTTCGGTTAAGCTATTTTTATCTAGCATAACTTCAAGGAATTATTAATTACAAAGACTAAATTTTTAATTATCCGACATATTTTATCTAAAGCCGATGCTCTTGAGATCCAGACTGCCATTACCTGTAAAGCTAATATATAATGCCTTATTTTTTGCACTAATTTCAACAGGAATACTTACAAGCTGCCAATTATCAGAATCAATATTAATTCTTGATGAAGCATATTTTTCTTTTAAATCAAAATCTCCCGAAAGCTCAATTACTCCACCAAACTCGCCACAGACCTCCAGCAATACCTCTTTTACATTATCAAAATCAAAGTATTTGTATCCGACAGTTGTACCATCCTCGATATTAGTAATGTAGGTTGTATTTTGACGTTCAACCATACGAGTCTGCTTTTGCATAACAGGATTATTAAAATCAATAAAACTCATTGTGGTTGCAGAAGTGATATGACAGGCAATACCTGCTGGATACATTCCAGAAGCTACAAGTGCTCCACCATTTAATCCACAGCTAGTCATTTCAACCTGCTTGATTGTTCCATCATCCTCAATAGTGATTTTCTCAGCACACCCCTGACGAGAGAACTCATTTCCATCTGTACATCTGTGATAGAAAATATAATAGTTATCACCTATTTTTTCTATTCCACCATGGTTATTGCTCAAGGTATATGTAGGCTTTTCATTTCCATCGAGACCAATATTTCCATTGGAAATAATAATTCCGCCGTATACAAAGTCTCTATCTGGTTTGTCTGAAATTGCATAGCAAAGCTCGTGGCTCTTATGGCTACTATATACAAAATAATACTTACCATTTATTTTTCTAATAGAAGAAGCCTCAAAGAATCCATGACCTTCAAAGCCTGTTCCCTCAGATGTTTTTCCGCTTGGGATTAGCTTTCTTGGTTCTTCCTTAAGAGTGAGCATATCAGGCTCTAATTCTGCAACCTGAGAGTCCACAACAAATTTAATTTTCTTAATAGTTTTCATCATGTCCTGCTTTTCAGGCGGCATCTGCGCTATTTCTTCATCTGAAAAGTCAGGCAAAATCATTTCCTTTTCACAGGCTGGTGCAAATCCCCAGTATAAATAAACTCTTCCATCATCATCTGTAAGTACTGCTGGATCAAATGGCATGTGGTCATCTAGTGTCTTTCCTTCATAAAGGCTCTTAGGGTATTTCACATGGCCGTAAAATTCAAATGGTCCTGCAGGACTATCACTTACTGCTACACCAATTTCTGGATAAAAAGAATAGCAATAATATAAATAATATCTTCCATCTGGCCCCTTTGTTACATCTGGAGCCCATAACTGCATTTTCTTATCAGCATTTGAAGGGTCCTGCTCTTTTCTGTAAATTACGCCCTCATACTTCCAATCTTTTAAATTATCTACTGGTGCTGACCATGTAACATAATCCTGCTCACAATAAACCTTTCCCTGGGCCTTATCGTGACTACCATAGATATAAACTCTGCCATCAAAAACATGCGGTTCCCCATCTGGAACATACTCTGTCAAAGGCAAATAAGGGTTAAAAATCTGTTCCATTATATTCCTCCTTCAAAAACGGCTGTCAGAATTGACAACCCTGACAGCCATTATATCGTATTTACGATTTCAATCGGATTAAATTTTTTAACACATAACCGACTTTTTTTATTTTGTTGTTAGCCACTCGCCAAGCTGCTCCTGCTTGGCTGCCATAACATCTTCAAGTTGAACGATAGTCACATTTGTGCCCCCTGTATTTGTAAATTATCATTAATAATTTCAAAAGCTTTATCCATAGCATCATTCTCATCACACAGATAATCCGGATTTAGTGGGCCCCCAGATTTATTCTGGTCAACTCTATACCATTTTTTAAATGATACAAAAAGCTCCAGCTTAGAATTTGGAATACAAAAATCTAAGCAATCACCATAGCAATCAGGTAAATTTCCCGATGGCTCGCCAACAAGCTTTCCAATATTATTATCACCTATTAGCATTGCAAAATCCATTGCCGCACTGTAAGTTATTGGGCTTGTAAGCACATATATATTACCACTGAATAGGGGCTCTTTTCTCTCATTTTTTATATATAGATCTCTATATTTTTTTAAATAAGGTCCATATCTTACATCGCATGCCCAGGTATTGTAGCCATCCACGTCTATATAACGTAAAAACTCATTTGCAACGTATGAATTTCCCCCACCATTACTTCGAAGGTCTACAATTATATTTTCTACACCTGCCTTATGTACATCATCAAAAAAACTTTGCAAGGTATTGAGATATTCCTCATTATCATCGCAGCTATTTAATGTAAAAATCCCCACCTTATTGTCTGCAGAAATCTCGTAGTAAACCCAATTATCCCAATCATCTTTCTCTGCTCCCTTTATATCTTCATAAGGAACAAAATCATAGTGGTAATCAACTGTTCCATCTTCAGTATCAAAAGTGAATGTAACCCCAGATTTTGTGTCCACTCCCATATAGGCAAGATAGTTTTTGTTTTTAACAAAGCTATCTTCAAAAATATATTCTAAAAAACCTTCAGTCTCATATTGAAATAACAAACTAAAGCGTGAATAAACATTCTTTGTAGATTCACCATTAATCTTCACTGGCAAACCATACTGATTTATCTGTGAGAAATCGTCAATATATGTAGGTTTTTCATCAGAAAATGTCACTCTTGTGTGGCCATCCTGAAGCTCATGCAAAATACTTCCGATGATTCTCCACTCATCAAGCACTGTAATGGTATCAGAGTTATTATTTTCAAGGCTAGCAAGCTCTTCCTGATATTTTGACTCTAATTTTACAACTTTATCGTTGGAATCTTCAAGCCAGGCGGGATGCTTTTTCCTAAGTTTATTATAAACATACTGCAAATCTTCTTTAACCTGTTTTTTGGTAAGGACTGTATCAAGAGATTCTGAACAAAAATCCTCTTTTGCTGTACCTATATAAGGCACATTAAAGATAAATTTACCAATCAATAATCTAAGCAAAAATACAACTATTAAAAAAATAATAATACCAAGTATTATTTTAGTTTTTTTACTAAGACTTCTAATCATTTCTGTCACCTCCAATAGTTCTCGCCTGATTGTTATGCCTCATAAGTATACAAAATGTCCATTCTAAAATAAACACAATTTGATAGTATTATATGGCATATGTAGTTTTAGCTTTATGAGGTTATATTATGATTTGGTTACTAATGTTTGTAGGCGCAGCCTTAGGTGCAGTTCTAGGCGCTATCTACCTGATAAATTCAATTGCAAAATTTTCTTTTATTAAAAATAGGCTCATTTCATTTATATTGGTTTTAGGTATATTTCTGTTCTTTTTCTTTACAATGGGCTGGATAAATGCCCTTACTATCAGCATTTTCACAACCATTTTCTTTGTTTTGACAGGGCGTTTCTAAGGTGGTATTATAAGCATAACAAAAGAGCTACCGATAGACGGTGGCCCGGTGAAATATTAGCTAAGAATAGCCGCCAAGTTTACCAGACTATGGGCGGCTATTTCTTTTTTGTCAAATTATAAACTAAGGTTATTATGCCGATTAAAACTAGTGTATAAGTGAACAAATCACTATATGTAACCATTAGCATCACCCCCTTGATTACTCAGAGGGCTGTAACACCCCTCTGGCGAGGGCTAACCGCCTACCATCATTGATAGCTCCGTGAAATATTATATCAGACATATTTTCTTTAACAATATTAATGTTAATGTTTCATCTAACACCAAATTTGTTAAATATACAGATAATTACCTCTCATCCGTTACAAAATGCTTTACTCTGTTTTCTGGATGTAATAGCTCGGTTCTGAAGAACTCAGGGTAATACTTTATTGGATCATTAACATCTATCCATCGAAGAAATTCCTCATGATTGTCTTCTGTCATACTCATGCATAATGGCTCGAAATTCTCCGGAACTCTCATATAGTAGAAATATGAAACCTCATAGATAAGCTTGCCATGATTTGATTCAGCATCGCCCCAAAAATAATTTTCGTGAATGAACCCCAGTCGATCGACTTCCATCTTAATGCCTGTTTCTTCAAACACTTCTCGTAGGATTGCTTCTTCAGATGTCTCACCAAACTTGATGCGTCCACCGACAGAATAAAGATACTCCGACCGGTCATTCCCAACCATCAATATTTTACTGTTCTTCAGAATAATTGCTCCAACGCGAAGGTTGATTAATCCATCCTCGCAAGGAACTGTCATGTCTTTACCTGCCATTAGTTAATACCTTATTTACTCCCACTTCTTCCACACATCCGGCTGGTAGCCGATGGTGGACTGTTTCCCATTTCTGACAACCGGTGTCCTGATTACCTGAGGATTTTTCAGAATCTTTTCAAGCTTATCCTCTTCTGCAATATATCGAATCAGGGTAAGAGTATCCTGATCCTTGCAGTTTGGATCCAGCATGGCATCAATGTTTCCGTTTACCTGGGCAACAGAGGTGAATTCCCCCTTGCTCATGCCTTTTTCCTTCATGTCGATGAACTGGTACTTGATACCACGCTCCTTAAAGAAGCGCTCTGCTTTTTTTGTATCATTACATTTCTTTGTTCCAAAAATCTGTATGTTCATTAAATCAGTACTCCTTCTACAATTATAATCTTAATTTATGTACTTTCAGAAATTTCTTTAATGCTAATGTATTTATATATAGTTGTACGTGAGCAGCTCAGTAGATTTGCAAAATCAGTAATGTTTATGCTACCAGCTTTATACATAGCATAAATGCTACCTGCAAGAGGTCTACCTTCCTTTTCAATTCCCATAATAAAAAACATAACTTATTCTTCCTCGATATTATCAAATATTCCAGCTTGTCTGTAGTTATTTCAAGCTGTTATAAAGTTCTATATTTAGTGGTGCTTTCTATATCATTTAATATCTTTCTAATTAAATCTTTCTATGAGACTATTAACAGTATCCTGGAATTCCTTGCTGAAATCTGATAAGTCATCAAGCGTTATTGCACCATCCATGATTAAATGAGCTGTATCTATTTCCATCTCGGACTTGTCTAGCTGCAGCTGTACACCAGGGGTACGCTTATCCTTTTTAATCTTCTCGTCCAATTTCCAAAATCTCTTTGACGCATAGCTACTCTCATCCGATAGTAGAGCTATGTATTGCTTTAATAGCTTTTCCATATATAGTTCTTGCCATTCAGGAACTTTTTCTCTAAACAGTTTCCAATCCTGCTTTCTTATATCCATTTTTACCACCTTACCTTATGAGCAATTGATACGCATGCCTGTAGAATTACTTGTTGGCATTTCATTGTCTTTATAGTTGTTGTAAATCTCAGCTATTTCTTCCTTTGAAAAGTCTGGAAAACAAGTGTAGAGGGTTTCTAGTTCCATCCCTGTACTCACGAAGTTTTCTACTGTCATTTGGTCTTTTTTGTTCATCTCTATATCTCCGCTACCACTCAATTTCTTCAGGAAAATCTAAATCAGGGTCATGCACCTCATGAATAGAGCAACCATATGCTCTGGCCGCGGCAGAAACATCTGCATATACCTGATAATAACTGTTATCTGGATCTACTATCTTCTTTGCCATGGTTTTAAGTTTACCTACTCTTTTATCTAGTTTGGCATTAATCAGCTCTATATCAAATTTATCTATATACTGTGCTGCATAACCGATATATGCTTCATATGGACTTTGTGAATTTAAGATACGTTCAAGGGCAGCTTCACCAATGACATCTCCAACTGCCCCCCATATTAGACACGCAAAGCTTCTTATAACGGCGCAGTCTTTTAGGTACTGCGGATACTCATAGTATAAAGGCCAACCTTCCTTTTCCATAAGCTTTTTCCCGTTTTTCCCATAGTACTTTTGGGCATAACTCAAGAACTTTTCAGATGTAGTTGCCATGAAAATGGCTTCTGGGAAAAGGATGTTTACACTGTAATATACAGTCTGATCTGACATTACAAGATTATGGTATTTCATCACTTCCCTATTAAGGCCATTATCTTTCACCACTACTTCTCTATCGCCTTGGTACGCGTGTCGTATGTCATAGCATATACCTAGGAGTCTATTACTGCATGAATAATATGGATCTTTATAGTTTTCATCTGGCCACATGCCAGTTAGTCTATGGGCTGCATCAACAAATGCTTCAAAATCATAATAATCCCCCTGTACATTTATCCCCACTAGATGATCAGTTGGCTGCATTGTAATCATTATCTTATCTCCCAATTTTTCGTAAATAGTTATTATAATTCTAACAGTTTTAGTTGGCATAAGATAGAAAAACAGCCCAGAGACTAAAACAGATCTCTGAGCTGCTTTCTATAAATAATATGAGGCCGCAAAATCTATCTAATTTTCCCTCTTTCCGCGAATAGTTTTTTATGAAATTACTAGTTTTGTCCAAATCTTATTATTTTATCCACTTTTGGACATTTAAATAAAAATAGCCCCAGGGAGAGGTAAAGAGCCCTGGAGCTTTTGGTATTAGAAAATATTAACACATAAACAAAGAAAGGTACGCTATTAGCCAACCAATCCAAGTGGTGTATGATACAATACCTGTCATCTGAACAAACTCATAATCTGCACTATCAGTATAGACAAGCTCAAATGCTGAATTATAATCTGGAACAATAGCTACATCTAAAACACCATACAGTGAGGTTATGGAGTCAATCATCTCATTATTTAAGACATCCATAATACCTACAGTAACCTGAGCTTTAGATTTACCATCTTCATCCTTCCCTTTGACTTCTTCTAGTAATTCTTCTTGGGTCAAAATCATCAGCTCCTTCCTAACCCTTTCATAAAGCCAATGTCCCAATTTGGGAGTTTTGATCAAAATATTTTTTGGTTCATATATGAAAAAGACGCCAAAGCCCTGTATTTACAAGGTTTTGATGCACCAACTTTTTTTATTTATTTTTTCTTGAGAGCTATGATAGGTTTTAACGATTATAACTATTTTAACTATATTAACTATTAGAACTACGCATTAATATATTTACATAGTATTTCCATAATTTGCGTGTATAATATGTGCCATGGAAAATAATATTTCAGCTAACAAGGAATCTAATATGGGAGCCTTAAATCCAAAAGACTCTAAGATTATGGATATTCAGACTTTCGAGGAAGGTGTAAGAAAAGGGCTTTATTCTGATGCTAAAGGTACTGCATACCTTATCTTGAATGGAACACTGTTCAATACCTATAATGTCTACATTGATCGTCGCAGAATTACTAAGGCTGGTTCCATTATCAGCTTTGAAAGTCTTCTTAAGAGCTATTCTCCTGAGGAAATTCAGATTAGATATGATATTAAAGAACAAAGAATGCCTTCCCTGGACTATTATCGTGATTCCAAGAAAGGCAAAAAATAAATGCAATATGTTTACTAATATAGTTTTATAGTGACATCTCCATTAGAAAGCATTTCAGCGAGTTCATCATCAGCTAGATCTACATGGCCAAGTCTTGTGTAGCTCCAAGAATTGGAACCATAAAATACAACAATCTGATCTCCAGAATAAAGAACTATATCCCCTGGATTAGTTGTTGTCTGCTTATCATTTCGCACGATACTTTGTCCTAGTGAGCCAACCTGCTCAAAGTCACCGTACATAGACATGTTAACAGTTATTGGAAGAAGACTCTTTAATTCTTCAACAGAATCATTTTCTTCCCATGTAACTGGTACTTCTGTTTCTCCTATCATCATTTTCATGGATACGTCTTCCTCCGCTTCCTCAGTAACTATTTCCCCTGTCCAAGTATTGATGCCACCAAATTCATATACATTATCATAGCCCATATCAAAGAGCTTTTGTGCTGCTTCCTTTGAGCGATTACCTCTACGGCAATATATCAATATTATCTGTTCCTTATCTGGAAGCTCTTCTGGCATCTCTGTATCAATGGTCTCATTAGGAATCAGAATAGCGCCAGGAATATGGCCCTGGTCATACTCATCTTGTCTTCTGACATCTAATATTACATGACCATCATCCTTTTGCATCATTTCCATGGCTTCTTCCTGAGAGATTTGGGTATAGCTTCTTACCATACCATCCCCATCCATCTTTTGATTATAAGCGCAACCTGTTAGTACAATAAATAATGCAGTGATAAGAATAACTCTAGCTATCTTCATAAAGCCCCCTATTCTTTCTTAGCAAATTTTATCTAACGTGAAAAATCCTATACCTTGCTTATGCCACTCATTATATGGCTCTCCGACTATTGCAAAAGCTTCATTTTCTACTCTTTTTTGGCATAGATTATTCTCATAGGTTATCTTTGATTGATTATATCTAATCTCAAGATATAAAAAAAGACCTCTGCTGCTTGCAAAAGGCCTTATAATAACTATATTTATTTCCTATTTTAATTTGCTAACAAGCTCTTCATAGCTATATTCACCATAAAGTCCCGTAAATATATAAGTACTTTCAATATTCTCAATCTCTGCTTTTTCCTCTTCTTCAGAAAATAATTCGCCACTCATAATGCCATACTCTGTGGTTCCTTCCCAGTCGCTTTCATCACTTGCTTCCAATTCTTCAGTAGATGGGTAGCCATCACCATTTAAATCTTTGAAATTCATGGTTTTCACTTCATAATCTTCAACTGCCTCGCCATCATCATGAATTGAGAAATAGGTAGTGTACATAATTGCTCCTGCAAAATCTGAATTATAGTTTCGCATGCAGTTTTTCTTAGGGGCGTAATCATAGCCGTGATTTCCAAATGCTCCATATGCACAACCTTCAATAACAGGTTTTGCAACACCATCTGAATATTTGTAAACACTAACTTCATAACCAGTCCTATCAACCACCAGCTCTGGAATATCATCATTATCTATATAGACAAGGTTATAGCTTAAATCTTCGTTGTCCGAAGTAAATCTAACAACCAGTTTAAAGGCATCTTTCCAATTATCAATTGTTCCAGACTTATTATCTCCAAGCAGCTCAGCCTTAAGATTTGGAATTGTAAGCTCACCTTTTATTTGAGATAAAATAAGATTTGAGGCTGCAGGCTCCAGTGAAAAATAATAACTTCCATCATAACTTGGCTCACATTTTAATAATGCAAGAGCATCATTTCCTTCCCAATCTTTTCCGATTACCTCAATATCCTTGCGTCCATCAGCATTAAAGTCAAATAATCCAATTGCACTTATAGTTTTGATGTGAAGATGACTGTCTTCAAAGTTATCGTCAGTTCCTATTGTATGTCCACACTCATAGTTACCATCTACAGTAAGAAGAATTTTTGCATCCTCGTTGGTATCAAGATTTCCATCCCAGCTAATCAATCGGCACTGACCATCAAACACAGGTAAATCCACATCAAAGGTCTGCTCCGGATTATTTCCATCCTCCCAATTAATATACATAGACTTCACCATATATCCTTTATCAGTTTCTTCAATGGTGATTATTCTATCTGGATTAACACCTAAAACTCCATAGCCCTCATCATTGCTTGGCTTAAAATCCAGTGTAATTCTATTACCATTCTTTACACCTTTTATACATTCAACTGGTAGAAAATTTGTATCTCCATGCTCAGCATAATAGCAGTGATATTTATCGCTATATATCCAAAAAAGATGTACATCCTTAACATCTACCCCTGCCTTCTCTTTCACATAACTAGTAAGGTCATTCTTATCTATTGCAATTAAATCCGTATCAAGTTGATCGCTTTCCATCAACTTAAGATACTCATCTTTCTCTTTTTGAGATACATTCTCTTTGTTAATTCCAGCTCCGTTGTAAAATACTTCCTCCCAATTAATCTCGCTTGGATTCGTAAATGCGTATGTCAAAAAGCCGTTATATTCATTGGTGTTAAAAAGATCTTCGAGTTCATTTAATTTAGTTGCATCCAGTTCCTCTGCTTCTTCGTTGTCTAATGAAGTCATTGGATTATCTATTGCAGTTATTTCTTCCTCGCTGGTAGCCTCCAGGCCTTGGCCCATTTTTCCACAGAGGAAATATACCCCACAACCAATAATCATCACTATCGCTACGATTATCAATATTATGCTTATTCTGTTTTGTTGTCTTCTCTTGTTGTTCTTCATATTTATTATCCCTTCTGGCCACAAAAATGCACCACCAAAGTATTTTAATACTCAAGTGGTGCAAACGCTAGCTATATTAGTATTGTATTATTGTAAACAAACAATCGTCGAATGAAAAAAGACCTCTGCTTAATGCAAAAGGCCTTGTCATAACTATCTTTACTTAATACCGTGTTCTTTACAGAGCTCCTCAAACTTCTCTGGATCACGCTTATTTAATAAATCAATACGCATCACTGTACCAAGCTCTTTAATTATCTTTTCATGTGGATAATCGGTCAATTCAAAGATTTGCTCTCTTTCATGTTCTGTTTTTATTGCTAGAAATAGAGTATAGTCATAATAGGTAATTGCGAAACTCGCTGACGCTCGTTTGCAATCTTGAATCTGAAATATGATATTTCGCGCTTTGGCGCGAAATTACTGATGATTGCAG
>NZ_FNQZ01000011.1 GCF_900107545.1 Pseudobutyrivibrio sp. ACV-2 | reverse complement strand
CCTGGCTACAAGGAATATATGAAAAAAGTGAAATATAGGGTTATACCTTTTGTGTGGTAAATTGCATTGATTTAGGAGGCATTATGCGTTTAAGAAATGTTTTAATAGTTACAAAAGATATAGATGCAGCGAAAGAGTATTACAATGATTTATTTGGACTTAATGTACTTTTAGATAATGATGGAAATATGATTTTGACAGAAGGCCTGGTGCTGCAGGATGAAAAAATATGGAAACAGTTTCTGGGTAAAGAAATCATCCATGAAAATAATTCTTCTGAACTATATTTTGAAGAAAATGATATAGAGGCTTTTGTGGAAAAGCTAGAAAAACTTTACCCAGATACAAAATATGTTAATAAGTTAATGTCCCACAGTTGGGGACAGAAGGTAGTTCGTTTTTACGATTTAGATGGAAATCTTATCGAAGTAGGAACGCCTATGTAATAGGAGGAAATTGAATGATATTTATAGGCTGTCACCTGTCTGTGACAAATGGATACGAAGCCATGGGAAAACAGATGACTGAGTTTGGTGGAAATACATTTGCGTGGTTCACAAGAAATCCGAGAGGTGGAAAAGCAAAGGACATAGAGCCTGAGGATGTTAAAAAGCTTCAGGACATTTTAGAAAAAGAGGAGTTTGGCAAGCTTGTGGCACATGCCAGCTACACTATGAATTTATGCTCGGCCAAGCCTGAGACCAGAGCTAATGGGCTGGATATGTTGCAGCAGGATTTGCAGAGAATGGAGCAGGTTCCAAATCAGTATTACAACTTTCATCCTGGCTCTCACACAGGACAAGGGGCAGAAATAGGAATTAAGCAGATTGCAGATGGTCTGAATGCCAGTCTATTTCCAGAAATGCACACCACAGTTTTACTTGAAACAATGGCTGGTAAGGGCTCAGAAGTTGGTAAGACATTTGAGGAATTACGTGAAATAATCGATAGAGTTGAGTTAAAGGATAAATTGGGCATATGTCTGGACACCTGCCATGTATGGGACGGTGGTTATGACATAGTAAATGATTTTGATGGAGTATTGACACAGTTTGACAAAATCATTGGTTTGGACAGACTAAAGGCGATTCATTTTAATGACAGCAAAAATGAATGTGGCGCTGCCAAGGACAGACATGAAAAGCTAGGCCATGGATGTATTGGCATGGAGGCCATGAAGAGAATTGCAATGCATCCAGCCCTTCAAGGTTTGCCATTTATTCTTGAGACACCTAATGATGATGCAGGCTATATCAAGGAAATCGCAACAATTAAAGACTGGTTTTAATCCATAAGTTTGTGGGAGGAAGACTATTATGATAACAGATGAAACTCTTAATGAACTGTTCAAATTGCAGGATGTTAAATACAGAGATTTTCAGGCAAAACTCATGCCTACTATGAATCCTGAAAATGTAATTGGTGTTCGTACTCCAGAGCTTAGAAAATTAGCAAAGCAGTTAGCAAAACGAGATGATGTAGATGAGTTTTTAGACTCACTGCCTCATAAGTATTTTGATGAAAATCAGCTTCATGCTTTTATCATTTCAGAAATAAAGGATTATGAAAAATGTTTAGACCGCCTGGAAGCCTTTTTGCCTTATGTGGATAACTGGGCTACCTGTGATCAGATGTCTCCTAAAATCTTTAAAAAGCATAGGGCAAAGCTTATGCAGGAGATCGAAAGATGGATAGAATCTGATTATACCTATACGGTTCGATTTGCTATAGGAATGTTAATGGAACATTTCCTGGATGAGGATTTTGATATCGTATATGCGGATATGGTGGCAGATGTTCATTCTGAAGAATACTACATAAATATGATGATTGCCTGGTATTTTGCAACAGCCCTTGCGAAGCAGTATGATGCCATTATCCCATATCTCATTGAACAGCGGCTTGATACTTGGACTCACAACAAGACAATTCAAAAGGCAGTGGAAAGCTATCGTATCACACCTGAGCAGAAAACGTATTTACGAACTCTTAGAATAAAAGAGAAAAAGTAATCCTTGGTTGCAAATAACTCCAAAACTAGTTACAATGAATGGAATTGTTTAGATAATTAGTAAGGAGTTTATTAGAATGAAAATTGCAGTAACTTATGATAACGGAGAGATTTTCCAGCATTTTGGACATACACAAGAGTTCAAAATCTATGAAGTAGAGGATGGAAAGGTTGTTTCATCTGAGGTAATTGGCTCAAATGGCAGCGGCCATGGTGCCCTTGCAGGTCTTCTTAGCAACAATTCTATCGATGTGCTTATTTGCGGTGGCATCGGTGGTGGAGCACATCAGGCTCTTACAGAATATGGTATTGAGCTTTGTGCTGGTGCTTCAGGAGATGCTGATGCAGCGGTTGAGGCATACTTAAAGGGTGAGCTTGTCAACTCAGGAGTAAATTGTAACCATTACGGTGAGGGACATACATGTGGTGACCATCATGATGAGGAACACAGCTGTGGTTCTGGCTGCCATGGTGGATGTCACAGCACACCTTCTATCGAAGGAAAAAACGTTGGCAAGACCTGCCGTACACATTACAAGGGCACATTCAATGATGGTACTCAGTTTGATTCATCATATGACAGAGGTGAGCCACTTGAGTTTGTTTGTGGCGCAGGCATGATGATTAAGGGATTTGATGCAGCTGTTGCCAACATGGAGGTCGGTCAGGTGGTAGATATCCACTTGATGCCAGAAGAGGCATACGGCATGGCAGATCCAAATGCCATTTTCACAGTTGAAATTGCTCAGCTTCCTGGCGCTGAGAACCTCGAAGTAGATCAGCAGGTATATTTACAGGATCCTTATGGCAGACCATTCCCAGTTAAGGTTACCGCAAAAGATGATACAACCATCACTCTTGATGCTAATCACGAGATGGCTGGAAAAGAACTTAACTTTACAATAGAACTTGTAGAAGTAGTATAAAAGGTTACGGAAAGGCAGCTCTAGAGCAGGTCCTTGCCTATATTAAAACCAAACCATTTGGTGACTCTAACAGGGTTACACTTACGTGTAATATGGATAATACAAAAGCATTGGCGCTATACCAGAACATGGGCTTTTTAGAAACTGGTGTGGTAGACGATGAAGAAAAGGAATTTTCAACGATTATTTGCTAAAATATAAATAATAGATGTGCACAAATAATGTTAGGAGGGACATTTTACTATGAAGGTTTATTGCTATGAACGATGTACTACCTGCAAAAAAGCTCTGAAATGGTTGGATGAAAATAATGTTAAATATGAGCTTGTAGACATCAAGGGGAACAATCCAGATAAAGATACACTAAAGGCCGCCCTTGTAAAAAGTGGTGAGCCTCTTAAAAAGTTTTTTAATACAAGCGGTCAGCTTTATAGAGGCATGGAGCTATCCAAAAAGCTTCCTGATATGAGCGAAGATGAGCAGCTTGATCTTTTATCTACTGATGGAATGCTTGTAAAAAGACCTCTTGTAATAGCAGATGATTTTGTATTGCTGGGATTCAAGGAAGCCCAGTGGCAGGAAAAATTAATATAATGACATGGCGGGTGAGTAAAATCACCTGCCTTTTGTTTTATTGTGTTATACAGTAAAATAAAAGGAGATTCAAAGACATCAATCAGTAAGGAACAAAAAATGAAAGACAAAAAATTACTACAAAATAAATTTATAGTTTTAGTACTTGCAATAATATGCTGCCTACTGTGGGGCAGTGCATTTCCTTGCATAAAAATTGGATATAGTCTTTTCGAAATAAAGGCAAGCGATAGCATGTCTCAAATTCTTTTTGCAGGGATAAGATTCTTTTTAGCTGGCATTTTGGCAATTCTTTTTGGAAGTATAATACAGAAAAAAGTGCTCTATCCAAAGAAAGAATCCTGGGGAATGGTTTTTACACTTAGCGTTTTTCAAACCATACTTCAGTATTTCTTTTTCTACATGGGATTGGCACATGCATCGGGCGTGAAGTCTTCGATTATTAATGGAATGAGCACTTTCTTTGCCATTCTTCTAGCCTGTCTGGTGAAAAAACAGGAAAAATTAACTACAAATAAAGTGGTAGGCTGCGTACTTGGAGCTGTAGGAGTGATCCTTGTGAGTATGGCAGGCGGTGACTTGGGAGCAGGCTTCGCACTTAACGGGGAAGGCTTTATCCTTGTGGCATCAGTTTCATACGCCATTTCCTCTGTTCTCATCAAAGAATACTCCCTCAAAGAAAATCCAGTGACCTTGAGTGGATATCAATTTATTATTGGCGGAATCGTTATGATGCTTGTAGGATTTTTGGCAGGGGGAAGACTTCATATGACATCACCGGCAGGAGTGCCACTTATCATTTATATGGCTCTCATTTCTTCTGTAGCTTACTCCATTTGGGGTGTTTTACTGAAATATAATCCAGTGTCATCTGTCACCATATACGGATTTACGAATCCAATATTTGGCGCATTGCTTTCGGCTATTTTGTTGTCAGAGTGGAAAAATATTACAGGACAGTATTTGGTTGCACTTTTGCTTGTAAGTCTTGGAATATTTATTGTAAATAAATCAAATGATTAGGTAGAAGGAGGGTGGCTATGAAGTATGTATGTGATGTATGTGGTTATGTTTACGATGAAGATTTAGGTGAACCAGATTGGGATATTGCCCCTGGCACTAAATTCGAAGATTTACCAGAGGACTTTGTGTGCCCTGTTTGTCTGGTAGAAAGGAAGCACTTTAAATTATCTGAAGAGGATTAAGACTTATTTGTTTTGGGAGGATATCACAGATGCAAACCAGAGAAGAGGCATTAAGCTATGGCCTGACTTTTCCATATACATATCAGGAGGCTCCTTTTCATGATCCGAATTGGCAACTAATCAGAGTTAAGCCAAATAAAAAAGCATTTCTTTGGGCATATGAGAAGGATGGCAGGATTTGCCTGAATTTGAAATGTAACCCAGAGTGGAGAGATTTTTGGAGGCGCACCTATGAATCAGTAATACCAGGCTATCACCAAAATAAAGAGCATTGGAATACAGTGATTTTAGATGGAAGCATTCCTGATGAAGATATAAAGCGCATGATTGCTGAAAGCTATGATTTGGTCACAGATTCCCCAACAAAACGTATATACGAAGCGGTAAAGCGTATCCCCAAGGGAAAGGTGGCAACCTATGGACAGGTGGCAGCGATGGCAGGAAATCCTAAAATGAGTAGAGCTGTAGGAAATGCCTTGCATAAGAATCCTGATTTTGAAAATATACCATGCTATAGGGTGGTCAATTCCAAAGGAGAGTTGGCTGGTGAATATGTATTTGGTGGTGCTTGGGCTCAAAAGGAATTGTTGGAGGCCGATGGAATTGAAGTCCAAAACGGAAGAGTTGACCTGAAAAAATATGGTATGACTAACGCAACAATAACTTAGAATTAATAGATAAGATGCCTTGTTAAACACAGAAGTAAAACCGAATAAAATCTGTAGAATTTATGAAATTAGTGTGTAATTCCATTCTTATTTGTTTTTGATAGTTATAATTAAATAGATACAATGTTAGTATGGCGCACAAGGATAGGTAACCATGGATAAGTACGTTTTCAGCTCTGAAGTTCAAACTGCATATGAGCGTTTGCAGCATCCCCTTGCTATTTTTCAGAGAATAAATAACAGGGTTGTGGCTATTGTGCTTTCTGATGGTTTTTGTGAGTTGTTTGGTTATGAAAATCAGGAGCAGGCCTATCTACAGATTAATCATGACTATCTAAGAAATATTCACCATGATGATGTGGAAAGAACCAAGGCAGAGGTTTCAAGATTTTCCAAAGAGGGTGGTAAATACGATACCATCTACAGATATCGTTCTGATAATGAATCAGCCTACAGGGTAATCCGCGCTGTGGGTAAGCACGTAAAAATGGAAAATGGTGTAACCCTGGTGCATATTTGGTATACAGATGAGAGCAAAGATGAGGATTTAAAGATAGCAGAGCTTCAGGAGTCTGTTTCCTCACTTCTTGCAAATATGCCTGCCATGACTTTCTCCAAGGATGTTATTACTGGCAAATATATGGCCTGCAATCAGGCTTTTGCGGACTATGCTCACAAAGAGACTCCGGAGGGAGTAGTAGGGCTGACAGATTTTGAAATATTTGACTATATAACAGCGGAACATTTTGTAGAGGATGATAAAAAGGCACTTTCCATGGAAAAACCTTTTATTTTTTTCGAGGATGTTCCAGATGCAGCAGGTAATATGCGCAGATTCCAGACTACAAAGCTCAAATTTGTGGATGCCTCTGGCAGGGAATGTCTGCTTGGACTTTGTCAGGATGTTACTGAAGCTATGCAGATTAAGCAGGAGTATGATAAGATGCTGGCAAGTGCGCAAAGTAAAGCTCATGTTGATGCATTGACAGGTATCAGAAACAAAACGGCCTATCTGGAGCTTGAGGCCAAGATGGATAAAAAAATTAAAGAAGGTCGTCAACAGGAATTCGCAATTACGGTATTTGATGTAAATAACCTAAAAGAAATAAACGATACTATGGGGCATCAGGCAGGAGACGATTATATCTGTAAAGCCTGTAAAATTATATGTAAAAAATACAATCATAGCCCTGTTTTTAGGGTAGGTGGTGATGAATTTGTCGCTATTTCAGAAGGAGAAGATTACGAGCATATTGATGAGCTGATAGAGTTTTTTGGCGGGCATAATAAGCAGGCAAGTACGAGTGGCGGAATAGTAATCGCCTGTGGGATGGCAAGATATACTGATGAAGAAGACATGGCTTCTTTGTTCAGGATAGCTGATAAAAAAATGTATGAGAATAAAAGTTTTTTGAAGAGGAATTAATAAAGACTCGAAGTGGTTAATCCACCCGGGTCTTTTTATTGCTTTGATGGGTTGCATGCATTATAATTGTGCTAATTTAAAAGAAGATGCTGTGGAGGATTAGAAAATGAAAGCATACTTTGCAGGTGGCTGCTTTTGGTGCGTGACACCTATTTATAAACTGTATGGAGTAGACAAGGTGGTGTGTGGATATTCTGGAGGGGATGAAGTAAATCCTACCTACGAAGATGTTAAGGCACAAAAGACAGGGCACAGAGAGACCATCATGTTAGAATATGACCCTGCCAAGGTGGATTATGAAAAGCTCTTGGATATTTATTTTGCCAACGTGGATCCATTTGATGGGGAAGGTCAGTTTATTGATAAAGGCTTTTCTTATACCCTGGCTATTTACTATAGCTCAGATGAAGAAAAAGAAAAGGCCCAGGCACATATTGATAATCTGAAAAATGATTCAGGAAAAGAAGTATATGTAGCACTTGAGCCTTTTAAGAGCTTTTATGAGGCAGAGGAATATCATCAGGATTATTATATAAAGCATCCAGAGGAATTTGAACAGGAGCTGATTGAGTCTGGAAGAAAAAAAATCAGATTAACATAAAAGCAAATTATGAGAGCTTAAGATTTCGTCTCCATCTGATGATAGCCACACCGATGATGATGGTATAACCTACGATACTGAGTGTTTCTGGCACTTCACCAAATACTATGATACCCAATAATGCAGCAAAAATTACCTGTGTGTAATCAAATACAGATATTTCTTTTGCAGGAGCGAACTTGTAAGCATTGGTAATGGAAAATTGTCCAATTGAAGCTGATACACCGGCTAACAATAGATAAATCAGTTGGATAGGTTCCATAGGAGTAAAATTAAAAATCAAATAAGGTAATGTAACCAAACAAGAAAACAGGGAGAATGCGGCCACGATTACAGGGGTTTGCACTCCCTTTTTTCCTAGCTTTCTAACAAATACATAGGCTGTTCCAGCGCCAAAACCGCCAAATAATCCCATCAGGGCAGGGAAAACTGCTGTGAATGCTCCTGCAGGTCTAATGATAAATAAAGCGCCAATAAAAGCAATTATGGTAGTAAAAATATCAAAACGATTAGGTATCTCTTTTAATATAAAAATAGAAATGATGATTGCAAAAAATGGAGAAAGCTTGTTTAGCATATTAGCGTCTGCAATGTCCAGCTTGTCTATTGCATAGAAATTGGCTATTAGTCCAGAGGTGCCAAATGCACATCTCATGAAAAGGTCAAGCCTGTTGCCCTTGCCTACGTGGATGCCTTCTTTGCTTTTTATGATTGCAGATAAGGCAACGATCAATGCCACGATATTTCTGAAGAAAGCCTTTTGCATTGTAGGTAAATCCCCTGACAATCTGACGAAAAAGGTCATAAGGGAAAAGCCAAAGGCTGCAAAAAGTATGAAAATTATTCCTTTAATTTTGTCATTTTTAATCATATTTTAAGTCCTTCTAGTGTAAAAATTTTTAGCTATATAGTACCACTGATTGATGCTAAGTGGTATAAAATCATTTATAATTATGTCAACTTTTGATTGTTATTTTGGAGTGTAAAATGGGAAAAGATTGGAGAAGCTGGTTTGATGATACTATTTTTAGAAGGGGCCAGCAGTATTACAGACAAAACCGTGTAAAGGAATTAAAGAAAACTGCAGGTGGCTATCAGGCATTTGTGGTTGGCACTTCTCTTTATACTGTAAGACTGGCACTTGACGATGATACGGTGCTTGCAGCATCCTGCAATTGTCCCTATGCTTTGGATGGCGGCAGATGTAAGCATCAGGTGGCTGTGCTCCTTAAATATGAGGAAGTCTGCAAGGATGAGATTGCACAAATGCAGGAGGAGTCTGAACTTAAAAAGGTAAATCTTGATTTGCGCGATAAATGGGTACGGCAGGACTTAGAGGATGATTACTCTTATATAGATTTGCAGGAAATAGAAAAAAAGCTTCTTCCAAAGGAGAGGGATAAGCAGGAAGCTCTACTTTTGCTTGAAAAAGGGCTGGTAGTTTATGATCACATGGCAGCTGCCACAAGATCCCTTATGGATGAGTCATCTATTCAGGTCTTTGGATATGCCAAAGAAAATCCTGAGGATAGAGGAGAAAAAGGTGTTGGCTTTCGTGTTTCACAGGAGGATATTTTTGGATTTTCCTGTGGTTGCCCTAGCTGCAGCAGCTCAATGAATTATTATTGGGGGCAAAAGCCTTGTAAGCACACAAAGGCTTTGTTTTATGCCGCCTATCAGGCCCTTAAAAATCAACGTCTTATGGATGCAACGGACGATAGAACCATTAGACTTTTTAAAAATTTCCAAAATGTAAAGGCAAGAAGCGTGGCAGCATCAATTGTTGGTTCATTTAGTGGGACTCTTTCTTTGGTGCCTAAAATCAAATCGACCCATACAGGGCTTGAGCTGTCCTTTAGAGTAGGAGCAACTAAGCTTTATGTTGTAAAAAATCTTTCCGAATTTTATAGAAATGTGACTAATGGCACTACTCAAACCTTTGGCAAATCCACCACATTGCCACTGGCAAGGGAAAACTTTGATAAGACATCACAGGAATACATAGATTATATTGGTGATACTATTAGCCGTATAGAAGATGGCTACAAAATATCAATGGCCGATGATTTTTTAGACAGAAGCTTTGGCTACTTTAGTCCAGATCAAATAAAGCAGTTTATTCCACTTTTAGGTCGGGGACTGGATGATTTCTTTGATAAATTTAATAGCAGAGGCTTTGATTATGAAGATATGGTTTATGGAAAAACCGTTATTCATTTTAAGGAAAAGAATCCTAAGTTCGACATGACTATTATCCCTAAATTTATAGGTAAGGGCAAAAGTCGTAAATTCTCCGGAGTTAGAGCAGATATCACTTTACCTAGACTATATTACGGAGCATCCTATAGATATTTTGTTGATGGCGTAAATCTTTACAGGATTCCAAAGGAAACTGCAGATAAGATGCAGCCTTTATTGGAAGGTCGGGTAACTGATTTTGTTCATATGGAGATAGGACGAAATTATTTGTCTGACTTTTACCATACCATTCTTCCAGAATTAGCTACATTTACAAATATTCGTGAGAAGGATAGGGATTTGATTTATGAATATCTTTCAAATGATGTGGAATTTACTTTTTATCTGGATGCCGATATGGGAAATATTACCTGCAAGGCCGTTGCTAAATATGGGGATAATCAGTACAACGTTATAGATTGCGATGGCTTGACTGTGGATACAGCCGGAACACTTGGTGTTGAACGTATATTTTCTAAAGAAAACGAAGCCCTTGGCATCGTAAAGAGATTTTTGCCTTTTATAAATGAAGATAGAGATTTATTCCACTGCAACAAGGATGAGGATTTAATCTATGAATTTGTTACAAATGGTGTTGCAGAGCTTGCAAAACTAGGTGACATCCAGGCTACTGATTCATTCCAGCATGTGAATATATTCAGAGAAACAAAGCTTTCAGTGGGAGTATCATTGTCAAAGGGTATGCTTGATTTAGAGGTGTCCTCTGATGATATTTCAAGGGATGAGCTTCTTGAAATCCTTGCCAGCTACAGAGCCAAGAAAAAATTCCACAGGCTTCGTGATAATAGCTATGTAAATCTCAATGATGAAGCATTGGCCACCCTTGATGATATGCTGGTTACTTTACAGATTTCCGAGAAGGATTTCCTTAAGGATAATATGCATGTGCCTGTATATCGTACCCTTTATTTGGACAAGCTTTTAGAGGAAAATGATGGAATCTATGAGGACAGAGACGATCATTTCAAAGAGCTTGTAAAGGGATTTAAGACCGTAAAGGATGCAGAGTTTAAAGCACCTGAAAGTCTTTCAAAGATAATGAGAAATTATCAAAAGACAGGATTTAAGTGGATAAGTACTCTGGAAAAATACGGCCTGGGTGGAATCCTATGTGATGACATGGGACTTGGCAAAACCTTACAGACCATAAGCTTTCTGTACAAGCATTATATGGATGCAAATGCATCAGAAGACCTGCCATCTCTGGTAGTTTGCCCTGCATCCTTAGTGTACAACTGGGTTGATGAATTCTCAAAATTTGCACCTGAGATGAAGGTGGTTGCAGTGGCAGGAACTGTGTCGGAACGAGAAGAGATTATCGTAAATGCGAATCAGTATCAGGTGCTCATCACCTCCTATGATTTGCTAAAACGAGATGTGGCTTTGTATGAGGAGCATGAATTTTACTATGAAATAATTGATGAAGCCCAGTACATCAAAAACCACACTACAGCAGCTGCTAAGGCAGTAAAGGTAATCACCAGCAGGAGACGACTTGCTCTTACAGGCACTCCTATTGAAAATCGACTCAGCGAACTTTGGAGTATATTTGATTTTCTGATGCCAGGCTTCCTATACAAATACGAACAATTCAGGCGCCAGTTTGAAACACCGATAGTAAAATATGAAGACAAGAATGCCTCAGAGCGCTTAAAGAAAATGGTGGCTCCATTCCTTCTTAGACGACTAAAAGAAAATGTTTTAAAGGAGCTTCCAGAAAAGCTTGAAAAACAGCAGACTGTTGTGATGGAAGCTGAGCAGCAAACCCTTTATGATGCTCAGGTGCAGCACCTGAAGGTGATGATAGAGCAGGCTAAAAAGGATAAATCCTTTAATGAAGCGAAAATGAAAATTCTTGCAGAGATGACTCGTTTGCGACAGATATGCTGTGACCCATCTCTTTATGTGGAAAACTATAAGGGGGAATCAGCAAAGCGTCAGGCTTGTCTTGATTTGGTTGAAAGAGCCATAGAAGCAGGGCATAGAATTTTGATTTTCTCTCAGTTTACAACTATGCTTGACCTGTTAAAAAAGGATTTGAAGAAGTCGCATATTAATTATTTTGAGATTACAGGCTCCACAAAAAAAGAGGATAGAATAGACCTTGTAAACCGTTTTAATGAGGGTGAAAATAATGTATTTTTAATATCTCTAAAAGCTGGAGGCACAGGGCTTAATTTGATAGGAGCAGATATGGTCATCCACTATGACCCATGGTGGAATCTTGCAGCTCAAAATCAGGCCACAGACAGAGCACATCGTATTGGACAAAAGAAGACAGTAACAGTGTATAAGCTGATTACAAAAGGTACTATTGAGGAAAAAATAGTGGAGCTTCAAAATACGAAAAGTGATTTGGCTGAGGAAATTCTTTCAGGTGAAACAAATATTATTTCAAAGATGACAGAAGCAGATTTCTTAGAACTGCTCGGATAGAAAATGACTTGACAGCAAATTCTGCTGCCAAGTCATTTTTATATTCATATTAAGCTGTTTCTTTAGCTGCTTTTTTAAGCATTTCTTTATCCTTTAATTCCTGTTCGTGTAATTCCTGAATATCATCAAGGGCTGAAAGCATAGGTTTTACATCCTTATTCAAAATCTTACGCTGAACATAGTTGTGAGTGATTTTCATAACTGTGCCGCTGAGTGAAACCACACCGACAAGGTTTGGAATAGCCATCATACCATTGAAGGTATCTGAAAGGTCCCATGCAAGTGTTAAATCCATTGTGGCACCAACTACGATGAAAGCTACAAACACAATCTTGTAGAATTTAATCATCTTTATTCCAAAGAGGTATTCAAAAGCTTTGCTACCATACTGGCTCCAGCCGAGTACTGTAGAGAAAGCAAATGGAACAATAGCAATTGCGATAAATGCAGATCCGAACCTTCCGAATACTGTTGAGAAAGCCTCAGCAACAAGAGCTGTAGAAACCTGATTTGAAATTACTGCACCAGTATTTAAATCTACAAGTCCACTTGAAAGAACTGCAAAAGCTGTTACTGTACAAACTACAATAGTATCAGCAAATACTTCGAAAATGCCCCACATACCCTGCACAACAGGTTCTCTAACATTTGAGCTTGAGTGAACCATTACTGATGAACCAAGACCTGCTTCGTTTGAGAAAACACCACGCTTCATACCAAACTGGACGGCCATGGCAACACCGCTACCTACGATACCACCGCCGACAGCTCTCATTCCAAATGCGCCCTTGATGATAGAAGTAAATACAGCTCCAAACTGATCAATATGGAAGAGGCAGACAATGATTGCACAAACCATATAAATCAAAGCCATAAATGGAACAAGCTTTTCTGTTACGGCTGCAATACGCTTTAAACCACCTACGATAACCAGGCTGGCAAAAATCATAAGTACAATACCTGTTATAATAAAAGGAACACCAAATACTGAATTCATATTTACAGCGATGGAATTAATCTGTCCCATGTTTCCGATTCCAAAAGATGCAAGTATACAGAATAGACTGAATAAAACTGCAAGTCCTGAACCTAATTTCTTACATCCCTTTTTAGAACCAAGTCCATCACTGAGATAATACATGGCACCACCGCACCACTCATTTTTCTCATTTCTTCTTCTATAGTAAATTCCAAGAACATTTTCAGAGAAGTTTGTCATCATTCCAAAGAATGCTACAATCCACATCCAAAAGATTGCTCCAGGACCACCTGATGCAATAGCAGCTGCTACACCGGCAATATTTCCTGTACCGATTGTGGCTGCAAGAGCAGTGCAAAGACTCTGGAACTGAGAAATCTGTGTATCTTCTTTACCTGTGTGGGCAGTAACATGTGAATCCTTGAAAATGCCACCTATTGTATTTTTAATCCAGTGCTTGAAATGAGAAAGTTGGAAAAATCTGGTAAGACAGGTCATTAATATGCCGGTTCCAACCAGAAGAACAAGCATTGGAAGTCCCCAAACAAATCCATTAACCGAGTTATTAACGCTTTCGACTGTTGCTAAAAACTTATCCATATATCCTCCTATTATGCAGTGTTTATACTTTTATACTTTAACACATTAAAGAAATAAAATCCAGTAAAATGTCTTACATATAAAAACAAATGTCTTTCACAGACGTATCATATATCCATAAGTGTGGCACAACTATCTAATATAACGACAAAATGCTGTATTCATAATAAATTAACAGAAAATTCACTGCAGGCTTAATATTCATTAGGTTATAATTATCGTAAATACAATATCGTATGTACGATAATAAAGGACGGGGGGTTAGATATGATTATAAGTGAGAGATTATTTAAGGTTATGGAAGAAAAGGGAATGACCCAGCTGGAGTTTTCTGCTGCCACAGGTATTGCCCAGTCTACCATCAGTGATTGGAAGAGAAAAAAGACAAATCCTGCAGCTGAAAAGATTATGCTGATTTGTGATGCGCTTGATATTTCACCTTTTGAACTATTACAGGATTCTATTCCTTCAAAGGGAGCAGGTGAAGTGGAATTTATCATTGCAAGTGAGGGAACTGCCGAGTATGAGGTGGTTAAAAAGATGGAGAGTCTGAACAAAAAAGCAAAGGATGAGCTTGTTACTTATGTAAAAGGATTAAAGAATAAAAAGTAGGGATTTTATCCTGAATTTATGACTATAATTTATCCCACTATTATCTACAGTTTATCTGTGGATGGTAGTGGGATTTTTTTTTAAAATTCATTATAACACGGAAAAAAGGAGAGATTTTTATGAGCTTTTTTAGACCAGACAGTGAGGTAATGGAATTCTTAAGTAAGGTAACAGATTATATCATCATCAATCTGTTGACACTGCTTTTATCATTGCCTGTAATTACCATGGGGGCAGCCCACACGGCTAAATTTTATACTTCTATGAAAATAGCCAGAGGCGAGGAGCCAAGTGCTGTGAAAAGCTATTTCAAATCATTTAAAGAAAACTTTTTCCAGGTTACAGGAGCATGGATGATTGTGCTTTTTGTAGGAATTATTCTTGCTTTGGATTGGTACAACGTACTTTACGGTGTAGGAAAGAGCATGCCATTTATAGGAAAGGCAGCCCTTGGAGTGCTTAGCTTTGTAGTGTGGTCAGTGGCATATTGCATGTTTGCTTTTGAGGCAAGATTTAAAGTGACCTTAAAAGAGCTGTTCAAGGCTTCTATGGTGATGGCACTTTTAAATTTCCCAAGAATGGTATTGATATTTATAGTGACATTTTTACCTTATATTATTTGCGCATGGTATATACAGTGGGGACTTGCTATCTGGCTTCTTTGCACAACAGTTTCTTTATATTATATCAGTCGTGAATTCAATCATCAGCTTGAGGCTGTTCAGGCTAAAAACGAACTTTAATTATATATAGATATGAAATATTGCAGGAGGATTATGTAATGAATCAGGAAACAATGAAGCGGGCTAAGGAATTAGTTTCCCAGATGACAATAGAGGAAAAATGTTCCCAGATGCTTTATCATGCAGCGGCAATTGATAGGCTGGGCATTCCAAGATATAACTGGTGGAATGAGGCCCTTCACGGTGTGGCCAGAGCTGGGGATGCAACAGTATTTCCACAGGCTATTGGACTTGGAGCCACATTCGATGAGGCTTTGGTTCAGTCCATTGGTGATGTTACATCTACAGAGGGTAGAGCAAAATTCAACGAGTCTTCAAAGCATGATGACAGAGATATTTACAAGGGTCTTACATTTTGGGCACCAAACGTGAATATCTTCCGTGACCCAAGATGGGGCCGTGGACATGAAACCTACGGTGAGGATCCATATTTGACCGGTCAGCTTGGAATGGCCTATGTAAAGGGATTGCAGGGAGAGGATTTTGACAATCCAAAGTCAGCAGCCTGCGCTAAGCATTTTGCTGTTCACTCAGGTCCAGAGGCTGACAGACATCATTTTGATGCCAAGGTAAATGACCAGGATTTATATGATACATATCTTTATGCATTTAAGCGTCTTGTGGCAGATGCAAAGGTTGAATCTGTTATGGGAGCTTACAACCGAGTAAACGGTGAACCAGCCTGCGGCAGCAAGAGACTATTAAAGGATATTTTAAGAGGTGACTGGAAATTTGAAGGACATATTGTTTCTGATTGCTGGGCAATCAAGGATTTCCATGAAAACCATAAGGTAACAGGCTGTGAAGTAGAATCGGCAGCACTTGCCGTTAATAATGGCTGTGATTTGAACTGCGGATGTGTATATGAAAAGCTAATATATGCATACAAAGCAGGTCTTGTTACAGAAGAAACCATCACTGAATCAGTGGAGCGATTGATTGAGCTTCGCCTCAGACTTGGAACACTTCCAGAAAGAGGAAGCAAATATGATGATATTCCATACGAAATGGTAGAGTGCAAGGAGCATATCAATCTTGCGATAGAGGCAGCAAAGCGAAGCTTAGTACTTCTTAAAAATGATGGAGTACTTCCACTGAAAAAAGAGTCACTTAAAACAATCGGTGTTATAGGTCCAAACTCAAATTCAAGAATAGCTCTTTTGGGCAATTATGAAGGAACATCCTCTGAATATATTACTGTTTTAGAGGGAATCCAAAGATATGTAGCTGATGATGTGAGGGTATTCCATTCAGAAGGTGCTCATCTTTGGAAGGATAGATTGCAGGGATTATGCGAAGCAAAGGATGGTTTTGCTGAGGCAATGACAGTGGCAGAGCACTCTGATGTGGTAGTGATGTGCCTTGGACTTGATGCCACAATCGAAGGCGAGGAAGGAGACGCTGGAAACGAATTCGGAAGTGGCGATAAAAAGGGACTTAAGCTTCCAGGCGTGCAGCAGGAGCTTTTGGAGAAAATCACTGCGATAGGAAAGCCTGTAGTACTTTTAGTTCTTGCTGGTTCTGCGATGGACTTAAGCTGGGCTAATGAAAACGTAAATGCGATAATCCAGTGTTGGTATCCAGGTGCCAGAGGCGGTAAGGCTATAGCTGAAGTGCTGTTTGGTGAGGACAGTCCATCAGGAAAACTTCCAGTTACCTTCTACAAATCAGATGCTGATTTACCAGACTTCAGCGATTACTCTATGGAAGGCCGCACCTACAGATACTTTAAGGGAACACCACTCTTCCCATTTGGATACGGACTTAGCTATTCCAAGATTGATTATACAGATGCTTCTATTGATAAATCTGAAGGAAATATTGGAGATACATTTACAGTAAAGGTGACAGTGAAAAACAGTGGTGATTATGACAGCCATGAAACAGTTCAGCTTTATGTAAAGGATGTTGAGGCTAGCACCAGAGTAGCAAACTTCAGCCTAAGAGGAATTAAAAATGTATCACTTCTTAAAGGGGAATCAAAAGAAGTAAGCTTTGAATTAAATGCAAGAGATTTTGCAATCATCGATGAAAAAGGACGATGCATTGTAGAACCAGGAGAATTCAAAATCTACGTAGGTGGACAACAGCCAGATGAAAGAAGTGCTGAACTGACTGGAAGAAGCTGTGATGAATTTGATGTAGTTTTAAGTGGAGATGTTACCGAAGTAGAGTATTAAAATGCCTTCCCCCTATGGGGGAAGGTGCCCGACAGGGCGGATGAGGGCGTAACTAAAGGTGACCCTCATCAGTCACCTACGGTGACAGCAAAAATAAGGAGGATAATGTAATGGAAATAGTAAAAGCACCAACAGACCCAGAAAAAAGCAGACCATATTTTTACATAATCAAAGATAAAGAAATATTTACTCAATCTGATGAGGAAGGCAAAGGGGTTTCGTTCCTTTATCAGAGTGATGGACGAATGATTAGCGCAGCCAGCTTCACAGGAAATGTTACTGATGAAACAGAATTGAAGCTTCTCGAAACAGTTGATGGCTTCAAAAAGCTGATTCATTCAGTAGGTGTTTCAATTGAAATGGAGGATAAGGATAAGCAGGCTGAATTCGTATTCCAGATGTATGGAAAAAAGGATTTATACGGTGGCGGAGCAAATCTCATTGCTAACGTAAATACGAATTCAAAAGAGGAGCGTATTAATCTTTCAGATGTTGATTGGACAGATGATGATGACATTCCAGGCCAAATCAGAGTTCATACAGATGCTCCAGAGCAGAAGGCATATCTTTCTGTAAGATTTTTCTTAAACGATGGCTTTGACGCTCCAGAGCAGGTAGAGGATAAGCCTGTAGATACAAATTCAGCTGAATACAAGCAAATGATAGACCGCTCACTGATGAACCTTGGAAATACAAAACGTTTGGTAAAAGCTGTTGATAAAGCAAAGGCAGGTCATGATGTAAATATCTGCTATATTGGCGGTTCAATCACTCAGGGCGCAGGTGCAACACCAATCAACACTGAATGCTACGCATATAAGTCATTCCTTGGTTTTAAAAAGCTAATGGGAGATGGAAACAATGTTCACTATATTAAGGCTGGAGTAGGCGGAACACCTTCAGAGCTTGGAATGATTCGATTTGATAGAGATGTGCTGAGGGATGGAGCAATCTCACCAGATATTGTTGTTATCGAATTTGCGGTAAACGATGAAGGGGATGAGACAAAGGGAAACTGCTATGAAAGCCTTGTAAGAAAGGCTCTTAGTCTCCCAAGCCAGCCTGCAGTAATGCTTATGTTCTCTGTATTCTCAGATGACTACAACCTTCAGGATAGACTTTCTCCAGTAGGCTTTAGATATGATTTGCCAATGGCAAGTGTAAAGGATGCTGTAACAGAACAGTTCTATGACAGAGATAACAGAATCCTAACTAAAAACCAGTATTTCTATGATATGTTCCATCCAACAAATTTAGGACATACCATAATGGCAGATTGCTTGATTAATATAATGGAAAAAGCTATAGAAAAGGGAGCAGATGAAATTTACGACCCTGTACTTGAAGATGCGCCAGCTATAGGCAACACTTTTGACAATGTACTTTTAGTAGATAAAAAAGATAACACAGGTTATGTGAGAGTCAAGGAAGGTGGATTCGTATATACGGATGAAGTGCTTCAGTCTGTAGAGATGGATTTAGATTTAAATCTCACTCCAGAGTTTCCATTTAACTGGATGTACGATGGAAGCAGGGGTAACCACGAACCATTTGAAATGGACGTAGAATGTAAATCCCTGGTACTTGTCATGAAGGACTCAGGTGAGGTAGATGCAGCCACAGCAAAAGTATACGTAGACGGCAAATTTGTCCGCGACCTTGACCCATACGTAAACCGCTGGTGCCACTGCAATCCACTCATCGTAATCGATGAAGAAACTACCGCCCCACATCACGTAAAAGTCGTAGTAGACGAAGACGACGTGCGTACGAAATTCACAATATTGGCCTTTGGCCTCGTTAAATAGCGTAATCATACGCACCCGCGTATGAGCCGCGTCAAAATATCTATCACACAACGTAAAAATAGCCCGTAGCTGTCAAGGCTATAGGGTATTTTTTGAGGAGTATAGCGCTAGCGATCTCAAAAAATGCCCTATAGACTTGATAGCGTAACGGGCGAGAAACAACCTAAGGAGAATACATATTATGACAACCGCACATAATCCAATTTTGAAAGGATTTTATCCTGACCCAAGCGTCTGCCGCGTAGGTGACGACTTCTACATAGTTTGCTCAAGCTTCGTATACGCCCCAGGCGTTCCAATTTTTCATAGTAAGGACCTGGCTCACTGGGAGCAGATAGGCCACGTCCTAGACAGAGAAAGCCAGCTTCCAGTAAGTGGCGAAATCTCTCGTGGTATTTTCGCCCCAACCATCCGCGAGCATAAAGGTACATATTACATGATTACCACAAATGTCAGCCACGGTGGTAACTTTATCGTAACAGCAACTGACCCTGCAGGCCCTTGGTCAGAACCATATTATCTTGGGGATGCCGCTCCTGGTATTGACCCTTCATTGTTCTTTGATGACGATGATAGATGTTACTATGTAGGTACCCGTCCAAATCCAGAGGGAGTACGCTATAATGGTGACTGGGAAATCTGGGTTCAGGAATTAGACCTTAACACTATGAAGCTTACAGGCGAGTCAATGGCTATCTGGAAGGGTGCTGTAAAGGATGTTATCTGGCCAGAGGGGCCACATCTTTATAAGAAGGATGGCTATTATTATCTGCTTCATGCAGAAGGCGGCACAGGCCCAGAACATGCCATTTCGGTAGCGCGTTCTAAGGAATTGTTTAAATGGTTTGAGGGCTGCCCAAGAAATCCTATCTTCACCCATAGAAATCTGGGTAAGGATTATCCAATCATCTACGCAGGCCACGGTGATCTTGTAGATGATAAGGATGGCAACTGGTATATCGTAATGCTTGCATCTCGTCCATGTGAGAAGCATTGTAGCATTGGTCGTGAGACTTTCCTTGCAAAGGTTGTTTGGGAAGAGGGCTGGCCTGTGATAAATCCAGGTGTAGGCAAACTTACAGATGAGGTTGAACTTCCATTTGAGGAGCATCCTTTCCCAGCAGAGAACGAGTGGAGTGACGAGCTTCATTTCTTTACAGATAAATTAGATGATCGTTTGGTAGGTATTGAGAAAAGAAATGAGGACATCTATTCACTTTCAGAGCGTCCAGGTTTCTTAAGACTTTACACTCGCCCAGAAAAAGCAGAGGAAACCTGCTATCCTTCATTTTTAGGATTGCGTCAAAAGGATTATTCGTTTAAGGTAAATGCAGGAGTTGATTTTACTCCAGCAAATGAAAACGAATGTGGTGGAATAGTTTTATTCCAAAATCATGCCAATCATTTAGCAGTGGAAATTGTAAACAGAAACGGAAAGAAGCTTGTTCAAATCCGTAAATACGTTAAGGAAACGGAAGAGGTAAGTGCTACAGTTGATGCACCAAAGGGAGTAGTAACAATAGAGCTTCAGGTTAAGCATCAAAAGGCAAAGGCTTATCTGGTTCAGGATAATAAATACATTCTCATTGAAGATGACATCGATTTATTACCTTATACCACAGAGGAAGCAGGAGGCTTTGTAGGCTGTACAGTTGGTATGTACACATCTTCCAATGGCAACGAAAGCACAAATCACTGTGACTTTGCTTGGCTCACATTAGAAAAAATATAAAAGAATAAGGGTGTAATTAATGGGTTGTTTTAGATCAGTTTTCGGGAAGATAGTTGAGAAGGCAAATAATAGTAAAAAGAGCTTGATACTTTTTTATATATTATTTGTTATAATTCCTATTTTTTTAGTAGACAGTCTGGTCATTTCAGGTGTGTATCGCGCAGAAAAAGCGTCGCAGGAACACATGATGGAAAATGAAGCCAATGCCATTAATTACACCTTTTTTAATCAGGTGGATCAGGCTGCTAAATTAGGTAACGCATTGTATAGCAGCTTTTACGTAGATAATTTCTTAAATGAGCAGTACACATCAAATCTTGATTATTACAATCATTATCAGCAGTTTTTTGAGGATACACTTTTAAAGCTTGTTGAAGGTCAGTCAGGGCTTGAATTTTCCATTTATCTGGATAACGATACCATCACAAATGGTGCGGAATTCCACAGAATAGATAAAGCCTATGGTACCGACTGGTACAAATATATGGAGGCATCAGAAAAAAATAAAGGACTTTTCTTTGGCAGAAGAAAGCGCGCTGATGGTAAAACAGCAAGAACTATTTATTATTTTCAGCGCCTGAATTATTACAATAACAAGTCAAACAATTTCGTGCTTATTATTATTGATTATGCAAAATGTGCTTCTAGCATATCAAACCTGAATTATGAAAATAATGCTTATATCTGTGACAGCAACAGAATTATCATGACCAACAGCAGATATAGCAATGTAAATAAAGATTACATGCAAAAGGATGGAAGCTTAAGGATAGATTATAGCCAGGATTTTGAGATTTACGGACAGAATCTTACTATAGATATCGTAAATAAAAATAATCCTTTCCTGAATATCATGAAAGGAAAATGGTATCAGTTTTTATTATTAATTCTAATTAATGTAAGTCTTCCTTTATACGTAAGTAGTCTGATGAATTCGGCATACCAGCATAAGCTAAAGGAGCAGGAGACCTTTGTTGCCAGAAAAAATGCTGAACTTCTTGCTCTTCATAGTCAGATTAATCCACATTTCCTGTTTAATGCCCTTGAAAGTATCAGAATGCATTCCTTATTAAAACAGGAAAATGAAACCTCTGAAATGGTAGAACGCCTGGCAAAATTACAGCGTCAATATACTGAGTGGGATGAGGATGAGATTAGCATTTCACAGGAATTAGAATTCGTAAAGGCGTATCTGGAATTGCAGAAATATCGCTTCGGTGATAGACTATCTTTTGATATTGATGTCGACGATGATTGTTTAAATTTGTTGATACCAAAGCTTACCATAGTAACGTTTGTAGAAAATGCCTGCGTTCATGGTATAGAAAGCAAAACTACACCGGGATGGATTTTTGTAAGAGCTTCCTCAGATGGGGAGTTTATGACTCTTGAAATCGAGGATACAGGAATCGGAATGGAGGAAGATGAAAGCAGAAATCTTCTTCGCAGAATGCGATTTGCCAATATTGAAATGCTTAAGGAAAAGGGCAGAGTAGGTATTATTAATGCATGTCTTAGACTTAAGATGATTTCAGATGAGGAGACAAGCTTTGACCTTGATTCAGAGCCTGGCACAGGTACACTTGTGTCGATAAAAGTCCCAGTGAAATATTTGAAGGGGTTACATTAATGTTAGAAGTATTGTTAGTTGATGATGAACCATTCATTCTCCAAGGCTTACAGCTTCTTGTTGACTGGGAGAAGGAAGGTTATCACATTTCCACTGCAAGCAATGGGCAGGAGGCACTGGATTATATTAGGGAAAATCCAGTGGATTTAATCATTGCAGATATTAAAATGCCTGTTATGACAGGCTTGGAGCTACTAAAGGCTCTTAGGACTGAGTTAAAGAATGATGCTTATTTTGTTATTTTAAGTGGCTACGCCGAGTTTGGTTATGCTCAGGAAGCCCTTAGATATGAATGTACAGACTATATTTTAAAGCCTGTAGAAAAGGATCAGCTTGTAGCTATCCTTAAAAAGGTTGCCGCTATGAATACTGAAAAGACAACTCACAAGCGTGACAACCTTAGAAAAGAAAAAGCCTATATGGAACGCACATTGATGCATCTTTTAAGTGGCAAATATGATGCAGCAGATGTGGAATATCTTACAGACAAAACAGATATTGATGAAAATAAATGTTATGTTGAGATACAGCTTGATGATCAGGATGATGAGGTAGAGGCTTCTGATGATGACAAAAAGGCTCAGCTGTCAAAGGTTTATTTAGCAGCCTGCGATTATCTGAAGGATGATTCTATTTTTTGTATCAGAGATGTATCCGACAGTGATCAGATTTTTGATATTGGACTTATTTACGGTGAAGGCATGGGACAGCGCCTTTCACTTACTACAGAGGAATACTTACAGGGATTTTTAGACTATTTGTTAGCCAATACCGGGCTTGCTCTTACCATGTTTGTAGGCAAGGATGTAAATGGCATCAAAAATATTTCAAAATCCTATGGTACAGCAAATATGCTCCATTCTCTCCAGGGCTTTAGAGAGAAAAGAAACATCTATTTCTATGATGCAGAATACAAGGTTGGTGAGTCAGGACTTATCATCTGTAAAAAGGAGCTTGATGCATTAATTGCAGCAATTGAGCGAGGAGAGCACGTTGAAATCCGTAAATGCGTAGATGACTTCTACGAGGAAATGCAAAAAATCGGAATAACAGGTTCTACCATGAACCTAAATATTAACTATTTATTATTCCAGTTGATTCATCTGGCCAGCGAGCTTGACAGCGAAGTAAACCAGGAAGAAATTTTACGTATTATATCTGAAAGCACTTCCGAGGAAGGTATCAGCAGAGGAGGCAAAACCCACCTTTGTCGTATGGCATATGCCTATGGTGAATACCTCTGTCAGCTTCGTAAAAACGTATCACGAGGTGTCCTTGGTGATGTGGAAGAGGAAATAAAAAAGAATTTCGCATCAAACCTTACACTTAAGGATTTGAGTGAAAAATACTTTGTTAATTCAGCTTACTTGGGACAGCTTTTCAGGAAAAAATATGGCTGTTCATTCAAGGATTATTTAAACAAAAAACGTATCGAGGAAGCAGCCCGTCTGCTACGTAAAACCGATATGAAAATATATGAGGTGGCAGAGGCTGTAGGTTACAAGGACGCAGATTATTTTGTAAATAAATTCATTGAAGCCATGGGCTGTACACCTACAAAATATAAGAAAAATATCTAATTCTTGCGGTATGTATTTACGCTTTAAAGCAAGAATTAGTAACCTGAAAAAAGGGGGGGGAGAAACTATTAAAATTTCTCCCCCCTTTATCTATACTTTACCCGATGTTTTAACTATTAAAGTGTCATAGAATACTATCATAGCAAAGGGATAGAAGATATCCCAAATATATAGGAGGGTTTTTTATGAAAAAGAAAGTTGTAAGCGCTGTACTTTGCGCTGCAATGCTCTCAAGCATGTTCGCTGGATGCGGTAAGCAAGCAGCAAGCGGTGGAGCAGTGAACAAGGATGGTATCAAAGAATTCACAGCATTCTTTGCTGTACCTGGTTCAGAAATCAATGATGACAATGAGATTCAGCAGATCATTGCTGAGAAGACAGGCTGCAAGGTAAAGGAAACATGGCTTACAGGTCAGACAGCAGAAGAGGCAGTTGGTACTCTTATCGCTGGTGGCGAGTATCCAGATTTTGTAGAAGCAGGTAATGGTTCAGTTCAGATGTACGAAGCAGGTGCACTTGTAGCACTTGATGATTATATTGACAAGTATCCAAACATCAAAGAGTTCTTTACAGAGCAGGAGTGGGATGCACTTCGCCAGAGCGATGGACATATCTACTGGATTCCACAGTTCTCTAACATCTACGGTGAAGAGCGTTCATGTACACACAACGACGAAGCATTCTGGATTCAGGCAAGAGTTCTTGAGTGGGCTGGATATCCAAAGATTGAGACAATGGATGAGTACTTCGATCTTATCGAAAGCTACTATGAAGCAAACCCAACAATGGAAGATGGTACAGCAAATATCCCTTATACAATTCTTTGTGAGGATTGGAGATACTTCTGTTTAGAGAATGCACCAGAGTTCCTTGATGGTTATCCAAATGATGGTTCAGTTATCGTTGATCCAGATACACTTAAAGTAATCGACTACAACACAACAGATACAGCTGTTAAGTACTTCAAGAAGCTTAATGAAGAGTACCACAAGGGTATCGTTGATCCAGAGTCATTCACACAGACATATGATGAGTACATCGCAAAGATTTCTTCAGGTCGTGTACTTGGTATGATTGATCAGTGGTGGGATTTCGCTTACACAGGCGAGGATGCAATCAAAGCAGCAGGTCTTGATGAAAAGGGTTGCCAGTACGTTCCACTTCCAATCACAATCGAAAAGGGAATGCACAATCAGTGGCACAACTCAGGCGGAGTTCTTAATGTTTCATCTGGTCTTGCAATCACAACATCTTGCAAGGACGTAGAGGGAGCTCTTCAGTTTGTAAACGATCTTCTTGATCAGGATATTCATGATTTAAGATTCTGGGGTGTTGAAGGCCAGGATTACCTTGTAGGTGATGATGGAATGTACTACAGAACACCTGAGATGAGAAAGCAGGCAACAGATACAGCTTACAAGGCTTCACACACATGCTCATACTCATACTTCCCACAGTATTCTGGAACAAGCCGTGATGGCAAGAATGCTATGAAGTCAGATGGACAGGAGCAGGAATTCTTCGATGGACTTTCAGAGCCAATCAAGAAGTGCTTCGATGCATATGGAGCTAAGACTTATGTAGAAATGCTTGGAACATCTCCAGCACCAGGTCCTTGGTATCCAATGTATACATACTCAAGCACAATGACAACTTCTACACCAGGTGGTACAGCTTGGGCAAAGATGACTGAGATTAAGCATCAGTATCTTCCAAAGGTTGTTATGGCTGACAACTTCGAGCAGGGATGGAATGAGTACATGAAGGTTTACGAAGAGTGCAAGCCAGAAGACTTCATTTCAGAGATGCAGACAGAGCTTGAGAGAAGAGTTGCAGAAGCAGCTAAGTACGAATAGGAATTATTAAGGTAGAGATATAAACCCTTAGAGGGCATTAATTATCAATGCCCTCTATATTTTTACCTAAAATCAGTGTTTTAAGCCTAATTTGGGAGGGAATTATGACAAAAAAGAGAACCTTTAACATGGTTGAATTTAAGCATCAGAGAGTGCTTATTTTCTGGGCAGCAGCAATTACAATTTATGGAATTATTTTCCACTATTTACCACTTGTTGGATGGCTTATGGCATTTCAGAATTATAAGCCAGTAACAGGACTTTTACATTCACAGTTTGTAGGATTAGACAAATTCAAATTACTATTTTCTGATATATCATTCCTTAGAGTTATCAGAAACACTCTTGCAATGGGTGTAATCAACCTTGCAGTTACATTTATCATGGCTATCGTATTTGCGATACTTTTAAATGAAATGGCCAGCAAGGGTGGCAAAAAAGTAGTACAGACAATTTCATATTTACCTCACTTCCTTTCATGGATCATCGTTACAGGTATTCTTCACGATGCTCTTTCAGGAACAGGTATCATCAATACACTTTTACTTCACTTTGGTTGCATTACACAGCCAATTAACTTTTTCGCACATGAACAATACTTCTGGCCAATCGTTGCTTTCGCAAATGTTTGGAAGGAAACAGGCTGGAATGCAATTATATATTTAGCAGCTATCACATCTATTGATCCATCACTTTATGAAGCAGCAGCTATCGACGGTGCAGGAAGATGGGCAAAGATTAAAAACGTAACACTTCCAGGCATCAAGCCAACTATTATGATTCTTCTTCTTATGAACGTTGGTAACGTACTTAATGCTGGTTTCGAAATTCAGTACTTACTTGGAAACGGACTTGTACAGAACGTATCACAGACAATTGATATCTACGTTTTGAAATGGGGTATCAGCCAGGGTGATTACTCAATCGGTACAGCAGCAGGTATTTTTAAGAGCGTTGTTTCTATTGTTCTCATCGTAGTATTTAACCATATTGCAAAGAGACATGGTGAAGAGAGATTATTCTAGGAGGTGTAAAAAATGGATCAGACTTTTAATATTTTTAGTGCCACCAAGAATAAGGGGGTAGCTAAGGTGAATACAGTTACAAAAACAAAATCACGTAAAAAAATCTCAGCAGCAGATTTAGCTTTCAGAATCTGCAACGGATTATTTATGGTTATCTTCGTGGTAGTCACACTTTATCCGGTTTTAAATACTCTTGCAATTTCTTTAAATGATGGTACAGATGCACTTCGTGGTGGTATCTACCTTGTTCCTAGAGTATTTACAATGAAAAACTACCAGACAGTTTTAGCTAAGGATAATCTTATCACTGGTGCTTTCATCACAGTTGCAAGAACTCTTATCGGTACACTTCTTGCACTTGTATCAAATGCTATTCTTGCCTTCATCGTAAGCCGTAAGAATTTCATTTTTGCAAAACAGGTTTCTCTGTTTTGGGTTGTTACAATGTATGTTAACGGTGGATTGATTCCAACATTCCTCCTTTTTAAATCCCTCGGACTGACAAACAGCTTTGCAGTTTACGTAATCCCAGGAATGCTTTCTGCCTTTAACATGCTTGTAATCAGAACCTACATGAGAGGTATTCCTGACAGTTTGGAAGAGTCTGCACAGTTAGACGGAGCTGGTTATACAACAATTTTCCTAAAGATTATTTCTCCACTTTGTAAGCCAGTTTACGCAACTGTAGCCCTCTTCGTAGCTGTAGGACAGTGGAACTCATGGTTCGATGCAATGCTCTATAACAGAATGGCTTCACAGTATACAACATTACAGTACGAGTTGATGAAGCTCCTTTCATCAGTTTCAAACCAGAGCTCATCTGCAGAAGCAATGAAGAACTCAGGCGAAGGCTCAGTAACTCCTACATCAGTAAGAGCAGCAGCTACAATCGTTACAATGCTTCCAATCATCTGTATCTATCCATTCTTACAGAAGTACTTCGTAACCGGTCTTACACTTGGTGGTGTTAAAGAATAATTCGTATTTACGAATTAATATTTGTAACACTAAATAATTATTATCACTATAAAATTTAAATGAGGCATGTAGCTATCAATTCTGAGTATTGCGTAGCAAGACGTGCTGTCGCGCGAAGCTATACTCAGGATTGAGAGCGTAACATGCCGGAGTAAATTACCCATGACATCATATAGAAATCTTTTCCTGGAAATAGGCAAAACCCAGGAGGAAATAGACAAAAGAGTAAATGATACATTTAACGAGATATTTTATGGGGCAGACAAATTTTACGAGACAACCCCAGATGGCTCCATGGGATATCTTGTAGATACAGGAAATATTGACACACGTACAGAAGGCATTTCTTATGGAATGATGATGTGTGTTCAGATGGACAAAAAAATTGAATTCGACCAGCTTTGGAACTGGGCTATGACAAATATGTATCTTGAGAAGGGTGAAAATAAGGGATACTTTGCATGGTCAGTAGATCCAAGTGGAAGAAAAAATGCCGATGGACCAGCACCTGATGGTGAAGAATTTTTTGCAATGGCACTTATATTTGCAAGTCATCGTTGGGGAGACGGAGAAGGCATATTCAATTATAGCTTGAAGGCAAAGGAGCTCTTAAAGGTTTGCCTTCATCACGAGGAAATGTATGGTGGCCACAACATGTGGAATGAGGATGGACTTATTAAGTTTGTTCCAGGACTTGAGTTTACAGATCCTTCATATCACCTTCCACATTTCTATGACCTGTTTGCAGAAAACTGCTTCGCCGAAGATAAACCATTGTGGAAAAAAGCAGCAGCTGCCAGCCGTGATTATTTGAAGAAGGCTTGCCATGAAAAAACAGGCCTTTCACCAGAGTACAGCTATTATGATGGAAAACCATATCCAGACCATATTCATTTTGGCGGCAGGCATGACTGGTTCTTTAGCGATGCATATAGAACTATTGCAAACATAGGCTTAGATTTCGAATGGGCCGATAGTAACAATGAATTTGGCCAGTGGTGCAAGACCACAGCCAACAACCTACAGGAATTCTTTTACAACCTCCCAGAAGAGAATTCCAGAGGCATATACGAGATAGACGGTACAGTTTTAGAAGGAAAGGCTCTTCATCCGGTTGGCTTGACTGCAACAATCGCACAGGCGTCACTTGCAGCGGATGGAAAGTTTGCACTTAAGGCAGTAGAAGATTTTTGGAATACTCCACTTCGAACTGGTGAAAGACGCTACTACGACAACTGCCTGTATCTATTCGCTATGCTTGCTTTGAGCGGTAAATACTGTATATATTAATTTAATGTTTTCTTCTTCATTTTTTCATATATGATATAAAGATAGCTACAGCTTAACCTCAGGCTGTAGCTATTTTTTTGCTGGCCCGTTCAGTATTTAATCATATAAAATACATATATGAAATCCTCAGTTTATGTTAAAATAGGATTTAGTAAATGCTAAATTTCCGATAGGAGGTAAAAATGGATTACAATTTAAGATATAACGAGTGGCTTGAAAAACTTACAGATTCTGATCCTTTAAAGGCAGAGCTTCTTACTATTTCTGATGATGAAAAGGAGAAGGAGGATCGCTTTTATCAGGATCTTTCATTTGGTACAGCAGGACTACGTGGAAAGGTTGGTGCAGGAACAAACCGCATGAACTTCCTTACAGTTGGAAAGGCTACACAGGGTGTTGCTGATTTTATCGTATCAAAGGGCAAGGAAGCTTGTGAGAAGGGTGTAGTTATAGCCCATGACCCTCGTCATTTTTCAAAGGAATTTTCTCAGCTTGCAGCTGGTATTTTTGCGGCAAACGGTATCAAGGTTTACTGTTTCCCAGATCTTAGACCAACTCCAGAGCTTGCATATATGATTCGTCGTCTTGGCACAGTATCAGGTATCAACATTACAGCATCACACAACCCTAGAGAGTACAACGGATACAAGGCATATTGGGATGATGGATGTCAGGTTTCATCAGAGATTGCTGATGGCATGACAGAATGCATTAATGCGGTAGATATGTGGAATGGTGTTAAAAAATCAGACTTCGAGCAGGGTGTTAAGGATGGAAAGATTATCGTTCTTGGCGAGGAGTACGATAGAGAGTATCTTGACAAGATTGAGTCACTTGCAATTCATGAGGGTGATGAACTTGATCTTACAATTCCTCTTGTATATACACCACTTAATGGATGTGGTTCTATACCATTCAGACAGATGCTTAATGACAGAGGATTTTCTAACTGGACTATCGTTCCAGAGCAGGAAAATCCAGACCCTAATTTCACAACAGTAGGTTATCCAAATCCTGAGGATCCAAAGGCTTTCAAGCTTTCAGAGGAATATGGTAGAAAATTTGGTGCTGAGCTTCTTATGGCTACAGACCCTGATGCAGACAGATTTGCCATTGAGATTCGTGATAGTGAGGGCAACTATGTACCTTTAAATGGTAACCAGACAGGATATCTGCTTGTAAATTATGTACTTGAAGGACATAAGGATGCAGGAACACTCCCTGAAAAAGGTGCAATGGTTAAATCCATCGTTACATCTACACTTTCTACAATCATGGCAAAAGCTTATGGCGTGGAAATGTTTGAAACCCTTACTGGATTTAAAAACATTTGCGGAAAAATACCTTATCTTCACGATAACGGATATACGTATTTATTTGGTTATGAAGAGTCAGTTGGATATGCTATCTGCGAGGACATCCGTGACAAGGATGGTATTTCAGCAGGTATGATGGTTGCTGAGGCAGCTGCATACTATCGCAAAGCTGGCAAGACACTTTGGGATGTTCTTCAGGAAATCTACGCTAAGTATGGCTTCTTTGCAGAGGATGAACCAAATATCATTCTTGAGGGTATTCCAGGAGCCAAACGTATTCAGCGAATGATGAAGTGGTTCCGAGAGAATCTTCCTACAGAGGTAGCAGGAGCAAAGGTTGAAAAGGTAATCGATTACATCAATGGTTACGAGGATATTCCTGCTCAGAATGCAATCAGATTATTCCTTGATAATGGTTCATGGTTTGCTATCAGACCTTCAGGAACAGAGCCAAAGATTAAATTTTACTTCTATTCAAACCAGGATTCTCGTGAAAATGCCTTAAAGGTAAATTCAGAAATCAAAAATGAAATTTTTGCACTTATAAATTCAGTAGAATAGTAATATGATAAAAAATGCGGGTATTTGATATAAATTACCCGTATTTTTTATTACTATGACAAGGTATTATGATATAAGTGCGGAGGTTATATATGGACTCAAAAATTTTTGACGATGAACAGTTTGCAGCTGTTGCCAGAAGGGCAGTAGCTGAGGGAATAGTATTACTTAAAAATGATGATAATGTTTTACCACTAGCTGCTGGCACAAAGATTGCACTCTTTGGCAGAAGTCAGTTCAACTACTATAAGAGCGGAACTGGCTCAGGCGGTATGGTAAACACAAAATATGTTGTTGGAGTACGAGAGGCTTTAGAGCAGGATGAGCGCTTCACATTAGAGGAGGGCCTTAAGGTTACTTACGATGAATGGATTAAGGACAACCCTTTCGATGCAGGTATTGGCTGGGCATCTGAGCCATGGTTTCAAAAGGAGATGCCTATCACTGTGGATTTGGCTGAGGCTGCAGCAAAGTCTTCTGATGTTGCAATCGTAATCATCGGTCGTACTGCAGGCGAGGACCAGGACAACAGCGACACTCAGGGAAGCTATCTGCTTACTGATGACGAGCACGAGATGCTTAAAAATGTTACAGCAGCTTTTGAAAAGACAATCGTTCTTTTAAATGTTGGAAACATAATCGATATGAAGTGGGTTGAGCTTTATAACCCAGCTGCTGTTTTATACATCTGGCAGGGCGGTCAGGTAGGTGGTTTCGGTGCACTTGATGTTATCTCAGGTGATGTTAATCCATCAGGACGTCTCACTGACACTATTGCAAGAGAAATAGATGATTATCCATCCACAGCAAATTTCGGTGGTGATAAGTGTAATATTCAAAAAGAAGATATATACGTAGGCTACAGATATTTTGAGACCTTTGACAAGGAATGCGTACTATATCCATTTGGTTTTGGTATGTCCTATACCTCATTTGAAATCAAACCAACAACCTTCTATTATGGCGTGGAGGAAATGGAATTTGAGGTAGAGGTTACAAATATTGGCACAAAGGCTGGTAAGCAGGTAGTTCAGGTCTATGTATCTAAGCCACAGGACGTACTTGGTAATCCAGCCAGAGAGCTTGTAGGCTTTAAAAAGACAAAGGAGCTTGCTCCAGGTGAGACTGAAAAATTAAATATCGTAATTACGAATTATCAGCTATCAAGCTATGATGACGCAGGTGTAACTGGCAACAAGAGTGCCTATGTACTTTTACCTGGTGAATACAAGTTTTACATTGGTGAAAATGTGCGCAGTGCAGAATTTGCTTCAAGCTTTGAACAGGAAGAATTAGAGGTAGTAGAACAGCTTTCTGAAGCAATGGCACCAGTAGTAGAATTTGAGAGAATGAAGCCAGCCCTTAATGCAGATGGAAGCTTTAGCATTTCATATGAAAAGACTCCTAAAGCTACGGTTGATCCAAGCAATCTAAGAAATGAAAATCTTAAGTCTGATATACAAAAGACTGAGGATAAGGGCATCAAGCTTGTAGATGTCTACGATAAAAAAGCTACTATGAATGATTTTATAGCACAGCTTTCAGATGATGAGCTTTGCTGCATCGTAAGAGGTGAGGGTATGAGCTCACCAAAGGTTACACCAGGTTGCGGTGGTGCCTATGGCGGTGTCACAGACTCATTAATCGAAAAAGGGATTCCAGTAGCCTGCTGTACAGATGGTCCCTCGGGAATTCGTATGGACTCTGGTAAAAAAGCATTTGCCATGCCTAATGGTACTTGCCTTGCATGCGCATGGAATCTTCCACTTACAGAAGAGCTTTACAACTGGGAAGGTTTAGAGCTTCGCAAAAACAAAATAGATTGCCTCCTTGGCCCTGGTATGAATCTTCATAGAAATCCACTTAACGGACGTAATTTCGAGTACTTCAGCGAGGATCCATTCATTACAGGAAAAAATGCAGCAGCCCAGCTTAAGGGGATGCATAAATATGGAGTCACTGGCACAATAAAGCATTTTGCAATGAACACTCAGGAGACAGGCCGTCATACTGTTGAGCATGTGGCATCTGAGCGAGCAATCCGGGAGATATATTTAAAGGGCTTTGAGATAGCTGTAAAGGAGGCTGGTGCTCACGCTGTTATGACAACCTATGGTTCTGTTAATGGTTACTATACATCCTCTAATTACGATTTAGTTACCAGAATCCTTAGAGGAGAGTGGGGCTTTGATGGCATCGTTATGACTGACTGGTGGGCAAAGGGCGGCAAGTCTTATAATGGAAACAATGCCGATATGGCATCTATCGTAAAGGCGCAAAACGACCTTTATATGGTTACAGGTTCTGCCGAGGACAACACCAATAAGGACAATCTCAAGGAAGCGCTTGCAGCGGGAAATCTGACCAGATTTGAGCTTCAGAGATGTGCTTCAAATATCTGCAAATGGATTATGGAAAAGCCAGTATTTGCCAGATTTATTGAGCGAGGAAATGAGCTTGATATCAAGCTTGCTGAAGAAGCAGATGATGATGAACTGGCATTTGATAACATGATTGACCTTCGAATTGATGAAAGCGGAGTAGCTGAAATTGATCCTGCTGAGATTAAAACAGGTCGCAACAATACTACAATGGTCACTGTTTCATTCAAGGAAAGAGGAGACTACAAGCTTTCACTTACAGTTCGTGCAACTGAATCCTTGAGCGAGCTTGCTCAGATTCCACTTAGCATTTTTAAGGATAAGGAATTGGTAAAGATGGTTACCTTAACTGGTGAGGATAAGGATTGGCAGACAATAGAGGTTCCTTTCGAGGGCTGTGCTATGACATTCTTTATGAAGCTTTATTTTGCTCAGGATGGTATGGAAATAAAGGATGCAAAATTCACCCTGGTTAAATCAAGAGAAGAAGAATTTAGATTAATGTTTGCCCGTATGGGAGAACAGTAAAATTAATTAAATTAAGGCGCCCACTCGTTATGAGGGGCGCCATTTTTTGACTTAAAAATATTTTTTATTGTAGCTTTAAATCTCCACTTTTTACCCATCCGATTTTACGAAGATAGTTATTAATGAATGGACAAATGATAGCTGGAAGCACAAAGCATATAAGCACAAGACCAGCCCAATCCATAGGAGTAATGGCTGTTTTACTTCCGGTTGCGATATCATTAATCCAGCCTGTGTACACTCCAATCTGACCTACAAGTCCGCAGGTTCCCATTCCGGAAGAAACTGCAGCACCGTTCATCTCCATTTTAAAAATGCAGGTAGCAAGAGGACCTGTAATGGCTGAGCAGACAATTGGTGCAATCCAGATACGTGGATTTTTGATGATGTTTGGCATCTGAAGCATTGAAGTTCCAATCCCCTGTGATACGAGACCACCCCATTTATTTTCCTTAAAGCTCATAGTTGCAAAGCCTACCATCTGTGCACAGCAGCCTGCTACGGCAGCTCCACCGGCAAGCCCTGTAAGGGAAAGGGCAGCGCATATTGCAGCAGATGAAATAGGAAGTGTAAGGGCAATTCCTACTATTACAGAAACTAATATTCCCATAAGGAAAGGCTGCTTTGTTGTGGCCCACATAATAAGAGTACCTACAGAGCTTGCAGCTCTACCAAGTGCTGGTGCCCACCATGCCGAAAGGAATATGCCCACACCTATAGTCACTAAAGGTGTTACGAGAATATCGATTTTAGTTTCCTTTGAAATGGCCTTTCCGATTTCAGCAGAGAGGATAGCTACAAAAAGTACTGCAAGTGGACCACCTGCTCCGCCTAAAGCGTTAGATGCAAAGCCTACGCTAATTAGTGAAAACAGTACAAGTGGAGGAGCCTGAAGCGCATAGCCTATAGCAACAGCCATTGCAGGACCACTCATTGCAACAGCAAGTCCGCCTACAGTGTAATCAACACCTGCCACAGTAGCTACAGGAGTAGTGAGATAGCTGATATGAAATTGTGCTCCTATAGTATTGATAATTGTTCCTATTAATAGTGAACAAAAAAGTCCCTGAGCCATAGCTCCAAGGGCGTCAATTAAATATCTCTTTACAGAGATTTCAATATTTTTCTTTTTTAAAAATTGTTTCATGATAATAATCTCCTTCAAGGAAATATTTTATAGGAAGTGAATATTTAAAACAATAATTATCCTAATAAACAACGAAGGAATATTAAATTGCACACAATATGGTTTATGCAACAGAAGAATATATTTGGACTCAGGTTCAACATTTCTTCACATGACATTTGGAAAATAGAGTGTTATCATTTAAGTAGAAGATGAGGTATTTTGTAGTTTTATAACAGATTTAATTGATTGAGGTGATGTTATATGAAAATCCAATCTAATTTTAACAAGGCACAATTCCAAAATAGCATGAATCACATGAAGGCTACTGAGGCTGTACATAAAAAAGCTGGTAAGGAGCTGGCAACTGGTAAAAAGGTAAACACAGCAGCAGATGATGCGGTGGCACTTGCAATCAGTCATAAGCTTTTGAAGGAGGCATCTTCCCTCAAAACAGGAAGCAGTAATATTTCCTATGGTAAGGATGCATTAAATATCGCAGATGGTGCAATGGCAAGCATAGCAGACTCCTTAGGTGATATTGAACAAAACACAGTTCGTGCTATGAATGGTCTGTATTCTGAAAGTGATAGACAGATTTTGCAGAGGGCAAATGAGGAGTCTGTAAAGACAATTAATCAGACAATTAATCAGGCACAGTATAATGGAAAGAATCTTTTAGATGGTTCTAATGGTGATTTCAATATTCACACTGGTGCAGGTAGTATTTCCATCAAGCAGACAGATGCAAAATCTGCAATGTCTGTTCTTGAGAATTTCGATGTTACAGGAGATCCAAATAAGATTACTAAGGATGCCCTTGATAGTGCATACTCATCACTTAATGCCATGAGAAGCCAGGTAGGCGCTCAGACAAATGGACTTACTGCAGCTTACAATCAGAATGAAAATACTGCAGAGAATATTACAGCGGCACAGTCTCGTAAAGAGGATACTGAATTTTATGATGCAGTTACCCGCTATAAAAACAGTGGGGTACTAGGTGCTGCACAAAATATGGCTATGAAGAACCAAATGGAAAACCAGGAAAATCTGGTTAACAAATTGCTTCAGTGAGTCACACAATAAATTAGTAATAAAATTTAATTGTGTGTACACAAAAAAGACATTATTTGATAATATAATATATATGGGCTTTGGAAGAGACCAAACTCCGAAGCCTATATTTTTTTGATCACCTGTTGACAAAAACAATTTAATTGAGTACAATTCGATTATATTAAAAGTTGCGTACAATTAAATTTGTTTTACGGAGGTATTAAAATGGAAAGATTTGATATAGCAGTTATTGGAACAGGCCCTGCAGGTCTTGAAGCTGCTATTACAGCAAAAGTTAGAAATAAGTCAGTTCTTCTTTTAGGAAGCAAGGGATCTTCAGATAAAGTGGAAAAGGCTCACAGCATTCAGAACTATCTAGGTTTACCTAATATTCCTGGAGACAAGATGGCACAGACATTCCTTGATCACGCCGCTTCAATGGGTGTAGAGATTACAGAGGACAAGGTTAATGCAGTTTACTCTATGGGTAGCTATTTTGCATTACAGTGCCATGGCGGTGATTACGAGGCTAGTTCAGTTATCGTAGCTGCTGGTATGTCAGCCATGAAGCCATTTCCTGGAGAAATGGAAAATCTTGGACGAGGCGTTAGCTATTGCGCAACCTGCGATGCAGCTTTATACAAAGGAAAGACAGCTATCATCCTTGCATATAGTGCAGCAGATGAAGAAGAAGCAGAGTTCCTTGCTGAGAGAGCTGAAAAGGTTTTTTACCTTCCGCAGTATGAATATGCAGGAAATCTTGGAGGCAATATCGAGGTTCATGATGGCATCAAGGCTACATCTATTGAAATGGCAGATGGGCAGGCAGTTCTTAATGCAGAATCTGATACCTTCAAGGCAGATGGTATTTTCATTTTAAGAGAGCAGATTGCACCATCCCAGTTGGTTCCAGGACTTACAATGGATGGCAATCATATAAAGGTAGACCGATCAATGGCTACAAACATCAAAGGTTTATTTGCCTGCGGTGATATTACAGGTACACCATATCAGTACATTAAGGCTGCTGGTGAGGGAAATGTTGCAGCACTTTCTGCTGTTTCATATTTAAATGAATTAAAGAAAAACTAATATATTAATTTGATAATCGAAAGGAGATATTTACCATGGTAAAGAAAATCACAACAGAAGAATTTAACTCAATGGATAAGGCTGGCATTTCAGTTTTAGATTTTAATGCTGTTTGGTGCGGACCTTGCAAGATGCTTGGACCAGTTTTAGAAGAGGTTTCTGAGGAAATGGCTGATAAGGCAAAGTTCTACAGCATTGACACAGATGAAAATCCTGAATTAGCAAAGGAATATGGCATCATGAATATCCCAGCTATCATCGTTTTAAAGGATGGCGAAAAGGTTGATGCTAATGTTGGCTTTGCTCCAAAGGAAGCCTTAGTTGATTTTATTTCAAAGAATCTTTAAAATAGAGTAAATACAATAAAATCGAGTAAATACAATAAAATCGAGGAGAGTTAATTAATCATGGGTGATAAATTTGATTGCTTGAAAATTTCTAACCAACTATGTTTTCCATTATATGCTTGTTCAAAGGAGATTGTAAAAAGATATAAGCCATATCTTGATCCAATCGATTTGACATATACACAGTACATTACAATGCTAGTAGTATGGGAAGAAAAAGAAATAACAGTTAAAGCTTTAGGAGACAAGCTGTTTCTCGATTCAGGTACTCTTACACCTGTCCTTAAAAAACTTGAACAGAAGGGGTATGTAAAGCGTACGCGTTCTAAAGATGATGAGAGAAACCTTATCATTACTTTAACAGCAGATGGCGAAGCATTAAAAGAGCAGGCATGTGCTATACCTGCTAAAATGGCCAAATGTGTTTCGATTTCTCAAGAGGAAACAATTCAGCTTTATAATCTTTTATATAAGCTTCTTGAGAAAGCTCCAAAAATGGAAGATATGGAACCTTAATTCAATAAATTAAATACTTCTACATTCTTACGAGCTTGTGAAATGACATCGCTTACAAAAGAGGCGGTGTCATTTTTTATTGTTGCCCAATCAATGACAGTTGCTTTATTTTTGTCAAAGCCTGCAGTCTCAAATATATCATCCAAATCATCTACAGGAGCCACGTTACCTTTGACATAGCCTTCAGCTACAATTGCTTTATTTTCAGAAATCTTGATATTTGTGGCTTCAAAATTCATACCTTCACCAGCATAGTCAATTATAGTGTTAAAATCTGCAACATAGATTACACCCTTGTTTGTAGTATAAGTAATATTGTTTGTGAAAGAATTGGTGTAGGAATTTTTTCCGTTTCTTTTTATTGTGGCTATTACAGTTTCGCCATCTGGAAGAGGAGCATACATTTCGATAGTGTTGCAGTTTTTGCCGTAGACAGAAATGTAGGCACCCTTTGTTTTGTATGAAAGATCAAAGGTGATTTTTCTGGTGTGATTATGTGAATCAAGATATAAATAGCAGGTGATATCGTGGGTAGGGGCATCCATACCAAGCATCTGCCAGATGAAATTACCTTCACCCTTAGGAATCACGATTTTGTATTCGCTGCTTTCAGTTCCATCTTCATCAATATATTTGCTTTCTGTTTTTGAAACCTCAATGTTTCTGACGAAATTCAGGATATTTCTTTTGTTGTTATGAAACCATTCTTTATTTAAATCATTGTTCAGGTTAGGAGCCTGAAGAAATAGATTATTTCCAGTGTCAAAGCCGTAGGAAATATCACCTAAAATTGGAGCGTCAAGATAGACTGTCTCATTTTCTGCATAGACACCCATTTCACCTACATTTAACACAAGTACATCCAGATTTGATTTACAGGAAAATTTGCGCTGAGAAGAGGAGCGCTGCCCACTAACACTTCCGGTGATGGAATATGGAAAGCCCTTTAGACGTTTAATATAGGCGTTGCCGGAATACTCTAAATCTGAATTGGCATAATTGCGGAATAAGTCCTTAAGGTCGATATTGTAGGCAAGATAATCAGGGCTTTTCAAGGTAGATTCTGAAAAGTCGATTACAGATGCCAATACCCGCACAGAAGGATTGAAGTCAAATTCTGCTTTGAATAATGCCACTATGGCCAAAATCAAAACGATTATTACACCTATTTTTTTCTTATTCATTCCCTTGATATATAATCCTTTCCCTAAGTTTTAGGACCTGTATATCATTATATTAACTCATTAGGAGTGTCAGCAATAGACAATGCAATCGATGTGTCCATCTCTACTAAGTGTTCTGTGGCTATTGCGTTTTCATAGGCCAGGGCTTCTTCAGCGTATCGAACGCAGGCAGAATGGTACTTTTCTTTATTATCTGAGTTCTTAAAAACAAACATGTAAAGCTTGGCGGTTTCCAGCTTTAAATGTTGATTACTTGAAATGGTGGCTATAGAGTCCAAGTTTTGTGCAACAGCTTCAGCTCTATTATATTCACCCATATCACAGAAGGTTTCTACCAGCAGATATAAATCCTCAAGGTAATCCTGAATGGTCACCTCTGGACTTTTCATGAAACCGGCAAATTCATCCAAATGGTCATAGACATACTTGTCATCCCCTGATTGATGATGGAGACTTGCAGTAAGTATGGCAAGAGACAGGTCGTGGAAATGCATGTCATTTTTAGTGGTTATTTCTTTTGCTCTTTTTAAAAAAGTCTCGGCTTCAGAAAAACGGTGGGTGTGGAGATAGGAGTATGCCAGATTAAGACATGCCACTAAATAATGAACTGGCTCATTATTAAAACAGGTGCCATAATCCTCCAAATCCTGCAATGCCATGCGTCCATAGTTTACAGCACTGTCATAATCTCCAAGAGTCATATATCTGTTGCAGATGATGGTATAAAACAAGTGCTTTGCGCCCTGAATTTTATTTTTATCCAGATAATCAAAGGCATTAAGACATTTATATAGCATTTTAGAGTCGTAGCCCATAATTCCATAGGCAATAGCAAGCCCACGAAGTGTCATGACATAATTTGTGGTGTCGTTCAATTCTTCGTATATGCTTTTTGCCATATTCAGATTGTCTATACCAAGCTCAATGCTGTTAATGTGAATCAGATTAATACCTTTATCATAATATTCCTTTGCGATTTGTTCAGAACTTGCCATTGGCCACCTCCTTAATGAATAGCACCCTTATTATAGGAAAAAAGTGTGACAATTTTCGTAACTTGTTGTTTAATCTCCGGGGAAAAATTATACTTAGGGTAATAATATTGGTTTATTATCGGCTTAATGGGGAAATGTATTATGAAACACACTAATAGTTTTTTATACGGAATTATATTTGTCTTTGGAATGTTGATTTTTTTATTCGTCGTCGGATTGATGTTTATAGGAGAATACACACTTCCTGATGAGCGCACTTATACAGATATGACTGTTGAAGATTATGGTGAAGGATGGGAAAGAATTCGATGGAATGGAGTGGCTGAACATATTGAACTTCCTGGCAATTATGATGTTGAGGGAAATCATTTATTTATCATTCGAAAGAAGCTGGATGTCTGGACAGACAGAGACAGTTTTTTAAGCTTTAATTCTGAAATGCAGGATGTGAAGGCATATGTAGATAACGAGCTAAGATATGAGTTTTCTACTAAGGATACAAGATTATTCGGCAGCCATAGTCCGCATACTATTTTGTATGTGCCACTTCATCCTTCCGATAATGGTAAAACTATTAAAATTATTTTTGATGGGGATAATAATTATTCCGGCATTATGAGTAAATTTATGCTTGGAACTCAGTACGGAATTCTTATGGCAACCTACAATTCGGAGCGTTACACACTGCTTCTTACACTGTTCTTGCTGACACTTGGTATAATTGCCTTTATCATAGGTGTAAGTATTAAGCTTTCTTATAACAAAACATTGCCACTTTTCTTTTCAGGGTGGACAGTTATCTGTGCTGCTATGTGGCAGTTGGCGGAAAGTGCCAGCAGACAATTCTTTGTGCCTAATTTTTCATTATTATCTTATCTGACATACTTGAGTCTTATCATGTTGCCTTTTGCCACATGTATGTACTTCGACTGTTTACAGGATGGCAAATATCGATTCGCCTATATGGTACTTATTGTTTTAGAGGAGTTTTCTGCCCTTACAGCTATTTTGCTTCAGTTCTATAACAACACAGATTTAAGCGAATTACTGCCTATAGCCTTTTTGGCAATTGTGCTCACCATGCTTTTGTATCTGGTTACAGTCATCCCGGATTTAGTGCATGGAGATGTAAAAAAATACTTCCTTGAATTTTTAGGAATTCTTGGTGCAATCATTATGGGAGTGGTTCAGATTGTTGATTATCAGACCAATCATCCTACTTCTATAAATGGCTTGTATCTGATAATTGGTCTGTTATTCATGATTATAATGTCTTATTTTAGAGCTCTTAGAGACATTAGAACCATGGAGCGTGATATGTTTGCAGCAGTTCAGGCTCATGATGCAAGTACAGCATTTATGACAAGAATGTCTCATGAGATGCGCACACCAATAAATGCGATTCTTGGTATGAACAAGATGATTCTCAGGGAAAGCAAGGAAAAGGAGGTTTTGGAATACGCCAGAGATGTTAACAGTGCCGGTAATTACCTGCTTAGTGTTGTAAATGAGGTGTTGGATCTTGCAAAGGTTTCGGCAGGCAAAATTGAAATAGAGCCGGATGAATACGATTTAATGAGTATGGTTCGTGAATGTTATGCTTTGGTGCGTCCAAGAGCAAAAGCAAGCAGACTGTCATTTGAGGTGGATATGAGTGATGAGCTGCCTGCAAAGCTTCGTGGTGACAAGGAACGCATCATCCAGATAATTACAAATCTTTTGACCAATGCTGTTAAATATACTCCGGAAGGAAGAGTTACTCTGACAGTCAGAGGAAAAATTCATGACGGAAAGCTTATACTTATAGTTACTGTAACTGATACAGGTATTGGTATAGCAGCAGAAAATATCCCTTATTTGTTTGATTCCTTTAAACGAGTAGGACAGTTTAAAAATATGCACCTTGAAGGAACTGGTCTTGGCCTTACCATCACCAAACAGTTGGTAGATTTGATGGGTGGTACTATTTACTGTGAATCAGAGCTTGGCAAAGGCTCATCATTTACTGTACATATTCCACAGGAAATCCGTTCGGTTGAGCCTTGCGGATTGTTTTCCATGGGACCAAATGGTGATAGACGTGTGGCAGACAGACATGAAGTGTTTGATATCATAGGCAAGATTCTAGTGGTGGACGATGTGGCCATCAACCTTAGAGTTTTCACAGTGCTTCTCAGTAACACGGACATAAGTGTTGACACTGCTATTAGTGGCACTGAGGCACTTGAGATGATTAAGCGAAATAAATATGACATCATTTTTGTGGATCATCTTATGCCTGGAATGGATGGAGTGGATTTGAAAAAGGCTATGGACAGCATGATTGACAATCCAAACAAATTAACTCCTATTGTTATGCAGACTGCAAATGCAGTAGTTGGAGCAAAGGAGGAGTATGAAAAACTTGGTTTTACAGATTATATTGCAAAGCCAATTAAAGAAGAAGAGTTGCGAAAGTTGATTCGTAAGTATATAGTTTAGAGAGAATTTATATAAAGGAGACTACCATTATGGCAATTAATCCAGCAGATTTATTTAGAGTTAGAAGCGCGGCGGAGACATTTAATGCAAATCATCCAAAGCTTATTCCATTTTTTGGAGCTGTAAAAAATAAGGCAATGACTCCAGGATCTGTTATTGAAATTTCAGTTACAGACGAGGCAGGAGAGCGTATTGAAACAAATCTTAAGGTTCAGGAATCTGATCTTGAGTTAATCAGACTTCTAATGGAGATTGGCGCCAAGGGCTAATTCATTTAATACAAGACTGATAAAATAGAATAGGTGAAATTAATGGCTAAAGAAACTACTAAAAAGATGACCGAAGGAAATCCCCTCACTTTGATATTGGGATTTTCTATTCCTATGCTTGCAGGACTTTTGTTTCAGCAGATGTATAACCTGGTGGATACAATTATTGTAGGCCAGATACTTGGAGATTCAGCACTTGCAGCAGTAGGTTCCACTGGCTCTATCAACTTTTTAATTAATGGATTTTGCATGGGAATGTGTTCTGGTTTTGCCATTCCTGTGGCCCAGAGATTCGGTGCGGAATCCTATGATTCCATGAGAAAATTCGTAGGCAATGCGATAGTGCTGTCTGCAATTTTTTCTGTGGTGATTACTTTTTTTGTCAGTATTTTTTGTTACAAGATACTTGGAATAATGCAGACTCCGGATGATATTATTGATTTGGCATATTCATACATCTCAATCATATTTTTTGGGATACCTGTTACATTTCTTTACAACCTGACCGCCGGAATCATGCGTTCATTAGGAGACAGCAAGACTCCAACGTATTTTTTGATTATGGCAGCAGGAATTAATGTGGTATTGGACATCGTTACCATTTTAGGATTTAAGATGAGTGTAAATGGACCGGCACTTGCAACTGTGCTGGCACAGCTTATTGCAGGCTTAAGTTGCGTGGTTTACATGAAAAAGAAATTCCCTATACTGAAAATGTCCAGAAAGGATTTAACTCCTGGACCTCATCATACAAAAGTTTTGATATCAATGGGAATTCCATTTGGACTACAGTATTCGATCACAGCTATAGGCTCTGTTATCCTTCAGACTGCAGTAAATGGACTTGGAACTATTGCTGTAGCATCCATGACAGCAGGCGCCAAGGTTTCAATGTTTGTGGTATGTCCTTTTGATGCTTTAGGTGGCACCATGGCTACCTACGCAGGACAAAATGTAGGTGCAAAAAATATTGCCAGAGTAAAAAAAGGAACCTGGACAGCTCAGCTTTTGGGAACTATTTATTCTGTCTTTATTTTGATAGTACTTTTTTTTGCAGGGCGATATATGCTTAGGCTTTTCACCAAAACAGACATTATAATAGAGCAGGCTATGATGTTCTTGCTTGCAAACGCAGTTACATACACACTTTTGGCTGCGGTTAATATTTTTAGATTTGCAATCCAGGGCATGGGCTTTTCCACCTTTGCCATATATTCAGGTGTAATGGAAATGATTGCCAGAATCCTTGTGGCATTCACCTTCGTTCCAATGATAGGCTATGCCGGCGCCATCTGGGCCAGCCCGGTAGCATGGCTATTTGCAGTATTCTTCCTGATCCCAGGATTCTACTCATGCTGCAACAAACTAGAAAAAAAATACAGAACCGAAAACTCCCACTACCTCTAAGAAAATAAAAGCCTTCCCCTAGAGGGGAAGGTGGCCCAAAGGGCCGGATGAGGTGTGCCTTCCCCCTAAGGGGGAAGGTGTCAGCGAAAGCTGACGGATGAGGGCGTACCTACCGCCTTAAACCATCTCCATTTCAGGAGATGGTCTTTTTTTTTATCTTGAGAATCCCCCAATCAGATGATATAGTATTATCTAAAGTAATTTAACTAATACTAAAGCAATGTATCGGGAGAACAATCAAATGAAGAAAAGAGCAATTCTATTAACAACCACGGCACTACTCTGTGCTATGACAGCCACAGCCTGCGGCACACCAAAGGAAATCTCAATTGAAAAATGTACCACAGGCAATCCTATGGTAGCAGACAATCAAAATATCACCTATGGCGGTGACCCATCTATCCTTGTAGATGGAGATACAGTATATCTGTACACTGGACATGATGCTTCCACAGATGAAGAGGTGGCAAAATCAATCTACAACATACCAGAATATCTTTGCTACTCTTCAACGGATTTAGTGAACTGGAAGCCTGAGGGCACAGTAATGTCCATGGAGGATGTAAAGTGGGATAGTAACGACACCAGCGCCTGGGCCAGTCAGGTGATGAAGCATACGGATCCAGCTGATGGAAAGGACAAATATTATCTATATTATTGCAGCTGGGATAAAACAGGAAAGCAATGCATTGGAGTGGCGGTTTCTGATTCTGCCACAGGAAAGTTTGTGGATATTGGGGAGCCTCTTGTAAAAAGCTCTGTAACTAAACCTAACACCAGCACTTTCAACGATATAGACCCAACGGCTTGGATAGAAACTGATGCTGATGGTGTAGAGCATCGATACCTGGCTTGGGGAAATGGAATGTTTTTTGTCTGCGAGTTGAATGAGGACATGATTTCCATCAAAGATGTAAACGGAGATGGCAAAATAACAAACGGTAAAATAGCAGGTGAGGATGACATCATTACCAGAACTGATGGCCTTGATAGCTACACAGAGGCTCCATGGATTTATCGCAGAGCTGATGAAAATGGTAACTATTATGGTGATTACTATTTGTTTTTTGCCCATCAGTGGAGAGAGTGCATGGCCTATGCCACCACAGATGATTTACTTTCAGGCAAGTGGTCTGAAACTGATAAAATCATGAATCCAACAGCTACCTCCAACACAAATCATATGGCGGTATTTGATTTCAAAGGAAAGACCTATTTTGTTTATCACAATGGTTCTCTTCCTGCGGGAAGTGGTTTTAGAAGAACAGCCTGCATAGTGGAGCTTAAATTTAATGAGGATGGAAGTATTAATCTTTTTGAGGAGAGTGCAGCAGGAATCGATGGACAGATTTCAACAATAACATCTATGGATGGAGCATCGGCTATAGCTCATGAAACATTTATAAATTCATCTGTCGATAGTGATTATCCATACAAAAATGTCAAGCTGGTTGCAGGGACTGTAAAATCTGATAGCAATGACTTCAAATGGGTGATTCGACCAGGCAAAGCTGATGTAAAGAATGAGGCTTATGTTTCGATAGAATCTGAAAACAAGCCTGGACTGTTTATCACAGCAAATTCTGATGGAACAGCAACCCTTAGCCAGGACACAAAGGCTTCTGATGCATCAGCTTCTAATCAGACATTCAAGACTGTGCAGGGCCTTGGCGATAAAAACGGAGTCAGCTTTGAAAGTGTGGCTCAGGCAGGAAAATATCTCACTTTTGTGGATGGAATACTTACACTTACTGATGGTAAGGATAAAGATAGTTCTACATTTATAGTAAAAAATTTAGAGTAATAATTAATTTGTGTTACACCTCCTATTTGCTAGGAGGTGTATTATTTTAGATTGAATTAAAATAATTATTGAAAACCTAAAGACGATTTGTTATAGTAAATATTGATTTAAATAACTTAAGCATTTGAGGCTTGATGCTTAGACGATAAGACAAAATAGGAGGAAAGAACCATGAAGCGGTTTTTATCATGTGTTCTAGCTGTTTCTATGGCAGGTGGTCTTGTGGCATGCTCAGGCTCAAATTCAGAAGTCAAAAATTACAACGTTAGCTATGATGGCATTGCCACTGGCAACGTTTCTTCGGGCGTTTCTGTCCATGACCCATCCATTTTAGAAGTAGACGGAACATACTACATTTACGGTTCTCATATGTCTGCAGCAAAAAGCGATGACCTGATAAATTGGACAAAGGTAGCTGATGGCTACGGGAAAAGCAATCCAGTCTATGGCCGGATTTATGATGTGGCTGATAAATCCTTTGCTTATTCCGGTAGCAAGGATAGCATCATAAAAACAGACGATGGCAAGACCCATGTGTGGGCACCAGATGTAATATTCAATAAAACAACTGGAAAATATTATATGTACTATTGCACCACCAGTACCTTTAATGCATCAAATCTTTGTTTTGGTGTAAGTGATACACCAGAGGGGCCATTTGAGTGGCAGGGAGCATTGATTTATTCAGGCTTTACAGGTAAAAATATTGAAGCTACAGATGTCCTTGATTATGTAGATGAGGACTACGCAAAAAAGAATTATATAAAGGGTGGCTCTTACAATTACGAGGATTATCCAAATGCCATTGATCCAACAGTTTTCTATGACAAGGATGGCAGAATGTGGATGACCTACGGTTCCTGGTCTGGTGGAATATATTTACTTGAACTTGATCCAGAAACTGGACTTGTAATTCACCCTGAAGCTGCTGAAGCAAATAACGTAGATGCGTATTTTGGTAAAAAGCTTTTAGGCGGGGGACACATTTCCATCGAGGGTCCATACATTATGTATGATGCGGATACAGACTACTATTATTTATTTGTATCCTATGGTGGTCTTACCAGCAATGGTGGATATCAAATGAGAGTGTTCCGGTCAAAGACTGTTGATGGTGAATATGTGGACATGAATGGTGCTTATCCTGAAAAAAGTGCACAGCATCAGAATTTTGGCTTAAAGCTTTCTGGTAATTATAAGCTACCTAGCCTTGAAAAGGCATATATGGCTACCGGTCATAATTCAGCCTTCGTTGATACAGATGGTAAAAAATATGTTGTGTACCACACCCGCTTTAATGATGGTGGTGAAGGACATTCTCCAAGAGTTCATCAGATTCTCATGAATGAAGAGGGCTGGCCATGTTTCCTTCCTTATCAGACACAGGGGGAGACTGCTTCTGAAAATGGCTACGCAGAGGATGACGTAGTTGGAAGATACTATGTGATTAATCAGGGAACAGATATTTCAAGCGACATAGCAAATCCATTTATTGTTTATCTGAACAAGGATGGCAGCTGTGATGGAAAAGAGGTTAGCGGTACCTGGGAAATGAAGGGCGGCACCTATTACATGAATATCACAATTGATGGAACAAGCTACAGCGGTGTGTTCTGCCAGATGAAGGATGAGGCAGGAACAGATGTAATGACATTTTCAGCAGTAGGAAATAATCAAACTATATCGGGAGTGAAATATTAATATGGACAAGAATTTTGAATACAATAAACCATGGATTTTGCAGAGAGCAGATCCATACGTATATCGTCACACAGATGGTAAATATTATTTTACAGCATCTGTACCAGAATATGACAAAATCATATTGAGATGCAGTGATACTTTAGAAGGCTTGAAGGATGCCCCAGAGCTTGAGGTATGGCACAAGCATGAATCAGGTCCAATGTCTAAACACATTTGGGCGCCAGAGCTTCATTATCTATTTGGAAAATGGTACATCTATTATGCTGGCGGTGAGATGGAGGACATCTGGAAAATCCGTCCATACGTATTAGAGTGTCAGGGTGATGACCCTATGAAGGACCCATGGATTGAAAAGGGCAAGATGACTAGAGCAGAGTCTGATGAATTTTCATTTGAAGCCTTCTCGCTAGATGCAACAGTTTTTGAAAACAAGGGTCAGTGGTACTATATCTGGGCTGAAAAGGTTGGTGTAGGTAAACAGATTTCAAATCTTTACATTGCTCGCATGAAAAATGGTTATACACTTGAAACAGACCAGGTGCTTCTTACAACTCCAGATTATGACTGGGAGCGCAGGGGCTACTGGGTAAATGAGGGACCATCTGTAATTCAAAGAGATGGAAAAATATTCATGACCTATTCTGCCAGCGATACAGGTATAAATTACTGTATGGGTATGCTTACAGCTGATGCAGATAGTGATTTACTAGATCCACTTTCATGGAAAAAGGAGCGCTATCCAGTTCTTGCATCATCAGCAGGGCATGTAGTTTATGGCCCAGGTCATAATTCATTTACAGTTGATGAGGAGGGCAATGATATTTTGGTATATCATGCCCGTACAGAGACAGAAATAGTTGGTGACCCATTGTACAATCCTAATCGTCATGCTATGCTTATGAAGTTTAGTTTTGTAGATGGAAGACCAGTGTTTGATTATGATAGAAAATAGAGTATGTACCAGGTGTCTGCTGAGAGATATGATCGATGCAGACACCGCTATGATTGAAAAATATAAAGGGGCATTAAAGCCTGAGGATATGGCAAACGATGAAGAATACGAAGCCAGACTCTCGGTGTGTAAGCAGTGTGACAAGCTTAATGCTGGCACTTGCATGTCCTGTGGCTGTTACGTGGAGCTTAGAGCATCAGCAAAGGTTTCAAGATGCCCTAATAAAAAATGGTGACCGTTTTTAACGGCCACCATTTTTTATTCTATAGGTTTGTAGTTAAGAGTTACTTTGATATCCTGTCCGTAGTTTCCAAAGGTTTTACCAAATAGTGTAACACCACCGATGTGTGCTGCATCATCCTCTACAGCAATTCTAAAATCAAGAGGCATTCCCTGCTTGATATCCAAATCTGAGATAGTAATATCTGAAATCTGAAGACCATCTATAAATGTTCCGTGCTTGTTAATAACAAGAAGCTTTAACAGACCATATTGATTCCAGTTTGGTGGCCACCAGTCAGGTGTAAACATTCCGAGGATGTCACCGCCGAAATCTCCAGGACTGGTCCACATACCAAGCTTTGTTCCGTTAAGTGAGAAGGAAATATCTGATGGCCAGTTGCTGTCTACACCAGGAGCTTCAGATGAAATCTCAAAGGATATGGAAATCTGTGTGATTCTATTGTTAATAGGAATAAGGTTTGGTAAAGAGTATTCAACAAAACCTTTTGTAAACCATATAATATCTGCATTGAAACGATCTGGATGGCTGAAGTATCTGGCATCGTCAATTTCACCAATAACAGAAGCGCTGTTGGCCAAACCACAGGTAGGGCAGATGCTGTATTTTGAGAACTGTCCCACCTTTATATCTGTAGTAAATACATTTGCAAGGTCTTCTGGTTTATCTATTTCTACTACTATTTTATCCTGGATAACTGAGCAAATCTTTGAGTTACCATGACTTGCTGATTCGTTTGAAGTGGAGATAAGACCACATTCTTCAAGCTTTTTGATGTGACCAGTGAGAGCACCATTACTGAGATTCAGCTGTGTTGCAAGCTGATTCATGCTCATATGGTCATTTTCTAATAAGATATTTAATATCTGGATTCGCACGTCCGAGCCTAATGCTTTAAATAATTCTAGTCCTTCGTCCAGAGAAGTGATATGAATCATCGTACTGCTCCTTTTTGTTTTAATAAATTAATTCATATAATTATAAATTATAAACGAAATGTCTGTCAACTAACCGAGGGTGATAAGCTGTAATATTTTAGAAAAAATCTAAAAACAAGGGGATATTTTATAGATAAACACTGAGTTTATACATACTTTTAGCAAATATTACCAAAAAGGATGTGTCCAATTTGTGTATTATAAAAGAATATCCAAAATACTTTAGTTTTTTCTAAAATAAATATTGACTATCGGTAGTTGGGGTCTTATTATAATTACATAATCGTTAATGAGTTTTTGCTGAACACCCCGAAAGGCTATCAAGCCTCAGCCTTTCATTATTATACAGTAAAAACCTGGCGGAAAAAACATTTCTTTTTTAAAGGAGGAGAAGAATGAAGAAGAAATTGCTTAGTGCAATGCTTTGCACATCAATGGCAGCTAGCTTATTTGTTGGTTGCGGGGGAGCATCATCAGAGGGTGGAGTTGATCCTGACGCTGCTGAAGCTACAGAAGAGGAAGCTGCTGAGTCAGCTGAAGCTGAAGTAGTTACAAATACTTTTGGTGATCCAAACGGAACACATCTTGAGATGTGGACATTCGTTGAACTTCACGGACAGCACTACGGTGTTATGGCTGAGGAGTGGAACAAGGAACACCCAGACAACACAATCGAAATCACATGTACAACATATCCATATGGCGATATGCACACAAAGCTTCTTACAGCTTTAGAGGCAGGTACAGGTGCTCCTGATATCTGTGATGTAGAGGTTGGTCAGTTCCCTAACGTAGTTGAAGGTCTTGATCAGTGGTTAGTACCTCTCAATGATTACGCTAAGGATTACCTTGATACAATGGTTACATCAAGAATGGAAACATATCAGGGTGAAGATGGAAACTACTATGGCGCTCCATACCACGTAGGTGCTACAGTAATGTACTACAACGTAGCAGCAATGAGCGAAGCTATGGGACTTAGCCAGGATGAAGTAATCGCAAAGATTGACGCAGTTAAGACTTGGGATGATTACGCAAAGCTCGGTGAAGAGTATCTTGGTTCTGTTTCAGAGGAAGGAAAGTATTGGACATCAGTTGATACAGGCGGAGTTGATTGGCTCTGGATTGCAATGGCTGAAAACGGTGATGACTGGACAGGTGGATTTGACAACCCAGCAAACGTTCAGCTTGATTCAGTAAAGACAATGCTTACAATGCAGCAGGATTGGTTAAAGTCAGGTCTTGCAGAGGTTTCTCCAGACGGACATGTTGATCTTGAAGCTGGTTTCCAGAATATCATGGATAGAAACATCGTTTCATTCCCTAAGGCTATGTGGTATATGTCTCGTTTCACAAACTACATGCCAGAGGAATCAGGCAACTGGTACATTGCAAAATGTCCTGTATTCAAGGCTGGCCAGAAGTGCTCAGTTGGTATCGGTGGTACAGGTACAGTTGTAACACAGCAATCTGAGAATAAAGAGCTTGCAGCAGAATTTACATGCTGGGCAAAGATGTCTGCAGAGGGTGAACAGCACATCTGGGATACACTTGGATTTGATGTATGTAACTCAGCTTTATGGGGTGATGATGCATTCGCACATGATGACAACAACCAGTACAACAAGTTCTTCATCAACTATCCATACGATGTATTAAATGAAATTGGAATGGACAACATTGGAAAGATTTCTGTTGTATCTATCAGCCCAACAATCAATGAGTACTTCTGCACAACAACACTTAATGAAGTACTTGAAGATCCAGATTACTCTGTAGATGATGCTCTTCAGGAAGCACAGGATGCAGTAGATATGGAACAATAGGAAATAGTTTTCAGCTTGCTGAAAAGTGTTTCCCACGACACACCTCATTGCCGTAGGCAATCATGGATGGTGTGTCTTCCCGTAAGGGAATATCTAAACACAATGATTTAATCATGTTTCCCAAAACAGGAGAAATTATTATATGGATATTAATATTTCTAGGGTGCCTGCCGAAAGGCAGGCATCCTCTTTTAAAAAGGATGGAGTAGGATTTATGAAGTTTAAAAAGCTATTTTATTCACAAAAGGTTGCACCATATGTGTTTGTAATTCCTTTTATACTTAGCTTTTTCTTTTTCTGGGTTTACCCACTTATCACAGCTTTTACAATGAGCTTTCAGGATATTGGGGCAATCAAATCAGAATGGATCGGCTTTGCGAATTATGCCAAGCTTTTAAAAGACAATGTATTTCATATAGCAGTTATGAATAGCTGTAAATACATGTTCTTTACATTAGTGTTATTGATTCCTTTCCCTATGCTATTTGCAGTTCTTATGGATAGTCATTTAGTAAAGGCAAAAGGAGTATGGAAGGCAGTTCTTTACATGCCAGCTTTAACATCAGTTGTTATTTCTGGTACATTATTCCGCCTGATGTTTACAGAGTACACAACAGGCCAAATGAATATGATTACAGCGGCTCTTGGCCTTGGAACATATAAATGGTTAAAGATGGGCTGGTCAGGTATGGTTGCACTTTTGATTGTTGCTTGCTGGAGATGGACTGGTGTAAATATGCTTTACTTCCTGTCAGGACTTAAGTCTATTGATTCATCTTTATATGAAGCAGCAGATATCGATGGTGCTTCAGGTTGGCAGAAATTCAGATATGTTACATTACCTTTACTAAAGCCAACAACAGTTTATGTACTTACAATTTCAGTATATGCCGGTCTTTCAATGTTCCTTGAGTCATACATGTTATGGGCAGGAAACTCATCACCAAACAATATCGGTCTTACAATTGTAGGTTACTTGTATAAGCGTGGTATTGAGAAAAATGACATGGGCTACGCATGTGCAGTTGGTGTAGTACTTCTTGTGGTAGCGCTTATCATCAACTTTGTACAGTTAATATTTAATGGAACATTTAAGAAGGAGGAGCAGTAATATGGCAAAGCAAAAAACAATGTCAGGTACTCCTCAAAGAAGAGTAGGAACTATTTTAGGAACAGGATTTTTCCTGATTCTCAGTTTGATTATTATTTTCCCAGTGTTCGCAGGCTTACTTGCTTCATTTAGACCTGGTACACAGCTGATTCGTAGAGGTTTAGCGATAGACTTGGATATTTCCACTATGAATCTGAACAACTATACATATTTGTTCAGTGGAAATGCTGACAGCCAGAAATATTTCATGTGGTACAAAAATTCACTTGTTATCACAGTTGTATCAGTAGCTTTAACATTACTTATCTGCTACTTCGTTGCATATGGTTTGACTATGTACGAATTCAGATTTAAGAATGCATTATTTACAATCGTGCTTGCAACAATGATGGTACCTTTTGAAATCCTTATGCTTCCATTATATAAGGAAATCATAGCATTCAAGCTCATCGATACATATACAGGCGTTATTATTATCGGTCTGTGTGGAGCATCAACAATTTTCTTCTTCAAACAATACCTCTCAGGTCTTCCTAAGGATTTGCTTGATGCTGCCCGTATCGATGGCTGTAATGAGTACAAAATCTCTGTAAAGATTATTTTACCTTTGGCTAAGCCAGCATTTGCATCAATGGGTATCCTTTGTGCGATGGGTAGCTGGAATGCAATCCTTTGGCCACTTCTTGTACTTAAGGGAGCAAACAAGTTCACACTTCCTATTGGACTTAATACATTGCTCACTCCTTATGGAAATAACTATGATGTGCTTATCGCTGGTTCAATGTTTGGAATTTTACCTATTTTGGTAATTTTCTTAATCTTTAACAGATACATTATTGACGGAATGACTGCAGGAGCGGTAAAAGGTTAATAAAACAATCATAGATTGTTTTATTAACCCATGAAAGGATGAATAATAATTATGTCAAAATTAGTTATCAATAACGAGAACAAAAAGAGCACCATTGCTCCAGAAATCTATGGACACTTTTCTGAGCACCTTGGTCGATGCATCTATGAAGGACTTTATGTAGGTGAAAACAGTGATATTCCAAATGTTAACGGAATGCGTACAGATGTCGTGGAAGCTCTTAAAGAGATGAAGGTACCTGTACTTCGTTGGCCAGGTGGATGCTTTGCAGATGAGTATCACTGGATGGACGGAATTGGTCCAAAGGAAACACGCAAAAAAATGATCAACACACACTGGGGCGGTGTAGTAGAGGATAACAGCTTTGGTACACATGAGTTCTTTGAGCTCTGCCGTCAGCTTGGATGTAAGACATACGTAAATGCGAATTTAGGCTCAGGTACTGTTCGTGAAATGAGCGAATGGGTTGAGTACATGACCTTCAACGGAGTATCTCCAATGGCAGATCTTCGTAAGCAAAATGGTCATGAGGAGCCATGGGTAGTTGACTACCTTGGAGTTGGTAATGAAAACTGGGGCTGCGGTGGAAATATGCGTCCTCAGCACTATGCAGATGAGTATAGACGTTATCAGACATATGTTAGAAATTACAATGGCAATAAGCCAATTGCAAAGATTTGCTGTGGTGCAAATGTAGATGACTATCATTGGACAAAGGAAGTACTTGATACCTGCTTTGATCATACTCCAGAGCATTTACATGGCCACATGGATGGACTTTCACTTCATTATTATACACTTCCTGAGACAGAGGACGATTGGAACTTCAAGGGAAGTGCTACAGATTTCACAGAAGAAGTCTTTTATCAGACTCTTAAGAGAAGCTATTTCATGGAAGAGCTTATCAATAAGCATGGTGCAATTATGGATCAGTATGACCCAGACAAAAAGATTGGCATGATGATTGATGAGTGGGGTATCTGGACAGATGTTGAGCCAGGTACAAATCCAGGCTTCTTATATCAGCAGAATACAATGCGTGATGCACTTGTTGCTGGTATGAACCTTAATATCTTCAATAAGCACTCAGATAGAGTAAAGCTTGCATGTATCGCTCAGATGATTAACGTGCTTCAGGCAGTGATGCTTACAGATGGCGAGAAGATGATTAAAACCCCAACTTACTACGTCTTCAAAATGTATCGTCATCATCAGGGAGCAACACTTCTCGACTCAAGCCTTATCTCAAACGGAACAGTTGGTTCTGGAAAGAACGAGCTTCCAAAGGTATTTGAATCTGTTTCTGAGGACGAAAATGGTGTTATCACAATCACACTTACAAACAACTCACTTGAGGCAGCAGAGGATGTAGAAATCCAGCTTACAAAGGATGGTGCAGCATATCAGGTATGCGAAGCTACTTATGTAGCAGGTACAATGAATGCACACAACACATTTGAAGCTCCAGAAGTTGTAAAGGAGACAGAATTCACAGATTACAACAAGACAGAGGATGGACTTTGCGTAAAGCTTCCAGCTTGCTCTGTTGTTAGCATCAGAATCAAGAAATAATTTTTTCTTTTTCATTAATTCCTTCCATATTTATAATCAAAAAAAATCTTTCCCGGTTTAATCGCTCGGGAAAGATTTTTTATGTTTATGGAATTACCATCTTCCAAAAAGGAACTTTAATACGTTCTGCTGAATAATCTGTAGCTGCTTTACAACTTTCCAAAGCGTCAGATGATAGCTGTATCAGTAGCATTGCTTGTTAGCACTGCCTCAGTTGCTGCCATAAATGCAAGTGGTGAGGAAGCTTCCGAGAAGATAGAAAATCCCAAAACAGCAGAACAGATAAATGAAGAAACAGATACTATTCTAAAGGCTCAAAGCTGTGACGTGGATATGGTTTCAGGCGCTACCTATTCATCTGAAGGATTGTTAGATGCAGTAGAAGCTGCAATTATGCAGGCAGGACAATAAAATTTGTATTTTAAATACAATAAAAATGGGCGCAAAGTTACCTGCGCTCATTTTTTATTTGAGAGTGACAAAGTCCACTTGTTTACACGTATTATTACAGGAGGGGCGCCGTTCGGTTGCATTTTTATAGATGAATGAGTTATACTTTATAGGTTACAAAGGTTAATATTTTAGTTTAAATAGGTGAATTATGTCAGAATATGTAATTAGTTGCTGTTCTACAGTAGACACAACAGAGGAGTTTCTAAAGGAGAGAAATTTAGAGCACATTTGCTTTCATTATTATTTAGATGATAAGCCATACAAGGATGATCTTTTTAAATCCATGTCTCCACAGGATTTCTACCAGGCTATGGTAGATGGAGCAATGACCAGAACATCACAGGTAAACGCAGATGAGTTTACAGAATATTTCAGGAGCTTTTTAAAGGAAGGCAAGGATGTGATACATCTTACTCTTTCCAGTGGTATTTCAGGAGTTATCAATTCAGCAAGAATTGCTGCAGACCAAATGAAAGAAGAGTTTCCTGATAGAAGGGTAGTTGTCATAGATAGCTTATCTGCTTCAGCAGGCTACGCCATAATTATGGATAAGCTTGCTAGCCTTAGAGATGAAGGTTACAGCTATGAACAGCTTGTGACATGGGCAGAGGAGCATGTACAAAATCAAAATACCTGGTTCTTCACCACAGATCTTACATTCTTTATCCGAGGTGGTAGAGTTTCAAAGCTTTCTGGTTGGTTTGGAACAGCCCTTAATATTTGTCCATTGCTCAATATCAATGATGAAGGAAAGCTTATCCCTCGTCAAAAATGCAGAGGTAAAAAGACAGTTAAAAAGGCTGCCCTTGCTGCAGTAAAGGAGCGAATTGAAAAAGGTGCAGATTATGCAGAAAACATTTTCATAACCCATTCAGTTTGCTATGAGGATGCTCGTGAGATGGCAGATATGCTAGAGGCTGCATTCCCTAACATGAAAGAAAAAATCCGTATTTTCGATATTGGTCCTACAATCGGAGCACACACAGGTCCAGGCACAGTTGCTATTGCTTTCTGGGGCAAAGAAAAGGAACACTAAATTTTTATAGCTTAAGGCTACGAAAAGGGGGATAAATCTATCATGAAAGAAAAGATTAAGGATTTACGCCTGAACATTACAGTTTCAGGAATACTAAGCATTGTCATTGGTATTTTACTTCTTATATATCCGGCACAAAGTCTTTCTACCATCGGAAAAGCTATTGGAGCCATCATTGTTTTAGCAGGCGTGTTTGTCATTATAAGCCAGCTTTTTGAAAATGGATTCAATGCTATGGGCATGGTTGTTGGTGGAGTTCTTGCTGTAATAGGTATCTGGATTTTTATGGCTCCAGGAGCAATTGTTTCTATTATTCCTATTGCTATCGGCGTACTTTTAGTTGTGCACGGCCTACAGGATTTAGGTCTTGCAATCGAGGCCACGAAATTCCATGCGCCTAGACCATGGCTTTCATTTATTATTGCAATTGTAAACATCCTTCTTGGAGTAATATGTATTGCCGATGCATTCCACATGGTCACACTTGCCACAAGAATCATAGGCTTAATGCTTATGTACGATGGTATTACAGATATTTTTACAGTTCACAAGGTTAGAAAAGCCACAAGGATTGTGGACGTTGATATCATTTCAGAGGAAGATATTTAAAAATGGGACAGATGGAATTTAAGATGGAACGCACAGGCCTCCTTGAAGTAGGGGATGTGCTTTCCATTACAGAATATGAGTTACCAAACTCTTACTACTATGTGCTCGGCAGGTCTTACGCCATGTCGGGCAATTTTACTACTCTGCAGAGAATCAAGGCGAAAGAAGGCACGGTAGTAGATGTAAAAGAAACGCCAAAAGGATTCTACGTTACAGTGGAATATCAGGATTCCTAAGGAGCAACTATGAACAATCAGACACAAAATCCAATTGACATTGTATTAGCAGATAGCTTGAAGGAGCTGGCTATTATAAAGCCAATCGAGAAGATAACTATAAAAGAAATTACAGATAAGGCTGGAGTAATCAGACCCACCTTCTATAATCATTTCCAAGATAAATACGAGCTTTTAGAGTGGATAACCATCCATGATTTGTTTGCTCCAGTGGAACCATTCCTTTCAAATGGCATGATAAAAGAAGGCATCACTTACATCCTAACCACAATGGAAAAGGAAAAGGAATTCTATAAAAAGGCTATCGATTTAGAAGGGCAGAATTCCTTCAACGAGATTTTTAACAATTGTGTAGCTAAAACTGTTTCTAAGTATCTGGATTTAAATAGCCTGGCGAAGGCTGCAAACTATCCTTGGCTTACTGAAGAAACTGTGGCAGATTTTTTAGCCCATGCTATCAGCTGGATAACCATTCAGTGGATAAAACGAGGTATGAACGCTCCAGTGGAAGAGCTAACAGATGTTTATGTGAAGATTTTTCATAGCCCAATCATAGATGTGGTTACAAAAAACATTTAGTATTTAACATACATTTTCGATACATTGTATCTTGTAGTCACACGGACTGAGGTGATTATATATTTCTATTAGGACACAGAAGTTTTAAGATTAAATTGTGAGAAATCTGAGAAATATTATTCGAGTTTATTTGATTGGAGTATAATTATATATGAGTTTGATAGAGAACCTGCTTATTATAGCAGGAATTTTATTGGATGTATTTGCCGCAATGGAGATACAGGGGGCTATGGTGGCTCACATCAGAAAAAGGACCCTTGTCATTGCCTGTTCAGTTGTGGCAATAATTGAGTTGACTTTTTATTTTGCAGGCTACGCTGGTTGTCGAGCCCTTCTGAGTCAGGGATATTTTGATGATCCCCTTTTCTATGGAGAGGAGATTACAGCCATTGTTCTTGCAGCCCTAGGCGTTAGGCTTGTGGTTAAAGCCATCAAGCGAGAGTTTATACAGGAGCATCTCAAGGAATCCTTAAAGGTATTTGAATATGCCAGAATGATAGTTATGTCCAGCATTTATACAGCTATAGCAGGTCTTACCTGTGCGCTGGTGGGAGTTACGATTTGGCATCTGATTATCATAATAGTTGTGATATCCATAGTGATGGTTGTTCTTGGTTTATACACAGGACTTCACTTTGGTTTTGAAAATAAAACCATTGCCTACGTTGCAGGTGCTTTGCTACTTTGGGCAGTCAGCCTTGAAATGCTTTTGCATAGGATACTTAATATTATTTAATGTTACTATGTTGGTACTAAATATTTTGGGGACTGAGTTTGAAAAAACATTTTTTTCCTAAGACGTTAGTTCAAAAGCTGATTTATACACTGTTTATCATGGCAGCATATTTAGTTGGTAGAGAGCTGCCTCTTTTCGGTGTGGATTTAGCAGCCTATGACGCTTTTAGGGACAAGTCCGCAGATTTAATAATGCAAACAATCGGAGGAGATAGATACAAGACAAGCTTGCTTGCTCTTGGTATATCTCCTTTTATGTTTTCTACTCTTATTATTCAAATGTTAGTTTCTGTCAAAAACGCTGACAGCAAATCTAAAACATCTCCTAAAAAAGTTACATGGGCCACTTTGCAACTCATGTTTGTCTGGGCCGCTGTTCAGGCCTATTTCACCACACAATCTACTCTATACATATACGACGGTGGCGTAGAGCTTATTATTGCAAAAATTGTTTCAGGCGTGGAAATGGTCACAGGAGCCTTTGTGATACTGTGGCTTGCCACCAGAAATGGCAAATATGGCGTGGGGGGACAGACCGTTTTAATCTATGTAAATATACTGGATAGTATCGTAAATACGGTAAGAACCGTAGAATTTGAAGAGCTGAAAATAATAGGTATGGTTTCCATATTGGCGCTTTTATTCACTATCATCTTTGAGAACAGTGAATATAGAATTCCTATGCAAAGAATTTCTATTCACAGTATTTATTCCGATAAAAATTATATTCCCATAAAGCTTAATCCTATTGGTATGATGCCTGTAATGTTTTCATCAGCTTTTTTTATGGTTCCCACTTATATATGCACACTTCTTACAATACTTTTCCCAGATAATGCCAGTTTTGCATGGGCAAAAGAAAATATGGACACAGCACATCCACTTGGTATCACAGTGTATGTGGCAGTGCTTTATGTAATTACAATTGTTTTTTCTTTTATTTTTATCAGTCCAAAAAATCTGGCTGAAAGTCTGCAAAAAAGTGGAGACAGTATTACAGGCTTAAAGGCAGGAAGAAGAACCAGAGCCTTCATAGCTCATAGAATACTTGTAATAAGCATTTTTTCTGCCACCTTTATGAGTATATTTATAGGATTACCTTTATATCTTTCACTAATTGGCTTCGTGCCTGCATCGGTAATGAGTCTGCCATCTATCTTGATTGCCATGGCCAGTATTAATTGCAATCTCTACAGAGAGTTTAGGGCAGTGAGAGATTATGACGCATACATACCTTTTATTTAAAGCAGGTCCATTGCCGTAGGCAAGTTGCAGGGGCAGGCTTTCCCGTAAAATGAGGTGCATATATGTTTTATTTCATTCCTGCATGGTATCAACAGAATAAATGGAAGGAGCTGGAGCAAAGCTGGCACACCAGACGTATGCATACTGAATTCGACGATACGGTTAAACAGGTGCAGATGTTTCATAGAAGCGGACAGCGTGATTTTAAAATTCTGCTGTTAAGTTATACTCCAAACTTTAGACATTTCCTTCACAGACAGGGTGTGTTCCATGCCCCTTATTGGTCATGTTTTGATGCAATCCAGGAGGTGAAAAGAAAAAAGGCTGAGGTTTTCTCTTTTCACAATTTAAGCTGGCCGGAGGATATTGAATTCGTATATACCCCGTTTGTAGTTGTGGGATATTTGCATGGTCAAAAGTATGCCCAGATAGAATTTGGTGAAGCGGGAAACCCAATTGAGGTAGCCATGTATTCAAATGGGCTTATCATTCGAAAAAATATTTATGATGACAGAGGCTTTGTATCAGCTACAGAGGTTTATACAAATGGGCAACTGTCTTATACAGATTATCTTACAGAGGATGGTGCTACAAAGCTTAGGTTGTACGCTGAGAATGGTAATGTTGAAATAAATCCTAAGTCAAATACATTTTATGTGATAGATGATGGTGAGCCTGTCAGAAGAACTTTTGCTCATCTGAGGTACGATAATATTGGTGAAGTAATTCGTGAAGTTTTGTATTCTCATATTTTGGCAAATGACAATGAAGAAGATATTTTTTGTATTGCAGTACATGATAAAAATATCTATGCAATGGAAGAATGTATAGGAAGAAAAAAATGTATTTTATCTTTCTATGGCGATAGATACAGAATAAAGGATCATCCAGAAAAAAAAGATTTAATCAAAAAAGCCAGCTATATCATTACTGATGCGGAGGCGACCTCCAGATATTTGATTCGTGAAATGGAAACAGATATAGAAAACATTATCGATATTTCACCATATGATTCCAGAATGGATTTTGGCATTAGTGGCGAGCTGACAGTTCAAAAGATACTGGTGCCTGTGGACGGACTTCCAGTGGAAAGATTTGAAGCGCTGATGATTCAGTTGGCAAGTTATCTTCCACAAAATGAAAATGCCATGATTCACATCTTTACCAGAAATGCCACCTACAATATTGAGGAGATGCTTCTAAATCGAATAGCAGACATTTTGGAAAATGCCGGTTTTGACAGAAGAATTGTAATTCCTGAGGTGATAGATGATGACACCGAGGAAAACGCCAAGGAAATGGATGAAGATATAGAGGAAATACCTGTAAGATTTTTTGTGGAGCAATGCGTGGATGAGCTTTCTGTGAGCAAATGTATCCGTGAACAAAGAATCATGGTGGATATGAGACATAATCCTGATTTATATCTGCAGATTAACTGTATCAGCTCGGCTATTCCCCAGATTATCAGGCGCGAGACTCAGTATATGCAGAATATGTATAACGGCTTTGTTGTGACAGAATTTGATCATATTCCACCCGCTTTGGATTATTTCTTAGGCTCCCTTGCCAACTGGAATCAGGCCAAGGTTTATTCCTATGAGATAGCACAAAGATTTACCACCCGAAAGCTTTTGGAAAAATGGAAGATGGTTAGAGCCACCCTGGAGAATTAAATGGTTAATGCAAGTTGGACGATTTACTGGAACGAATATAGTGCTGACACCTACCTATACGGTTCGGAAATAGAGTATAGGGCAAGGAATGATGTGCATTTTAAAAATACACTGATGCCACCTGGAACGGTTATTAAGCAGTGGCATTCCCTGACCAATTATCAGGCTCAGAGGATTGAGCCTACGCTCCCAATGATAGATGGAGAAAGCAGATACCGAATCAAAATCAATGTGGAAACTCCCGATAAAACTGGATGTCTGATACGTCTTGTTTTTCTTGATAGATATGAGCGTGAGGCTGGGGATTTTACCATAAGAGGCGATGAAGCAGAATTTTCCTGCCCACTTAAAACCTATAGCTATAAGATGCAGCTTATAAATGCAGGAATGAAGGAATTTACTTTTCACTCAGTTGTTATTGAAGAAATAGAATAATGGAAATTAAAAAGACCAAGGGAATCGTAAAGAAACTTTATAAGGAGCTCAAAAAGGTAAAGGCCTATAAAGAGGAAATGGCGGCACTTTCTGATGAAAGCTTAAAGGCGAAAACAGCAGAGTTTAGGTATCGATTTGAGAATGGGGAGGATTTGGACAAAATGCTTCCTGAGGCTTTTGCGGCCATGTGCGAGGCTGACAAAAGAGTCCTTGGAATGTTTCCTTTTGATGTGCAGATATTGGCGGGCATTGCCATGCATCATGGATATCTGGCAGAAATGAACACAGGCGAGGGCAAGACACTTACTGCTACTTGCCCTATGTATCTGAATGGTCTCACAGGAAAAGGTGCTATTCTTGTGACAAACAATGAATACCTGGCACTGCGTGATGCAGAGGAGATGGGGCCGGCCTATAGATTTATGGGGCTGACAATTGCAGCAGGTGTTAAGAGAGATGCCGATGATAAATTTGAAAATGATGAAAAGAAGGAAATATATGCATCTGACATAGTTTATACCACTCATTCTGCATTGGGCTTCGATTACCTAATCAACAATCTGGTAAAGTCTGCCAAAGACAGATTTATGCGCGAATTTTATTTCATAATCATCGATGAGGCAGATTCGGTACTACTTGACAGTGCAAGTACTCCGCTTGTAATTTCTGGAGCTCCTCGTGTTCAGTCAAATTTATATGAGATGGCAGATTTCTTTATCCATACCCTAAAGGAGGATGAAGATTATGAAATTGAGGAGAAAAATGTCTGGTTCACAGAAAAGGGACTTGAATATGCAGAAAGCTATTTTGGAATAGATAATATTTTTGATCCGAAATATTTTGAGATATACAGACATCTTGTGCTGGCGCTTCGTGCAAACAAGATTATAGAAAAGGGTACAGAATATATGATTTCTGAGTCTGGAGAGGTGGCTCTTATAGATGCCAGCTCTGGTCGAATGCTAAAGGGAGTTAAGCTGCGCGGTGGACAGCATCAGGCACTGGAGTGTAAGGAAAAGGTGGCGATTACCCAGGAGAACCGCTCCATGGCATCCATCACCTACCAGAATTTTTTTTCAATGTTTCCTAAAATGGCTGGCATGAGCGGAACTATTTACGATGCCAAGGATGAGCTGTATGACGTATATGGTAAGCGGGTTGTGGTGATACCTACCAACAATCCTATTCAGCGAGTGGATTGTCCTGACTGGTATTTTAGCGATTCAAAAAAGCAGTTTGATGCAGCTATAAAGCTGGCTATCAAAAAGCATGACACAGGACAGCCGGTGCTTATAGTGACCACAATGATTGCGGATACGGAAATCCTTTCTCACTTACTTGTAAAGGAAGGTCTGGCGCATTCTGTACTAAATGCCAACAATGCCTTTTGGGAAGCAGATATTATAAAAGAGGCAGGTCAGATGGGCGCCATTACTGTGGCTACATCTATGGCAGGGCGAGGCACTGATATAAAGCTTGGCGCCGGAGTCAAGGAGCTTGGAGGACTTGCTGTAATAGGGGTAGGGCGAATGCTAAACATTCGTGATGAACGCCAGGCAAGGGGACGTGCCGGACGCCAGGGAGACCCAGGTTATAGCAGGTTTATCGTTTCTTTAGAGGATGATATCGTCGAAAAGGGAACTGACCCGGAGAAGCTAAAAAAATACATAGACGGTGAAAAACGTATAAGCGATAGGAAAATAAAGAAAATAGTAAATGGCGCACAGAAAATAAACGAGGAGACAGGCGTCACAAACAGAAAAAATGCAAAGGATTATGATGTGGTGCTGCAGCTTGAAAGAAAGCTTATCTATGAAACCAGAGATATGCTTTTAGATGGTGGAACAGTTGCCTGGAACAAACTTATTGATATTGCCATGGAAAATACCGATGGATTTTTAAAGGAGCATCATAATCTGACCTTGCCGGAGTTTAACAGATATATTTTGGATAATATTTCCTACAAAATGGAACGGAATATGTCCTCAATAAATCTGGCAAACAAATCCAGAGTAAAGGCCTATATCAAAAGTAGGGTAGAACAATCCCTCAACGAAAAACTAGAGCAAATCGGCTCTGAAAAGGGCATGAATGATTTTATCAGAGTATCAGCTCTATCCGCCATCGACGAAGCCTGGATAGAGCAGGTTGATTATCTGCAACAGCTCCAGGGGGCAGTCTCCGGCAGAAGCTCAGCCCAGCGAAATCTGATTTTTGAATACCAAGGGGAGGCTCTTGAGTCCTTCAGAAAAATGGAAAGTCAGATAAAGCGGAATATCATCAGAAATGTATTGCTAAGCGAAGTTAGTTTGGATAAGAAAAATAAATTAAGGATAATATTGCCATGATGAATGCCTTCCCCTTGAGGGAAGAGATAATGCTTTAGCGTTATCTGCCACCCCGGCGAGGGGGAAGGTGGCCGAAGGCCGGATGAGGTGTCGTACCTAATGAATTTATTTAACTCTCCATTTATTATTTATAACCGAGGTATCCAAAAATGATCTACAACTACAACATAGGCATAGGCTGGGCATCCTCAGGTGTTGAGTATGCCCAAAGCTACAGAGCTAAAGTCCTAAGAAATATAAATAAGCCAGCTAAATTCATATTTACAGATATGTTTCCAAGAGACAATCTGATTGATATGACTAGAAACATAGGCTTTAAGGATGAAGAAATAATCTGGCTTTATACCTTCTTTACAGATTACTCACCAGAGCCTGTTACTTATACCCTTGATGATTTAAAGCAGTCTGTAACCAAGCCCTTTACCTTTGACAGGGAGGGCAAAACAGGTCGGATGGTATTTAGGGGTAATAACAATTATTTTAAAATCTACTTCGTAAATGCGAATCAGGATTTTGTCCACAGGGTAGAGATGGTATCAGAAGGTTGTCTGATTCGTAAGGATTATTTCATGAGTGGCCGCATATTTACCGAATACTATGCACCACTTGATGGAAAGGCCCATCTGTATCAAAGACGCTTTTTTAATCACGATGGCAGTGTGGCCTATGAAGAAATCATAGATGACGATGTGGTTATGTATAAATTTAAAGATAAGCTTATATGCTCCAAGGAAGAGCTGATTGGCTACATGACTTCAAAGCTATCTCTTACTGACCAGGATATCATCATTATAGACAGAGCTACAGGCCAGGCACAAAGCATTTTGGAAAATGCAGGCGCAGCCAGGGTTGGCGTTGTTATCCATGCAGACCATTTTAGCGAAGGAGCTACGAATGATGACAATATTCTTTGGAATAATTATTACGAATATACCTTTTCAATGAACAGGCATATTGATTTTTATATCACTGCCACAGAAAAACAGCGCACTTTACTTATAGAGCAGTTCGAGAAATATCTAAATGTTAGTCCTAACGTATATACGATACCAGTCGGCAGCCTTTCAAAACTAAGAAAGCCTGAGGCTCAAAGAAAAAAGCATTCCTTCATCACAGCTTCAAGGCTTGCCACAGAAAAGCATGTGGACTGGCTGGTTGCAGCAGTGGTTGAAGCTCACAAGGACGTGCCTGATATTACACTTGATATATACGGTAAAGGTGGTGCTGAAAACGACTTAAGGACGCAGATAGAAAAACTAAATGCCACGACCTATATACGATTAATGGGGCAACAGGATTTACGAGAGATATACAAAAAATACGAGGCATATTTATCAGCCTCCACAAGTGAGGGCTTTGGGCTGACTCTTATGGAGGCAATCGGCTCGGGGCTTCCAATCATAGGATTTGATGTCAGATACGGAAACCAGACCTTCATTGACGAAGGGAAAAACGGATACAAGCTCCCGTATGCTACAGGAATGGAACGAGGTCGCAGACAAGGAAAAATGGTGGAGGCAATCAAGAGGCTTTGCTTAGAGGATGACATGGATGCCATGAGCAGATATTCCTACAAAAAAGCCGAAAAATATCTTGCCAGTGAGGTAGAGAAAAAATGGAAAGACCTGGTGGAAATGAAGTAATTTTATTATTTGACTATTTTAACAGGGGAAGTCTTGACCTTTTTGACTCCTTTAAAAATACTGACATTCCCTTTAAGGCTGTAGTTATCAACGATGAAGGATTTTTGCCAGATGGGATTATTAATGTTTTTGAGTATTTTTTAGGAGATTTCAAGTCTAGTGATAAATGCCAGGGCAGGCCACTGTATTTCAACCAGATAGTGGTTCCAGATTTTTGGGAAATCAGTGCAAATAACACCAGCGGAAGCATCCATGACAAGGAAAGAGAGCGGGGCAGAATATTTTTTTCAAAGCCCACACACAGACGTTATGTAAAGGTGGTGGACTACCTGGATGAGTATGGATTTGTCCGCTGCTCAGAGCATTACAATAAATACGGTGCCATGTACGCTCGTACAACCTTCAACAAGGATGGGAAAAAGTTTAATAAATCCTATTTCGACGTAGAAGGATGTGAAGTAATAGTCGAAAATTTTGTAACCTCAGATATTATTTTAAATTATCAGGACAAAATCCTTAGGTTTAAAAACCGTGTGGAGTTTGTATGCTACTTTATTAGGCTCATGGGCTGGGAGGCCAATCCATTATATTTCAATTCATTATCCATACCATTTTTTGTTTCAAACATCCTTAGACCGGCAGCTGATTGCAAAAAGGATATTTTATTCTGGCAGGAGCCGACAGGAGATAGTATTCCAGGCAACATGACAGTTATTTTTCAGGATAAAGCAACTCGCTGCAGCAAAGTAGTTGTTCAAAATCATCCATCATATTTAAAGCTTTGTGAGCTTAATGCACCGCAGGATAAGCTTAAGGAACTGGGCTTTATCTACAGCTTTAAAAAGCAAAATAGAGCAAGACCTGAGGCTTTGATTTGCACTAATAGTGAAAATGTGGAAAAGCTTAGGGAGATAGTGGAGGCAGTTCCTGAAATAAAATTCCATGTGACAGCTTTGACCGAAATGTCAGGAAAACTGCTTGCCCATGAAAAATATGAAAATGTGATTATGTATCCAAACATAAAGGCTGCTACCTTGGATAGACTTTTCATGCAATGCGATTTTTATTTGGATATTAATCATGAAGGTGAAATTGTAGAGGCTACAAGAACAGCATTTATTCATAATCAGCTTATTTTAGGTTTCAAAGAAACACTGCATGGAGCAGAGTACATGTCAGCTGAAAATATTTTCAAGATAGATAACTATATGGAGCTGATAAGGAAACTAAAGGATATGCTAGGTGACAAAAAATTACTTGAAGCTGCTGTTATAAGTCAGCAAAAGGCCGGACTTACGGCATCGAAGGAAGATTATATTTTTAATTAGACACAATTTATGGAAAACTTATATTGGCGATGGTGATTTATGTGAAAAATTGCACAAAAATTACCATCGTTTTTTTGTAGTAATTACAACCCCATATTGTTTGAATATGTGTACAATTTGTGTTTAAATGATTAAGTACTCTCTCAACCCCGAAATGCAGAGGGTACGAGAATAATGTTTTTTTAGGAGGATTTTGTAATGGCTAACAAATGGGTGTATATGTTTAGCGAAGGTGACATGACAATGCGCAACCTTCTCGGCGGAAAGGGAGCAAACCTTGCAGAAATGACAAGTATTGGTCTTCCAGTTCCACAGGGTTTCACAATTACAACTGAGGCTTGTACTCAGTATTATGAGGATGGTCGTAAGATTAACGACGAAATCATGGCTCAGGCTATGGAAGGTGTTAAGAAGATGGAAGAGATCAACGGCAAAAAGTTCGGTGACCTCAAGAATCCACTCCTCGTTTCAGTTCGTTCAGGTGCTCGTGCATCTATGCCAGGTATGATGGATACAATCCTTAACCTTGGTCTTAATGATGAAGTAGTTGCAGCTATGATCGCTGGTAACCCAGATCCAGCTTTCGAGCGTTTCGTATATGATTCATACAGAAGATTTATTCAGATGTTCTCTGATGTTGTTATGGAAGTTGGTAAGAAGTACTTCGAACAGCTCATTGATCAGATGAAGGAAAAGAAGGGTGTTAAGTTTGACGTAGACCTTACTGCAGCAGACCTTAAGGAACTTGCAGAGCAGTTCAAGGCAGAGTACAAGAATCAGCTTGGTTCAGACTTCCCTTCAGATCCAGTAGAGCAGTTAAAGCTCGCTATTGAAGCAGTATTCCGTTCATGGGATAACCCACGCGCAAACGTTTATCGTAGAGATAACGATATCCCTTATTCATGGGGTACTGCAGTTAACGTAATGCCTATGGTATTCGGTAACTTAAATAATGAGTCTGGTACTGGTGTTGCATTTACTCGTGACCCAGCTACAGGCGAGAACAAGCTTATGGGTGAGTTCCTTGTTAATGCACAGGGCGAGGACGTAGTTGCTGGTGTTCGTACACCAATGCCAATCGCTGAGATGGAGCAGCAGTTCCCAGAAGCATACGCAGAGTTCATTAAGGTATGTGATACTCTTGAGAATCACTACCATGATATGCAGGATATGGAGTTCACAGTAGAGAACAAGAAGCTTTACATGCTCCAGTGCCGTAACGGTAAGAGAACAGCTCCAGCTGCTCTTAAGATTGCTTGCGACCTTGTTGATGAGGGACACAAGACACCAGAAGAAGCTGTAGCAATGATCGACCCACGTAACCTTGATACACTTCTTCACCCACAGTTCGAGGCAGCTGCTCTTAAGGCTGCAACACCTCTTGGAAAGGGTCTTGGCGCTTCTCCAGGTGCTGCTTGCGGTAAGGTTGTATTTACAGCTGATGATGCAGAAGCTTGGGCTGCTAGAGGAGAAAAGGTAGTTCTTGTACGTCTTGAGACATCTCCAGAAGATATCACAGGTATGAAGGCTGCTCAGGGTATCCTTACAGTTCGTGGTGGTATGACATCACACGCTGCCGTTGTTGCTCGTGGTATGGGTACATGCTGTGTATCTGGTTGCGGCGACATCGCTATGGATGAGGAAAACAAGAAGTTCACTCTTGCAGGCACTACATTTACAGAGGGTTCTGAAATTTCTATCGATGGTACAACAGGTAACATCTACGCTGGTATCATCCCAACAGTTGATGCTACAATCGCTGGTGAGTTCGGTCGTGTAATGGCTTGGGCTGACGAGTTCAGAACACTTAAGGTTCGTACAAATGCAGATACTCCTGCTGATGCTAAGAAGGCTAGAGAGCTTGGTGCAGAAGGTATCGGTCTTTGCCGTACAGAGCACATGTTCTTCGAGGCTGACAGAATCGCTGCATTCCGTGAGATGATTTGCTCAGATACAGAGGAAGAGAGAGAAGTTGCTCTTGATAAGATTCTTCCTTACCAGCAGGGAGACTTCAAGGCTCTTTACGAAGCACTTGAGGGATGCCCAGTTACAATCAGATTCCTTGATCCACCTCTTCACGAATTCGTTCCTACAGAGGATGCTGATATCGAGAAGCTTGCAAAGGCTAAGAATAAGTCAGTAGAAGAAATCAGAAACATCTGCGAGTCACTCCACGAGTTCAACCCAATGATGGGTCACAGAGGATGCCGTCTTGCAGTTACATATCCTTCAATTGCTAAGATGCAGACAAAGGCTGTTATCCGTGCAGCACTTGAAGTACAGAAGGCTCATCCAGATTGGAATGTTAAGCCTGAAATCATGATCCCACTTGTATGTGAGGTTAAGGAGCTTAAGTATGTTAAGGACGTTGTTGTAGAGACAGCTGATGCTGAAATCGCTGCAGCAGGCGCTACACTTGAATACGAAGTTGGTACAATGATCGAGATTCCACGTGCAGCTCTTACAGCTGATGAAATCGCTAAGGAAGCTGACTTCTTCTGCTTCGGTACAAACGACCTTACACAGATGACATTTGGTTTCTCTCGTGATGATGCTGGTAAGTTCTTAAATGCTTACTATGACACAAAGATCTTCGAGAACGATCCATTTGCTAAGCTTGACCAGACAGGTGTTGGTAAGCTTATGGAGACAGCTATCAAACTTGGTAAGCCAGTAAATCCAAACCTTCACGTAGGTATCTGCGGTGAGCACGGTGGAGACCCATCTTCAGTAGAGTTCTGCCACAAGATTGGTCTTGACTATGTATCATGCTCTCCATTCAGAGTACCAATCGCTAGACTTGCAGCAGCACAGGCTGCTATCGCCGAGAAGCACTAATAAAAAACGAGATTTTTTAGGTCTTCAAAATGAGTTTTAGAACTCGATTTTTCCTTGATTTTCAGGGGAGAAGAAAGATTTTGAAACTCCCAGAAGCCTTGAATTTAAAGCGTTTACAGTATAGAGAGTCTTCGGACTCTCTATATTTTTTGCCTAAAAAAGTGTCGTAGCTGACAGTCCTATTTTTGAAGTTCCATGCTTTCAAAATAGGGCTTTTATTTTTAAAATTTATTCAAAATAGGACATAAAATATAAGGTGATTTTTTCAAAACCGGAGGATTTCTTCCGGTTGAAGGAGGTTTTGGTATGGGACGATTTACAGCAAATAAACTTAAAAAAGTAAGAGAGGAAAGAGGATATTCTCAAAGCGAAGCAGCTAAATACATGCACATCTCAGATAGAACTTTGAGAGCAATTGAGGCGAATGAGCGTCAGGTCACTACAGATGAGATTATTCAGTTTTCCAGAATCTATCGAGTAGATGTCAGGGAACTTCTATTAGAAGAATACGTAGAGCAGTCTGAAGAACAGATTCTATTTAATAGGTATATTTCGTTATATCGTCTCTTTGATCAGTTGGGTGATAAAGATAAGGAAGATGTGGCCTGGGTTTTGAAGCAAAGAATAGCGGGACTAATATAGATTTGATATTTCATGAAGACCAAGGATTTTGTATAATTAAAGGCAGTGAAATTTACAAATCGGGATTAGTGGAGTAGAACATGGATAAAAAAAAGGCTTTGTCTGGCGCCATAACATTTATAACCCTGATGGGAATCGTAAGTCTGTTTTCGGACATGACTCATGAAGGCGCAAGAAGCATATTGGGCGAATATCTGAACCTCGCAGGGGCATCCGCTGCAACCATCGGATTTGTGTCCGGTATAGGAGAATTGTGCGGGTATTCACTAAGGCTCATATCCGGATTTATAGCAGATAAAACGAAGAAATACTGGACATTTGTTATCACAGGCTATGTAATACAGGCTCTGGCGATTCCTGCACTGGCACTCGTACCTGAACATGGCTGGATTTGGGCCTGCGGTCTTGTGATCCTGGAGCGTATCGGAAAAGCGATAAAAAAGCCTGCCAAAAACACATTGGTAAGCTTTGCGGCAAGCGAAATCGGAACCGGAAAAGGCTTTGCCTATCAGGAGTTTCTGGATCAGCTTGGCGCGTTTCTCGGACCTGTACTGCTTTTTGTAACAGCTCTTGTAAAAGGTATAGACGACCTTTTTACAACGTATAGGATCTCTTTTGCGATACTGCTTGTTCCTGCAATGATCACCATAGCTCTTGTTTTGGCAGCAAAGATAAGATACCCTGATCCGGAGATCTTTGAAAAGCAGGAAGATAAACCGGCAAGCTTTGAATTCAGGAAGTCATTTGTTCTGTTCATGGCGGCCATCTGCTTTTTTGCTTTTGGCTTTGCAGACTTCACCCTGATCACACTTCATTCGGCTAATACCGGAGCATTTAATGAATCCATGCTCAGTCTGCTATATGCTGGGGCAATGGCTGTGGATGCCTTTGCTGCACTATTCTTTGGCTGGCTTTATGATAAGGTCGGGCTGAAGGCTCTGATCATTTCCACACTATGCAGCACATTCTTCTCATGTTTTGTTTTTATGACTGGAAATGCCTGGTTGATCGGAGCTGGGATAATTCTGTGGGGGATTGGAATGGGGGCGCAGGAAAGTATTATGAAAGCAGCTGTCAGCGGAATCGTCCCGCGTTCCATGCGAAGCACCGGTTTCGGAATATTTGAGACAGGATTTGGTATTGCGTGGTTTCTGGGCAGTTGGCTTCTCGGTGCCCTGTATGATTTGAATCCTGTGTATCTTGTCACTGTGTCTGTGGTATCACAGTTTCTGGCGATTGCATTTTATGCTTTATGCCTCCGGTGCAATAAGACAGAGTGCTAACAATTCAAATTTGTCGCCCTAATTGAATATTGAACGTTACATAGCAGTTATCTCAATCGAGGTAGCTGCTTTTTTTGTGCTCATTTTGAGCAGTAACTATTCACTATTCAAAGGAGGTAGACAATGGACTACGAGAAATTCAAACAGGACATGGAGCAGGATGTGCTAAAGAATCTTGCAAACAGGGGAATCGAAGCAGAGACCGATGTTCAGCATATTGATAAGTTGAACGATGGGTATGATGCTTTGACAGTGAAGGCACCGGGAAGTGTGATTGGTGTAAATATCAATCTCAGCAGTGCTTTTGCAGCGTATGAGGATGGAAAGGATTATATCGATATCGTGGAGAGAGCTTCTGATCAGGCTGCGAAGGGAATCACAGAATCGAAGAGCTTTGATATCGATAAGGTCAATGATTATGACCAGATGAAACAGACGCTTTCCATGGAAGTGGTATCGGCAGAGAGAAATGCTGACATGCTTCAGAAGGTTCCGCACAAGAACATCGAAGACATGGCGGTAGTATATCGCTTTGTTTTAGATACTTCGGATGAGGGAAGAGCCAGCATTCTGGTGACAAACCAGCTTTTGGATTCCTATGGTATCACAGCAGATCAGCTTCATGAAGATGCCATGACAATCGCTCCGGAACTTCGTCCAGCAGTGATCAAGACCATGTCTGAGACATTGCAGGAAATGATGGGAGACGAGGCCTTTATGATGATGGGCATGCCGATTGCCCCACCAGAGAATGAGCCTCTTTTTGTAGCCACAGTTCCAGATAAGGTGCAGGGAGCTAGTGTACTTGCTTACCAGGATTTCATGGAACAGGCGGCTGAGAGGGTTGGCGGTGACTTTTATGTTTTACCATCATCAATCCATGAAATTCTCTTAGTAAGAGACGATGGAAGCATGAATCGTGCTGACTTGGAAGATATGGTTCGCACAGTAAATGCTACCGAGGTTCAGCCGGAAGATATCCTCACAGATAGTGTTTATCACTATGATTCCAAGGATAAGGTCTTCGAACTGGCTGAGAAGTTCGAGGAGCGTACCGCCGCAAAGCAGCGTGAATCAGCTCTTGATAAGCTTGCTGATAAGAAGCGTGAAGCTCCAATTCATGAAAGTGTCACTCGTCCTCATGACCGTGGTGGCGAGGCGTTGTAATGAATAAAAAGACAGGCAAGAAGCCCTCTGCCTGTAGAGGATGTCCTTACGGGAAGCATCAGCCATGCATCGGCTGGTGCACCCGTAAAATCCTAGAAGAGATGAGATTATTAAAGGAGAAGAAAAGATGACGTTTGATTATTTCTATGGCCGCGAAAGCGACCTTTTTTCATTTGTACGAATTCCCAAGCTCCTGTTTAAGGAAGAACGTCTAAAGCGTCTGTCATCAGATGCCAAGATTCTGTACGGACTTCTCCTGGACCGTATGAGTTTATCCGCAAAAAACGGTTGGCAGGATGATGATGGCAGAGTGTATATCATCTACACCATCGATGAAGTGCAGGATGATCTAGGATGTGCCAACAAGAAGGCTGTAAATATCCTCGCAGAACTTGAAGATATCGGGCTTATCGAAAAGAAACGTCAGGGTTTAACCAAGCCAAATCTCATCTATGTAAAGAACTTTTCATCTGAAGTGTTAAAAGAACATTTCCAGAAATGTCAAAATGACACTTCAGGAAATGTGGAATTGACAGGTCAAGAAGTGTCAAAAGGACGAACAAATAATACTGATAATAACAATACTGATTTTAGTAATACTGATTCTATTCCATTCCATTCTGACCGGATACGGCTCTATCGTGAGTCACCCCAGGAAAATGGAATGGAAGGGAATGGAAATGATGCATTACAGATTCGTAAAAAATATCAGAATTATGTGGCTGAGAACATCAGCCTGGAGATTTTAAAAGAGCGATATCCATATCAACGAGAACTGCTAGATCAATTAGCAGAGCTGATGGTGGATGTCCTTTGTTCGACCAAGGATCACATCTGTGTTGGAAAAGAGGACAAACCGGCACCGATAGTGAAGGCACAGTTTATGAAGATTAATTCCATGCATATCGAGTACGTGTTAGAAGGGCTTCAGAAGAACACGACTCTCGTTCGTAATACCAGGCAGTATCTGATTACGACGCTTTATAATGCGCCGCTGACGATAGATGCCCATTACGATACGCTTTTTAACCATGACAGAGCAAATGGATTGATTTAGGAGGAGAAAATGAGTAAGTCACAGGTGATTGCACTTGTTAATCAAAAAGGAGGTACCGGGAAGACACAAAGCACAGAAAATCTTGGTGTTGGGCTAGCTTCTGAAGGAAAGAAGGTTTTGCTTGTGGATATGGATCCGCAGGGTTCACTTACCATCAGCCTTGGACATCCAAAAGCAGATGAGCTTCCTGTTACCGTGGCGGACATTATGGCGAAGGTTCTTCGGGAAGAGCCAATCGCTCCGGGAGAAGGGATTCTTCATCATCCGGAAGGTGTGGATTTGATGCCAGCCAACATTTCTTTATCAGGAATGGAGGTATCCCTTGTAAATGTCATGAGCCGAGAACAAGTGCTAAAGGAATACATTGATTCCATAAAAGGCAATTACGATTATGTGCTGATTGACTGCATGCCATCTCTTGGGATGCTTACCGTAAATGCGTTGGCTGCAGCGGACAGATTAGTGATTCCGGTTCAGGCTCAGTACCTTTCAGCCAAAGGTTTAGAGCAGCTGCTTCAGACAGTAAACAAGGTTAGGCGACAGATAAATCCGAAGCTAAAGATTGATGGCATTCTGTTAACTATGGTAGATGGCAGAACAAATTATGCAAAGGATATCAGCAACCTGATTCGTGATACCTACGGTAGCAAGCTGAAGGTTTATAAGACAGAGATTCCACATTCCGTCAGGGCTGCAGAAATCAGTGCAGAAGGAAAAAGTATCTTTGCTCATGATCCAAAAGGGAAGGTAGCAGAAGCCTATAAGAATTTAACAAAGGAGGTGCTGAAGAATGAAGAAAGAGCGCTCAAACATTCAGCTGAGCAGTTACGATGATATTTTTGGAAATGATGCATCGGCTGATAAGGCAGGGGCCGTGAATGGTGATACGGTGGTTGATATTCCACTAGATGAATTGCATCCCTTTCGGAACCATCCCTTTAAAGTTCGTGATGATGCTGATATGGAAAAAACAGTGGAGTCCATTCAAGAGTTTGGTGTATTGCAACCAGCTATTGTTCGACCAGACCGCGATGGAGGCTATGAAATCCTGTCAGGACATCGAAGACATCATGCATGTGAAATAGCAGGGCTTCAGACACTTCCTTGTATTGTTAGAGATTTAGATGATGATGCAGCTACGATTTTGATGGTTGATTCGAATTTGCAAAGGGAAGAGATACTGCCAAGTGAGAGAGCTTTTGCTTTTAAGATGAAGTTGGATGCGATGAAACATCAGGGCGAACGAAGAGATTTAACCTCGGCCCAAGTTGGGCCGAAGTTAGCTACTGAAAGAATAGGAGAAGAATCAGGATTATCTAGAAACAGTGTTAAAAGATTTATTCGACTCACTTATCTCGACCCTGAGCTTCTCCAATTAGTAGATGATAAACTGATGGGCTTTAATCCAGCCTACGAGATTTCCTTTTTGAACCCAGAACAGCAAAAAGACCTTCTCTCAGCTATTGATTATGCGCAGGCAATTCCTTCTTTATCACAGGCCCAGCGAATTAAAAAGCTAGCATTGAATGGTGAGATTACTCAGGAAGGAATGAACATTATTCTTTCTGAAGAAAAGAAACAGGACTTGGATCGAGTTACTTTAAAACATGACACTTTAAAGAAGTATTTTCCGAAGTCTTATACACCAAAGCAGATGGAAGATACCATTATCAAGCTACTTGATCAATGGCAGAAGAAACGTAATAGAGATATGGAACGTTAGGAGGTGATTCTATGCAGGAAGAGATTGAAGAGAAAACTGTCCGACTTGCGATTACTACCACAAAGCTTTCTGTTAGATCATTCATTGCTGGAGTGAAAGCTTACTTGAGACATCGGCAGAAAAAGCAGCTGGCAGCTATTGATGAACATATCCAGGGCAAGCAATCTATCGATGAGCTAGTAAAGCAGTATCAGGGAGTAACCAGCATGGTAGTCGGCGATGAAGGGCTTCGTACTTTTGAGCGTATTGCAAAGAAGTATGGTGTAGACTTCGCCGTTATGAAGGATACTTCTGAGAAGCCACCGGTGTTTACGGCTTTTTTTAAAGCCAGAGATACCGATGCCATGGAAGCTGTGGTGAACGAATACAGCAAGAAGATGGTAAAGAAGCAGGAGCGACCAAGTGTGCTTGCGAAGCTTCATAAGTTTATTGAGATTGCAAAGAAACAACCAAACAAGGCAAAGAATAGAACACAGGAGATGACGCGATGACCAAAAAGCAGAAACGACTGATCCTGTTAAACATCCCGTATGTGCTTATGGGATTATTTGCAACAAATCTAGGAGAGGCTTGGAGAATATCGCAGACAATTGATGCGGTAAATGAAGTGGGAGCTCTAGCGCAGGCATTTCCAATAGCTATGGCGAATTTCCTGCCAAGCCTGCATCCCTTTGATTTGATGGTCGGTATTGCTTTTGGTATTGGAATGAAGGTTGTTGTTTATGTAAGAGGTAAAAATGCTAAGAAATACCGCCATGGTGCAGAATATGGAACAGCACGATGGGGTACAGCGCAGGACATTGAGCCTTATATGGCTCCAAATTTTAAGGATAATATCATCCTTACCCAAACCGAGCGACTGATGATGAGCAGCCGCCCGAAGAAACCAAAGTATGCAAGAAATAAGAATGTACTTGTAACCGGTGGCTCTGGATCAGGTAAGACCAGGTTTTTCCTGCTTCCGAATCTATTGCAGATGCATTCAAGTTATGTTGTCACAGATCCAAAAGGTGACGTGGTGATCAAAGCTGGTAAGACTCTTTTGAAGCATGGATACAGATTGAAAATCTTTAATACCATCAACTTCAAAAAGAGCATGCACTACAACCCATTTGCCTACATTCATTCAGAAAAGGACATCTTAAAACTGGTGAATACTCTTATCGCAAATACGAAGGGGGATGGCAAAGCAGGAGATGAATTTTGGACGAAGGCCGAGACTCTTCTTTATTGTGCACTGTTTGGATATATCCATTATGAGGCGCCAGAGGAAGAGCAGAACTTTAATACGCTACTAGAATTTCTGAATGCTTCAGAGGTTCGCGAGGATGATGAGGATTATGAAAATCCAGTAGATATGATGTTTCATGATCTGGAAAAGAAGAGTCCAAATCACTTTGCAGTAAGGCAATATAAGAAGTACAAGCTGGCGGCGGGTGTGACAACATCTATTTAGTAACGTATATCGTTACAGTTACATAAAAATAGATGTTGAAAGGAGCCGCAAATGAAGAATATTCATAGATACACCGCATTGTATGAGCGTTTAAGTCATGATGATGAACTACAAGGCGAATCTAATTCTATATCAAACCAAAAGCAACTTTTAATGGAGTATGCAGTATCTCATCAACTTCCCGAACCAAGACATTTTTATGATGATGGTATTTCTGGAACACGTTTCGATAGACCCGCATTTCTTGAAATGATAAAGGAGATTGAAGAGGGCAACATAGGAACAGTTCTAGTAAAGGACATGAGCCGATTGGGACGTGACTATCTGAAAGTAGGACAGATAGTGGAAATGTTTAGGCAAAAGAACGTAAGACTCATAGCGGTAAATGATGGAACAGATACCCTTTATGGGGATGATGATTTTTTACCATTCAGAAACATCATGAACGAGTGGTATGCGAAAGATACAAGCAAAAAGATTAGGTCTACATTTAAGGCAAAAGGGGATTCTGGAAAGCACGTAGCAAGTGCGCCGCCTTATGGCTATAAGAAAGACCCAGAAGATAACAACCAATGGATTGTTGATGAAGAAGCTGCAGAGGTTGTTCGTAGAATTTTTAAGCTAACACTTGAGGGAAAAGGTCCATATCAGATATGCAAGATTCTTGAAGCAGATAAGATAGAAATCCCCGCATATCATCAAGCAAAAATCGGTATGGGATTATGGCAATCAAGAGAAATTCTTTACCCATACAGATGGAACAGTTCAACAGTAGCAAGTATTCTAACCAAGAAAGAATACTTAGGACATACAGTTAATTTCAAAACCAGAAAGCATTTCAAAGATAAGAAAAGCCATTATGTTCCACAGAAGTATTGGCAGATATTTGAGAATACGCAAGAGCCGATAGTTGATGAAGAGACATTTAATAATGCACAGAAATGTAGAAAAGGCATTAAGCGATATCCTAACGGATGGGGCGAAGCACATCCGCTTGATGGGAAAATGCGTTGCTTTGATTGTGGTGGCTTGATGTATTGTCACAGAACATCAAACGGAAAGCGAATAGCTAATTTTGTGTGTGCTAATTATGGCAAAGCTCCCGTAGGTAGCAAGTGCTCTTCTGGTCACAGAATCAATGCTGATGCGGTAATTGATATTTTGCGAGATACACTCCGGTATCTTAAATCTATGATTGAAGATGATCCGAAGCTTTTTGTTGAACAGATAACACAAGTTGAATCCGACAACAGAGATGCAGAGATTAAGAAAAAGCAAGATAGATTGAAGGTCTGTAAGAAAAGGATTGATGATTTAGAAAAGCTGATTTGTAAAATCTATGAGGACAATGCTTTGGGGAAGATGCCAGAGAGCAGATACGACACTTTGATATCTAAGTATTCAAAAGAGCAGAGCTCATTGAAAGCAGAGTGTGAAGTTATCGAGGAAGATTTAGCAGAGATTGAAGCTAACAGACACAATGGAAAGAACTTTGTAAATCTTATGGCAAGGTACAATAACTTTGATGAAATCACACCTTTTATGGTTAGCGAATTCATAGATAGAATCGAGGTTCATGAGCGAGATAGAAAAGGTTCACAACAGACAACTCAGAAGATAGATATCTATTTCAATTTTATCGGTAATTACTGTATGCCGACACCGGAATTAACACCAGAAGAGATAGAAGAGCGTAATCGTATTGAAGCTATAAAAGACAAGCGACATAAACAGTATCTAGACAGAAAGGAAAAGCAGAAAGCATATGAAAGGGCATACGAACCTAAGAGAAAAGCTAGGTTGAAAGCGTTAAAAGAGCAGAATCCCGATACCTTTGGTATTCCTGCAGAGCAATACGACAAGGAACATTATTCGAGAGACAGTGTTGTTCTTGCTAATTCTGAGGAAGCAGATTTTTAGCCAATTTATTAAAAGTTAATACAGTAACTATCGAGAAGATAGAAAGTCTAAAGGCGCTAGTGGAGAAGAATCTATTAGTGCTTTTTTATTTTCTAGAATCACAGTAATTAACATGGAGTGGTTTTCCTTCTCCTTCCTTCCCTTCCTTCTTCCCCTAGAAAGAAGAGAAAAGAAAGTAGCAAAGAAAAAGAGAAGAAAGATATACCCTATTATCTATGCTATCTATTCTTTTCCATTCCCTTCCATTCCGATTTTATCAGTTCTCCAGATAAGAAGAGATTGATATTACTCAAGTCAGTATTATTAAGCTTATTATTACTTGGTGGTGATTTTCACCACTCCGGACTAATGATTTTCATTACACAGGAGTAATGATTTTCACCACTCTGGACTAATGATTTTGTTATTGAAAGGCGGTGAGCTTTATGAGCAAGTTATCAAAATATGAGCAAGAAACAATAATCAATTTTAATGTTGCTGAGTCTGATGCAGTAGTTTATACCCGAGATAAAGCCGTTATGAGAAAACTTGATGCATTAGTTAACGAGTTCCCAGAGGTTTATAAGTGCTTGAAGGTAACTGATATCGACAAGACATATTCAATGCCAAAAAAGTACGTTAGTTATCGTAAGCCAAGGAAGATATCCGAGAAATTGAAAGAGCAACGAAGGGAACATATGAAAAGAATAAATCATCATTGAATTTGTTCCGAGAATGGAATATAATAAAAAATCGTGGAGGGCATATTATGGAATATGTAACTGCAAATGAAATGGCTGAAAAATGGAATATATCTAGTAGAAGAATACGAATCCTCTGTAATGAAGGAAGAGTTGATGGTGCTATTCAAAAGGGCAATCTATGGTTAATTCCTGATACAGCTAAAAAGCCACAAGAATTTAGAAGAGGAAGAAAAAGATTGTTGGCTCAAGAAAATAAGAAGGTTGGAGCATATAATGGCAATTCATAATAAATCACATCAGAATCATGCTCTATTATCTTTAAATAAGCAAAGAAGAGACAATAGTTTGAAAAAAAAAATAGAATCAGATTTCATAAAACCTGAAAATGTTAAGATTCTTCATGCTATTGAGGATTGTTATGAGTTCCTAAAAAAAGTACCAGATAATTCTGTACAGTTGATTTGTGTTGACCCACCTTACAATCTTGAATTAGCGGGATGGGATATATATGACAATTATATTGAATGGGCATCAAAGTGGATTGATGAAGCGTATAGAGTGCTATCACCTAATGGTAGCATGGTGATTTTTGGTGGAATGCAGTTTAGAGATATAAAGTCAGGAGACTTGATAGAAATAATTCATTATATTCGTTATAATACGAAATTTAAGCTTATAAATACTATTATTTGGCATTATAAAAATGGAATGTCGGCACATAGATTTTTTGCTAATAGACATGAAGAGGCGATATGGCTTACAAAAACAAATGATTATTATTTTGATTTAGATTCTGTAAGGATTCCGTATTCACCAGAAGATTTAGCACTAGCATTAAAGGACAAAAGATTAAATCCAGAAAACACCAAAAAAGGAAAGAATCCTACTAATGTTTGGGAAATCGGAAGATTAAATGGTAATAGCAAAGAACGAGTGGGGCATCCTACGCAAAAGCCAGTAAAAATAATAGAAAGATTTGTAAAGGCATTATCGTATCCAGGCTCTACTGTTTTAGATTTTTTTGCAGGCAGTGGAACGATAGGAAGAGTCTGTATAAATGAAGGGCGAAATTGCATGATGTGCGATAGTGATAAACAATCTCTTGAATATTTTAATAAGCATATCGAACAGATGAAGATACTAGGGCAAAATACAAATTATGTGTCCGTTAAAACTATAGAAGAATTTTTTAATTAAGTATTTGGAGGAAAGAATAATGAAAAAAGGACAATCAAACAGATTATCAGTACAGCAAATTGAAGGACAGGGACCTGTTTCAATCTTCCATGAGGATGCGTTGGTTCATGATAAGGAAGTCTATAATACTTCTACTATAACAATGAAAAAGTTGAGAGAAGAGTTTCCTACTTTAAATTTTAGATACAGAAAAGACCTTCCTAAAAAAGAAATAAATGCCGCTTTAAAGAAAGTTGATAACTATTTGGGACAAACATTATTTGTTGAAAATGCACGAATCATACCAGATGGTGGATTGATTGAGGTTCAGGATGATAATGGTGATTGGAGGGTTGTTTTAGTATCTGAGGCTAAGCATCAAGGTAAAGATATTGAAAACATCTCAAAAGGAATTCTCGTAGGAAAAAACAAAGACCAAGATACGATGGTGGCTGGTAATGCAATAGAAAGAGCTCACAAAAATATTAGTGAAATTGCGAATTTTATGTTAGCTGAGAAGCATTTTCCATATATTCTTTTCTTAGAAGGTTCTAATTTTTTGACAGAAGATGTAACTATTACTAGACCAGATGGACGAATTGTTACACTTACTTATAATGCAGGAGATTTAAATAGGCTTGACAGACTTACTGCATCAAATTATGGAATGCCAATTAATACAAATCTTTGCGAGAATAAGTATGTAAAATGTAACGATACAACAATCATGCTACAAGCAGCGTCAATTTACACGAAGGGTGAAGGCGGGCATTGGAATGATGATGATATGATCAAGGTAATGTTGGATGTTGCTAAAACATCTATAAAAGTTTTGAGTAAGGATTTGTTTGAACAAATCACAAAAAAATAAGGAGAAATTTGTTTTAATGAAAAAAAGAGTTGTAGACCATGCTTTATTAGATAATGCAAAGGCAAATAAAAAAGATGAATTTTATACTCAATTAGTGGATATAGAAAAAGAAATGGTTTATTACACAAAGCATTTTAAAGATAAAATTATTTATTGCAATTGTGATGACCCAGAGGTTTCTAATTTCTGGAAATATTTTTATGATAATTTTGAAGAACTTGGACTAAAAGAACTATTTGCCACTTATTATGGGGATGATGCTTGCTTTTGCAGATATAATGGAAAAGACATGATAAGAGAACCATTAGTTGGTAATGGAGACTTTAGAAGTGAAGAATGTGAAGAAATCCTTAAACAATGTGATATTGTAATTACTAATCCACCATTTTCACTATTTAGAGAGTTTGTTGGGCAGATTGATAAAAATGGAAAAGACTTTTTGGTTATTAGCAACATTAATGCTATCACTTATAAAGAAATATTTGCTCTTATTCAAGCAAATAAAGCGTGGTTAGGTGTAGGTTTTGGACGAGGAATTTCAGGTTTTATTGTTCCAGAGGATTATGATTTATACGGAACAGAAACGAAAGTTTTGGAAAATGGAGATAGAATAGTTTCACCTAATAATTGTATGTGGCTAACGTCACTTGATAATGATAAAAGACATCAGCCAATAAATCTGGTCAAAACATATAAAGGAAATGAAGAACATTATCCTAATTATGATAATTACGATGGAATTAATGTAAATAAAACACAAGACATTCCTGCTGATTATATGGGGGCTATGGGAGTTCCTATTACTTTTTTAAATAAGTTTGATCCAGACCAATTTGAGATTATTAAATTTAGAAAAGGTGATGATGAAAAAGATTTGAGGATTAATGGTAAAACACCATATTTTCGAATCCTTATTAAGCGTAAATTAGCATAGTTTGAATATCAATAAAAGATAGATGGTAAGAAATCAACTAATGGTTTCTGCCATCTTTTTTTATATCAATTTTTAAGGAGGAACAAGAAAATGATTAACACAGAAATCACAACAACAAAAGGAATTGAGCAAGCCCAGAAACAGATGGAGCAAGCAAAAAATCGATTGGCTATGGAGAAGAAAAAAGCTAATGAGGAACGGAGAAAACGAGAGAATCATCATAAGTACATGATGGGCGGTGTCATTCACAAATACTTTCCGGAGTGCTACTGCTTTGAAGAATCAGAAATTGATGAAATTATCAGAGCTGCGTTTAGAACCGGAGAAGTGCAAAAAACAATATCTGGCATTAAAGCCAGAGCTAATCAAGTCTTGTCTAGTCCTGTCGAAAGTGAGGTGAAAGCGGATGAACCTGAGAGTAACGAAAGCCGATAACGTGTGCTCACCCAACTTGTTGGGTGCGCACAGATATACCACCCTTCGGATGGTATGTGCGCTCTCCGAGGGGTCTTGCAGACGGCATTGCCCACAAAAGCCGTGGGCAAAAGGGGAAAATACCTTTCCCCTACGGAGCAAAAAACGCTCCTACCCCTTTGTGCATCCCCAGACAAGGATATCCATAATAAAATATGGCTATCCTGATCTGAGGATTTTTCGTGTGCCCAACCGTAGGTACTAGTCCATGCCGAAATGGATGAGCACACGTTTTAGCGTAGTGACGAGAGGTGGCAATAAGCATTGTTTTTGTCCCTCCGCTATTGATGCAGCTGGTTATATCAGCCGTGAAGAACTTTATAGCGAGTATGATGGGCACACATACAAGCCAGACCCTAAAGAGGATTTAGTTCACAAGGAGATTGATTTACCAGAGAATGCACCAAAGGAATATCAAGATAGAGCCGCACTTTGGAACTCAGTAGAGGCTATTGAGAAGCAACATAATGCACAGCTTTGTAGGATGTTTAAAGCTTCACTTCCAAATGATTGGACTTATGAAGTTGCGGAAGAAGTGGTTAGAAAATATGTGAAAGACAATTTTGTTTCTAAAGGTATGTGTGCAGATTGGGCAATCCATGATTCAGTTAATGAAAAAGGACAACGCAATCTGCATTTTCATTTATTGCTAACATTAAGGGCAATTGATGAAAACGGCAAGTGGATGCCAAAGCAAAAGAAAATCTATATTCTTGATAAGGACGGAAATAAAATCCGAACCAAGAAAGGTTACAAGTCTAAGACAGAGAAAACCACAGATTGGGATGAGCCAAGCAAAGCAAAAATGTGGAGAAAGAATCTCACGGAGCTTATCAATGAAACCAATGATGCATTGAAGATAAATGAACATTGGGAGCATAGGTCATTCAAAGAACTAGGCATGGAAGAACTACCAACCATTCATCTGGGAAGTCGAGCTAATGCATTGGAGAAAAAAGGCATTCATACAGAGCGAGGAGATTACAACCGCAAGGTTATGGAAATCAGAGGACTCATTGACTTTATCACAAGGACTTCTGCAAGCATTGAAAACTTCAAAGCTAAAATTAAAGATACAAGTAATGAAGTTATCGAGCTTATTGAGTCAGTTTGTAAACGTCATAAGATTTTACAGTTGCCGATTATCAGTGGTAAGTTTTTGAGGAAGGTTTCTCATAGAGAAAGACTCCAAGATCCCAACAACATGGTGGCTTTCGTAGAGTCAAAAAACATCACAACCTTTGATTCTTTGCAGGGCTACCTTGCTGAGCATGAGAAGAAATACGATAGGTTAAATAAAAAGCTCAGCAATGGCGAAGATGATCCAGAGCATATCAAGAAAGAAATTAAGTCGGAGCTTTCTGGTTTAGCTTTTGCTGAGGTTCTTGATTACAACAAGACTAACGAAGACAGAGAGCGAGCAAACGACAAGAGAACTAAAGAGCAACACAAGGTTGAGAGGAAGCATAGACAAGAGAGATAGCTATGCTTTCTCTTTTTTTTGAAAGGAGAGTTTATGGACGAGAAAAAAACTTCAAATCAAATTATAAAAACTATTGGAAAGACTACGTACATTGTGAGTCTGCATTTTAAGGACAAAGGAAAAACTTTTTCTGAAACCTTAAAAAGAGTCCTAAAAGCGGATTCAAAATAGTACACGTTACTATTGACATTTAGTCACTGGTAAGACAGCAAAATCGATTCTTGTGAGCTGCGGTGCCAGACTGGCTCCCTTTGATATTGCAGAGCTTAGAGAAATCACAAGCTACGATGAATTGGAACTGGACACCTTGGGAGATAGAAAGACAGCATTATTTCTCATTATGAGTGATACAGATGCTACCTTTAATTTCTTGATTTCCATGGTCTACAGTCAGCTTTTCAATCTGCTTTGCGAGAAGGCTGATGATGTGTACGGCGGCAGACTTCCGGTTCACGTCAGATGCCTCATTGATGAGACAGCCAATATCGGACAGATCCCGAACCTGGAGAAGCTGGTAGCAACCATACGAAGCCGTGAGATTAGTGCATGCCTGTTCCTGCAGGCGAAGTCACAGCTGAAAGCCATCTATAAGGACAACACAGATACCATCATTGGAAATATGGATTCCCAGTTGTTCCTTGGTGGTACCGAGCCAACCACGCTGAAGGATTTATCACAGTTCCTTGGAAAAGAGACCATCGACATGTATAACACCGGCGAAAGCAGGGGCAACAATCCATCCTACTCCATGAATTATCAGAAGACTGGTAAGGATCTCATGACCGTGGATGAAATCGCAGTCATGGATGGCGACAAATGCATCCTGCAGCTTCGAGGTGTACGTCCTTTTTTGTCGGACAAATATGATGTCACGCAGCATCCACTTTATAAGGAGACTGGCGAGTATGATGAGAGAAATAAGTTGGATATACAACGGTTTCTGCATCAGGGATTGAAAGTTAGACCGGGAGAGGTTTTTGATGTGGTAAAAATCTAAAAAGTACACCTCTTCAATTCGTAATTGCGATATAATGAATTACGTTGAGAAGAGGTGAGTTTTATGAGCAATGAGACATCAATAGAGCAAAAAGTTTATGAATATGAATATGAGTATTGCATGTTCATGGGCATTTCTTCATTACCGGAGTATAGAATTGAGCCGTATCATTTTGTCCCGCAAAAAACTATTGCTAAAGCTCAGGCAAGATATGATTTTTGTGCTAATCAATACGTTTTACGAGTGTGTGAAGACTTTGAGTTGAGTAGAAACACTCTTTTTCATGAATTCACACATATTTTAGACAATGAAGAAGTTGGTGGAACAGATATAGGAAATTACTTATTTTCTATTGGATATACAGAGTATCACGCAGCGCAAATTGCATTATTGGAATTGTTGGGATGTAGATCAGCTAAAGATGAAAATTTCAGATTTTCAATGAAGGTTCAATGTGCAGATTATCCTAGTGTTTCGGATTATATTTTAGATAGGCGGCAGAGGTATCTAAATGATATGAAGTCGATTATTATTCCTAATGATATGGGACTTATTAAAGATGAGTTGGGAATACTGTTTAACTATCTTGGTTTTGTTTCTGTATGTAAAATGTATGGTACTGACTATGATGAAATCGCAGATGATGAGCTTTTCTCTTTCTTTTCGATGGGGGATGGAATGAGTATAAAGAATCTAATGGTTGGTTGGCTTGATAATGAGAAAGTCAAGGAATCGATGTCTTTGTTTAAAAGGATACTATTACCTTTAATATCAGAGAAGGATAAGCGGGACTTAGCTTTCTACAATATAATTTAGTGTTGAAGTTTAAAGATATTTTAAATAAATCTTTTTCAACAATATAATGACTTTTTGCTAAGATTATACTTGGTTTTTGGTTCGCACTATATGGTGGGGGTTAGTATAAACAGGATTTTTGGGAGGAAAATAATAATGGAACTAGATTCAAATCTTTTTTTACATGAGTCAGATAGGGCTGCAATGAATACCTTAAAATCAATCCCAGGTTTTCATCAGGTAATGAAAGCGTTTATGAAAATCTGGAATGAGCAGCAATATAAGTTGATGAATATGTCAGGTAATTTAAAGCTAAGTGAAACGCAGATGGGAAAGTATTACGATATGCTTCCTCCTATTTGTGAAAAACTGGGAATTGAGGTACCTGAAGTTTATGTTACATTAGATGTTGAGTGCAATGCTGCTACATATGGTGACACAAATCCATTTATTCTGATCAATTCGGGTTTATTTGAAACAATACCTGATGAATTGATACCAACTGTGCTTGCACATGAATGTGGTCATATAGCGTGTCATCATACTTTATATAGAACTATGTATTCAATTATTGTTAAGATGGCTGCTATGAATAATAGTCTTTTAGGAAGTGTTTCTTTGTATCCTATATTAATTGCATTTTACCATTGGATGAGATGCAGTGAATATTCAGCAGATAGAGCTGCGATGATCTGTGATGGAACATCTGAAAAAACAATGGAAGTATGTATGCGTTTGGCTGGATACGACAAAGATATAAATGCTTCTGTGACACTTAATGAATTTATGAAGCAGGCTGAGGACTACAAAGCGTTGGTTAATGATTCGAAATGGAATAAAACTCTCGAATTCTTAATGCTTCAAAACGCTACTCATCCATTTACAGCAGTAAGAGCATATGAAGCGCGTGAGTGGGGAAAATCAGATAGATTTAATAATATTCTTGGGTATATTAATAGTTCTCCAGAGAATAAAGATATGTCACTACCGGTAGAAATAATTCCAGATAAAATAATTGGAAAGAACAATTCCGATATTACAACAATGCTTTTGAGCAAGGGTTTTGTAAATGTTAAGAATGAAAGACTAACAGAATGTGATAAAAAAGCGAAAGATGGAGAAATACTATCAATAGAAATAAATGGAAAGAAGGATTGTAAACAGGATTTCTATAAGAAAGATGCAGATATTGTAATTGAATTCTTTGAACCAAAGACCGCTGATGAAATCGCTGCTGAACATCCAGGAGAAATACAACCTTTGGAAGGTTATAAATATTTCCAAGGTAAGGAAACTGATATAGTAACGACTATGCTAGAAGGCGCTGGTTTTACGACCATCGAAGTAAAGGAGATGGCTATACCAAAGTTTGGATTACTTGTTAAAGAAGATACAGTAGCTAAAGTGATCATAGGAGATAATGAAAAATTTGGTGGTGAGGATTGGTTTGATCCAGAAACTGCAGTTACTATTTATTCTTATGTTTCGGTAAAATAGTTTTTAAGAAAATAGAAATATAGGTGCAAAAAATGAAAAAGGAGTTTTATCAACGCAAGATAAATGACATAATTACAAAATGTCCTATCGAGGCAGGTGTAGAGATACTTGTTTATAGGCTGTTGGATGAATGCATTGATGATACCAAGTTATCGTTAGTTGATATCAACAGAATTTGGAAAAATCAAGATGAACGATTAATAACTGACGGTGGGGTTCCTGACATAGCTGTATTATCAAATGATTTCGTGTTTAAAGATACTGATAAAGGGAAATGTTATGGTTTTGTAGAGGTGAAGTCTACTGAAATATCTTTAAGAGAAACAGAAAAATTTCTTGGTGAATCAAAGAATGTAGAACATTTTATATATACTAATGGCTTGGTTTGGAAGTATTATAAAGGTAATAAGTTAGAAAAAGAGTACAATCTTATAAAAGGAAAAAAGCTACCATATTCTATTAGTCCTGTCGAAATAGATGAACACGAGTTTATTGAACTCCAGTCATTTATTAAGACTATTAAATGGAATAATTAGCGAAATCTTATATAGGCCAATGCAGGGGATGTACAGAGAGAACTGGTCTATTAGAAATTATTAGGTAATTGCGAAACTAGCTGACGCTCGTCCGCAATCTTGATTATAAAATCGGATATTTCGCGCATAGGCGCGGAATTACTTTTGAAAGATAATTTTAGGCGCACTAAATAAGCCTGACTTATGAAGTTGGTAAGTCCTAAGCGATTAAAGGTTTCAGGCTACGGACAAATTCATGGTGGTTAATTTTATCAGCCAAAATGACAGTTACAAGCTGAGTTATTCCAGCAAGTATCAGATCAGCATGAAGAGTTTTTTCGTTTTGAGTTCTGCGTCCAGCAAGGCAAAGGTTTTCTTTGATGTGATTAATGTCTCGCTCAACCGCGGTCCTAATTTTATAAGTTGATTCCCATTCTTGGGTTCCACGAATAGCTCCTGGATAAGCTCTAAGATCTTTTTCGGGATAGATATGAATCATTCGACCGCAAGAAGATGATGTACATGGATTATCACATAGGCATTTGCGATGCGATTTCTTTGTGTTTTTATCATAGACATATTTGATTTTTGGGCATACAAACTTGAATCGAACAAGCCCATTCTTTCTGGTTGATGAACTTTCAAATTTCATTGGAAGACTATCATCATTAGGGCAACAAGGTATTCCATCTACATTTATTTTACAAT
>NZ_FNQZ01000037.1 GCF_900107545.1 Pseudobutyrivibrio sp. ACV-2 | reverse complement strand
TATTATTACGTGTCATTAGCCTATCTATTTGACACGAAAAATCCTTTCAATCCCCTTTCTACGTGCTTTCTAGTTCCGATTCGGGCACGTGAATTCTATTATTCCCTCTATCTTCGTGAAACAACGAACAATGGTGCCTGACCCCATTACGGTAACCTCATCTAAGCGCTTGAGAGCTGTCTTTTCATCAGGGGCTGTATAAATCGTCTTTAAGTCCTTTGCAAAGGCTTTCATGTCCTTGTTAGCTACATACTTAAGAGTATTTCTTAATGCAGCGCTGGTGCTCTGTATTTGGAAATGCAGCTTGAATAGCTTCTTTAAGACCTGTAAGTCCGTCAGAGCAAAGTATAAGGATATCATGAACTCCACGATTTTTAAGGCTATTTAAAACACCAAGCCAATACTTACTGCTTTCATTTTCACCAACCTCGATTGAGAGGACTTCTTTCATTCCATCCTCATTGAGTCCAAGAACTACATATGCGGCAAGCTTACTAACAATACCGTCATTACGAACTGAGAAATGTATAGCATCAATGAAGATTATCGGATATACGGATGAAAGAGGACGGTTCTGCCAATCCTCAATCTGAGGTATAAGCTTGTCTGTAACATCAGAAATAAAGCCTTCACTGACTTCAAATCCATAGATTGATTCAACCATTTCAGAAGTCTGAGTTGTAGTCATTCCTTTTGCATACATAGCTATAATCTGTTCTTCGATACCAGAGATATCTTCCTGTCTTTTCTTGACTACAGCAGGTTCAAAAGTACTATTTCTATCCTGTGGAACATCAACCTCAAACTCACCATATTTACTACGGACAGTCTTTGCCTTAGTACCGTTACGATAGTTTGGTTCATCATCTCTAGCATACTTTTTATAGCCTAGATGGTCATTCATTTCTGTCTCTAAAATAGTCTGAATAGTTCCTGAAAGAAGATCCTTGAGTGCATCCTGGATATCCTCAGCTGACTGAATATCATACTCATTGAGCAAGCCTTGGATTACAGCCTTCTTTCCTTCTGTCATTGGTTTTGCCTTGTAAATGTCGCGTCTCTTGTTTGCCATAAAAAATGGGCCTCCTTGATAAATAAAGATTTTATCATAGAAGACCCAGTAATAAATGTCTTATATCAAATTTACAGAGATTTTTTCAAACGCTCTTTTGAGTTGTTAAAGGCAAAAGTATTGTTGCAAGAGCAATTTTACTATAAATTCAACTAAGTTTGGAAAGAACCTATTTACCGTTTACAAAGAGGATACTGCAAAACCTAGTTTTGCAGCATCCCATTTTCATTTTTGAAAATTATTCACAACGCAAAAATCATTTCTGCTATTTCAGCAGCGATTTCTTCCACTGTCTCTATACTAGTATTTCTTGCTACTTTATCTGCTAATGATGGACTATAATCAATAACTTCCTGTTTTGTTATATCATGCCATATCGGGAGTAAAATCTGTTGGCCTGATATGGCCTTTGTCATTAATCCGTCGAGTTCATAATTGGTCCATCCCTTCTTCACAAATGAACGAGAAATCACAACAATCCCAAACCTGCTTCGAGACAAACCTTGGTCAATTTTTCGTCTTAGACTATCCCCTATTTTCAATTCAAATTCGTCATACCATACCCTAACTCCCAATCTTTGCAATGCATTTGCTAATGGACGCGCTACATCATTTTTATCCTCTGATGCATGCGATATAAATACATCAAATTCTTTATTTGCTCCTAAAGTTTCAACATATAAGTTAGATTCCTCAGCGAGCGATATTCTCTGTTTAGCATCAGGTAGTACTCCGGGCAACACCCTAACGCCATGTCTTACGCTTCCGGCATATCCACCTAAATCAATTGTAATATACCAATGTGCATTATTAGGTACGGGTATCTTGTATGGACTTCTTTTTACATATCCTCCATAATATCTATGATTTCTTCCATTTTTGAAATTATTATAATTTGAAGAGTCCATTAATCTAACATTAGCTGCCGCATTCAGCTGTACTTCTACAATTCTCCCTCTGTCTAACTGCCCTAAATCATAGTATGAATAATTCATTCATAACACCTCCATTCCTTTTTTATGTTTGTGGAAACCACCAAATACTTGTGTAGACATAATATAGATATTAGTCTTATTTTTTATGATATCTTTTATTGCAAATTCTTCTTGCGAGAAGAATAAAATGGCACAAGATATGGAAGATATCAATTCCTGAATAGTATATATTGTGTTTGTGAACACTCTGTGTATGAATTGAAGAAAAGCTGTTAAAAGGGTTATAAAAAATAACTTAAATTGATTTATTCTACAAAATATACAAATAGTCATTAAATATTCACTTTACGAATAGTCATTATATTGCGTTTTGTCTTAAACATAAAAACTGTTTTAAATTAGATGCAGAAAGCGTATAATATACATCAAGGAGGACTTTCATATGAATATTTTGAAGGTTAGCGCACGAAACTTTAAAAATTTAGAAGATAATACAGAAATAGATTTTGTTGCAAAATCAAGAAAGACTAGTGAGGATAAAGAATATGAGCTTCAGGAGATAGCTGATGGATTGTATGTTTTTACAACGATGGCATTTGTTGGAAAGAACGCCTCAGGAAAAACAACAGCATTAGATTTATTAACTGTTGCATATAGTATCTTATCAAGCTTTAGAGTAAGCCAGGAATACTCACTAAATGATGTGCATATTTGTATCCATTTCTTTGATAATGGATATATATATAGATACAATACCAGCTTGAAACAAAACTCTATAGAGAAAACAGTTTCATTTGAGAATGAAAAGATTGAGAAAAAAAAGTATTTCAAAAGTTATATTAATGAGATATATAGTGATGACGGTTTCATTGAGGTGACTTCGGATAGCATGTTGCCAGATGATGTCTCAAGTGTATTCTTTGTTATGAAAGAAAAGCAAATTGGAGCATTGTCTTTGCATGATAAAATGGATACAGAACAGGTATATAATATGACCTTTAATTTTATGGATACCTTAGATATCGAAGCTGATATTTTAAGAAAAATATTAAAAATATTTGATGATAATGTACTCGATTTATCTAGGGATGATAATGGCAGCTTTGATTTGAATTATTCTGGAACAATAAAAAAACTTACATCACGAGAGTTGTTCACTGTTTTATCAAGTGGAACCACAAAAGGAATGATGCTTTACACTGTTATAATCGGCTCGCTTAGGTATGGATATAACATTATTATAGATGAGATAGAGAACCATTTTCATAAAACACTAGTTGAAAATATCATTTCTTTATACAAGGATAAGACTGTAAATAAACATAATGCGTCGCTTATATTCTCTACACATTATTGTGAGTTGCTGGATTTATTCAACCGTCAGGATAACATATATATAGCAAATGCTGATAAAAAAGTTCATTTGGATAGTATCTATGAAAAATATGGTGTTAGAAATGATATTCTGAAGAGTAAGCAATTCTATAGCAATGCATTTAAAACAGCGGTTAATTATGATTCCTTAATGGATCTGAAAAAGGCGTTGAAATGAAGAAACTGATTATGTGTGAAGGTCCGAATGAGCTCGCATTGGTGAAAATACTTCTAAAAAATAACATGTTGAGTTTTGATGAAGACGATTTGCTGGGATTGACACCATACCATGCTCGGCAGATTGCAACGTCTGGACAGGTAAAGACAGAGTTGAATATGTACAATGGACCGGTAGAGATTTTGAGAATTGGAGACAAGCAGAATGACGAACTTAAAATTCCTAGAGAATACAAAGAGATGATTGTGTCCGTTGCCAAGTATTGCACAAAACCGGAGTTGGAAATATTACTCATTATTGCAGAGGGATTGTATGGGGAGTTCCAAAAGAATAAATCAAAGAAATCTCCAAAAGACTTTGCCAAAGAAAAAATAAAATACAATGGCCAAAGATACAACAATAGTACTAAATTCTTTGAGAGTTATTTTGGTGACAGACCACAGTTGCTTTATGATTCAATACGAGATTATTACAAGGTTAATAAAGGGCATAAGAAGGGCGAAGGGTACTTAGCTGAACTGCTTAGGGAGATATAGTAGGATTATTTATTATTGAGGAGAATTTTTTGTTATGAAAAGTGAAAAGAAGAAAAAGAAACACAAAAAAGAAAATCATAAAACATTGGTGCCTGACCCCATTACGGAAATATTACAAAGTAACAAAATTAGGATACAGTGTAATATTTCAAATGGGGTTGACACCTATATTTTTTAAGGGGAGAATACGTAAAATAGAATTAATTTGAAATTGCAATATTCGTAAACGGTTTACCGTTTACTATTGGGGTGCTATTTTGTTTCGCTTGAAGTATAGATTTAAGCTATTGGGAGAATGTATGATATGAAGAATTTGCTTATGAGGATATGGAAATGGATAAACACGTTAGCAGGAAGAGTGGCAGTGCATTTGCTTATTTTATCAGGAGGACTGATATTTATTGCTTGTTCAGATATAGAAAAAAGTTGGATGATAAAAGGACAAGCAGATAATGTTAATAACATTTTATTGGGGATAGCAACGAACCTTATTGGAATAATAATCACGGTTTCGTTCGTTCAGTATGCTATAGATAAACATAACGAAGAGGAAATGAAACGTCAAGAAAAGGATAAAATATTACGTTATAATAGCTATTTGGAAGTATTGGTAAGAAGATATTTGATTTTATATATTTCCGTATTCACAAGGCTAGAGAATCGGGAAAAAATAGATATAGAAAAGGTGTTTGATTATAATCCTGGATTTGCAGACTTATCAGATTTATACAAGACATCGCTGCTTATTAATGAGGGATTTCTGAAGCCATCAATTGTTCTGTATTATGAGTCTGAGAAGAATGTTAAAGATTTTATGTTGCAGATGATTGAAAATATAGATTTTAAATTCTATAAATCGATAGGGGAGTTGCTATTATCTTTTGTAGTTAAAGTAGATGATTTAAATATGAGCGGAGAAATTCTTGGAAATATTGAAGTATATTCTTCAGTAAGCAGTAAAAAGCGAAAAGCCATGTCTGAAGTTATAAGTGAGTATATCAGAGATGAAGAAAAGCATAATTGGATTGAAAAGTTTAAAAAAGGAGAGTTAAACGGGAATATTATGTTGCCCTACGTAGTGTTTTTCTATAAGGTTCAAGATCAAGTAAGTATGATTAGTAAGTACAAAGACTTGATTGATAAATTAAAAGAGGATTAGTTCTTGTGGCAAATAAACCAATTATTATCATGCATTGCCAGTATCAGCAAGGAATAAGGGACATAGGTAGACATGGCTAACTGGGCTGGTCAGGAATGGTAATGTAACAGAATAATGGGTATAATATAAGCTATAGAAAATCTGAATCCACAACTTTATTTTTGGATTTGGAGTCAGGTGACTTATTCGCTTAGAAAGTAGATGTGTGCATAATCGACAAGATTATGGGCACTGACTACGTAGGAAAGATGATTAGTGGGTAAAATCAATGAATGAAACGAACTTTAATACAGTTACATCGATAGTTGGGTCAATAATAGGCTTAATAAGTATTATTGTAACAATATTAATATTTTTAAATGAAAGAAAGAGAAAAAAAGTAATAACTATTTCGACAAAAGAAAAACTCTATTGTAATGTTAATTTAAGTGGACACTTTGTTTTCGACTATTCTAATAACGACGGGGTTTTTTCTATTGGAAAGGAAGAATATCTATTCAATACTAAATGGTCTAAGGCAAGTAATATATCTATACATGCATATAGGAATAGTCCAAATATAAAGGAAATAGCATTGCTAAAAAATGTTCTTGATTTGAATAGTATTGAGATAATCGAAGCAGATTTTTCGTCACGAGTAAGGACTCCACATATTGGAGATGCGGTTGTGTGGCGGAACGATAGTGGAAAAATCGCTATAACAAAGATTGTTTCTATTAAGGATGATTCCAGGGGAGATGATAAGGATGAATTAGAATGTGAGTATGTAATTCTAAAATAAAGCAAAACATTGGGTGCCTGACCCCATTACAGATTAAAAGGAGGTGTTTGAGATGGCAACTTCAAGTATTACAAAGAACTTTGTTGTTTCTGGTAAAAAACAAGTTGATATGTTCGCAAATGCAATAGAAGAGTCGTATCAGGAGTCGCTGAAAGTTAATCAGGCACCTGATATGCGAATATCTCATCTGAGCGGAATAGATGAGATTAAGAAATTCATGATGAAAAGGGAAAAGTAAATACTTAATGGTGTTACTGTTATTAACATCCGCGAGTATCTATCAGCTGTAAAAGATGACGGACTCGGAGAGGAAGATTTATTAGAAATCCTCTCCGAGTTTTCATGTAAGAAAAATCCTGATGTTGAGCGGTTTTTAAAAGAGAGTTCTATTGACTTCACAAAGAAAAATCAGTCGGTCACATATTTAGTTTTTT
>NZ_FNQZ01000001.1 GCF_900107545.1 Pseudobutyrivibrio sp. ACV-2 | reverse complement strand
GCCCAAAGTAGCGCTTGCAAAGGGTATTTACGGGTTCTGCCCGTTGATGCATAGAAATGATTTCTGAAAGAAATCGGGATAATTTCATCAAGATTGATATAGGTTTCTAATAGAGCCAGAAACGCAGGCTTGTCTTTTTCAAGTTTATCTTGGCAGTCTGAATAAATATCAGCCAAAGAAAGCTGTTTATATGGTATCATATATATCAGAATAACTCCTTTCTTGGTTAGTACAGTGGTTTCTCGTCAATTCTATTGTACCATATCAGTGGGGAGTTATTCTTTTTTAGTTAACAAAAAATGCCGCATTTACGCGGCTTGTGGCGTTTTGCAAACGCCTATTAGAAATTATAATTTGGGGGTGATTATATGTCTAAATATGATGTTTTGGCTGATTACCTTAAAACTTGTGGAAAAACAGTAATCAGACTTTCTTTTGATACTATTGAAGAAATATTAGGATTTAAACTTCCGCAGAGTGCTCATAAATTTAAAGAATGGTGGTCAAATAATGATATGGGGCATTCACATGCTGCTGGTTGGCTTGGTGCTAATTATAAAGTTTCAAATCTTAGTCAAACTGATAAGTGGGTTGAATTCACAAAGGAGTAGCTTATGGATTTTAATAACAATGGCAAATTGGATTTGGAAGATTTAATCCTTACAGAAATCATTCTTGAAGATGAAGAGAATGAGGGTGATAAAAAAGGTGGCGGTCCTAATAAACCATCAGGAAGAGGTTGCCTTACATCTTTTCTTCTAATAATAGGAACTCCGATTATCTTATTTACAGTTTTGATCATGCAGATATGTTAAGCGAATAAGAATTTTACATAGACCAGTACCTCTGGGGACGCCCAGATTGATTTGTACTGGTCTATTATTATGCCCATTTTTAGCGCAAGGAATGGACATGAGCGTAACTATCAATTCATTTTCAAGAAAGGAAAATTCGGGAGAAGCTACTTCCGAATGAAGGTACGATGATGAAGGTATTTAGGGTGATCAGATCCTGGTGTAAGAAGGCATGGAGGAAGATTAAGAGATGGATGATGAAGCCATTTAGGAAGAAAGCGAAACCCGGACCAGAAGAGCAAAATGGCATTTTTCAATTCAGCAATCACAGTATTACAGACACTTGTTATCGCACTTGGCACAGGCCTTGGTGTATGGGGCGGTGTAAACCTTTTTGAGGGGTACGGCAACGACAATTCCCGGATTGTTTTAATCCGAGGGAAGATACAACTGAATATGGAATAGGTATGAGATTCCAAAAGCATTTATTAATAAGAGCTGCGCGATTAATTATGGAGCTCATCGACGTTTTCGTTTGGTGGGAGAAATGGTAATAAAGGTTTATTTAGTCTAGAGGGTCTTCGGACACTCTTTTATTATAAGTGGATAAAAGTATACATTGACATCTATGGATACTATGCTAAAATTATTTTTAATAAAACATATTTTAACAAAATTAGTTTTAGTAAAGAAAATTATTAGCGGGAGAAATAACTATGTTTATAGGAAGAGAACATGAAATGAGTGTGCTGGAGGAAACATATAATCAGCCAGGTTTCCAAATGACTGTTATTTATGGTCGCAGACGTATAGGTAAATCTACCCTTATCACAGAATTTATTAAGGATAAGAGCGCGTCATATTATATAGCAGCAAAATCTAGCTTAGAAGATAATGTTAAAAAGTGGAGTGCACAATTCATTTCTGATATCGTACCAGAGATGGAAGGTGTGGAGTTTTCGGATTTGGAAGGCTTCTTTAAGTTTGTAGGTAATAGTTGTAAGGATGAAAAAACTGTAATTGCTTTGGATGAAATACCATATATTGCCGAAGTGGACGAGTCTTTTCTATCAAGATTTCAAGGTGCGATTGATTCAATTCTTAGTAAGAAAAATATATATCTTATTATTAGTGGCTCTGCAATTAGTTTTATGGAAAAAAAGATCTTGAGTGAAAAGAGCCCACTGTTTGGCAGACGTGATAATCAAATTTTTTTAAAACCATTTGATTATCTGGATTCTGCTAAATTCGTGCCTAACTACAATAATGAGGAAAAGGCTGTTGTATTTGGTGTAACCGGAGGAGTCGCAAAATACTTAACACTTTTTGATGACTCTGTTTCGTTAGATGATAATCTAATTAATAATTTTTTTAAACCATCCGGTTACCTCTATGAAGAACCATACAATTTGCTTATGCAAGAGTTTCGAACGGTTAACACATATAATACAGTGATTGAGGCGTGCTCAGGTGGAGCAAATAAAGTAAATGAAATTGCTGACAAAGTACATGAGTCGACCGCTGCTGTTTCATATACTATAAAGAATCTTACTACAGTTGGAGTTTTGGCAAAAGTTTCCGCCATAACAGATGAAAAGAACAAAAAGAAGGTTAACTATGAAATCGTTGATGGCATGTATCGGTTTTGGTATAAATTCATACCTAAGGGGCGTGCGGCCATCGAGATGAACCGCGGAGAAGTTTACTATAATACGTACGTGAAGAACAATTTGCATGATTTCATGGGTGAGATTTTTGAAGATATGTGTAGATATTACGTTCTTTCACACGGGCTAGATGGAAAGCTGAAATGCATGACTACAAATGTAGGAAAATGGTGGGGGATGGGACATGATCGTATTCCAACGGATATTGATGTTGTAGGAATTGATGAAATTGGAAAGAAGGCAATTCTTGGAGAGTGCAAGTTCAAAAATGAACAGATAGATAAGCCAGTTTATGAAGACCTGATGAACAGAAAGGGGCTCATTGATAGAAAATACGAGGAAGTTCAGTATATGTATTTTTCTTTGTCAGGTTTTTCTAAGTGGGTTGTTGAGAACGCTGATGCTGAGAAGGTATCATTGCTAACATTAGATGATTTGTATAGCTGAATGCGAAATCCCAATAGGTGATAGAGCCTTTTTAGGGATTGCAAAAAGTGTCGTAGGTTTGCAGAACAGCACAGGCAGCTATTGCTAACAAGTAATCTGAGATTATTTGTAGAAGTAACATAATTAGATTTTTAAATCCAGGTTTTCCAGTTCCGGAAGACCTGGATTTTTTTGTAGGGACGTGAGGCTTTTTATGTTCAAATTTGTTATAAAAGTGATGAGTTGGACAGTGCTAGGGAGAAAAATGCATCCCAGATAGGAAATTTATAGATTTGGGATGAATGATAATGGAGCCTGTTTGAAGCTATGCATCCCAAATGCGATTTATTTGTTTTGGGATGCATAGCTTTAAGAGAGGATTATAGAGAAATGCAACCCATAGGCCGGTTTTGAGATTTAGGGATGCATGAGTTTTTAGATAATTTTTAGCGCAATGCATCCCATAGGTAAGATTTTGGTATTTGGGATGAAAAAATATTTAACGCTATGCATCCTGAATACGCATTATCGATATACGGGATGCATTACTGCTAAAAAACTGCTTCTATCACTGCTTGAGAAGATGTTGTGTGGCGGTTCTTGAACGCCAGATTGTAAACGCTATTATAAAAGTTGACCATTGAGGGTGTCTCTTATTTTTTGACTTGACAAAAGTCTGAAATCGGACTAAAATGTAAAAGTCTGAAATCGGACTAAGGAGGTACTATGCAAAAGCAGGATAATACAATGCATCAGTTTGATGCCATTTATGGAGAAATTTCAAATGTATATCACGAAATCAATCGCAAGCTGGGATTGACGGATACGGAATCCATTGTTTTGTATTCTGTGGCAGTTGATGAAAATGTATCCCAGAAGGCTATCTGTAGTTTATCAGGTCTCAGCAAGCAGACCATCAATTCTGCAATTAAAAAGATGATTAATGATGGAATTCTTCAGCCTTTGTCTGGTCAAAAGAATGAAAAGCTTATCCCGACAAAAAAAGGACGAAAAATTATTGATGAGAAGATTAGTATTTTAATTGAGATGGAAAACAGGATCTTTAACTCCTGGACGCTAGAAGAGAGGAAAATCTTTATCGATTTGTACACAAGATATTTAGACATGCTCAAGGATGAGTGTGATAAATTAGAGGTTTAGAGAGGTATTTGTGAGAAGTATTTTTAGAAAAAAAGTAAAACATAATGCTATAGAATTGTCGAATCATTTTACTTATTCTTCCTTGATTCGATTTACTATGTCATCCATGTTAATGATGATATTTGCATCCATCTATACAGTCGTGGATGGATTTTTTGTTTCAAATTATGTAGGTAGTACACCTTTTGCAGCGTTGAACCTAATCTTTCCATTTGTCATGTTTTTCTCTGCAATCGGATTTATGTTTGGTGCTGGTGGAAGCGCTTTAGTAGCATTGACATTAGGACTTGGAGAAGAGAAAAAGGCAAATGGTATCTTTTCCTTTATCATATATACGGCACTTGGATTAGGGATATTGCTTTCTGTCGTTGGATTTATTTTCACACCGCAGGTGGCGGTGCTCTTGGGTGCAAGTGATGAGATGTTGCCATATTGCATTATCTATGCCAGGGTTTCTTTTGTTGGACTTCCAGCATTCATGCTTCAGAACTGTTTTCAATCCTTTATGATTACAGCGGAAAGACCACAGCTTGGGCTTAAGATTACACTGATTGCCGGTATTACAAATATGATTCTGGATGCAGTTTTCATGGGATTCTTAGGCTGGGGACTTTGGAGCGCAGCACTTGCGACTATTATTGGGCAGTTTATTGGTGGTTTAGTTCCACTATTTTATTTCTTTGGACCTAATGGTTCGAAGCTTAGACTAGGGAAGCCGTTAATCGATTTTTCAGCTTTAGGTAAAGCGGTAGTGAATGGTTCTTCGGAATTTTGCTCTAATGTATCCATGTCGATTGTAAACATGCTTTATAATTTTCAGCTGATGAAATTTGCCGGAGAGCAGGGTGTATCCGCATACGGTATTATCATGTATACGAACTTTGTGTTTATTGGTATTTTCATGGGGTATTCCATGGGAGTTGCTCCTATTGCAGGATATAATCTTGGTGCTGGAAATTATGATGAGCTTAAAAATGTTTTCAAAAGAAGCATCAAACTTGTGGCAGGTGCATGTATCGTTATGACAGTTGTATCTCTTTTGGCTGCAGGATTTTTGGCTGGCATATTTGCGAAGAATGATGTTTCCTTATATGAGATGACACATCATGCAATTCTAATCTATTCCATTGCATACTTATTTGTTGGATGGAGTGTATTCTCATCGGCATTCTTTACAGGACTTAATAATGGAGTAATATCGGCGGCCATATCATTTCTTAGGACTTTGGCGTTCCAGGTAATAGCGGTACTGATTCTTCCAGTATTTTTTGGACTGAATGGAGTGTGGACAGCTATCGTTGTGGCTGAAGGACTGGCATTTGTGTTTTCGTTATTTTGCTTGTTACGATATAGAAATAAATATCATTATGTTTAAGTTTGACAATTATAGATTCTAAAATTGAATATTGTTATTGAAGGGCAGTCTTTCTACGCAGGGGCTGTCCTTTTTGATTGCAAAAGTTTGGAAGGGAGGAAGTCGAAGAAAATTTTTTTGAAAAATTTTAGATGTAATCATTGATATTACATCGAAACGGTGCTATATTAACACCATCGGATGCAATCACAATGGTTACAACAATGAACTTTTTAACATTCGAGGATAATTACCTCGCAGGGCAGAGCCCAGAAAGGAAAATAATTATGACAAATAAGGAAAAAGCATTAGCACTCATCGGAACATTCGTATCAGGAGATACAGCAAAGGCAAAAGAACTTCTTGCACCAGGTTATATTCAGCATAACCTCGCATTTGGAACAGGGGCAGATGCATTTGTCGCAGCAGTTGAAGGACTTGCACAGGCACCTGTAAAAACAACAGTTAATAACATTCGTTCATTTGAGGATGGAGATAAGGTTTTCCTTCAGACAGTATATAATTTTGCAGGAGCAGGAGAGCAGGTCGGATTTGATGTATTCCGCTTTGATGCAGACGGTAAGATTGCAGAACACTGGGATAATCTGGCAGACAAGGCAGCTCCTAATCCTTCAGGACATACTCAGATTGATGGAACTCTTGAGAAGAAAGATGTAGACAAGGAAGAGACACGTAATGTTGTTGCCGGATTTGTAGGCGATGTACTTCGTGGGGAGAATCCTGACAAGCTCACTTCTTACTATGATGGAGATAAATATATCCAGCATAATACTTCAATTGCAGATGGTCTTTCAGGTCTTGGAGCTGCACTTGAAGCTATGGCTAAGCAGGGAATCTCAATGGTTTATAACAAGACTCATATGGTTCTTGCAGATGGAGATTATGCTCTTGCCTGCTCAGAAGGAACCTTTGGCGGTGTACCTACAACCTACTATGATCTGTTTCGTGTTGAGAACGGATTTATCGCAGAGCACTGGGATGTAATGGAGACATTAGCTGATAAGTCTACATGGGCTAATGAAAATGGAAAGTTTTAATGTAACCATTGCAACTACATCTGCCACGAAGTAAAATGGTGACAGGAGGGAGCAAATCGTCTAGTGGACGATTGTTCTGCACCGACCGAAATGGAATGGAGAGATTAAAAATGCAGATATCAAGCAGATTTACGGTTGCACTTCATATTTTTACATGTGTAGATACATTTAAAGATGAACACAAGGTAACGAGCGATTTTCTTGCAGCCAGTATAAATACGAATCCTGTCATCGTTAGAAAGATACTTACTCAGCTTAAGAACGCAGGACTAATAAATGTTATCAGAGGAACAGGCGGAATAGAGCTTACAAGAGATCTTAAAGACATAACTTTTTATGATGTGTATCAGGCAATTGAGCCTTTGGAGGATGGAGATTTATTTAGATTCCATGAATCACCAAATCCAGAGTGCCCTGTTGGTAGGAATATCCATTTACTTTTGGATGATAAGTTGAAAAGCATCCAGGAAGCGATGGAATCAGAGATGAAAAAATACACTCTTAATGATTTAAGATCCGGAATGCAGGAACTGTTGGCAAAAGAAGCTTAACAATGAGACTCTGAGGTGTTTACTTCAGAGTCTTTTTTAGAAGGATGTGGAATATGGAAACTAAGGCTAAAAAATCAACACAGGAAGAACGTCTTGATTATCTTGTAGAAGAGTTCAAGGCAGATTCAGATGAATATAAGGAATTACAGACTCCAAATAGTACGGAAGATAAAATACGAATCTTAAGGTCGCTTATGAACATCCGTATGCCAAAAGAATTGTCCTCTGAGGTAATGAAAGTACAGGATGAATATCTGACGGAAAGAGCGGCTGAAAAGGGTGTGGTGAATCTATCAGACATCCCGGTTATCAGGGATGGACTTTCTATCTGGCAAGGGGATATCACAAGACTTTCGGTGGATGCTATTGTTAATGCCGCTAATTCGCAGATGCTTGGTTGTTTTGTTCCGATGCACACCTGTATAGATAACTGTATTCATACTTTTGCAGGAGTGCAATTAAGAGCTGAGTGCAACAGGCAGATGAATGAACTTCGAACCAGATATGGAAGAGACTATGAACAGCCGACCGCCGTTCCAATGCTTACTGAAGCTTATAATCTTCCAGCAAAGAAAGTAATTCATATAGTAGGACCAATTGTTCAGTACAAACTTACTCCTGAATTGGAAAAGGATTTGGAGAACTGCTATAGAAACACTTTGGATATGTGTGCTGAAAATGGCCTTAAGAGCGTTGCATTTTGCTGTATCTCAACAGGGGTATTTCATTTTCCTAACGAGAGAGCAGCTGAGATTGCCTTTAAGACTGTGTCAGAATGGCTTCGTGAAAATCCTGGTAAGGTAGAAAGGGTGATATTCAATGTTTTCAAAGATGAGGATAAGGCCATTTATGAAAAACTTATATGATGATATTCCTAATGGTTATCAGGAAACTATAGAGAAAGGAATGAATGCTGTGAGATACTTTACTAGAAGCATGTCCTATGGTAAAGGAAGCGAAGAAGAGCAAATAAAAAGGCTTTTGCAAGAAATCAAGGAAGCAGACGCCATTGTCATTGGCGCAGGTGCCGGACTATCTACATCTGCTGGATTGACTTATAGTGGAGAACGTTTTGAGAAATACTTCTATGATTTTGCCAAAAGATTTGGAATAAGAGATATATATTCAGGAGAATTCTATCCGTTTCCTAGTGAAGAAATCCGCTGGGCTTGGTGGGCGAGACATATTTATTTTAACAGATATATTGATGCTCCAAAGCCAGTGTATAGGGATCTTCTTAAGATAGTTTCCGATAAGGATTATTTTGTTATCACAACAAATGTAGATCACCAGTTTCAAAGAGCAGGTTTTGACAAGAAAAGACTGTTCTATACTCAGGGTGATTATGGTTTGTTTCAGAGCGTGAATCTTGATATTCAGAAAACCTTTGATAATGAAGAGTGGGTAATGAAAGCTATGGAAGCACAAGGGTTTGTAAGAGATGATCAGGGAGTATTTCAGGTACCGATTGACGGTAAGCTACTGATGGAGATTCCTTCTAAGATGATTCCAAAGTGCCCTGATGACGGCTCTGATATGACTATGAATTTGAGAGCTGATGATTCTTTTGTCGAAGATGAAGGATGGCATAGGGCATCTGCAGCATACTCTGATTTTATTCGTAGACATGAGAATCTTCATGTTCTTTATCTTGAGCTGGGAGTAGGAGCTAATACGCCCGTAATCATAAAGTATCCATTTTGGCAGATGACGCTGGCAAATGAAAAAGCGGTATATGCCTGCTTAAATTATGGTGAATCATTCTGCCCAGAGGAAATTGCAGATAGAAGTATATGTATTGATGGTGATATTGCAACCATATTACAAAAGCCCCTCACTTGTTTTTCTTTTGCAGAAGAATAGGAAGCAGATTTAAGCGTCCACATGACCAAACCCTCAAGGTCGTGTGTGGCGCTTTTTTGTTATCCGAAACCGGTAAGCGCGCACCGGTGTTTCTATTAAAACTGTCAAAGAAAAGGAGAAAATTGAATATGGATTATGAACGTTTCAAAGAAGGTTTCCAGGATGCGTTAAAGGCTGAACTTGCCGTTAGAGGAGCTGATGTTGAACTTACTGCTCGCCAGAAGAGAAATTGGCAGTACTAGAAAGATGTATCTTGTTATCAGGAATATAGATTTGGTATTTCGTGAAGACTAAGGATTCTGTATAATTAAAGGCAGTGAAATTAACAAATCGGTATTTATAGAGGTAAATCGTATTTCAGGATAACCGACAAGAGGTATTTGAATTATGATTGTTATTATTACTGGGGCGTCACATACCGGCAAGACTGTTCTTGCTCAGCGGATGCTTGAAAAATACAAATATCCATATGTATCAGTCGATCATCTGAAGATGGGTTTGATCAGAAGTGGAAATACGAAACTTACTCCTGAGGATGACGATGATCTCACTTGCTATCTCTGGCCGATTGTTCGAGAAATCATTAAGACAGCGATAGAAAATAAGCAAAATCTTATTGTGGAGGGCTGTTATATTCCTTACGATTGGCGGAAGGATTTCGATGATGCTTATTTGGCCGAAATTAAGTTCATTTGTCTGGCAATGACGGATGTGTATATTGATGCACATTTTGATGATATACGGAATCATGGTTCGGACATCGAAACCCGACTTGATGATTCTGATTGTACTACTGTTTGGTTAAAAAATGATAATCAGAAGAATATAGAAGGTTTTGGACGGACAGGTGATCAAGTGATACTAATAGACAAAAATTATGAAAGTGCTATAAGAGAAGCTTTGAATCTGGAATAAAGCTTCCAGTTTAAAATGTCTAACAGGGGGGAGTATGAAGACTATCATTAAATCAGATATAGTAAGTGCATTAAAAAGTGTTGGGCTTCAGAATGGTGATTCAGTAATGGTACATACATCACTTAGAAAATAACTTGCGGGATAATTGACAAAGAAAAAATAACTTCCAGTTTTACATTTTATGAAAATATAAAAAAAGTATATTGACTCTCACATTATGTGAGGGATTATCGTTGTAGTGAGCTCAAGAGAAAAACATCCATGGAGGTAGGAACAAATGCTTAAAATAGGCGAATTTTCAAAACTATCCAGAGTAAGCATCAGGATGTTACGTCACTATGATGATATCGGACTTTTGAAACCGGCTGAAATCGATAATTTTACCGGGTACCGCTATTATCGCGAGGAACAGCTTTTTACCATCGGAAGGATCACATCACTCAAGGATATGGGCTTTACCCTTGCGGATATTATCAAGATCCTTGACAGCTATGATGATAAAGAAAAGATGGATGCTTTTCTGTCAGAGAGGCAGAAGGAACTCTCAAAGCTTTCCAAAGAAACGGAATACAAACTGATGCTTCTGGAAACAGCCAGAAAGAGGCTGAGGAAGGAGCAGAATATGAGTTTTGATGTAACTGTAAAAACAATACCTGAGAGATATGCTGCCACGGTTCAGATGGTGGTTCCTCACTATGAGGATGAAGGAATGCTTTGGAATACAATGATGAGTGAATGCAAGGATCTTGTGCCGGCAGACCCGTGTCTTGCGGCGGCTGAGTTTCTTGACCCCGAGTACAAGGAAGAAAATGTTGAAATCATTGTGTGGATGACAGTGAGTGGATCTTATAACGATACAGAACATGTGAAGTTTAAAACTCTTCCTGAAGTAAAAGTTGCAAGTTGTATTATTAAAGGCAGCTACGACCAGATGGGTGAGGCATATGCAACTGTGGCGTCATGGATCAAATCTAATGGATATAAAATAAATGGTTCTATGTTTAATATCTATCATGTGAGTCCTGCACAGACACAGAATCCTGATGAGTATGTAACGGAAGCTTGTTTCCCTATTGAGTAAATACTATCTATGCCAAGGGGCTTAATTGCTCCTTGACATGCTGTTAAAAGGATAACTCCGTCCCGGGGGCTCATTAAATATCAGTTTTATAGACGATGGCAAATCGGCAGTTTGTATGGGAGAACATAGATGGAACTGAAGAGAATAGATTGTAAACTAACAGTCTGTAAGGTAACTGAGGTATCAAGTATCAATTTAGAGTGGGATTTTTATTTTATTGGTAAGACAGATGAAGAGGTATCGTTAGTTTGTAAAACAGAAGATACTCCTATAAATACGGTGGAACGAGATGATGGATGGCGAGGTTTTCGTATTCAAGGAGTTCTTGAATTTTCATTAATAGGAATTTTGTCAAAACTTTCAGGCATTCTTGCAGAGCACAAAATTGGAATCTTTGCAGTATCGACATATAACACAGATTATATTCTTGTAAAAGAAGAAAATTTTGAGCGTGCATTGAACGTATTGGCTGCTGAAGGATATACAGTGGTATAGCTTCAATTTTGTAGGGAGAAAATTATGAACAAAGCAAAATCAATTATCTATGCTTTGCTAGCGGCTGTTTTTTATGCCGTTAGTGTTCCGTTCTCCAAAATTTTGATCAAGAATGTCGGTCCGACATCAATGGCGGCGCTTCTTTATCTGGGAGCAGGAATTGGTATAGGAATATTGGCTTTATTTAATAAAAGGGATAGAGAAAAATCTCAAAAGCTGTCAAGGAAGGATTTGCCCTACGTTATTGGTATGATTGTACTTGATATTGCTGCACCGATTTTTTTGATGCTCGGAATTAGCTATGGATCATCAGCCAATGCATCACTACTTGGAAACTTTGAGATTGTGGCGACTTCAGTTATTGCTTTGGTTATCTTTAAGGAAGCCATATCAAAAAGATTATGGGCGGCGATTTTTCTAATAACTTTATCGAGTATACTTCTCTCATTTGAAGGTATTGGAAGTTTTCAATTATCCTATGGTTCTTTGTTTGTACTTCTTGCAACTGTGTGTTGGGGCTTTGAAAACAATTGCACAAGGGAGATTTCTACTAAAAATACCTATGATATTGTCATGTTAAAGGGGATTTTTTCAGGACTTGGCTCTCTTGTGATAGCATTGATTAAAGAGGAATTTCTGCCTGAATATAGATACATAGCAGGGGCATTACTCCTTGGATTTGTTGCTTACGGATTAAGTATTTTTCTTTACGTGCGTGCACAGAATACACTGGGCGCGGCAAAGACCAGTGCCTATTATGCAGTAGCCCCATTTGTGGGTTCATTTCTATCGTTTGTATTCTTAAATGAGCACCTGTCGAGGATGTATCTGATTGCTTTGATTGTTATGATTGCAGGAGCATCGCTTGTTGTGGCTGATACTCTGATCAGGCATCATGCTCATCTGCATCAACACACTTTCGTACACACACATGATGGTTCCACGCACACCCATACAATAGAACACTCTCACGATCATAGTCACTATGTTACAGATGATAAGCATGGTCATCATCATTCTAAAGAGGAACTAGAAAAAACAATGATGTCAAAGTGACTTAGAAAAAATTAATCATTAGGGAACAGGAGGCATGTGCCTCCTGCCTGGTTACTTTACATATTCTGCAATAGCACGGCTGACAAATTCAGCAGTACCATTTCCGCCGGCCTTATCGATGTTTGTTTTGAACTCGCCATCTGCAGAGTACATCTTACCAAGACCTGCAAGGATTTCATTGGTGCATTTATAGAAGTTCTGGGTGATGTAGTTTTGGATATCTTTTACCATAGCCTGAGCTTCGGCAGATTTAGGATCGGAATCCTTAAGCTTGCCACTTTTCTCAAATAATTTCATGAAATCGCTCCAAAGCTTTTTCTCATCATCCTTAGAGCGGGAAGCTGACTTCTGTTCATATTCTGAAAAAGCCTTGCTGTCTCCCCATTGCTCTTTAGCTTTTCTTGTGTATTCCTCAAACTTGCTGGTATCAAATGCTGTAAAATCCATAATATTTTTTCCTCCGTTTTGTATTCCACGGGCGAAATCTATAAGGTTCTCCAGATGTTCTTTTTTCATCGTAAGAAGTTCAATCTGTTGCTCCAAGGCCTTCTTTTTGTCAAAATCAGGTCGCGTAACGATTTCCTTAATTTCTTTTAACGGGAACTCCAGCTCTCTGAATAATAAAATTTGTTGCAAACGTTCCATTGCTGCATCGTCATACAGTCGATACCCTGATTCAGTGTACTCTGTCGGCTTTAGTAGTCCAATTGAATCATAGTATTGCAGTGTGCGTATACTCACTCCTGCTAGTTTGCTTACTTCATTTACTGTCATCATTGTTTTTCCCTCCGTGGTAATTATACAATAAACTATGACGTAACGTTAGTGTCAACATCTTTTGAGGAAATGTCTCCGGCTGATTGTAAAGCTAAAGGACAGAAGATTTATTTCCATAAAATATGACCACCTAATTTTTTTAGCATTCGTAATATGGTAAGATTATAAAAATGCGTAGAAATGCCTATTTTACGGCATGTAAAAAGATTTTGACATGGCTAAAAAGCGTAAATGTCAAAGTCTTTTGATGGCAACGAAATCAATATCTCGGTATTCTGAGGTGGAAAGAGAGACATAAGAATGGAACTTGGGAACAGAATCAAAGAATTAAGGAAAGCACAAAATATTAACCAGGATGAATTGGCTGAAAAGTTATTTGTTTCAAGACAGACAATTTCAAACTGGGAGAATGACAAAAGCTATCCGGATATTCAGAGCGTATTGCTCCTAAGTGAAATCTTTAATGTCTCCGTAGACCAACTATTAAAAGGAGATGTTGAAAAGATGGAAAGAATCATCACAGAACAAACGCAGGCAGATATTAACAAGATGAATACCTACGCGATAGGAATGCTGATTTCTATAGTGGCACTTCTTATCTCTACGCCAGTATTGGCATTCACAACCGGATTTTGGTTTTTTATACCATTTGTATTGCTGTTTGCTTGCACAATGTATTTTGCCACTAGAATTGAAAAGTGCAAAAAGGAGTATAATGTCCAAACTTATAAGGAGATTGTAGCTTTTACAAAGGGAGAGGCGCTTTCTAAAGAAGATCAGATAAGAGAAGAGGCAAAAAGACCTTATCAAAAAGCTTTATTTGCAATACTGTCAGGCGTTATAGCTGCAGTGGTTTGCGGTGGTATAGGTGCAGCACTCATTCTGTTATTCAAATAATCATTTAAACGAAAACAACATTGGAGGATATAAAAATGAAATTATCAAAAGAGCAGCAGAAGTTATTTACTTTATTTATTTTGGGAATATTATTATGTGGTATCGCTCACATTTTCCCAAGTGGACTAAATGTCCTCGCAGCTATTGCAGGATTTCTTCTTATAGGATATTTCTCAGTTAAAAGCTATGACATCATGAAAGAAGAAAAGAAAGAAAAAGAGACAGAGCATGCTGAAGAATAATATCGAATCATCATAAATAGAATCTTACATAGACCAGTACCTCCGGGGACGCCTAGATTGAAATGTAACCTCCTTACTGGTTGTCCAGTAAATAGGGTACATATCATTGTGGCGGTCTTTTTCTTTGAAGGTATAATCATGGGCTGATATGGGAGGTGGTTATACCTTTTAGTGAGCTATGGGACACTATATTGAAACTAAAAAGGTATAACTGGCTTGGAAATTTATGTCGGGTTATACCTTTTGGTGGGCAATGAGACATTATATTGAAGTCAAAAAGGTATAACCAGAGTGGGAATTAACGTGAGGTTATACCTTTTGGTGGGCAATGAGACATTATATTGAAGTCGATAAGGCATAACCAGAGCGGAAATTTATGGTGGGTTATACCTTTTTGTGGGCGATGAGACATTGTATTGAAGTCAAAAAGGTATAACTAAGAGCAATAATTATAGATGGTTATACCTTTTTGTCTAGCAAGTAAGCTTCAATTGTTTTCTTAATAATATCTTCAGTAAGCGGTGAATTAATAGTTTCAAAGGTACATATAAGATTATGCCCTGGAACATAGCCGCTATTGATATAACTATTAAGTTTGTTCATTGCATTGAATCTATATTCAGCATTGTCCATCATTCCAAAGTGTTCCCAGATTAATTCGTTGTCTTCAGAAGCTTTATATATTGTAAAATCTGGGAAATATATAGTTCCATTAATCTCGAGCCCACATTCATATTTGAATGGAATATTATAATCTAATAATCCACGAACTATAAGAGTTTCTGATTTAGATCTGACGGTGATTCCAGCAGATGTTTTAAATCGAAGCGTTTCCTGGTATTTGTTATTATGTATATAAGGCTGGGATAGCCATTTCTGCTGTTTTATGTAATTAGGATTTAGCAGGGCTTGAAGCAGATTGCTATAGCCTGGAACGTTATAGAGTAGATCTGTTGATGAGATTTTGGGAGTTCTATCTATTTTTTGTTTAATAGAAGCTATCTCATTTTCGATTTCGTGTTTGCGAACCTTGTTATATCGCTTCTTGGCAAGGGCGGTTGCTAATTCGATATTTTCTTTTTTGATGTAAGTTCTTTTTACATTTCCATGGTTCTTTTCTATTTGAAAATATTTGAAACCATTTGAAGTTTTCACAGCATTAAGTGACCCATTAGGAGCTTTAGAAAGTTCCTTGGTAATCTTAGCTAGCTCAGAATTTAAAGAGGCAATTCTTTGCTCTTGTGATGAAGTTATGTTCATTAATATCCTTTCTAACTAATAGTAAAATTAGGGGGGTTATCGCTCGAATGAGCATTTGGAAAACAGTAGAAATATATAACAAAATTGATGCTTAATCAAGAACCAAATCATAATATGTGTGGATTATTTTAATTTGGCCTTAGGTTCTGTATACTAAAATGGAAAAGGATATAAGCATTTGTTTTCAGGATTCTTGGAAGACATCTAATGAATCGCAATGTAAGAAAGATTAGAAATAGATAAAATATAGTATGTGGGGGAATTTAGATGGAGAAGATAATAGCAGCATGTGGAAATGATTGTGCTGCGTGCCCAAGGTACGTGGCGCATCCATATGAAAAGTCAAATGAAGAACTACGACATACGGCAGAACTTTGGATGAAGATTGGCTATCGGGACCATCTTGTGACAAATGAAGAGATATCATGCACAGGATGTAAGCCTGAAAACTGGTGCAGATATCAGGTGGTGAAATGTTGCGAAGATAAGGGGATCAAAACATGTGCTGAATGTCAGGAATACCCATGCGATAACATGAAAGAATGTTTTCAGGTCACTAAATCTTTTGAGCCTAAGTGTAGAGAAGCCTGTACTGATGAAGAATATATGCAGTTGACGACTGCTTTTTTTGAGAAGGAAGATAATTTAAGGAAATAGGAGATAGATGATATGGAAACTTGGTTTTACACAGTTGTAAATATAGATGGGGATTATGCAAATCTAAAGAGAACAGATATAGATTCAGATGAGCTTAAGCTAGTAGCAAGAGCACTGTTGCCTGCTGATATTGAGGAAGGCACAATGCTTAAATATGAGTTGATGCAGTATTATATTGTAGGCTAATCGATGGGGGAATATAAAAATGCAGAAAAATGGTTGCGTGAGGGTTGGCGATACAGACATGTATTATGTGGCTTTCGGAGAAGGAAAAAAGAATCTTGTAGTTTTGCCAGGATTGTCAGATGGATTGTGGACAGTAAAGGGAAAGGCTATGCTTCTGGCAGGTTCCTACAAAAGGTTTTTCAAGGATTATACCGTTTACATGTTCAGCAGAAAGGATGAGATTCCAGAGGGGTATTCCATAGAAGATATGGCAGATGATCAGGCAATAGCTATGAGGAATCTTGGGATAGACAGGGCAATGGTTATGGGGGTATCCCAGGGAGGGATGATTTCTCAATATCTGGCGGCAAAGCATCCTGAGCTAGTTGAAAAATTGATTCTTGTGGTCACTGCACCATACGCCAACGATACAATAAAAAGTGTTGTTACAAAATGGATAGAAATGACCAAAAATTCAACTCATACAGAGCTAATGCTAGATACTGCGGAGAAAGTTTATACGAATGAATTCAACGAAAAGAACAAGAAGTATCTACCACTTCTGGCCAGATTTACAAAGCCTAAGAATTATGACAGGTTTTGCAAAAACGCATATGCGATATTAAACTTCGACGCACGACCAGTTTTATCAAAAATAAAATGCAGTACATATATTATGTCTGGCGACAGTGACAATACAGTTGGAAATGATGCTCCTTATGAGTTAAAGGCTGGGATTGAGCACAGTGAAATGCTTATCTTTGAAGGTTTGGGCCATGGATTGTTTGAAGAGGATAAGGATTTTTACAATAAAGTATTTGAGTTTTGCGAATAGCAAAGGCACTTTGGTGCAAAGAGTGAAAGAAACTGTAAAAATAGAGACGGGGAGATTGAGGTGCTTATGGCCAAATGCAATCTATGTTTCAGACAATGCAATATTACCGAAGGGAGCTTTGGGTTTTGTGGAGTAAGAACCTGCAAGGATGGTAAAGTCATTCCAGCCAGTTATGGGAAGCTTACGTCGATAGCCCTAGATCCTATAGAAAAGAAGCCACTGAATCGATTTCATCCGGGAAGCAGAATACTGTCGGTGGGAAGTTATGGCTGTAATCTAAGATGCCCATTTTGCCAGAACTATCATATTTCTTGGGGGAATGAGGTAGAATCTTTTAAAAGAGAAGCGGCTTATGTTTCGCCTGAAGAGCTTGCAAGGATAGCCGAGGAACAAACGGCTAATGGAAATATCGGTATCGCATTTACGTATAATGAGCCACTCATTTACTATGAGTACGTGCTAGATACCGCAAGACTGTTGAAAGAAAAGGGGCTGAAAACCGTACTTGTTTCAAACGGTATGGCACAGGTTGATACTGTAAAAGAACTTTTTAAATATGTAGATGCTATGAACATCGATTTAAAGGGATTTACGGACCACTATTATGAAGATGTTTTGCAGGGAAATAGAAAGATGGTAATGGATTTTATTACTGAAGCTACAAAGCATTGCCACCTGGAGCTGACCACATTAATAATTCCAGGGGAAAATGATTCCGATGAAGAAATGGATGAGCTGAGTGCCTGGATTGCTTCATTAAATAAGGACATACCACTTCATATATCAAGATTCTTTCCTAGATTTCATTTGCTAGACAGGGAAGCAACACCGGTAGAAAAAATATATCACTTGAAAACTATAGCAGAAAAGCATTTGACATACGTATATACGGGAAACTGTTAAGGGGGGACGACTATGGCAATAGAAGCTGCATTTATGGTTCCACATCCACCGCTGATTGTTCCAGCTGTTGGAAGAGGTGGGGAAAAGCAAATTCAAGAAACTACAGAGGCTTATGAGAAGGTGGCAGATGAGATAGCAAAAATCGCGCCGGAAACCATTATCATCACAAGCCCTCATAGCATTATGTACACTGATTATTTTCATATTTCTCCAGGAAAGAGAGCGAAAGGCTCATTTGCCAGATTCAATGCGCCGGAAGTTTCGTTTGAAGAGGAGTACGATGAGAAGCTGGTGGAAGCGATTAGTGATATTGCTTATGAGGAGGATTTTGCTGCAGGAACTTTAGGGGAGCGAGAACCGGAGCTGGACCACGGCACCATGGTTCCTCTATGGTTTATTCGAAAAAAATACAAGGGCGGAAAGATTGTGAGAATCGGTTTATCTGGCCTAGGACTGCTGGATCATTATCGGCTTGGCCAGATGATTCAAAAGGCAGTAAATGACACAGGCAGAAGAGCGGTTTTCGTTGCTAGCGGGGATTTGTCCCACAAACTGCAGGACTACGGACCATATGGCTTTTCAAAAGAAGGGCCTGTTTATGATGAGCAAATTATGGACGTGGCAAAGGGAGCGTCTTTTGGTGAGATGTTTGATTTCAAGGAAGATTTTTGCGAGAAGGCTGCAGAATGTGGCCATCGTTCGTTTGTAATTATGGCGGGGGCACTGGACGGAATGGCTGTAGATGCTACCGTGTATTCTCATCAGGATGTAACCGGAGTGGGCTATGGCATAGCATCATTTTATCCAGCAGGGGAGGACGCAAGACGTCATTTCAGAGACATTTATCTTGCCAAGCTAAGAGAGACATTAGATGATTCAAACGCATCATCAGATGAATATGTAAAGCTTGCGAGAAAATCCTTGGAGAGCTACATTCTAAATCAAAAGGTGCTGCCGCTTCCAATGGATTTGCCAAAGGAAATGCTGGAAACTCAGGCAGGGGCATTCGTATCTATTCACAAAGCAGGACGCTTACGAGGCTGCATTGGAACAATTCTTCCTACCACTAAATGCGTGGCCGAGGAGATTATTCAAAATGCAATCAGCGCCTCTACCAGGGACAACAGATTCAATCCTATCAGCCCGGAAGAAATCCCTGACCTGGAAATAAATGTAGATGTTTTAAGCAAGCCAGAGGCCATTGATTCACCGGATAAATTGGATGTTAAACGATATGGTGTCATAGTTAGCAGCGGTGGCAGAAGAGGCTTGCTGCTTCCAGATTTGGACGGGGTGACCTCTGTTAAGCAGCAGATTTCTATTGCCAGACAAAAGGGCGGCATTGGAGAGAATGAGCCAATCAGCCTACAACGATTTGAAGTAATAAGACATATATAGACTTTACTGGGAATCGCCGGGTTTATTTCGCAAAAAATGAAAAATAGGGAGTATTCTTTTTATCATTTTTAATGGTGTTTGGAAAGATGATTGGGTTTGCCTTTAGAGCTACTTGGGGCCTGTTCAAAGTACTAATGTATATTGTATTTCTTCCTTTGCTTTTAGTGGGAATGGTGTTTGGTGGTGAGATGACAGTGAATGTAGACATGTACAAGCCGCCTTTGAGAGCAGAAACAAGAGCCCAATATTCTATTTCTACAAATCCTAAATGGAGAAAAAAGGTTGCGTTTAAAGAGTGGGCCAATATAGGTCATGACGAGGAAAAACTGTTCTCTATTATAGAACATTATCTGAGGGATAAAGGTTTTTCCTACCGTTCAGGAGTATGGAATCACACCTATATTCCTTGGGAAGAGGGCTTTATATTCCGAGCGATAGGCACACTATTTTTGGTTGTTGGAATCTTTATTTTTAGTACACTGGAATTTTACTAGTTAATCTATTTCCATGTATTCACATAATCATTGGCGCATGGGTTCTGCTGATAGGATTAGGAAAGATTGAATTTTATCACTTAAGAGATGATATATTTATCAAATTGATTATTGTGATATTTGTTGTAGGCTGGCTGGGTGTCTTAACAGGGATGTTTATCGATTTAAATCCATTGGGAATATAAGATAAGTTTTACTGCATTTTTTATAAGGATTTTTGAAAGAATTCAACGAATATTACAGGAGTATTCTCAAATCAAAGGAGCAGAAGGCTGTTTTGTTTCCTTTGATAAGGAGCTTGCTGGAGGTTAGCAGACAACGGAAAAATCAACCACTAAATGGGAATGTATATGCCGTAGCAATGTACATTCCCATTTTAAATGTTAAGGAGAATATGTTGATATACCCTAAAAATATAACCAACGTCTAATCAGTTTGGTCGGACTTATTAGAGTAAATTAATATCATAGTCTCACTATAGTCTCATTCAGTCTCATATGAATTTGAGACTATATGAGACTACTTTATACAATCCAAAGCACATTGCTACTAATGCGCCAGAGGGAGACGATGGTTCCAATTTAGTTACATTATCTAGTGTGCTTGAGCATACAATGGGTCAGTACATTCGTACTGGTCTATTATTATTATAATCATTTTTAGTAATGGATAGATTATAGGAAAACATTAGTTTTTCAATAATCGTGATTGCATGAGCTTTGCATTTATGCAAAGGTGTATCTGACGAAGCCAGATTATTGTGGGAGTTTTCTCTGTTTGTCCCGTAATAAGTAATTGCCACTGAACTACAAGTTCAATGACAAGAGAGAGAGGATGGTTAATAATAGAACATAAAAGATTCCCTTTTGCGGTAATAATTTGGGATTGACTGGAAAGGAAAAATGATGGTAATAATTAAAAATTGTATTAAATGCCTTAAATGTGGAGATATTATTGAATCTGTATCCAGACATGATTTTAAATCATGTTCTTGCGGTGCAGTATGTGTTGATGGAGGGAAAGATTATCTGCGACGTTGCGGTTATCTAGAGGACTACGAAGATTTGAGTGTAGTGGAGGAAGATAATTCAAAGTAGAGTTTATAAGCGTAAAACGATAGAATAAAAGTTAGATATAAGAGGAGCTTATGCAATGAAAAATGAAATAGTTTTATTTGAAACTAAGGATCAGGAGGTTAAGCTTTCTGTTCCAGTGGATAAAGGAAATGTTTGGCTTAATAGACAGCAAATCTTTTGTACTTTATGATAAAGGATCATCCTTTTGCTGATATATCATTACAACATTGGTTATGAATTTATTGAAGCTGTAGATAACTCCTGATAGGATAAACATTGCAGGCAGTCATTAAAGGTGCGATGACTGCCTGAGTCTACTGTTTTTGCCATATTTTTATTGTCTCAAGAAGCTTCTCTTTTTGTTCATCGTCTAGAGTTTTTATAACATCCCATAAAGCATTATCTATTGCGGATTTTTTATAGTCGGGCTCTATATTTCCTATAAGCTCATCTAATGTAATTCCCATAAGCTTAGAATAATAAATCAGAAGTTTTAGAGACATGGCAGTACGTCCATTTTCAACATTGCTAATGTATCCAGGAGTTACGTCTAATTCAGTGGCCACCTGATTCTGTGTCATGCCAAGATTAATTCTATAATTCTTTATTTGTTCACCGTAGTTTTCGTTCATGGTAACATCTCCGTCTATTAATAATATGATAATTATACTATTAGTATTGACTCATATGTAGTATTTGTTTAGTATAGTTTATATTCTGAGAGTATAAATGACTTGGAGGAGATTTTGATGAAATATTATATTAGTGATTTACATTTGTTTCATAATGCAGCTATTAGATTTGACAATCGCCCATTTGACAATGTTTCAACTATGCATGAATACATACGTACACATTGGAATAATAAAATAACAAATGGAGATACCGTTTATATTCTAGGGGATGTGAGTTTACGTGGTCAGAAGGATAATCTGATAGCTTATGTCTCAACTTTGAAAGGCAAAAAGGTTCTTGTTAAAGGAAATCATGATGATGTGTCAGATTACAGATATCAGCAATTGTTTTCGGAAATATGTGATTACAAAGAAGTGCATGATTCATTTGATGGAAAAAATTATGACCTGGTGTTAAGCCATTATCCAATATTTAGTTGGAAAAATATGGGGCGAGGATGGATACATTTGTATGGTCACACCCATAACAGCATCGAGGATGAAATGTATCTGAAGGCACTTAGTGATATGAAGATTAATTGTGGTCATTTACATGACACTCATCCAATGGCAATCAATGTAGGTTGCATGAAGCCATGGATGGGGTATGAACCTAGGACGTTAAGGGAGATTCTTGAGGGGATAAATCACAAATAATGTTTGTAGATGTAGAAAGCTCAGGCTCGAGTTATAGAGTCTGGGCTTTCTTTATACTACAAGTTCAATGACAAAATAATTTAATTGTGGAAAAATATATCACATACTGAGTTATTAGGAGGCAGAATATGGGCGATATAGGTATTATTGCAAGGCGGCTAGAAGGTGGGAACAGAGTTCAATATGGGTGGTGTGGCAATGGCGGTTATTTTAAAAGTGCTGGATTAAGACTGTTGTCGTGGTATGAAGAGGCTGATTTAGTAGAGTACCTTTTTGGATTAGGTCAGACAGGCTTAATAGGAAAGCCTGGAAGTGAAAATGGGGGAGAACGAGCACTATTAACTCACAGACTAGATGGAACGCCTTTTTATTTAGGAGAAAGTGAAAGGGAGATATTTAGTCAAATAGCTTTTATAGACTATGGTTATTTTTATGATTTAGATAATACTTGGTATTATGTAATACCAGAACCATTTCGTATTAAAGTTCCATTGTGGTATATTTATAAGCATTTGGACGCTGAAAAATATGAGTTTGAGGAAAGATATATGTTAAATCAGCTAGTTGCGACATATATTTTAGAAGATCATTACAAGGTTGATTTGGATTTTCGGACTTTAATTCAATCTAAGTATCCGCAAGGAATAGCTTACATTAAGGATGATGTTCTTAAATTTCGTAATCCATGTTATAGAATATGGACGAATTATAAGTTTATATATGATTATTTTGATGATTGGGTATTAGTGAAGACAAGTGAAGATTATAGTTATATTAAGGGATTGGTACTAAAAAAGAACCAGAAATCGGATAAAGCACGCAGAATCGAGACTATTGACTGGTAATGTTACAAGGGAGAATGACATAATGAGAAAACTAGCAAGCATACAAAGAATATGGAAGATTGAGCCTATAGAAGGTGCTGACAAAATAGAATTAGCCTTTGTTTTGGGATGGCAATGTGTTGTTAACAAGGGACAGTTTAAGCCAATGGATTTGGCTGTATATTTTGAAATAGATAGTTTTTTACCAATTCGTGATGAATTTGAATTCCTTAGAATTAGCAGCTATCGTAAAAACGATATCTTAGGTGAAGGGTTTAGACTAAAGACAATGAGGTTTAGGGGGCAGATTTCTCAAGGCCTGCTGTTGCCATTAGGACAATTTAATGAATTAGATGCTTGCGATGAGATAGGAACAGATGTGTCTGAAGCACTAGGCGTAAGAAAGTGGGAAGTGGAGGAAAAGATTACCACAGGTGGAACCATAATAGGAGAGTTGCCAATTGATGTACCACACACAGACGAGACACGTGTTCAAGCAGAGCCTGAGCTTATCAATGATTTTAAAGGACTAGATTATTATATTTCGACCAAGATGGATGGTTCATCACATTCTATTTCTATAGATGATGATGGCTTCCATGTAACAGGACACAATTATGAATACAAGAATGATGGGAAAAGTTCTTTTTATGAATTTGTAAATAGTCTGGGAATTGAAGCAAAACTAATGGACTATTATAAGGCTAATAATCTAAACATAATTACGATTCAGGGAGAGCTATGTGCTCCGGGCATTCAAAAGAACAGATTAAAACTAACTAAACCTGAGTGGTACGTATTTACGATACGGGTAAATGGAAATAGAGTAGGACTTAAGCAAATGCAAGAAATATGTAAAACATTGCATTTATCGACTGTGCCTATTGAAGAAGTGGGTAATGACTTACCTTCAAAGTATCCTACTGTTGAAGCCTTATTGGAAAGAGCTGATGGGGAATATCCTAAAGGTGGAAAAAAGGAAGGCATTGTAATACGCCCGGTGGAGCCTGTTTATTGTGAACGAATAAGCGCTTCACTTTCAATGAAGGTGGTTAGTAATAAATATTTGATTAAGAACGAATAATTAGGCAGAGAGGTGTAGAATGATACCAAGTTTATATGAACCTTTTAAAAAGTGGGCAGAAACAGGCTCAATATATTTACTTTCAGATTTACATCTTGATGATGCTGACTGCAAATTGATGGATGAAAACTGGATTAGTCCTAATGAACAAATTGATATAATCAATTCCATTATTATGAAGAATGACACATTTATATGTCTAGGCGACGTAGGGCAGGCCAACTATATTAAGAGAATAAAGGCGAGTAGAAAAATTTTGTTGTTAGGTAACCATGATAAGAAGAAGGATTATGTTGATTGCTTTGATGAGGTTTATGAGGGACCTCTTTTTATCTCGGACAAGATTCTTCTTTCACATGAACCAGTCTATGGATTATCATGGTGTTTAAATATTCATGGTCATGACCATAATAATATTGAAAATTATGCAGCCGATTGTGAACATTTAAACCTGGCTGCTAATGTTTGTGGGTACAAGCCACTCAATCTTGGAAGATTAATCAAGGAGGGAATTCTCTCTGGCATTAAAAGTATACATCGGCAAACAATAGATAGAGCTACTGTTAAAAGTCAATTTAAATGCGAATCCTATAATGAAATAAATATTGAGAATATATCAAAATCATTGAGTAATATTCAAGATGTTATAAGGAAATTTGATATTAATTCAATTGAAAGTGCGTATTTTTATGAGCATCCAATTACTATACATGAATTAAAAGAACTGGATGATACTACTATAGGTGAATTTCAGAATGCAATATCTAAAAAATTCCGGAACTTTATTGAAAGACTTCTCAACATGGAAATCAATAATGATTCAGGTAAGCAGGGGGTATTGTTTGTTTATAAGTCTCAAACAGAAAGTTCAATTCTAGAGATAGACGTTGGTTTAATACATGTTGATGAATTGATGGCAGCAGAAGATTTATCTGAAGTAAATTCATATGCATATGAGTTTACGGAACAGGCAGAGGCTTTATCATTTCTAGTTTCAGATTCTAAACTTACACAGGATAATTTGCTGGATGTAGTTGTTTCTTTTCTGCATGAAGTTTCATTTTTCGGATATGAGCAGGAGGACTTAGGCGAGAACCTAGAGTCCTTGCACAAATCAATAAAAGAAATTGAAGAACACCCAGAAAACTTAGTAAGTTATTCTAGCGAAGAACTTAGGAAAAAATGGGGATTACCAAAAAAAGAAATATATCCTGATGAAGATATTAGAAAGGATGCATTTTATAAAGCAGGAATGGAATATACTCAGTATTGCAAGAAGATGGAGCTGAAGAAAATGAAAAATAGATTCATTGATTTGTGTGGCCTATAAAGAGATACTGATAATGTTTTATACTACAAGTTCAATGACATATCTAACATTCCGTGAGACAATATTATAGGTAAGAAAAATGGTTCTAGGAGGGAAGATTATGTCAGAAAAAATGTTAGTTACACAGGCTCTTGATGAGAGAGATTTACTTGTAAAAAAGATTTCAGACAAGATTGCTAAAGCAAGCTTTGTCGATAGTATTAAACATAATGAAGAAAAGGTTTTTGATGGAAGAATACAAAAGGATGAATTTGCAAAGAATGCACAGAGCGCTTATCAGCAGATTGAGGACTTAATTATTCGTTATCAGAAAATTGATTCTGCCATCGTTGCTTCTAATGCAGCGACAGTAATTAAAACATCTTATGGTGAGTATACTGTAGCAGGTGCTATATCTCTTAGAAGCAGATTGAGAAATAGTGATATATATGATTCAAGCCTTGATTTTGAATATAATTTACAAGAAAAAATGGAAGAAGAATTAAATAATTGTTTAACCCAAATTGAGTTGAAAAATAGTCAGCTTCAAAGTACTGCTGAAAGTATGAGAATGTCAATACTAGGAAAAGATACGAAAGTAAAGGATGATAAGCCTCTTGAGGTTGTAGATACATATGTTAAGGAAAATACAACTGAGCTTGTTGATCCTTTAAATATTAAGGAAAAGATTTCTTTACTCAAGGAGAAAAGAGATACACTACTATCTGAGCTTGATACTCAGATAAAGGTTTCTAACGCGACAACTTTTATAGAAATATAACGCTTTTGCCTGCAATACGTAAACTATAAACCCAGCTTCCCTGTAACAGGGTTAAGTTACAATCAAGTTATTCTTTATAGCAAATTAAAGAGTAAGGACTTCCAGAATGGCGCAATGGTAGCGCAAAGGTAGTAAATACCTTATGTTGTAGGTTCGAATCCTACTTCCGGATCCCATAACAGGAGATGGTCATAATGACCATGCATATTTAACTGTTTTCTATTATTTGTATTTGATCAATCTTGAATTGTTAACCTTTTTCATATAAATTACTAACTGATAATTGATAACTTTTATTTAGGCATAGAGATGTGCTGAAATCCATGACACAGGTTTTAGATGTTAAGCTGGTTGGTCTTTAGTAATCCTCATGGCTGTATTGTAGGCTATTTTTGAAAGGAGGCACTTAAATGTATCCCATCATAGATAAAATTAAAACTGGTGAAAAAATCCGAATGCTCATGGAAGCAAATGGATATTCAGTCAATGATATTCAAGAATATTTAGGCCTTGCATGTGTACAGAGTATATATCACTGGCTTAACGGAAGCTGCCTTCCTTCTATTGACAATTTATATGCTCTGAGCGATTTATTAAACGTATCAATTGATGATATGATATGTGGTAATAAGCTAGAAAAAATTGATCAGAATATACCTGATAGAGTATTGCATTATTATGATAAATTAAAGGATATTATAGCCGCTTAGGCTATATGCATTAGGATTTGCAGAATTTATAGTGGAAGAGGCACTTTGCTATTTGCAGCAATGTAGATAAATGGCGGGAAAAGAAAGCAAGCGAAGCTGCCAATGCCAAATATAATGAAATGAAAAGCAGTGCCTTATAGCGGAAAGGCAACTGCTTCGTTATATAACTTTTGTAACACTTTAATAAAAGTATCAAGGCTTTGACGTTGATCTGCTTTGTGAGTGCATAAAACACAGGAGAAAGTATCGTCGCAGTCATAGGGAATCCATGCAAACTGTCCGCTGTGGTCGTTAAGAAAACCGGGAGCCAGACAGATTCCTTTACCGGAAGCAACGTTAGTAAGTGTGGTGTCATGATCTGGACTATTAAAATATTCAATCTTACCTGATGAAATAAGCTTTTGCTGAACAGAGCGGAGAAGTGCCGGTGACCCGCCACCTACCATAAGAGTGCGTCCATAAATGTCTTCATCAGTTATGAGATTTTTTTCTGCAAGAGGATCATTCTTATCACAAATTAAATAAATATGACTTTGAAACAGCTTGTGGACAGTGGTGCCTGCAAGCTGTTTTGTCTGTTCTTCTAAGGCAAATACAACATCTGATTCATTTTTAAGAAAGCTATCCATACTATTTCCGTACTGGAATCGTGGTGTAATTTGAGTACCTGGTGCTTCCTTTTCAAATACCTTGATTGCTTCTGGCAGGAAGTAGAGAGCCTGTCGTACTGATATACTTATAGTGATGTTTTCTTTGTATTTTGCACTGAAGTTCTGGCCCTGTTCGATGGCTTTTTTCATCTCTTCGCGCATATTTGAAAGGTAGGTTACAAACTGCTGACCGGCAGGAGTAAGAGTAGCCCCTTTTCCATTTCTAACAAAAATCTCAAATCCAACTTCCTCTTCAAGAAGTTTTATCTGATATGAAAATGTAGGCTGGCTTACAAACATATTCTCAGCACCTCTGGAAAAGCTCTCTGTACGAGACAGTTCTATACAATAATCTATCTGTTTTGTTGTCATAGCACTCCTCTGATATTTAAAAATTAAATCAACTATCTAATGTTTCTATTGGATATTATAAAACCGACGTGAGATAATGTAAACAACAAAGAACAAAACCAATTGGGAATAACAGATATTGATAGAAAATCTAAATGGAGGAAATTCAAATGGCAAAAACATTAATCGCTTTCTTCTCAAGAGCGGATGAAAATTATTTTGGCGGAGCAATGAGATATGTAAAGGTTGGTAACACAGAAATCGTTGTTAACCATATGAAGGAACTGATAGATGCGGATACATTCAAAATTGAGATGTTAAATCCTTATTCACCGGTGTACATGACCTGTATTGATGAAGCTAAGAAAGATTTAAGAGAAAATGCTCGCCCGGAGCTTACAAATTATATAGACAGCATAGATGAATACAACACCATTGTGCTTGCTTATCCAAATTACTGGGGAACATTTCCAATGGCTGTTGCAACATTTCTAGAGAGATACGATTTCTCAGGAAAAACAATCCTTCCTCTTTGCACAAACGAGGGAAGCGGAATGGGCTCTAGTGAACGCGATGTAAAAAAATATGCTAGTGGCGCAGAGGTGAAAAGTGGTCTTGCAATCACAGGTAGCCAAGCTACAAATGTAAAAGCATCCGTGGAACAGTGGTTTGCGGCAAATGGATTAATGTAAAGAGATAGAAACGGAGGATAGATTAGTGGATTACAAAAAAGGATATGTTTTTGAATTAATGGCCCATGGTGGTCCTACAGATAATAGAGAGCCTTATTTTAAGGATGCAGTTGATGAAATGATGAGAGCCAGAACTCTTTGTGCAAAGGCGAATGCCTGCATGCCGGATGATCCATCTTATGTGGGTTACCTTGAAGAGCTCTTTGGTAGAAAGCTTGATGATGTAAGAATCCTTACGCCATTTACCTGTGACTTCGGAAATACGGTAATGTTCGGTAAGGGTGTGTTTATCAATCATTCTGCAATTCTTTCAGCATCAGGTGTAATAGAATTTGAGGATGGTGTTATGGCTGCACCTGGACTTAGAATTGCAACGATTAATCATGATGTGAACGAGCGTCACACGAAATATACCTATGGAAAAGTCACTGTAAAGAAAAATGCATGGCTTGGCCTTAATGTAACTATCTGTCCTGGCGTAACCATCGGAGAATATGCAGTTGTTGGAGCGGGAGCTGTTGTTACAAAAGATGTACCTGCATATGCAGTAGTAGGTGGTGTACCTGCTAAGGTAATTAAGATGCTGGATCCAGCAGAACAGAAGGAATAGATATGCGTGAAGAAGAAAAAATCACAGAATTATATAAAGACTATTGGCACTATATGATTGAGAAAAATATAGAAGGTCTCAGAAGTCTTATGTCTACAGACTATTGTCTTTATCATATGACCGGGGTGAAACAGTCCGCTGATGAGTTTCTGAAGGGATTAGATAATGGCACTTTTAATTATTATTCAGCTGATCATGATGAAATAATAGTAAGTGTTCATGGTGATGAGGCAACCATGATTGGTAAAAGCAGGGTAGTTGCTGCAGTCTATGGAGGTGGAAAAGGAAGCTGGAGATTGCAGGGAGACTTTACTCTTAGAAAAGAAAATGGAAGCTGGAAGTTTACAAGTTCCAGAGCATCAACATATTAAGGAGGATTTTACAATGGAAAACATCGTATTAAATAACAAATTGGAGTGCCCAGTAGTGGGAATTGGAACATTTATGCTATCACCTGCTGATGCGCAAAATAGTGTGCGTGAAGCTCTTAAGATGGGCTATAGATTAGTAGATACAGCAAATGCTTATGTAAATGAGCGTGCTGTAGGTAGAGGAATCAAGGAAAGTGGAGTAGATAGAAAGGATGTATTTTTATCAACTAAGCTTTGGCCTTCAGAATATGAAAACGTAAATGCGGTAGACGAAACCTTGGAGCGCCTTGGTGTTGACTATGTGGATTTATTATACATCCACCAGCCTGCTGGAAATTGGCTTGCAGGATACAGACAGCTTGAGAAAGCATACAAAGAAGGTAAGGCTAAGGCTATCGGCATTTCAAATTTCGAAGGAAAGTATATCGAAGAACTTCAGACTAAGTGGGAAATTGTTCCTAAGTTTATTCAGGTAGAAGCACATCCATATTTTACACAGACAGAGCTTCGCAAGACTTTGGATAAATATGACATCAAGCTCATGAGCTGGTATCCACTTGGCCATGGTGACAAGTCTCTTATCAACGAGCCTGTATTTGCAGAACTGGGTAAGAAATATGGCAAGTCATCTGCACAGATTATTCTTCGCTGGCATACGCAGATGGGTTTTGTTGTTATCCCAGGAAGTAAAAATGTGGACCACATCAAGGATAATTTAGATATTCTCGATTTTAAGCTTATAGATGAAGAAATGGCAGAAATTGCTAAGCTTGATAAGAACGAGAGATATTATCACAGAACTGATGCACAGCTTGTTCAGTTTGCTGGTTGGAAACCGGATTTTGAAAAATAAGCTATGTGACCGACATTGCCTCATTTTGACTCGTCTTTAATTGCATAAATCGTCCAATATTTTACCCTCCTGTGATATACTAGATATAGTATGTACAGGAGGGTATTCTGTATATGAGGGGCAAATATGCTAGAAAGAATACGGACATTTACATTTGATGAAAAGAGAAAGATTAAAGTAAAGTGAGAAAACTATAAAGATAAGTAAGCTAGAGTAGGTACTGATGAGGATGACAGAACAGACAATTAAACGAATTAGAAAATTTACAGAGGACAGAGACTGGGATCAGTTTCATGCGCCAGTTCATCTTGCGAAATCTATTGTGATAGAAGCGGCAGAGCTACTTGAATGTTTTCAGTGGAACGACGATGAGTATGATTTAGAGCATGTAAAAGAAGAGCTTGCTGACGTAATGGTATATTGCCAAAACTTGGCAGATAAGCTTGGGGTAGATCCAGATGAGATTATTAATAAAAAGATGGACCAGAATGAAGCTAAGTATCCTGTGGAGAAGGCTAGGGGCAAGGCTGATAAGTATGACCAACTGTAGTTGTACTTGCTTGTATGTATAGGTTTCCGAATGCAAAATAGGAAAATGCATTCGGAAATCTCAATAAATTGAGACAAGATTTTTTGTTTATGATTATTTAGTTGGAGAGGTGTAATATGAAAACAATTCGTGTAGTAGCAGCGGTAATATGCGATTCCATTGAAAACAAAACAAAAATCTTTTCTACAGCCAGGGGCTATGGTGATTTTAAAGGTGGCTGGGAGTTTCCCGGTGGAAAAATTGAAGAAGGTGAAACCCCTCAGGAAGCCGTAGTAAGGGAAATCCAAGAAGAGCTAGAGGCTACTGTCAAGGTTGGAGATTTGATTGATACTATCGAGTACGATTATCCAACATTTCATCTTTCAATGGATTGCTTTTGGTGTGAAGTAGAATCTGGAGAGTTGAAACTATTAGAAGCTGAGGCTGCCAAATGGCTTACTAAAGATGAGCTGGATTCTGTAGAGTGGTTACCTGCAGATATTACTTTAATTGATCAGATAAGACAGGCTATGTAAACGACTAAAGTGCTGCAAAGGTAAAAGTTATATGTTTTTCCAATCAAATCGATTTTACAAAAATAAATAAGAAGATGGTGTTAAGATGAAAGAGAGAGTTGGAGTGGGTTTTGATTATTTATGGTGCGCGTTGTATGTATGCGCAGCATTTGCAATTGAGCTGTTATTAGTTTTTATCGAGGGAAAGATAGGAATAGACACAGGAAACTATACAGATTTGCAAAATATTGTTCATTGGGGATTAACAACGATACTTTGGATTTGTGCCGGATTTTTAGTCATATATATAGGAAAGAAAACAACTGGATTTGATATTTGGGAGCACAGGGAAGGCTTAAAGAAATGGCAGTATATCGCAATCTGTTTAACATTTGTTATTAATATCATTGCCAAGTACATGGACTGGAATGGGTTCAAGGTTTTGATTGAATGGAATTCTAAAGCGCCATTATTGTTTGCATTCCAATATCTATACTATTTAGCCGAAGGATTCTTAATATCACTGGTAATAGTATATGGACAGAAGGCATATGAAAAATGGTTTGTCAAAGACTCTATCCCTTATGGCGGCATAGTGCTAGGAATAGTATGGGGATTATCACACATTGTATCTAAGGGCAGTATCGTGATTGGAATTTTTGCGATGCTTAGTGGATTTCTATTTGGCGCAGCATATATCTTTGTGAATAGAGATTACAGAAAGGCATTACCTATTATCATTTTGTTATTTATTTTATAGGAATGATGGGGAGTGAATAGCGCGGATTCATCAGCAAAAGGGAAAACTATGGTTACATTAACACCATTACAACAATCAGACAGAGAGAAATTTATAAAGGACAACCAGGAAGCTTTCAACTACGGTGCATTGGAAGAATTTGGCATGCGTGATAATCACTTTGAAGAGGACGAGCAGTTCCCGGATGGGATGTTTAGGTTTGAGAAGAGGATGGATTGATTAGTTTGGTGTCATTTAAATGCTAGGTTTATGTTTTAATTTTGCTAGTGTTTGTTCAACAAATTTACGCTGCCCCTATCAAAAAGTGAGTTAGACATTCCTAACTATAGATGCTATAATATAGACACAAGATATTAGAAGAGGGGGTATGTGGTATGACCGCAAAACAAATTCTCGCTATTTTAATTCTTATTTCTGCATTAATATGGCAGTTAGTCTATAAATATAAGCACAAAAGGTAATAGAAAGTAGGTAGTTATGGTAAAAATAGTACTAAAAATTGATGGCATGATGTGTAATATGTGTGAGTCACATGTAAATGATGTTATCAGAAAAATTGTTCCTGATGCTAAAAAAGTAAAAAGCTCACATAAGACTGGTGAAAGTACATTTATCTCCAATAATCAGCCTGAAGAAAACCAGATTGTCGCAGCAATTGTTGAGACAGGCTACACAGTTCTTTCAATGAATGTAGAGCCATATAAGAAAAGATTTTTGTTTTAAATAATATTAGACTCACAAAAGTCATATATTACGAGAGAGGAAATATGGGATTTTTTTCGGAAATAAATGGAGAATTAAAGCCTTCAGACGAATATCTGTCCATCCATTCACTGGAGGGATACGAGCAGGGAGACATGGAACACGAGGATTACCAAGTGGAAGATGATGAAGTGGCGATGTCTCTAATGAGAAAATGTAAAAACTGTGGAAAGCCGTTTACTCTGGCTGGAGCCATCAATGACTTTGATACATATTTTAATGAAGAGTTCTTTTATATGGAAGAATTTGTAGGTCAGCTTTGCGGTAAATGTGCCATAACAGAAATAGAAGAGGAGTTTTAGTAATGTATTATGTACCAGACGGCACAAGCCTTGCAGGATTTTATGAATGTAGTGAATGTGCCAATAGATTTTTATCAATTCAGGTTGGACCAACTCTGGTCTGTCCATATTGTGGTGAACAGCCAAATATGGAAATAGGCCCCGATGAAGAAATGCCTGTAGCGTCAGAAACAGCAAAACTTATTTCAGTGGTTAGAGGTGAAGAAGAAATAGAAAAGATGGATGCTTTACTTTCTCTTGCTGTCACTGGAGGAGACTATAGTTGGATGTAAGCTTGCTTAAAATATTATAAGATAGATAACGCAAATGAAGCCCTATGCTTAGAGTATGGGGCTTTTTTCAGTTTGAAATATTAGCTATAATTAATCCAAGAAAGGTGTTAATTACTTAGAGGAATCAAGATGTTTCTGATATCAGCCTATTTTGATAAAACCACAAACAAAATACTCAAAAACTACATAAACAAAGTGGCTGAGGTCACTGGAAATGATTTTATGATATCACATAATGTACCACCGCACTTGACGTTTTCAGCTATAGAGGCTCGATCTGTGGAGGTTCTTATTCCGCCTTTTGAAGCTCTTACAAATAAGCTTTCACGAGGGAACATTTCAATAATTACCGTAGGACAGTTAATGCCATATGTCATATATGTGGCCCCGTATCTAAATGAATATTTGTATGAAACAAGCAGGTGTTTATATGATGGCTTTTCAAATATACCTGAAACTACAATCAGCAATTATTACAGGCCATTATCTTGGCTACCACATATAACTATAGCTAAAACTCTATCCAAAGAGCAAATGATAGAAGCGGTCAAAGTAATGCAGGATTTTAAATCCATTGATGCGAAAATTACACACATTGGATTGGCAAAGGTTAATCCTCATGAGGATGTCAGAGAAATTCAATTAGCAGATATTTAAAAGGAGATACTAATGAATCAAAAAGAGAGAATGCTTTCAGGATTGCCATATAAAGCATGGATGGATGGTCTCAGTGAAGAACGCTTGGAAAACAAAAAGAAAATTTTTAAATATAATAATCTTGAACCAGAATATGAAAAGGCTAAAGATGCCCTGATAAAAGAAATCCTTGGTAAAACGGGAAATATAATCAATGTAGAAGCGCCTTTTCGTTGTGACTATGGCTACAATATCGAGGTTGGAGAGAACTTTTTTGCAAATTACAATCTTACTATTCTTGATGTAGGCAAAGTCAAAATAGGTGATAACGCTCAGATTGCCCCTAATGTATCTATATACACTGCAGGTCATCCTATTCATCCCGATTCAAGAAATTCTGGTTATGAATACGGAATACCTATTACTATTGGAGATAATGTTTGGATTGGTGGAAACACCTGCATAATGCCGGGGGTCACTATAGGAAATAATGTTGTAATTGGAGCTGGAAGTGTGGTGACAAAAGATTTGCCTGACAATGTAATTGCGGTAGGAAACCCATGTAGAATCCTTAGAAAAATCTCAGAGGAAGATAGAGATTATTATTATCGAAATTTAAAATTTGATGTAGAAGATTATAAGTAATAAAATTTCAATTTTATAGTAGATAAGAAAACGCAGGAATTAGCTCCTGCGTTTTTTATCATATTATTTAGAAGGGCTTGTTGATTCTCTGTAAATGAGATTTGTTTCGGTATAGATAGTTCTATAATTCATATCTGGCTGTTGAATACGTGAAAGAATAAGGTTTGCAGCAGTCATACCCATTACCTGACTGTGAATGTGAATGGTAGTCAATGTCGGGGTCATAAGCTTTGACTCTGTGGAATCATCAAAGCCAGAGAGCAGGGTATCTTTTGGACATGATAGGTTGAGGTGTCCCAAACAGTCTAGTGTATCCATACAGACGAAATCGTTAGCGCAAATGAATAAATCAGGTAAGTGCTCAAGCTTTGATAAACAATCTAAAAGGCGGGGTCTGTACATTTCATTGTGAGGATTGATATCTGTGAATATGTAGTCTTCTTTGATATCTAGTCCGAAATGATGCATAGCATTGAAATATGAAAGATATCTCTCGAAGAATGAACGGCAGTGATATTTTTGCCCGATGTAGCCTATCTCTTTTATTCCACGATTCTTCATGGCTTCAACGAGAGAGAAAATGCCTGATGTATTTTCCATAAGAAGCACATCTGCATTAAGTGGATGAAAATAGCTTTCATATGGAGCATCGACGAAAAGAACAGGTACCTCCAGCTCAGAAAGCATCTTGCAATATTCATAGTTAAACATCTCAACACATATGATTGCTTTGGTGCGCTCTAGATTGAGTGAACTAGGTAATACCTTATTATCTATAATATCCTCACTAATACGATGCATGGTCATGCTGTAGCCGTAGTTTGATATTTCATTTTGGAATTTATCAAGCATTGTAGAAGCAAAGTGGGCATTACCCAAAAAGTTGCCAGAAAACAGTGCTATTTCTCCTGTAGCGATAGGCTTTTTAGAAGCACCATCTAATATAGAAGAATTAAGTGGATTTACATATGAAAACTGCTTGTATCCCATTTCAGCAGCCTTGGCTAAAACCTTTTCTCTGGTGGAATCAGCAAGAACTCCTGTATTATTGATAGCTTTTGAAACTGTATTTCTAGAGATGCCAAGGGCATCTGCAATGTCTTGAATTGTAACTTTAGCTGACATAATGTCCCCCTTATTTATATATTGTGCAAATATATAAATTGCACGTAATTGCAATACACATTAAATATAATAAAAAATCGAGCTCAATTTGTCAAATGTAAAATTCTTTTGTGTAAATGCGACAAACAAACAATGCAAAAATATAATATTGTTACAAATGTGAAATAAAATATTGACTCATATGTAAAAAGTGATATAGTAAGTATATGCAAAAACGTAAAGCGCATATGCAAATATGCAATGGAGGAGATTAATGAAAACAAAAGGGAAAATAAGTGAAACGAGAGATTATGTAATTAGGCACTGGAGATTGTACATTTTCTTTCTAGGACCTGCACTGTTGCTTACTATCATATTTAGATACCTGCCAATGGGTGGTATCTTGATAGCATTCGAAAAGTACAGTCCATTTAAAGGCTTCCTTGGAAGCGAATGGGTAGGGTTTGACTACTTTAAACAGTTTTTATCATCACCGGATTTCATATCATATCTGGTTAATACATTAAAGCTTAGTATTTATGGATTGCTCTGGGGCTTCCCAGTACCAATTATCCTGGCACTGTTACTTAACAGAATCGAAAGCAGCAAAATAAAGCAAAAGATTCAGCTTGTTCTTTACATGCCAAACTTCATATCAGTAATCGTCCTTTGTGGTATGGTTCGTATCCTTTTATCAGTTACAGGACCTTTCAACATGGCACTTGGAACTACAATAAACTTCCTTACATTGCCAGAAGCATTTAGACCAATCTACATTGCAAGTGGTATCTGGCAGGGCGCAGGTTGGGCATCAATCATGTACACAGCAGCACTTGCAAATGCCAGCCAGGAATTAAAGGAAGCAGCTCAGATTGATGGAGCAAATATCTTCCAGCAGATCAAAGCAGTAGAGTGGCCAGCAATCAAGGACATGGTTGTAATCCAGTTCATTCTTCAGGCCGGAAACATCATGAGTATCGGTTTTGAAAAGGCATATGCATTACAGACAGACTTGAACCTTGGAGCATCAGAAATCATTGCTACCTATGTATATAAGAAAGGTCTTATTGATGGTAACTACAGTTACTCAACAGCGGTTGGACTTTTCAATACAGTAATTAATGTAATTCTTCTTGTAGTAGTTAATAAAGTCGTTGAAAAAATGAACGATGGTCAGGGACTTTAATCAGGGGGTAAATAATGAAAGAAAAAAAGAAAAAAAGTAAATTTGCCAGATATTCAATGGGAGATAAAACCTTTCTTATTTCTGGTTACGTTCTCTTAGGACTATTTGTTTTAGCAATTATTGTTCCAATGATTTACATAGTCATTGCATCATTCATGGATCCAATCACATTACAGAATAAGGGTATCACCTTTGATTTGGAAAAATGGACATTGACAGCTTATGAGCGAGTTATTTCAAATGGACAGATTTGGGTAGGATTTAAAAACGCAGTTGTTTATTCATGCGTATTCACATTCCTTTCAGTATTCATCACAATGCTTTGTGCATACCCAATGTCACTTGATAATTTTAAAGGAAAGAATTTCTTTAACACAATTTTCATTATCACAATGTTCTTCGGTGGTGGACTTATTCCTACATACCTTCTTATTAGTAAGTTGGGATTACTTGATACAATGTGGGCAGTAGTTTTACCTGGTGCATTTTCAGTATGGAATATGATTATCGCAAGAACATATTACAAGGGCATCCCAGCAGAGCTTAGAGAAGCAGCTGAGGTTGATGGAGCAAATGAAATCATTTACTTCTTCAAGATTTTGCTTCCTGTATGTACACCAGTTATTGCAGTTCTTTGCTTATGGCAGTTCGTAGCTATGTGGAACAGTTACTTTGACGCTATGATTTATATTAACTCTGCTTCAAAGCAGCCACTTCAGCTTGTACTTAGATCTATTCTTATTCAGAACCAGCCTGACCCAGGCATGATTGCAGATATGCAGTCAACAGCACAGCGTGCACAGTTAGCAGAGCTTTTGAAATATGCAACAATCATTATTTCAAGCTTACCACTTATTGTTATGTATCCATTCTTCCAGAAGTACTTTGATAAAGGTATTATGGTTGGCTCAATCAAGGGCTAATAAAAGTGAAACAAACAGGATAACCTGTTTGATATAAATTAGGAGGAGAAAAATGAAGAAAGTATTCAAAGGTTTAGTAGCAACAACCATGGTAGCTACACTTGCCATGGGCACATTTACTGGCTGCGGTGGAGGATCAAAGTCAGCTAGTAATGCAGATTCTGTAGACACAGAAAATTTAAGCTTCCCACTCGCTGACAAGGTAACAATCACAGGTATGATTAGTTATCCTACAGGAACAGAGGAAGAGCCAAACAATCGTACAATTTTCAAGAGACTTGAGGATGAGACAAACGTACATGTAGAATGGACAGCTATTTCTTCTGACCAGTGGGGAGATAAGATATCTCTTAACATGGCAAATGTTAACACTCTTACAGATTTTGTATTCAACGCAGGCTTTGGCGATAACGATTTGCTTAGATATGCAGATCAGGGCGTTATTATCCCAGTTGAGGATTATATTGATCAGTATATGCCAAACCTTTCAGCTGTATTTGAAAAGTGTCCTGAGTACAGAACAATGTGTGAGGACGAAGATGGACATATCTGGGCATTGCCTTGGATTGAGCAGTTAGGTTCAGAAAAGACTGCTATTCAGACAGTTGGTAACAACATGTGCTTCATCAATCAGAAGTGGCTTGATTTCTTAGGACTTGAGACACCTACAACAGTTGATGAATTCGAGCAGGTTCTTATTGCATTCCAGGATAACGCAAAGGCATTACAGGATGAGTTCGGTATCGAAGGCGACATCATTCCAATGTCATGCATCATCAATGATCAGGATCCTAACATCCTTACAAATGGTTTTGGCGATGGTATCGGTGACGTAGATATGGGTCAGCACATCGCAGTAAATGATGACAGACAGGTTGTTTGTACAGCTACTACAGATGGATTTAAGAAGGGTGTTGAGTGGTTACACAAGCTTTATGCTGAAGGCCTTATCGATCCAGAGTGCTTCACACAGGATTGGGCTACATACGTAGCAAAGGGTAAGTCACATCGTTACGGTGTATGTTTCTCTTGGGATGTAGCTAACATTGACAATATCAATGATTATGTACCACTTAAGGCATTAAAGGCAGATACAGTAAACGTTACTCCACAGAACGGTTCATTTACATCAGGTTTCGACAGAGGTCGTTGTGTAGTAACAAGCGTTTGCAAGAACCCTGCACTTATTTGTGCATGGCTTGATCAGATGTATGATCCATTCCAGTCTCCACAGAACAACTGGGGTACATACGGCGAAGATGATGACTTCGATATCTTCGAGCTTGGCGAAAATGAAAATGGTGACAAGATGCTTAAGCATGCAGCACTTGGTGATGCTTCACCAGTTGAGGTTAGAGAAGCAGAGTGCGTAGGTGGACCTCTTGCAATCTTAGATGAGTACTATGGTGTATACGTAACATGCCCAGATGATGCTCAGTACAGATTAGATTGGATTAAGGATTACTACACAGATGATATGCACGGCAAGTATGTTTACCCAAGAGTATTTATGTCATCTGAGGATACAGAAAAGCTTTCAGGTATTCAGACAGATTTAGTATCATTCTTCAACTCAAGCAAGTCTGAGTTCATCAGAGATGGTGTGACAGACGGAGCTTGGAAGTCATACTTGGCACAGGCTGATGATTACGGCTTGGCTCAGTATCTTGATATTTATCAGCAGTATCTTGATAAATACTACGAAGCAAATTAGAAATATTTAGATAGGAAGGTGTAAAATGAGCAGTCAGACATTAAGAGAAGCTCGCAAATACGAGGAGGCATTAGCTAAATTAATTTCAAAAGAGGATAGACCGGGATTTCATTTGTCTCCTAGAGTAGGCTGGATGAACGACCCAAACGGTTTCAGCTATTATAATGGAAAGTATCACATGTTTTATCAGTATTATCCATATGAGGCTGCTTGGGGTCCAATGCATTGGGGCCATGCTGTAAGTGATGATTTACTACATTGGGAACATCTGACTTGCGCGCTTGCACCAGATGAATTCTATGATAAAGATGGCGTCTTTTCAGGAAGTGCTATAGGCCTTCCTGATGGAAGACAGCTTCTTATCTACACAGGTGTTATGAAGCGTACAGTTGAAAATGGTCATCTTAAGGAATTCCAGACACAGTGTTTGGCCATGGGAGATGGCGAGGATTACGAAAAGTATGCTAATAACCCTGTTCTTGGAACAGATGCAATTCCTGCAAATGGAAATGTCGAGCACTTTAGAGATCCAAAGATTTGGCAGAAAAAAGATGGAAGCTATCGTCTTTTAGTAGCCAATCTTAAGGATGACGGCTTTGGTCAGCTTCTCTTATTTAAGAGTAAAAATGCTCTTAACTGGGAGTTTGAAAAAGTATTTGCCGAAAACGATGGCTCATATGGTCTTATGTGGGAATGTCCAGACTTCTTCGAGCTTGATGGACAGGGCGTTATCTTTGTCAGCCCACAGGATATGCTTCCAGAAGGATTTGAATTCCATAATGGAAATGGAAATGTTTGTATCATCGGTGATTATGATGATGCTACAGATACATTTGTACCAAAGACTTTCCAGGCAGTAGACTATGGAATTGACTTTTATGCACATCAGAGCATCTTAACCCCAGATGGTCGTCGTGTAATGATTGGCTGGATGCAGAATTGGGATACATCAGGAGCACATGATAGAAATCTTCCTTGGTTTGGTCAGATGACTGTTCCAAGAGAGCTTGAGATTAAAAATGGAAGATTATATCAGAATCCAATCAGAGAATTGGAATCAATGCGTAAAGACAAGGTTGAGCACCTTAATACTGTTATTAAGGGAGATGAGAGTGTACTTGATACGGAAGGACACAACCCATCAAGTCGTGTATACTTGGATGGAATCGAAGGCCGCCAGATAGATATGACCATTACTATTCACCCTGAGAATGTCGAAGACATTTATGATAAATTTACTATCGGTTTGGCATCAGATTCTAAGAAGCATACAGATGTTATCTTTAGACCAAAGGAGAACATTGTAAAGCTTGATAGAAAATTCTCTGGATCCCGCAGAAGCATTGTTCATCAGAGACGTACAAAGGTTCCATTCAACAATGGAGAAGTAAAGGTACGTATTATTCTTGATAGATTCAGCATGGAACTGTTCTTTGAGGATGGCGCATATGCAATGACAGCCACTTTAGATACAGATGTATCTGCAAAAGAGATTTATTTCGAGGCTAACAAAAACGTTATTATTGACGTAACAAAATACGATTTGAGCGACAATTAAAATAATTAGGTTGTAAAGGCATTATTTGAAAAAAATAGTGCCTTTTTTGCTATAAAGGATTTATTTTTCCACTACTAGACGTTGAATTGAAAAATGAGGAGTGATATAATTTTTTTATAAATATTCAGACAATTCTGTCAGAATATTTTTGGGGTTATTACTATCTATATTTGAGGCTTGAAAAGGAGAAGGAATATGCTAGCTACATTGGTACCACTTTTTTTTGAAGACATGTCTGTTGCATCTTATTGCTTGTATGCTCAGAAAGAGAATATGTTTGAGAACCCTCATTTGCTTGCATCAGGTAAATATGATGGTGCTGGCTCAATTGTAGGTATTGAGGTTTTTGAAAGTATTTCTGAAGATGATTTGGTTGCTAATTGCGAAATAATTATTCCTATAAATAATATTTCGCTATTTGCTAATATTGAGCAACAATTGACTGGTTTTGATGGCAGAATAGTCCTTATGATGGATCAATCTCTAAAGCCAGAGGAGACGTATAATAAGAGGTTACTCGATTTAAAGAAAAAGGGATTTAAGCTAGGAGTGAAAGACCTGCCTCTTAAGAACATTGAAGACTATAAATTTATGCTTAAGGATTTTGATTTATTCCTTATTAATGCAGATGCAGGCGATATTGTCGAACAGGCAAATGCATTCAGAAAGCTAATGCCTGATATGACTTTCTGTGCAGAAAATCTCCACACCAAAGAAGAATTTGACAAAGCTAAAGAATGTGGACAGTATAAGATATTCGAAGGAACCTTCTTTAGAGTTCCTATAAACAAGCAGGACACAGAAGTTACACCTATCAAGATTAATTACATGAAACTCATGACTGTAATTAACCAATCAGATTTTGATTTAGAGGATGTAGCCAACGTAGTGGCACAGGATCCTGCTTTATCAATTGAACTCCTAAAAATAGCAAACAGACTTACTATTAATTCTAATATTCGCTCTATTAATCAGGCTACAGCACTTCTAGGACAAAGAGAAATCAGACGTTGGTTAAATACCACACTTTTTAATGAATTGGCGGCAGGAAAGCCAAATGAAATTACACGACTTTCTCTAGTAAGAGCCAGATTTGCTGAAAATCTTTCAAAGGCATTTGATTATGCTATGAGAAAAGACGAGCTGTTTTTGATGGGGCTGTTCTCATTATTGAATTTAATCTTAGATATGCCTATGGAAAAGGCTTTAGAGCAGGTAGGTGTTAGTAATGAGATTAAAAAAGCTCTTGTAAGTGGTGATGGAATATTTGCTCCACAGCTTGAATTTTTACTTAGCTATGAAGCTGGTGATTGGCAGGAAGTATCCAGACTAATGGTGCTTCATGATATTGAAATGCATGTTGTTTATGACGCATATGTAGAAGCACTGGAGTGGTATGGAGAGATGTTTAATTCATAATCATAATAAGTCGAAAACTCATAAATAAACTAAAGAGTAGAAAGCCTCGGTGGATTTAACATCGGGGCTTTGTTTTTGAATAAATACATTATTACACAATGTAATTATTGCTTGTATACAAGTAACGAAAATGTTACCAAAATGGAAACCGAAATCTGACTAGAATTAGCGAAAGGTGTATTTGTACGCTTAGAGAGGAAACTGATATTCATATCTACGAAAATGACAAAGTGAGTACAAATAAGTTGCCGATATATAATACTCAAATGGTTAAAAACGAGATTCTTTGTGATTGGTTTACTCGTTGACACTTCAAAAAAATGGTGATATACATAAGTTAAAACTGTTTTGGGAACTGTTTTGAAGTAATAGGAGTAAGTTATAATGAAGTTTAAAATTAGATTAGAAAACACAAATGACGCTGAAGAGTTTGTAAAGGCAGCATCACAATGCGGTGGAGATGTTGATCTCCATAGTGGCGTGGTTTATATCGATGGAAAGTCACTTCTCGGTGTAATTGCCATGGGTATTAAGAGAGACATGAATGTTTCTATTAGCGAGCAGGATAATTCAATCCTTAAAAAAGCTGTTCAGAAGTTCATTGTTGCATAATATTTTATATTGTATAATTAAGCCTGTGAGTAATCTCACAGGTTTTTTTTATTAGGAGTATTATGAAAGTAGCACGTCTTGTTACCCCGGAGGGGGAAAAGGCACAAATAAATATATCCGTTAGGAGTCTGGTGGAATTTCTCCTTAGAGAGGGAGATATCGATGATAGAAGGGGCTCCGTAGACCCATTTGAGGCCATGCAGGCGGGAAGTAGGATTCATAGAAAGATTCAAAGCTCTATGGGTCCTTTTTATCGTGCAGAGGTTCCCCTTAAGTTTCAGGTTGATTGTGAGGATTACACTCTTGGAATCGAAGGAAGAGCAGATGGTGTGGTACTTGAGATGGATGAAGAAGGCACAGTGGTGTCTGCGCTTGTGGATGAAATCAAGGGTATGTACATGGATGTAATGACCTTTGAAAAGCCTGTGCTGGTACATGATGCTCAGGCAAAATGCTATGGATATATTTTAGCTAACGAATATAATCTCCCTGAAATTGAGGTGCAGATGACATATGTCAGTCTTGAGACAGAGGAAATAAAGCACTTCAACCATACTTATACATACAGTGAAATCGAAGAGTGGTTTTTAACTATTATTAATATATTTAGAAAATGGGTGGATTTTCAATACAATCATAAAATGGATATGCTTCAATCTGCTCAGGGGCTTGAATTTCCCTATGAGTATAGGGATGGTCAAAAGAAGTTGGTATCGGATGTTTATCGCAGCATATATAGAAGGAAAATCTTATTTATGCAGGCGCCTACTGGTACCGGCAAAACCATAGCAAATGTATTTCCTGCGGTAATGGCATTGGGACAAAATCTGGCGGAGAGAGTGTTTTATCTTACGGCTAAAACCGCCACTGCAATTGCTGCCAGGGATGCTTATAAATTATTGGCCGAGTCAGGATATGAAGGCCTTACTATAATGCTTACGGCTAAAGAAAAAATGTGTATGTGTGATGAGGCGGATTGTAACCCTGACAACTGCCCATACGCTCGCGGGCATTTTGACAGGGTGAATGATGTAATTTATGAAATTATCACAAAGGAAAACGTCATAACAAGAGATGTGATTTTAGGCTATGCAGAAGAATACGTGGTTTGTCCTTTTGAACTGGCTCTTGATGTGAGCACCTGGTGCGAAGGTATTATTTGCGATTACAACTATGTTTTTGATCCTAATGTTTATCTAAAAAGATTTTTCGCCGATGGAAAAACAGGAGAGCATATTTTTCTTATTGATGAGGCACACAACATGGTGGACAGAGCCAGAGAAATGTATTCAGAGACCCTCATTAAAGAAGAGATCCTTTCTATAAAAAGATATGCAAAGCCGGTCAGCAAAAAGCTTGTTAATGCACTTGAAAAATGTAATCGTATTTTGCTTGAATATAAAAGACAGTGTGACCATGATATCACAGTACTTCCCGATATCGATATGCTTCTTACTGCATGCGATAATCTGCAAATGATTTTTGAGCAGCTTTTCAAAAAAGAGGTAAAGTTTGGAATATATCAGGATGAGGTGCTGGATTTTTATTTCAGGCTTAGAAATTTTACTGCGCTGGCATATCAACAGGATAATAATCACTACAGGATATATTGCGATTTTGATGATGATAAAAATTTTAATCTTCATCTATTTTGTATAGACCCATCTGCTCAGCTTCAGGACAGGCTGAATATGGCACGAGCCACTGTTTATTTTAGTGCTACATTACTTCCAATAGATTATTACAAGGATTTGCTGTGTAACATTAAGGATGTGTATGCCATTTATGTAGACTCTGTTTTTGACACTTCCAATCGTTTGCTGGTGCTTGGTACAGATGTGACCAGTAAATACACCAGACGTGGTCAGGAGGAGTATATAAAATATGCCAAATATATCAAGGCAGCTGTGGATGGCAAAATGGGTAATTACATGGTTTTTGGGCCTTCCTATAAGTTTATAGAGGATGTGAAGGCTGAATATGAGACTATGGCCGGTGATGTTGATATATTGACCCAGCAGCAGAATATGACGGAGCAAGAAAGGGAAGAGTTCCTGCTAGAATTTGAAACAAAAAGAACAAAGTCCATGGTGGCATTTTGCACCCTTGGAGGAATATTTTCTGAGGGAATAGATTTGGTGGGCGGAAAGCTTATAGGTGTAGTTGTGCTTGGTACAGGACTCCCGCAGGTGGGAAACAGCAGAAAGCTGATGTCGGATTTCTTTGATGGACAGGGAAAAAATGGATTTGAATATGCATATCTATACCCTGGAATGAATAAAGTAATCCAGGCTGCAGGTCGACTAATCAGGACAAAGGATGATGTGGGAATCATTGAATTGTTAGACGAAAGACTTCGCTTCGCTAGTTACCAAAAGACTTTTCCCCGTGAGTGGAAAGACGCCTGTTATACCACAGTGGATGAGATTTCGTTAAAAGTTACAAAATTTTGGTCTAAAAAAGCTTAAATTATTATTAGGAGATGTGAATTTTTTGTGTTATACTTTCCTTAACTGTGAGGCTGCCTGCCAGTTTGCTAGTTTTTGAGACATAATTTTGCTAGTTTTTGAGACATAAATTTTTACTAGATTTTGAGGCATAATTCTACTAGTTTTCGAGACATAATTATTTTACTAGTTTTTGGGACCTGAATTATTGGCAGGGGTCTTGTCTCACAGATTTAAAGTAAATAATACGGAGGTGTAAAGTGGGCAAAGTAAGAAGAATTTACGTTGAAAAAAAGCCTGAATTTGCAGTATCTGCCAAGTCACTGTTTTCTGAAATAGGAAGCTACTTAGGCATCAAGGATGTTACAGGAGTTAGAGTCTTGATACGGTATGACGTTCAAGATGTTTCTGACGACGTTTTTAAGAAAGCGGTGAAGACAGTTTTTTCTGAGCCTCCTGTTGATAATGTTTATGAAGAGACATTTGATTACAGTGGTCGTGTCTTTTCTGTTGAATTTTTACCAGGTCAGTTTGACCAGCGTGCTGACTCTGCGGAGCAGTGTCTTAAGCTCTTAAATGAAAACGAAGAGCCTACTATTCATTCAGCTACTACTTATGTTATTGAGGGTAGCATTACTGACGACGAATTCGATGCTATCAAAAAGCATTGTATCAACCCTGTTGATTCTAGAGAGACTTCACTTGATAAGCCAGAGTCTCTATCTAATAATTTCGATGAACCAGCCGACGTCAATACTTTTGACGGTTTCACTTCTATGGCTGAAAATGATTTACGCACTTTATATGATTCTTTAAATTTAGCAATGACCTTTAAGGATTTTCTCCACATCCAGAAATATTTTGCTGGGGAAGAGCACAGAGATCCTACTGTTACAGAAATCAGAGTTCTTGATACTTATTGGTCAGATCATTGCCGTCACACCACATTCTCTACAGAACTTAAAAATGTAACTATCGAAGATGGCTTTTATAAGGCACCTATTCAGGATACCTTCAATGACTACCTTGATAATTTCAAAATCCTTTACAAGGATCGTGATGACAAATTCGTATGCTTGATGGACCTTGCACTTCTTGCGATGAAGCGTCTTAAGGCTGATGGCAAACTTGCAGATCAGGAAGAGTCAGATGAAATTAATGCATGCTCAATTGTTGTTCCTATCAATGTAGATGGAACAGAAGAAGAGTGGCTTATCAACTTCAAAAACGAAACACACAATCACCCAACAGAAATAGAGCCATTTGGTGGTGCTGCTACATGTCTTGGCGGTGCAATCCGTGATCCACTTTCAGGACGTACTTATGTATACCAGGCTATGCGTGTTACAGGTGCAGCAGATCCTACAGTATCTGTAAAGGATACAATCGAAGGCAAACTTCCACAGAAAAAGCTGGTTCGTGAAGCAGCTCATGGCTACAGCTCATATGGTAACCAGATTGGTCTTGCTACAGGCTACGTTAAAGAAATCTATCATCCAGATTACGTAGCAAAGCGTATGGAAATTGGTGCGGTTATGGGTGCTGCTCCAAGACGTGCTGTTCAGAGACTTAACTCTGATCCAGGCGATAAAATCATCCTTCTTGGTGGACGTACAGGTCGTGATGGTATCGGTGGTGCTACAGGTTCATCAAAGGCTCACAATACAGAATCCACAGCAGTTTGTGGTGCTGAGGTTCAAAAGGGTAACCCACCTACAGAAAGAAAGATTCAGCGTCTTTTCAGAAGAGAAGAGGTTTCATACATAATCAAAAAGTGTAACGACTTTGGTGCCGGCGGTGTTTCTGTTGCTATCGGTGAATTAGCTCCAGGACTTGTAGTTGATTTGGACAAGGTTCCAAAGAAATACGCAGGACTTGATGGAACAGAGCTTGCTATTTCAGAGTCACAGGAGCGTATGGCAGTAGTAGTTGCTCCTTCAGATGTAAACAAATTCCTTCAGTATGCAGCTGAGGAAAACTTAGAGGCTATTGAGGTTGCTGTAGTTACTGAAGAGCCACGTCTTGTTCTTAACTGGAGAGGAAAGGAAATCGTAAATCTTTCTCGTGCATTCCTTGATACAAACGGTGCACATCAGGAGACAGACGTTTACGTAGAGCTTCCTGACAACAATGACAAATACATCGACAAAATTGGTATTGAAAAGGTTGCAAAGGATGTTGAGGCAGACGACTTTAAGGCAGCATGGCTTGATTCTCTTGCAGACTTAAATGAGTGTTCTCAGAAGGGGCTTGTGGAGATGTTTGACGGTTCTATCGGAGCTGGATCTACTTTGATGCCTTTCGGTGGTAAATATCAGCTTACTGAGACACAGTCAATGGTAGCAAAGGTTCCTGTTGCAGATGGAAACACTGATGCTGTTACTATGATGGCTTATGGTTTCAATCCATACCTTAGCTCATGGTCACCTTACCATGGTGCACAGTACGCGGTACTTGAGTCTGTTGCCAGAATCGTAGCATCAGGTGGTGACTTTAAGAAAATTAGATTTACATTCCAGGAATACTTCCGCAGAATGAGCGAAGATCCAAAGAGATGGAGCCAGCCTTTTGCAGCACTTCTTGGAGCGTATAGAGCTCAGATGCAGTTTGAGCTTCCATCTATCGGTGGTAAGGACTCAATGTCAGGAACCTTCAATGAAATCGATGTTCCACCTACACTTGTTTCCTTTGCTGTAGATGTGGCAAAGCAGGGGGATATTGTTACTCCAGAGCTTAAGCAGGCAGGAGACAAGCTGTTTATTCTCAGAGTTCTTAGAGATAATTATGATCAGCCAAACTACGACCAGGCTAAAATGATTTATGCAGTTGTCCGTCAGATGGTTGAAATGGACAACATTAAAGCAGCTTATGCCCTTGGAGCAAACGGTCTTGTACCTGCTGTTTCTAAGATGGCATTCGGTAACAAGCTTGGTGTTAAGATTTATGATGATTTCTCATCTATGACATTATTTGGATTCTCTGTTGGTGATCTAGTTCTTGAGGTTTCAGAGGATGCAGTATCTGCTATCGAGAATGAGCTTTCAAAGGTTGGTCTCATGGATTGTGGCTATGTAGTCGGTGAAGTTACAGACGATGCTACATTCACATATAGAGATGTAAAGATTTCTGTGGATGAGGCTATCGCAGCATGGACAGGCACTCTTGAAAAAGTATTTAAGACTCGGAGCCATGAGGATACTTCACTTGTGGACACAGGTGTATATGAGGAAAAGAATTTCTACATCTGCAAGAACAAGATTGCAAAGCCTAGAGTATTCATTCCAGTATTCCCAGGTACAAACTGTGAGTACGATTCAGCAAGAGCTTTCGAAAAGGCTGGTGCAATCACAAATGTAAAGGTATTCAAGAATCAGAGTGCAGAGGATATCAGAGAATCAGTTGATGAATTCTCACGCGCCATTGCTCAGTCTCAGATTGTTATGTTCCCAGGTGGTTTCTCAGCAGGTGATGAGCCAGAGGGTTCTGCAAAGTTCTTTGCTACTGCATTCAGAAATGAAAAAATGAAGGAAGCAATCCATGGACTCTTAAACAATCGCGATGGATTGATGCTTGGTATTTGTAATGGTTTCCAGGCACTCATCAAGCTTGGCTTAGTACCATACGGAGAAATCCATACTCAGAAAGAGGATTCTCCAACACTTACATACAACACAATCGGACGTCACATTTCAAAGATTGCCTATACAAAGGTAGTAAGCAACAAGTCACCATGGCTTGCAGGTGCTACACTTGGTGAGACATATTGTGCTCCAGCTTCTCACGGTGAGGGACGTTTTGTTGCCTCAGAAGAGTGGATTAAAAAGCTCTTTGAGAATGGTCAGGTAGCAACTCAGTATGTTGACGAAAATGGCAATCCTACAATGGATGAAGAGTGGAACATCAACGGCAGCTACTGTGCTATCGAGGGTATCACAAGCCCTGATGGACGTGTATTTGGTAAGATGTGCCACGCAGAGCGTATCGGCAAAGGCGTAGCAATCAACATCTACGGCGACCAGGACATGAAGCTCTTCGAATCAGGCGTAGATTACTTCAGATAAAACTAAAACTCCAAGGTGAAATTCCACCTTGGAGTTTTGTAAAACGTAGAATCGTTCTGATTTCTGATGTTAATAAATAGCTTCTGCTCGAAAACATGGGCTGTGTGCCATTTGCTATTTCTTACTATTCTAATGAATATAGTGAAAACGATATTGGAATAGTTAGAAATAGCAGATGGGACACTTCAAAGACTACAGGCAGAAGCGAGCAAAAATAAAAGGGTAGAAAGAGGTAAGATGAAAGCATTTTTAATTTTAGAGGACGGTACAGTTTTCGAAGGAACAAGCATCGGCTCCACAAGAGAAGTCATCAGTGAGATAGTTTTTAACACTTCAATGACTGGTTACTTAGAAGTTCTTACAGATCCTTCTTATGCGGGACAGGCTGTATGTATGACGTATCCACTTATCGGTAACTACGGTATCACTGATGATATGGAAAGTGGCAGACCATGGCCTGATGGATTTATTGTAAGAGAACTCAGCCGTATTCCATCAAATTTCCGTTGTAAGGGTACAATCCAGGATTTCCTTGTAAAACACAACATTACAGGTATTTCAGGTATTGATACACGTGCTCTTACAAAGATTCTTCGTGATAGAGGAACCATGAATGGAATGATTACCACAAATGAGCACTTCAATTTTGAGGAGATAAAGCCAAAGCTTGAAGCTTATAGAACTGGTGATGTTGTTTCAAAGGTTACATGTCATGAAAAATCAGTTTTATCTGGAAAGGGTAAAAAGGTAGCCCTTCTTGATTTTGGTGCAAAACGAAACATTGCAAAGTCATTAAATGATAGAGGATGTGAGGTGACAATTTATCCAGCACACACATCTGCAAAAGAAATCCTTGCCGCAGAGCCAGACGGAATTATGCTTTCAAACGGACCTGGTGATCCAAAGGATTGCGGACCTATCATAGATGAAGTGAAAAAATTATACGACAGCGACGTACCTATTTTTGCAATCTGCCTTGGTCATCAGCTTATGGCTCTTGCAAATGGTCTTGATACACACAAGCTGAAATACGGTCACAGAGGTGGAAACCATCCTGTAAAGGATTTGGAGACTGGCAAGGTTTACATTTCATCTCAGAACCATGGTTACGTAGTTGATACTGATGGACTTGATGAGATAATCGCTACACCTGCATTTGTAAATGTAAACGATGGTACAAATGAAGGACTTAAATATACAGGAAAGAACATTTTCACTGTTCAGTTCCATCCTGAGGCATGCCCAGGACCACAGGACAGCGGATATTTGTTTGATAGATTTATTAAGATGATGGGAGGGCAGCAGTAATGCCAAAGAGAAGTGACATTAAGAAAGTAATGGTGATTGGCTCTGGACCTATCGTCATTGGACAGGCAGCAGAGTTTGATTATGCCGGAACACAGGCTTGCCGTTCACTTAAGGAAGAGGGCATGGAAGTTTGTCTTGTAAACTCAAACCCAGCTACCATCATGACAGACAAAGAAATCGCTGATCAGGTTTACATTGAGCCTCTTACAGTGGATGTATTAAAGCAGATTATCATAAAAGAAAAGCCAGATTCACTGTTGCCAACACTTGGTGGACAGGCTGGACTTAACCTTGGTATGGAGCTTGCAGAGTCAGGATTCTTAGAGGAGCAGGGGGTAAAGCTTATCGGTACCACAGCAGAGACAATTTTCAGAGCTGAGGACAGACAGGCTTTTAAGGACACCATGGAAAAGCTTGGTGAGCCTGTTGCAGCTTCTCTTGTAGTAAATACAGTTGAGGATGGTATCAGATTTACAAACACTATCGGATATCCGGTAGTACTTCGCCCAGCCTATACACTTGGTGGTTCAGGCGGTGGTATCGCTCACAACCAGACAGAATTAGTAGAAATCCTTACAAATGGTCTTCGTCTTTCACGTGTACATGAGGTACTTGTAGAAAGATGTATCGCAGGCTGGAAGGAAATCGAGTACGAGGTAATGCGTGACGCTAACGGCAACTGCATCACCGTATGTAACATGGAAAATATCGACCCTGTTGGTGTACATACAGGTGACTCAATCGTAGTAGCGCCATCTCAGACACTTGGTGACAAGGAATACCAGATGCTTCGTACATCTGCTCTTCGCATCATCGATGAGCTGGGTATTACAGGTGGATGTAACGTACAGTACGCACTTCATCCAGAGAGCTTTGAGTACTGTGTAATCGAGGTAAACCCACGAGTATCTCGTTCATCAGCGCTTGCATCAAAGGCTACAGGTTATCCTATTGCAAAGGTTGCTGCTAAAATCGCACTTGGATATACACTTGATGAAATTCCAAATGCTATCACAAAAAAGACCTTCGCATCATTCGAGCCAATGCTTGATTACTGCGTAGTAAAGATTCCACGTCTTCCATTTGATAAATTCATCACTGCTACCAGAAAGCTTACCACTCAGATGAAGGCTACTGGTGAGGTAATGTCTATCTGCAACAACTTTGAGGGAGCCCTTATGAAGGCTATCCGCTCACTTGAGCAGCATGTAGATTCACTTTTAAGCTACGATTTCTGCGACATGACAGATGCTGAGCTTGAGGAAGCTCTTAAGGTTGTTGACGACAGAAGAATCTACTGCATCGCTGAAGCGTTAAGACGCGGCGCGTCATACGAAACAATCCACAATATCACAAAGATTGATATGTGGTTTATCGATAAGATTAAGATTCTTGTTGAGATGGAGCTTAGACTTCAGCAGGAAGAACTTACAGTAGAGCTTCTCAAGGAAGCAAAGCGCATCGAATTCCCAGATAGTGTTATCGCAAAGCTCAATGGCAAGATGACTGAGGATGAAGTTAGAAAGATGCGTTACGACAATGGCATTGTTGCTGCTTACAAGATGGTTGATACATGTGCAGCAGAGTTTGATGCTATGACACCTTACTACTACAGCGTATACGGCAGCGAAAACGAAGCGGTAGAGACAAAGGATAGAAAGAAAGTACTAGTACTTGGTTCTGGTCCTATCAGAATCGGACAGGGTGTTGAGTTCGACTACTGTTCAGTTCATGCTACTTGGGCATTTGCCAAGGAAGGCTGGGAGACAGTTATTGTAAATAACAACCCAGAAACTGTTTCTACAGACTTTGATATTGCAGACAAGCTTTACTTTGAGCCTCTTACAAATGAGGATGTAGAGTCAATCGTTAATCTTGAAAAGCCAGATGGAGCTATCGTACAGTTCGGTGGTCAGACAGCCATCAAGCTTACAGAGCATTTGATGAAGATTGGTGTGCCTATCCTTGGAACAAAGGCAGAGGATGTAGATGCAGCAGAAGATAGAGAGCTTTTTGATGCAATCCTTGAACAGACACAGATTCCACGTGCTGCCGGCGGTACAGTATTTACAGCCGAGGAGGCAAAGGAAGTTGCAAATCGCCTGGGCTATCCAGTACTTGTAAGACCTTCTTACGTACTTGGTGGTCAGGGTATGCAGATTGCCTTTAACGATGAAGAAATCGAAAAATTCATGGATATCATCAACCAGATTGCTCAGGATCATCCAATCCTTGTAGATAAATATTTACAGGGCAAGGAAATCGAAGTAGATGCCATCTGCGATGGAGAGAACATCCTTATCCCTGGTATCATGGAGCACATCGAGCGTACAGGTATCCACTCAGGTGATAGTATTTCAGTATATCCAGCTCACACTATCACACAGGATATCAAGGACAAGATTGTAGATTATACAGAGCGACTTGCTAAAGCCCTTCACGTACTTGGTATGATTAACATCCAGTTCATTGCCATGGATGGAGAGGTTTATGTAATTGAGGTTAACCCTCGAAGCTCTCGTACCGTTCCATACATCAGCAAGGTTACAGGTATTCCAATCGTTGACCTTGCAGCAAAGGCTATTCTTGGTCACAAGATTACAGATATGGGATACAAGCCAGGACTTCAGCCAGAGGCAGATTACATTGCAATCAAGATGCCTGTGTTCTCATTTGAAAAGCTTCGCGGAGCTGAGATTAGCCTTGGACCTGAGATGAAATCTACAGGTGAGTGTCTCGGTATCGCAAAGACATTTGAGGAAGCTCTTTACAAGGCATTCCTTGGCGCAGGTGTGGTACTTCCAAAGCACAAGCAGATGATTATCACTGTAAAGGATGCTGACAAGCCAGAGGCACTTGAGGTCGCAAAGAGATTTGAGAAGCTTGGCTACAAGATTTACGCTACACGTTCTACTGCTAAATATCTGCAGGATGGCGGTGTAGATGCGCTTCAGGTCAACAAGATTTCACAGGAATCTCCAAATGTAATGGATCTTATCCTTGGACACAAGATTGACCTTGTAATTGATACACCTACTCAGGGACATGGAGATAAGACCAGAGACGGATTCCTTATCCGCAGAAATTCAATCGAGACAGGTGTGAACTGTATCACAGCTATCGATACTGCAGTAGCGCTCGCTACATCACTTGAAAGCGCAACTACAGAATATACACTTGTAGATGTAGCAAAAATCTAAATAGAATTTATAAAATCCTGTTGGGGTGAAACCTGACAGGATTTTTGATTTATGCGAAGTAAAATGTATCTAGAAAAGAACTTGTTAAATGTGGATGTTTGATTGAAAATATAGAACATTTGTGCTAGATTATTCATGCGGTTCATCCGCAAGTTTTAATAGAAGTACCCACGACAGGGTGGTAGTCTCCCGAGCCTATATGGTGGTCCATTTGGATGTCACTAACGGAAGGGAGGTGGCGCCTGTGAGCGATTATGAAATCATTATGATAGTGCTAGGTATTCTGGCATTGCCTTTTGCAGTTTGTAATTCTCTCCTTGCGTTGCTGACTTTTCTCGACAAGAGAAATAATAAGCGCAAATAAAAATGCCTCTCCTGTCTGCAAACGGGAGAGGCGGCTCTTTATGAGCTAATTCAATCATTCTCGGTAGCATCCACTTTGGAGTGGGTGCTTTCTTTATATATAATATAACATCATAGAAATATGTATTCAACTATTAATTTTCCCATAATGTATTAGAGGCTATATAATGAAACCGACAAAAAGAAATATTTGAGTTTAATTAGAATTCGATTATACTAAAAATAAAAGAAGCCATAACAATGGCTTCAAATACCCGCACCATGCGGTTCTTAAAAAAGACGATTCCGGATAAACCTTATTTGCACTCGCCTTGTTAATTCATATTGATAATATCATTTATGCGTATATATAGTCAATATTTAAGCGGAGGATAGATAATGAACAAAAGAAATTATTATGTTGGACTTGATTTAGGAACCAGTTCTATAGGATGGGCAGTTACTGATGATAAGTACAATTTAATAAGAATTAAAGGTAAAGACTATTGGGGCGTAAGAGAATTTGACGAAGCTCAAACATCTGAGGATAGGAGACATAATAGAACTAGCAGAAGACGTAGGCAGCGTGAAAAGGTCAGAATTGGAATGCTGCAGAGCTTCTTTCATGATGCTATTGAGAAAGAAGATAGTCAATTCTTTATGCGATTAGAGAATAGTAAGTATTGGAAAGAAGATAAAGATTTATTATTGGAATCCGTTAACGGGGTATTTAATGATGAGGATTACAGTGATAAAGAATATTTCTCACAGTATCCTACAATATTCCACTTGAGAAAAGCACTGTTGGAAGATTCGATTGAAGATGATAAGCGGTATGCACGCTTCGTATATTTGGCACTTTTAAATATGTTCAAACATAGAGGACATTTTTTAGGGGGCGAGATTGGCAAAGATGGAATAGTAGCAATCGAGTCGACTTACGCGGCTCTTGTTGAAAAAATGGAGGATACATTAGAGAATGTTATTTTTCCAGTTGATGGAGCTGAGAAAATTGAATCTATTCTTGGAAATAGAGGAATCTCCAGAAGTGAAAAAGCCTCACAGATAAGTGAACAATTGGGTCTTTCTAGGGCCAATAAAAAGGAGCAATTGATTGTTCGTGGTATCTGTGGTTTAAAGATTGATGCTAGTAAAATTTTTGAACTAGATGAAATAGAAAAGGTAGAAATTAATTTTTCAGATTCTAATTATTCTAAAAAAGAGACTGAAATTATAGATGCTATTGGAGATGATAAATATGAACTAATAGCTTTAATGAAAAAGATTTATGATACTGGTATATTATCAAGTACTTTACATGGGCATTCTTTTTTATCGTTGGCTAGAGTTGAGGCATATAATAAGCATAAAGCTGACTTGTCGTTACTAAAGAAAATATATAAAGAAGAACTACCAACTGAAAAGTATGATGCTATGTTTAGAGAAATTCAACCTGGAAATTATAGCGCATATGTCAATTCTACTAATAGTGGAATAAAAGGTGGGGATGGATTAATTCGTAGATCATTAGTTGGAAAAGGTAGAAGTCGTGAGGAATTATATAAGACTATCCGAAATGACTTGAAAAATCTATCTAGCAAAGATGTTGAATATGTGCTTAAAGAGATAGAAAATGAGACATTTCTCCCTAAACAAATTACATCTGATAATGGAGTTATACCTAATCAATTACATAGGCTTGAAATGGAGAAAATTCTAAAGAATGCAGAACAGAAATTATCATTTTTGAAAGAAAACGATGAGACAGGTCTTTCAGTGAGTGAAAAGATATTAAGATTGTTTTCTTTTCAAATGCCATATTATATTGGCCCAACTTCAGAGAAAAGTAAAACAGGATGGGTAATAAGGAAAGATGAGGGACAAGTTTTACCATGGAATATTGAAGAAAAGATTGATGTTGAAGCTACTAGGGTACAGTTTATAGATAGACTTGTTCGTAATTGTACATATTTGTCTGGTGAAAAGGTTCTTCCAAAGAATTCTCTTCTATACGAAAAATATTGCGTTCTTAATGAAATAAATAATTTACGAATTGATGGTAAAAAAATATCTGTTCAGTTAAAACAGGATATTTACAATGATGAATTTAAAAAGGGAAAAAAATTAACTAAAGGAAAACTAGCAAAATATTTAGCAAATAGAGGATTACTAGAGAATGAAACTCAGTTGACTGGTGTAGATATTAATATCAACAGTAGTCTGTCTTCTTATGGAAAATTTTACGCAATTTTTGGAGATGATATTGAAAAAGATTCAATAAAGAATGTAGTAGAAAGGATTATTTATTATTCTACAGTTTTTGGAGAATCAAAAAGTGATTTGCAGTTATGGCTAAAAAAAGAATATGGTAATTTGCTAGATGAAAAGAAGATAAAAAGAATTTTAGGTTATAAATTCAAGGATTGGGGTAGAGTATCGAGAGAGATGCTTGAACTACCCGGATGTGATAAAGAAACTGGAGAATCAAAATCATTAATTCAGTCTATGTGGGATACTAACTGTAATTTTATGGAATTAATTAACAGTGAAGTTTTCTCATATAAGGAGTCTTTACAGGAAAAACAAATAAGATTATTAAAAAGTTTGACAGAGTTTAAGAACGAAGATTTAGATGAATACTATTTTTCTGCGCCAGTAAAGCGAATGGTTTGGCAGACGATTGTGTTATTGCGTACTATTACTAAAGAAATGGGAGTTGAACCTACGAGAGTATTTATCGAGATGACTAGACGCGATGGAGAAAAGGGAAAGCGTACAACTTCACGTGGCAAACAATTGCTTGAATTATATAAGAATATTAAGGATGAAAGTAGGGATTGGTCTGGGCAAATAAAAAAAGCAGATGAAGATGGAAGTTTAAAAAGCAAAAAGTTATATTTATATTACACTCAGATGGGACGATGCATGTACACTGGGGAGCCAATTGATTTAGAAGACTTATTTGATTCAAATAAGTATGATATAGATCATATCTATCCAAGACATTATGTTAAGGATGATAATATTAATAACAATCTTGTTCTAGTCAATAAATCAAAAAACGCAAGAAAGAGTGACAACTATCCATTAGAAAAAATGCCTGAAGCAGTGTATTCACTGTGGCGTATGCTTCATATTAAGGGATTAATTAATGATGAGAAATATAGAAGATTGACAGGTAGGAATCCGTTTACAGATGAGCAGAAAGCTGGGTTCATTGCTAGACAGTTGGTGGAAACTAGCCAAGGAACAAAAGGCGTTGCTGATTTAATTAAGCATCTATTTTCTGAGAATACTACTGTTGTATATGCAAAGGCTAGTAATGTATCAGATTTTAGGCGTGATAATGATTTTCTTAAGTCTAGATTGATAAATGATTTTCATCACGCAAAAGATGCCTATTTAAATATTGTTGTAGGAAATGTTTACTTTACCAAATTTACTCAGAATCCGTTGAATTTTATAAAAAATGAGTTATCAAAGGATGAAAACAGGTATGGCTATAATTTGGGTAAAATGTATGAGAAAGACGTTGAGAGAAATGGATATAAAGCATGGATTGCCGCAAAAAACGGTGAGAAAAATCCAACAATAAATACGGTCAAGACTGTTATGAGTAAGAATACACCACTTATAACAAGGTGGGTTTATGAAGCTAAAGGGGGAATAGCAAATGAGACATTATATCCAGCAAAAAAAGCAAAAGAAGATGGATATATACCACTAAAAGAAAGTGATGATAAATTACGTGATATTACAAAGTATGGTGGATATAATAGCGTTTCTACAGCCTATTTCTTTTTAGTGGAGCATGATGATAAAAAACGAAGAATTAGAACAATAGAAACAGTTCCAATCTATTTAAAGAGTAGAATAGAGAGAACGGAAGAAGGATTGCTTAACTACTGTATTAATAATTTGGGCTTAAAAAATCCTAGAATCTGTGTAAAAAGAATACCATTACAATCATTGGTTGAAATCAATGGATATAGATGCCGTATTTCTGGTCGAGGTGATAATAGATTATTACTAAAGAATGAAATGTCATTTATTCTCAATAATGAATGGAATAATTACATTCATAACCTTGAAAAAATGCATAATGAACAGAAGGATAACCAGAAAGTAACTTGCAACCAGAATATTAGTTTATTTATTGAGATACTTGAAAAGCATAAACATACCATATTCAATAAGAGGCCAGTATGTATAATTGACAAGCTTGATAACTTGTACGAAAAGTTTATTAATAGTGATAAAAACATTCAAAGTGATGTATTAATAAATTTGATTCAACTTACAAGTATTGGAGCACAATTTTCATCATTAAAGGTCATTGGCGAAGCTGATAAGTTTGGTTATTTACGCATCAATAAAAATATAAGTAATATAGATTCAATAGTTTTAGTAAACCAGTCTATTACAGGGATATACGAAACCAAAAGAGATTTATTGAGAGTATGAGTTGGAGAACAGTATTAATATCTAGTAGTGCAAAACTAGATTATCAAATGGGATATTTAGTTGTTAGAGGTTCTGAAACGGTTAAAGTTCATATAGACGAGATAGGGTTGTTAATGATTGAAAACACAGCAGTTGCAATTACAGCAGCCCTATTGAGTGAACTGACTAAGAAAAAAGTAAAGATTATATTTTGTGATGAAAAAAGGAATCCTTCATCAGAGTTAATATCTTATTATGGATCCCATGATACTAGTGCTAAAGTTAGGAAACAGATTGCGTGGAATAATGATGTTAAAGCTTCTGTTTGGACAGAGATTATTTCTGACAAGATTAAAAAGCAAGCAGAGCATCTCCAAGAATATGGATTAAAAGAGGCAGAGATGTTATATAAGTATAACAATGAACTAAAATTTGGAGATTCAACGAACAGAGAAGGGCACGCAGCTAAAGTATATTTTAATGCTTTATTTGGGATGGATTTTACGCGAACTGCTGAAAATAGTATAAATGCAGCATTGAATTATGGTTACGGATTGATTTTATCGACTTTTAACAGAGAGATTGTAGCGAATGGATATATTACACAGTTAGGGCTTTTTCATGACAATATGTTTAATCAATTTAATTTAGGGTCGGATCTTATGGAGCCATTTAGACCAATAGTTGATAGGGCTGTAAAAGTATTATTACCAGATAAATTTGAACATGATGAGAAAGTTGAGATGTTACGGTTACTTCAGGCGGAAGTAATGATTGCAGGGCGAAATGAGTATCTAACAAACGCTATTAAAATATATACAAAGAGTATTTTTGACGCTTTAAATGACGAAGATGTTTCGTTAATAAAATTTTATCAGTATGAATTATAGATTTATGAGAGTAATAGTCTTTTTTGATTTACCTGTATTGACAAATGCCAACAGAAAAGCATATAGAGAGTTTAGAAAATTTTTGATTAAATCTGGATTTATGATGGTACAAGAATCAGTTTATTGCAAGCTGGTCTCGAATAGTACGGTTGGCGATGCTGTCATTGAAAATGTCAAAAAAAATAAACCACCTGAAGGTTTGGTTCAAGCCTTGAAAGTGACTGAAAAGCAATACAATAATATGGAATATATAGTAGGGGATAGGAAGACAGATGTTATTAATTCCGATGAAAGGCTTATTATATTATGAGATTAGTCAATAAGGAGTTTGGAGTTGAGTTTCAGTTGACAGAAAATACAGTATTGAATATTGTGTGTGAAAATAGAAATGCATTTAAATCTATGGTGTATGATTTCTATTCTGAAGCCAAGGGAGATGATGGCGCTTGGATTTTATCAGATAATGATGAGGAACACTGTATTTCAAAGAGGGTTGAAGTTATTGTCAATCCATTTTCAATTTCATGTAATGATAGAAAGATTCTTAATGCCGTTTACAAGGAGCTTCATGATGTTTTAGAGCAAAAGTATTGCGATGCCTATTCAGAAGTTAATTCTAGAATTTTTAATTTAATAGACACTGTTTTGCAGAATGTTCCATACCCTTTGGTAAGCGAGCTTAGCGGAGATATTGAAGGATTATTTAAGCTGTATGATGTGAAATTTGATGAAGAATATACTTCATTAACTGAAAGAATAATTAATTACATAAAAACATCTAGTCAAGTATTGAAGAAAAAAGTATATGTACTAGTCAATATAAAAACATATTTAGATGATAATGAAATGAAACAACTATATAAAGAGGCAATGTATAGCAAAGCTTATTTAGTAATACTCGAAAGTAAGGATACTGCTAAGCTAGATGAAGAAAAAAAGGTTGTGTTAGACGACGATTTATGCATAATTGAATCATAGAATGAATTAACAACATATCGCAAGTATGTGTGGCTCGGTGAGAACCAAAATTGTAATTTGAGGTTTGAGAGCCTTGTTAATTCAGTTAGGTGCCAAACTTTTTTTCAATGGTAAGACATTTGCCTTCGTTTGAGAGCCTTGTTAATTCAGTTAGGTGCCAAACTAAAGATAAAGACAGCTACAGGCGTGATGGTTTGAGAGCCTTGTTAATTCAGTTAGGTGCCAAACCAAAGTGGAGCGATTCAGCTAACGCAACTCGTTTGAGAGCCTTGTTAATTCAGTTAGGTGCCAAACATACCATAGATTGTGCTCAATCAATTTTGGTTTGAGAGCCTTGTTAATTCAGTTAGGTGCCAAACAGCCATCCTTCTGCTGCATTATCGACTTCAGTTTGAGAGCCTTGTTAATTCAGTTAGGTGCCAAACTTTTCGCCCATGAACTCACGCCAATGTTCCGTTTGAGAGCCTTGTTAATTCAGTTAGGTGTCAAACGAGTTCAACTACGAGACAGCATGTGGACACGTTTGAGAGCCTTGTTAATTCAGTTAGGTGTCAAACTCCGATTATCCGATTCTGAAGCAGACCGGGTTTGAGAGCCTTGTTAATTCAGTTAGGTGTCAAACCTTTCCAGTGGGAACTGTGGCCGTTCTGGTGTTTGAGAGCCTTGTTAATTCATTGATGAATGATTATTAGATTTTAATGATGTACGCCTAATAAAAATTTGGATACAGTTTTGATGTTCTAATACAAAATTATTAGTGATGGAAAAATTGTTTGACTTCTTAGAAGGTCAGGTATATATTATGAATATAAATTGCGCACGATTAAATAGCGCTACAAATACAAACGAATCATTAAATTAATGGAGGTAATTATGGTCGCAGTACGATATTATTCAAAGTCAGGAAATACAAAGCTTCTTGCAGAGGCAATTGCAAAGGGAGCAGGTGTTATTCCAATTTCTGTAGATGATGATAGCGCAAAGATTACAGAGGACATCGATGTGTTATTCATAGGTGGTGCACTTTATGCCTATGGTCTTGATAAGGAAATGAATAACTATTTAGCAGGAATCGATGGTAAGAAAGTAAAGAAGGCAGTAGTATTTTCTACTTCTTGGCTTTCAAAGCATTCTATTGACTTGATTAAAAAGGCACTCAGGGAAAAGGAAATTCAGGTTGAGGATGAAACATGCTATGTAAGAAACAAGCCAAATGATAAGCAGCTTGCTGAGGCAGAGGCATTTGCTAAGAAGTTCCTATAATTAAATTAGGATTTAAGCTCCAATTGCAGTTAATGCATTGGAGCTTTTTGTATACTTACTTATATACGTTATGCTATACTTTTAAATATTTGTAGATTATTTGATTATTTTTGAAAAAGTGTTGACCTTCCCCCCTGTGGAAGGTTTATATTCTAGGCATAGACAAGGCCAAGTCTTTAAAAATTTTATTTAAGGAGGCTGTTTTATGGGAACAGTACCTGTGTTATCAATTGTAGGAATGTGCTTTGCATTTTTGGTTGCTGTGGGTCTTCCAATGGTACTCATGGTCTACGCATTTCTCAAACTAAAGGCTGATATGCGTTGGTTTGGAATTGGAGCGGTTACATTTATAGTCTTCGCACTGGTTCTAGAGCAATGTCTTCATTTTGTTATGGTTAGGCATTTTGGAGAGGCATTAACAGAAAATCTTTTGCTGAAGGCGGTTTATGGTGGAATTGCAGCAGGTGTTTTTGAAGAGGTAGGCCGTTTTACTTCAATGAACCTATTTAAACGGAAGGGACTAAATAAGCGGAATGCAATAATGTATGGTATAGGCCATGGTGGAATAGAGGCAATTATCATTGTTGGGTTAACCTCTATATCAAATCTGATAACTTCAATAATGATTAACACGGGAACCTTTGAGCCAATGTTATCATCCATCGATGTAGATACAAAAGAGCAAACGATGAACCAAATTTCATTGCTATGGACTACAGGCTCGCTGGATTTCTACCTGGCAGGAGTGGAGAGAGTTGTTGCTATTACCTTACATATCTGCCTTTCTTACATAGTTTATAGGTCAGTGAAAGATAAAAAGGTGAAGCTATTGTTTTTAGCAATTGTTCTTCATGCAGGATTGGATTTTGTGACAGTACTTTTGGCAGGATATGTTTCTAGTTTAGTGTTAGAGATAGTACTACTTGTGTTGGTATGTATTCTTGCGGTATTGGTATACAAGATGTATTCAAAGAATAGGGAGACAGCATAGTTATGGTGGAGAAGGTTTACAGCACAAGGTGTGGGAAAATTCATTATTGGATAAATCCTGATGGTAAGTGCCAGGAAAAGCAGCTGGTATTTTTGCCAGGATTAACAGCAGATCATAGATTATTTGATAAGCAGATTGAGTTTTTTGAAGGCAAATATCCAGTGTTCGTGTGGGATGCACCAGTACATGCCCTTTCTTATCCTTTTGATATGGATTTTTCCCTGGCAGATAAGGCTACATGGCTAAATGAAATTCTTTTAGAAAATGGTTTTGATAATCCTGTTATCATAGGACAGTCCATGGGGGGCTATCTGGGACAGATGTACATGGAGCTATTCCCAGGAAAGGTAGTTGGATTTGTATCGATTGATTCAGCACCTTTGCAGAAACAGTACTATACAGGGATTGAACTGTGGCTACTTCATAGGATGACTCCGGTATATCGTCATTATCCTTGGAAGACACTTTTAAAACAGGGAACAAATGGAGTAGCAACTACTGAGTATGGCCGTGCCTTGATGCGTGAGTTTATGATGACCTACGATGGTGATCAGGAACGATATGCAAATCTTGCAGGAGGCGGCTATAAGATTTTGGTGGATGCTGTTGAAGCAGAACTACCATACAAAATCACCTGTCTGGCAATGCTTATTTGTGGAACAAAGGATATGGCAGGCTCAACCAAAAGATACAACAGAGCATGGCATGCCCGCACAGGAATACCTATTCACTGGATAGAAGGAGCTGGGCATAACGCAAATACGGATAAGCCAGATGAAATTAATGATTTAATAGCGGAGTTTATTAGGACAGCATGAAGATTAATCAAGTAGAAGAACTAGTTGGGATTACAAAAAAGAATATTCGCTTTTATGAGGAGCAGGGACTGATTTGTCCTGAGAGAAATAGAGACAATGGATACAGAGAGTACTCATTGAAGGATGTGGAGCTGTTAAACAAGATAAAGCTTCTTAGAAGATTAGAGGTTCCCATAGAAGAAATAAAACGACTTGAAATAGGAGAAATCTCTGTGACAGATTGTTTGGATAGGCACATTTCTCATTTCACTCACAGACAGCAGGAACTGGATGTAATGAAGGAAATGTGTAGGGAAATGATAGAAGCGGATGTTCACTTTGATAATCTACAGGCTGACTCTTATCTTGAGGAGATGAAAAAACTTGAGAAGGGAGGCATTAGATTTATGGATGTAAATAAAACTGATATAAAGAAAAGTAAGCAGGGACCTATTATTGCAGCAATTGTGAGCATAGTATTTTTTATTGCAATGATTGTAGTAATTGGATTTACAGCTTTAAGTGACCCTGACACACCAATGGGATTTATTGCAATCATAATAGCTCTATTTATTGCAATGATTGTTGGAACTATTGTTGCACTTAAACAAAGATTAAATGAAATTGATGGAGGAGAATTAAATGAAGCTCGTAAGTATTGAAACAATTCCAGGACAGAACTTTGAGGTTTTAGGAGTAGTAAAGGGAACTATTGTACAGTCGAAAAATTTCGGTAAAGATTTTATGGCTGGAATGAAAACTCTTGTAGGTGGGGAAATAGTAGGCTACACTGATATGCTTGTTGAGGCTCGTCAAATTGCCACAAAAAGAATGGTAGATGAGGCTGAACAGCTCGGTGCAGATGCCATTGTAGGTGTCAGATATACTTCATCATCTGTAATGCAAGGGGCTGCAGAAGTGCTAGCCTATGGAACAGCAGTGAAATTTATATAATGCCAGGAGCCAGAAGGTAAAACTTCTGGCTCTTTTTATAGGTATGTTGTATAATTGTTCGCGGATTAATTGAGTAAAATTAAACTTAGATTTACCGAGGAAATATTACGTGTACAGATTTATAAGAGAAGAGAATAGAAGCAATAGCAATAAGCGCACTATTCTTTCTAATGTGATACTTGCAGCAGTAAGCTTATTTATTAATGGATTTGGAGTGTATCTGACAATACAGGCAAATATAGGAGCTAGCCCATGGGATGTGCTTAACCTTGGCCTGTCAAAAAGTCTTGGGATATTATATGGCACAGCATCTATTATTGTTTCATATACTATTTTGGGCATCGATATTTTCATGAAGGAACCAATCGGCATCGCAATGTTCATAGATGCATTCGTGGTTGGAAAATCAGTGGATTTGTTTAATAAAATAGATTTGGTAAAGCCTTGCAACTCTCTTGCTACAGGTATTCCTGTTATGTTTATAGGGCTGGTTATTATCTCCTATACGCAGTATACTTATATGGCAGCGGCACTTGGCTGTGGCCCAAGGGATACTTTACTTGTGGCATTAGTCAAAAGAATTAAACGATTGCCTATTGGTGCAGTGAGTATTGTGCTTTTAAGTATGGCCACTTTTGTAGGTTGGCTACTTGGAGGCCCTGTTGGAGTGGGAACTTTGATTTGTGCTTTTGGTACAGGACCTATAATGCAGTTGGCTTTCAATTCAGTTCATTTTGATGCTGCAAAGATTCGCCATCAGAGATTGAGCGAATCTTTTAAAACTATTTTTAACAAGTAATGGAGATGTGATATGTCATATTTAATTAAAGACACAACAAAAGAAGAAAGAGAGCAGATAGTTAAGGAGTCCCTTGGAAATATTGAAGCGAACTGCGATGGTTGCATGGCAGGTTTGGCAGAGATGTATGATGAGTATATTGAGGGCAAAAAGGAGCTTCGTGAAATCAATATGGAGTTCAATGCCAGATATGTTAAGGATGACAATATGGAAGGCAGTGAAGGTAGAAGCTGCGTGATGTAGTGGATGTGTTTGTTATAGTGTAGAAAGGACTAAATCTATGCTTGTTTATCATGTTGGTTTTGACACAATAAAAATTCCTGATATACATTATGGGCGCAAAAATGCCGATTTTGGACAGGGATTTTATTTGACAGATGACAAAGAGTTTTCCTATAGATGGGCAAAGGAAAAATCTGGAGCAGATACAATTCTAAATGAATATGAATTGGATTTAACAGGGCTTAGTGTTCATGAGTTTACACGCGGTGAGGACTGGTTCAATTATATCTATGGAAACAGGCACCTTAAGCCAGATGAGATAGGGGCAGATGTTATTATAGGTCCTATCGCCAATGATATTATTTATGATGTCCTGGGAATCACCACAAGTGGCTTTCTACCAAAGGATGATGCCATGAAGCTGTTTTTGATTGGGCCTACCTACAAACAAATAGTTATTAAATCTGAAAAAGCAGTATCTCAGTTATCATGGATTAAAAGCAGTGTTTTAACTTCTGAAGAGCTAGTTGATTATCATAAACAGATGAAAATAGAAGAGGAAGAGTTTCAGGAGCTTTTTGCTGCAGGAATGGAAAAATTAGTTTAGACGAGTTTGTCTTCTAAAACCAGATAGGTATAATAGACATTATGAAATAAATTTGGGAGGTATATTATGGTAAAGCATATTATTTTATGGACACTTAAGGATGAGCTTTCAGCTGCAGAAAAGGAAGAGGTAAAAAAGGGTATTAAAGAAGGACTTGAAGGACTTGCTGGCAAGATTCCTGGAATGGTAGATATCAAGGTTAATATCAACGGGCTTGCAAGCTCAAATGCAGATTTGATGCTTGATTCCACATTTGAAAGCGAAGAAGCTTTAAAGGGTTATGCAACTCATCCAGAGCATGTGGCTGTAGCGGATGGTAAGGTAAGACCTTATACCAAAATCAGAAGTTGTCTGGATTTTGAAATTTAAAAGTTTATTGGAGGGAGAAGAAATGTACATACTTGATGATGATATTAAGCTTAATGCCAAGCTTGATATGCCAGAAGCAGGGGCAGACAAATGTCCTCTCTGTCTTGTGTTTCATGGTTTTACAGGACACATAGAAGAGGAGCATATTGTAAAAGTTGCAAAGGCAATGAATGAGGTGGGAGTAGCCACACTTAGAGTTGATTTGTTTGGTCATGGAAAAAGTGATGGAGAATTCAGAAATCACAATCTTTACAAATGGCTGAATAATATTTTAGCTGTAGTTGATTATGCAAAGAGCTTAGATTTTGTCACTGATATTTATATGTGCGGCCATTCTCAGGGAGGTCTTGCGGTAACACTTGCAGCAGCAATGGAGCAGGATGTGGTAAGGGCTCTCATTCCACTTTCACCTGCTTATGTGATTATTAAGGGTGCAAAAGAAGGCGAGCTTTTAGGACAGCCATTTGATCCTGTAAATATTCCTGATGAGCTTATATCCTGGGATGGATTGACACTTAGTGGCAACTATATCAGGGTTGCTCAGACTATCGATTTAGATGGTGCAATAGCAAAATACACAGGGCCGGTGCTTCTTGTTCACGGTGATGCAGATGAAGCAGTACCTGTTGAATTCTCTATAGAAGCAGCTAAAAAGTTTGCAAATGCTAGACTTGAGCTGATTAAAGATGACGACCACTGCTATGACAGACATTTAGATCAGGTGACAGATGTGGTAAAGGATTTCATAATGAACTTATAATAATACAATTTGCTGTCAAAATAGAATTGTAAATGCAATTCCAAGTAGTATAATGATTTGGGGTTTGGGGGATAGTTTCTTCAAACCCTAATTTTTTTTATTGCACGAGGTTTAATAATATACAATGAAATACTTAAAACAATTTCTTATTATTTTAGCTATTTCTCTTATTGGAGAGATACTAAAGGCAGTACTGCCACTTCCAATTCCTGCAAGTATCTATGGCATGGTACTTTTATTCATTGCCCTTTTAAGTGGACTGATAAAGCTTGAACAGGTTCGTGACACTGGAAAGTTCCTTATCGAAATCATGCCTGTCATGTTTGTTCCTGCTGGTGTAGGGCTTATGTCCTCTTGGGGCGTTTTAGCACCAGTGCTTTTACCTGTATCCATCATTACCGTAATTACGATATTTACTGTAATGGGAGCTACGGGAGTCATTTCTCAGTTCATTATCAGACGCAGTAAAAGGGAGGCAAAATAATGGTAGAGTTTATGCAAAACAGCGCCTACGCAGGAGTAACTATCAGCTTGATTTCCTACGCAATTGGCGCAAAGCTCAAAAGAAAATTTGGTTTTGGATTTTTTAATCCGTTGTTGATATCTATTATCGTAACAATCCTTGTTTTAATAGGTTCCCATGTAGATTATGAAACCTACAATGAAGGTGCAAAATATTTAAGCTGGCTGCTCACTCCAGCTACTGTATGTCTTGCCATTCCACTTTATGAGGAATGGGAGCTTTTAAAGAAAAACGCCAGTGCAGTTATGCTAGGGGTAACTGCAGGAGTGCTCACAAGCCTTGTGACAGTATTCATTTTGGCTCGCTTGATGGGACTCAATCATGCCAACTATGTTACACTGCTTCCAAAATCGATCACCACAGCCATTGGGATGGGTGTTTCAGAGGAGCTTGGCGGATATGTTACCATCACTGTTGCAGTAATCGTTATTACAGGAGTTTTAGGCAATATCTTTGGAGAGCTTATCTGCAAAATATTTAGAATTCATGAGCCGATTTCTAAGGGGCTTGCATTTGGAACAGCAGCACATGCAATTGGAACTGCCAAGGCAATGGAGCTTGGTGATGTGGAAGGTGCTATGAGTTCACTTTCTATTGCAGTGGCAGGAGTGCTTACTGTAGTACTTGCCTCATTATTTGCAGGCTTAATCTAATAAAGGAGTAGAAATATAATAATAAAATTAGGATGTGCATCCTGGTAAATGAGCTTTTTTATCATAAAAGCTTGTAAACCAGGGTGCACTTTTATTTTACATGTTAGATTGCGCTAAAATAGATTTGACACCACTAACTTTCTATGGTAAAGTAATGACCTGTTAGCGAAGTCTAACAGATATAAGCTTTAACTATCAGGAGGAATAACAACATGAAAAAGAAGATAACATCATTGATGCTCACTGCTGCAGTGGCTACATCTGCATTTATGGCATGTGGAACCACAAATAACGAGGCAGTAGGTGAGGCTTCAGATAATATAGCGGCTGCAAGTAATTTGGAAGCGACTGAAGGTTTCCCAATCACTATGGAGCATGCATACGGACAGACAGTCATTGAAAGCAAGCCAGAGCGTGTAGTTACATTAGGCTGGGGCAACCAGGACACAATGCTTGCACTTGGAATCGTTCCAGTAGGTGTATCAGCAGCAAATTATGGAGCTGTAACAGAGGACAAGCTTCATTTATGGACAAAGGATGCCTTTACAGAGCTTGGAGTAGACTCACCTAATGTATTTAACGACGAGACTAGCTGGGATTTTGAGGCTATTGCAGTAGCAGAGCCTGATGCAATTGTAGCTTCATATTCAGGATTTTCAGAGGATGAGTATAATCAGCTTTCAGAAATTGCACCAACAGTTCCTTTCGCTGAGATAGCATGGAAGACTACCTGGAGAGAGCAGATGATTACAAATGCTACAGCGGTAGGCATGAAGGAAAAAGGCGAGGAGCTTGTAGCAGAAACAGACAAGCTCATTGCAGATAAGTTAGCTGAATATCCAGACTTAGATGGAAAGACAGCAGGATTTTTCTGGGTATCACAGGATGATATGAGTACCTTCTACGCATATTTACCAGCAGATCCTAGAGCAGCATATTTAAATGATTTAGGGCTTGCAACACCAGATAGTATTCATAAATTAGGTGAAGATACTGAAGAATTCTCAGTAACTATTTCAAGAGAAAATGCAGATATTCTTTCAGATGTGGATATCATGGTGTGCTATGGTGACGAGGGATTGCTTGAGGCAATGCAGGCTGATCCACTTATGAGCCAGATTCCAGCAGTTAAAAATGGTGCAGTTGTACTTCTTGATTCTACATCAGTACTTGCAGCAGCAACTACACCTTCCATTTTATCTATCCCTTATGCAATTGATGATTATTTGACAGTATTAAATGAGGCAGCCAGCAAGGTAAATGAGTAATAAAAAGATATATCTTACAATAATTACAGGTACAGTAATTCTTATTATTGCATCAATGCTTTCAATAACCTACGGAGCAAAATCCGTAGGTTTTGCTGATGTTATAGATGCAGTACTTGGACGAAATATAGAAAATTACAATGTGAATGTGGTGCAGGCCCGAATTCCACGTACCGTTTTTGGGATTTTGGCAGGAGCTGCACTTAGTGTTTCTGGTGTATTGATGCAGACCATAACCAGAAATCCAATTGCCGACCCAAGCATACTAGGTGTTAACACAGGAGCATCACTTTTTATCGTAATAGGAATTTCTGTTTTTAATATTCAATCAAAGCTATCTTATATATCACTTGCTTTTTTAGGAGCTATGCTTACAGCAATTTTAGTATATAAGCTGGCATCTATGGGCTATGGTGGAGCAACACCTATAAAGCTTGCCCTTTCCGGTGCTGCTATTTCAACAGCCCTTTCATCACTCGTTAGTGTATTTGTTATGCCTGATTCAAGTGTTATGACATCCTTTAGATTTTGGCAGATTGGAAGTGTGGGTGGTGCAAGTAATGAGGATATTTTATTAATTCTTCCTGTTGTAATCATTTCATTGATCGTAAGTGTTTTTATATCTTCAGATTTAAACACTTTACTTTTATCAGAGGAAACAGCCACAGCTTTGGGATTAAATGTTAATCGTACAAGACTTATTGCTGCAGTATGTGGAGTGCTACTTTGCTCATCCATAACAGCACTTGCTGGTCCAATCAGCTTTATAGGACTTATGATTCCTCATTTAATCAGACTACTTGTAGGCTCTGAGCAAAAGAAGCTGATACTTATCAGCGCTTTATATGGAGGAAGCATACTTGTGATTTCTGATGTGCTTGGCAGATTGCTTGGAAGACCAGGTGAGTTGGAATCAGGAATTATGACAGCACTTATCGGTGCACCTTGCTTTATTGCAATTATAAGAAGGGCAAAGGTGGCAAATATATGATAGAAAACAAAGGCTTTTTAGTGGGAATTGAAAAGCGTAAAAAGAGATATAACTTGATTTTGTGTATTATTCTTTTGATGCTGCTTTCCCTTATTTGCATAAATATGACATTAGGCACTAATGCAACATATCCACTTTCAGATGTGTTTAAAGTGCTCATGGGGCAGGATGGAATCAAGGGTGCATATATAATTAAAAATCTCCGTTTACCAAGAACAATTGCAGCAGTATTTTGCGGTATTGCATTTGGTGTAGCTGGAAATACCTTTCAGACATTGCTTAGAAATCCACTTGCCAGCCCGGACATAATAGGCGTTTCAACGGGCTCTACAGTGGCAGCTGTATATGGAATTTTGTATTTACATGCCTCAAATGGAGCTGTTTCGGTTATGGCTCTAATTTCTGGTTTGGCTGCAGCAGGGGCTATATATTGGATTGCAACTAAAGGTGGATATTCTGGAGCCAGACTCATACTTACAGGTATAGGTGCACAGGCATTTTTTACAGCACTTATAAACTGGATGGTTTTAAAGGGGGCAGAATATGATGTGCCATCAGCCATGAGATGGATGACAGGAAATCTAAACGATATTAAGTCTGATGGACTTCCACTACTTATTTTTGTAGTTATTATAATAACCGGTGGGATTATGTTTATGGGCAATATCCTAAAGGGGCTTGAGCTTGGGGATGCCTACGCAACAGTGCTTGGAATAAATGTAAATCTATCGAGAATAATCATTATAATTCTGGCAGTTGTATTAATTGCATTTGCAACGTCTGTAACAGGCCCTATTTCCTCAATCGCTTTTTTGTCAGGACCAATTGCTACAAGGATTTGTGGTAAAAGACAGACTAATACAGTAAGCGCAGGTTTAGTTGGAGCGTGCATTGTACTTGCAGCAGATTTTGTGGGACAAAACCTGCTTCCAACCAGATATCCGGTAGGTGTAATCACAGGAATTCTCGGAGCGCCTTATTTACTATATTTACTCATCAACATCAACAAAGGAGAAAAGGTCTAGTGAGTGAAAACATTCTTAGAGCTGAACAAATTCATGCAGGATATTCTGATAAGGAAATTCTGCATGGTGTAGATATAACCATTCCTCAGAATAAAATCAGTGTTATTTTAGGATCAAATGGTAGTGGTAAATCTACTATGCTTAAAACATTTTGCAGGTTGTTATGTCCAGCTGAAGGACAGGTGACATTAGATGGAAAAAATATTTCCAGCATAAATTCTAAAACCCTTGCCAAAACAATAGGGCTTCTTCCACAGAATTCAATCGCCCCAGAGGGAATAAAGGTGGCAGACTTGGTGGCCAGAGGAAGATTTCCATATCGCAAATTTATGACGCCGCTCAGCAAGCACGACTATGAGGCCATAAGCGAAGCTATGTGTTTTATGGGAATTAATGATTTGGCTGATGCCAGCATAGATGAGCTTTCAGGTGGACAAAGACAGCGTGTGTTTATAGCATTATCTTTGGCACAGCAGACAGATATTTTATTTTTAGACGAGCCTACCACATTCCTTGATATTGCATATCAGGTGGAAATCCTTGATTTGTTAAAGGAATTAAACCAAAAGCGGGGCACAACAATCGTCATGGTGCTTCATGATATAAATCTTTCCTCAAGATATGCAGACTATATTTTTGCAATGAAAAAGGGAAAGCTTATCTGTCAGGGAACCCCTGCAGAAATTATTACTTCAGAAAATATCAAAGAGATATATGGTCTTGATAGCATAGTAATAGAAGATCCTATTTCATGTTCGCCATTTATTATTCCAGATAGTAGATGCTATTAATATAGTCATAACTCCTTAAAAACGTTAATTTAAATCGAACTTAAAATTGTTAGGAAATAGCGTAAAATAGGCCGGTAAATCCGATTGAATCAGTTTCTTTTTTTCTCCATAATAATCACAGTTCCTATGAGGGAATGACAGAAGGAGAGGAAACAGATTTATGAAGGCAGTAATTTTTGATTTAGATGGAGTTATTTGTTTTACAGACAAATACCATTATATTGCATGGAAGAAGCTTGCAGATAAAAACGGAATTTATTTTGATGAGGATATAAACAATCGCCTTAGGGGTGTTTCTAGAATGGCTAGCTTAGATATTATTTTGGAGAAAGCCACAAAGCAATATACTGAAGAAGAAAAGGAATACATGGCTGCTGAAAAAAATGCAACCTATGTTGAGCTTTTAAAAGAAATGAGCCCGGCTGATTTATCAGAGGAAGTAAAGATTACTCTTGAAAGTTTGCGAACACGTGGTTATAAGCTTGCGATTGGATCTTCAAGCAAAAACACTAAAATGATTTTAAACCAGCTAGGACTTGCCGATTTCTTTGATGCCATTTCTGATGGAACAAATATCACAAAATCAAAGCCAGATCCAGAGGTCTTTCTTAAGGCAGCAGAGTTTCTAGGAGAAACCCCGGAGAATTGTCTTGTAGTAGAGGATGCAAAGGCTGGTATCCAGGCTGCTTTTGATGGTGGCTTTGAAAGTGCAGGACTTGGAGAAGCTACAGAGCATCCTAATGTTACCTACAAGATGGATAGCTTTAAGGATTTGTTAGATATCTGTAAGTAGTAAACTATCTAAGACTTTTGCGATATTCAGATGGACTCTTTCCTTTATGTTTTTTAAATGCTCGGGTGAAGTAGTTGGCATCGTTAAAACCACAGGCGATAGCGATATCAGACATAGAGTTATCAGTAGTGTTTAACAAAAGGAGTGAGTGCTGTATTCGAGTACTATTTATATAATCAGTTAAGGTCATACCTACCTGTTCGTGAAATAAAGCGGACAGGTAGTTTTTTGTTACAGTAAATTTTTGGGCAAAGAAGCTTAAGGAAAGCTCTTCCTGATAATGCACATCTATATAGTTCAAGGTATCTCTGATAATGCTGTGATAATTTGCTCTAGAGTAGGTTTTAACCAACATACAGTATCTTCTTATGATATTTGAGTTTACGGAGTAAACCTGAGAAACCGTGCTGCAGTTTTCAATATCTATTGTTAGCTTTGCATTTAGGTTGTCTATATATAATGGGGCAACATATGCTGATTCTGCTGCTTTTCTAAGCAAAGTATTTACAGCGATTACCATGTCCTTGGCATCACGGATTGGATCAGAAATTCTAGGTGCCATTCTATATTTCATAAATTCATTTGTAATGTTTAAGGCAGATGATGTATCACCTGCTGTTACAGCCTTTATCAATCTGTTTTCAACCTCATAACGTTCTTCCAGTTCAGCAAATTGAACCATGGAATCTGGAATGGAATTGAGTTTTTCATAGTTTACAGCTGTCGACAAGGAATCAGTGGAAAACTGTCTGTACTGTATCGATACCTCGCGACCATAGTATCTGTATAAAAGACGGATAATGAGTGTATGCCATTGCTGAATATCATTAATTACCGGGCATCTATTAAAGAATGAAGATACATTTTCAAGCATAGAAAGCGGAACGCCATTACTATTAAGTAGAGACGTTAGATTTAGTTGACTGTAGGATTCTGTAGTGTATGCTCCAAGTATTGTGTACCTTTCATCAGAGGTTTGAGGAAGATTTTCTTTGAATATAAGATAATTTACCCCAAAGCTGTCTATATAGGATACAGGAGTGGTATCTTCGATGTCATGAATCATGTCGTTAAAAAGCAGGCTATAATCAAAATCGCCATATACGTATTTACGAAATCCGTGATCTAAGAATAATAAATCTGTAGTCTCTTGCGTAACATGATGTATATCTACTCTATATGCAGTGGCTAAATCTTCAATTATTGAATCTAATTCATATCTATACATAATAACCTCTTCTTATAAAAACTCTAATTGTTAATATCATAGCCTAAAAATACTAAAAATCAATATAAATCGTAATATTGTGCTAACTCTCATTAATAATTGTCTAGTTTGAAACCATCTCAGGAAATATTATTTATACATAGATTTGAAAAGGAAAGGCAAGGGAATTTATGGAAGCAATTATTGAAGTAAAACACATTCATAAAGCTTTTGGACCAACCGTTGCTCTAAAGGATGTAGATATTAAATTCTACCCTGGTGAAATAAGGGGACTTGTTGGGGAAAATGGTTCAGGTAAATCTACAGTAACATCTATAATTGCAGGAATGCAGGAGGCTAACTCGGGTGAAATGTTTTATCAGGGAAAGCCATGGAAGCCAAAGAGCATGATTGAGGCTCAAAATGCTGGCATATCAATGATCCTTCAGGAAGCAAATACTATATCTCATGTTACTGTTGCTCAGAATATATTTGCTGGTAGAGAGGCTGAGTTTTCTAAATTTGGAATTATCAGTATGTCAAAGATGAATGCAGCAGCAGATGAGCTGCTTCGTAAATACGGATTAGAACACATCAAGGCAAATCATTCTATTGATATGTACAATTTTGAAGATAGAAAGCTTATTGAAATTGTTCGATGTGTTAATGATGATACAAAAGTGTTGGTAGTAGATGAAACAACTACAGCGCTTTCCTTGGAAGGAAGAGAAATTCTTTATAAACTGATTCACAAAATGGCTGATGAAGGCAAAACAGTAATATTTATTTCTCATGACATGGAAGAAATCCTTGAACATTGTACAGTTCTTACAGTGCTAAGGGATGGAGATATTGTTGGAGAATTAAACGGGGATGAAATACATGCACTTGCAGCAGTAAAGAATATTCGCTATTTAATGGTTGGACGTGAAATCGGTGAGAAGTATTACCGAGAGGATTACGATACAAGCCACAGTGATGAGGTCGCACTTGAGCTTAAAAACGTCAGCTTTGGACAAATAAAGCACTTTAACCTAAAGGTTCACAAGGGAGAAATAATTGGTTTCGGAGGACTTTCAGGTTGTGGAATGCATGACATTGGACGAATTTGTTATGGGATTGAAAAGCTTGAAGGCGGAAGAGTTATAAGAAATGGTATGGAGATAAAGACTCCACTTCAGGCTATTGAAAGTGGAATAGGTTATATATCAAAGAATCGTGATAGTGAGGCTCTTATTCTTGATGGTTCAATTCAGGATAATATAGTTCTTCCTTCATTGACAGCACTTGAGAACAAAACCTACATCAGCCCTAAATCAGAAAAGGCAATGGCTGATAAAGAAATTGAAGCTTTTAGAATTAAATGTGGTAGTGGCAAACAATGGGTAGGAACATTATCAGGCGGTAATAAGCAAAAGGTTTCTTTTGCAAAATGGACAGCAAAGGGGGCAGAGGTAATCATCATGGATTGTCCAACCAGAGGCGTTGATATAGGCGTAAAACAAGCTATGTATTCCCTTATTGAAAACATGAAGAAACAGGGCAAAGCAATAATAATGATATCTGAGGAGCTCTCAGAGCTTGTGGGAATGGCAGACAAGATAATCATTATGAAGGACTTCAAGGTGACAAAGGAATTTGAAAGAAGCCCTGAGCTAAAGCAGACAGATATTATTGAGTACATGATTTAAGGGGTTTGTAATGGAAGAGATAAAGAAGAATAAAGTTAGTGAATACTTAAAAACGCATATAAATGATGTGGCATCCTACGGCGGATTGATTTTCTGTATTTTGGTATTTACAATCATTCCTCCTTTTTTCGGAGAGAACATATGGAGTCAGGCAAAGCTTGCAAATATCATCTCCAATGTAATTGTAACAGCGTTATTGTCAGTTGGAGCAGTATTTGTTTACTCACTTGGAAATATGGATATTAGTATTGGTGCGCAGATTAGAGTTTATGCAATGCTTATTGTTTTGCTTGGAAATGTAACTGGCTCGTTACTTCCTGGCATTTTGATTTCAGCAGCTATAGCCATTGTAATAGCTATTATTAATGGTGGAGCAGGACAGGTACTTAAGGTTCATCCGATTATTCCATCGCTAGTGTTTATGATGATACTTCAGGGTGTGAGCTCTATCGCATATGCGAAGCTTGGAAGCAGAAATATTACACTTCGCTCTGTAGATTTTTCAGCTTTTAAAAGCACAGGACTTATGGTTTTGGTACTTGTATTAGAGACAATTGTTGTTTCTTATCTGTTTTACTTTACAAAGTTTGGAAAAAACGCAAGAGCCATCGGTGCCAACGCACTTGCCGCAGAGCAATGTGGAATAAACTTATTAAAGTTCAAGGTTATTAGCTATGTAATTATGGGTGTCATGGTAGTCGTAGCAGCTATTTTCCAGATGGGCTACACAGGATCAGCTTCAGATTCAACAGGAACAGGCTTTGAAATGAATGTAATGATAGCGTTGATTTTAGGTGGTATGCCTTTATCAGGTGGTATGCGTTCAAAGGTAAGCTGTGCAGTGGTTGGTTCATTTACATATTCAATCCTTGCAGTAGGACTGCCACTTATAGGAGTGCCAACAAATATGACATTTTTAATTAAGTCAATAATCTTTATAGTTGTAGTTTTATTTACATGTAGAAAGAAAAACGGTGTATTACCAAGATAATTAATTTTTAGGAGGGTTATATTATGAAATCAGGAGTATTAAAAAGAGTTTTAGCAATGACAGCTGCTTCAGTTCTTTCAGTAACAACATTAGCAGGATGTGGTTCACAGGCAGCAGACACTGAGGGAAAATCATCAAAAAGTTCATCTTCAGCAAATGGAGGAACAATTCTTTGGATGTCGAATTTATCTTCAGGACCTCAGTACGAGGCTATGGTTGCATATGGAACCAAGATTTGTGAGGAAATGGGCTACAATTTAAAAATTGTTTATGGTGATGGATTTAATGATCCAGATGGAAACCTTACAGCTGTTAAGAATGGAATGACAAGTGATGTTGTTGGTATTTTAGTTAGCCAGGATGGTGGTATCCAGGCAATCATGGATGAATATCCAGATCTTCCAGTTGCAGCCTTTAATACAGATATGAATTCAGTTTTTTCTGAGGATGCAAATATTGCATCAAATGCAGCAGTAAAGGATTATCCAAATTTCCTTGGAACAATTGCAGATGGACACATCAATGGCGCTGACACAGCAAAGCAGAATTTTGATTACGTAGTATCTCAGGGCTATGACAAAATTGGTGTAGTTACTTTCCCAGGTTATGCATATCCTAACCTTCAGGAAGCATCAGATGAGATAGTAAAACTTTGCAAGGAAGCAGGTATAGAAATAGTAGGTGGAGTAGTTACACTTGAATTCCAGCCACTGGATGAGTCATATTTCCAGGAAGCTGACAGAGATGATTTGGATGCATTAGTAGCTCTTTGTGCAGGTACAACATTTGTTTATCCTACAATGGTTCAGGCAAAAGGGGACAAGCTCTGTGCAGCTGATACCAAGCTTATAACATCAGGCTTTGATAATGATCCATCACTTGTTGAAGATATAGGTGAAGATGGAACAATCGGTTATCTTTCAATTTCACCATGTGAGAACATTGCATATGGTCTTACATTAATCGATAAGGCTGTAAAGGGCGAAATGTATGATGACTTTGTTTGCGAGAGAATTGATTCAGCAGAATATGTAATCGATAGCAAGGAAGATATCGATAATGTTACTTCAAAATCAATTTTAGCTAATAACGACTATAACGATGCATCAGTTAAATATGAAGACCTTCAGGCATGCAACAGCTTTGAGGATTTAAAGGCATTGTTTCATTCTGAACAGGTTATGGTAGATGCATTAAAGTAATTAAGGGTGAAATTATGAAACAGATGAATTGGTTAAAAAGAATAGGTGGAACTATAATGCTGCCACTTGCCATGTTTGTAGTAATGTTTATTCTTTGCTATGCAAACGGCAAAACATATTATGGAACACTTCCTATGTGGAGAATTGTACTGTCGGATACAGCTGTGGCAGCCAGCTGTGCATTAGGAATCGGCCTACAATTTAAAAGTGGAAGGTTTGATTTTTCCGGTGGTGCGATAATGCTACTTACAGCTATTGTGGCTGGTCACGTGGCTCAGGACATGGCAGGAAATAATTTGGGAGTATTTATTATATTGTGTTTGGCAATTAGCGTTGTGTTATCAATAATTGTGGCATTGGTATATGTGTATGGAAGATTACCTATCGTTATTGCCACAATCGGTATGGCTCTTTTGTATGAGTCAATCACATGTATAGCCTTTAATGGGGCAGGTGCAAAATACGTAGCAAATATGACCTTAAATGTATTTTCATCATTTCCACTGGCTTTAGTACCACTTATTGCAAGTGTAGTTCTTTATGCATTCTATAGCTATGGAACAGTTACCGGTAAAGAGGCACAGCTTCTTTCAAATAATCAACAGTCTGCTGTAAACATTGGTATCAATGAAAAGAAGAATGTATTTATTTCATATGTATATTCTGGATTAATTTTTGGATTTGCTACTATGATTTACGCTACAAAGGCTCCACATGATGCAAGCTTTACTTCATTATCTACAGCAGGTGAGTTGTTCTCAAATATTCTTCCAGTATTTATCGGTTTGATGCTTGCAGGCTTCTGTGGTGATTTGATTGGAACAATCATGGGTGCTTTAACACTCAGCTTACTGTCATATTCATTAGCAGCAATTTTCACTGCGGAAATGGGTAGCGCAATTTCAACTGTTATTACAGGTTTATTTATTCTTGTATTAAATGTAGTTGCAGGACAGGGGGCAGGCTGGATTGCATCAATAAAAAAGGTATTCAAAAATAGCTCAAGGGCGATGGCATAGGTGAATAATAAAATGACTAATATTGATTTAAAGAATCGACCTTTTTACCTATCTGATGAAGATATTAAATGGGTTGAGAATACAAAAAGTTCAATGACTACAGAGGAAAAAATAGGTCAACTGTTTTTCCCTCTGGGGGTTACAACTGATGAAGGCTATTTACAGCATGTGATTTTAAATAATCATGTAGGTGGCCTGATGTTTAGAAACGGCAAGGCGAAAGAGCTTATAAGCACATACAAATATCTTCAGAATAATACTAAAATTCCAATGCTTACTGCAGCAAACCTAGAGGCAGGTGGCGATGGTATTATAGAAGAGGGAACTGCATTTGGAAAGCAGATGCAGGTGGCTGCAACAAAGGATCCAAAGCAGGCTTATCGTTTGGGGAAAATCAGCTGTAGCGAGGCTCAAGCTGTTGGATGTAATTATGCTTTTGCTCCTGTAATAGATATTGATTTAAACTATCATAATCCTATAACTAATGTTCGTACATATGGTTCAGATCCTGAAATGGTAAAGCAGTGTGGTCTTGAATACATGAAGGCGGCAAGAGAATGTGGCTCAATTGTATCTGTTAAGCATTTCCCTGGTGACGGTGTAGATGAAGTAGACCAGCATATTTTGATTTCTGTAAACTCTATGAGCTGTGATGAGTGGGATAGAACTTATGGAGATATTTACAAGACTCTAATAGATAATGACGCGCCAACCGTGATGGTAGGACATATTGCACTTCCAGCATATCAGAATAAACTATCAAATGAGGAAGTACCACAAAAGAAGCTGATTCCTGCAAGTCAGTCTAAGGAATTATTGCAGGGCTTACTTCGAGATAAGCTTGGATTTAATGGAATGATTATTACAGATGCTACACCAATGGTAGGTTTCCTTGCTGCAATGGATAGACGCAAGGCCATTCCATACTGTGTAGAAGCTGGCTGCGATATGATTCTCTTCAATAAGGATTTAGAGGAAGACATTATGTATATGACAGAAGGACTTAAAAATGGAATTCTGTCAGAGAAACGTCTGGATGAAGCGGTGACTAGAATTCTTGCAACAAAGGCTATGATGGGCTTACATAAAAAGCAGAAACAAGGTACGCTTGCACCTTCAGAAGATAATTTATCAGAAATCGGTAAGCCAGAGTACAAGGAGTGGGTGAAGGATTGTGCCGACAAGGCAGTTACACTTGTAAAGGACACACAACAGCTTTTACCGCTTGATGTAAAAAAGCACAGACGAGTTCTCTATGAAATGATGGGTGGCTACAAATCAGATGAGCGAATTGAAAAGAAATTTGTTTCTGAGATGGAAAAGCTTGGCTTTGAGATGATTCCTTATGAGAAAGAGGTTTATGATTGGACAAAGCCTGTACATTTTGAGACAGTAGAGGAATTCAGAAGCAAATATGATTTGGTAATGTATATTGGAAACATTGAAAATACATCAAACCAGACAACAGCCAGATTAAACTGGCACACAGAGTATGGTGCAGGTAACAATATTCCATGGTTTGTTGAGGTTGTTCCTACATTATTTATTTCTTTGGCAAATCCATATCACTTGTTGGATGTACCTATGATTAAGACTTATATTAATTGCTATTCTAATCATGATGTTATGATTGAAACTGTAATTGAAAAAATAATGGGTAAGAGTGAATTTAAAGGAAAGAGTCCTATTGATCCTTTCTGCGGCAAGGAGTATTTATCTTACTAAATTTGTACTTAAAGGATGCCGGATTTCAACGGAAATTTGGCATCCTTATTATACGTCGTGTTTAACTGAAATAAAGTCGGATTTTGATACGTGAATAGATTTTTAAATCGTGTTATATTGACAACATAAGTTGAACATTATTTTAAGGAGATATTGATTGATGAGAATTACAAGAACAAAGCTTAATGGAGTTGTAAACCCTATAGGCTATGATTTTAGAAATATAATTGCAAGCTGGAATGTTGAAGACACAGAGGCATTAACATTAAAAAACGGTGTACTTGAGGTTGCAAATGATATCGCATTTACGGATATCATTTTCAAAAAGGAGTCTGAGGATTTAGATCAGACTGGTGAAGTGATAGATATAAAGCTTGCTCCAAGAACAAGATATTTTTGGAGAGTAACTATCACAGGTGACAATGGAGAATGTGCTACATCAAAGGTTCAGTTTTTCGAGACAGGAAAGATGGATGAGCCATGGACAGGTAAGTGGATTGCAGCAGCTGAGGGAGAGACATTTCATCCAGTTTTTTCTAAAGAACTAAAGCTTAAAGACCAGGTGAAGGATGCAAGACTTTATGTAAGCTGTCTAGGTGTATTTGAAGCTTATATAGATGGAAATAAGGTGGGAAATGAAATTCTTACTCCATACATCAATGACTATGAAACTGGAATGCAGATTATCACATTTGATGTAGGAGAACAGCTTAAAACAGATAGCAGGCTTGATATTCAGGTGGCAAAGGGCTGGTATATGTCAAACTTTGGTTTGGAAGGCGGCTACAATTATGGTGACAGAATGGAGGCTATCGCAGAGCTTCATGTTACTTACGAGGATGGAACATGTGATGTCATTGGAACAGATTCTACCTGGAAGGTATCAGCATCAGATGTGCTTGAGTCTGGAATCTATTATGGAGAGGATTTAGACAGAACGGCTGGAATTATTGAAAAAGGTAGCGCTATTTCTGTGACAGCAGAGAGAGCACTTTTAGATAGATACAGTATTCCTGTAGTAGTTAAGGAAGTCCTTAAAGCAAAAGAAATAATTAAGACACCAGCAGGTGAGACTGTAATTGACTTTGGACAGAATCATTGTGGTGTGATGGAATTTGATGCAGATTTTCCTTCAGGCACAGTGATTACTGTTAGCTGTGGTGAAGTATTGCAGCAGGGTAATTTCTATAATGATAATTACCGTGAGGCAAGATCTAGTTTTGTATATACCTCTGATGGAAGAAAAGAGACTGTTCATCCTAGATTTACATTCTTTGGATACAGATATATCAAAATCGAGGGCTGGCCAGAAAATGTAGAGCTTACACTTGATAAGGTTCGCTCAAATGTAATTTATTCTGATATGGAGCGCACAGGCTACATAGAAACCAGCAATGAAAAGATAAACAGACTATACGAAAACTGTATCTGGGGACAAAAATCTAATTTCCTTGATATGCCAACAGACTGTCCACAGCGAAATGAAAGACTTGGTTGGACAGGAGATGCCCAGGTATTTTCTCAGACAGCCAGCTATAATATGGATACAAGAGCTTTCTACAAAAAGTTCTTGAGAGATTTAAATTATGATGCAAAAAGGTATGATGGTGCAGTATCAAGCTACATCCCTTCAAAGGGCGGTGCAAGCCTTGCTGGTTCATCTAGTGTATGGGGAGATGTAGGCACATTCGTGCCAAATGTTTTATACAATACCTTTGGCTCATTAGAGGATGTTACAGAGCACTACGAGCTGATGAAAAACTGGGTAGATTATATGCACAGAAATGATGTGGAGCATGGTGACAAGGGCTTATTTATCCTTCCATTCCAGTTTGGCGATTGGCTTGGGCTTGATGGTATTTCAGAGCAGAGCTTTAAGGGTGGCACAGATGATGATTATCTTGGAGCAGTTTACTATTTCCGTTCTACAGTAATCACAGCTGAGATGGCAGAGCGCCTTGGAAAAAATGATGATGCAAAGAACTATAAGGAGCTTGCAGAAAAAATCAAAAAGGGAATATTGGATGAGTATTTTTCACCTACTGGACGCTTGGCTTGCGATACACAGGCTGCCTACATAGTAGCCCTTGCCTTTGATATCTATGTGGACAGACAAAAGCTTATTAATCAGTTTATAGACCGTCTCAGAAAAGACTGCTTCCAGATTAAGTGCGGATTTGTAGGAGCACCACTTCTATGTACTACACTTGCAAAATGCGGACATGTGGATTTGGCATATCAGTTCTTATTTAATGAGGGCTTCCCTAGCTGGCTTTACTGTGTAAATCTTGGTGCAACAACTATTTGGGAAAGATGGAATTCACTTTTAGAGGATGGCTCAATTTCAGGCACTGGAATGAATTCCCTCAATCACTATTCATATGGTACTATTGTTCAGTTTATGTATGAATATATCGGTGGCCTCACAGCAGCTGAGCCTGGCTTTAAGGTGGCAAATATCAAGCCACTTCCATCTATGAAGTTTAGACATTTCAATTGCTCAATGACTACAGCAGCAGGAAAGTATACTTCAAACTGGAAAATAGCAGAGGACGGTATAATTACCATTGAAGTGTCTGTTCCATTTAATGGAAAGGCAAATGTGACTCTTCCAAGATTTTCTAAGGAAGCCTTAACAGTGGAAGGCTGTGATGCTTCGGAAATCAGTGTGGATGGCTTGCTTACTGCAGGAGCTGGCCACTACAAGATTTCTTATATGCCAAGCGAAGATTATAGAAATATTTATGGCCCGCAGACCAGACTATGTGAGCTTGCAAAAGATGAAGAGGTAATGTCTCTTCTTAAGGAAAAGCTTCCAGCCGCATTTGGTGTAATTATGGCTCACGATAAAGAAATGGGCAATCATACACTTGGAGAAATACCATTTTTATTCTTTATGGGATTTTCACCAGAGCTTGTAAATCCTATAAATGAACAGATTTTTAATATTAAGCGCTGGTAATAGATAAAGAGTGTTTTAGATCCTTATGGCAGAGATGACGTAGGGATCTTTTTTTATAATGTCATGCAAAAATAATCACTTAATAGGTCAATAAATGAACAATAAATTATTTTAATAATTGCTATACTAATCTCCATAATGAAGTAAATCTTTCACAGGGAGAAGATTATTATGTTGGAGTTTGGACTATATAAAAATGGCAAAGTTGCACCTATTGTGCTAGAGGATGCCGGAGTATTTGGCCTTAAGAAAATGGCTGGAATTTTTGCAGAGGATATTAACAGAGTCACAGGAAAGAGTCCTAAAATTGAGGACTCTTTTTTACCAGAGGAAAAATATGTAATTTATGTAGGAGTTTGTGATAGCCAAAGTGTCAAAACTCAATTCGTAAATACGATAGATGTTTCCCTGTTGCAGCGTAAAAGGGAAGCCTATGGAATATATCTTTTTGAAAATCCTGAATGTAAGGGACAGCTTGTGCTGGCTGTTATCGGAAGTGACAAGCGTGGCGCCATCTATGGTATGTTTCACATATCTGAAGTGCTTGGAGTTTCACCATGGTATTTCTGGGCTGATGCTACAGTAAAGAAAAAGTCTGAGATAATTTTAGATTCTGATATTTGTATGGTTTCCAAGGAGCCATCTGTCAGATACAGAGGATTTTTTATTAATGATGAGCAACCTTGCCTTGGTGAATGGCTCAAGGAAAAATATGGAAGCATAAGACCAGGCCCTGAAGCTTATGAAAAGATTTTTGAGCTTCTTTTACGACTGAAGGGAAATTATCTGTGGCCTGCCATGTGGCGCTCTGATTTTACTCTAGATAATATCGAAAATGCGAAGCTGGCAAATGAAATGGGGGTAATCATGGGAGCTTCCCATCATGAGCCCTGCTGCCGTTCGGGACAGGAATTTCAGACCTTAAGACAGGACAATCCACAGTATGGAACAGACTGGAGCTTCCTGTCTAATGCAGAGGGAATCACTGAGTTTTGGAAGGATGGCCTGATTAGAAACAAGGACTTTGAAAATCTGATTACAATAGGTATGCGCGGTGAAAATGACTCATATCTAATGCCTGAGGATGCAACCCTAGAGGATAATATTAATGTTTTAAAATCCGCTATCATAAAGCAAAAGGAGCTTATCGCAGAGTATGCACCAAGTACTCATCCACAGCTTTTAGCTTTATACAAAGAGGTGGAGGATTATTATTTTGGCGATGAAAACACTAAAGGTCTGAAAGACTGGGATGTTCTTGATAACGATATCATGATGCTTTGTGATGACAATTTTGCAAATGTTAGAACCTTGCCTGATGATAAGATGCGCAAAAAGTCTGGCGGCTTTGGAATGTATTATCACTTCGATTATTTTGGTGACCCTGTGTCATATCTTTGGATAAACACTTCACCACTTACAAAGGTCTGGGAACAGATGACTATGGCCTATGATTTTGGTGTAAGAGCAGCCTGGATTGTAAATGTAGGGGATATTAAAAATCAGGAATTACCACTCAGCTATTTTCTGGATTTGGCATATGATTTTGATAAATGGGGAACAGATGCCATCAATAAAACAAAGGAATATACCATAAACTGGTTTAGAGGATTAGGCTTTGAAAAGAAAATTGCAAAAAGGGCAGCAGGGCTTGTAAATGATTATGTAAATCTGAATGGAAAAAGAAGACCAGAGGCTTTGCACAGTGGAATATATCATGCTGTTCATGAAAATGAAGCAATGGATATGCTAGATAAGATATTTGATATGTCATACGAAGCAGATGATTTATTTGAAGAGGTTAAGGCAACTGATTTGGATTTGGAGGAATGCTTCTATCAGTTGGTATATTATCCTGTAAAATCAGTGGCAGCTATCAATACCATGCAGATATCTGCAAGCATAAATGCCAACTATATCCGCCAGGGCAAGAAGCGTGCAAATGAGTATGCTGATTTAATCAAAAGCTCTATTAAGCTTGAGAGAAGTCTGATGGATGAATATCACACCAGAAACAATGGCAAATGGAATCATATGCAGTCGGTATATCACATAGGCTTTACCAATTGGAATGACGAGCAGTGCCAGTATCCTGTAAGTCAGTACTATAATCCTGTAAGGGATAGCAGACTTGTGGTTAGCATTGCAAATCAGGAAGATTTTACGGGAGCCCACAGATGGACCAGACATGTGCTTGAAATGCCGCTGTGTTTTGCCTCTAATGATGAAGGGATGGTAGAAGTAGCAAATGGTGGAGAAAAGGAGCTTCACTACCGTATTGATTGGGATGGAGATTGGCTTTCTGTAACTGATGAATACAGTGATGTCTGCATAGCCAAAAATGAAACTTTTACAGTGGAGGATTCAATTCTTTACAGTGTAAAGATTCTAAAGGATAAATGGGATAAGTCAGACCACACAATGCTTCGTATATACGTAGACGATGGAGAAGTGGTTGCTGATGAATCAGAAAATGACACCAGTGTTTCAATGGTTGAAGTAAAGATAAGTGTTACTGACTATAATTTGATAGATGTGAAAGAACCATGCTTTTTAGAGGGGGAGGGCTGCATCTCAATTGAAGCACCTCATTTTACAGCTGCTAAAAACACCTCTCTAGGTGAATATAGAGAAATTGAAAACTTCGGAAAAACATTAGGTGGCATGAAGGCTTATCCACAGACTCTAAAGTTTGAAAATGAAGAGGATGCACCAGCACTTATCTACAAGGTTTATGCATCAAAAACTGGCACATATACATGTGATGTGTACACAGCGCCATCAAATCCTGTTGTTTACAGAGGAAAGCTTACCCTTGGTGTGGTTGCAAACGATAGTCAGAGAAATATCGTAAATACGATACCTGAAAAGGGCTTTGAGCCATGGAAGTCTATGAGCTGGAGACAGGGAGTGCTTGATAATATTCACATCGGAACATGCCAGGTTGAATTAAAAGAGGGACTTAATGAGATAAAATTATTTGCCATAGATCCAGCGGTCGTAATCGAAAAAATCGTTCTTTGGAACCCGGATGTAAAGGTAAGAGATTCATATCTTGGACCTAAAGAAAGCAAGAATTACGAAGGATTTGGCAACTATTAACCACTGTTGTGGCATAAGTTATATTTTGTAGGGGATAGACATATAGTTTATCCCCCTTTTTTTGACATCTTTCCTATTAAAATAATCTTACCCGGGTTTTTACATTATTTTAAAGAGGAGAATATATGTATGGTAAAGAAGAGACTTTATAAGTTTCTATCCTTGGTTGCAATTTCTACTATGATGGCAACCACCTATGCGCCTGTCACTGTAAATGCTACAGAAGCAGACAAAGCTACAGAGCAGAACGTGGAAGAAAAAGCGCAGGAAGATGAGTCAAAAGGGGAAGAGGCTAAGACTGAGAACGAGGAGACTAAAGCAGAGGAATCTGAAAAAGTAAAGGAAGACTCTGAAAAGAAATCAGAGGAAGAGAAATCTGATAAGGGCGCAGAAGAGAACTCAGAAAAAGAAGATTCAAAGAAAGAAACAAAGGAAGAATCTAAAAAAGATAAAAAGGATGACTCAAAAAAGAAGAAGTCTGATAAAGACAAAACAGAGGAGTCAGAGGAAGAGTTAGAGGAATCCGAAGACGAAAAAGATGCTTTGGATGAGGATGACGAAAAGGATAAAAAAGACGAGCTTGAGGATGATGAGGACGAGAAGAAAGAGTGCGAAATTACTTATCCTATGATTGACTTTGACAAGGATTATGACAAAGGTGGTACATGGGGAACCGAAGTCACTGTCAAGGGTGGTGCCTTTAAGCTTTCTTACAGCGGAAATTATGCAGAAAAGGTCCTTGGACTTCCTACTGGTATAAAGGGTAAGCAGGTAAAGGCTATAAAGGTTAACCTTAAAAAGGGTGATAAGAGCGGATTTTCACTGAAGCTTAGAAACGAAGGTGAAGAGCTTTTAGCTGCATATGGCACAACTACAATCGAGAATGCTGACAAGCTTGATTTTGACGGAATCGGTTTGATGAATTCATCTGGTGATGCAGCTACATTTACAGTTGAAAGCATTACTTTAACATTAAAGGGTGATGTAGAGGATTATCCAGAGCCAAGCAAGGTAGAAGAGGTTAAAGAGAAGGCTGATATCGAATGGGATATTCCAGATTTAAAGGATTATGTTTCATCAGGTAAAGGCCTCGGAAGCGATTCATACACAGGTGCTGCAATCATGCTTTCAGAGATTTCTGATAAGGCTCTTATGGATCTTGTAGAAAAGCATTTCAATGCAGTTACATTTGGTAATGAGTTAAAGCCAGATGCTCTTTTCAACTATCAGAACGACAAGCCTTCAGAAGGCATGATTGTAACTGAGACATGGACTGATGCAAGAGGTAACAAGCATGAGGATATGAAGGTACCTAAGCTTGATTTCTCAAGAGCAGAAAAGATGCTTGATGTGCTCAAGGATTGGAATGATGAGCACCCAGAGGACCAGATAAAGGTAAGAGGTCACGTACTTACATGGCACTCACAGACACCTGACTGGTTCTTTAGAGAAAACTATGATCCAAACGGAGCATTTGTTTCACCAGAAGAGATGACTCTTCGTCATGAATGGTTCATCAAGAGCGTTTATGAGCATGTATTCAAGTCAGAGTACAAGGATATGTTCTATGGCTGGGATGTTGTAAACGAAGCATGCTCAGATGAGACTGGTACATACAGAAATGCATCTGAAAGATCTAACTGGGCTAAAATCTACGGCGCAGGCAGCAAAGAGGATGCTCCTGATTACATCTTAAATGCATTTAGATTTGCAAATTATTATGCACACAAGATGGGCAAGGACAACCTTGAGCTTTACTACAACGATTACAACGAGTGCTCTGGAAATAAGCCAGATGCTATCGCAGGTCTGCTTGAAAGTGTAAAGAGACACGAAAGTGATGAAACACTTCCTACAAGAATCACAGGCTTTGGTATGCAGGGACATCACAATATGATTTCTCCATCAAAGCAGAAGATTATAGACTGTGGTAAGCGCTACGGTAAAATCGTAGGTAAGATTCAGGTAACAGAGCTTGATTTCAAGTGCAGCTCAGACTTTGGTGGTACTGACGCAGAGCTTCCAGCTGAGTACACAAAGGAAGCATACAGATACAAGGATGTTTACGATGCATACAAGGAAATCGATGCTGATCCAGATATCGATGTAAACGGCTTTACAATTTGGGGTGTTATTGACCCTAACTCATGGCTTCAGACCAGCAACAGCGTAGGTGGTGGAGCTAATGGAAGACAAAAGCAGGTTCCACTTCTTTTCGATGGTGAGTACAAGGCTAAGCCAGCATATTGGGCTCTTGTAGATCCTTCAAAGCTTGAGCCAGCTATCAAGAGCATTACTTTAGTTCAGGCAAAGGGCAAGAATCCATTTGCACATGGCAAGGAAACATCTATCGAAGGTACAGAGTATAGCATTATTCCAGTATGGGATGGTAATAAGCTTTCTGTAAAGGTTAAGGCTAAAGGCGCAGACAAGGCAAAATTATACGTTGACTTTGCACAGGAAATGAAGGATGGTGCAGATGTTAAGACTGTTGAAGCTGCACTTAATGATGAAGGCGAATGCGTACTTGAGATAGAAGGACCAAGTGAGCTTTTTGCATCAGCAGGACTTGCTATGGATGTAGTAGTTACTGATTCAGAAGGCGAGCATGCATTCAACAATCTTAGACTTACTCAGGATGAGGGCAGCAAGTATTTCGCAAAGGGACTTTGCAAGCCATACATGTCAGTTGCTAAGGGAACACCTGAAATCGATGGAAAGATTGACAAGGTTTGGGATAAGGTAGACCCAGTAGAGCTTTCTATAACAGGTGGAACAAAGCCAAATGCACTTGCAGGTGCAAAGGTTCTCTGGGATGAAAACTATCTCTATACACTTGTTTGTGTAAAGGATGATGTGCTTGATGCAACTTCATCAGCTAATCACGAAAAAGATTCTGTTGAAGTATTTATCGATGAAAATAATGGTAAGTCAGAAGCATATCAGGCAGATGATAAGCAGTACAGAATTAACTACTTAAATGAAGCAAGCTTCAATGGCGAGAAGTGCCTTGAAGAAAACAGCAAGCATGAGGTTACATTAACAGAGGAAGGCTATTATGTAGAGTCTGCATTTGCTTGGACAGACATCACTCCTGAGATTGGTCAGGCTATCGGTCTTGATTTACAGATTAATGATGCAGCAAACGGTGGTCGTATCGGAACCAGAACCTGGTATGATGAGACTGGAAACGGCTGGTCAGCTCCAAAGGTATTTGGTGAGGTTGAGTTGGCAGAGGCAGTTGATGTTTCAGAGGACCCAGAGGAGCCAGAAAATCCTGAGGAACCAGAAAATCCTGAGGAACCAGTAGTAGAGGCTCCAGCAATTGCAGCAGTATCTGATATGGCTTACACAGGGAAAGCTCTTAAGCCAGAGGTAACTGTAGTAGTTGGAGATAAGACTTTAGTTCAGGGAACAGACTACAAGGTTTCTTACAAGAATAACAAAAATGCAGCAACAAAGGTTGGAAGCGGAGTAGGAGAGGAATTTGATGAATCACTTCCTACAGTAATCGTTAAGCTTAAGGGAGAATACGAAGGCGAGCTTAAGGCAAACTTTACAATCTCACCTGTTGATTTTGCAGATGACGCATTTGAATTTACAGCACCTTCTAACTTGAAGGAAAAGAAGAAGGCTACAACACCAAATGTAACAGTTAAGTTCAACGGCAAGAAGCTTTCAAAATCTGAGTATGCTATTACCTACAAGCTCGGTGAGGATGGCAAGGAAATGAAGCAGCTTCCAGCAAAGGCTTCAAATGGCGATGGACAGTACTTTGCTGTAGTTAAGGCAAATGGTTCTAATTTCACAGGTGAAAAAGTAGTGGCTTTAGATATCATCGCTGATGCACAGGTAAATATCTTATTTGCAAATATCAAGTCTAGAAATGTTAAGTGGAATGAGAAGGAAAATGTTGTTTCATTTAATATGGAATACAAGGTTAATGCAAATGATGAGGCTTCGTATTTTGGTGTACCTAAGGGAACAGTAGTTAAGCTTCAGGTCGGAAAAGACTACAGCTCTTGGATGGTATACTACAGCAAATGGCTTAATGTTGGTCTTGCTTCTGTAGAAGGATCAAATTCCTTCTTTGGACATAGACTTGTTATAGTTACAGCTAAATAATTCTACCCTTTATCCCTAATTTGGATATAATTATACATAGGAGTAAATTCTTGTGGGGCAATGTAAAGGGAAATATTACAATTAAATAATAAAACCTTGAATAAAAGGTATTAGGCGGCCGTATGGCCGCCTTTTTAACTGTTTCCTTCAAATTCTAATAGTTATTCCGTTTTTTTTAATTATGTGCTATTCTTTTTGTGACAATTAAAGTCAGAGTAAATGAAAATTATATTAGATAGGTATAAATATGAAGGCACTTATAGCAATGAGCGGCGGCGTGGACAGTAGTGTCGCTGCTCTTTTAATGAAAGAAAATAATTATGAATGTGTAGGCTGCACTATGAAGCTTTATGGAAATGATGATGTGGACCTTTCCGAGCAAAGCACCTGTTGTTCCCTTGATGATGTAATGGATGCCAAGGAAGTGGCCAGAAAGCTTGGGATGCTTCACTACACATTTAATTTCAAGGATCAGTTCAGGGAAAAGGTTATAGACAATTTTATATACTGCTATGAGCATGCCATGACTCCAAATCCTTGTATAGAATGTAACAAGCATCTTAAGTTCAACGAGCTTTATCGCAGAGCTTTAGAGCTTGGCTGTGACAAGGTGGTTACTGGTCATTATGCCAGAATTCGTAAATGCGAAGATGGAAGCTATCAGTTACTTAAGGGCCTGGATAAAAATAAGGATCAGTCTTATGTGCTTTATTCCATGACCCAGGATGAGCTTGCTCACACAGATTTTCCACTAGGAGAATACTCAAAGGATGAAATCCGAAAGATTGCTGAATCCCATGAATTTGTTAATGCCAACAAGCCAGACAGTCAGGATATCTGTTTTGTTCCAAATGGAGACTATGTATGCGCTCTAAAGCGATTTACTGGTAAAGATTACGAGCCTGGTGATTTTGTAGATATGGATGGTAATGTACTTGGACGTCACAATGGACTTGTATGCTACACCATCGGCCAACGTAAGGGGCTTGGAATTTCTGCAGCACATCCATTATATGTAGTGCGCCTTGATACAGAAAAAAATCAGGTTGTGCTCGGAAAAAATGAAGATTTATTTTCAAGAGAGGTTACAGTTTCTGATATTAACTGGATTAATCCAAATACATTAGAGGATAGCTTCAAGTGCAAAGCAAAGATACGCTATAGAATGGAAGAGCAGCCTTGTTTTGTAGAAAGAACAGGGGCAGACACAGCTAAAATTATATTTGATGAACCACAGCGTGCAATTACTCCAGGTCAGTCAGCAGTCTTCTATGACGGTGAAGTAGTGCTTGGTGGCGGTATAATCATAGGTTAATTAATAGCCTGCTATAAAAATTATTTATAGCAGGCTATAATTTTTTTTTATAGGTACAATTAGAGGCTTTTGTTGACATGCAAAGATGTAGGGCTTATGGTAAAGTTATTGCTTTGTATTAGAAAGAGGAAAATGTAAATGTACGAAATAGAATTAAAGAATTTGACCAAGACCTTTGAAGACAAGGTCACAAAGGTCGATGCTATTAATGATATAAGTCTAAACATTGAAAAAGGCGATATTTTCGGCATTATCGGTATGTCTGGAGCAGGCAAAAGTACCCTTATTCGATGTTTGAATTATTTAGAGCGCCCTACAAGTGGGCAGGTTATTATTGAAGGAAAGGAACTTGGGCTACTTTCTGAAAAAGAGCTTCGCCAGGAACGTCAGGAAATCTCTATGATTTTCCAGCACTTCAATCTTCTTCAGCAGAAGAGTGTAGTGGAAAATGTTATGTTTCCACTTCTTCTTCAGGGAGTAAAAAAGGCAGAGGCCAAGAAGAAGGCTGTTTCTCTCCTGGAAAAGGTTGGTCTTGAGGATAAGGCAAAAGCCTATCCATCACAGCTTTCTGGTGGGCAGCAGCAAAGAGTTGCCATCGCAAGAGCACTTGCTACCAATCCAAAGATTCTTCTTTGCGATGAGGCTACATCTGCACTTGATCCACAGACAACAGCATCTATTCTTTCATTGCTTAAACGCATCAACAAAGAATACGGTATCACTATTGTGCTTATTACCCATCAAATGTCTGTCGTAAAAGCTATCTGCAATAAGGTAGCAGTCTTGGAGAGCGGTCAGCTTGTAGACACCGGTAAAATCGGTGAAGTTAGTCTTCCTGAGGACAAATATTTTTGGATTGATGGTGACAGCAAGCTCACTGACAATCAGTCAGGTAAACTTGATATTAACAATTCGGAGGTAGATGGATATGTGGGATAGTACCATTGTAAATATGATATTAGAAGGAATTCTCCAGACTATCTACATGAGCGTGGTTTCAACATTTTTAGGATATGTACTTGGACTTCCAATGGGAATATTGCTTACCATTTCAGATGTTAATGGATTAAAGCCAAACCCAATTTTATACAAGATTTTAGACGTAGTTTCAAATTTGGTTCGTTCTGTTCCATTTTTGATTTTGCTTATTTTACTTATTCCTTTCACAAGACTTGTGGTAGGAAAGTCATATGGTAGCACAGCTACTATTGTGCCACTTGTTATTTCAGCTGCGCCATACATTGCCAGAATGGTGGAGGCTTCTCTTAAGGAAGTAGATGCAGGTGTTATTGAAGCCGCTAAATCAATGGGTGCCAGCAATGCGCAGATTGTATTCAAGGTACTTTTGGTTGAGGCTCGTACATCTTTAATTACAAATGCTACAATCGCCCTTGGAACAGTCTTTGGATATTCTGCCATGGCAGGTACTGTTGGTGGTGGCGGTCTTGGAGATATTGCTGTTCGTTATGGTTATTATCGTTATGAGACAGATATCATGATAGTGACAGTTATTTTGCTTATTGTGTTGTTCCAGATTTTCCAGAACAGTGGAATGGCCATTGCCAAGAAATTTGATCATAAGAAATAAATAATTTAGTTATTAGGTGCTGAGAATTGATTTCTCAGCACTTTTTATATTAGTTACAGTGAGCGGAAATCCTCCTAATTGTGTGCAATACCCATTAGTTATCAATTTAATTGATAACATACTATAGTTTTTCTCTATGATAAAACCCATTGACCTGTAGGGTAATAAGGATTATAACTTTATCATAGACAACGGCAAAGGAGAAAAAGGATATGACAAAGAAAATTTTAGCAAGCATTTTAGGAACAACATTTGTACTTGGAGCACTTACAGGTTGCGGTTCATCTGACAGTGCAGCTACAAGTACTGCAGAAAATACACAGGAAGAGAGCAGCGAAGCTACTGAAGCTACAGAGGCAGCTCCAGCAGAGCTTAAGACTATTAAGGTTGCAGCATCTGCTACACCTCATTCAGAGATTTTAGAGTATGCGGCACCTTTACTTGAGGAAAAGGGCTATAAGTTAGATGTCACAGTTTTTGATGATTATGTTCAGCCAAACCTTGTAGTAGAGTCAGGTGAGTTTGATGCAAACTACTTCCAGCATGTTCCATATCTTGACAGCTTCAATGAGGAGCAGGGAACACATCTTGTAGATGCAGGCGATATTCACTATGAGCCATTTGGTATTTACCCAGGAACAAAGGCTACACTCGATGATGTTTCAGAGGGTGATGTTATCGCAGTTCCAAACGATACTACAAACGAAGCAAGAGCTTTACTTCTTCTTCAGGACAATGGACTTCTTACACTAAAGGATGGTGTGGGCTTAAAGGCTACAATCAAGGATATTGTTGATAATCCAAAGAATATTGAAATTCAGGAGCTTGAAGCAGCTCAGGTTGCACGTGTTAAGGATGAGGTTGCCTATGTAGTATTAAATGGTAACTACGCCCTTGAAGCAGGCTTTTCTGTAGCAAAGGATTCAATCGCTTACGAGGCATCAGATTCGGAAGCTGCAAAGACATACGTTAACATTATTGCAGTAGCAGAAGGAAATGAAAACAACGATGGCATTAAGGTTCTTGTAGATGTTCTTAAGTCAGATGACGTAAAGAAATATATTACAGATACTTACGATGGGGCAGTAGTTCCTTTCGAGTAAACAATATAGTTAATTCCTCTAAAATAAATAAACTCTCAATGTGATAAAAGGTAGCGGATAGTCATAAAGATATTATCTTTTTAGGCTATGCCGCTATTTTTTTATATATTTGGTTATTTTGTATAATTATTTAAGAAATTAGCTACAAAGAATAGTGTTATAAATTTGATGAAATATATTAAAATCAATGAGATACGAAAAGTGTAGGGGAGAGTTATTTTTCAGAAAATTAGTAAATAAGTTAACTTTTTGTAATACTTTTCATAGGGATGGTAATATATGAAAAAAAATAATTATGAAATAAGGAATACTCTAGGAATGTTTGATTTCCTGAAGGGAAGTATTATGCTTATTGTCATGTTATCACATACTTCCGGACTATTCGACTTTATGCAGGGCCAGGAAACTCTTATTGGAAATTATAATCCATTAGTGTTGGTGCTGTATATTTTTACGTACATACTAGGCGTGGCTTCAATGCCTATAATGTTTATCCTTAGTGGGTACGGCTTTCGTAAAACTACTTTGAAGAAATGTCTTAAAAAGCAGTGTAAGACGCTTTTGATTCCCTATATTGTTTCAATGTTTTTAGTAGCAATTGTAAAATTTTTCTTCTTATGTTTTGTTACAAGAAACATACATTCTTCATTAGAAGAAGCATCAAGAAGTTTTATAAATATCCTACTTGGATATTCAGCAGCATCGCCTAACTGGTTTTTATTAGCTTTAATCATCGGCAATCTTATCTTTAATCAATTGCTTAATCTCCTGGAGGGCAAAAAGCTATTATTAGTAGTGTTAATGATTGCATGTGCTGGGTGGTATCTAAGCCTTGGGCGACCAGTCCCATTTTGTTTATCACAAGGATTTATTGCCACATTGTATATATACGTCGGATATTTTTCAAAGAAAAAGAAGTTCTTTGTTACTAACAATACTTTAAGAAAAAAGGTTTTGATTATATTAGGGACGTTTCTATTTTCAATGGTGCTTAAGGGATTCGGTGATGATTTGAATATGGCACATTGCGTATATACTTTAGGTCCTATTTCAATTATTGGAAATATTATTATATCTATGGGATATATATATATCTTTCTACTCCTGAATAGATTCAATAGCTTTTTAATTACTCAAATAAGAAGGATTGGTAGATATTCATTTTATGTATTATGTATTCATTCGATAGAACTTAAGTCATTTGGAGAAATAATACAGGATAGATTCGTACAGAATTGGACTGGTAGTCTGCTCCTTAGGAATCTTATTCAATTTGGAGTAAGAGCGGTGGCTGTCATTTTAGCAACCTATACTTTTGTAAAGTTTAAACGCAAGATTATGGTGCGTATTCCAAAGTTTAACAAACCAATATTACAAAAGGAGCATAAGGCATAAATGGAAATATATAACAAAATAGTTAGCATAATAGAAGATGTGGCAGATATTCCTCAATCAGATATAAATGAAAACAGTCTTTTGATAGATGATTTGGATTTGGCATCTCTTGAGATATTGGCCATTGTATCAAAAATAGAAGAAGAATTTTCTGTCTCAATTACAGAAAAAGAATTATTGGCTGTAGAATCAGTTGCTGACATTGTGAAACTCTTAGAAACAAGATAACAAAGCATAGGAAGGTTAAAATGTTAGATTTCATAAAGATTATAGAAGAATTCGGAAACATGACTGCCTTCAAAAGCTTGGCAGGTAAAGACAGCTTCGAGCTAAGTTACAATGAATACTTAAAAGAAGTATCTTTTTGTGCCTACAATCTTAATCGGACTTTTGGAGACTTAAGAGGTCGTCATATAGGTCTTCTGTGTGAAAGTAATATAGATTACACTATCATCATGCTGGCTTTGGTTTTTAGCAGAGCAGTAGTTATTCCGATTAATTCATATGAAAGCACAGACAATATTAGCCATATCATTAATGATTCAGAAACTGAAGCAATAATTATAGATAAGGAATATCAGGAGAAGATTTCAATAGATGTTCCCCAATATAATAAAGCGACACTGTTAGTTCATAGTAACTTGATGACACTGACAGATTTTTCTGAGGATGAGGCAGACAATCCTTTGTTCATTATATACACCTCAGGAACTACTAGTTTATCTAAGGGTGTAGTTCTTACTGTCGCTAACCAATTCGGGGTAAAAAAGCAAATAATCAATTCTGATTTTATGGGTGGGCCGGATGCTCTTCCTGGAATGAAGATTTACAACAATTTTCCGTTTTATCATGTGGCAGGTATTGTTGCGTTACTTGGAAGTTTGGAATGTGGTTGTACGTTGTATTTGAGTGCTAATCCTAAAAATATTTTATTTGATTTAGATGGAGAGAGCATTGACGTAGGTTTCGCCACCCCTGCTGTTTTAAAACTGTGGAAGAAGGCTATAAAAAGAGGCAATACCTCAAGGCTAGGCGGTTTAAATTTAGTTGCCACTGCCGGGGCTAAAATCGATAGAGAAACAGTTGATGCATTTTTAAATAATGGAATTCGCTTTTGTCAGTTCTATGGTATGACAGAGACTGGTGGAAATGTTACCTGTAATTTCGATATTGGAAATCACATAGAATCAGTAGGCTTACCTATCCCAGGAGTCAACCTCTTTATCCAGGATGAAGAGATTTGTATATCAGGCCAGCAGATAATGCAAGGTTACTATAATAACTATAAAGAGACCGATAAATGTCTGCGGGGTGGTGTCATTCATACAGGCGATTTAGGTTACATTGATCAGGATGGCTATGTTTATATTACCGGTCGAAAGAAAAATCTTATTATTCTTTCAAGTGGGGAAAATGTCAGCCCTGAAGAATTAGAGAAAATGCTTTATAAGTGTGATTCCATAGTGGAATGCAAAGTGTATGAGAGCATAGATAGAATTGTGGCAGGAGTATTTGCCCCAAAAGAATATCATGAAGATATACGTGAATACGTTTCAGACTTAAACAAAACGCTACCGTTATACAAGCGTATCCATAACATAGAATTTACTACTGAAGAATTCGAAAAGACTGCAAGTGGAAAGATAAAAAGACATTGATAAATGATTTTGATAAAATGTCGCAATAAGGATATTTTTGAGATTCACCTATTGACTGAATAGGTGAATTTTTTTATAGTATTCGCATACCTACGCAGTAGGTAAATATGTGAAAAATGTGAAAGGAAGATAAAAATGTTTGTTTACGCAGATAATGCAGCAACAACCGCTGTTAGTCCAAAGGTTGTAGAAGCAATGTTACCATATTTTACTGAGGTTTATGGAAATCCATCAAGCCTTTATACAGTTGGCCAGAAGGCGAAGGAGGTACTTGAGGAGTCAAGAGAGAGAATCGCAAAGATTCTTGGTGCAGCTCCTAGAGAAATATATTTTACATCAGGCGGAAGTGAGGCTGACAACCAGGCAATCATTTCGGCAGCACGTATTGGAGCAAAGAAGGGCAAGAAACATATCATTTCAACAAAGTTTGAGCACCATGCAGTACTTCACACATTAAATGTTCTTGAAAAGGAAGGCTTTGAAATCGAGCTTTTAGACGTACATTCAAATGGTGTTGTAACACCTGAGCAGGTAAGAGATGCTATACGTGAGGATACAGCTTTAGTTACAATCATGTACGCAAATAACGAAATTGGAACAATCCAGCCTATCGATGAAATCGGTGCAATCTGCAAGGAGAAGGGGGTTATTTTCCACACAGATGCTGTTCAGGCAGTAAGCCATGTCCACATCGATGTTAAGGACCAGAACATTGATATGCTTTCAATTTCAGCTCATAAGTTCCACGGACCAAAGGGTGTCGGTGTTCTTTATGCAAGAGGCGGTATCGTTCTTACAAATGTTATCAACGGTGGTGCCCAGGAACGTGGTAAGAGAGCAGGTACAGAAAACCTTGCTGGCATCGTTGGTATGACAGTTGCCCTTGAGGATGCAGTAGCAAATATCGATGCTAATAACGAAAAATTTGCTAAGCTTCAGGATAGACTTATTGAAGGATTATCTAATATTCCTTATTCAGAGCTTAATGGCGACAGAGTTCACAGAGTAAAGTCAAATGTAAACTTCTGCTTTGAAGGAATCGAAGGAGAATCATTACTTCTTCTTTTAGATGACAAGGGAATTTCTGTATCATCAGGTTCTGCTTGTACATCAGGCTCACTTGATCCAAGCCACGTTTTACTTGCAATTGGCCGTCCGCATGAGGTGGCTCATGGTTCACTTAGAATCTCTCTTGGTGAGGATGCTACAGAGGAGCAGGTAGACTACATTATTAAATCAGTTGCTGAGGTTATCGAATATCTCAGAAGCTTCTCACCTTTCTGGGGTGATTTAGTAAGTGGCAAGAGACCACACGTTTTTGCTGAGCACAAAGAGGCAGTTTAATTATTGATTAATAATATATAGAAAGAAGGAGACAAATAATGGCATTATATAGTGAAAAGGTAATGGATCATTTCAGAAATCCAAGAAATGTTGGAGTAATTGAAAACGCTGATGGAGTAGGCGAGGTAGGTAACCCAGTCTGCGGTGATATCATGAAAATATACTTAAAGATTAATGACGAAAAGGTTATTGAAGATGTAAAGTTTGAAACATTTGGTTGCGGTAGTGCTATCGCTTCAAGCTCAATGGCAACAGAGCTTATCATGGGCAAGCCACTTTCTGAGGCTCTCGCACTTACAAATCAGGCTGTTACAGAAGCATTAGATGGACTTCCAGCACACAAGCTTCATTGCTCAGTGCTTGCTGAGGAGGCAATCAAGTCTGCAGTAAGAGATTACTATGATAAGAATGGCATCGAGTATGATCCAAAGGATTTCCCAGATCCTGAAGTTGAAGCTTGTCACGTATAAGGAATGACTATATAGCTGGCTATCAACTGGTTTGATAACCAGCTATAATTTTTTCTAATTGTAAAACCTATTGACCTAGTAGGTAATAACGTTTATTATAATCTCATCAACAAACAAGAAAGGCAGGCAGTACAAATGAAGCAATTATTAATTGATTTTGTCAGACATAATTTTAGGATTGAACGAATGCAGTGTTGTTACTGCGAGCGATGTTGTTAGATTAAATTTTTAGAATAAAAAGAGAGATTATATAAATAATTCAATTAGAAAAGGAGAAAAGATTATGAGTAATTATAGATTTGAAACATTAGCACTTCACGTAGGACAGGAAAACCCAGACCCAGCATCAGATGCAAGAGCAGTACCTATTTACCAGACTACATCGTATGTATTTAGAGATTCACAGCATGCGGCTGACAGGTTTGGTCTTGCAGATGCAGGAAATATTTACGGTAGACTTACAAATTCTACACAGGGTGTTTTAGAACAAAGAGTAGCAGCACTTGAAGGTGGTTCAGCAGCCCTTGCAGTTGCATCTGGAGCAGCAGCTATCACATACACAATCGAAGCTTTAGCAGCTGGCGGCGGACACATTGTAGCTCAAAAGACAATCTACGGAGGTAGCTACAACTTACTTGCTCATACACTTCCACAGTACGGAGTGACAGCTACATTCGTAGATGCTCATAACTTAAAGGAAGTTGAGGATGCAATCAAAGAGGATACAAAGGCAATCTACATTGAGACACTTGGAAATCCAAACTCAGATATCCCTGATATCGATGCACTTGCAGAAATCGCTCATCGTCATGATTTACCACTTGTAGTTGACAACACATTTGGTGCTTCTTACTGGGTTCGCCCAATCGAGCACGGTGCAGACATCGTGGTTCATTCAGCTACAAAGTTCTTCGGTGGACACGGAACTACACTTGGTGGTGTAATCGTTGAGGCTGGTACTTATGATTGGAAGAAGAGCGGAAAGTTCCCTGCTATCGCAGAGCCAAACCCAAGCTACCATGGTATCTCATTTGCAGATGCAACTGCACCAGCAGCATTTGTTACATACATCAGAGCAATTCTTCTTCGTGATACAGGTGCTACAATTTCACCATTCAATGCATTCTTACTTCTTCAGGGTATCGAGACACTTCCACTTCGTCTTGATAGACATGCTGAAAATACTACGAAGGTTGTTGAGTTCCTTAAGAATCACCCAAAGGTTGCCAAGGTAAATCATCCATCACTTGAGGAACATCCAGATCACGAGCTTTACAAGAAATATTTCCCTAAGGATGGCGGTAGCATCTTTACATTTGAAATTAAAGGTGGCAAGGAAGAGGCATTTAAGTTTATTGACAATCTTCAGATTTTCTCAATCCTTGCAAATGTAGCAGATGTAAAGAGCCTTGTAATTCACCCAGCGACAACAACTCATTCACAGCTTACAGAGGAAGAACTTTTAGATCAGGGAATTACCCAGTCTACAATCAGACTTTCAATTGGTACAGAGCACATCGACGATATCATCGAAGATCTTGAGAGAGGCTTCGCAGCAATTGATGAAGAACATATTCAGGATGTTCAGAATACAGAAAAAGGCTTTGCAGCCAGTGTTTAATAGTTATATAGTAATAGATAGAATTTAATGGTTACGGAGGATAATGCAATGGCAAACATTTATAAGAGCGCATCAGAGCTTATTGGAAACACACCACTTGTTGAGGTAACAAATATTGAAAAGGAGCTTGGCCTTGAGGCTACGGTTCTTGTAAAGCTTGAGTACTTCAATCCAGCAGGATCAGTAAAGGATAGAGTAGCACTTGCTATGATTGAGGATGCTGAAGAGAAAGGTCTTTTAAAGGAAGGTTCAGTTATTATCGAGCCTACATCTGGAAATACTGGTATCGGTCTTGCTGCAATCGCTGCAGCAAAGGGATACAGAGCAATCCTTACAATGCCAGAGACAATGTCAGTAGAGCGTAGAAATATCCTTAAGGCATATGGCGCTGAAATCGTTCTTACAGAAGGCGCTAAGGGTATGAAGGGTGCTATTGCAAAGGCTGAGGAGCTTGCAGCTGAAATCGAGGGAAGCTTCATTCCAGGTCAGTTCGTAAACCCAGCAAACTCTGCTGCACATCGTTCAACAACAGGTCCTGAAATCTGGAAGGATACAGATGGAAAGGTAGATATTTTCATCGCTGGTGTAGGTACAGGCGGAACTGTTACAGGTGTTGGTGAGTACTTAAAGAGCCAGAATCCTGATGTAAAGGTTGTTGCTTTAGAGCCAAAGGATTCACCAGTACTTTCAGAAGGCCGTGCAGGTGCTCACAAGATTCAGGGTATTGGTGCTGGATTTGTACCAGATGTTCTTAACACAAAGATTTATGATGAAATCTTTACTGCTGAGTCAGCGGATGCATTTGAGGCTGCAAAGCTTCTTGCAAAGAAAGAGGGTATCTCAGTTGGTATTTCTTCAGGCGCGGCTCTTCATGGAGCTATTGAGCTTGCAAAGAAGCCAGAGAATAAGGGAAAGACTATCGTAGCACTTCTCCCAGATTCAGGTGACAGATATTATTCTACACCACTCTTTACAGAGTAATTATAGACAACTTCTTTTGACATTCGATTAATTAAAATACTCCTTTTACAGCCTCCAGGTATGCCAGTGCTTGGGGGCATTTGAATTATTTAGGACTTTTTGGCTATTGTTTTTTGTGATAGCCAGCGATAAGTAAAAATGAGAGCAGGGCTGTTTCGTAAGCTAATGGTTTATGATAAAATCTTTAGCATATTAAAGTGCGAGGGACTATTTATGGAGATAAAGCAGTTAAAATATTTTGTGGTATCTGCAGACGTAGGTTCATTTAGTGAGGCAGCAACCATTCTGTATACAACTCAATCAAGTGTCAGCAAGGTTATAGCATCATTGGAGCAGGAGTTGGACTATCCTCTTTTTAAAAGGGAGAACAAGGGCATTGCTTTGACCGATAAGGGTAGAGCCCTGTATCAGAAGGCTGGCGGTTTAGTTGCTGATTTTGACAGGCTTGAGAGGGATAAAGGAAATCTTCAAAGAAATGTAGTTAGAATCGGCTCTATCCATAGCTCTTGGATTGCAAACTGCTTTTCTGATTTTTACGAGCTGCATAAGGATGAAGATTGCTGTTTTTACATTCATGCAGATAGTCCACAGGCTCTAGTGGAGCGCCTAAAACTTTCTGAGGATGAGGTTGGCTTCATTTATATTTTCCCAAACACTAAAACCCAAATAGAATATCTGATAAAGAAGAATAACCTAAGATTTGTATCCTTAAAGAAAATGGATGGAATGGTTTATTTCGCTCCTGAGGATATCGCATATACGAATCAAAACGGAGAAAGATCCTACAGTAATCTTAAGTTTATTCAGTCTGAAAATGATGAATACGTGCGATTTGGAAAATGGAAGACTGAGGATGGAATAGAATTTAATGTCAACGAGAAAATAGCTGTTGTTACAAACAGTGATTATGTAATGCACAATATGCTCGAAAAAAATCATCTGGCAAATCTTGGCGCTCAGTCCTTCAACAATTATGAGAGGGGCTATGGCCCAGGAATAGAGCTTTTTAACGATGATGGGCAGATAGAATTTGGATATTTAATTAATAAAGATTACACACCGTCAGATTTGGCGGTGGAGTTTATAGATTACATCAGACACGCAATTGAGGAGTAGGCATAATGACCAGAGCAGAATTTAGAAAATTACTAGAGACAAGAACTGTATTTATAGATGGAGCCACAGGTACTGAGCTTCAAAAGCGAGGTATGAAGGCCGGAGTATGTCCTGAAAAATGGATTATTGATAATCCATGGGCCATTCAGGAGGTTCAAAAGGCATATTTTGAAGCTGGCTCCGATATTGTGCTAGCGCCTACTTTCACAGGTACAAGAATCAAGCTTGATGAATATGGTTTGGCGGATGATTTGGTGGAGATTAATCGCAAGCTGGTCAGACTTTCAAAAGAAATTGCACCTAAAGGAAAATTTGTGGCAGCTGATATTTCCATGACTGGAAAGCAGCTATATCCTCTGGGAGATTTGATGTTTGAGGATTTGGTGGATTGTTATAAGGAACAGGTGGCAGCTATTTTATCAGAAGGTGTGGAACTTTTTGTGGTTGAGACTATGATGAGTCTCCAGGAGTGCCGTGCCGCTGTACTTGCTATCAAGGAATCCTGCGATTTGCCTATCATTGTTTCTCTCACTTATAATCCAGACGGCAAGACCTTATATGGTACATCTCCAGAGACAGCTATAATTGTTCTTCAAGCCATGGGGGTGGACTGCGTAGGAATGAACTGTAGCACAGGACCGGATGCAATGCTTGAGCTTGTGGAGCAGATGGCAGCGGTTGCAAATGTTCCAATCATGGTCAAGCCTAACGCAGGTCTTCCTGAGCTTGAAGATGGAAAAACAGTCTATAAGATGACACCTGAAGAATTTTCCGATGCCAGCGAAAAACTATATCAGGCAGGGGCTACGCTTTTTGGTGGATGCTGTGGTTCTACACCAGAGCATATTCGTACACTTGTTAGTCGTCTAAAGGATAAACCAGCCCATGAAATAGCAGATAAACCTCTTAGAGTAGTTACATCTGAACGAAAAAATACATGGATTGATTTAGACGGACCTTTCATGGTTATCGGTGAGAGAATCAATCCTACAGGAAAGAAAAAGTTCCAGGAGACATTAAAGCAGGGGTCTCTTTCAATGGTAGTTGATTTTGCAAGAGAACAGGAAGAACGTAGGGCTAATATTCTTGATGTAAATATGGGAATGAATGGTATTGATGAAAAGCAGATGATGCTTGATAGTATCTACGAGGTTACATCGGCTGTGGATTTACCACTATGCCTTGATACCAGCCATGTGGATGTCATGGAGGCAGCACTTCGTATTTATCCAGGACGAGCTTTAATAAACTCCATTTCTGCCGAGGAAGAGAAAATGGAGCCAATGCTTAAGCTGGCGAAAAAATATGGAGCTATGTTTATTACACTTCCTCTTTCCGGGGCTGGTCTTCCAAAGGATATTAATGAGAAAAAGCAGCACATAAATACTGTTATAAATAAAGCAGTGGAGCTGGGACTTAAAAAAGAAGATGCAGTTGTGGATGTGCTGGTTCAGACTGTAGGTGCAGAAGGTACAGCGGGATTACAGTGCTTTGAAACTATTGAATACTGTAAAAATGAGCTGGGCCTTCCTACAGTATGTGGTCTTTCAAACATTTCCTTTGGTATGCCAAATCGTCAATTCGTAAATACGACTTATTTGACTATCGCAGTTAGCAAGGGACTTACTATGGCAATCGCTAATCCTAATCAGGAGATGCTTATGTACTGCGCAGCCGCAGCTGACACACTGATGAATAAACCAGGAGCACTTGAAAAGTATTCAGCACTTCCTGTGGTTGAGACAAAGGCTGCAGCTACTGGAAGCGGGGCAGCAACAGGATCTGGTGCTGCATCAGGAGGGCTTAGTGTATCCAATGCCTGTGATGGGGTTGGACCCATAGCAGAATGCGTCATAAAGGGAAAAAAGGAGCAGATTGTTCCTGAGATACAAAAAGCACTTGATTCCGGCATGGACCCTCAGGTTATAATAGAGGAACATCTTATAAAAGGAATTAACGTGGTGGGAGAGCTTTATGATAAAAAGAAATATTTCCTTCCACAGCTTATAGCAGGGGCAAATGCAATGGAACTTGGCATGAAGCATATAGAACCACTTCTTGCCAGTGCGGACGGTGAAGCAAAGGCTACAATAGTGATTGCCACTGTAGAAGGTGACATTCACGACATAGGAAAAAATCTGGTAGCCCTGATGCTAAAAAACTACGGCTTCAATGTAATAGATTTAGGTAAAGACGTACCAGCTGAGACAATCATTGATAAGGCTGTAGAAGTAAATGCAGATATCATTGGCTTGTCGGCTCTTATGACCACCACCATGATGCGCATGGATGATGTTGTAAAGCTAGCAAAAGAAAAGGGATGTAACGCTCAAATCATCATCGGCGGTGCCTGCATCAACGAATCCTTCAAGGATGAAATAAACGCCGATGGCTACTCCGCCGACGCAGCCGATGCAGTAAAACTAGTACAAAGGCTATTACGCTAGGATTCCCACTGGGGGGAAGCTGTCACCGCAGGTGACTGATGAGGGGTTCGCAGCCTAAAAGTATTATTAAAAACGAGGTTATTATAATAATGGAACACAAACGCCGAGTTCACTACTCAGGAAAATATCCAAAAAAATTCGAAGAAAAATACAAGGAGCACAATCCTGAAAAATATAAAGACACCATAGAGCATGTAATCAGCAAAGGCTCTACACCGGCTGGTATGCATATTTCCATCATGGTGCAGGAAATCTTGGACTTTCTCCAAATCAAACCAGGCCAGCAGGGGTTAGACTGTACACTAGGCTATGGTGGACACACCAGAAAAATGCTAGAACAGCTTCAGGGTAATGGCATAATCTATGGTCTTGATGTAGATCCAATAGAATCTGCAAAAACTGTCGAAAGACTTAGAGGCTTTGGATTTGGAGAGGATAACTTCCAGTTTAGACTTATTAATTTTGCAAATATAGATAAGGTGGCTGAGGAGGCAGGCAAATTTGATTTTGTTCTTGCAGATCTTGGCGTATCCTCTATGCAGATAGATAATCCTGAACGTGGTTTTTCTTATAAAATAGATGGGCCTCTTGATTTGCGCCTTGACCCAGAGCATGGCGAATCAGCAGCGGAGCGACTACATAATATCACTGAAGAAGAATTCATAGGGATGATGGTAGAAAACTCCGATGAACCATATGCCCAGGAGATTGCCCACAAGGTATTTACCCTCATGTCTAAAGGTAACCCTATGGACACAACAACAGCCCTTAGAGAGGCCATTGCAGAAGCTTTATGGAAGGTCCCAAAGGAAGAAAAAGATCAGGCCATCAAAAAAAGCTGTGCAAGAGTTTTCCAGGCACTTCGTATAGACGTTAATAGCGAATTTGAAGTGCTTTATTCCTTACTTGAAAAGCTACCAGGAATACTAAATCCTGGTGGACGTGTGGCAATACTTACTTTCCATTCAGGAGAGGATAGATTAGTGAAAAAATCCTTTAAGGAGCTTTTGAAGGCAGAAGTTTATTCAGAGGTATCAACGGATGTTATTCGTCCATCAGCAGAGGAATGCAGAATAAATCCACGTAGCAAATCTACAAAGATGAGATGGGCCGTGAAGGTCTGATTGTTTTGCTGAAATCTAGATGCTTAATTAGTTGTTTAGCATTAATAGATTTCAGCAAATTCCTCAAATATTAAAAAGTATTGCGAATATTAATTTATGTGTTGACAATGCTAGGTTTCAATGTTATATTTTAACAGTCGCTTGAAGCGGTAACAAAACGCTAAAAGCTCTGGGATCTTAGCTCAGCTGGGAGAGCATCTGCCTTACAAGCAGAGGGTCACAGGTTCGAGCCCTGTAGGTCCCATTTTCTTAATTAAATATGGCGAGATAGCTCAGTTGGCTAGAGCACGCGGTTCATACCCGCGGTGTCGAGGGTTCGAATCCCCCTCTCGCTACTAAAAAATAAGAGTTAGACTTTTGAGTCTAGCTCTTATTTTTTGTATAAATCAATAGTGGCGAAAACTGTCATACGCTGATATAATGTAAAAGCATTGGGCATCTGTTAATGGTATACAATCTAGTATATAAGGTGACCATGCACATTATAGAAGGTAAAAGGGTCAATAATGAGAAAATTTGAGCAGAAGGCGGCTCCAATATGTGAAGCGTTGGAGAGGTTTAGAAGAAGGCGCGTTGTTCCGTTTGACGTGCCAGGTCACAAGCGTGGAAGAGGTAATCCTGAGCTTGTGGAGTTGCTTGGAAAGCAGTGTGTTGGTTTGGATGTTAATTCCATGAAGCCACTTGATAATTTAGGTCATCCTATTTCTGTTATCAAGGAAGCGGAGGATTTGACCGCAGATGCTTTTGGGGCAGCGCATGCATTTCTTATGGTTAATGGAACTACTAGCTCTGTGCAGACTATGATTCTGTCTGTGTGCAAGGCTGGTGATAAGATTTTGATTCCACGAAATGTCCATAAGAGTGTTATCAATGCCATGGTTCTTTGTGGCGCAATCCCAGTTTATGTAGAAGTAAAGGTTAATCCTAAAATAGGCATTGCTTTAGGTGTTGAAGTAGATGAGGTTAGAAGGGTGATGGATTTAAATCCAGATGCCAAGGCTATTCTCATAAATAATCCAACCTACTATGGCATTTGCTCAAATCTTAAAGAAATAGTAAAAATTGCCCATGAGCATGGAATGAAGGTACTAGCCGACGAAGCTCATGGCACTCATTTATATTTTAACGATAATCTGCCAATTTCAGCCATGGCAGCAGGTGCAGATATGGCAGCTGTTTCCATGCACAAGTCCGGCGGTTCATTGACACAAAGCTCTATTCTTTTGTGCGGAGAAGCTATGGATGCAGAGTATGTCAGACAGATTATCAATCTGACTCAAACTACAAGTGCATCTTATCTGCTGTTATCAAGTCTTGATTTGTCTCGCAGGAATTTGGCACTTAGAGGTGAGGAATCCTTCAAGAAGGTTGCTCATATGGCAGAATATGCCAGAAATGAAATAAATGAAATCGGTGGCTACTACGCCTATGGAAAAGAGCTTATAGATGGTGACAGCGTATACGATTTTGACGTGACAAAGCTTTCCATCTATACACAGGGCATAGGTCTTACCGGTATTGAAGTATATGATTTACTCCGTGATGAATACGATATTCAGATAGAATTTGGTGATATTGGAAATATCCTGGCTTATATTTCCATCGGTGATAGAATCCAGGATATTGAGCGTCTGGTAGGGGCATTAGAGGATATTAAACGTCTTTATCAGAAGGACTCCAGTGATTTATATTGCGGAGAGTTTATCCAGCCTGAAAATGTTATGACACCACAACAGGCCTTTTATGCAGACAAGGTACAGCTTCCTTTATTTGAAACAGAAGGTAAAATCTGTGCTGAGCTTGTAATGTGTTACCCTCCTGGAATTCCAATTTTGACACCGGGAGAGCGTATCACTAAGGATATCATAGAATATATCGAGTTTGCCAAGGAAAAGGGCTGTAGCTTACAAGGTACAAAGGATCCTGATGTAAACTTGATTAGTGTTATAGAGTAATGGAGAAATGTAATGGATTTTTGGTTTTCACAGATGGAGACGGAGCATGTCAAAACAAGTATCCGTGTGAACAAGCAGCTACACAGCGCTCAAAGTGAGTATCAGCGCATAGATGTGTTCGATACTCAGGAGCTTGGAAAAATGATTGTACTTGATGGTGAAATCATTTTCTCTGAGGCAGATGAATTTATCTACAACGAAATGATTGTTCATGTGCCTATGGCTGTACATCCCAATGTAAAGCAGGTGTTGATTATCGGTGGAGGCGATGGTGGCGTTGCCAGAGTTCTCACAGAATATCCTGAAATCGAGCACATTGATGTGGTAGAGCAGGATGAGATGTTTCTGGAAATCAGTAAGAAATATTTTCCTGAAACAGCCAAAGGCTTTGATGATGAAAGAGTCACTGTGACCTACATGGATGGTCTCAGATTTTTGCGCCGTTGCAGGGATAAATATGATTTGATTATAAATGATACCACTGATCCCTTTGGATATGCTGAAGGTCTTTTTACAAAGGAATTTTATGGTAGCTGCTATAGAGCTTTAAAGGAAGATGGAATCATGGTATATCAGCATGGTAGTCCTTTTTATGATGAGGACGAGGAAGCCTTTAGAGCAATGCATGGTAAAGCTTATAAGAGTTTTCCAATTAACAGAGTTTATCAGGCAAACATTCCTACTTGCCCATCGGGATATTGGATGTTTGGATTTGCATCTAAAAAGTATCATCCGCTTAAAAATCTTGATGCGAGACGTTGGAAGGAACGAGGTATCAAGACCTGGTACTATACAACAAATCTACACAAGGGAGCCTTCATGCTTCCCAAATATGTGGAGGATTTGCTTGAGGAAGAAGAAAAGGCTGCAAAGAAAGAAATATAGATAGGAGAAAATATATGGCAAGATTATTAATTATTGGATGTGGTGGAGTAGCACAGGTTGCAATATCAAAGTGCTGCCAGAACAGTGATGTTTTTGAGGAAATTATGATTGCAAGCCGCACAGTTTCAAAGTGCGAGGCAATGAAGGAAAAGCTTGAGGGTACTACAAAGACAGTTATCAAGACTGCGCAGATTGATGCAGATGATGTGGAGGCTCTTACAAAGCTTATAAAGGATTATGCTCCAGATGCTGTCCTTAATGTAGCACTTCCTTATCAGGATCTTACTATTATGGATGCATGTCTTGCTGCAGGAGTTGATTATATCGATACAGCAAACTATGAGCCAGAGGATACAGATGACCCTAAATGGAGAGAAATCTATGAAAAGCGCTGCAAGGAGCTTGGCTTTTCTGCATACTTTGACTACAGCTGGCAGTGGGCTTATGAGGACAAATTTAAAAACGCAGGCTTAACAGCCCTTCTTGGAACAGGCTTTGATCCTGGTGTAACCTCTGTTTTTGCAGCATATGCAAAGAAGCATTATTTCGATGAAATTCACACCATCGATATTTTAGATTGCAACGGAGGTGACCATGGATATCCATTCGCTACAAACTTTAATCCAGAGATTAACCTTCGTGAGGTTTCTGCTCCAGGCTCTTATATGGAAAATGGCAAGTGGATTGAAATCCCCGCAATGAGCATAAAGCGTGAGTATGATTTTGATGGTGTAGGTAAAAAGGATATGTATCTTCTTCACCATGAGGAGATTGAGGCACTTGGACGTAACATGCCAGAGGTTAAGAGAATCAGATTCTTTATGACCTTTGGACAGAGCTATCTTACACATATGAACTGCCTTGAAAATGTTGGTATGCTTTCTACAACACCTATAAACTTTAATGGACAGGAAATTGTGCCAATTCAGTTCTTAAAGGCTCTTCTTCCAGACCCTGCATCACTTGGTCCTCGTACAGTAGGTAAGACAAATATCGGCTGTATCTTTACAGGTATCAAGGATGGCAAGGAACGTTCTATCTACATTTACAATGTATGTGACCATCAGGAATGCTATAAGGAGGTTGGCTCACAGGCCATTTCCTATACAACTGGTGTACCAGCGATGATTGGTGCCATGATGGTAGTTACAGGCCAGTGGAAGAATCCTGGCGTATTTACTACAGATGAATTTGATCCAGATCCATATATGGAAGCTCTTAACAAGTGGGGCTTGCCATGGCAGGTTGTAGAGAATCCAGTTCTCGTTGATTAATAATGTGGCTGGCTTGGTGTTTGCCAAGCTGGCTTGTTTTGTAATAAAAGTAATTTGGAGTGTGAAATATGCTGGCAGATGTTAAAACACCTTCATACGTCATAGATGAAAATAAACTAATAGATAACCTTAAGATTTTACAGAAAGTGCAGAAGGAGGCAGGCTGTAAAATTCTTCTTGCCCAAAAGGCGTTTTCAAATTTTGCTCTTTATCCCCTTATAGGAGAGTATTTAGCCGGAACTACAGCAAGTGGTCTGTATGAAGCAAGGCTTGGCTTTGAAGAGATGGGCAAGGAAAATCATGTATTTGCTCCAGCCTATAAGGAAGCCGACATTGATGAACTGATTAAAATTTGTGACCATATAATTTTTAATTCTGTTAATCAATTGGTAAAATACAAGGAAAAATGCCTTGCAGCAGGGGTTGAAATAGGACTAAGAGTAAATCCACAGTGTTCTACTCAGGAGGACCATGCTATTTATGATCCATGCGCAAAAGGCTCAAGGCTAGGTGTTACGGCAGATAGACTAAAGCTTGAACTAGATAGGGATTCTTCTGTGCTAGATGGTGTTAGCGGCTTACATTTTCATACACTCTGTGAACAGAATTCAGATGATTTAGAGACGACCTTAGTGGCTGTTAAGGAAAAGTTTGGAGAATATCTACATCAGATGAAATGGCTTAACATGGGTGGAGGTCATCACATCACAAGAGCGGATTATGATATAGATAGATTGGTACACTTGATAAAGGATGTAAAATCAGAGTATGACCTTTTAGTTTATTTAGAGCCAGGAGAGGCTGTTGCGCTAAATGCAGGCTATTTTGTTACAGAGGTTTTAGATATTGTAGATAATGATATTAAAACTCTTATTTTGGATGGCTCTGCAGCCTGCCATATGCCAGATGTACTTGAAATGCCATATCGTCCCCCACTTAGAGATTCAGGAGAGTGGGGTGAAAAGCCATTTGAATACAGGCTAAGCTCTTATACCTGTCTTGCTGGAGATATCATTGGAGATTATTCATTTGATACAGAAATTAAAATCGGTGACAGACTAATATTTGAAGATATGGCTATCTATTCTATGGTCAAAAACAATACCTTTAATGGTATCCCTTTACCTGATATATATTTGCTTGAGCAAGATGGCACCACAGAATTGATTAAGAGATTTGGTTATGAAGATTTTAAAAACAGATTATCGTAAATACGTATTATAAGGACAGCAGTATCAGATGAAAATAAATAGTACACCTAAAATCGATAAATATTATATGCCTGCTGAGTACAGTCATCACAAAGGCTGTATTATGATTTGGCCGGTGCGCCCAGGCTCATGGCCTCATGGTGGAGTGGAGGCGAAAAAGGTATTTGCAGAAATAGCAAGAGCCATAGCAGAAAGTGAAAAAGTGTGGATGCTTGCTGATGAGGATTATATTTCAGAGGTAAAAAAAGAATTTAGGGAAGATGAAAATATTTATCCTATGCTTATCCCTACTGATGATGCATGGGCAAGAGATGTGGGTCCTACATGTGTAGTCAGTGGAGATTCTGTGAGAGGGATAGACTGGCAGTTCAATGCATGGGGCGGTGAGTTTGATGGCCTCTATGCTCATTGGGATAAAGATGATGCAGCAGCTGCTTCTATCTGCGAAGAGCTTAGCATGGACTACTATGATGCACATCCATTTGTGTTAGAGGGTGGCAGCATACATAGCGATGGGGAAGGTACTGTTATAGTTACTGAAGCCTGCCTTCTAAGCAAAGGACGAAATCCTGCTTTAGATAAAAATCAAATTGAAGAAAAGCTAAAAGAGTATCTTGGAGCTGAAAAAATAATATGGCTTCCACATGGAATATACAATGACGAGACCAATGAGCATGTAGACAATGTATGTGCGTTTACAGGTCCAGCAGAAGTGGTACTGGCATGGACAGATGATAAATCTGACCCACAATACGCTATGAGTGAGGCTTGCTTCAAAGTATTAGAATCAGAGTGTGATGCGAAGGGAAGAAGCTTTAAGATACATAAGTTGCCTATCCCTAAAAATCCTGTATGTATCACAGCGGAAGAATTAGAAGGATATGAATTTGAAGAGGGCGAGGATGTTAGAGAAACAGGAGAACGTCTCGCTGCAAGCTATGTCAATTTTTATATTTCAAATGGTGGGATTATAGTTCCTCAATTTGATGATGAAAATGATAAAGTTGCCGTAGATACTTTACAGAAACTATTTCCAGATAGAAAGATTTATCCTATATATGCCAGAGCCATTATTGTGGGTGGCGGAAATATACATTGTATTACACAACAGATTCCAGGCTAGTAAGTTTGGCCTGAACATTCAGGAGGAAAGGCATGAGACAAGTGACAGTTGCAGCAGTGCAGATGAAATGCACTACAGTTGTTTCTGAAAATATAAAAAAAGCAGATGATATGGTAAGAGAGGCCGCAAAAAAAGGCGCCCAGATTATATTGCTTCCAGAGCTTTTTGAAAGACAATATTTTTGTCAGGAACGTAAATACGAATATTATGATTTTGCAAAAAACTTAGAGGAAAACGATGCGGTTAATCATTTTAAAGTATTGGCAAAAGAGTTATCGGTGGTTATTCCTGTAAGCTTTTATGAAAAACAGGGGAATGTACTTTACAATTCTGTTGCAGTTATAGATGCTGACGGTACAGTGCTTGGAGTGTACAGAAAGACTCATATTCCAGATGATCATTTTTACCAGGAAAAGTTTTATTTTACACCAGGTGATACAGGCTTTAAGGTGTGGAATACAAAATACGGCACAATAGGTGTTGGAATTTGCTGGGATCAGTGGTTCCCTGAGACAGCCAGAGCCATGGCGGTACAGGGGGCAGAGATTTTACTATATCCTACTGCTATTGGCAGCGAGCCTATTATAGAATGTGACAGTATGCCTCATTGGAGACGCTGTATGCAGGGCCATGCCGGCTGCAATCTTATGCCGGTTGTAGCTGCCAATCGAATTGGTCTTGAGACGGTAGAGCCTTGCAAGGAAAATGCGATGCAATCCTCAAGTCTAAACTTTTACGGAAGCTCATTTATGACTGATGAAACCGGAGAAATCCTTGAAAGTGCTTCAAGAGATGCTGAGGAAATATTGATTCATACTTATGATTTTGATGAAATAGCTGTTAACAGACTTAGCTGGGGACTCTTTAGAGATAGAAGACCAGAATGCTATGGGGATATAACTTCTTAATGACCAAACAATGGAATTGTCTTCATGAATCTATGTTATACTGATACTGAAAAGGGAGAGAAGACTATGGATGAAAGACTTAAAAAGCAGCTTGATTTTGCTTTAGAAATTGATAAAGAGAAAAACATTTTCAGACAGACCCATTTATCAGGTCATGGCAGAAATGAAAATGATGCGGAGCATGCCTGGCACATGGCGATAATGGCATATTTATTACGTGAGTATTCAAATGAACCTGTAGATATAGCAAAGGTTATGCTGATGTGTCTTATACATGACATTGTAGAAATAGATGCCGGCGATACTTATGCCTATGATGCTGAAAATCTTAAGACCCAAAAGGCCAGAGAAGACGCAGCTAAGGAGCGTATTTTTTCAATTCTTCCAGAGGATCAAAAGGCTGAGCTTGTAGCACTTTTTGATGAGTTTGAAGCTTATGATACTGCTGAATCAAAATTCGCTCATGCTATGGATAATCTTCAGCCACTCATGCTTAATAATAACAATGGTGGAGCTGATTGGAGAGAGCATCAGGTGAGTTCAAAGCAGGTTCATGGCAGACAGGATAAAACAAAGCTTGGCTCCAAAAAGCTTTTTGAAGTAGTTGACGATATAATTAAACAAAACATTGATAAGGGAAACATCAGGGAGGACGAGTAATGAAGACTGCGCTTATCACAGGAGCAACTTCAGGTATTGGTAATGAATTCGCAAGGCAGCTTGCAGACAGGGGCTATAGGCTCATTGTCACTGGAAGGAGACAGGACAGGCTCGAACAGTTAAAAAGTGAGCTTTCGGTTCCTGTAGATATTTACGTGTTTGATCTAAATAAAAAGAAGGAATGCTACGAGCTGCTTGAAGCACTACAGGATGAGACTATCGATGTTTTTATAAATAACGCAGGTTTTGGACTGGCCGGTTCATTCCTTGAGACAGATGTAAAAAGAGAAGTGTCTATGATTAAGGTTAATGATGTGGCAATGCATATTCTTTTTAAGGGGATTTTGCAGATGATGCAGCAGGATGGCGGCGGTCATATTTTAAATGTGGGCTCATCTGCCGGACTTCTTCCAGCTGGTCCTTATATGGCCACCTATTATGCATCAAAAGCATTTGTGGTCAGTCTTACAAGAGCAGTTGACTGTGAATTAAAGGAAAAGAAAAGTAATGTGCGGGTAAGTGTCCTTTGCCCGGGCCCTGTTAATACTGAATTTAACGATGTGGCTGATGTTGTATTTTCTTTAAAGGGGATTAGCCCAAGACAGTGTGTAAAAGAAGCATTAAAGGGAATGGATAGAAAAAAGGTAGTGATTGTTCCATCTCTTAGAATGAAGCTTGCTACTATATTTTCACATATTGTGCCATATCCAATCCTTATAAAAATCACAGCAGGACAGCAAAAGAAAAAACTGGGGTAGAGTGCATATGAAAATTCTTATTACAAATGATGATGGTATTGAGGCAGATGGAATTATTCGTCTGGCAAGAGCAGCAAAGGAATTTGGAGAGGTGTGGGTGGTAGCACCAGAAAGTCAAAGGAGTGCAGCAAGCCACAGTATTAGTCTGCACAATGAAATAGATGTATATCCCTGCATAGATTTTCCAATCGATGGTGTACATGCATTTTTCTGCAGCGGGACACCAGGGGATTGTGTAAGGGTTGGAAGCCTTAGTGTGATGCCGGATAAGCCAGATGTGGTTCTTTCCGGAATTAATTTCGGCTTTAATGTTGCCAGCGATATTCAATATTCTGCTACTGCAGGGGCTGCATTTGAGGCTACATTTCAGGGATATCATGCCATTGCTTTTTCTGAGGGCTGTCATTGTCATGAGGTGACAGATAAATATATCAAAGAAATATTAAAAAAGCTTCTTAATGAGCCACTTCAGCCAGGCTATATTCATAATGTGAATTTTCCAGATTGTCCTTTAGGAGACTGCAAGGGAATACTCTATGACAGAAAGGTCTCTAGAGGTATGTTTTACAAAGACCATTACAATCTTGTAGAAGAACTGGATGATGGCGGAAAAAGATATATGGTGGAGGGAGTTTATATCCCTGAAGCAGAGGCTGGAACGGATTTTGAGGCCATTTTGAATAACTATATTTCTGTCGGTGTTGTAAATAATGTGGGATATTGATATAATTACTCTAGTTTTTCTATGATTTTAGGAGGCGAATATGGCAGAGAATAAGAATTTTGTTATAAATGTAAATGGCGACGGAGGGGTTAATATCTCTGAAGAGGTTGTAGGGATCATCGCAGGCCTTGGTGCAGTTGAGGTAGAGGGCGTTGAATCACTTGCTGGCAACCTTACAGCAGAGACCATATCTAAAGCTGGACAGGGTAAGCTTGCAAAGGCAGTCAGAGTAGTTGATGATGAGCCAGGTAAAATCGTTGTTCGCATGGCTATCAACATGAAATATGGTTATGAGATTCCAAAGGTATCAGGAATGGTACAGGAAAAGGTTAAGCAGGCAGTTGAGACTATGACAGGTCTTGTAGTTACAGCAGTAGATATCAGAATCGCTACTGTATCTGTTGCAAACAACTAATGACCGCTTATTTATTTTTTATTCATTTTACTGTATAATTATGGGGTGCTATCATGAGATAGCATCCCTATATTATTCTAAACACAAAGATTTTTCAGGAGTATTATTTATGAATAGACACGAAGTTAGAAAAGAAGTATTCAAAGCTGTCTTTATGAATGAGTTTCATGACACTGAGGATATGAAGGATGTTGTTGACACATTTCTTGAGGGACGTGATAATGCCGAATCCGAAGATTTAGCTAAAAATAACAAAACCCCAGAGGATGAAAGCTACATCAAGACAAAGGCTGAGGATATCGTTGCAAAGATTCCTGAATTAGATGAAATGATTAACAAATCTGTAGATGGCTGGAAGACCAGTCGTATGGCAAAGGTTGATCTTACTCTAATCAGACTTGCTTTATATGAAATCAAAATCGAAAATATTCCAGTTGGAGTTGCTATTAATGAAGCAGTTTCTTTAGCTGATGAATTTGGTTCAGACAGCTCAGCAAGCTTTGTTAATGGAGCATTAGCTAAATTAGTACAATGAATAAAAATGTATACAGTGTCTCTCAGGTAAATACATACATTGAGCGTATGTTTACAGATGATTTTATGCTGGGCAATCTTTCCCTCACAGGAGAGGTCAGCAACTGCAAATACAATCATACTGGACACATATACTTTACTTTAAAGGATGACAAGGCTGCCATTTCCTGTGTTATGTTTGCCGGTAAACGAGCAAAGGGCCTAAAGTTTCAAATGAAGGATGGTGACAAAATCGTTGTCACTGGCTACGTTGGAGTGTACAAGCCTTACGGCACATACCAGGTATATGCAAACGAAATTGAGCTTGCAGGTGTAGGTGATTTATATAAGCGATTTGAAGCTTTAAAGGCTGAGCTTGAGGAAAGTGGAATGTTTGATTCCATGTATAAAAAGCCATTGCCTACTTATGCTATGAAAATAGGTGTGGTAACCGCACCTACAGGAGCAGCAGTTCATGATATCATCCGTGTTTCAAAGACCAGAAATCCATTTGTTCAGATAGTGCTATATCCGGCACAGGTACAGGGAGAGGGGGCGGCAGCTTCTATCATTTCAGGAATCAATTGTCTGGATGCAATGGGGCTCGATGTGATTATTGTAGGACGTGGAGGTGGTTCCATCGAGGATTTATGGGCCTTCAATGAGGAGCCGGTAGCAAAAGCTATTTTTCATGCTCAGACACCTATTATTTCAGCAGTTGGTCATGAGACAGATTTTACCATTGCAGATTTTGTTGCAGACAAAAGAGCTGCCACACCATCACAGGCAGCTGAACTTGCTAACTTCGTATATACGGATTTCGCTAATCAGCTTGATAGATATTCTGACAGAATTAATCGTGCCTTCGATTACAAGCTGGGAGCCTGTGAGGAGCGCATCAACAGCTTAAGGCAAAGATTGCAGCTGCTTCGCCCAGAGAACAAAATCAAGGCAAATGAAGAGCGACTTAAGCATTTAAGCATCCGTCTTCAAAATCTTATGGATGCAAAGCTTGACAGATATTCAAACAGACTGATTGCAATATCAGGAAGATTAGACGGACTTTCCCCTGCTAAAAAACTGGCAGCCGGCTTTGGATATGTTACAGATGCAGATGGAAAGCGTGTGGATAGTGTATCACAGCTAAAGCAGGATGATACAATTCTCATTCGTATTAAGGATGGACAGATAACAGGTAAGGTCTTCGAGGCCAAACCTTTACAATAAATCAGGAGATTTAAAATGGAAGAGCGTAAGGACGGTACAATTGAAGAGAGCTTTGAAGCTTTAGAGGATATCATTACAAAGTTAGAGTCATCAGACATTTCTTTGGATGAGTCCTTTACTTTATATAAGGCAGGAATGGAAGAATTAGCAAATGCCAATTCCAAAATAGAACAGACCAAAAAGGCTGTTATGGCTATCAGTAAAGATGGCAGCCTGGAAGTCTTTGAAGAGGAAAACTAACATGGAATTTAAAAATGAACTTAGTCTCAGAGTAGAGGCGGCAGAAGATGTTGTTTGCAGATTTCTACCAGATGTAGAGGGGATGCAAAAGACTATTTTTGAAGCCATGGAATATGGTGTTACAGCTGGAGGAAAAAGGCTCCGTCCAATCCTGATGAATGAGACCTTCCAACTTTTTGGTGGCAAAGGTGATGTTATTGAGCCTTTTATGGCAGCTATAGAAATGATTCATACTTATTCACTTATTCATGATGATTTGCCAGCCATGGATAATGACTCTCTTCGCAGAGGCAAGCCTACAGTACATATTGCCTTTGGCGAAGCGATGGGAGTTCTTGCAGGTGATGCTCTCTTAAATTACGCTTTTGAAACGGCGCTAAATGCTTACGATGCAGACACAGATGTGAAGTCTGTGACTGAGGCTATGCGTATACTTGCCAGAAACGCGGGTGTGTTTGGCATGATAGGCGGTCAGGTAGTGGATGTTGAGGCTGAAAAAAAACAACTTGAAGTCACAGAAGATATGCTTCATTTTATTTATGATTTAAAGACTGGTGCTTTAATAGAGGCTTCTATGATGATAGGAGCTGTCCTTGCAGGTGCCACAGAGTCTCAGGTGCAAGCTATCGAAGGCATTGCGAAAAACATTGGCCTTGCCTTCCAAATCCAAGACGATATTCTTGACATCGAAGGAGATGAGGCAACCTTAGGCAAGCCTATAGGTTCAGATATTAGAAATGAAAAGAGTACCTACGTTACTTTCGCAGGTATGGAAAAATCCAAAGAAGAGGTAAAACGTCTCACAGATGAAGCCATAGCAGAGCTTAATAAATTACCAGTTCACAACGAATTCTTGGTTGAATTATTAAGCTATCTGGTTTACAGAGACAAATAAATAGATATGGTCCTTGAAAAGATAAAGCAACCTAATGATATAAAGAAGCTCAGTGAGCAGGAGCTAGAGATACTCCCAGGAGAAATCAGACAGTTTTTGATAGAGCATCTTTCAAAAACTGGCGGTCATCTTGCGTCAAATTTAGGTACTGTTGAGCTAACAATCGCATTACATCTGCTTTTAGATTTCCCTAAGGACAAACTTGTTTGGGATGTGGGACATCAGGCGTATACTCACAAAATCCTCACTGGTAGAGCTGATGAGTTTGAACATCTCAGACAATATGGCGGTATCAGTGGTTTTCCTAAAAGATGTGAGAGCGAATGTGACAGTTTTGATACAGGTCATAGCTCTACATCTATCTCAGCGGCGCTAGGCTATAGTATGGCCAGAGATCTAGCTGGTGATAATTATAAGGTGTGCGCTGTAATTGGAGATGGAGCCCTTACAGGAGGTCTTGCATATGAAGCACTTAATAATGCTTCACGACTTAACAAATCCAACATGCTTATTATCTTAAATGATAATGAGATGTCTATTTCTAAAAACGTAGGTGGAATGTCTACTAATTTAGAGCGACTGCGCACCAGTCAAAAATACGTAGGACTTAAGAATAACGTGATTTCCTCTTTGGAAAACTGGCCTAATGGTGAAGGTATCATAAGAAAAATACGTAGCACCAAAAATGGAATCAAACAGCTGATGGTTCCAAACATGGTTTTCGAGGATTTAGGAATCATGTACTTAGGTCCTGTGGATGGTCACAACATTAAAGCTTTGCTTGAAACCTTTGAGATGGCCAGCAAAATCAAAGGACCGGTTTTGGTTCACGTTATCACTAAAAAGGGAAATGGATATGAACCAGCGGAGCGACATCCATCTCGCTTCCATGGTACCGATATATTTGAAATAGAGACAGGACTTCCAAAGCGTAGCAATAGCCCTGGATATACAGACGTTTTTTCCACTGTCATGAGAAAGATGGGAGACAGAAATCCTGAGGTAGTAGCTATCACAGCTGCCATGGCAGAAGGCGCAGGTCTAAAGCGCTTTAGAAATATGTTTCCAGAGCGATTCTTTGATGTAGGTATTGCAGAGGAGCATGCTGTTACATTTGCTGCAGGTCTTGCACTTGGCGGTAGAGTTCCAGTGTTTGCTGTATATTCATCATTTTTGCAGCGTGCCTATGATCAGATTTTAGAGGATGTTTGCCTGCAAAATCTTCATGTAATATTTGCTATAGATAGAGCGGGTCTTGTTGGGGCAGATGGAAGCACACATCAAGGTGTATTTGATGTATCTTTCCTTACAGCTATGCCAAATATGACTGTTATGGCGCCAAAGAACAAATGGGAGCTTTCAGATATGATGAAATATGCTGTATCTGAGCACAACGGTCCAATAGCTATCAGATACCCTAGAGGAGAAGCATACTGTGGCCTTAAGGAACATAGAGATCCAGTTGCTTTGGGCAAGGCTGAGGAAATAAAGTCAGGCTCAAAGGTAATGCTTTTTGCATATGGTTCTATGGTTAAAAAGGCGGAAGAGGCGGAAAAGCTTCTTTTGGAAAAGGGAATAGATGCAGGTATCTGTAATGCCCGTTTTGCAAAGCCATTCGATAAAGAATACCTTGATGGAATTAAAGATAAATACGATTTAATTGTAACCTTAGAAGAAAATGTGACAACTGGTGGTTTTGGTCAGCAGGTTCAGGCATATTTATCAGACATCGGTTACAAGGGTAAGGTCCTTAAAATTGCAATTCCAGATGAGTTTGTTCCTCATGGTAGTGTAACCCTATTGTTTAAGGAGCTTAAGATGGATGCTCAGTCAATCACTGAGCGTATATTAGAGAGTTTAGGAAATTAGAATGAAAGAAAGACTTGATATAGTTTTAGTAGACAGAGGCTTTGCTCCTTCTAGGGAAAAGGCAAAGACCATGATTATGGAAGGCAATGTCTTTGTAAAAGGAAACAGGGAAGATAAGGCAGGCACCAAAATTGATGTTGATGCTGATATTGAAATACATGGTCAACAGCTTAAGTATGTAAGCCGTGGTGGCCTAAAGCTTGAAAAGGCAATGACCCATTTTGATATCACGCTTGATGGCAAGGTATGCATGGACATTGGTGCATCCACAGGAGGATTTACAGACTGTATGCTTCAAAACGGAGCTACAAAGGTATTCTCTGTAGATGTTGGCTATGGTCAGTTTGCATGGAAGCTTCGTCAGGATCCAAGAGTTGTTTGTATGGAAAAAACCAACATACGCTATGTGACTCTTGAGGACATAGGAGAGCAGCTTGATTTTGCATCTGTTGATGTATCCTTTATCAGCCTCACTAAGGTTTTAGGACCAGCAAAAGCACTTCTTAAGGATGATGCTGAAATGGTTTGCCTGATTAAACCACAGTTTGAAGCTGGCCGTGAAAAGGTCGGTAAAAAAGGTGTGGTTAGAGACCCTGCAGTTCATGAAGAGGTTATAAACAACATCATAGATTTTGTTAAAGAGATAGGTTTTTATGTGCTCCACCTGGAATTTTCTCCAATCAAGGGGCCAGAGGGAAATATCGAGTATCTGATTCATATTTCAAACGCCGACAAAGAGGGGGAAGCTATTGATGTTGCTGCTACAGTTGCAGCGGCTCACGGCAGCTTAGACAAATAATGAAAAGCTTTTTAATTGTTGCAAGGTCTTTTAGCGATTTACATGAAAAATATATAGGCATCATTAGAGACTATATTAAGAGCCATGGTGGCATGTGCATCCTTGATTTGGATACCTGCTCAGACAGTTCTGATACCCAAATTACAGTAGATGATGATATTGAATGTATTATCACTGTAGGAGGTGATGGAACTGTTGTCAGGGTTGCCCAAAATGTTAACAACCGCAATGTGCCGATAGTTGGATTGAATTGCGGTCATCTGGGATATCTTTGCGATATGACAGTTGAAAATGTGGAGCATTGCCTGGATCAGCTTTTAAGTGACAATTATAAAATAGATAAGCGTATGATGCTTGAAGCAGTTTGTTCTACTGATTCTAAAAACTGCTACAGAGCATTAAATGATATAGTTGTGGTTCCTGTTGCTGCAGGGCTTTATGTTCTTAATCTTACTGTTAAGGTTAATGGCATTCAGCTTTATTCACATAACTGCGATGGACTTATTGTTGCAACACCTACAGGCTCCACAGCCTACAATCTTTCAGCCAATGGGCCAATAGTCAGCCCACACGCTGATTGTATAATTCTTACACCTATAAATCCTCATACTCTTAATTCAAGAAGTATCATATTGTCTTCAAGTGATGAGGTAGAGGTTTCAATTTCAGCTCGACATGATGAGGATGATCCTGTTGCAAATATCGTATATGACGGTACCTTAAGGCAGACACTTCACAAAGACGAGACACTTAGAATATATCGTTCATCTGTGACATCACACATGGTGATGCTTGAAAATGTAAATTTCTTGGAGCGTATCAGAGCAAGAATGCAGGAGATTTAGATGAAAATTGAAAGACAGACAAAGATATTAGAATTAATAGTTAAAAACGAAATAGGTACCCAGGAGGAGCTTACAGCCAAGCTAGAAGAAGCGGGCTTTAATGCAACTCAGGCTACCGTTTCCCGCGACATCAGGGAAATGAAGCTTACCAAAGTAGCTGATGGCACAGGGAAGCTTCGTTACGTCGCCTTTAAATCTACAGAGGACGACATGAATGAGAAATATATTCGCATTTTCTTAGATGGATTTGTATCTATGGACAATGCGTCAAATATATTAGTTATCAAGACTGTTTCAGGTATGGCAATGGCAGTGGCGGCTGCCCTTGATCATATGGATTTCCCTGAGATAGTCGGTTCGATAGCAGGTGATGATACCATCATGTGTGCTATTCGTTCAATTGATGACACAGTACTCTTGATGAGTAAGCTTAAAAAGATAATTGAAAAAATGTAGGAGTGCAATTCCTAGTGTTAGTTAGAAAAGGAGAATAATATGCTAGCTAGTTTGCACGTAAAGAATTTAGCCCTCATAGATGAGGAAGAGATTGTTTTTTCAAAGGGGTTAAACATCCTGTCAGGTGAGACAGGTGCAGGAAAATCTATTATACTTGGAGCACTTCATTTGAGCCTGGGGGACAAGGCATCAAAGGATTTTCTTAGGGATGCCGATTCAGAGGCTTTTGTGGAGGCAGTATATCTTGTAAATGATGATGCCACAAAGGAAGCACTTAGAGACCTTGGGGTAGAGCCTTATGATGATGAAGTCATTATGAGTCGCAGGATTACAGATTCCCGCAGTGTGGCCAAAATAAATGGAGAGCAGGTTCCAGCTGCAAAGATGAAGCAGGTGGGAGATATTTTGCTTGATATCTATGGTCAAAAGGAGCATCAGTCACTTCTTAATACCCATAAGCATATGGAATTCCTCGATGAATTTGCCAAAAATGATATTGGAGATTTGAAGGAAAAGGTAGCCAACGCCTATAAGGAATACAAGGCTTTAATTCAGGAGTTGGAGTCTGCGAAAAAAAGCGATATTTCCAAGGAACGTGAAATTGTTCTTTTAGACCACGAGATTAATGAGATAGAAAGCGCCAATTTAAAGAGCGGTGAAGACGAGGAGCTTGAAGAAGAATACAAGCGTCTTTCAAATTTCAGCAAGACCATGGAATACTTCCAGAGAGCCCATGAAGCAATAGCAGGTGATGCTGGAGCATCTGATGCCTTAAGCTCAGCCATTTCTGATTTGCGCCATATAGAGGCTTTAGATGAAAAGGCTGTTGATTTGCTGGCAATGCTTAATGATGCTGATAGTATTATCTCAGATTTCAATCGTGAGCTTTCAGGCTACATGTCAGACACTTCCTTTGACGGAGCCAGGTTTAATGAAGTTGAGGTTCGTCTGAACGAGATTAACAGATTAAAGGATAAATATGGACCTACCATCGATATCATTCTTGAGGAGCTTAAGGACAGACAGGAAAAGAAAGCCAAATTTGAAAGCTTTGATGAATATCTATCAGAGCTAAAGGAAAAGGTTTCTGTAGCTACAAAAGAGCTTGAAGGTCTTTCAGAAAAGCTTTCAGCCATTAGAAAAAAGAATGCTAAAGAGCTTGCTAAAAAAATGAGGATAGCTATGAGCGACCTGAATTTCCTTAACAGTGAATTTGATGTGGAGCTAAAGCGATTGGATCATTTAACAGAAAATGGCTTTGATGAAGGTCAGTTTGTAATATGTACTAATCCTGGAGAACCACTCAGACCACTTAAGGATATAGCATCAGGTGGTGAAATGAGCCGTATTATGCTTGCTATAAAGACTGTTCTTGCTGCAGATGGTGGAATAGATACTCTTATTTTTGATGAGATAGATGCTGGTATTTCAGGACGTACAGCACAGGCTGTATCTGAAAAGCTAAGCACTGTTGCCAAAAATCATCAGGTAATTTGCATTACACATCTTCCTCAGATTGCTTCAATGGCTGACACACATTTTCTTATTGAAAAAAGTGTTGCAAATGGTCATACCATATCAGGTATTAAAAAGCTTATGGAGGATGAAACTATCACAGAACTTGCAAGAATGCTCGGAGGTAGCGCGATAACAGAAGCTGTTATGACCAATGCAAAAGAGATGAAGGATATGGCTAAAAGTTATAAAAATAATGCTTGAAAAAATATTTATAGCTGATATAATAAATCCGCATGGTTCTCATGCGGATTTTTGTTTTTTCGTTTTTTATCCCACTTGATTTATGTCTATTTAGTTTGGAGGCTAAATGGCATACATTAAACTTTATAAGGAATTTGCTCCCGAAGTTAGGGAAAATATTGTATTCAAGGTAATTAATAGAAACAAGCATAAAGAATTGTTAAATAAGGTCCCATATATCGAATACCTGGACTTGGCAATTGTGTTTTATTATTATTTGCCTGACCAATACTCTAAAGAGGGAGAGCGTCTCATGATGATAAATAATGAGATGATTGAAATGTGGCAGGCAGACATTGGTACTTTAATGGAAGCAGCAATATGTAATACACCAAGGATTTTTGGTTTTAAATTCAGGGGTATTCTAAATACAATAGCATCATTCTTGGAGGATGATTCAATGCTTTCTCTTGTTGAAGATGAGGAGAATTATACACCGATTTATGTCGCAACAAATAATATTGCTTTTAACGGAGCAGCTGTTATGCTTTATAAGGATGCTTTAAAGGCAATTGCTTCAAAACTTAAGTCTGATTTATATATCATTCCGTCATCTATTCATGAAATTATAGTTGTAAAAACAATTGAAGGATGTGAATTTTCTACAGATGCAATAAAAGAAATGATTTACAATATAAATCGAAATGAATTACCACCAGAAGATTTTCTTAGTGATAACTTATATTTCTATAATAGAAAGACTGGGGAACTTGGTATAGCATAAGATATAAATAAAGCGTCTGGGAATAATCCTAGACGCTTTATTAATTAGAATGCTTTTAATTTTTTCCAAAGATTGGTTGTGTAATCAAGTGTTTCGTTGTCGTAGGCTTCATAGAGCTTACAACGGCTTAAGGTTTCTTTTGTAGGGAAGACTGTTTCGTCTGCAAGGGTCTCGGCATCTTCATGGGCGGCCACCTTTGTGTTTGGAGTGGCATACCATACATATTCAAAGTTTTCTGTGGCAGCTTCTTCCTCACACATAAAGTCTATCCATTTCATTGCAGCATCATAATGCTTGCAGGTTCTAGGAATGAACCATGAATCAATCCAAAGATTTCCACCTTCCTTTGGAACTGTATAGGCTAAGTCTTCATTGTATTCCATACCCATGGCAGCTTCGCCTGAGTAGCATACGGCCATGGCAGCATCTTCAGAAATCATGCATTCATAGGTTTCGTCCTGAAGATATGCATAGACATATTTTTTCTCATCGCATAATAGCTTATATGCTTCATCAAGTTCTTTTTTATCAGTGGTATTGATATCGTAGCCAAGCTTTTCAAGGGCTACCATGAAGGCATCGCGCTGAGAGTTAATCATTACGATTTGATTTTTAAAAGCCGGGTCCCAGAGGCTGTCCCAAGAGGAAACAGTTTGCTCATCTACCATATTGGTATTGTAAAGAATACCTACGGTGCCATAAAAATAAGGAACGGTATACTTGTGAGTAGGATCAAATGCTTCAGAGGCATCTATAATGGCTGGATCAATGTTTTCATAGTTTGGAATAGAGCTGTAATCGATTGGAATAAGCTCGCCCTCCTGCCTAAGGGTTTCTATCATGTAATCTGAGGTGCATATTACATCATAGTTGATTGAGCCGGCTTTGTACTTTGCATACATATCCTCAACCTGTTCGTATTCCTCGTATTTAACAGTGATACCGGTTTCTTCCTGAAAGCGTTTTAAAACATCGGCCTCGATGTATTTACCATAGTTTAAAACTACAAGTGTATCAGTATCCTCGGCATCTGAACCGCAGCCTGTAAGGCCAAGTACAGGAGCTAACGTAAATACGATAATGCTAAGGAAGCTAAGTAATTTTTTTTTCATTATTTCGTCTTTGCCTCCTCTTTTGTAGTGCCTTTGTAGTTCGTTACAAATAAAAGTACAAATGCAAATAAAAACAGGATAGTAGAAAGGGCGTAAAGTTCTGGCTGAATGCCTTTTCTAAGCTGTGTGTAAAGCATTGTTGAAAGTGTGTTAACACCGGCACCCTTTGTAAAATAGGTGATGGTGAAATCGTCAAGTGACATGGTAAGTGCCATCAAAAATCCGGATAAAACACCAGGAAAAATTTCTGGCCAAACTACCTTTGCAAAGGCATAGGATGGAGTAGCTCCTAAATCCATGGCTGCTTCAAAGCAGGACTCAGACAAAGACTGAAGCCTTGGTAGCACATTAAATATTACATAAGGAACTGAAAATGCTATATGTGCAAGGACTACAGAAAATGTTCCAAGCGGAGTGAATCTGGTAAACAAAAGCATGAGAGAAATACCAGTAACAATATCTGCATTTAAAAGTGGAATATTTGTGGCTCCAAGCATTATAGCTGCATGTCTTTTCTTCATGTATTGGATACCGATTGCTGCGGATGTGCCAAGCACTGTGGCAAGTATAGATGAAGAAAGGGTTATTTTAATAGTGGTTCCAAGGGCATCCATAATATTATCATTGGATGTGAGATTGAAATACCATTTAAGTGTGAATCCACCCCATACAGTACGTGACATAGAATTATTGAAGGATAAAACTATGAGCACAAGTATTGGTGCGTATAAAAATAAAAATATAAGTCCAAGATAGAGGTATGAGGTACCTTTTTTGATTTTTGTCATACAAGCATACCTCCATTCTCAGAATCGTCAAGTCTGTTCATGATTGACATAGAAAGCAGTACGAAAATCATCAATATGATTGAAAGACCTGAACCTAAATTCCAGTTTCTTGCAAGAGTAAATTCCTGCTCGATAACATTACCAATGAGAAGCACCTTTCCTCCACCTAAAAGATTAGATACAACGAAAGATGAGAGGGCAGGAACAAATACCATAATGATACCTGAAATAATACCATCTCTTGAAAGAGGAATGGTGATTTTGGTAAAGGTGGTAAACCAGTTGGCACCAAGATCTGCTGCGGCCTCTACTACCTGGTCGTTGATTTTTGCAAGGGCATTATAGATTGGAAGAATCATATAAGGTAAAAAATCATAAACCATACCAAGGGTAACTGCAGATTTGGTGTATAAAATATGAATGGTAGGAAGTCCTAAAAATGAAAGGAAGCTGTTTAAAATACCATTGTTTGAAAGGATAATCTGCCAGGCTAAAATACGTAGCATGAAATTCATCCACATAGGAAGAATGAAAAGAAAAACTACAAAAGCCTTGTTGGTGATTTTAAGATTGTGCAAAATCAGTGCAACAGGGTAGGCAAGAACAAGGCAGATAACTGTTGTCATAAAGGCAACCTTGATTGAAAGCCAAAGGGATTTAAGATGAACTGGATCTGCGATGGCTGTAAGGTTTGCTAAGGTGAAGCTTCCAGAGCTTGTAGTAACGGCATAGCCTAAAATATAAAACAGTGGAAGAATGGTGCATATAAGCACCCAGAGGGCATAAGGCGCTGCAAGGAAGCTTGTACGCATTTTATTAGTCATCTTCCTTCATTACCTCCTCATCCTCTGATTCTGGTTTGTTCATGATTTGTATGTTAAATGGAATTACATTCAAGGAAACGTGTTGGCCTATTTCAAAGTATTTAGTGGTATGTACAAGCCATTCGTATTCGCCACATTGAACATCAAGCTCATAGTGAACACCCTTGAACAGACAGTCGGTGATAACACCATCCATAAATCCCTTGCCAGGTGCACCGAGCTCCACATCCTCAGGACGAATTACCACGTCTACAGGCTTCATATTTCCAAAGCCCTTATCTACACAAGGTACCTGTACTCCAAGGAATGAAACCAGCTCATCCTTAATCATAATGCCCTCGATGATGTTGCTTTCACCGATAAAATCCGCTACGAAAGCATTTTCAGGTTCGTTGTAGATATCCTCTGGAGTGCCTATTTGTTGGATATAACCCTGGTTCATGACCACGATGGTATCTGACATGGTGAGGGCTTCCTCCTGATCGTGAGTAACATAGAGGAAGGTGATGCCTACTTCCTGTTTGATTTTCATAAGCTCGTACTGCATGCTTTGACGAAGCTTTAAATCAAGTGCGCCAAGAGGTTCATCTAAAAGAAGTACCTTTGGTTCGTTAACGATGGCACGGGCTATGGCTATACGCTGCTGCTGGCCACCAGAAAGTGAATCTATAGAACGTTTTTCAAAGCCGTCAAGATTAACAAGTTTAAGGGCATACTTTACCTTATCTTTAATGTATTCCTTGGATTTTTTCTGAATATTTAATCCAAATGCAATATTTTCTTCTATTGTCATGTGTGGGAATAATGCGTATTTTTGAAAAACCGTATTGATAGGTCGCAAGTTTGCAGGAAGTGCAGTGATGTCGTTGCCATTAAGATAGATTTTACCAGCATCAGGCTTTTCAAAACCGCCTAAAAGACGAAGAGTAGTGGTTTTACCACAGCCTGATGGTCCAAGAAGTGTAACGAAGGTGTTCTCCTTGATGTAAAGATCAAGCTCATCCAAAACCAGTTGCTTGTCATAGCTTTTTGATACATGGTCAAATTGAATAAATTCCAATTATATAATCCTCCTTTTATAAACCTGTACTTATGTACAAGAAAAGCTCCGAATCAGACTCGAACTGACGACCCCCTCATTACGAGTGAGGTGCTCTACCAACTGAGCTATCGGAGCATATTAATAAAATGATTTACATCCTATATTTATGATATTAACCGCGATTTTCACTATAATATAATACGAGAAAAAAATCAATTAAATGTTGAGAAAAAAAGAAGGTTTTATTATAATGTCACTTGTACTTAATCATTAACGAAATGGGGGAGCATTATGTCTGATATAATCAAAAAATCTAACAACTCATTTAACATAAAATCATTCCTTTCTAAGGATAATTTACCATTGTTAAGTCTTATTTTTTTAGTGGTATATACAGTTGTTGCCATTGTACTTTCATGTGCTTTATTCAAGATAAATGTAGTAGTTGCGTGTGTTATGGTTATACTTGAGGCAGGTTTAGTAGCATGTCTTAATCGCATTCCTATCTGGGTACATGGACTTGTTTTCATTGCTCAGATTGTTTGTGGCATAATAGCTTCACAGGTTCCATTCATGTTACTTATGGCATTTGTTTACGCTTTTGCAGTTACATTTTTCTTTATTTGGGCAAATAGATAATGAACAAAATCAACTATCAAAAGGAATTGGATAAATTAATATCAGGATTTAATAAAGAAGGCGTAGTGCCTTCTTTATTATTACATAGCTGTTGTGGGCCATGTAGTAGTTACTGTATCGAATATTTGTCTCAGTATTTTAATGTTACGGTTTTTTACTACAATCCAAACATTTATCCAGATGACGAATATTATCACAGGGTAAAAGAGCAACAGAGATTCATAGAAGCCTTTCCTACCAAACATCCAGTGTCCTTCATAGAGGGAGACTACGATAAAGAAAGCTTTTATGAAATCGCTAAAGGATTTGAGCATGAGCCTGAAAAGGGTGCCCGTTGTCACAGATGCTATGACTTGCGTTTGAGACGTACGGCCCTTAAAGCAAAAGAAAAAGGGTTTGACTTTTTCACAACAACGCTTACAATATCCCCAATGAAAGATTCACAGGTGCTCAATGAAATTGGTGTTCGTATCAGCGAAGAAATTGGTGTAAAATGGTTACCTAGTGATTTTAAAAAGAAGGAGGGCTACAAGCGCTCCACAGAGCTTTCCAAGGAATATGATATGTACAGACAGGATTACTGTGGATGTGTATTTTCATTTAGAGAAAGACAGTTACAAAAGGAACAGGTGCAAGCCTAATACAAAACACGGAGGACAAAATATGGCACAGTTATGGGGAGGTAGATTCACAAAATCTACCGATCAAATGGTTTATGATTTTAATGCATCCATTAATTTCGACAAGACTCTTTTTGCGCAGGATGTTAGAGGAAGTCGCGCACACGTAAAGATGCTTGCAAGTGTAGGCGTTATTACAGAGGCTGAAAGAGACGAAATATTAAAGGGATTGGATGGCATTGAAGCAGATGTTAATTCTGGTGCCTTAGAGATAACCTCTGAATATGAGGATATTCACAGTTTTGTTGAAGCTAATCTTATCGATAGAATTGGTGATGCTGGAAAGAAGCTTCACACAGGCCGCAGCCGCAACGATCAGGTAGCGCTTGATATGCGTCTTTACACAAGAGACCAGATTGATGCTACAGCACACGCGCTTTCTCATCTGCTTGATACAATTCTTGGCATTATGGAAGAACACATCGATACAATCATGCCAGGATTTACACATCTTCAGAAGGCTCAGCCTATAACACTTGCTCATCATATGGGAGCTTATTTTGAGATGTTCAAAAGGGATGTAATGCGTTTATCTGATATAAAAGTCAGAATGAACTGGTGTCCTTTAGGTTCTGGAGCTTTAGCTGGCACTACATATCCACTTGATAGAGATATGACAGCTGAGCTTTTAGATTTCTTTGGCCCTACAGTAAACTCTATGGATGGCGTATCAGATAGAGATTATCTAATTGAGTTTTTATCAGCTCTTGCTACAATCCAGATGCATCTTTCTAGATTCTCAGAAGAGGTTATTATCTGGAACAGTAATGAATATCGTTTTGTTGAGATTGACGATGCTTACTCAACAGGCTCATCAATTATGCCACAGAAGAAAAATCCTGATATTGCAGAGCTTGTAAGAGGAAAGACAGGTCGTGTTTACGGCGCTTTAATGTCACTTCTTACCACTATGAAGGGTATTCCACTTGCATACAACAAGGATATGCAGGAGGATAAGGAGCAGGCCTTTGACGCCATGAAGACAGTACAGGATTGTATAGTACTTTTTGATGGCATGCTTGCCACTATGACCTTCAATGAAGACGTTATGGCTAACAGCGCTAAAAACGGATTTACTAATGCTACAGATGCAGCTGATTATCTGGTTAATCATGGTGTTCCATTTAGAGATGCTCACGGAATTATTGGCCAGGTTGTACTTTACTGTATCGAAAAGGGTATTGCTATTGACGATATGTCTTTAGAGGAGCTACAGAATATTTCTCCAGCTTTTGAGGAGGATATTTTCGATGCAATTTCCATGGAAACCTGTGTTAATAAGCGATTGACAGTAGGTGCTCCAGGACATGATGCCATGCTTGAAGAAATACAGGTGAGTAGAGAATTTTTGGAATATATACCAAACATTTTTAAATTTGAATAATTATTGAAATAAAAGCAAGGGATTTGTAATAAATATTCAAAAATCCCTTGCTTTTTTTATTTAGTTTGATTATAATACCAACTAAATTACACTCTATGACGGACAAATGTCCGTGACAGAAATACAGATTATAAGGAGAAGTTTGAAATGAGCGATAAGTTAAAAGTCGGTATTCTTGGTGGAACAGGTATGGTTGGACAGAGATTCATTTCTCTTTTAGAGAATCATCCATGGTTTGAGGTTACAACTATTGCAGCCAGCCCTCGTTCTGCAGGACAGAGATATGAGGATGCCGTAGGCGGAAGATGGAAGATGGATACTCCAATGCCAGAGGCAGTTAAGGATATCATCGTAAAGAACGTAAACGAGGTTGAGGAAGTAGCAAAGGAAGTTGACTTCGTATTTTCTGCTGTAGATATGTCAAAGGATGAAATCAAGGCCATCGAGGAAGCTTACGCCAAGACAGAGACTCCAGTAGTTTCAAACAACTCAGCACATAGATGGACTCCAGATGTTCCTATGGTAGTGCCTGAAATCAATCCACAGCACATGGAAGTAATTGAGTTCCAAAAGAAGAGACTTGGAACAACAAGAGGCTTCGTTGCAGTTAAGCCTAATTGCTCAATTCAGTCATATGCTCCAGTACTTACAGCATGGAAGGAATTTGAGCCATACGAGGTAGTTGTTACAACATATCAGGCTATTTCAGGTGCAGGTAAGACATTTAAGGATTGGCCAGAGATGGAGCACAACATCATCCCATTTATCTCAGGTGAGGAAGAGAAGTCTGAGAAGGAGCCACTTAGAATCTGGGGCGAAATCAAGGACGGCGTAATCGTTCCTGCTGATTATGTTAAAATCACAAGCCAGTGCATCCGTGTACCAGTTCTTAATGGTCATACAGCAGCTGTATTTGTTAAGTTCAAGAAACAGCCTACAAAGGAACAGCTTATTGATGCAATCAACAACTTCTCAGGTGTTCCACAGGAGCTTGAGCTTCCTTCAGCACCAAAGCAGTTCATTCGCTACATGGAAGAGGATAATAGACCACAGGTTGCTCTTGATGTAGATTATGAGAATGGTATGGGAATTAATGTTGGCCGTCTTCGTGAGGACAGCATCTATGATTGGAAGTTTGTAGGACTTTCACACAACACTGTTCGTGGCGCAGCAGGTGGAGCAGTGCTTTGCGCAGAGCTTCTTAAGGCTCAGGGCTACATCACAAAGAAATAACAATAAGTTCATAAAATATCAAATTTTAGCATCCCTTTTTATGGTAGCATAGAAAGGGATGCTATTTTATTGCACTCAAGGGATAATTACCCGGTGTTAGCCCCTGTTAATAGTTTTGAATTAGGGTGGCCATTATGGATAAAAATAAAAAGAATTTTGTGGTTAAACTTTTTACACCAGACAATAAAATGAGTTTAATTATTGCTTGGGTTATATATCTATTGTTAACACTGATTTTCTGCCATATAGTTTCAGCACACAGCGCTAATTATTACATAAGTGATAATGGACATGTAGTGGCAGGCTATTATTTACTTCCCATTCTATTTTTGGCCGGACTATATGGATATATTATAGCTTTTATTTCATTTTCAGCGGCTTTTGTGTGCTCTCTTCTTTTTAATATGGGAGATACATATACTATGGTAATTTACATGGGGATTATAGTCTGTTTTGCTATAATAGGCCGCTATGAATGGTATATTTCTTTTTGGAAGACGATTATTTTATGCTCCATAACATTTGTTACTGTAACAGGAATGAGTTATCTTTGCGTACATGCAGTTGCTACAATGAATTATGAAGCTCACAATATTTTTGCAAGTACATATCATTCATATAAGGAAATTCTTGCAATATATGGTGTAGGTCTTTTCTTACACTTCTTTTATAAATTTGCGCCTGACAATGTAAAAAAAGTGTTTCCTATAGGCATTGTTTATACTGAGGCTGTAAAAAACGATGAAAATATAAAAAAGAAACTTAGGATGACTAAGGTTAGTATAAAGCTTACAGGAACTATTTTTTCTATTGAGATTGTGTTAATCATATTTGTAGCTGTTTTCATGATGGTTTTGTTCCCTGATATGAAAAAGATTTTTACTCATAGAGACGATATACAAAACGAAGTCACAGGGGAGCTACTAAATTTAAAGAGGATAGATGAACTGGATTTTGTTGTGGATGGTGCAATGATATCATTTGACTTAAAAATGATATGTTTAATGTTCTGCGTAGGAGCACCACTTGCGGCATTTTCAAGCTTTTATACTAAATATTTTATTGCAGCACCACTTGGCGAAATGGCTGATTTTCTAGAGGAGTATGCCTATACTTCTGACGAAGACAAGATATTATATGGACATAAAATTGATGATATCGCTATTACCTCAAAGGACGAAATCGAGACTGTATATAATGCGTTACATGCCACAGTATACGAAATGGAGGCATATATTGGGCGTATGAAGGCAGAGCAAAAACTAAAGAGTGAACTTGAAATAGCAAAGCGCTCCAACGAGGCTAAATCTAGCTTTTTGTCTAACATGTCCCATGAAATCAGAACTCCTATTAATGCTGTTATTGGCATGAATGAAATGATACTAAGGGAAAGTAAGGAGCCTCAGATTTTGGTATATGCTAATAATGCAAAATCTGCAAGCAATTCTTTGCTTAGCCTCATAAATGATATCCTTGATTTTTCAAAGATAGAAGCAGGAAAAATGGAAATCATTTTGGCGCAGTACCAGATGGGTTCTACTATTAATGATTTGATTAATATGGTGGCAACAAGAGCCGAGGAGAAAGGTTTAAGGTTTGATATTAATGTGGATGAGCATATACCATGTCTTTTGATTGGTGATGAGCTTAGAATAAAACAATGTGTTACAAATTTACTGACAAACGCTGTTAAGTATACTGAAAAAGGGGCAATCTCACTTGATGTATCCTTTGAACCTATAAATGATAGGTCTATCTTTCTTAAATTTTCAGTTTCAGATACTGGTATAGGTATAAAAGAGGAGGATTTATCAAAATTATATTCACCTTTTGAAAGAATTGAGGAAATACGTAATCGTACTATTGAAGGCACTGGCCTTGGTATGAGTATCGTAAGAAAGCTTTTAGCTTTAATGGATACTAAAATGGAAGTTAAAAGCGAATATGGTAAAGGGTCAACATTTTCTTTTGCAATTAAGCAACAAGTAGTTTCCTGGGAAGAGATTGGAAACTTTATTGAAAAGTATAAGGACTTTATCAACAGTGCAAATGATTATCATAGGAGATTTAGTGCGCCTGATGCCAGGATTCTTGTAGTGGATGATACGGAAATGAATCTAACAGTTGTAAAGAGTCTTCTAAAGCAGACTAATGTACAGATAGATACAGCTGGAAGTGGGCTAGAAACCTTGGAAAAGGTAAAAAATAATAGCTATGATGTTATTTTTCTGGATCATAGAATGCCTAATATGGACGGAATTGAGACATTTGAAGCTATGAAGGTGTTGGAGGGAAACAGAAATCAGAATATCCCTGTAATAGCTCTCACAGCAAATGCCGTTTCGGGTGCAAAGGAAGAGTATGTAGCACATGGTTTTTCAGACTATCTTTCTAAGCCTATTGATGGAAGTGAACTGGAAAAAATGCTGGAATATTACCTTCCTAAAGAAAAAATAATATCTGTCTCAGTAGAAAAGGATTCTGAAGAATACGTGCCTGATTTTAATATGGAAATTCCTACAGATAGTTTTTTGAATGAGCTTAAGGATGTAGATTTGAAAGAGGCTGTGAAAAACTGCGGCGGAGTCGATGTTCTTGAAAAAGTAGTTGTGGACTTTTATTCATCTATAGATGGAAAAGTAGAAGCTATAGAGGGCTTCCTTAAGGAGCAGGATATAAGGAATTATACTGTGCTGGTTCACGCTCTAAAAAGCTCCGCAAGATTGGTTGGAGCTATGGAATTATCTGATATGGCAGCTGAATTAGAACAGCTTGGTAATGAAGAAAAACTGGAATTCATACGGGAAAAGAATCCTGGGCTTATTGCCAGATATTTGTCTTATAAAGACAGTTTATCGGCCTGTGTAAAAGAGAATGAGGTATTACCTGAAATCTCGGTAGATGTGCTTAAAGACGCGTACAGAGATATAAAAGAACTGGTAGAAGCCTATGATTTTGATACAGCAGAATCAATTATGAATATGCTTAAAGAATATAGTATACCTGCGGAGGTTAAGGAAAACCATGAAAAGCTGGAGAAATTAATGCGTGAAGTCGATAGGGATGGGGTTCTTAATTTACTATAAATACCCAAATAATTAAATTTGAATAAAATTCTTTTTTACTGTAGCCTGCTAAAGTAAAATGTGTTATGATAGTAGCCGTACAATATGAGGTTGATTTTAGCTAGGGAGAATTGTTATGGTTACTAGAACTAATGAGCTTAAAAAGTTAGAGGCTATTTATCAAAATAATAGCAGCAATATTGTGCTTTTGTATGGAAGAATTGGCTGCGGTAAGGAAAGTCTTCTGGATTCGTTTACTACAGGCAAATCATATTTCTATTATAGAAGCCGCCAGTGTTCAGATGAAAAGCAACTATCATATTTTGATAAACAGATGCGTCAGACATACAATTACCTGAAGATTAGTCAGTCCTTTGAGGAAAGTTTTAAGAATTTTCGTTCGAAGGATGGGTCGAAGCATGTGGTTATTATTGACGAAGCTCAGTTTTCTATTAAAAAAACAAATCAGCTCTTTGACAGTCTTATAGATTTGAAAAATGGAAAACTTTTTCCTGGCAATGTTATGATAATTATTGTCAGCTCGTCAATTGTTTGGGCTGAGAATACATTTTGTGAAATTGTAGGTACACATAAAAACGCAGTTGATGATTCAATAAAGCTTGAGAACCTATCTTTTTTGGATGTAGTTAGAGCGTTTCCAGAATATTCAGTGGCACAGTCTGTTAGTACTTATGGCATCATTGGTGGTGTTTCAGAATATATAGACAGATGGAATGGAAAAAGGACTATCAAGCAAAATGTCTGCGAACATATTTTAAGCCCCACAGGTTTCCTATATAAGGAAGCGGAAGGATATATCTCTACAGAACTTAGAGAACTTTCATGCTATAACACAATTTTAGGCTCCATTGCAAGTGGTAATGAAAAGCTTAATGATTTATTTGAAGATACAGGCTATTCCAGAGCAAAAATTTCTGTTTATATGAAAAATCTTGCAGCCTTTGATGTTATTGATAAGGTAGTATCCTTTGAGACAGGTGGATGGGATAATACAAAAAAAGGTGTGTATAGAATTGTGGATCCATATATAAATTTTTGGTTCACATTCGTATATCCACATCTTTCGGAATTGATCTCAAGAGAGCCAGAGTCATTTTATAATGAGTTTATTGCTCCATATTTAGATGAATATTTACAGGCATATTTCGTAGATGTTTGCCGTGAATATTTACATCTATTAAACGTAGTGGAAAAGCTTCCAATCAAATTAATCAAAATAGGTACCTGGATTGGAAAAGAGGGTACAATTGATGTGATTGGACAAAGCTCAAATAGAGAAAATGTTGTTGGAATATGTAATTGGGCAGATAAGCAGATGAATTATTTGAGATACGATGAATTACTTGAATCAATGAAAAAGGCTCGTATCTCTGCGAATACAGTTTATTTGTTCTCAGCAACAAAATTTGACAGTAAATTGGTTGATTTATCGAAAGAAAATAAATCGGTAGTCTTAGTGGACATGACCGAATTATAAAGTTATAATACTAGGAGCCCCTTGCAGTTAGCGAGGGGCTCTCAATATTATATGAGAATATTAATTCTAAAATTAATAAATATAAAGGGAGCTATAATTTGGGAAAGAAACTCATTATTACTGAGAAACCATCTGTTGCCAGAGATTTCGCAAGAGTGCTAAAGGTCAGCGGCAATCAAAATGGTTATATTGAAAATAATGAATATGTCGTGAGCTGGTGTTATGGTCATCTGGTACAGATGGTTTATCCAGAGGAATATGACATCAAATACAAGAAGTGGAATCTTGAGGATTTGCCATTTCTTCCTAAGGAATATAAATATGGTGTTGTTCAATCCTCAGCAGACCAATACAAGGTCGTAAATGGACTTCTTCACAGGGAGGATATCGATACTGTATATTGGGCAGGTGACTCGGGAAAAGAAGGACAGACCATAGAAGAAAATATCAGAATGTATGGCGGTGTTCGTCCGGGTATGACAGAACTACGTGTATGGATAGATTCTCAGACTGACGATGAAATAATGCGTGGTATTAGAGAAGCAAAGCCAATGAGTGAGTACGCGAAGCTTGGAGCATCTGGAATTATGCGTACCATCGAAGATTACAGCCTGGGTATTAATTTCTCCAGAGCCTTGTCAGTTAAATATGGAAGACTTATAAATGATGCTGCAGCAACCTCCGGATATTCGGCTATCGCCATTGGTCGTGTTATGACCTGTGTCCTTGGAATGGTTGTTGAGAGAGAAAGGGAAATCAGAAACTTTAATGAAGATCCTTTCTTTAAAGTAATTGGTAAGTTCTCAGAAGTTAATTTTCCTGCCGAGTGGAAAGCGGTTGCCACATCTAAATACTATGAGTCGCCACTTTTATATGGTGATAAGGGAAATGGTTTTAAAGAAAAGACTAGTGCAGAAAAATTAATTGAAGAATTAACTAATATACCGACCAGGATTTCAGATAAGGAAGCAGGAATTTCAAAGAAAAAGGCTCCTTTACTATTTAACCTGGCTGAGTTGCAGTCAGAATGCTCTAAACGATTTAAGATTTCTCCAGCTCAGACACTGGATATCATTCAGGAGTTGTACGAAAAAAAATATACTACCTATCCACGTACTGATGCCAGAGTTCTTACTACGGCTGTAGCAAAGGAAATATCTAAAAATCTTAACAGATTACAGAGCTATGAACCTACTTCAAAGTTCGTTCATGAAATACTGGCAGATAGAAAATATATTGGCTTGGAAAAAAGTTCGTATACAGACGATAGCAAGGTTACAGATCACTATGCAATCATCCCAACAGGGCAGTGTAATGGAATTGACAGGCTGTCTCCTTTAAGTCAAAGGGTGTATGAGCTGATTGTCAGACGTTTCCTTTCTATTTTTTATCCACCTGCAGAATACAAAAATGTAAAGGTGACAGTTCAGGTTGGCGCTGAAAAGTTTTTTGCAGGAGCAAAGCTTTTAGTTAAACCTGGATATTTAGAAATAGCAGGTATTCCAAAGGCTAAAGATTCATCTGAGACAGAGGGCGAGGATGGAGAAGAAAATGAGGACAGCTTTTCAAAAGAGGATTTTGTAAAGTTTGTTGAACAGGCAAATATTGGTGATGAGATTCTTATAAATGGATACGATTTAAAAGAAGGTAAAACCTCACCGCCAAAGAGATACACTTCTGGTTCACTTATCCTTGCAATGGAAAATGCTGGAAAACTCATTGAAGATGAAGCACTTCGCGAGCAAATAAAGACCACAGGTATTGGTACATCTGCCACACGAGGCGAGATTTTGGAAAAGCTTGTTAGAATCGGTTATCTGAATCAAAATAACAAGACTCAGGTTATTTCTCCTGAAAAGCTTGGTGAAATGATATATGAGGTAGTTCTTTTGACTACTCCTTCATTATTAAAACCAGAGCAGACGGCTAACTGGGAAAAGGGGCTTGAGGGTATTATCAATGGTTCTGTAGAGTTTACTGACTATCGAAAAGAGCTTGAAGATTATATACGTCGTGAGACGAAAAACATGATTGATAAAGATTTGACTCAAACAATCGCACTCAATATCAATCAGTTTACAGGAAAAGAATCAAAAGGTGTTGCTACAAGAAAGCCTCTTGGAATTAAATGTCCAAAATGCGGTGGTGAACTAACGACCACGTCCTTTGGTTATGGCTGTACTAACTACTTCAATGATGAAGTTAATTGTAAATTTAATTTAGGGCAAGTGGCTGGAGTGGACATTCCTGAAGCTCAGTTTATCAAGCTTGTCACAGAAGGAAAAACAGACCTAATCGAAGGCTTTAAAAGTAAATCGGGCAAGCCTTTTAAATCGGTTCTTAAATTGGAAAAAAACGAAGATGGCGATTTTATCACCTCCTTTGATTTTTCTGAGACACCTACAGAATTTATTGACGGACTCAATTGCCCAGCCTGCGGGGGAAGAATATTCGCCACCACCTATGGTTTTGCCTGTGAGCATCGCTTTCAAGAAGAAAATCAATGTTATTTTTCGATAGGTGAAGTCGCTGGTAGAAAGCTTTCGTTAGAAGAATTTTCGGCACTTATAAAAGAAGGCACCACACCTGTATTAAGTGGTTTTAAATCAAAGACTAATCAGAAATTTGAAGCAAAGCTGAAGCTAAAAACAAACGATGATGGCAGAAAAGTTATTGCATTTGATTTTGACGGAATAGAGGCTACCAAACTTGAGGGCTGTAAATGCCCTGATTGTGGTGGTGATATAGCTGTTAAGATGTCAGGATATGGCTGCATGAATTATAGCTCTACAAATGAAAATTCCTGCAAGTTTTATATTGGTAAGACAATAGCCGGGAAAAATATTTCTCCACAGGTAGCTACACAGCTGCTAACTACAGGAAAGACAGAAACATTAAGAGGCTTCAAAGGAAAATCTGGTAAAAAGTTTGATGCAGTTTTAATTTTTAAAAAGAATGCGGAAACTAACAGGACTGAGGTGGTATTTGATTTCGAGAATGCCGAAGCTAATTATTTGCCAGAGGTAGTTTGTCCTGAATGCAGCTCGAAAATAGTAAAGACCAATTTTGGATTTGCCTGTGAGAAATATTTTGATAAAGAAAACAAATGTGATTTTGTAATAGGCGAGATAGCTTCAAAGAAGCTTACTGATGCTGATGTAAAGGAACTTCTTACAAATGGGGCTACCAAAACAGTCAGAGGCTTCAAGGGGAAATCAGGTAAAAAGTTTGATGCCTGCCTTATACTTAAAAAGAATGAGGAGACCGGAAAGCAGGAGATTACTTTTGACTTTGACAATGTGGAAGCTAAAGAAATCAAAGATGTAGTTTGTCCTATGTGTGGTGGCAAAATCGTGGTTACACCATTTGGCTATGGATGTAGCAACTACAATAAGGATGATCCTGATAATTCCTGCAGGTTTAATGTAGGCCAGATTGCCGGTGTGAAGCTTAAAGAAGCTCAGGTAAAGGCACTTCTTGCAAATGGGATTACTGAATCAATTTCCGGATTTAAATCAAAAAAAGGAACCAAGTTCGATGCCAAGCTTGCACTTGGTAAGGATGAAGAGGGAAAAGTTACTGGCATCAAATTTGTTTTTGAAGACAATGAAAAGGAATTGAAAGGAATTAAATGTCCAAAATGTGGTGGGGTAATTCTTAAAAATCATTTCGGTTATAGATGCAAAAACAATGTAAGGGATAACCAGGATAGCTGTCCATTCTATTTGGGTAAAGTGGCTGGCGTTGACATACCGGAGGATCAGTTTATAAAGCTTATTAATGAGAAACAGACAGATGTCATCTCTGGATTTTTAAGCAAAAAAGGTTTATTCTTTGATGCTAGAATAAAGCTGAATGAACAGTGCAGAACAGAATTTGTATTTGAAAATTACAATGCATAGGTAAAGGAGTACATAATTATAATGGAACAGGCAAAAATTAAATCAATGTATAATTTAGATGAAACAATTGCTAAGGACTTATTTGAAGGCAAGGAATATCCTTGGGAAGTATTACCAGAGATTTCGGACTTCATTAGAAAACTTGGTCCAACACTTGATCCTGAAAAGTTCGAACAAAGAGGAGAGGATGTATGGGTTGCTAAATCAGCAAAGGTTTTTGATAGCGCATATTTAAATGGTCCGCTTATTATTGATGAGGATGCAGAGGTTCGTCAGTGTGCATTCGTTAGAGGCTCGGCTATTGTTGGCAAAAACTGCGTGGTTGGAAATTCAACTGAGCTTAAAAATGTTGTCCTCTTTAATAATGTTCAGGTTCCACATTACAACTATGTTGGTGATTCAGTGCTGGGCTATAAATCTCATATGGGCGCAGGCTCGATCACATCAAATGTAAAGAGTGATAAGACTCTTGTTGTTGTTAAATCACGTGATGGAGAAAAAATTGAAACAGGACTTAAGAAGTTCGGCGCTATGTTGGGGGACAATGTGGAGGTAGGCTGTAATTCAGTTCTTAATCCTGGTACAGTAGTTTGCCCTCGTTCAAATATTTATCCACTTTCTCCAGTTAGAGGTGTGGTTGAGGCTGACAGCATCTTTAAAAGTCAGGATAATATTGTAAAGAAACAGTAGGATAATATTGTCAAAAATTTAACTAAAAAACACTTTACTAAATTAGTGGAAAGTGAGAAAATATTATCGATAGCGTGCTTGAGTTTACAAGCGCGATTCCAATTATGTCATTAATGTAAGTAGCAATTACATTTTAATGGTCATTAATCGAACGAAGAAAGGAGTTCTACAATGATTTACACAAAAGAAGTAGAAAACATGTGTCCTGTAGCAAAGGGCGCAAAGCATGAACCAGCTCCTATCCCTGAGGAGGGAAAATGGGTACACGCTAAGCAGATTTCTGATATTAGCGGTTTCACACACGGTGTTGGCTGGTGTGCTCCACAGCAGGGTGCCTGCAAATTATCTTTAAATGTTAAGAATGGTGTTATTGAGGAAGCTCTTGTTGAGACAATTGGTTGCTCAGGTATGACACATTCAGCAGCTATGGCTGCAGAGATTCTTCAGGGAAAGACAATCCTTGAGGCTCTTAATACAGACCTTGTTTGTGACGCTATCAACACAGCTATGAGAGAGCTTTTCCTTCAGATCGTTTACGGACGTACACAGTCTGCATTCTCTGATGACGGACTTGCAGTTGGTGCTGGTCTTGAGGATCTTGGAAAGGGTCTTCGTTCACAGGTTGGTACAATGTACGCAACAAAGGAAAAGGGTGTTCGTTACCTTGAAATGGCTGAAGGCTATGTAACAGGTATCGCTCTTGACGCTGATAACGAAGTTATCGGTTACCAGTTTGTTTCTCTTGGAAAGATGACAGACTTCATCAAGAAGGGTGATGATCCTAATACAGCATGGGAGAAGGCAAAGGGCCAGTACGGTCGTGTTGACGATGCTGTTAAGATTATCGATCCACGTCAGGAATAATTATAGAAAGGAGAAACAATAATGTCTTTATTTGAATCATATGAGAGAAGAATTGATCAGATCAATGCTGTTCTTAATCAGTATGGTATCAGCTCTATCGAAGAAGCTGAGAAGATTACAAAGGACGCTGGTCTTGATGTATACGAGCAGGTAAAGAAGATTCAGCCTATCTGCTTCGAGAACGCTTGCTGGGCTTACACTGTAGGCGCTGCAATCGCTATCAAGAAAAACTGCCGCAAGGCTGCTGATGCAGCTGCAGCAATCGGAGAGGGCCTTCAGGCTTTCTGTATCCCAGGTTCAGTTGCTGATCACCGTAAGGTAGGTCTTGGCCATGGTAACCTTGGTAAGATGCTCCTTGAGGAGGAGACAGAGTGCTTCTGCTTCCTCGCAGGTCACGAGTCATTCGCTGCTGCTGAGGGTGCTATCGGTATCGCTGAGAAGGCTAACAAGGTTCGCCAGAAGCCACTTCGTGTTATCCTTAACGGTCTTGGAAAGGACGCTGCACAGATTATCTCACGTATCAACGGTTTCACATTCGTTGAGACAAAGTACGATTACAAGGAAGCTAAGCTTAACATCGTATCTGAGAAGGCTTACTCAAATGGTCTTCGTGCAACAGTTAAGTGCTACGGCGCTGATGACGTTCAGGAAGGTGTTGCTATCATGCACCATGAGAACGTTGGTGTTTCTATCACAGGTAACTCTACAAACCCAACTCGTTTCCAGCATCCAGTAGCTGGTACATACAAGAAGGAATGCATCGACCTTGGTAAGAAGTACTTCTCAGTTGCTTCTGGTGGTGGTACAGGACGTACACTTCACCCAGATAACATGGCAGCAGGTCCTGCTTCATACGGTATGACAGATACTCTTGGACGTATGCACTCAGATGCTCAGTTCGCTGGTTCATCTTCAGTTCCTGCACACGTTGAGATGATGGGTCTTATCGGTATGGGTAACAACCCAATGGTAGGTGCTACTGTTGCAGTTGCAGTTTCAGTTGAGGAAGCTGCTACAGCTGGTAAGTTCTAATCATTGTATTAGGAATATAGTTAAAAAATGAGCTCTTGGCTTTCGCCAAGGGCTCATTTTAGATTGTTTATTGTAAACAAATAGGGTTCATGAAATTTCTCATGAACCCTTGATTGTTAAGATGTTTTATTTCTTATTCTGATTCTCCTGAAGTTTCATTGCACGAACCTTTAGTGGAAGTCCCCAAAGTGTGATGAATCCTTCTGCATCATGGTGGTCATACAAATCGCCAGTTGTGAATGATGCAAGTGACTCAGAGTAGAGTGAGTATGGAGAAGTTGTTCCGGCTTTAATGATGTTTCCTTTGTAGAGCTTGAACTTAACTTCACCTGTAACATATTCCTGTGTAGACTTTACGAATGCCTGGATAGCATCGCAGAGTGGTGTAAACCATTTTCCTTCGTAGCAAACCTGTGCAAGCTTGTTACCCATTTCTTTTTTCATTTCCATTGTCGCGCGGTCGAGGCAAAGTTCCTCAAGCTGTGCGTGTGCTTCCATAAGGATGGTTCCACCTGGAGTTTCATAAACGCCACGTGATTTCATACCAACTACACGGTTCTCGACGATATCTATAATACCGATTCCGTTTCTGCCACCAATCTCATTTAATTCTTTGATGATTTCAGAAACCTTCATGTTCTTGCCATTTACAGATGTAGGAACACCCTTTTCAAATGTCATGGTTACATATTCAGGCTTCTCTGGAGCTTTTTCAGGTGGAGTAGTAAGCATTAAAAGGTGCTCATAGTTTGGCTCCTGTGATGGATCTTCAAGCTCAAGACCTTCATGGCTGATGTGCCAAAGGTTTCTGTCACGGCTGTAAGACTGATCTGTAGAGAATGGAAGGTCAATGCCGTGAGCCTTACAATAATCGATTTCATCCTGACGAGACTGAAGCTTCCATTTATCATTTCTCCATGGAGCGATAACCTTGATATCTGGGGCTAAAGCCTTGATACCAAGCTCGAAACGAATCTGATCGTTACCCTTTCCTGTAGCACCGTGGCAGATGGCAACAGCGCCTTCTTTTCTAGCAATTTCTACAAGCTTCTTTGCGATACCTGGACGAGCCATAGCAGTACCAAGAAGGTATTTGTTTTCGTAAATAGCCCCTGCCTGTACGCATGGAACAATATAGTTATCACAAAAATCATCAACGATATCTTCTATATAAAGCTTTGCTGCACCAGAAGCTTTTGCTCTTTCTGAAAGCCCATCTAATTCTTCGCCCTGTCCGCAGTCGATACAGCAGCAGATAACTTCATATCCATAATTTTCCTTTAACCAAGGAATGATTGCAGTGGTGTCGAGACCACCTGAGTATGCAAGAACAACTTTTTCTTGTGCCATAGTAATATCTCCTTTTTATTGAAAATTTAAAATTTGCTTTTTTGATTTGAAAATACTTTACTACATTAAATCACAAAATACAAGTGTAAAAATATGCATAAAATAGGAATAAATATGAATATTGTGAAAATTACACTTGAAATATTATGCTTGTACGTGTATATTTATGCAAGATTTATTTATAAAATTTCGCTGTAACACTTTACTTTATAAAAGTGAAGTACTACAATTAGGCTATTCATACAAAAGGAGTGAGACAAATATGGTAAAAGTTGGAATTATTGGAGCTACAGGCTACGCCGGAGCAGAGATTGTTAGACTTCTTTATAGTCATCCAGAAGCTGAAATTGTTTGGTATGGATCCAGATCCTATGTGGATGAAAGATTTGCTTCTATATATAAGAACATGTTTACACTGGTGGAAGAAAAATGTCTTGATGACAACATACTAGAGCTTTCTAAGCAGGTAGATGTGATTTTCACAGCCACACCTCAGGGGTATTTGGCAGGAGTACTTACAGAAGAAATTCTAAATAATTGTAAGGTTATCGATTTATCAGCTGACTACAGAATAAAAGATGTTGCAACCTATGAGAAGTGGTATGGAATAGAGCATAAGAGTCCACAATTCATAGAAGAAGCAGTTTATGGTCTGTGTGAAATAAATAGAGACAAGGAAGTGGGGGCAAGACTTATTGCAAATCCTGGTTGCTATACAACCTGTTCAATTCTTACAGCATATCCGTTAGTAAAGGCTGGTTTCATTGATCCAACTACACTTATAGTAGATGCAAAATCGGGCACATCAGGAGCAGGCCGTGGAGCAAAGCTGCCTAACCTATATTGCGAAGTAAATGAGAGCATTAAAGCCTATGGTGTTACATCCCATCGTCATACACCTGAGATTGAAGAGCAGCTTGGATATGCTTGTGGCCAGGAGATAATGATTAATTTCACTCCACATCTTGTGCCAATGAATCGCGGTATTTTAGTTACAGAATATGCAACTCTTGTAAAAAAAGATGGTAAGCTTCCAACTAAAGAAGAGGTGATGAAAGCATATCATGACATGTACGACGATGAATTCTTTGTAAGAGTTTTAGAATATGGAGAGTGCCCTGAAACAAAGTGGGTTGAAGGAAGCAATTTTGTGGATGTTAGCTGCAAGATTGATGAAAGAACCGGAAGAATCGTTATGATGGGAGCTCTTGATAATTTGGTTAAGGGTGCCGCAGGACAGGCGGTTCAGAACATGAATATTATATTTGGCCTTGATGAAAAAACAGGACTTGATTTTGCACCAATGTTCCCATAGAACTGGCATGAACGGGAGAATTTAATGTATTACGAAATTAGAACAATGACAATTGAAGATTACGACGAAGTATATAGCTTATGGACCTCAATTCATGGGTTTGCGATGCGCTCAATAGATGATTCGCGGGAAGGGGTTCAAAGGTTTTTAAATCGTAATAGTCAGTTGTCAGTTGTTGCTATAGCAGATGGAAAAATTGTAGGCTCTATTTTAGTAGGAAATGATGGACGACACGGCAGCTTTTATCACGTATGTGTACAGGAAGAATATCGTAAACACGGTATAGGAAAAGCAATGGTAACAGAAGCTATGCATCGACTAAAAGACGAAGGCATAAATAAAATCCAACTTGTAGCCTTTGCCGGCAACCAAATAGGCAACCAATTCTGGCACACCGAAGGCTGGAGCGAACGCATAGACTACAACACCTACGACTTCGTCCTAAACGACGAAAATATTATTCGTTTTAACAGTTAAAATAACGTAAAAGCGTACAGTAATTACAAGTTGATTACTTAATATTTTTAAATAATTAGATGAGGCTCTTATCATAAAAAGTAAAAACTTTAGACGAGCCTGTAACCTGTATAATGAATAATTTTGAGAGTATAGTGACAAAGTGATTATGAATTTATTCATAATCAGGAGGCTTTGCCGACGACAACGATGAAAAATTATTTATTATACAGGTTGCAGGCGGACTAGATTTAAGAGCCGGACTACAGGAGAAAAAACATGAAAATAATAGAAGGTGGAATTACAGCTGCGCTGGGGTTTAAAGCGGCCAGCACAGCAGCAGGAATTAAATATCAAAACCGCACCGACATGGCAATGGTATACTCCAATGTTCCATGCGTCAGTGCAGGAACTTTTACTACAAATGTTGTAAAAGCAGCATGTGTGCAGTGGGACATGAATATCGTAAATACGGATAAGCCACTTCAGGCTGTTGTTATTAATTCAGGTATTGCAAATGCTTGTACAGGAAAGGAAGGCTTTGATGCATGCGAAGCCACAGCAAAGGGTGTAGAAGAAGTTCTTTCAATTCCTTATGATTCCGTAGCTGTGGCATCTACTGGCGTAATAGGCATGCAGCTTCCAGTGGAAAAGCTTGTGGAAGGTGTGAAGGCAATGGCTCCACAGCTTGACGAAAGCTTAGATGCAGGAACTGATGCTTCAAAGGCCATTATGACTACAGATACAGTGAATAAAGAGGTGGCTGTTTCCTTTGAAATTGGCGGCAAAACAGTTACTTTAGGTGGCATGAGCAAAGGCTCAGGTATGATTCATCCTAACATGTGTACAATGCTTGCTTTCCTTGGCACAGATCTTGCAATCGAAAAGAAGCTTTTGCAAAAGGCAGTAAGTGAAGTGGTAGCTGATACCTTTAACATGATTACTGTGGATGGTGATACATCTACAAATGATACTCTTCTTTGCATGGCAAATGGACTTGCAGAAAACCCTGTAATTACAGATGAGGGAGAGGATTATAACACATTTAAAGAGGCTCTTTTGTATGTATGTGAGACCCTCGCAAAAAGAATGGCCGCAGATGGTGAGGGGGCGAGTAAATTATTTGAAGCTCATATCGTAAATGCGAAGTCAAAGGAAGATGCTAAAACCTTAGCAAGAGCAATCGTTGGCTCGAATCTTTCAAAGGCTGCAATATTTGGATGCGATGCAAACTTTGGTCGTTTCTTATGTGCTATGGGATATTCAGGAGCAGATTTTGACCAGAACGATGTGGAGCTTTTCTTTAAGAGCGAAAATGGTCAATTGCAGGTATTTGATAAAGGAACACCTATTGCTTTTGATGAGGAAAAAGCCCTTGAAATCATGAAGGCCGATGCAGTTACAGTTTTTGTAGATATGCACGAAGGTGAGGCAGAGGCAACAGCCTGGGGTTGTGACCTTACATACGATTATGTAAAGATTAATGCGGATTATAGAAGTTAATTTACCTGAATGTAAGATATAGGAGGATAATTGAATGGATAGTAGTATGCAACCAATATTGGATAAAGCAGCGGTTTTAATAGAAGCACTGCCATATATTCAAAGATTTAATCGCAAGATTATCGTAGTGAAATACGGCGGAAGTGCCATGGTGGACGATGAGCTAAAAAAGCAGGTTATTCAGGACTGTACATTACTTAAGCTTGTTGGCTTTAAGCCGATCATAGTTCATGGCGGGGGAAAGGAAATAAGCCGTTGGGTTGAAAAAACTGGTATGGAGCCAGAATTCATCAATGGTCTTAGAAAGACAGATGAAGCCACAATGGAAATTGCTGAAATGGTTCTTAATAAGGTAAATAAATCGCTGGTTCAAAATGTTCAGTCGCTTGGAGTAAATGCTGTAGGTGTTTCTGGCAAGGATGGTGGTCTTTTAAAGGTAGAAAAGAAGCTTTCTAATGGTCAGGATATTGGTTTTGTAGGAGAGATAACAGAGGTTAATCCTAAGATTATCATGGATCTTTTGGATAATGACTTTCTTCCTATTGTTTGCCCTATCGGTATGGATGACAATTTCCAGACTTACAATATCAATGCTGACGATGCTGCCTGTGCCATAGCAAAGGCTGTAAATGCAGAAAAGCTTGCATTCCTTACAGATATTGAAGGTGTATACAAGGATAAGGATGACCCAAATACTCTTATTTCTGAGCTGACAGTTGATGAAGCAAGAGATTTAATTGGCGACGGATACATCGGCGGAGGTATGCTTCCAAAGCTAAATAACTGTATCGAAGCTATTGAGCAGGGGGTTAGCAGAGTGCATATTCTTGACGGACGAATCGCTCACTGTCTGCTTCTTGAATTCTTTACAAATAAAGGTATTGGCACAGCAATAATCGGTGACAAGGACACGAGGTATTACAATGAATAAGAAAGAATATATTGAAAAGGCTGAAGAAAATCTTTTACATGTTTACAATAGATTTCCTGTGATCTTTGATTATGGTAAGGGTGTTCATCTTTATGATGAATTGGATGAAGAATACCTGGATTTTGCTTCTGGAATAGGCGTTATGGCCTTTGGATATGGTAATGAGGATTTTGAGGATGCTCTTACTACACAGCTTAAAAGAATTACTCACACTTCTAATCTTTACTATCATATTCCTATGATTGAAGCAGCTGAAAAGCTGGTTAAGGCTTCAGGTATGGACAAGGTTTTCTTTACAAATTCTGGTGCTGAGGCAATTGAAGGCGCTTTAAAGACTGCTAAAAAATTCGCATATACGAATAAGGGGCCGGGAGATTATGAGATTATTGCCATGGAAAACAGCTTCCATGGACGTACAGTTGGGTCCCTTTCTGTTACAGGAACCGACCACTACAGAGAGCCATTCTATCCATTGATGTCAGGTGTGAAATTTGCTACCTTCAATGATTTTGGCAGCGTACTTGCAAATCTAACTGATAAAACCTGTGCAATCATTATGGAGACCGTTCAGGGAGAGGGCGGATTGTTTCCAGCTGATGAGGAGTTCCTGAAAAAAGTAAGGCAGCTTTGTGATGATGAGGGGATTCTTTTGATTCTTGATGAGGTTCAATGCGGAATGGGCCGTACAGGAAGCATGTATGCTTTCCAAAAATATGGAATCAAGCCAGACATTTTGACTACAGCAAAGGCATTGGGAAATGGTGTACCTGTTGGCGCATTTTTGGTTACAGATGAAGTGGCTAAGAGCTCTTTAGTTCCTGGTGATCACGGAACCACTTATGGTGGAAATCCACTTTGTACTGCGGCTGTTTCACAGGTTCTTGATATGTTTGAGGATTATAAGCTCGTAGATCATGTTAATCAGATTACCCCTTATTTTGAGCAGGTTCTTGATATTCTTGTAAATAAATATGATTTTATTACAGAAAGAAGAGGTCTAGGCCTTATGCAGGGCCTTGTACTTACCATTCCTGTAAAAGATGTTGTATCTAAAGCTTTACTTGATGAGCATCTCGTGGTTTTGTCTGCTGGGGCTGATGTTTTAAGGCTTCTTCCACCTCTTGTTATTACTGAAAAGGACGTAGACGAATTCAAAGAAAAGATAGAGAAAGTATTTGATTCATTTTTAATTTAATTTTTTACGTGACATAATACCGTAAAACTATTGTAATAATTATAAATTTTGGCTACAATATACGAGTGATACTGACATCTTCTAGCCTAAACAAAGTTTAGATAGGAGATTACATGAAAAAATTATTTATTCTCGTATTTGCTAGCCTTTTTTTATTTTCAGGCTGTGGCAATACATCATATTTTCAAAGTACTAAGCTGATTGAAGAAACAACAGAAACTAAAGAGACACAGGAAGAGCTATCAGAAGTTATTCCAACCATGATTTTCGTACAGGTTGCGGGGGCCGTGGCAAAACCTGGAGTATATGAGCTTAAAGCTGGTTCGCGAGTATGTGCAGCGATTGAAGCGGCAGGAGGTCTTTTAGATTCTGCCGATGATTCTGATATTAATCAAGCCTCAGTCTTGGAGGATGGTCAGAAGATATATATTTACACTTTTGAAGAAAAACAAGAAGAACAAGCCAAAGAGGAAGCAGCAGCTATCAATGATGGTTTAGTAGACATAAATAAAGCATCAGAAGCTGAACTCACTACTTTGCCCGGGATTGGTCAAAACAAAGCCAGACAAATCATAGAATACAGGCAATCCAATGGCTCATTTTCTTCAGTAGATGATATTAAAAATGTTTCTGGAATTGGTGACGGGATATTCAAACAAATTAACTCACTTATAAAAGTTTAATAGGGTAGGATGATTATGGCAAAAAAGGTTTTGGTAGTTGACGATGAAAAACTCATTGTAAAGGGAATTCGCTTTTCTCTTGAACAGGACGGTATGGAAGTAGATTGTGCTTATGATGGTCAGGAGGCACTTGATTTAGCAACTGCGAATCATTACGACATGATTCTTTTAGATGTAATGCTTCCAAAGCTTGATGGCTTTGAGGTTTGTCAAAATATAAGAGAATTCTCTACGGTTCCAATTGTAATGCTTACAGCCAAGGGCGATGATATGGACAAAATCCTTGGACTTGAGTATGGAGCAGATGACTACATTACCAAGCCGTTCAATATCCTAGAGGTAAAAGCTCGTATAAAGGCGATTATGAGGCGCGCATCTATTGGTCAGGCTTCCACAGAAAATACTGCAGACGAAAATATTATTGAAAACGGTGATCTTGTTTTAGATAAACGTAACAGACGTTTAACCATTCTTGGAACAGAATATAATCTCACATCAAAAGAGTTTGATATGTTACTTTTATTGGTAACTAATCCTCGCAAAGTTTTTTCGAGAGAGGATTTACTGCAGACTATTTGGGGCACTGATTATCCAGGTGATGAGCGTACAGTAGATGTTCATGTACGACGTCTTCGTGAAAAGATAGAGCCTAATCCAAAGGAGCCAAAATACGTACGTACAAAATGGGGAGTAGGATATTATTATCAATAAGTCTATCTGGACGTTGGTAGAATTGGGGGAGTTACTAGTTTTTTACAAAAGAGAGTTTTTAATGAAAAATAGATTTAGCTTCGCGGCTTTTCATAGTTTAAGACTTAAATTGGCACTGATTATTATTATCATAGGCATCATTCCATTTTTGGTTTGCGTGCCTATTTCTTTGAGTGCATACAAATCAGTTTCCATTCGCACAGATGCCAACAACCTTATGGCACAGGCAGCTCAGTATAACAGTCAGATTGTTACCAGTGGCTACATTCGTGGAGAAAATAATCCGCTAATGGATAAAGAATTAAAAGCGGTAGCCGACAGTTATAATGGTCGAATTTTGCTTGTTAATTCTTCTCTTAAGATAGTGAAGGATTCATATTCAGCCGATATTGGAAAGACTGTCATTTGGGAGAATATCATTCGTTCTGTGCATGGAGAGTATCTTTATTATTTTGATGAGGATACAAACTATCTTATAGTATCAGTTCCAATCAATAATTCTGATGGCGATATTGTTGGTACCTTTGTTATTAATAAATCGATGGATTATATTAATCAGAATAGAGATGTTTTTCTATCATATATTTTGATTGGTGTAATGCTTGTTATTATTCTTTCCATAATAGCTAGTGTATTTTTCTCTATTTATTTTTCACGACCTATGTGTAAAATGGCAGATGGACTGGATGCTATCACAAGGGAATATTCAAATGAGTTGCCTAACGTAAAATCATATTATGAACTGGAACAAGTTTCCGATAAAATCAATCAGGTGATAAAGAAACTTCAGGCTATAGATGAATCGAGACAGGAATTTGTATCCAATGTGTCTCATGAGCTTAAGACACCGTTGACTTCAATGAAAGTTTTGGCCGATTCCTTAAATGGTTCTGAAGATGTTCCTATTGAGATGTACAAGGAATTTATGTTGGATATCGGAGATGAAATCGATAGAGAAACTAAAATTATAAATGATTTATTGAGCCTGGTACGTATGGATAAAAGTGAGGCTAAGCTTAATGTAACAGCTGTAAACATCAACACATTGATAGAATCCATACTGAAGCGATTAAAGCCTATAGCGGATACTGCCAATATCGAGGTTGTGTTTGAGTCCTTCAGACCAGTAGTAGCTGAAGTTGATGAGGTTAAATTTACTCTTGTGGTTACTAACCTTGTTGAAAATGCTATCAAATATAATGATGAGGGCGGTTGGGTTCATATTTCTTTGAACAGCGATCATCAATTTTTCTATATTAAGGTTGAAGATAACGGACTTGGCATTCCAGAAGATTCTGTGGATCACATATTCGAGCGATTCTATCGTGCAGACAAATCTCATTCAAGAGAAATTGGTGGAACAGGTCTTGGTCTTGCTATCACAAAGAGTGCCATTGCCATGCATAATGGTGAGGTTAAAGTTCGCTCTAAATTGGGTGAGGGTACAACATTTGATGTGCGTATTCCTTTGAACTATATTGAAAAGGAGGTGCACTAATGAAAAAGCTTACTAGTCTATTGCTGTGTTGTACATTATCCATTGCGATTTTTGTTGGATGTACTTTTAATGAGACAGGTTCGGATAAGCAGATTTTTTACCTTTCCACAGATAAAAACAGCATTACTGCTGTTAATTATGAGTATAATAGCGACGATGGAAGAGCACAGATAAAAGAGGCTCTTAAGATGCTATCAGAGGATACTGATGATATAGATTATATTACTACAATACCTTCAAGCATCGAAATAAGTCGATGGGAATTAACAGATGGAGCACTTTCACTATTTTTTATAGGTGATTATGAATCAATAGATGTCTACACTGAAGTATTAGTAAGGGCAGCAATCGTAAAAACGCTTACTCAAATAGAAGATGTAAAGAATGTATCTATTTATGTGAATAATAAGCCTCTTGTTGATTCTTCAGGTGAGGCTGTAGGGGCCATGACAGCTGATACTTTTATTGAGGATTTTGGACAGGAGACAGATTCTTTACTTTCAACAGAGCTCACCTTATATTTTGCCAGTGCAGATGGAATGTCACTTGTTGAAGAGAATAGGGTTGTATATTACAGCAGTAATGTAACTATTGAAAAAGTTGTAATGGAGCAGTTGTTTAAGGGTCCAAGCACCGAAGGATTATTATCTGCAATACCTGACAGCACAAAGATTAATTCTATCTCAGTTACAGAAAACGGAGTATGTATAGTAAACTTTGATAGCTCTTTTGAGACGGCAATGGCAGGTATTACAGAAAACGTTACACTGTATTCCATAATAAATTCATTAACAAAGCTTGATAATATCAAACAGGTACAAATACTTGTTAATGGTGCTACACCTCATCTATCAAATATTGACGTAGACTTATCTGCGCCTTTATCTCGTAATGAAGATATAATAAATAAGACTTCTGCAGATGATGACTATACGATATTCGAAGAAGATGGGTTTATACCAGAGGGAGATTTTTCAACGACAGAAGATGAAAATATTCCTGAGGATGAGATTATACAGGAATAATAGGAGGATATGTATTGCAATTACAAGGCCGAGTACTTTGTAAGATTTCCTTGCTGATTATTCTACTAATTGCTTTAAGTGCATATAGCCCCTGGGACTTTCTGGGGCTATATGATAAAGCAAAGGTTGCTGATACTGTTTTAGAAGAGCAGGAACATATTAAAGCAACCGGTTATGTTTATCACAAGGAAATAAAAAATAACAAAGTTTTATATTATGTTAAAAATGCTTCTATTACCTCAAGAAGCGAAACACTATCAAAAACTTCTTTTATATTCAAATTAGATTCAGACGAAATTCCAAATTTTTGTAAACTAAATATTGATGGTAAGGTTCAACATTTTTCTGTTGCGACAAATGAAGGGGCCTTTGATATGGCAAAGTACTATAATTCATTGGGACTTTATTTTGAGATAACAGATATTGAAGGCTATTCATTTACCGCGGGGTATTTGAAAAGACTTGATATACCATTCAAATTGCGTAAGCAGATAGCTTACGTCTATTCAAGCTGCCTTCCTGCAGAAGAAGCCGGATTTTTAGCCAGTGTGGTTGTTGGAGAAAAAGGTGCTCTTGATATGTCATTAAAGAATCTTTTTCAAAATGTTGGCATAGCACATATTTTGGCAGTGTCTGGATTGCACGTTTCAGTGATTTGTATGGGTGTATATTCCTTCTTTAGAAAAAGGAGAGCCAATTTTACCATAAGTGGAATTTTTGCAGGTTCTATTTCAATTGTGTATGGGTTTCTCACAGGTGGGAGCATATCTTCTATAAGAGCCATAGGAATGTTTCTTGTTTATTTAGGTGCGCAGATTTTAGGAGAAAGCTATGATATGCTCACCTCATTATCGCTTTTAGGTCTTATTCTATTGCTACAAGAACCTTTATACATAACGAATTCAAGCTTTATATTTTCTTTTGGAGCAGTACTTTCTATAGCTCTATTTGTATTACCAGTTAATAACGTATATACGAATTATTGTAGAATTAGATTTCATGGTTTAAAGCCAAAGGACAGTTTTTATGCTAAGAAAGTTTCGTTGCATAGAAAACTTTTTGAATATTTAATAAATAGCCTTATATTTTCATTTTCAATGTTTGTAGGGATGCTTCCTATAGTTACGGGGCTATTTTATCAGACTCCTATATTAGGAGTTGTTTTGAATTTACTTATCCTGCCACTGATGCCATTTTTGCTTGGGATAGGATTGGTTGCTGGGTTAATTGGTGCATTTTGGCTACCTGGGAGTAGCTTGTTTTTATTGCCATGTCATTTTATTATTTATTTCTATGAGATGATTTCAGATATTGCTTATAAAACACCGCATTCAACAGTGATAGTTGGAAAAAGAGACATATTTGCCATTTTTCTTTACTACTGTGTATTAGCACTCATTACCATTTATACAAAGAAAAAAGATAAAAACAGCCTGATTTTGTTAAAAAGAAAGCTTTATATAATTATGGGTAGCTTTTTATTTTTATCTTTAATATGGCTTATCCCAGGTAAAGGGGAATTTGAAATAGATGTTTTAGATGTAGGACAAGGCGATGGAATATATATTAACTCAGGAGATGGAACAAAATTTTTTATCGATGGAGGAAGCACATCTTCAGATGCAGTAGGTCAATACACCATGCTTCCATTTCTAAAATACAAAGGAGTACGTTCTATAGATTATTGGTTTTTGACACATATGGATTTGGACCATGTTTCTGGCGTGATTGAATTACTGGAAATGGGTTATGATATTAAAAATATAGTGTTATCATCAGAAATACCTGATGGTGAGACACTAAGCAAACTAAAAGGATTGGCAGAAGCAAACGGCACTCAGATTATTTATATGTCCCAGGGGACAATCTGTGGAACAAAACATTTATCTTTCACTTGCATATATCCATATGAGGGGATGACATCGGATGATGTAAATGATTTATCACTTTGTCTTTTAATGAAATATGATAAAAATCTAGATAAGGTGGCAGATTACGTAGCCTTCTTTGGTGGAGATATAGCTGCAGCACAGGAGCAAGCCATCGCTGAATCAGGCTATGTCAATCATGTAGATTTATTAAAGGTCAGTCATCATGGCAGTCGTTATAGTTCCGATAGTTCATTTTTGCAGGCCTTATCGCCAGATACAGCTATTATTAGCTGCTCAAAGAAAAATCGCTATGGTCATCCATCGGATGAGGCAATAAAGCGCATAGAAGAGGTGACAGATGATATATATTACACTATGAATTCAGGCCAAATTAAAATCACTTTAGATGGGATAGAAACATATTTGGGGAACGATTAAATTTGCTATAAGAAATAAGTATCTTGTGCAGGCTAGCAATGATAAAATATATTCTGTGAGTATGAGATTACTTTAAGAGAGCTGGAAAAAAGCTTACTAAATTAGATAGAAGGATAAACTAAAATGACAATTATACTAGAAAACATCAGCAAAACATACGAGGGAAGACAGGTTTTAGACAAGCTTAATGTGGAGATAGAGGATGGCAGATGTTATGCTTTTGTTGGGCCAGAGGGCTCTGGAAAAACATCAGCGTTAAGGATTTTTATGGGTCTTGAAAAGCCTGATGAAGGAAAGGTTAGCCGTATGGGAGATTATAAATATCCTACTCTGCAGAGTGCTTATGTATCCCAGAACGGTCAGCTGAACCTCAAAAAAAATGCTATATGGAATGTAAAAAAAGTCCACAGATGGGCCAGCAAGGGAAGAGCCATTGAAGAGCTTTCAAGATTTATAACCATTGATAAAATGGAACTTCCTGTATCAGAGCTTTCAGATGCGGACAGAAGACTAGTGGAACTTGTAAGAGCTTTTTTTGTTCCTGCGGATTTTATAGTTTTAGACGAACCATTTAGAGGAATGGATGATACATTAAGGCAAAAGGTTTTAGATTACATTATGTCTATAAAGGGTAACAGGCCACTTCTTATTGCCCAGAGGGATGAGGATGGTCTGGAGTTTGCCAGAAAGATAAGACTGCAGGCAGAGCTGATTTGATACCATGGGATAGTGATGCTATTGTTCTATGGCACGAGACAGATACCTTTGTTCCTAAATATATAGATTTGGTCAAAGCGGAGACCAAAGATACAGAAAATATGGTAAAAGCCACCTGGTATTGGTAAGGCAGGGTTGTTTAAATAATTAAATTGTGTTAGTATAACAATCGAAAAAGCGATGACAGAAACAGTAGTATTTGTGGAAGCTAAGAGAGAGGACGCCTAGGCTGGAAGCGTCTAGTGGAAGCTTATATGAACACCATTCTTGAGCTGAACGTAGAAGCCGATATTTTGGTCGGTGAAGCGTCTCCGGGTAGTTCCGTTAAAGACAAAATGAGTGAAACACTAAGGTGGAACCGTGCCTATTATTATGATTAATTTGCACCCTTAGGACGACTATCATAGTCATCCTAGGGGCTTTTTTATTTTATGGCACCCTTAGTAAAGTTGCTACTTAAATTCATTCATTAGTAAAAGGAGAAAAACATGGTTAATTTCAAAGAAGATGAAGCTTTAAACATGCTCAATCACTCATGTGCACACATGATGGCACAGGCAGTAAAGCACCTTTATCCAAACGCAAAATTTTGGGTTGGTCCAGTAGTAGAAGAGGGCTTCTACTACGACATGGATCTTGGCGATGTAATGCTCACAGATGAGGACATTGCTAAAATCGAAAAGGAAATGAAGAAGGTTGCAAAGTCAGGTGCCAAGATTTACCGTAGAGAAATCTCAAAGGCAGAGGCTTTAGAGGAATTCAAGGACGACCCATACAAGGTTGACCTTATTAATAATATGGACGAAGCTACAACAGTAATTTCTTGCTACGACCAGGGCGATTTCACAGATCTTTGTCGTGGACCTCACGTTGATAATGTTAAGCTTTGCCGCTATTTCAAACTTATCAAGCATTCTGGTGCATACTGGAAGGGCGATGCTGAAAATCAGGTATTAAACCGTGTATACGGTGTTTGCTTCCCTACACAGGAGCAGCTTGACGAGCACCTTGCACTCCTTGAGGAGGCAAAGGAGCGTGATCACCGTAAAATCGGTAAGGACATGCAGCTTTTCATGGCAGATGATTTGATCGGTCGTGGACTTCCAATGTATCTTCCAAATGGTTATACAATCTGGACAGAGCTTGAAAACTACATCCGCAACAAGGAGCGTAAGCTTGGTTACCTCCACGTTATGACACCTTGTGTTGGTACAGTTCAGCTTTACCAGACATCTGGTCACTGGGATCACTACAAGGAGAACATGTTCCCAGCTATGGAAGTTGAAGGAGAGAACTTTGTTCTTCGTCCTATGAACTGCCCACATCACATGAGAATTTTTGCAAACCGTCCTCACTCATACAAGGAGCTTCCTATTCGTATCGCAGAAATCGCTCACGATTTCCGTTTTGAGTCATCAGGAACACTTAAGGGTATCGAAAGAGGCCGTCACTTCTGCCAGAACGATTCACATATCTTCTGTACACAGGAGCAGATTAAGTCTGAGGTTAAAAATGTTTGCGACCTCATCTTCAGCACATATAAGGATTTTGGTATTACAGATTACAGATGTGTTCTTTCACTTCGTGATCCAGCTGATACAAAGAAATATCATCAGGATGATGAGATGTGGAACACAGCTGAGCAGGCTCTTCGTGAGACTCTTACAGAAATTGGTATTGAGTTCACAGAGGAGATTGGCGAGGCTGCATTCTACGGACCAAAGCTTGATGTTAACGTTAAGCCAGCTATTGGTAACGAAATCACTCTTTCTACATGTCAGCTTGATTTCTGCTTACCAGCTAAGTTTGACCTTACATACACAGATGCTGAGAGCAACAAGCAGACACCTGTAGTAATCCACAGAGCTATCCTTGGTTCTCTTGATAGATTTATGGCATACATCCTTGAGGAGACAAAGGGAAATCTTCCACTTTGGCTTGCTCCTACACAGGTTAAGGTACTTCCAGTTAAAAATGATGATGCAGACCTTAACGCTTACTCACAGAAGCTTGTAGATGCTCTTAATGACGCTGATGTTCGTGTTGAATTTGATACACGTTCAGAAAAGCTAGGTTACAAGATGCGTGAAGCTCAGATTCAGAAGGTTCCTTATCTTGCAGTTTTAGGTAAAAACGAAGAGGCTGAGGGCACAGTTTCTTACAGACTTCACGGGCAGCAGCAAACTACAACAGTTAAGTTTGACGAGTTTGTAGAGCTTATTGTTAACGAGATTAAGACAAAAGGCCATAACTAAGCCTTTCTTGCCGGAGATTGGCTCCAATGGAGCTAAAAGAGGTGTTTTATAATGGAATTTCACAGTAAATGTACTCTTTGCCCTAGAGATTGTGATGTTGATAGGACGATTGGTCTTGGCGTTTGTCAGGTAGGAAATATAGTCAAACTGGCCAGGGCGGCTCTTCACTATTGGGAGGAGCCTTGCATTTCTGGTGAAAATGGTAGTGGAGCGGTATTCTTTAGTGGATGTCCGCTCCACTGTGTTTTTTGTCAGAATGAAGAAATCAGCCATGGAAAAGTAGGTAAGGAGATTACCATAGAAAGACTTTCTGAAATCTATCTTGAGCTTCAGGAAAAAGGCGCTAATAATATTAATCTGGTTACAGGAACTCACTATATACCTTCTATTGTAAAATCGGTAACTAGAGCAAGGGATATGGGGCTTACAATTCCCATAATCTATAACACAAGTGGCTACGAAAAGGTGGAAAGCTTAAAGCTATTAGAAGGTATAGTAGATGTGTATCTTCCAGATTTTAAATATATGGACGAAGAATTAGCCGGAAGATATTCTCGGGCTTTAGATTATCCTTCGGTTGTAAAAGCTGCCATAAAAGAGATGGTTAGGCAGGCAGGTGCGCCGGCTTTTGATGACAAAGGTTTTATAAAATCAGGCGTTATAGTACGTCAATTACTTTTGCCAGGACACGTAAAGGATGCCAAAGCTATACTGGATTATCTTTATGGCACCTACGGTGATGACATTTATATCAGCTTGATGAGTCAGTATACTCCTATGCCACATATTGCTGATAAATATCCTGAATTAAATCGCAGAGTAACTAAAAGAGAGTATGATACGTATTTGGAATATGCACTTGATTTAGGTGTGACAAATGCATTTATACAAGATAGAAAAGTGGCAAGGGAAAGCTTTATTCCAGACTTTAATGGCGAAGGAATATAAGGTATACTTTTAGCTATGAAAAGAATAGACGAAGATATTGCAAAAGGACAATTTAGAAATATTTATCTGTTATACGGCGAGGAAGATTATCTGAAGCTCCAGTACAAGAACAAGCTTTTAAATGCCCTTGTGGCTGAGGGAGATGATATGAATTTCTCCAAATATCAGGATTCGGGTATTAATGAGCTGCAGGTTATAGATCAGGCTGAGACCATGCCGTTTTTTGCTGAACATCGAGTGATACTCATTGAAAACAGTGGCTTTGGAAAGAAAATGCCAGAAAAGCTTGGAGAGTATCTATCTACAATTCCAGATTTTACCATATTTATATTTGTTGAACCTACAGCTGATAAACGAGGAAAGCTTTATAAGGCGGCAAAAGCAGCCGGTGGCGATATAGAAATAAATATGCCAAATGAATCAGATTTGGCTAGATGGGTTGGAGGTATTTTAAAAGAATCGGGTGTACAGATGAAAAAAGAAGCCTGGAGCCAGTTTCTTATAATGACCCACGACAGCATGGATAATATGGCAAGAGAGTTAGAAAAGCTTGTCTCCTATGTAGGAGACAGAAAGCAGATTACTATAGACGACGTAAATGCTATATGTGTATCCAGAGTAGAGACCAAGATTTTCGATATGATTAATGCTATCGCCGCAAAAGACCTACGAAAGACTATGGATTTGTATCAGGATATGCTTGCGGCTAAGGAGCCTCCTATGAGAATCCTGTATATGATAGTTAGGCAGTTCAGACAGATGAAGGTAATAAAGCAGCTAGCAGATTTTGGAGAAAACAGTGGTACCATAGCCAGAAAGGTTGGAGCACCTGATTTTGCTGTTAAAAGAACGTTGCAGTTGGCAAGAAATTACACTGATAAAGAGATAAGCAGACTGCTTGAAGATTCAGCAGATTTTGAAACAAAAGTAAAGACTGGTCAGCTTGATGAAAAGCTGGCAGTAGAGCTTATAATAATGAAATATGCTTCATAAAAAAGGGCTTATGTAATTGTCGATGACAAAATACATAAGCCTTTTTATTATCTTTTACAGGTTTTATTTCGGCCTGTTTCTTTAGCTTCGTATAAAGCCTCATCCGCTCTTTCAAACAAGCTTTCCACTGTATCACCTGGCTGATAAGCTGTAACGCCTATACTGATAGTTCTAGGTCCTACATGATAAATAGGAATAGAAGAGATGCGTCTTCTTGCTGCTTCGATAGCATCGAAAGCTTCATCTGTTAATGTAAATGTAGGTGCAAGAAATACGAATTCTTCTCCGCCCCATCTACCAAAGATACCACTTGGTAGTTGTTCAACTTCATTTAACATGGCTTCTGAGAGTACTTTTAAAACAGTATCTCCAGTTGTATGTCCATAAGTATCATTTACTTCCTTAAAATGGTCAATATCAATAATTCCAACAACCATATTAATATTATTACATTTATTTGCACGGTGGATTGCGTCCGTAACAAGTCGTCTTAGCATACGTCTGTTATAAAGACCTGTGAGCTCATCTGTTTCTGCCAATTCTCTAAGTTTTTCGTTTGCGTCCTGAAGTTCTGCAGCAGTAACATTTATAAAATTAGCAAGACGTCTAACCATTGACATCTCGTTGTGCACCTTTTGTTCTTCACTCATTGGAAGTTCTTTGTCGCTCTTTAATGCAGGTCGAGTAGTGCTTTTGCCGCCTTCTCGCATGCTTACAGCAATGAGTGTTACGTGATGCTCTATAAGATAGTCACCCATACGCATAATCTCTCCACTTGAATAAAAGCCTGAGACAGGTGCAATATTTGCAAATGGTGAGGTTTCTTTATTGATAAGATATTTCCAATATAGTTTTCTTACTCCGCATGAGATAAGGAATATGGCCTGTGGTGCGAAATCCCTTACATGTTGTGTGAGTTTGGCTGTATCATTTTGAATAACTTGCGGATCACCATATGAAAGATTTACAGGTGTTCCCGCATCTATTTCTGCTGCTAGCATTATGGACAAATCCGAGTTATCACAAGAGAACGGAAGTCGCAAAACCTCATATCCATGTTGGTGGGACATGATAGGAAATTCCAAGATATTAGAGAAGAAATTTTCATCAGCGTCTATATCCAGGTAGTTTTTGTAAACTTGAGCAGCAGGGATGTTATTCAGTTCATAAAGATTTTTACCTATAATTTTTGTTACGGAAAAGTCTTTACCTAAAGGCTTCCAACCGATGGAGTGGTGCACATCAACAACCAAATCATCACCGCAGTATGTTACAAGAATAACTCCGTAATGGCTGATGGCGTCATTTGTAAATACTTTTGTGACTTTGCCGGATATTTCAGCATTGGCGCTACCACCACCAAAAACAGGGATGTCAGTAGTAAATTGTTCAGCAGCATTTAAAATGGTGTGGCTATTAATGCTTTTTAAGGTGATTAAAATTTCTGCAGCCTTTATATTTTCTGTAGTATCTATTATTTCGCGAATTGACTCACCTATAGCGGTCTCCTGGTAAGACAGACAGTTAAAGAGCTTAACATTTACCTCGGTAGATTCAAAAGCAGAGCATGCAATAATCATACCGCTTTCAGAAATGTTACCCTGGTATATATCACCATTTGTACTGGTGCCGCAGATATGGGCTTCTGGAAAGAAATTTAGAATTTCTTTCTGAACAACGCTAATCTGTTCATCATTAAATTCTGATGTATATAGGTGAAAAAGAAGTGTAGAATAAGAGTCCTCGCTTAAGGCCTCTTGAATATTTGTCAAAATCTTTTTCGCGTTTGATAGTTTTGTTAATTCAAAATTATATTGCTTCATTATTCTGCTCCTAGCTCACCTATTATAACATCATCTATATTAGGAATAATACAATATAAATATGTATTCTAGGTGAATTTATTGTTATAATAGCCATATGGAAAATAAAAAGTTAAATGAGATAACAATTTCAGATATTACAAAAGATTATACCCTGTCTATTGTAGCTACTTTGGAATCAAAAACCATTGAAATGCCTGCTGAGTATGCTAGGCTTACAATGGAAGAGACTTCAGAAATTAAAAAGAGATTTGGAGAGGATATACTACCACTCGAAAATATCATGACCAAAATCCAGGAAAAGATGCTTGAAGTCTCATTCAAAGGACATGTTTCTGTTCTTGATTTAATTGCTATATCAGAAGATGGCGTTTTTAAGTGGGCGCATGTCAATGTATATCGAGTTAAGCTAGCTACAGGCAAGGAGATTAATCTGCTAACTTCTAAACAGCGCTTCGGAGAGAGATTTAACAGACGAAGAGGAGTTAGGATTGATTTAGACAAGGCTATGAAGATTGAACAACAGGGGCAAACCTACACTGTTGTTGTCAGAGACTTGTCTTATTGTGGTGTGAGCTTTGTTGAGCCTAATGGTTCTCAGGTACAAAAAAATGTGCCTTTCAGCCTTTATTTAACAGAGGATGGTGATGAAGGGGAGAAAATGGTTGGTACCTTTACTGGTAAGATATTAAACCAAAGAACTATGGATTCTGGTGCTGTAGTTAGTGGATGCATTTTGTCTGCAAGCCATGCATCATATCTTCAGCGATATATAGCAATTAAGCAAATGGAAAAACTATCGGGAACGAGAAAAGGTCATGCTGGCGTGAAAAAGACCGCGACAGGAGAGGATTGGCAGAGGAAGCTTGCTGATGCTTTAGAGGCATCCCTTGATGAGATAGAATCAAAGAAATTTAATAGATAATAATAGTGGGGGCAGATGTTTATCATCTGCTCTGATTTTTTAAATTATAATTTTTAACATAAAAAAATCCAAGGCTGACGGGACCTTGGATTTTTGTTTATATTCGTTAATTAAGCAAGTGTATTAACAAGCTTTGAAATACGAGATACCTTACGGCTAACAGTGTTGTCATGATAAACACCCTTTGAACCAGCCATCTCGATAACCTTTACAGCAGCCTTAAGCTCAGACTCAGCAAGTGCCTTATCCTTTGCTTCAACAGCAGCCTCAACACGCTTAACGTATGTCTTAACCTCTGATCTGATTGCCTTATTACGCTCTGTTCTGATAGCAGCTACCTGAACACGCTTCTTTGCAGACTTAATATTTGCCATGTGTTGCTACACCTCCAACTTGAATAAAAATAAATGTTATAATTAAATTTAAATTGCGTCGTAGCCGGACACGGACAGTTCAACGCATACTCAAATATAATAGATAATGAATGGTAAATTGTCAATAGCTTATTAGAATTTTTCCAATTAATCCAATAAAAATTTTGAAAGTACCTGATTGCTTATGTCAATACCTATATCTGTAAGGAAAATACGACCTTCTTTCGCATCCATAAAGCCTTGATTTCTAAGAGCTGTTATGACGGGACCATAGATAGCTTCAATATCCAGGCCAAACATCATGTAAAAGTCAGCTCTGTTGATTCCTTCCATTTTTCTAAGGCCTAGATACATAAATTCTGCCATTGCATCCTTTTTTGAAAGGGTTTCTTCAGTTTCAAAATAAGGAGAGCTTAAATCGAAGGAAATATCCTTTCCTGAGGCGATAGCCTCGGAGGTCTCAACATATTTGTAGATGTCTGAAATATTGCTTGTCCTAACATTGTTGAATAGTGAAGCGGCACCAAGTCCTGCTCCAAGATATGGCACCCTGTCCCAATATCCTATATTATGACGGCATACTTTGCCATTTCTGGCATAGTTGGATATTTCATAGCGTTTGTAACCACGAGCTTCCAAGTATTCCATGGTGTATTTATAAAGATGATATGATTCTTCATCTGTAGGTAAATCCTCAGTTTCCATACCGGCCTGCTGCTTTACTGCATCGAATTTGTATTTTTCATAGAAAGGAGTTCCCTTTTCGATGATGAGAGAGTAGGCAGAAATGTGCTCTGGACGAAGCATAGTTACACAGCTTAAGGTCTTTTCCAGCTTTTCAATTGTCTGGTGAGGCAATCCTGTCATAATATCTACATTTACATTGTCAAAGCCAGCCTTGCGGACTAAATCATAGGTGTGTAGGAATCTGTTATAATCATGTATTCGCCCCAATTCCTTTAACTCGTCATCGTTAGCTGACTGTAGACCAATGCTCAACCTGTTAATTCCTATAGAACGGTAAACATTTAGCTTTTCTGCAGTTAATGTGCCAGGATTACATTCAACGGATATTTCTGCCAGAGGCGATACCTTAAAGCTTTTTTTAACAGTAGTGATAATATCATCCATTAAATCCTCTGAAAGCCAGGATGGAGTGCCACCACCTACATAAATAGTAGAAATGTTGCAATCAGGATGGGTGGCAGCTAAATATTTTATTTCAGTGCACAATGCAGCGGTGTAACGCCGCTGCATTTTTTCGTCGAAAACCCCTGAAAGGAAATCGCAATATAAACATTTTTTAACACAGAATGGTATATGAATATATAATTCTATTCCCGACATTTTAGTCCTCGTCCAATTTAAGAACACTCATGAAGGCTGCCTGTGGAATCTCTACATTGCCCACCTGACGCATTCTCTTTTTTCCTTCCTTCTGTTTTTCAAGAAGCTTTTTCTTACGTGAGATATCACCACCATAACATTTTGCTAATACGTCTTTTCGCATAGCCTTTACAGTTTCACGAGCAATAACCTTAGAACCTACAGCGGCCTGGATTGGAATCTCAAAAAGGTGACGTGGAATTTCATCCTTAAGCTTTTCACACATCTTGCGACCACGCTCATAAGCTGTACCTGAGAATACGATAAATGAAAGGGCATCAACCTCTTCTTTATTGATAAGGATATCAAGCTTAACAAGCTCTGATTTCATATATCCCTTTAGCTCGTAATCAAAGGATGCATATCCGCGGGAACGGCTCTTAAGAGCATCAAAGAAATCGTAGATGATTTCATTTAGTGGAAGAGTATATTTGATAAGTGCACGAGTTTCCTCGATATATTCCATTGAAATATACTGACCGCGGCGCTCCTGGCAAAGGTCCATGATTGCACCGATGAAATCACTGGTAACCATAATTTCAGCTTCAACGATTGGTTCTTCCATGTAATCGATTTCTGATGGGTCAGGTAAGTTGCTAGGGTTTGTAAGCTCAATCATTGTTCCATCAGTTTTGTGAACTCTATAAACAACCGATGGAGCAGTAGTAACCAAATCAAGATTGTACTCTCTCTCAAGACGCTCCTGAATAATCTCAAGATGTAAAAGACCAAGGAAACCGCAGCGGAATCCAAAGCCAAGAGCAATAGATGTCTCAGGCTCGAACTGAAGTGCTGCATCATTGAGCTGGAGCTTTTCAAGAGCATCACGTAAATCAGGATATTTAGCGCCATCAGCAGGATATAATCCGCAGTACACCATAGGATTTACCTTTTTATAACCAGGAAGTGGTTCGGCTGCTGGCTTATTTGCGTGTGTGATTGTATCACCAACACGGGTGTCGCGAACGTTTTTGATGGAAGCAGTCATGTAGCCTACCATACCTGCTGGAAGCTCGTCGCAAGGAATGAATTGGCCGGCACCGAAATATCCAACCTCAACTACGTCAAATTCAGCATTTGTTGCCATCATTCGCACCTTGTCGCCTGTCTTAAGAGTGCCCTCCTTGACACGGCAGAATACGATAACACCCTTATAAGGGTCGTAGAGAGAATCAAAAATAAGCGCCTGAAGAGGAGCTGAAACGTCTCCCTTTGGAGCAGGCAGCTGATGAACGATAGCCTCTAAAACATCGTGAATATTAAGACCTGTTTTTGCAGAAATCAGTGGAGCCTCCTGGGCTTCAAGTCCAATAATATCTTCGATTTCCTCGATTACACGCTCTGGATCTGCAGATGGTAAATCGATTTTGTTGATAACAGGAATAACATCAAGGTCATGATCAAGCGCAAGATAAACATTGGCAAGAGTCTGAGCCTCAATACCCTGAGCAGCATCAACAACAAGAATAGCCCCATCGCATGCAGCAAGGGAGCGGGAAACCTCGTAATTGAAATCCACGTGACCTGGTGTGTCGATTAGATTAAAGATGTATTCCTCGCCATCGTCAGCCTTGTAAATGATACGGACTGCCTGGGATTTGATGGTAATACCACGTTCACGCTCAAGCTCCATATTATCAAGAACCTGAGCCTGCATCTCACGGTCTGTGAGAGTGCCGGTCATTTGTATGATACGATCGGCAAGTGTAGACTTGCCATGATCGATATGCGCAACTATACAAAAATTTCTAATTTTACTTTGATCCATTTTTCACCTCATAAAAATGTAATTATCTTTGCTAAAACTAGATGGTTTTGGCAAAAATGATTGCGTAAATATATTACCAAAGAGTAGGTAAAATAACAATTACAAGAAAATCTATAGGCAATCCGTAAGGTTATAAAACTGTCTCTGGGGATAAGCTTGTTATTGCAGTGATACTAGAATTATAAATAATCACCAAGTTGGTATATAAAATATTGGTGAAAATTAATTATTGATATAATATTCATAAATTAATAGAATAATCTTCAAATATATAAAGAAGATAATAATTTCGTTATGAAATAATCATCTGCCTTATTGCAGGTGATTATTTTTTAAATAATAGGTTAACCGATTAACTATTAATGATAACGAAAGGATTATGTTATGAAAAAATTATTGGGGTTTAAACGAGCCGTATCTTTTTTATGTGCTGCATTGTTGCTTCTTAGCACGATAGTATTTTCCAATCAATTTTCCATAGTTTCAAAAGCAGAGGAAAATACATATGTGTATTTTTACAATGTTAACCACTGGTCAGAAGTGGGGGCATATATATACGGTGATAAAGGTGAGTTACTTGGAGGCTGGGGAAATACCACAGCTTCTGCGGCATCAGAAATTGGTGAAGATTGGGTAAAGGTTGCTGTTTCAGAGGTGCCACCTTTCAATATTATTTTTTACAACAAATCAAATGATGCAAAACGAGCAGAGCTTTATCTTCCAACAGAGGAAAATCTATATGTGACAGCAAATAGTGAGTCCTATACTTCAGCATCTGAGGCAGAGGAAAATTCTGTTCCCGACGCTGAAGACCCAGAAGAGGAAGAAAATACAAATACTGATTTTGAAGGTGAAACAGTAGTTTATTTTTTAGATAGCAAGGACTGGGGAAATATCAGAAGCTATGTATATGGAAATCCTGGTGAGGCTCTTGGCTCATGGCCAGGTCAGGAGGTTGAAAAGGCCGACGAGCTAGGGGAAAAGTGGGATAAGATTACTGTTCCTGCAAAAACTCCATTTAGCATTATTTTCTTCAATGCAGAAAATGATAGCGAAAGAACAGAGCTTTTATTATCTGATGAAAGACATGTTTATGTTACAGGTGGAAAAGCTGTATATGGCTCGAAAAACGAAGCAGAGCTTGCAGAAGGCTTTGCAGATCCAAGTCTTATGACGGATATTTATTTCTATGATTATAAGAACTGGGATGACATAAATGGCTACTTCTATGAAAAGGAAGATAACGAAAATAAAGATTCTAAGAGCTATGTAATTGGTGCAGACTGGCCAGGTCAGGCTGCCAAAAAGGATGAAAGTCTTGGCGATAACTGGTGGAAGGTATCTGTACCTAAGGATGCTTCTGAGGAGCCATTTTGGGGTGTGTTCAATAATGGTGTAAATCAGACTGAAGATATTTTCTTTACAGATAAAGAAAAGGTATATGTTACACCATCTGGTGCTACTTATTCTTCAAAAGAGGATGCTGAAAATGCAGCTAAAGAAGAGGCATCTGTTAAGGATGACTGTGAGGAAGGTCCAAATACAGATCTAGAAAAAGAGATTTCTTTTGATGGATCTGGAGCAAAAACACCATACAATACTTTACAGGCAGAAGCTGCGAAAACAAATGGTGAAGTATTAGAAAAGAGCACAGAGTACACAAAAGCTATTCAATCAGAGGCAATTGGCAGACAGGCTGTAAAGCTTAATGATTCAGGTGATTATGTAGAATTTACACTTCCTGAAAAAGCAAACTCTTTAGTATTAAGATATGCTATGCCAGACTCAGAGGATGGACTGGGAAATAACGGAAGCCTTGCTCTTAGTGTAGACGGAGAATTTGTAAAGGATATTGAATTATCTTCAAAGCATGCATGGGTGTATGGAAGCTATCCTTTTAACAATACTGTAAGCAATGGAAAGTCTCATAGATATTTTGATGAGACAAGAATTCTTCTTGCTAAATCATTCGAAGCTGGCGCTAAGCTTAAGCTTGAAAAAACAGATTCAACCCAGTATTACGTTGTAGATTTAATTGAAACAGAGTATGTAAATGCTCCAATTACGCAGCCCGAAGACACTATCTCAGTAGAAGATTTTGGAGCTGTTGCAAATGATGGTAATAGTGATTTAGCTGGATTTACAAAAGCTATAAAGGCTGCCAAGGAGACTGGCAAGGGCGTATGGATTCCAGAAGGAAATTTCGATTTCCCTGATAAAAAAGCCATTGAAGTAAATGGAGTAAAAATCTATGGTGCCGGTATGTGGTATACAAATTTAAATGGTGCTGGTGCAGCATTCAAATATTCTGGAACAAGTAAGTTTTACAATTTTGCAATCAATGGTGTATCAACAGTAAGAGATGACAAAGGTGATTTAGCTGCTTTTGAGGGTAGTGGCGATAGAGCAACTAATGTAACTATTGAAAATATTTGGATTGAGCATACAAAGGTCGGTGTATGGGCTGCAAATACTGAAAATCTTGTGATTCAGGGTTCACGTATCAGAAATACATACGCAGACGGCATCAATATGTGTTCAAAGACTAATGGTTCAGTTGTCAGAAATAACAGCATTAGAAATACAGGCGATGATGGAATCGCAATCTGGCCATGGCTTGCAGATAGTTCAAATAATACTATTACACACAATACAATCCAGGTGCCAACACTTGCAAATGGTATTGCAATTTACGGTGGATCAAATAACAAGGCCACAGACAATTACATAACAGATATCATCAACAATGGTTCTGGTATTGCAGTTGGTACAGAGTTTGATATCAAAAAGGATTTTGGCGGAACAACAACTGTTTCAGGAAACCTTCTTGAAAGAGCAGGATCACGTCAGTCAGATGAAAGCTATGATATTGGAGCAATTTGGATGTGGGCATCAAAGCGTTCAATGGAGGCAGATTATCAGATTGTAAATAACAAAATCGTAGATGCAGTATATGAAGGCATCCTTCTTGAAGCAAATTACGCCCTTGATAAGGTAACTATCAAAAATAATTCAATTGATGGTGCAACATATGCAGTTGAGGTGTTTGAGCCTTCATCTAATTATGGCGCAGGAAAAGTAAATGCAGAGATTAGCAATAACAAGACTGCTAACTTAAGTGTAGGATTTATTAAAAATAATAATCCAAATGCAGTTTTAAATGTTGTTGAAGAGAAAGAAGAGACAATTATTGATAAAATCAAAGAAGTTATCACAGATATTGTTGAAGTTGTCAGTGGTAATGATAATGAAGCTGCTGAAAGTTCACAGCAGGATAACAGTGTTAAAAATGAAAATGTCAGCACTGGCAGAAGTGATGGTCAGACTAGTGTATCATCATCGAATAATACTGACTCAAGTGATAATGGACAAAAAGTTGAAGCTGTATCAGTTAGTGCTGAAACTGTCGATGCAAATGCAGATGTAGAAAAGATTATGGCAACAACAAACAATATTACTACATCTAAAAATCAGTCAAGAAAAGCAAATAAAACCTCAGCTGAGACAGTAACTGAAAATGAAGAGATTTCACTTTCAAATGATTTAAGTTTAGATAATGATGATAGTAAGACCGAAGAAAGCGATAAAGAAGAAGGTACTGTGGTTCAATCATCTGATGCTGATGAAAATAGTATCTCAGATGAAGCAGTGCCAGCAGCTGCAAATGAAGAGGCTAACAATTCTGGCATCTTTGTCTTTGCGGGAATACTTGGAGTAATACTAATATCTGCAATTTATTTAGCTCTACAAATTAATAAAAAATACAAAAATAAATAGACAAACATAAAGAGTGGGCACCTCAATCGTCCACTCTTTTTTGAAGATTTATTAAAATAGACTTGCTAATGAATAAGTTACTAAAGCTGCAAGCCATGCTATAACACACTGCCAAATGACTATGCCATAAGCCCATTTGCGGCCTAGCTCTCTTTTTATTGATGCCACAGCAGCTACACATGGAGTGTAGAGCAGTGAGAATACTAGAAGAGCGGCGGCAGATGCACTTGAAAGAGCACTTGTCACATCTCCTGAGAACAACACCTCAAGGGATGAAACTACACTTTCCTTTGCTATGAATCCACTGATTAAGGATGTAACTATCTGCCAACTGCCAAGTCCAACAGGAGCAAATAAAGGAACAAGCCATCCAGATATCATAGCAAGTATGCTATCCTTCGAATCTGTAACCAGATTAAGGTGTGTATCAAAGCTTTGTAATACCCATATTACAATGGTTGCAAGGAAGATAATGGTAAAAGCCTTTTGAATAAAGTCCTTTGCCTTTTCCCAGAGAAGCTGTCCTACATTTTTAAGGCTTGGCATTCTATAATTTGGAAGCTCCATAACAAATGGTGAAGCCTCTCCTTTATAGCGGGTGATTTTTGCAAGTAACGCACATACAATACCAAGTACCATACCTGTAACATAAAGGCCTACCATAATCAAAGCCTTGTGTTCAGGGAAAAACGCATCTACGAAAAATGCGTATATTGGAAGCTTGGCACTACAGCTCATAAATGGTGTCATAAGAATTGTCATTTTTCTGTCACGCATACTAGGAAGAGTACGGCTTGACATAACAGCTGGAACTGTGCAGCCAAAGCCTATTAGCATTGGAACAATACTTCGACCTGAAAGACCAATCTTTCTTAAAAGTTTATCCATTACAAAGGCAACTCTTGCGATATATCCGCTGTCCTCTAATAGTGACAGGAAGAAAAACATGGTGACGATAATAGGAAGAAAGCTTAACACACTTCCTACACCAGCAAAAATTCCATCTATAACAAGTCCCTGAATTGTTTTATTTACATTGCCCGCTACCATGAGAGTTTCTACACCCTGGCTTAAATTATCTATGCCAGTTTCAAGGAGTCCTTGCAAACCGCCTCCTATTACATTAAAGGTGAGATAAAATACCAGTCCCATGATGGCTATAAATATAGGTATAGCAGTATATTTGCCAGTAAGGAATTTATCTATCTGCTCACTTATGATGGTTTCCTTGCTTTCCCTAGGCTTTATTACAGTTTTAGAGCAGACCCTGTTTATAAAGGCATATCTCATATCAGCTATAGCAGCACTTCTGTCAAGGCCTCGTTCTTCCTCCATCTGAAGAACAATATGCTCTAAGGTTTCTATCTCATTTTGTGCCAGCTTTAGCTGTCTAATTATCAAATCGTCTTTTTCAATTACCTTTGTTGTGGCAAATCGAAGTGGAAGATTAGCTGCTTTTGCATGATCTTCAATCAAATGGCTTATTGAATGTATACCTCTGTGGACCGCACCGCCATTATCATTTTCATCGCAGAAATCCTGTTTTAAAGGCTTTTCTCTGTAGTAGGCTACATGAAGGGCATGTTCTATCAGCTCATCTACGCCCTCGTTTTTTGCTGCTGAAATAGGAACGACTGGAACTCCAAGGGCTTCCTCCATTGCATTTACATCGATTGAGCCACTGTTGGCAGTTACCTCATCCATCATATTTAAAGCTACAACCATTGGGATTTCCATCTCCAAAAGTTGCATTGTAAGATAAAGATTTCTTTCGATATTTGTGGCATCCACGATGTTTATTATTCCCTTTGGCTTTTCATCCAAAACGAAATTTCTGGATACAATTTCCTCATTTGTATATGGAGACATAGAATAAATGCCTGGAAGGTCGGTAATTAATGTATTAGGATGCCCCTTTATGGAACCATCTTTTCTATCAACTGTAACACCAGGAAAATTTCCTACGTGCTGGTTGGCTCCTGTCAGCTGGTTGAAGAGAGTGGTTTTACCACAGTTTTGATTTCCAACTAAAGCAAATGTGATGAGCTCACCTTCAGCTAGAGGATTTCCGCTTCCCTTAGGGTGAAATATTCCATCTTCACCAAAGCCCGGGTGTATGGATTTTTTCTTTTGAATATTATCATTTGAAAGTAAAGTGCTGCCTGCAGGTGTTACTTCAAGCTGGGCAGCCTCTGCCACGCGAAGTGTCAGCTTATATCCATGTATAAGTATTTCAATTGGGTCACCCATTGGGGCATATTTAACGATTTTAACTTCAACCCCCGGGATAATTCCCATATCAAGAAAATGCTGTCTTAAGGCACCATCTCCACCGACTGATAATATCTTGGCGCTTTCGCCAATTTTAATGTCTTTTAATGTCATGATAAACCTCTTATTATTTAATCGTATTTATTTTAATAGATTTAAACGGTTGCAAGGAACTAATAATAGTCAGACGTATAAAACTATAACTGGCAAATAATACTTAAAATTCTATTGAAATATTTTGGGGATTATTATATTATTGATTTGGGTTTAGGTCATCGCTATCAATGATAGTGGTGACCTTTTTATGTTTTTAGGTTTGACGCTCATTAAAAAATATATTATTTAGAAATGAGGTCGAAAAATGACAATAGGAAACAAATATCGTATTACAGTTCTTACCAGTAGATTAATAAGACTGGAATATCAAAGAAATGGGCTTTTTGTAAACGAGCCTACTCAAGCGGTAGTCAACCGTGATTTTCCACATGTGGAATATACAAGCACTCATGAAAAAGGAAATTTAATTATTAACACTGAGCACCTTATACTCAGCTATGATGGAGAAGAATTCTCTCCAGAGGGTCTTTCTATCACTATGAAGGACACCGGAAATGTATGGCATTACAGTGTAGTTTACGGCAATTCAGACAGAAATCTTTTTGGTACGGCCCGTACACTTGATGGGGCAGATGGTGGTGTATGGCTTGATGGCGGTATATTCGGTGAAAACGGATATGCGGTAGTTGATGATAGCGATACAGCCCTTTTAAATGAAGAAGGTGAGTTTGAGGACAGAAGAGGTCAGGGAATTGATCTTTACTTCTTTGGTTATGGCACTGATTTTGAAGCAGGTCTAAAGGATTTTTTCACATTATGTGGCCCTACACCAATGGTTCCAAGATACGCCCTTGGCAATTGGTGGAGCAGATATTATAGATATACCGAGGATAGCTATAACGAAATGCTTGATAAGATGGCAGCAGAAAATATTCCACTTTCAGTGGCTGTTATCGATATGGACTGGCATTTAACTGAAGTAGACAGTAAATATGGCACAGGTTGGACAGGCTACACCTGGGATGACAAGCTGTTCCCAGATTACCGCCGTTTCCTTAAAAATCTTAAGGACAGAGGCCTCGCAACTACACTTAATCTTCATCCTGCAGATGGTATTCGTGCTTTTGAAGTTCAGTACGAAAATATGGCAAAGGAGCTTGGTGTAGATACAAAGGAAGAAAAAGCTATCGAGTTTGATTTTGCAGACAAAGCCTTTAGAAAAGCATACTTTAAGCATGTTATGAATCCATATGAGGATGAGGGCGTAGATTTCTGGTGGATTGACTGGCAGCAGGGAACTAAAAAGGGAAATAGCAACATTGATCCACTTTTCCTTTTAAATCACTATCACTATGAGGATAGAAAAAGAGACGGAAATCGCCCTATGATATTCTCTAGATATGCAGGAGTTGGTAGCCACAGATATCCACTTGGCTTCTCAGGTGATACAGTTTCAAGCTGGAAGAGCCTTGCATTTCAGCCATATTTCACATCAACAGCCTCAAACATTGGTTACGGCTGGTGGAGCCATGACATAGGTGGTCATATGATGGGAGATAAAAATGAGGAGAGACTTATTCGTTGGATTCAGTATGGCGTTTTTTCTCCAGTTATGCGTCTTCACAGTAGCTGTAGCCCATTCTTTAACAAGGAACCATGGGCAGTAAATGAACCATATCGCAAGATTATGGGTGATTTTATGAGATTCCGTCATCAGATGCTTCCATACACTTATACCATGAGCTACAAGGCTCACAAGGATGGACAGATGCTGATTCAGCCACTGTATTATCATATGCCTGACTGCAAGGCAGCATATCACCAGGGCAATGAATACTTCTTCGGCGATTCACTTCTTGTAGGTGCAATCACAGAAGAAACAAGCCCAAGACTTAGAATGTCAAAGACTAACATGATTATCCCAGAGGGAAGATGGTTTGATATTTTCAATGGCAGAGTATATGAAGGTGGCAGAAAGAACATCTATAGAAAGATTGATTCTATCCCTGTTTTATTAAAGGAAGGCGGCATTATACCTCTTTCATTAGAAGAGGGAAATGGTGTGGCAAATCCTACCAAGCTTAAGCTTCTCATCGGTGCTGGAAAAGACGGCGAGTTCGTTATGTACGAGGATGATGGCCTCACTATGGAATATGAAAATGGTAAATTTGCTACCACAAGATTTACTGTAAAATATGATGAAAGCACAAATGAGACAACAGTTACCATCCATCCAGCAGAGGGTGATTTAAGCGTTATCCCAGAGAAGAGAAGCTATGAAATTGAAATTTTAGGTCTTGAGGGGGCAAAGCTCGTTACATTAGATGCTGCACCTGTAAGCGAAGGCCAGACAGTATTTGTATCTGGAAAGGTTAAGACTGAAAACAATTTCAAGGATGAAGTATTTGGTATACTTGAAAATGCATGGATTGAAATAGGAGAAAAAGAAAAGGTAAATGAACTTGTTCAGTCTATTTCTACCATAGAAGAGCTTAAAGAAATTATTGAATTTGAGAACATCGATCTTGAAATCAAAGACTCTATAAGGGAATTGATTTAATGTATAAGCTGGGTTTGACAATGTGACTATAAATGATTATAGTTAATTGGGGTTAATCGTAAGTAAATTGTTAACCTAGGAGAAATGATGAATCTTAAAGATATTGCAAATCTCGCTGGAGTCAGCACAGCCACAGTTTCAAATGTTTTAAATGGAAATACTGGTAAAGTTTCAGCTGAGACAAAGGCGCGAATTGAAAAAATTATTAAAGAAGTGGATTATAAGCCTAATGCTATGGCCAGATCTCTTGCAAAAAGAGAAAGCAGGATGATTGGTATAGTTGTTCCATACATAGGCCCTGAAGAGGATTTCCTTATGAATCCTTACTACGCTCAGATGGTTGCTTCTTTAGAAAAAGAAGTAAGAGATAGGGATTACTATGTAATGCTTAGATGTGTTCCAGATTGTCACCAGGTTATTCCGCAGCTTTCTTCATGGAATGTGGATGGAGCTTTTTTCCTAGGTGTAATGGAACAGGATGTTCATGAGATTTGTAGTGCCTTAGATGCACCGGCTGTTTTTCTTGATACCTACACTGAAGAAGACGGCATAGTAAATGTCGGTCTTGATGACTATCGTGGAGGCTATCTTTCAGCCAGGTATCTTATAGGAAAAGGACATAACAAAATTGCTTTAGTTTGTCCGGACTACAATGAGTCAAGTGTTGTTAAAAGAAGATATCTTGGTTTTATTAAAGCCTGTGAAGAAGCTGGAATTAACTTTAATAAAGACGATATATTCAGGACTAATACTGACTATGATGATGCCATAAACGTAGGACAGGATGTGGCTTTATCCAAGAATAAATATACTGCAATTGCTACTATGTCAGATATAGTAGCCTTTGGTCTTATTGAGGGAGTTAGACAGGTAGGTTTCAATGTTCCTGATGATATATCTATCATCGGCTTTGATAATTTGCCTGAAGGAGAGTTCGTAACGCCAAAGCTTACCACCATTTCCCAGGATTTCAGGGAAAAGGCAAAGGAAGCCACAAAAGGCATGTTCGAAATGATTGAGGGTAATAAGGAATATACGTTAGATGCACATCTTCCGGTTAAACTGGTAGAGCGTCAGTCGGTAAAACAAATATAAAATCCGCTTGCGTTAACGTATTTCACAGGTTCGTTAACTAAAAACTATATAAAACTACTAATAAACGAGTCGATTTGATTATCGACTCGTTTTTTGTTTTGTAAAATATGACCAAAAACCATAGAGAAAAATTGTCAAAACTATCGAAATGAATATTAGGGGTTGACGATTTGAGGCCTAGGTCCTATACTACAGTTAAGCGATTAACCTAAATAAAACCCAAAACATTTAAGGTTCACAAGCCTAAACTATTTAACGAATTAGTTAAATGGTTAAGCAAAAACTAAGTTAAGAAAGTTAATGGAGGGAAAAAGGAATGAAATTAAAACAATTAGGAGCGCTTGCACTTAGTGCTACAGTGCTCGCAAGCGTAGCAGTTGGTTGCGGCAGTTCAAGCACAGGTGATGCAGGATCAAATGCTTCTGCACCAGCAGAAGGTGAGACACAGGATGTCACACTTAAGATTTGGGTTCCAGAAGAAGAAGTTGGAATCACAGATGAGATGGTTAAGAAGTTTGATGAGATTCATGATGAATTCAACATCACTTATGAAATCGCAGTAGTTGGTATCGACGAGGCACCAGCAAACCTTGAGACAGATGCTGATACAGCAGCAGATATCTTCTATACACCATCAGGCGGTGTTGCTGATCTTGCAGCAAAGGGACTTCTTCTTCCTATCGTAAAAGACTTCGACACAATCAAGGATGAGCTCCCAGAGTCAGCTCTTAATGCTGTAACAGTTGATGATATTCAGTATGCTGTACCATTCTCGCCAAATACATTCTTCATGTATTACAACAAGGACCTCTACACAGAGGATGAGGTAAAGAGCCTTGACACAATGATGGCAAAGGATCTTGGAAGTGGAAAGTACAACTTTGGTTCTAAGATGACAGATTCATGGTACACAGAAATGTACTTCCTTGGAAACAACGGTACACTCTTCGGAGAAGATGGCAAGGACCCAACAGATTGCTCATTCAATGATGCAAACGGTCTTGAAGCTGGTGAATACTTAATCGATCTTGCAAACAATCCAAAGTACATCGAGGATGTTGACGGTGTTGCAGGTTCAGAGTTTAAGAATGGTAACCTTGGTGCTGTAACATCAGGTGCATGGTCAGCTCCAGAGTTCAAGGAAGCTCTTGGTGACAGCCTTGGTGCAGTTGCACTTCCTACAGCTACAATCGGTGGAAATGAAGTTCAGCTTTCAAACTTTGTAGATTTCAAGACAATCACAGTAAAGTCAAACACTCAGTTCCCACTTTGCGCACAGCAGTTAGCAGTTTACATGGCTAACCCAGAGAATTGCCTCATCAGATACAACGAGCAGGGTGATATCCCAGTACTTGAGTCACTTGCTTCAAGTGATGAAATCAAGGCAGATTTCGTAGCATCTGCACTTAACGATCAGGCTTCAAAGGCTACAAACCAGCCAAGTATTCCAAAGATGGGTGATTATTGGGATCCAATGAAGGCCCTTGGCGAAGGAATTTACTACGGTGATGTAACAAAAGCAAATCTTCAGGAGCAGCTTGATGCACTTGTAGACAGTATTACAGGTACATTAACAGAATAATAAAATATGAATAAAAATACGATTTCTAAAATATCATATGTTGTCTGCGGAGCGGCTAACGCCGCCTGCGGGCAAATATTAAAAGGACTTATTTTCCTTGCCATTGAAATATCATACATCTTATATATGGTTTTATATGGTGCTGAAAAATTAAGAGATTTAGCTACACTGGGCGAAAATGTTCAGGGAATGGCTTTCAATGAAGCACTTGGTATCTATGAGATGACAGCAGGAGATAACTCAATGCTGATCCTTTTATCAGGTGTTGTGACAATAGTAGTTACTATTGCATTTATCTTATTCTGGCTATTTACAATTTCCTCAGGAAAGGAAGCCCTTAGAAGAGCAGAAGAGGGCAAGCATAATAACAACTTTATCGAGGATGTAAAGAGCTTAGCAAACAACAACATTAGATTTTTATTCCTGAGTGTTCCAGTTGTTGGTCTTGGTGTATTCACAGTAATGCCTCTTATCTACATGATTCTAATGGCATTCACAAACTACGACTCAAATCACCAGCCACCAGGAAATCTTTTCAACTGGGTTGGAATCAAGAACTTTATCACACTTCTGTCTACAAGTGATAGACTTTCATCTACATTCTGGCCAGTTCTTGGATGGACACTCATCTGGGGATTTGCAGCAACATTCACCTGCTATTTCGGTGGAATGATTCTTGCAATCATTATCAATTCAAATGGAATCAAGTTCAAAAAGGTATGGAGAACAATCTTTGTATTTACAATGGCGATTCCAGCATTTATTTCACTAAGAGTAGTTGCAACAATGCTTGGTGAAAAGGGTATCTTTAACGTATTACTTCAGCAGTGGGGCTTCACTGCAAGTTCATTACCATTTTTATCAAATGCAACATGGGCAAGATTTTCAGTTATCATTGTCAACTTCTGGATTGGAGTTCCTGTTACCATGCTTATGGTTAGTGGTATCTTGATGAACATCCCTGGCGAATTATATGAGTCAGCAAAGATTGATGGTGCCAGCCCATTCATGATGTTTAGAAAAATAACATTTCCTTACATGTGGTTTGTTACAACCCCTTATATTATTTCAAACCTCATCGGAAATTTTAATAACTTTAATACAATCTATTTCCTTACAGCAGGAGAGCCTCTTACTCTTGACTACTATAAGGGAGCAGGAAAGACAGACTTGCTTGTAACATGGCTTTACAAGCTGACAAAGGATAGTAACGATTACAACCTTGCTGCTACAATCGGTATCATCATATTTGTAATCTCTGCTATATTTACATTAGTATCTTTCTCTAGGTCTAATGCTTTGAAAAATGAGGAGGGATTTAGCTAATGAATCGTACAGTAATAGGATTAAATCTAAAATATTTCTTAAACTCAATTATTGGTGCGGTTGTAGGGTTCATTTGCCTTTTCTTGCCATATGCAAGTAAAGATGGACAGACAATCTCCCTTATTACCGGAGCTGGACATATATTGGCAGCAGACAACAAGCCGGCACTTAGTATTATTATCATTTTCCTCATATTGTTCACAGTACTTTCGCTGGCTTTAGCTGTCTTTAACATTATTAAAACAACTGTTGTTGGCTATAAGGCTTGGCAGTGTGTTCAGGCTTTATCTACAGCTTTCTGGGTATTCGCAATGTTCTCAACAAAGACTATCCTTGAAGGTGTAGGAGTTTACAGCAACTTTTTAAACCGTTATCTCACATTTGGATACTGGATTGGACTTGTGGCAGCTTTTGTTACACTTATCTACATTATGAAGGTAACACAGACAGACAGAGGCTACATCGCCCTTACAATCATGAGCGTTATCTGGATGTTCCCTATTTTATGGATTGTTCTTACAGCACTTCGTGAGGAGCCAGGTTACTATGTAGGATATTTCTTCCCTAAGCACCTTACACTTAAGAACTTTGCAGCTTTATTTGCAGAAGATAGTGTAATTCCATTTACAAAATGGTGGATCAACACATTCATCGTTGCAATGTTTGCTTGTGTATTAAATACCTTTGTAATTCTTTCTACATCATTCATCTTAAGTAGAACAAGATTTGCAGGTAGAAAAGCATTTATGAATATTCTGATGATTATCGGTTTATTCCCAGGCTTTATGTCACTTATCGCTGTTTATAATATTTTAAAGGGACTTGGTATCAATCAGTCACTTGTAGCACTTATCGTAGTAGGCGTAGCAGGAGCGGCTATGGGCTACCACATCAGTAAGGGATTCTTTGATACAATTCCAAAGGCAATTGACGAGGCAGCTATTATCGATGGAGCTTCAAGAGCACAGATTTTCTTCCATATTATATTGCCACTTTCAAAATCAATTATTGTATATCAGGCACTTGGCGCTTTCCTTGGAGCTTGGTCAGACTACATCTTCCCAAGTATGCTCTTTGGTGACAAGCAAAGCTCATATACAGTTGCAGTAGGTTTGTACTGGTTAACTGATTTTAGAAGAATTGATGCATATTACACACAGTTTGCAGCTGGTGCTGTAATCGTAGCTATTCCAATCGTAATTTTATTCGTATGGCTTCAGAGATTCTACGTAGAAGGATTATCTGGATCTGTAAAGGGATAGTAAGATAAATATGTGATTTTGGTTAATCCATTTTAATTTTTATATTTTCTTCATTCTCTCCCCAAGGTTAAATGCCTTGGGGAAACTCTTTTAAAGGAAAATGTAACAGGTTTTATAGAAAGGTAATTTATAATGGGGTTTAAGTTAAAAATGACCAGTTTGATGTTAGCAGGAACTTTAGCATTAACTGCTTGTGGAAGCACAAGTAATACAATAGAAGAAGCAGAAAGCGTTGATACAGTTGACACTGTAGCTGAAGCCAAGGATGCATTAAAAAATGAAGACTCTACAGCTCCAGCGTGGGTTAATTCTGCAGTTATGTATGAAGTTAATGTTAGACAATATACTAAGTCAGGCACATTCAACGAATTTGCAGAGCATTTGCAGGAGTTAAAGGACATGGGTATAAACACACTATGGTTTATGCCGATACATCCTATTTCTAAGACAAACCGCTCAGGAACCCTTGGTTCATATTATTCTGTAGACAATTATACAGAGGTAAATCCTGAATTCGGCTCCAAGGAAGATTTTAAAAATCTGGTTGATAAGGCACATGAAATGGGATTTCATGTAATGATGGACTGGGTTGCTAATCATACAGGATGGGATAATCCATGGGTTAGTGAGCATCCTGATTGGTATACTCAAGCTGATGGAAAAATCATTTCACCAGAAGGAATGGGTTGGCCTGATGTTGCTGATCTAAATTATGACAATGAAGAGCTTAGAACTGAAATGATTGCATCAATGAAATATTGGATTGAAGAATTCGATGTGGATGGCTTTAGATGTGATTATGCACCAGGCGTTCCAGTAGATTTTTGGGAACAGGCCAGAGCAGAGCTTGATAAAGAAAAAGACATTTATATGCTTGCAGAGGATTTAGGCTGGGTAAACGAAAAACTTTTAAATTATGCCTTTGATTCAAATTATAATTCCAAATTCTACGAAACCTTAGTAGAGGTGGCACAGGATAGAAAGACTGCAGATAAATTAAAGCTCTATTTGCCAAAGATGCCTGAAACCACATTCCCACTTAATTATTTGGACAATCATGATGTGAATTTCTATGATAGGACTATTTCAAAGGCCTTCAGTACAGAGTCAATGCCTGCAAGTCTTGCTTTGATTTTTACACTTCCGGGTGTTCCTATGATTTATACCTCTGATGAAATCGGCTATGACCATGCCATAGAATTCATGGAGAAGGATCCTGTAGATTGGGAGGCAGGAACAGGCGACTATCGTAGTGTAATTGCAGATTTATCTGAATTAAAGCAAAACCATAGTGCACTTCAAAATAATGATAATTTTGCTGGCTTTGAATTCCTTGATGTGGGAAACAAAAACATAATTGCTTTTGAGAGAAACTCTGACGATGAAAGCCTTGTGTTTATAGCTAATTTTTCTACTAGAGTACAGGAGGAGCTTGACTTATCAATTATTATAAGCGGCGATGAAGAAGTACTATACAGTAATAATGAGTTGAATTTGGAAAAGTTAAATCCATATAGCTTTTATATTTTAAAAAGAAATTAACGAGGTGTTAAGATGAGAAACTGGCTAGATAGCATTTATAGTGACGGAACAATAGGATTTGTAAGTAATCCTACACCTGAGCTTCGAGATGAGATTGAGATATCCCTTAGATTATGGGAAGAGTCTCCTGTTAAGGATGTTTTATTGAGAAGAATAATAAATGGTGCTGAGCAATACATAGATATGGAAGTTTCTAAAATTGAATCAGGCCTAAAATATTATTCTGCAAAGGTTAAGATTAATGAGCCTAAATTACAGTATCATTTTGTTATCACTACAGAGGATGTTGTATATTTCTACACTCAGGCAGGTATCTCAACAGTTGATACTGATTACAAGCATGATTTCGTGCTTCTTACCAACTATAGAAATCCTGATTGGGTAAAGGGGGCTGTTTTTTATCAGATTTTCCCAGAGCGTTTTTGCAATGGAAATAAGGATAATGACGTTCAGGATGGCGAGTACACATATATGGGGCATAAGTGCATTAAGATGGATGACTGGAGTCAGCCACCACTTTCAGTGCAGGATGCCCATGGAATGGACTTTTTTGGAGGCGATTTAGAGGGTATCATCGAAAAGATTCCTTATTTAAAGGAGCTTGGTGTTACAGCTATCTACTTAAATCCTATTTTTGAGTCATATTCCACACATAAATACGACTGTACAGATTATTTCCATGTAGATAAGCACTTTGGTGGAGATGAGGCATTGGCTGCTTTATCAGAGGAACTTCACAAAAATGATATGAAGCTGATTCTTGATATTTCTATTAATCATACTGGAATTGAGCACAAGTGGGTTCATGAACACAAGCCTTACTATTTCAAAAAAGAAGACGGAAGTCTCCTTGGATGGGCAGGCATCCATACCCTTCCAGTACTGGATTATAGAAATGAGGAGCTTAGAGAGATTATTTATAAGGGAGAGGATTCTGTACTTAAAAAATGGCTTAAGCCACCATACAATATTGATGGATGGAGATTTGACGTTGCTGACGTATTGGCAAAGAACGACGATGTCCAGCTATTTGAAGAAGTATGGAAGGGCGTTTGCGACTCTATTCGAGAAGTAAAATCAGATGCCTTCATTATAGGTGAGCATTGGGCAGATTGCAGTGAATATCTTCAGGGAGATTTATGGAATACTCCAATGAATTATTTTGGATTTGGACGTATTATGCGCCAGTTTGCAGGCATGCCAGATCTTTTCCTTGCAAGAAATGACAAAATAGCAAAGGTACCATATAAGCTTACCGCAGCTGATGTAGTTACAAGAACTGATTTACATTACACTGTGATTCCGCAGGCTATCGCTGATTGCCAGATGAATCTGTTTGATAGTCATGATGTAGACAGAGTGCATAACTATGAGGGTATAGGTTTTGAAAAATGGAAGAGCGTAGCAATATCTCAGTTCTTCTGGACAGGAATTCCTTGTATTTATTATGGAGACGAGGTAGGTATTGAAGGCCATACAATTTCTGATGCTGGCTGTAGATATCCTATGCATTGGGGACGTGAAAAGGCTGAAGGAAAGCCATATTATGATGTTTACAAAAAGCTTATTGATATGAGAAAAAATGAGCCTGCTTTATATGAAGGTGGAAGAAAAGTTTTATATGCAAATGACAGAGTACTTGTTGTTGCAAGATTTTTAGATTCAAACAAGTACATTTGCGTAATTTCAATGGATGATCTGGAAAGAACAATTAACATTCCTTTATGGATAATTGGAGCATCTGCATTTGAGGGTGATAAAGATGTATTTGGTTCAGATATTGCATTTGAGTGCCAGGATGGAGAGGTTAAGCTTAATGTTCCTGCATTAGCTTCATATGTAATTAAAGTTTCGTAATTTTCATATTTTTATTAGACATAAAGATGCAGATAATTACACTGTATCTTTATGTCTTTTTGTATGTTAAATGAATGTGAATTTTTCTGTAGATTATTTGATAGGACTCAATGTTGTTGTATATTTAGGGTAGATTCATTTTATTATTTTGATAAATAGAGGTTAATATGAAAAAAGGCCTTTTTGGAATATATTCTTTATTTCTTATAATTTTTTGCATCATTTTAGGGATGACTGTGGTTAATGGATCAGGTACTACTTCCCATGACATGTTTCCTGATAGCACTGGTGTTGACATTATGCCGGAGGAGGAATATTTTGATGCTGATAATACATACAATGCCAAGTTTTCTGCTGATATAATTAAAGAAGCTGGTGGCTGTCTTTCTTTTCCTACTACATATATGGATGTATATGTATATGCGGATGGGGAGCTTGTATATGAGAATATAGGTCCTCATTCAAGACTAATCAAATCTCATGGTGATGTATGGCATTTTATAGCGGTTTCTGACTCAAATAAGGAAATAGATGTTAAAATTGTGCCGGTATATGAGGAAAGCCTGGTTACGTCCGTTGTTTTTACGGCAGGTGATTACTATAACATCAGGTCTAGCGTGGTTGTTGATTCCACTTTGCCACTCATTATATCCATACTTGATATTTTATTTGGATTGGTGCTAATTATAAATTTTTCATATAGGAAGCTTAAAGTAATGGCAGATTCCAAAATGATTTTTTTTGGTGTGACAGCTGTTCTGATTGGACTTTGGTCAGCGGGAGAAACCAATGCACTTGTGGTTTTGATTGATAATAGACCTTTTTCTGGAATACTGGCTTTTATTATTTTAATATTTATTCCTGCTCCTTATATTATTTACATTCATGAATCTTTATGGGCTACAGATAAATTCCTATATAGGATACCAATATGTGTTTCATTGTTTAATTTTGTATTAGTAATGGGACTTGCAGTGCTTGATATTATGGATTTCAAGCAATCCGTAGGCTATACACATATGTCCTGGGCTGTTTCGATTATCTATGTTATAGCTTCAATTGTAAATGCTTTTAATACGCATAGAATTCATAAGGATAGAATGGTGCTTATAAACGCCCTAGCAATGTTGGTACTTATTGGTGTAGCAGCTGCAGATATTTATTTATTCTGGAATGGTGAAGGTATACAAAATGATGTTGTAGGAAGAATATTAGTGTTGTTGTATTTTGGTATTCTGGCATATTTAAACACCGTTGAATCTATGAAGGAGTTTGAAAAAGCCAGGATGGCCGACTATTATAAAGAACTGGCAAATACGGATTCAATCACTAAGCTTAATAATAGAACTGCCTTTAATCATGATGTGGAAAAGCTTGTAAACTGTAATGAATACTGCATTTTATCAATGGATTTAAATGACTTAAAGAAAATAAATGATACAAAAGGTCATCAGGCAGGAGACAGATATATAATTAATGCATCCAATATCATTAGGGAGGTGTTTGAAAAGGATGGAAAGTGTTACCGTATAGGTGGAGATGAGTTTTCGGTTATAATACGCAAAGACAACTGCGAGTATTTAGTAAAAGAACTTATTTTACAGCTTGAACAGAAATTGAAGGTACATAACAAAAAGCATCCGTCAGAGCCGGTTATTATAGCCTGGGGATATGAAATAAAGGCTGCCGGTGAAAACAGAGATTATAGGCAGATACTTTATCTGGCTGACGAAAAAATGTATAAAAATAAGAGTTTGAAAAAGAAATTATAATAAAGTGGTGAGCGCCATGGATTTCATGGCGCTTTATTTATTAATTAAATCTAAAAATACCATAAACCATGTTGACAAATCCGGCGGGTAGGTGTAAATTAACCTCAGAATTAATTAGCACTCCAATTGAATGAGTGCTAACAACACAAAATCCTTTCAAAGTGAGGTGGATATATGGCTGATACAGAGCTTGATGAGAGAAAAGTAAAAATACTTAATGCCATTATCAAAAACTATTTAGAAACAGGTGAGCCGGTAGGTTCCCGTACCATTTCTAAATACACTGATTTGAATTTGAGCTCTGCCACCATTCGTAATGAAATGTCAGACTTGGAGGACTTAGGCTATATTGTTCAGCCTCATACCTCCGCAGGACGTATTCCTTCCGACAAGGGCTACAGGTTCTACGTTAATAATCTGATAGCTTCCAAGGACAAGGAAGTTTCAGATATGAAGGAATGGATGCTTGAACGTGAAGAGAAGATGGAAACACTCCTCAAAAACGTTGCAAAGGTTTTAGCTACAAATACACAGTATGCTACCTTGGTTTCAGCACCTACAGTTGTTTCAAACAAGCTTAAATTCGTCCAGCTTTCTGCAGTTGATGAACACCAGGTTCTATCGGTTGTAGTTATGGATGGCAACATCGTCAAAAACAAAATCATTAATATAGATAAGCCACTTGATAACGAAACCATGTTGAAGCTAAACATGCTTCTAAACACAAATCTTAACGGCCTTACAGTGGATCAGATTAATCTGGCTCTAATCACCAGATTAAAGGAACAGGCAGGTATTCATGATGAGATAATCTCGCAGGTACTTGACACAGTTGCTGAGACCATTACAGAAGACGATGATTTACAGGTTTACACTTCAGGTGCAACAAACATTTTCAAATATCCTGAGCTTTCAGATTCAAAGAAAGCATCAGAGCTTTTAGATACATTCGAAGAAAAACAATCATTGATTGAGCTTCTTACTGATAAAAATACAGATGAGGAGACAGGCATTCAGGTATACATTGGTGATGAAACACCAATATCTACAATGAAAGATTGTTCGATTGTTACAGCAACATATGAGCTTGGAGACGGGGTAAAGGGTACCATCGGTATCGTAGGCCCTAAACGTATGGACTACGAAAATGTTGTTGATAATATAAAAAGTCTTAAGGGACAGCTTGATAAGCTCCTTAAAAATGAAAACAAAAATGATAGTTAGGAGATTTTCTTAATGGCAGAAGATAAAGAAAAAATGGAAGAATTTTCTACAGAAGAAGCTGTTAAAGAGGCTGTAGAAAATGCCGAGGAGATGACTGAGGCTACCGAGGCTGATACCACACAGGCTGAAGGAAATTCAGAAGAGCAGGTATCAGAAAAGGAAGCTAAAAAGGTCTTCAAGAAAAAGGAAAAGAAAAAAGATAAAAGAGACGAGCAGATTGAACAGCTCAATGACAGGGTAATGCGTCAGATGGCAGAATTTGAAAACTTCCGTCGTCGTACAGAAGCTGAAAAGTCTCAGATGTTTAGCATGGGTGCGAAAAACATCATTGAAAAGATTCTCCCTGTAGTAGACAACTTTGAAAGAGGTCTTGCTACAGTTGAGGAAGGAGCAGATCCATTTGCAGATGGTATGCTCATGATATATAAGCAGTTACTTACTACACTTGATGAGGCAGGAGTTAAGCCAATCGAAGCAGTAGGACAGGAATTCAATCCTGACTTCCACAATGCAGTAATGCATGTTGAGGATGAGGAAGTAGGCGAGAACATCGTCGTTGAAGAATTCCAAAAGGGCTATATGTTTGGTGATTCAGTAGTTCGCCATTCAATGGTCAAAGTAGCAAATTAATCAGTTAATCACATTTCTTAAAGAAATAGGAGGAAATAGTAATGGGAAAAATCATTGGTATCGATTTAGGAACAACTAACAGCTGTGTAGCTGTTATGGAAGGTGGAAAGCCAACCGTTATCGCAAATACAGAAGGTGCTAGAACAACACCATCTATCGTTGCATTTACAAAGACAGGTGAGAGACTTGTTGGTGAGCCAGCAAAGCGTCAGGCTGTTACAAATGCAGAAAAGACAATCGCTTCTATCAAGAGAGATATGGGTACAGATAATGGCCGTATCATCGACGACAAGAAGTATAGCCCACAGCAGATTTCTGCTATGATTCTTCAGAAGCTTAAGAGTGATGCTGAGAACTACCTTGGTGAGACAGTTTCAGAGGCAGTTATCACAGTACCAGCTTACTTCAACGATGCTCAGCGTCAGGCTACAAAGGATGCTGGTAAAATCGCAGGTCTTGATGTAAAGCGTATCATCAACGAGCCTACAGCAGCTGCGCTTGCTTATGGTCTTGATAATGAGCAGGAGCAGAAGATTATGGTATACGATTTAGGTGGTGGTACATTTGATGTATCTATCATTGAAATCGGTGATGGCGTTATCGAGGTACTTGCTACAGCTGGTAACAACAGACTCGGTGGTGATGATTTCGACCAGAAGATTACAGATTGGATGCTCTCAGAGTTTAAGGCAGCTGAAGGTGTAGATCTTTCAACAGACAAGATGGCTCTTCAGAGACTTAAGGAAGCAGCTGAGAAGGCTAAGAAGGAGCTTTCATCTGCAACAACTACAAACATCAACCTTCCATTCATCACAGCTACAGCTGAAGGTCCAAAGCACTTTGACATGAACCTTACACGTGCTAAGTTTGATGAGTTAACACATGACCTTGTTGAAGCTACAGCAGGTCCTGTAAATCAGGCTCTTAAGGATGCTGGTCTTAACGCATCAGAGCTTTCAAAGGTACTTCTTGTTGGTGGTTCTACAAGAATCCCAGCAGTTCAGGATAAGGTAAAGGCTCTTACAGGTCACGAGCCAAGCAAGACATTAAATCCAGATGAGTGTGTAGCTATCGGTGCTTCTATCCAGGGTGGTAAGCTTGCAGGCGATGCTGGTGCAGGTGATATCCTTCTTCTTGATGTAACACCACTTTCACTTTCTATCGAGACAATGGGTGGTATTGCTACAAGACTTATCGAGAGAAATACAACTATTCCTACAAAGAAGAGCCAGATCTTCTCTACAGCAGCTGATAACCAGACAGCCGTTGATATCAACGTAGTACAGGGTGAGCGTCAGTTCGCTAAGGATAACAAGTCACTTGGACAGTTCAGACTTGATGGTATCCCACCAGCAATGAGAGGTGTACCACAGATCGAGGTTACATTTGATATCGATGCAAACGGTATTGTAAACGTATCTGCTAAGGATTTAGGAACAGGTAAGGAGCAGCACATCACAATCACAGCTGGTTCTAACATGTCTGATGATGATATCGAAAAGGCAGTTAAAGAGGCTCAGGAGTATGAGGCTCAGGATAAGAAGCGTAAGGAAGCTGTTGATACAAGAAACGATGTTGAGAGCTTTGTATTCCAGACAAAGAAGGCTCTTGATGAAGTAGGTGACAAGATTGATGCAGCTGATAAGGCAGCAGTTGAGGCTGACATTGAAGCAGCTCAGAAGTTACTTGATCAGTACAGCACTCCAGAGGAAATGAGCGATTCACAGATTGGTGAACTTAAGGCAGCTCAGGAGAAGCTTACAGAGTCAGCTCAGAAGGTATTCGCTAAGATGTACGAGCAGACACAGCAGGCACAGGGTGGTGCTGCAGGAGCAGGCCCAGATATGAGCCAGTTCACAGGAGCAGGCGCTGGAGCAGGAGCTCAGGGTCCAGCAAACGATGATGTTGTAGACGCTGACTTTAAAGAAGTTTAATTTATAAAATATTTAGCTCCCCTTCGGGGGAGCTTATGGTGTAATAAAGGATTGATAAATTATGGCAGAACAAAAACGTGATTACTATGAGGTCCTTGGCGTTTCCAAGACAGCCTCAGACAGTGAGCTTAAAAGTGCATACAGAAAGCTTGCAAAGAAATATCACCCAGATATGAACCCAGGTGATGCAGAGGCTGAAAAGAAATTTAAGGAGGCCTCAGAAGCCTATGCAATTCTTTCTGATGCTGACAAGAGACGCCAATACGACCAGTTTGGCCACGCTGCATTTGAAAACGGCGGTGGTGGAGCCGGTGGTTTTGACTTCTCTGGAATGGATTTCGGTGATATCTTTGGCGATATCTTTGGAAGCTTCTTTGGAGGCGGCGGTGGACGTGCTTCAAATGGGCCTATGCGTGGCGCAAACCTTAGAGCAGCTGTTCACATCAGCTTTGAAGAGGCAGCTTTTGGTTGTGAAAAGCAGATTGAAATAGTTCTTAAGGACGAATGTGCAGCTTGTCATGGCACAGGTGCAAAGCCTGGCACTAGCAAGCGTACATGTACAAAATGTGGCGGTAAAGGCCGTGTTATGGTTACACAGCAGTCTTTATTTGGTATGGTTCAGAATGTTACAACCTGTCCAGACTGTGGTGGAACAGGAGAGGTTATCGATACTCCATGTCCAGACTGTAACGGCTCCGGATATGTTGCTCGCAAGAAAAAGATTTCTGTATCAATTCCAGCAGGTATTGATAATGGTCAGAGCGTACGTATTCGTGAAAAGGGTGAGCCAGGCCGCAACGGTGGCCCTAGAGGCGATTTACTTGTAGAGGTAGTTGTATCAAGCCATCCAATCTTCCAGCGTAGAGATTACGATATTTATTCATCAGCACCTATTTCCTTTGCCCAGGCAGCTTTAGGTGGAGAGGTGATTATCGATACTCTCGATGGCAAGGTTTCGTACGAGGTTAAGCCAGGAACTCAGACTGACACAACTATCAGACTTAAGGGTAAGGGTGTACCATCTCTTAGAAATAAAGCCATGCGTGGGGACCATTATGTTACACTTATGGTTCAGGTTCCTACATCACTTTCAAAGGATGCAAAGGAAGCACTTCGTAAATTTGATGAGCTTACAGGCAATACCACTACAGGTGGCCCAAAGACTGTAAAGACAGAAAAGAAGCGCAAGGGCTTTGCTGATAAAATAAAAGACGCAATCGAAGACTTATAATATTTGAGCACCAGTTTGGTGCTCTTTTTTTAATAAAATCATAGTCGTTTTTGCAAGTATTTTTAGCGAGAATATTTACCTGAAAAAACTAAAATTGATAAAATTGTTTCTGTAAGGAAGTTTTAATGACTATTTCTGGAGGGAATATGTTACAAGAGAGTATAAAGAAATTAGTACAATATGGCATTAACTCAGGTCTAACACCAGAGTGTGAGAAAATCTATACTACAAACCTCTTGCTTGAGTGTATGAGAGAAGATGAATTCACAGACCCTGACTGTGATTTGTCAAACATTGTCCTTGAGGATGTACTAAAAAATTTATTAGATGAAGCTGTTAAGCGTGGCATTATTGAGGATTCTATTACCTATAGAGATTTATTTGATACAAAGCTTATGAATCAGCTATGTCCACGTCCGTTTCAAGTTATTGATAAATTTAACACCCTATATAAAACTGAAGGTCCTGAGGCTGCAACAGATTATTTCTATAATCTATCCAAAGCTTCTGATTATATTCGTACATATCGAGTAAAGAAGGATTTAAAGTGGACTGTAGATACTGATTATGGGACACTTGATATCACAATTAATCTATCAAAGCCGGAAAAAGACCCTAAGGCAATTGCTGCAGCAAAAAATGCCAAACAGTCTGCATATCCAAAGTGCCAGCTGTGCATGGAAAATGAAGGCTATGCCGGTAGAACCAATCATCCAGCAAGAGAAAATCATAGAATTATTCCTATCACAATCAATGATAGTAAGTGGGGATTTCAGTATAGCCCATATGTATACTATAACGAGCATTGCATCGTATTTAACGGAGAGCACACTCCTATGAAAATCGAGCGTGCAACCTTTGTGAAGCTCTTTGATTTTGTAAAGCAGTTTCCTCATTATTTCTTAGGAAGCAATGCTGATCTTCCAATTGTGGGCGGTTCGATTTTAAGTCACGATCATTTCCAAGGTGGACATTACACCTTTGCCATGGAAAAAGCACCTATCATAAAAGAATTTACTATTTCAGGCTTTGAAGATGTTAAAGCGGGTATCGTAAAATGGCCACTTTCAGTTATACGCCTTCAGTGTAAGGATGAAAAAAGAATCATCGATTTGGCAGAACATATTTTAAATGTATGGCGAGGATATACAGATGAGTCTGCATTTATTTTTGCAGAGACTGATGGTGAGGCGCACAACACAATTACTCCTATTGCAAGAAAAAGAGGAGAACTATTTGAATTAGACCTTGCTCTTCGCAACAATATTACAACTGAGGAGCATCCACTTGGTGTTTATCATCCTCACGCATACCTTCATCATATAAAAAAAGAAAACATAGGCTTGATTGAAGTGATGGGACTTGCGGTATTACCAAGTCGTCTAAAGGGAGAAATAGAGCAGTTGGCAAATTATATTGTTGCTGGCAAAGATATTAGAAGCAATCTAGAGCTTGCGAAACACGCAGACTGGGTAGAAGAATTCAGCAAGAATTATCCTGAGATTAATAATGATAATATCAATGAAATCCTTCAGCAGGAAATAGGTAAGGTATTTTGCAAGGTCCTTGAATGCGCTGGTGTATATAAATGTACACCTGAGGGACAAGAAGCATTTATGCGATTCATTTCAGCCTTGTAGGATAACAAATTTTTAAAAGCATAGCTTAACGGCTATGTTTTTTTATTTGATAGAATAGTAATCTTTTAAATATTCTTTTCAGAACCTTCCGAAAACCTTTTTTTCGTCATCACTTTACATTCACATTGCATATTTAAAGTATAACCATCAGCTAAAAACAAATTCCGAAAGGAGAAAAATGTGGGACATATACAAAAAGTATTTAATAGATATGAGAAGAAATTTCTGTTAGACGAAGATACTTATGTGAATTTTAAAGCAGAGCTGGATGAGTACATGGAAGAAGACGAATACGGTCTTCATACCATAAGAAACATTTACTATGACACTCCAACAGATGAGCTTATCAGGACTTCAATTGAAGGACCGAAGTACAAAGAGAAATTTAGAGTTCGCTGTTATGGAAAACCAACCTATGACAGCATGTGTTTTTTAGAGATTAAAAAGAAATATAAGGGTCTGGTAAATAAACGAAGAGTTGCCATTCCCATGGAAGAGGCTGAAAGATATTTGATTACAGGTAAAATGCCAACGAATCCCAACCAGATATTTAAAGAAATAGATTACTTTTTTAATCATTATCCGCTGGAGCCTAAAAGATATATTGCCTATGACAGGCTGGCGATGTTTGGAAAAGAGGATTCTGAGTTTAGAGTAACCTTTGATATTAATATTCGAAGCAGAGATTTTAATTTGACTCTTTATAGCGATGAAGATAATGAATATTTGTTATCGAAGGGCTATCGTCTTATGGAGGTAAAAATCTCAGATGCAATGCCACTATGGTTTGCAAGACTATTATCAAAATACAGGATTTATCCAACATCATTTTCAAAATACGGAAACTTTTATAAGAAGCAGTTGAAGGAGGCTTAAACCTAAATGGAAGCATTATTATCAGCAATTCAATCATCAACAACTACTACACTTACAGTTACAGATGCCCTTGTAGATGCATCAGTTGCATCATTACTGGGACTTATCATATCATTAACATATATTTACACAGGAAAAACATCTAAAAATTTTGCGCGAACACTAATTATCATGCCTAGCCTTGTGTGCCTTGTAATGCTTGCGGTAAACGGAAATTTTGGCACCAGCCTTGCAGTAGTGGGAGCCTTTTCATTGGTAAGATTTAGATCTTTGCAGGGAAGCTCAAGAGATATTGGATTTGTATTCTTTACAATGACTATTGGTATAATTTGTGCTATAGGTGAACTACCACTTGCAGCTGCTACAACAGCTTTGATTTGCCCAATTCATTTTGTTATGTATTATACAAAATATGCAGCATCTGATATGGAAGAAAAAGATTTAAGAGTAACTATTCCTGAAAATCTAGATTACAGCGAAATTTTTGATGATTTATTTGAAAAATACACAAAGACACACAAGCAAATAGCAGTAAAGACTACTAATATGGGTTCTATGTATGAAATCAACTATAAAGTAAAGTTAAACGATGAAAAATTGGAAAAATCATTTTTAGATGAAATAAGAATGAGAAATGGAAATCTTACTGTAGTATGTGGCCGTTGTGATGCAAATGAAGCAGAGGAGCTTTAAAGGAAAGGAGTTGCCTTGAAAAAGAAAATTTATTTAAGTTTATTAAGTTTAGTGATAGTTGCAAGCTTGTCAGCATGTGCAGGCACATCCACCTTGGAAGCAGGCTCTGATTCTTCAAAAAATACCACATCTACCACGACTACAGCATCAGACACATCTACTACATCTTCGTCTGGAACAGTGGAGTATAATGTACTTGAAATAAAAGATGATTGGACCACAAAGGCCAGTATCACATTTTCAGAAGGTGATATGTCTATAGACGGCAGTGGCTGCTCTAATGAGGATGGAGTTTTGTATATAACTGAAGGCGGAACCTATACTCTTAGTGGTTCGTCTCAAAAGGCCTCAATACTTATAAATACTGATGAAAGCGTAAAGCTCATTTTAAATGGCGTTGAGCTTACAAGTGAAAAGGGACCTGTAATATATGCAAGCCAGGTCAAAAATCTTTATATAGAAATGGCTGAGGGTACAACGAATACTTTGACAGATAGCGATACCTATGAAACAGATTCATCAACAGGTGAAGAAATAGGAAAAGGCGTTATTTCAAGCGAAGATGATTTGATTATTTTAGGTGATGGTACTTTAAATATAAATGGAAATCATAAGCATGGTATTTCCTGCGATGATGAGCTTTATATTGAAAGTGGTACTATAAATATCACATCAAATGGTACAGATGGCATAAATGCAAACGATTTAGTTTGTGTAGACGGAGGAACTATCACGATTAATGCTGTAAGTGATGGAATAGAGGTTGAAAAACTTCTTGTCATAAATGCTGGAACTTTATGTGTTACAAGTCAAAATGAAGGTATCGAGTCCAAGGACAGCATATGCATTAATGACGGTGATATCACTATAGAATCATCGGATGATGGAATAAACGCAGGTTATTATATTGAGATTAACGGTGGAAAGGTTAATGTTACTAGTCAAAATAATGATGGTATAGACTGTAATGGCGGATATGATGGATGCATTACAATAAATGATGGTGAGATAAATGTGACAGGTGCTGATTCTCCTGAGTGCGGACTTGATGCAGATGAATCTTCAATCATCATTAATGGCGGTAAGGTTACGGCCACTGGTGGAAGTAATAGCAATATTATCGAAAATGGCGGTGAGAATAATATAACCTCCACAGGGGCTGAAGGTGATTTCCAAGGTGGCATGGGAAAAGGAGGCCCTAGGGGTAATAGTGATTTTAATCCTGATAATCTACCTGAAGATTTTGATCCAGAAAATATGCCGCAGGGACAAAAGCCACAAGGGGAGCCTCCTCAGAAAAATGACTTGCAAAATTAGGATTTTGGTATAGAATTATTAAGGATTGCACTTTTGCAGTCCTTAATTTTATGTTTTTTTATAGTGAGGAAATAAAATGAGTAAAGTAAGAACACGTTTTGCACCATCACCAACTGGTCGTATGCACGTTGGAAATCTTCGTACAGCTCTTTATGCATATTTAGTTGCTAAGCACGAGGGAGGCGATTTCCTTCTTCGAATTGAAGATACTGATCAGGAGCGTCTTGTGGAAGGTGCTGTTGATATTATCTATAGAACACTTGCAGCAACAGGTCTTATTCATGATGAAGGCCCAGACAAGGACAAGGGCTGTGGTCCATATGTTCAGTCAGAGCGTCAGGAGCAGGGCATCTATCTTGAGTATGCTAAAAAGCTTATCGAAAAAGGCGAAGCATATTACTGCTTCTGCGATGAAGAGCGTCTTGCAGAGTGTAAGCAGGTTATCGGTGATAAAGAGATTTCTATTTATGACAAGCATTGTCTCAACCTTTCAAAGGAAGAGGTAGAGGCCAATCTTGCAGCTGGTAAGCCATATGTTATCCGTCAGAACAATCCACGTACAGGCACAACTACTTTTGTAGATGAGCTTTATGGAGAAATCACAGTTGATAATGCAGAGCTTGACGATATGATTCTCATCAAATCAGATGGTTATCCTACATACAATTTTGCCAACGTTGTTGACGATCACCTTATGGGTATCACACACGTTGTTCGTGGTAATGAATATATTTCATCATCACCAAAGTACAATCGTCTTTACGAGGCTTTTGGCTGGGAAGTACCTAAGTACATTCACTGCCCACTTATCACAAATGAAGAGCATCAGAAGCTTTCAAAGCGTTCAGGTCACTCATCTTATGAGGATTTAATTGAGCAGGGCTTCTTAACAGAGGCGGTTGTCAATTTCGTAGCTTTACTTGGCTGGTCTCCAGAAAATGATAACGAAATCTTCTCATTAGAGGAGCTTGTAAAAGAATTCGATTATCATCGTATTTCAAAGTCACCTGCAGTATTCGATATCACAAAGCTTAAGTGGATGAACGGCGAATACATGAAGGCTATGGACTTTGACAAATTCTACGAGATGGCTGAGCCATATCTCAAGGAATACATCAAGAGCGATGTAGACCTCAAGAAGATTGCAAAGATGGTTCAGACTCGTATTGAGATTTTCCCAGACATCAAGGATCATGTTGATTTCTTTGATGCTGTACCTGAGTATGATAGTGCAATGTATACTCATAAAAAGATGAAGACAAACGAAGAGTCATCACTTGCTGTATTAAAGGAGCTCTTACCAGTTCTTGAAGGCTTGGATGATTATTCAAATGATGCGTTATATGCAGCACTTACAGGCTTTGCTGCAGAGCATGAATACAAAAACGGATACGTTCTCTGGCCAGTACGTACAGCTGTTTCAGGTAAGCAGATGACTCCTGGCGGTGCAACAGAGCTGATGGAAATCCTTGGCAAGGAAGAGTCTATCAAGCGTATCAAAGCGGCAATCGAAAAATTGTCTAAATAATTTTGGCAAATATTTAATTAAATAATAGGCTGGTAACCTTGAATTTGGGCGTATAGGAGGTATATGGAACTAAACGTCCCACAAAAGCAGGCTGTTTTTCACAAAGAGGGGCCTTGTCTTGTAATAGCAGGGCCTGGAAGCGGTAAAACAGCTGTATTAACTAAACGAATTAGTGAGCTTATTAATTCTGGTGTACCAGCGCAGGAGATTTTGGTAATTACATTTACCAAAGCTGCGGCAATTGAAATGAAGGAACGTTTCAACAGGTTATCAGATGATGTACATCCAGTGACCTTTGGAACGTTCCATTCTTTATTTTGGGGCATTCTACAAAAGGAAAAGGGATTTAAATCATCTGATATCATAATGGGACAGATGAGAAATAAGATTTTGAAGGAAGCTATGACTATAGCAGATATAGATAAGGATGACATAGCTCTGGCAAATTCCTATATCACTGAATTATCTACTGTTAATAATAAAAATATTGATTTAGAATCCTACGAGCCGAAATACGCAGATGCCACAAAGCTTAAATGCTTCATAGAAGCCTATGAGAGTCTAAAGGCTAAATATCATGTCATTGATTTTGACGACATGCTCATTAAAGCCTATCAGCTTTTTATTGATAGACCTGACATTTTAAATAAATGGCAGCATAGATTTTCATATTATCTTGTGGATGAAATGCAGGACATGAATGATTTACAGTTTAAGCTGACTAATCTTCTGGCAGATAGAACTCATAATTTGTTTTGCGTAGGAGATGATGATCAGTCTATCTATGGTTTTAGGGGCTCAAATCCTAAAATTATGCGTGATTTTATGGAATACTATCCAAATGCTAAACAAATTGTTTTAGATTACAATTACAGAAATCCTGCCAATGTTGTGAAATCAGCAGGTCTTCTCATCGGAAAGAATGAAAATCGTTTTGAAAAAAATATAAAAAGCACTGTAGGTGATGGTAATATCCAAATAATAGAGAAAAAATCCCCTGCCATAGAAGCTGAATTTATAATAAATAAGATTGGCGAACTTAGAAAAAATGGCACTTCTTATGATGAAATAGCTGTATTATACAGAAATCACTCGGATGCTAGATATTTGGTGGACAAGCTTACTACAAGTGGAATTAGTTTCTATTTGAAGGAGAAAATGCCAAATATCTATTCTCATTTTATTATTGCAGATATAGAAAGCTATTTTCAGATTGCTATAGGAAATGCCACTAAAGCCAGATTGTTGTCTGTAATCAACAGGCCCAACCGTTACTTACATAGACAGGCCGTAGAAAATGGTATAACAGAAAAATCCATGCTTGATTTTTATGACAATAACCCTGGCTATTATAAGGTGGTAGAGTCTTTTTGGGCTGATATAAAGCTAATGGCAAAAATGTCACCTGGAGCTGCTATTAGCTACCTGTGTAGAGTTATGGACTATGACAATTTTTTGCTTCAGGAAGCTGTTAGCAATGAGGTGGATATAGCAGAATATCAGGAGGTAATAGAATTTATTCAGGAGGTTTTTAAGGATTGCAGAACCATCAGACAGGCTATAGATAAATTAAATGGACTCAGACTAAAGATTGATTATGAAAATCGAAACAGGGTAGTAGATAAATCCGGAAAGGTAGGTTTATATACACTTCATTCCAGCAAGGGACTGGAATTTGAAAATGTGTTTATTATATCTGCCAGTGATGGCGTGATTCCAACAAATAAATGTCAGTCAAGAGAGGATATAGAAGCGGAGCGAAGACTTTTTTATGTGGGGATTACCCGTTGCAAAAGAAACCTTTATATTACCTATACCAATAAAAAAAATCGGGATAAATCCCGATTTTTAGATGAAATGTTTGATTAAACTGATTAGTCCTCGTCATCCTCGGCGTAGATTTCATCAAAACGCTTAGAGACTGCCTCATATTCCTCATCAGAATCAATGTTATCAAGCGATGGTGCACCGCTTTCATCTTCGAAATAACGATATATATATACTTCACCATCAGCGTTAGGCTCGCCATTTTTATCAAGGGGAAGAAGAACAATATAGTCCTGCTCATTTACATCAAAGATTGTAAGAATCTCACATGTTACCTCTGTACCATCATCTAAATTTAAAGTGACAACTACATCATCATCCTCGTTATCAACTGGAAAAACCTGATTTTCGTCCATCTTTTACTCCTTTTAAGATTATATTTGTTTAAGGTATAGCCTTATGATATAATTCATCATTAGTAATGTCTAGTGATTTCTATTATTTTAGACAAAATATACGCTAAACTTTGAAGATGGGGCTTTTTATGAACGTTTCAAGAGGAGATTTTAGAGAATATGGACCACGAATATGTGGAAGAGATAAAGTAACATTTACATTTGCAGTAAATGCCACTTCTGAAAAAATCTCTATTCTGTTATTCGACAAATCAACTAAAAAACAGATTTCTACAATAGATCTTTCTGATGAACATGCTTTAGGTCTGGTTTATTCTGTAACTGTTTCAGGTATAAATCCTGATGATATTTGTTATTTACTAAAGGAAGACAAAACAACCTACGTAGATTCTTACGCTACAGCTATAGTGGGAAGAGATATTTGGGCTGATGCAGCAGCCAGAGAAAAGCAACAGTTTAAGGTTTATTCAGGTATTTCACATATTGAAAAAGACTGGAAGGATACAAAGGTATCTATAGCCCCTACTGACATGGTTTTGTACAAGCTACATATGCGTGGCTTTACAGCAGGAAATGGGATGTCTTCGGCAAAAGTTGGCTCATATAAAGGGCTTTTATCTAAGCTTCCATACTTTAAAAAGCTTGGAATAACAAGCCTTGAAATTATGCCTTTATACGATTTTGAGGAGCTGTTTTTAGAATGCAAATCAAGCATTTCCTCGAAGGGCAAAATCACACAGGTTCAGGATTATATAGGAAAAGTTAATTACTGGGGGTTTGGCCTTGCAGATTATTTTGCACCAAAAGCATCTTATTTTGGTGGTGCATCTAAGGCAGCAGAAGGTCTTCGTGCCATGGTTTCAAAGCTTCATAACAACGGTTTTGAAGTTATCATGGAGATGGCATTTGCCCAGGAAACATCATCAGATGTTCAACTTGAATGTTTAAAATATTATGTAAAATACTTCCATATAGATGGTTTTCATATTGTGGGCTGCAATGCACCAATAGAGAGAATCGCAAAAGAACCTTATCTTGGCACTACAAAAATCTTCTACGAATATATTCCAGAAGAGATTCTATGCAGTGAGTCGGGCAGTAAACATCTTTTTGTATACAATGATTCCTTCATGAATGTTACCCGTCAGATTCAAAATCATATGAATGGTAGCATGGTGCAGTTTGCTAATCATATGCGCCGTCAGAATGGTGCTTACGGTTTTGTCAATTACATGGCAAACGTAAATGGTTTTTCACTGTGGGATTCCTATTCATACGGCGAGAAGCACAACTTAGATAATGGTGAGGACAACAGAGACGGCACAAACAATAATTTCTCCTTCAACTACGGTGTTGAAGGAAAAACCACCAACAAAATGATAAATGCCAACAGATTCAGGCAGATGCGCAATTCACTTGCGGCTCTGATGATGTCTCAAAGTGTTCCACTTATTGTGGCAGGCGATGAAGTTGCGGCTACTCATCAGGGGAATAATAATCCATATTGTCAGGATAATGAAATTGGCTACACAGTATTTACTAAAAATAAAAGTAAAGCATCCCTGCAGAGATTTGTTGAGCAGCTTATAGATTTCAGAAAGAAGCATAAATGTCTAAGGGTAGAGACACCTTTCTTAATGAACGATTACAAGCACCTGGGCCTTCCAGATATGTCCTTCCACGGTTCAGAACCATGGATGATGAGCATAGGAGAAGAGCAGAAGGCGTTAGGTGTTCTATATAACGGAGCTTATGTAGATGAAAAAGAAGAGGTATTTATTTGCTACAACTTCCACTATGACACTGTGGAAATGGCACTTCCTCTTTTAGCTCCTGGCAAACGATGGCGCATTTGTTTTAACACCGCCGACTACAACGATAAAAGTGATTTTACGCCAAAGCCGATTGATAATCAGCAAACAATAAAAGTACCTGGAAGTTCCATAAGTGTACTTGTGGGATTGAGGGTAAATACTAAATAGAATTCTATTTAAGTAAAACTAGGAGTTGATTGATAAATGAAGGCTTGGAAACATTTTAAAACTATTACGCATCATAGACATCTTGTAAGAAAAGGCTGCTTTGCAGTTGGATTATATTGGCAGGGACTTACCCACGATTTATCAAAATATTCCTGGGTAGAATTTTCTGTTGGAGCTAAATACTTTCAGGGAGATAAGAGCCCTAATAATGCAGAAAGGCTTGAGACAGGGGTGTCGCTTGCTTGGCTGCATCATAAAGGCAGGAATAAGCATCATTTCGAGTATTGGATTGATTATGGTTTAGATGAAAATCATAGTATGACAGGCATGGAGATGCCAGTTAAATATGTTGTTGAAATGTATTGTGACAGAGTTGCTGCCTGCAAGACCTATCAAAAGGATAAATATACTGATAGGAGTGCACTTGAGTATTATGAGCGTGGCAAGGGCAAATACATGATGCATAAAAACACAGCAGATTTGCTCGAAAAAATGCTTACACATCTTGCTGAATATGGCGAGGATGCTACAAACGACTACATTAGAAAAGAAATTTTACATAATAAATAACTGGAGAAATAATGATGGAAAAGGAAAGAAAAGTATTATATTCAGGTATGCAGGCTACAGGAAAGCTTACCATTGGAAATTATATAGGAGCACTTAAGAACTGGGTAAATTTACACGAGGATTATGATTGCTTCTTTGGTGTTATGGATTTACATTCACTTACAGTCAGACAAAATCCTACAGAGTTCAAGCAGAACGCAAGAAGAATCTACACTCAGTATGTAGCAGCAGGACTTGATCCAAAGAAGAACTGCATCTATTTTCAGTCTCATGTTTCGGCTCATGCTGAGCTTGGATGGATTCTCGACTGCTTCACATACATGGGCGAGCTTAACAGAATGACTCAGTTTAAGGATAAATCAGCAAAGCATGCTGATAATATTAACGCAGGCTTATTTACATATCCTGCACTTATGGCTGCAGATATTCTTCTTTATCAGGCTGATTTGGTACCAATCGGTGCTGACCAAAAGCAGCATCTTGAAATCTGCCGTGACGTAGCAGAGCGCTTTAACAATATTTATGGTGATGTTTTCACTATACCTGAGGGATATTTCCCAAAGGCTGGTGCAAGAATCATGTCTCTTGCCGAGCCTACCAAAAAGATGTCAAAATCTGACGAAAATGTTAATGCTACAATTTACCTTATTGATGACAGAGATACTATAATCCGCAAGTTCAAAAAGGCTGTTACAGATTCAGATGCTGAGGTTCGCTACGATGTAGAAAACAAGCCAGGTGTATCTAACCTTATGGAAATCTATGGTGTTGTAACAGGCAAAACTATGGATGAAGTAGCAAAGGAATTCGATGGAAAGGGCTATGGAGACTTTAAGCTTGCAGTTGGTGAGGCTGTAGCAGATATGCTTGATCCATTCCATGCACGCTGTGCCGAACTTGAAAAGGACAAAACATACATTAATGAATGTATAAAGGAAAACGCTGAAAAAGCATCTTATTTTGCTAACAAGACCTTAAGAAAAGTTCACAAGAAGCTTGGACTTACTGAGCGTATAAGATAGAGGAAACCAATAAAATTATTTTTCATTGTTTTTAGGACAGGAGTATGTTATCATGACTCCTGTCTTTTTTCTTAATATTTTCATATTCTTAAATCCCCAAAAGGAGTTTAATTGTATAGTATTGTAAATACCGCTACCATTTATGGTATCGATTCTAGGATTATATCTGTTGAGGCAGATATATCTGAAGGTATGCCCATGTTTGAAATGGTGGGATATCTTTCTTCGGAGGTGAAGGAGGCCAAGGAAAGGGTACGAGCTGCCTTAAAAAATGAAGGGTATGCGCTTCCTATTAAGCGAATCACAGTGAATTTCACCCCTGCAAGCATCAAAAAGACAGGAGCGGGTTTTGATTTACCCATTGCTGTGGCTGTTTTATCTGCTATAGGCATAATTGATAGCAGTAGACTAAGCGATATATGCCTACTTGGAGAAATTGGCTTAGATGGCAAAATACAGCCTGTGAACGGCGTATTATCTATGGTGATGGAGGCCAAGAAAAAAGGACTTGAGATTGTAATAGTACCAAAGGATAATCTGACAGAGGCTAGGCTTGTGCCTGAAATTATCACACTTGGGGTGTCTAAGCTAAAGGATGTTATAGATATTATCAATGAAGAGCATTATGAGATGGAACCTATTTTCTCTGAAAACACTTCAAATATAATTGAAACCGCATATGATTTTTCAATGATTAATGGACAACAGGCTCTTAGAAGAGCTTGTGAGGTGGCAATAAGTGGTATGCACAACCTGCTTATGGTGGGACCACCGGGGGCTGGCAAATCGATGGTTGCTAAATGTATTCCTTCTATTTTGCCTCCAATGGATTTGGAAGAGCAGATGGAGGTATCAAAGATTTATTCTGTCTCAGGTATTTTTAATGAAAGAAAAGGATTAATCAAAAACCGTCCATTCAGAAGCCCTCATCACACTGTTTCAGCCCAGGGACTTGTAGGTGGTGGGCAGATTCCAAAGCCTGGAGAAATATCCTTATCTCATGGAGGCGTACTATTTTTAGATGAGCTGACAGAATTTAATAAATCCACCATAGAAATGCTAAGACAGCCGCTTGAAGATAAACAGGTTAATATAGCAAGGGCTACTGGAAGCTTTACCTATCCAGCTGATTTCGTTTTGGTTGCGGCTATGAATCCATGTTCCTGTGGATATTATCCAGATTTAAACCGATGTCATTGTACCAGACAATCCATTATGAGATATCTTTCTAAAATATCTCAGCCACTTTTGGATAGAATTGATATTTGTGTGGAGGCGCCAACATTAAATTTTACTCAGATTTCAAAAAGAGAGGATAATGAATCTTCTGATTGTATTAGAAAGCGCGTGATTGCTGCCCACGAAATTCAAAGAAATCGCTACAGAGAATATGGGTTTCTATTTAATAGTCAGATTCCCAGCAACCTTATTGGCAAATTTTGCAATTTATCAGATGGAAACACAGCATATATGGAAGCTATGTATAACAAGTATTCATTGACTGCGAGAACTTATCATAAGGTGCTTAGAGTTGCCAGAACTTTGGCCGATATGGATGAAAGTGAAGACATTAAACTTATTCATCTGCAGGAGGCAATCCTTTATCGAGGTTTGGACAAAAAGTATTGGGAGGAATGCTGATGAATACAAAAATTTATGAGTATTGGTTCCTGAGAAATGAGGATATACCTTATAGTAGAAAAAGCCGCCTTTTGGAGCACTTTTATGATTCCTACAATATTTATAGGGCAAGTGATAAAGAACTCCTGGAAAGCGGTCTTATGGAGCCTACAAAGGTGGAAAGCTTTATAGCTGATAGAAATAAATTTGATTTGGAAAGGGAATACGACGACTTTAATCATTCCCCTTTTTCCTTTATAACAATGGAATCAGACAAATATCCGCAGAAGCTTAGGAATATTTATGATCCGCCATACGGGCTTTTTTATAATGGAACACTGCCTGATTTTAATAAATGTATTTCGATAGTAGGAGCTAGAAGATGTAGTGCCTATGGCAGAAAAATGGCGCAGGAGCTTGGAAACAGGCTGGCTAAGGCAGGATTTACCATTATAAGCGGTATGGCAAGGGGCGTAGATGCCTATGGGCACAAAGGCTGCCTGGAAGCCGCTGGAAAGACTGTTGCGGTACTTGGAAGTGGTTGCGATGTGATTTATCCTGCTGAAAATAGATTACTATATGAAGAAATAGCAAAAAGTGGAGCAATCTTATCAGAGTACCAGATGGGCGCAACACCACTTCCGATGAATTTCCCAAGAAGAAATCGAATAGTCTCAGCACTTTCTGATATTGTGATAGTGGTAGAAGCCAGGGAAAAATCAGGTTCCTTAATTACTGCAGATTTTGCACTGGAGCAGGGAAAAGAAATATTTGTTGTTCCAGGAAGAGTAGGGGATAATCTTTCAACTGGTTGTAATAAGCTTATTTCCCAGGGAGCAGAAATTTTGTGGTCAATTGACCAGTTTATGAGTGATTTATCCGAACTATATGGACATGATATTTCTCCTAAAGAGCAGGTTGCAAAAGCCAAAAAGCCTAAATTGTCAAATGAATTAGGAAAGGTTTATGAGTTATTTGATTTATACCCTAAAAGTCTATCTCAGGTTGTGGAGGAAACAAATATAGATTATCTGCAATTACTGTCTAATGTACTGGCTTTGGAAAGAATGGGCCTGTTATGTGAGGCCTTCAAAAACAATTACATCAAGTGCTAAACAGTTGGGTAATATTCATAATCAAATTTTAATGTTTTCTGTCAATATTTAAAGTTTTCCTTGAAAATAGAAAATTATTGTTGTATAGTGAGTAACGTTTCTACTATGAAGCAAAATAATATAACTGATACGAGCAATTATATTTGTCGATAGTTATTAATATTTGGAGATGAAATTTATATGGCAAAAAATCTTGTTATTGTGGAGTCGCCAGCTAAGGTGCATACCATCAAGAAGTTTTTAGGAAGCAATTATGAGGTAATGGCTTCCCAGGGACATGTTAGAGATATGCCTAAATCACAGCTTGGTTTTGACCCTGAAAATGATTTTGAACCTAAATATATAACAATACGAGGAAAGGGAGAGCTACTTGCTGCACTTCGCAAGGAAGTAAAGAAGGCAGATAAGATTTATCTGGCAACTGATCCCGACCGTGAGGGGGAAGCCATTTCTTGGCATCTCACTTACGCCCTCAATTTACAGGATAAAAAGGTTTACAGAATTACTTTCAATGAAATCACAAAGACGGCAGTAAAGAATTCTCTGAAAAATCCTAGAGAAATCGATATGGGTCTGGTTGATGCTCAGCAGGCACGTAGAATGCTTGATAGAATGGTGGGTTATGAGATTTCACCACTTCTTTGGACAAAGGTAAAAAGAGGGCTTTCTGCCGGACGTGTTCAGTCAGTTGCCCTTAGAATCATTTGTGACAGGGAAAAGGAAATTGAGCAGTTTATTCCTCAAGAGTATTACACACTTGATGTACTTCTTGATGTGCCAGGTTCCAAAAAGCCTATCACAGCAAAGTATTATGGCGATAGTACAGGAAAGAAAGATATTTCTGATAAGGAAAGCCTTGATAAAATAATGGCTGAGCTTGATGGAGCAGATTATGTAATAGATTCCATTAAACATGGCAAAAGAGAAAAGAAAGCACCACTTCCATTTACAACATCTACAATGCAACAGGAAGCATCAAAGGCACTTAATTTCTCAATTCAAAAGACTATGAGCGTTGCACAGCAGCTTTATGAAGGCGTCAGCGTCAAGGGGCACGGTACAGTCGGTTTGATTACATATCTTCGTACTGATTCAACTCGTGTTTCTGATGAAGCAAGAGCTATGGCTGAAGGCTTTATATCTGCAAACTATGGTGATAACTATTTATCAGAGGCGGCTGTGTCATCTAAGAAGAATACTGGAAAGGTTCAGGATGCCCACGAGGCAATCAGACCTGCCAATATAGAGCTTATTCCATCGGAGATTAAGGAAAGTCTTACAAGAGATCAGTTTAGACTGTATCAGCTTGTATGGAAGCGTTTCGTGGCAAGCCAGATGGCAAATGCGGTTTATGACACAGTTTCACTTAGCGTAAAGGCAAACAATCAGGTGTTTACAGCTTCTGAGTCTGCAGTTAATTTTGATGGATTTATGATGATTTATACTGATGCAGATGATGAGCAGGATGCAAAGACACATCCACTTGCAAAGCTTAATGAGGATTCAAAGCTTAAATTTAACAGCTTTGATGAGAAACAGCATTTTACACAGCCTTCACCACATTTCACAGAAGCTTCTCTTGTAAAGACTCTTGAGGAACTGGGAATTGGTCGACCAAGTACCTATTCACCAACAATTACTACACTTCTCAAGAGACATTACATCACAAAGGAAGCAAAAAATCTGTTTGTAACAGAGCTTGGTGAGGTTGTCAATTCTATTATGGTAGATTCATTCCCTATCATCGTAGATGATAAATTTACAGCAAATCTTGAACTTCTTTTAGATGGAGTAGAAGAGGGAACAGTAGAGTGGAAATCTGTTGTAAGAAATTTCTACCCTGACTTGGATAAAGCTGTAAAGGTAGCAGAGGAAGAGCTTAAAAAGGTCGAAATCCATGATGAGGTTACAGACGTAATCTGTGAGGAATGCGGACGTAACATGGTTATTAAATTTGGACCTCACGGCAAGTTCCTTGCTTGTCCTGGTTTCCCGGAATGCCGTAATACAAAGCCATTCCTGGAAAAAATAGGAGTTCCATGTCCAAAATGTGGCGGTGATGTAGTAATCAGAAAGTCACAGAAGGGCAGAAAGTTCTTTGGATGTTCTAATCATCCAGAATGTGATTTCATTAGCTGGTCAAAGCCTACTACCGAAAAGTGTCCAAAATGTGGCACTTACATGGTAGAAAAGGGTAACAAACTGGTTTGTGCTAATGATGAGTGCAGATTTGTGCAGAGTCAGAACTAAATTCAATAAATGTTTCTAATATTCTGAAATTTATTGTTTTTAATGTGAATATGTGTTAAAATTCATAATAATTCTTATAATTAGAATTATTTGACACTTCGGGGAAGCGGATGATATGAAAATTTGCATTGTTTTAGATTTAGGAGGAATATAGATTAATGAGTGTACAGTTACTAGACAAGACAAGAAAGATTGGAAAGCTTCTTCACAATAACAATTCATCAAAGGTTGTTTTTAATGATATTTGTTCAGTATTAACAGAAATTCTTGATTCATCAGTGCTTGTTATTTCAAAGAAGGGTAAAGTCCTTGGACTTTCTCATCTTCCAAATACAACAGAAATCGGTGAGCTTATTGTTGATGAGGTTGGTGGTTTCATCGATCCATTATTAAATGAGAGATTACTTTCAATTCTTTCAACAAAGGAAAATGTTAATCTTAAGACTCTAGGTTTTGAAAAGTCTGATATTGATATGTATTCTGCAATCATTGCACCAATCGATATTGCTGGTGAGCGTCTTGGTACACTCTTTGTTTATAGATTTGACAAGCAGTATGATATAGATGATATTATCCTTACAGAGTATGGCACAACAGTCGTAGGTCTTGAAATGATGCGTTCAGTAAATGAGGAATCTGCTGAGGAAAATCGTAAGCTTCAGGTAGTTAAGAGTGCTATTTCAACACTTTCATATTCAGAGCTTGAAGCAATTATTCACATTTTCGAGGAATTAGATGGTAATGAAGGGGTGTTGGTTGCATCAAAAATTGCCGATAGAGTAGGTATAACAAGATCTGTTATTGTAAATGCTCTTCGTAAATTTGAATCAGCTGGCGTTATTGAATCCCGCTCATCAGGAATGAAGGGTACTTACATCAAGGTTCTTAATGACGTGGTATTTGACGAGCTTGAAGAAATTAAAAAGAATAAATAATAAAATGGAATATTAAAAGATATGTATTTTAAAGGGACTTAAGGAAACTTAGGTCTCTTTTTTTAATTATCTAATATTATAATTCATAACTTATACACAATATTGCATTATTATAGATGATAATCTAATAAAAACTTATTACATTGGATAAATGTACTATCTATGGTGCTGATAATGGTGAATTTGCACAACATGAGCCTGAAACATACATGTTTTCAAATTAATCACCTTGTAGTTTGGTTAAATAGTCTAGGAGGAATGTAAGTATGATTAGTTCAGATGCTTTTTCTTATATAAATCTGCTTGATATGACCGCTGACGCCAGCTATCAGCGACAGACGTTGATTATGAATAACATAGCCAACGGCGATACTCCTGGATATAAAAGACAGGAAATGGAATTTGCCAGTGTTTTAAGACGTGAACTTGTTGGTACCCATGAAAAAACTTTAGACAGGGCAGTAAACGTACTGGATGATAATGGTAATCATGTGGATGGCTATGAGTACACTGATTATGAACACTATTCATACAGACTAGATGGAAACAATTCAGATCCTGATACTGAGCAGGTAGAACTTGCATCAGAACAGCTTCGTTATCAGAGTCTTACCACAAGTATTACCAATGAATTTAACAGGTTCGCAACAGTTTGTAAGTAATTTGGCTTTTGTTTAAGGAGGTTTTTATGGGACTTTTTCAACCTTTTGACATAGCTGCATCTGGTATGACCGCTCAGCGCTTCAGAATGGATATTATTGCTGAAAATATTGCAAATATCAGTACAACGCGTACAAAAAACGGTGAACCATATCGTAGAAAAATTGTTACTTTTCAGGAAAAACAGTTAAAAGCTGGTATGCCTAATTTCAAAAATGTTTTAAAGACTACAGAACAGGCATACTATGGAAATGGCGTAAAGGTTTCTAAAGTATCAGAGGATACAGAAAACGACTTTATCATGGAATATGATCCATCTCATCCAGACGCTGATGAAAATGGATATGTAAGATATCCAAATGTGAACACTGTCACTGAGATGACTAACCTTATAAGCGCTAGCCGTTCATATGAGGCTAATGTTACGGCTTTCAATGCTATAAAGGCTATGGCGCAAAGTGGAATATCTATCGGTCAAAGTTAATAATCTGGTGGGGAGGGTTATTAAATGGATGTATCTGGAATTCACAATTTGTATGGAATTACACCGGTTGCAGGAATGCCACAGAAGTCGGAAAAGGTTGATGCCACCACTGGCTTTCAGAGCATGTTGGATTCGGTGATGACTCTTTTAGAGGATACAAATCAGTTACAAAAAAATGCGAATAAGGAGCAGGTGGCATTTGCTCTTGGCGAAACTACGAATACTCACGATTTGATGATAGCTGAGCGTAAAGCAGGAATAGCGCTTCAATACACTGTGGCTGTCAGAGATCGAATTCTTGAATCTTATCAGCAGATAATGCAGATGCAGGTATAATATATTTGACCTGCTTGCAGGTTGAGATTATGCTCCAAAAGTGCCGCATTTGTGTAGCAAATTTGTAATGACACTTGTTGCTTAGCTGAGACGGCGCTTAGCGCCAAAGAGAATGACTGTAAAAGGGGAAGAGTTATGCCGGAACAAATTCAAGCGATTTTGAATAGAATTCTTGAGTGGTGGAGAAAATTTACAAAGCGTCAGCAGGTATTGATAGTTTCAATCACTGCTGTAGTTGTTGTGTCCTTTATTATTTTGGGAGTTATAATTACCCGCCCGACATATGTTCAGCTTATTACCTGCGAGGACGGTAAGCAGGCTGCAGCCGTTAAAACTCTTCTTGAGGACAATAATATATCTTATCAAACCAGTGATGATGGTTTCACATTTTATATAAATGAAAAAGATAATGCTAACGCAAGTATACTTCTTGGTTCTAATGAAATTCCAACTTCAGAATACACTATAGCAGATGTCATAGATGGTAGCTTTTCAACAACAGAGGCAGATAAGCAAAAACGCTATAAGATTTTGCTTGAACAGGATTTTGGTAGAAAGATTCAGTCTCTAAATATGGTTGAAAAAGCTGAAGTCACTTTGAATATTCCAGAGGATGATGGAACTATTCTTTCCAGAAGTGAAGATGGCTATGCATCGATAGTACTTACACTTACTTCACCTATATCGGATGAAACTGTAGCAGGAATTGCAAAATTTGTTGCTACAAACATGGGAAATGACGACACTGAAAATGTAACCATCATGGATACAGATGGTAATTTACTTTTCCCTACAGCAAACACCGGTACTGCCGCAGGCTCAGCATCTGCAAATCAAGATGTGAGAGAAAAGGCCAGCGATGAAATTGCGAAACGGGTTCAGACGGTGCTTGATGGAACAAATCTGTACGATACAGTCTCTGTTGGCGTCAATTTATCAATGACCTTTGATGAAAACAGCTATGTAGACTACAAATACTACGTTGATGAAGGTCGAAGCGAGGGATATTTGGATAAGGAATCAGGCTCCAGCTCTACATCGGTAAGCGGTGCTGGTGGTGTTCCTGGAACTGATTCAAATGATGATGATACTACTTATGTCATGGAGGATGGTAATCAGACGACCGCTTCCACTGATGAATTTGAAAGGGATTATCTTCCTAGTGAAACTGTTACAACACATACAGATGAAATGGGAAAACGTGCCCTTGAGGATTCATCAATTTCAGTTACATGTAAGACATTTGCTATCTATAACGAAGATAAAATGAAAAAAGATGGAACTCTTGAAGAACTGGGACAGACATTCGATGAGTTTGTAAAGGCAAATTCTAATCCGGTTCAACAGGAAGTTTCTGATGATATCGTTGAGGTGGTAGCCAGAACAACAGGCTTCCCACAGGCTAATGTAAAGGTTGTAGCTTATGAGATTCCAATGTTCCAGTATTCTGAGGGACCTGGAATCGAGGTTACAGATATTCTTCAAATTGTTCTTGCATTCCTTATCTTTGCAATGCTTGGCTTTGTTGTATTTAGAAGTCTTAAGGTGGAAGAAGAGGAGCCGGTGGAGCAAGAACTTACAATTGATGATCTTATTGCTTCTACTGCTCAGGAAGAGGAGGAAGAGGAGCTTGAAGATATCGGTTACACAGAAAAATCTGAAGCCCGCATACTTATTGAAAAGTTTGTAGATGAGAAACCAGAGGCTGTTGCTCAGCTTCTAAGAAATTGGCTAAACGAGGATTGGGGATAAGGTTATGGCTACTGAAGACATGAATGGCGTACAAAAGGCCGCAATACTTTTAATCGCCCTTGGACCGGAGAAATCGTCACAGATATTCAAGCATCTCAAGGAAGAGGAAATTGAAGAACTGACCCTTGAGATAGCAAACACTCGAAGTATTTCTCCTACAGTTAAGGAAGAAGTAATAGAAGAATTTTATCAGGTTTGTTTGGCACAGCAGTACATTGCTGAAGGTGGTATTAGTTATGCTAAAGAGCTTCTGGAGAAGGCTCTTGGTAATGACAAGGCCCAGGATGTTATCACAAAGCTGACAGCGTCACTACAGGTTCGTCCTTTCGAATTTATCAGAAAGACAGAGCCTTCACAGGTATTAAACTTTATTCAGGATGAACATCCACAAACAATAGCCATGATTCTTTCTTATCTGTCAGCTGGCCAGGCTTCACTTATCATAGGAGCACTGCCTCCTGAGAAGCAGGCTGATGTGGCTAGACGTATTGCACTTATGGATAGAACCTCACCTGAGGTTATTAAGGAGGTTGAAAGAGTATTGGAAAGAAAGCTTTCATCTCTTATCAATCAGGATTACTCTATCGCCGGCGGCGTAGATGCGGTAGTAAATATCTTGAACACTGTAGACCGTGGTACAGAAAAACGTATCATGGAATCTTTGGAAATCGAAGAACCAGAGCTTGCTGAGGAAATCAGAAAGAAGATGTTCGTATTCGAGGATATCCTTCTTCTGGACGACAGAGCTATACAGCGTGTTCTTAGAGACGTTGATAACTCAGACCTTGGTGTGGCTTTGAAGGGAGCTAATGAAGAGGTTCAAAACGCAATCTTTAAGAATCTTTCTTCTCGTCTTGCATCAATGATTAAGGAAGATATGGAGTTTATGGGTCCAGTTCGTATGAAGGATGTAGAAGAAGCTCAGCAGAAGATAGTTGGAATTATCAGAAAGCTTGAAGATTCTGCGGAGATTGTTATTTCTAGAGGAGGTTCGGATGAGCTTGTTGTCTAGTCACAACGTAGTTTACGGGTTTTTGATTGCTCCCAATGAGCCTGATGAGGAAGGAGAGTCAAATGAAGTGGTTATTGACTCCAACGCCAAAGCGAAAGAACTGATTATGAAGCAGGAAAAGGCCTACAAGGCCAGGCTTCTAGATGAGGAGAGAGCGCGAAGGCTGGCTGCTATGCAAGAATCAGGGGCTGAAATTCCAGATGGGGTTGATACTGATGAATTTTTGGGATTGGCTGATACTATCATGGAAGAGGAAGAAACGGTAGATGTAGGACCCCAGGTTGAGGAACTTTTAGAGCAGGCAAAGATGCAGGCACAACAGATTATAGATGATGCTAATGCTCAGGCTGAAGAGATTTTAAATGCTGCGCAGTTGAATGCTGATGCCATGAGAAATCTTGCACGTCAGGATGGTGAGAAGGAAGGCTATAATGAGGGAACGCAAAGGGCTGCTTTAGAGCTTGCAGATGCTCAGTCGTCTATGCAGGCTGAAATACAGCGAATAGAAAACCAATATATGGAAATGCAGATAAACATGGAGCGTGAAATTGTAGAAATGTGTCTGCCGGTTTTTGAGAGGGTTTTTTCTGCAGAATTATCTGGAAGAAAAGATGTTATTTATCATCTTTTAGACCACTGTATTATGAAAATTGAACGAACAGGCCAGATGCAGATTAAGGTATCAGATGCAAATGCAGAATACATAAAAGGAAAGAAAGAAGAGATTCAGGAAAAAGTTGGTGCAGAGGTGGGACTTGATATTATTGCGGTTCCACTTTTAAACGATAATCAGTGTATTATTGAAACAGATGGTGGCATATTTGATTGTAGTATAGATACAGAGTTGGATAATCTTATAAGGGAAATTAGAGCCCTAAGCTAGGAGGCAAAGTGGATCAGGGATTATTGATGCAGCTTACAGAGAAGGATTACTTTAAATCTCTTGGCAAGGTTGTAAAGGTTGTTGGACTTACAATTGAGTCAGTGGGACCGGAGGCCAAGCTTCGCGATTTGTGCGAAATTATCGTGGAGGGCTCCGACCAGCGAATAAAAGCAGAGGTTGTCGGATTTAAAGACAAACGTCTGCTTTTGATGCCTTATGAGAATGTTGAGGGTATTGGTGTTGGCTGTATGGTAGAGAATACCGGACATCCTCTTGGCATTGCTGTGGGAGACCAGTTACTTGGGCATCTTGTGGATGGCCTTGGCGTTCCTTCTGATACAGATGATTTATCTGATTTTCAGAATTTGGTTGAATACCCGGCAGAAGCAGATTCCCCTGATCCTATGGCAAGAGTGATTATTAAAGAACCTCTACCCCTTGGAGTCAAGGCTGTTGATGGACTTATAACTGTAGGAAAGGGTCAAAGAATTGGAATCTTTGCAGGCTCAGGTGTAGGAAAATCCACACTTATGGGTATGTTTGCAAGAAACACAAAGGCCGAAATCAATGTAATAGCTCTTATTGGAGAGCGTGGTCGTGAGGTCAGAGAGTTCGTTGAAAACGATTTGGGTCCTGAAGGTATGGCACGTTCTGTCGTTGTGTGTGCCACATCTGATAAGCCCGCTTTGATAAGAAAAAAGGCTGCCCTAACAGCTACAGCCATTGCGGAATATTTTAGGGATCAGGGCAAGGATGTACTTTTGATGATGGATTCCTTGACCCGTTTTTCTATGGCTCAGCGAGAAATTGGTCTTGCATCAGGAGAACCACCGGTTACAAGAGGATATCCGCCTTCAGTATATTCTGAGATGCCACGTCTCTTGGAAAGGGCAGGAAATGCCGCGGTTGGGTCTATAACAGGTCTATATACGGTTCTTGTAGATGGTGATGATTTCAATGAGCCAATTACTGATACAGCTCGTTCTATTTTAGATGGTCATATTGTGCTAAACAGAAAGTTGGCACAAAAGAATCATTATCCTGCTATAGATGTTTTACAGTCCATTTCCAGAGTTATGTCTGCTGTGGCAACGCCTGAGCATAAAGTTGTAGCAGGTAAGCTGAAAAATGTTCTGGCTACATACCAAGAGGCCGAAGATCTTATAAATATAGGTGCATATAAAAATGGTTCAAATAAATCAATTGATTATGCAATCAAAAAGATAGATGCAGTAAATGATTTTCTACTTCAGCAAACGCATGACAAATTTGAATACGACGAAATTATTCAGCAGATGACATCGATTTTTGCAGAATAGTAGGCAGTAATCAGAGGTGGTACCGTGGCTAAATTTGTTTATAGAATGCAAAACATTTTAGAACTAAAGCGAAAAATTGAAGAGCAGGAAAAGGCAAATTTTGGAATGGCAACGGCTCGTTTTAATGAAGAACAAAATAAGCTTCGTGATTTAATGATAAGACAGGCCGGATATGAAAAGCGCCTTAAGGAACTTTCTATAGGAGATATAGATATTAAAGCAATAAAGACTTGTAAGAGCTCAATTACTTCCATGAAGGTTGCTCTTCGAAATCAGATGTTTGAGGTTTCAAAAGCTCAAAAAGCCATGGAAAACGCAAGGAAACGCCTTAATGCAGTCATGATGGAGCGGAAAATGCACGAAAAGCTAAGGGAACATGCCTTTGAGGAGTTCTTAGATGAGATAGATCGTGAAGAAAGTAAAATCACTGATGAACTTGTAAGCTATTCATATTTTAATACAGAAAAGGAAGAATAAATTATGGCAGACGTAGCAAATGCAGCGGATGATAAAGCTGCAAAGAAGGAAGCAAAAAAAGCTGAAAAAGAAGCTAAAAAAGCTGAAAAGGCCGCACTAAAGGAGAGGCGCAAGGAGGCCAAGGCCAACGGCGAAACTCTACCTGAGGATGAAGAAAGACTCGGCATTGGAGGAGGAATAATAATGGCATTTGTAGTGCTTTTAATCCTCCTTATTTGGCTTGTCATTTTTGCCTTTTTGGTAAAAATGGATGTGGGCGGTTTTGGCTCTACTGTGTTATTTCCTGTTCTCAAGGATGTCCCTTATGTGAATCAGATATTACCAGGTATAGAGGATTATTTGCCACAGGAAGTGGTTGAAGATGAATATTCTCAGTATACTACGGTGGAGTCAGCCATAGACAGAATAAAAGAACTGGAAACTCAGATAGAGGAGATGAAAGCGGCTGGCGAGTCAAACAGCGATTATATAGCGGAACTTGAAACCTCCGCTCAGGAGCTAGCCGAATATAAAGCCAACCAAACAGCTTTCGAGGAGACAAAAGAAAAATTCTATGAGGAGGTTGTTTTTTCTGAAAATGCACCCGATATAAATGAATATAAGACCTATTATGAATCCATTGAGCCTGAAAATGCTGCTGCAATATATAAACAGGTGGTCAGCCAGCTTCAGAACGACAAGGAGATAGAGGATTACGTAAAGACATATTCAAGCATGAAGGCTAAAAATGCTGCTTCAATCTTTGATGCTATGACCGATGATTATGATTTAGTATGTCAGATTTTACAGGCAATGGACGCAAGCACCAGAGCTTCTATTTTAGAGGCGATGGATGCAAGCAATGCTGCAGTCCTGACAAAGATGATGGAACCATAATATTTCTCTTTCAAGAGATATTATCAAATATACACGGGAGGAGGTCTTATAGTAACTTGAAAAATGCATAGGAGAAAGGAGGGGGCACATGACAAGTAGCAATGTGGCAAGCCTTTTGGTAAAGCCTGCTTCAAAGGATTTTATTCCAAAGCAGGAGTTACAACCAGAGGTTAAGAGCCCGGATAATTTATTTGCTAGGACACTACAAAATGTCAGTGATTTATCTCGGTCGAAGGTAACTGCTCCTACACCAAAAACTTCTGAGAAGCCAGTTGATAAAACTAAAGTAGAAATTGACAAGACTTCTTCAGTAAAAGGAATTAAACAGGATGACATCAATGGATCTGACATGGCAGAAACTGTAGAGAAGGTGGAAGCAGTAGTGAAGGAGGTCAAAGAAGTAGTTAAGGAAGAGCTTGATGTTACAGATGAAGAAATTCAGCTTGTAATGGAAAACTTGGGGTTAATTGCGATTGATATCCTTGATCCACAAAATCTTGCCCAGATAGTGACGGAACTTACAGGTGCGGAAGATTCGATTTCCCTTGTAATGAGTGAAGAATTCGCAAATATTCTTAAGGATGTTACAGAGTTGACAAACCAATTTCTTAAGGATATGGATGGTGCTCTTCCACAAATTAAAGAGTTATTGATTCAGATGCAACCACAGGATGAAATGCTTGCAGCAGATATTCAAATTTCTGAAGAGCAACTTGATTTAACCGAACAGAAGATGCCTGTAGTTCAATCTGATATACCTCAAGATGAGATAGGTAAAGAGGAGTCCTCTGCAACAGAAACAGTTAAATCTGGGGTTAGCACAACTGTAAAACCAGAGGAAAAAGCTACAACGATTCAAGAAAACGAGGAAAATCCACAGGAAGTTGAAAAGGACATCTTATCAGCTTTTAAAGTGAAAACAGATAATGGTGAAGCAGATTCTGATAATAAAGATTTTTCTTTTGAACAAAAACAAAGAAATGCAGTTTTTAGATCAGGTGATAACGAAAATGGAACTCCTGTTATTAGGCATGAAGCTACAAATCCTATGGTACAGGCAAATAATGAACTTCAGTTTTTGGCACAGGAGCAAGTTGTAGAACTTCCAACAGGAGAGTCAGTAAAGGCATCTGACATTGCTAATCAGTTTATTGAGCAGGCAAAAGTTCTCACAACTACGGAGTCAACTACAATGGAGCTTACACTTAATCCTGAGGGATTAGGAAAAATCTTCCTTGAGGTTACTCAAAAGGGCAACGAAATCACAGCGAAAATCTTTACTGAAAATGATGCTGTAAAACAGGCCTTAGAATCTCAGATGGCAAACCTTAAATCAGAGTTTACTCAAAGCAACACAAAGGTTACATCCGTTGAGGTATCCGTTGGAACCCATGAATTTGAACGAAATCTTGATGAAAACGGAAGAGAAGACGCTAGAAGGGAAGAAGGAAGGCAGCAGTCATCAAAGCGCAGAGGTCGAATCGATATTACAAGTCTTGATGATTTGACAGGACTTATGTCAGATGAGGAAATGCTTATAGCTCAGATGATGAAGGATAACGGAGGCACATTAGATTTTATGGCGTAGTTAAAGTTTGAAAGGAGTAGATTGATGGCAGAAAATATGTTGGTTGGTGCTGTTACTAATGGTGAATATAAAAAGACCGAAGCATCAAAGCAGACAACAAAATCAGATCAAACTACCTCAACCTCAAAAACAGCTGGAAAACAGGATGGCGGATATAATCAGGAAATGTTTCTTAAGCTTCTGGTTGCAGAGATGCAGTACCAGGATCCTATGGAACCAAGTGATAACAGCCAGTATGTGGCACAGCTTGCATCCTTTACACAGATTGAAGCCATTCAGTCAGTTCAGGATGATATGCATTCTATTCAGGCTCAAAGCTTGGTAGGAAAAACTGTTGTTATTAACAGTGATCATGAAGAAATACGAGGTAAAGTAGATTACGTTACATCAGACGACGAAGGAACGATGTACGTATCGGTAAATGATAAGCAGTACAAGGTTAGCGAAATAGATTCTGTCGTAGATACAGATTATTACAATGCAGTAACAATAGTTGAGACCTTCAATACTATGGTTGCAAAACTTCCAATATTGGAAAACGTTACAATCAAAGATGAAAACGACATCACAAATGCACTTAATGTTTTCAATTCAATGGATACTTACACCAGAGGATTTGTTAAGGAAGATGTTGTAAAACATCTTGAAACTATTGCAAATAGACTTAACGAACTAAAGAATCCTAAAAAAGAAACCGATAATAAGGATGAGACTTCTTCAACAGAAGATACTTTAGAAAAAGCCCCAGTGCAGGAAATTTAGGAGGAAGATATGAGTAATTTAAAAATTAATCCTAATTTCACCTCCATTGAGCGAGTAGCTGGTACATATCTTAATCCAGCAGCTGAGTCCAAGCCACTTGGCACATTAGATGGAAAAAGCTTTGAAGACATATTTAAAGAGAAGCTTAATAGTACTTCTGCGTTAAAGTTCTCCAAGCATGCATCACAAAGGCTTGATGATAGAAATATCGAATTGACACAAGAGCAGTCCCAAAGACTAGAAGAAGGCGTACTTAAAGCCTCTGCAAAGGGAATTACTGATTCGCTGGTTCTTGTAGATACATTAGCTTTTATAGTTAACGTACCTAACCAGACCGTAGTTACAGCTATGGATCAGACAGAATCAGAGGAAAACATTTTTACAAATATTGACGGTGCTGTTATAGTTTAGCTGGACCTTCATGGAAGCTAAGTCGTGGACTGACAGAAGCGACAAAAACACACCCCAATCATAGTTAAATTATTGGGCGGAGGTCATTCATTATGATGAGATCACTTTTCTCTGGTGTGTCAGGTCTTAAAACTCACCAGACAAAGATGGATGTTATCGGTAATAACATCTCTAACGTTAACACTGTTGCGTTCAAATCTTCAGCAACAACATTTTCTGATATTATGTATCAGACAACTCAACAGGCTTCAGGTGCTTCAGGAACCAGAGGCGGTACAAATGCTAAGCAGATAGGTCTTGGTGTTACTAATGGTGCAACAAAGGTTTCCATTACATCATCTGGTGCTGCTCAGTCTACTGGTGATGCACTTGATATCAGACTTACAGACTCAAAATCAACAAATTTCTTTATTGTTAATAATGGTGCGCAAAATCTGTTTACCAGAGCAGGATCTTTCTATATCGATGGAATGGGAAATCTTGCCATGACTACAACAGGTTATATTGTTCAGGGCTGGCAGGTAGACCCTCAGAACCCTGCAAGTATTATTAAGGATACGGTTTCTCCTCTTAGAGTTATGAAATCTGAAAACCTGACATCTGCTCCAGAGGCTACCACAGCAGCAAATTTCGCCGGTGTCCTGGATAAAAATGACAGTCAGTTTAATTCTACAGGTGGATATGTTCGCTCATTTACGTTATTTGACAATCTTGGTTATTCATATACTGCAAAATTTTCTATTAAATTGCAGGATGGTACAAATGGTATCTATACAGTCGAATTAACCAGTGTTCTAGATCAGGATAATAATGATATTTTAAAGAAATATACATCCCAGAGTGACGGAAGTGGAGGTAGCAAGAGTTTGTCTGATATTTTTGGTACGGATATTATTGTATCAAAATCTTATAAAGCGCTATCAGATGATTATAAATTCACAACAACTGATCCGGCAGCAGGCACTGGTGATATTAAAATGACCTCAGGTACAAAGACTTATACATATAACGCTACAGACAAGGCGTTTGTTAATGATGCAGATTCTACGGATGTGCTTCCTCTGACAGTGGTTTGCGGATTGTCTGCTGAAGATATGGCAAAGAATATTGAAATATCTTATAAAGATGAAAATACACTTGCAATTAAAAGTCCGTCTATTGGATATAACCTGAAATTCGATCCTAAAGAAGGTACTTTAATGTATGCAGGAAAAGATGCAAAATCTGGAGGAAAATCCCTTGTTATGAATTCATCATTACTTGGACCTTCTGATGAAAAAGCTGCAATTTCTGATATTGAAATTGATTTTTCTAAACTGTTGAATTATGACAATGGTGGAACTTCAACTGCTGTAGCTAATAAAGGTATTCCAGACGGAGTTACCATGAGGGGTGAAGGTAGGAAGCTTGGTACTATGACTGGCTTATCTATTCAGACCAATGGCGAAATCTATGGTTCTTACTCAAATGGTAATACTGTGCTTTTGGGACAGATTGCAGTAGCTCAGTTTGCAAATGCGTCAGGTCTTCTTGAAATGGGAGACAACTGCTATAATACAACTCTTAACTCTGGTGACTTTGACGGCATCGGTATTGATATTTCTGCTGATGGTTCTTCTATGAACACAGGTCAGCTTGAGATGTCCAATGTAGATTTGTCAAGCGAGTTTACTGATATGATTACCACTCAGCGTGGCTTCCAGGCAAACTCTCGTATCATTACAGTTTCTGATACATTGCTTGAAGAATTAATCAATTTGAAGAGATAAATTTAATAAATTAATGGCAAGAGAGGGGGAACCCTCTCTTGTTTCTATTTTATGTAAATTTCTAAAAATTTTGTGAATAATCTATATTTAGTGGTTTAGACACGGAAAATACACAATAATATGCGACCATTTCACCAAGAAAAGTAGACAATATGCTATAAATCTAGTAAAATAATCACAAAAGTATATATCGAGTAATTTTATACAAAATTTTCTAGATTTTCTAGTGGGGACGTATTTTTTTATAATTGATGGGGTGGTGAGAGAGTTTTGGATATAGCTACTTTAATCGGCTTAGTACTCGGTGTTGTAATGGTTGTCTTCGGAATCGTATCTTCCGGTGGCGTTGCAGCTATCGCAAACTTCATAGATGTTCCATCTGTTATTATCACAATCGGTGGTTCTTTGTCTTCTTGTATAGCATGTAACAAGATGCCTGATTTCATAGCCGGATTAAAGGGTCTGACGTTAGCTATTAAGGAGCCTCCAATAGGAAATGCAGCAGATACCATTGGTAACATTATTAATCTTGCCAACATTTCCCGTAAGGAAGGTATTCTTGCTCTCGAAGAAGCAGCCCACAGCATAGAAGATGAGTTCCTGAAAAAAGGAATTAACCTTGTTGTTGATGGTACTGATCCGGAACTTGTTCGTGCAATTCTAGAAACCGATATGAGCTGTCTTGAAGACAGACATAAAGTCGTTATCAACTTTTGGAGCAAATGGGGTGAAATGGGACCTGCCTGGGGTATGATTGGTACTCTGGTAGGACTTGTAAATATGTTAAAGAACCTGTCTGACGCATCTACCATCGGACCAAATATGGCGGTAGCGTTACTTACCACACTTTATGGTTCTCTTATTGCCAACTGGCTTACAAACCCTGTTGGTACAAAGCTTGGAGTAGATAACGGTCTTGAAATAATGATGAAGTCAATAACAGTGGAAGGTCTTCTTTCTATACAGGCCGGCGAAAATCCACGAGTTATAGAAGAAAAGCTTAAATCATTCTTACCACCTTCAGCTAGAGAAGGAATCGGTGGTGACGGTGGAGGAGGTGAAGGCTAATGGCAAGGGAGAAAAAGCCAGAAGAGGCACCGCCTGGGTCGCCTGCCTGGATGGCCACCTTCTCAGACTTGATGAATTTACTTTTGTGCTTCTTCGTTTTGCTTTTCTCAATGAGTAGTACTGATACAGAAAAGTTTCAGGAAGTAATTGCCAGTATTCAATCAAGCTTTAGCATTTTTTCATCAGGAGGCACTTCAATTGGTGAGGGCCAGATGATTTCATCTGGAATCAGCCAGCTTGAAATGTTTGATGATTATTTTAACAGTGTCCATGATGGTGACGATGAGACCTACGATAAAGAAGGAGACAGCGAAACGGAAAACACCTCAGAGGGCAATCAAAGTGAAACCGAAAGCAATGGTGAAGGCGAAAACGAGGGGGACAACACAGCTTCCGGTGAAGGAGATGTTTCTGTTGAGGAAGCAAAGGAAGCACTAGCTGAAGCTGGCGCCTCTGAAAGCGAATCAATTGCAGAACAAATTGAAGACAAGCTTGCAACCTATGGTTTGCAGGATCAGGTAGAAGTAGATTTCAATGCAAATTATGTAATGATTACTATCAATGGTGCTTTGCTATTTAAATCCGGCAAAGCAACCCTTACAGAAGAGGCTCTGGGGATTGTAGATAATCTGGCGTCCATATTGCAGGATTATGACCACAATATCATTGAAATTGAAGGCCATACAGATAATGTTCCAATGTCTTCAGGAACCTATGAAAACAACGATGTGCTTTCGATGTACAGAGCTTTATATGTGGCTGAGAGAATTAGAAGTGTCACAAATCTAAATCCAGCCTATGTAAAATCGGCAGGACGAGGTGAATATGTTCCGATTGCAGATAATAGCACTGCAGAGGGGCGTGCAAGAAACAGAAGAGTAGAAATAAAAATATTCAACTCCTATTCATCTGATTTAGGAGAATAGTAATGATATAGAAAGGCTGTACTTATGAAGAAGAATTTGATTACAGTTGTTATACTTGCACTTGTGGTTGTGAATCTGGTTCTTACAGCAGTTCTTACAATTTCAATTGTGCCTGAAACAAAAAAGGCCAATGAGCTTATCACAAAGGTATGTTCAGCTATTGATCTTGATTTGGTTGCAGGAGATACTGCAGGATCCCTTAGCATTGATGTGGCAGATATGAAAGATTACGCAGTTAATACTGGTGGAACAATGACTATCAATCTTAAAGATAATGGTGATGGAAGCTTACATTATGCAGTTCTTGGTGTTTCGCTATCACTTGATAGTACAAACGAGGACTACACCGAAAAATATGGTGGAGCAGGTGATTTATCACCGTATGATAATGTTATCAGCGATACCATCAAAACGGTAGTCAGTGGACATACAATCGATGATATGAGAAATAAAGAAGATGAAGTTAAGGAAGAAATTCTAGAGCAGCTTCAGGCATTGTTTAAATCTTCTTTTGTTGTTAGAGTCAATTTCTCTAGTGCTACTTATCAGTAGTCATATTCTAAGGGAAATAAGGTGGTGAGATAGCTTGGGTGACGTTCTTTCACAAAATGAAATAGATAATCTTTTGCATGCCTTAACAAGTGGTGAAGTCGATGCGGAAGAGATAAAAAACAACAAGGAAAAACCGGTAAAGAACTACGATTTTGCCAGACCATCCAAGTTCTCAAAGGAACACTTAAGGACCATGGAAATCATTTTCGAGCACTATGGTCGACTGCTTTCCACCAACTTGCCTATTTTCCTGAGAAAGAATATACAGGTGGAGGTAATGAACTCCGAGGCTGTTACCTACATGGAGTTTTCAAATTCTCTTTCAAACCCTGTATTACTTGGAATTGTTGATTTTTCTCCCCTTGAGGGAAACATTATAGTTGAAATGGCCTCAAATCTTGGCTTTGCCATGGTAGACCGAATGCTTGGCGGAGTTGGCGAGCCTTTAGATAAGGTTAGAGATTTTTCAGAAATAGAGCTTCTCATTATTGAAAGAGTAATGACAAGCTGCGTGGATCTCCTTAGAGAACCGTGGGAAAATGTTTTGGATTTACATCCAAGGCTTGAGAGAATTGAGACCAACTCTCAATTCGCACAGATTATTTCGCCATCAGAAATGATTGCGATTGTTACCTTGAATATAAAGATAGGTGACGTGGAAGGACTTATGAATATTTGTCTTCCATTTATTACTTTAGAGCCAGTTATGGACAAATTGAACACAAAGTTTTGGTATAGTAGTCAAAAGGAAAAGACAGGAGATAATTACTCAGATGATATGGAGGCTTTAATTAGCAGGGCCAAGATTCCTGTTAAAGCTGTTCTGGGTAATAGTGTCATAACAGTAGCAGACTTCTCTCAACTTCAGGTGGGCGATATTGTAAGGCTTGATAGAAAGGTTGATGAAGAGCTTGATGTATTCGTGGGCGACATTAGGAAATTCGCTGCCCTTCCAGGTGCTTCAGGAAAAGGCTACGCAGTAAGAGTGACAGAAATCATTAGGGAGGAGCAGTAGAATGGGCGACGGTGTATTATCACAAGATGAGATAAATGCACTACTTAGTGGGGGTATACCCGATGCTGCATCAGCTGATGACGGTGGATCTGCAGGCGGAGGCGGTGAGCTTTCCAGCCAGGAGATTGATACTATTGGCGAGGTAGCCAATATCAGCATGGGAAGCGCGGCAACCACCTTATTTTCTCTTGTAAACAAAAAGGTAGAGATATCTACACCTGTTGTTTCTGAGACTAATTGGGATGAGTTGGCTTCCAATTATGCAGATAACTGTGTAGTTGTAAGAATTGGATACACCAAGGGTATAGATGGTAGTAACGTTCTCGTTTTAAAAGAGGATGATGTCAAGGTCATTACCGACCTGATGATGGGCGGAGATGGAACAAATATAGATGGTGAGATTTCTGACTTACATCTGTCGGCTATCTCAGAAGCTATGAACCAGATGATGGGAGCTTCAGCCACATCGCTTTCATCGATGCTTAATAAAATGGTTGATATTTCACCTCCAACAGCCACTCTTACAGATATGTCGGCTATTAATGGAGGAGAGATAGATGAATTCTTAAGTGGTAATTTCGTAAGAATTGCCTTTAAGATGGAAATTGGAGATTTGGTAGACAGCGAAATGATGCAGCTGTATCCAATCTCTTTAGCAAAGGAAATGTGCGCAGCAGTGCTTAACAATATGGAGAATGACTCACAGTCTACTGTGGAAGAGGAACCTGCCCCAGCCGCAGCACCACCTCCACCGGCTGCAGCGCCTCCACCAGCACCTGGTGGAGCACCACCACCTCAGGCTATGCCTCAGATGGATCCAAATATGATGGCAGGTCAGCCGATGATGGCACCTCCGTATATGTATGCTCCACAACCACAGGTAAATGTGCAGCCTGCGCAATTCGCTCCGTTTGGACCTGGATTTGCGGCTCAATTTGCACAAGAAAATATTGACCTGATTTTAGATGTTCCGCTGGAAGTTACAGTAGAATTAGGTCGTACTAACAAAACAATCCAAGATATTTTGGATTTTGCACCCGGTACTATCATCGAGCTAAATAAAATAGCTGGTGAACCAATAGATGTACTTGTAAATGGCAAGTATGTGGCCAAAGGAGAGGTAGTAGTTATTGAGGAATCCTTTGGAGTACGTATTACCGAAATCATCAAAGAATAATACATATTTAAGGAGATGAAGACATGGCAAAAAACATTTTAATCTGTGACGATGCTGCATTTATGAGAATGATGATCAAGGATATTCTCACCAAGAATGGCTACAACGTTGTTGGAGAAGCTGAGAACGGTAAGATCGCTGTAGACAAGTACTCAGAGCTTAGTCCAGACCTTGTACTTCTTGATATCACAATGCCTGAAATGGACGGAATTGGTGCATTAAAGGCAATCAAGGAGAAAGATCCTAACGCATGTGTAATCATGTGTTCTGCAATGGGTCAGCAGGCCATGGTTATTGAAGCCATTCAATCAGGCGCTAAGGACTTCATCGTTAAGCCTTTCCAGGCTGAAAGAGTTCTTGAAGCTGTCAAGAAGGTAATTGGATAGGTATGCTTTTGCTTTCTTCTGCTGGTGAAAGTTTCTTCCAGTTAATATTTATATTAATTGTTTTTGTCGGTATTCTTGCATTGACCTACTATGTTACTAAATGGATTGCCGGCTACCAGAAGACGCAGGGCTTCAATAAAAACCTTGAGATTATTGAAGCGATAAAAATCTCCAGCAATAAATATGTTCAAATTATAAGAGCTGGGGAGGATAGATATTTCGTCATTGCTTTAGGCAAGGATGAGGTTGTATTTCTTGGCGAATTATCCTCCGACCAGCTTAAAGAAATTGAAAATGTGGAATCTGTCACATCTCAGCCACCAGTAGATTTCAAAAGTATTTTGGACAAGCTTGCAAAGAAGAATTAATATCGTCGGGGACAGATTATGTGATGAATAAACTTAAAAAAGCATATATAGTCTTTAGTTTAGTTTTTACGACTATAGTAAGTGGTTATATTCTGTATCATTCGGAAATTACAGTACAGGCAACTGAATATGACACTGGTTACGGGGCTGCAAATGAGACTTATGGTGCTACAGAAAATGCACCAAATGCTTCAGATGAGGTTGTTGGCGATGGGGGCTTTACCCTTACCTTTAATGGAGAAGATGGGAATTTTTCATCCACTCTTAGGATGCTTTTGGTTTTAACTATTCTCACCTTGTCGCCATCCATTCTAATAATGCTTACATCCTTTACCAGATGCGTAATCGTTTTGCACTTCATACGCGCTGCTATAGGAACAAATACAGCGCCTCCTAATCAGGTACTGATTGGTTTGGCGTTGTTTTTAACATTATTCATTATGTCTCCTGTAATCACAACCATCAAAACCGAGGCTATTGATCCTTTTGATGCAGGTGAAATAACTCAACAGGAGGCCATAGATGCAGCTATAACTCCAGTTAGAGAGTTTATGTATGGTCAGACTCAAACAAAGGACTTAAATCTTTTCTGTGAAATAGCAGATATTACCTATGAGGACTATGATGAAGTACCTTTTACAGTGGTTGTTCCTGCATTTATATTATCGGAACTTCGAACAGCCTTTATTATAGGTTTTTTGATTTATGTGCCATTTATCGTAATTGATATGGTCGTTGCATCAGTGCTTATGTCAATGGGTATGATGATGCTTCCACCTACAACAATTTCACTTCCATTCAAGATTTTGTTGTTCGTTTTGGTAGATGGTTGGGACCTGTGTATAGGCGGTTTGGTAAAGACATTCTACTAGCAAATATATCAACTGAATTGGCATAATTATAGGAGAGGGTAGGTTATGACTGAGGGGCAGATATTAGACATTGTTAGAGATGCAATTTATACGCTTCTTATTACAGCGTTACCGCTTTTGCTTGTATCATTGATTATCGGTCTGGTAGTCAGCATATTTCAAACAGTCACATCTATTCAAGAACAGACTCTTACATTTATTCCAAAAATAGTAGGTGTTTTTGCTGCTCTTATGTTTTTTGGTCCATGGATGCTTACAGTGTTAACAGAGTACATTACTGATTTATGGGCAAATTTCAGTATGTATTTGGGCTAGAGATTAGATGTTTAGTTTGCATTTTACCTTAGAAAATTTTGAATATTTCTTGTTGATACTTACTCGCATATCCATGTTCGTAGTAGTGGCACCATTTTTCAATATGAACAATACACCAGTAAGAGTGAAGGTGGGATTCTCTGCCTTGGTATCTTTACTGCTTTATTTTGTGATTGATTTTAGTGCCTTAAATTATTCTACAGTCATAGGATATGCTTTTTTAGTTGTCAGAGAAGCTGTTACAGGGCTGATTATCGGGTTTTCGACCTATTGTTGCAATTTTATCATTTTACTTGCCGGCAACCAGATAGATATGAATGTTGGTCTTTCCATGGCCCAGGAATATAATCCAGCTCTTCGAACTGAAACTACAGTAACAGGCTCCTTATACAACAATTTTATTATGATGTTTCTTGTTGCATCAGGAATGCATAGATATATTTTTAGAAGCTTTTGCGATGCATTTGAGTTAATCCCGCTGGGAGGAACAATTTTTAGGTGGGATTCACTGTTTGCATCTACTTTGGAATTCATGGCGGATGTATTTATAATCGCCTTTAGAATAGTACTTCCTGTATTTGCAGTTATTATGGTGCTTAACGCAATACTTGGAATTATGGTTAAGGTTGCGCCTCAGATTCATATGTTTTCTGTCGGCGCCCAGTTAAAGATTATTGTTGGTTTCACAGTTTTATTTTTGACAGTATTTTTATTGCCGGATATCGCAGCGTTTATCTTTAAAGAAATGAAAAAGCTGATGGTACTTTACTTACAGGGGTTGTATTGATGGATGAAATTAGAAAAGTTCTAATTCCATACGATTTACAGTTTTTTGCCAAGGATGGTGAAGGCGGTGAAAAAACCGAGGAACCTACCAGTAAAAAACTTAGCGATGCCAGAAAAGAAGGCAAGGTCGCTAAAAGTAAGGAAATTGTGAATGGGATAGCACTTTTAGGTTTCTTTTTAGCCCTTCGTCTATTTATTGGTTTTGCAGGAATCAGATTTAAAGAGATATTTAACTGGATTTATTCAATTATTCCAGACATAGTTAGAATGAATGGCAGTGGTCTTACAATAGTCACTACCACAACCTTGTTTAGAAACCTGCTAGGGAAAATACTTATTATCCTACTTCCGTTTTTAATTATGGGATTCATAACAGGATTTGTTACCAATCTTATTCAGGTAGGCTGGAAACCTACCATGAAGCCTTTAGAGCCAAAACTTAGTAAATTTAATCCTATTAATGGCTTTAAGAGAATGTTTTCAAAAGAGTCGCTTGTTAATCTTATAATGGCTTTAGCAAAGCTGTTTTTGATATTTTATATAGCCTATATCGATATAAAGGATCAGGCAAATAATCTTTTTATTCTCTATGATATTGGTCTGAAGACTGCTTTAAGCTTTATTTTTCAGATTATCGTAGACACAGGAATGAAGATTAGCATTGTATATATTATCCTTGGATTCATTGATTATGCATATCAGCGATGGAAATTCAGAGATGATATGAAAATGACCAAGCAAGAGGTCAAAGATGAATGGAAAAATACTGAGGGAGATCCTCAGATTAAAGGAAAGCAAAAACAGAAGATGTTGGAAAGTTCTCAAAGAAGAATGATGCAGAACGTTCCACAGGCTGACGTGGTTATTACAAACCCTACACATTTGGCGGTTGCTATTGTCTATGACAATACAAAAGATGAAGCGCCAAGAGTAGTAGCAAAAGGTGAAGATTATCTGGCTAAGCGCATTAGGGAAACAGCAAAGGAAAATGGGGTGCCTATTGTTGAAAATAAACCTTTGGCGCGAGCTTTATATGCTACAGTTGAGGTAGATGAAACTATACCACCTGAATTATATCAGGCAGTAGCAGAGATTTTAGCCGTTATCTATACAGAAAGAAATAAGGCGGGCTAAATAATTTCAAGAGAGGGGGGATGAGTAATGGAATTAACAGCATCTGTTAAAAAAGCCGATGTTGGAATTGCATTGTATTTACTTGCAGCCGTTACCTTCTTTGTTATTCCAATCCCTAATTTTGTACTTGATATAATGATTGCCTTTAATATTTCAGTGGCACTCATTATTCTCATGAATGTTCTTTTTGTGCAGGAAGTTTTAGACATGTCATTCTTCCCGACACTGTTGCTTTTTACGACTATTTTTAGAATTTCGCTTAACGTATCTTCTACAAGACTTATTCTATCTACAGGTGACCCTGGAAACGTTGTTTCTACTTTTGGTACTTTCGTAGGTGGCAATAATTTAATTATTGGTGCCATAATCTTTATTGTTCTTATCATAATTCAGTTTATGGTAATCAATAAAGGTTCTGAGCGTGTAGCTGAAGTATCTGCAAGATTTACTCTTGATGCTATGCCAGGTAAGCAGATGGCTATTGATGCTGACTTGAACACAGGTGCTATCGATGATGCAGAAGCTAAAAGACGAAGAGATAAGATTCAGGAAGAATCAGCCTTCTTCGGTGCTATGGATGGTGCTACAAAGTACGTAAAAGGAGATGCAACTGCAGGTCTTATCATCACCGTTATCAACTTAGCTGGTGGCACAGCCATGGGAATGATTAACGATAGTCTTCCTTTTGCAGAGGCCATTCAGCAGTTTGGTATTCTAACCATAGGTGATGGCCTTGTATCCCAGATTCCATCCCTGCTCATATCCCTTTCAACAGGTATTTTAGTAACTAAAGGATCAAAGGCTGCAGATTTCTCTGGAATTCTTATCAAGCAGCTTTTTGGCATACCAAAGGTTTTATATATCGTTGGAGCTGCGATGATATTCCTTGGTATTACAACTCCTCTTAATTGGGTCCTTTTCCTTGGTTTTGGTGCTGCATTTTTAGTTACGGGATATTCGATGTCCAAATCAATTGGTGAGGAAGAAATAGAGCAGGAAGTGGCAGCAGAAGAAACAGAGGCGGAGGAAATCAGAAAACCAGAAAATGTTGTTTCGCTGTTACAGGTTGATCCAATTGAGCTTGAATTTGGATATGGTATTATTCCGCTGGCAGATGTTAACCAAGGTGGTGATTTGCTTGATAGAGTTGTAATGATCAGAAGACAGATTGCTTTGGAGCTTGGTACTGTAGTTCCAATCATACGACTACGAGATAATATTCAGCTAAATCCAAATCAATATATTATCAAAATCAAGGGCATTCAGGTTACAGAGGGAGAGATACTTTTTGACCACTATATGGCCATGAATCCAGGCTATGTTGAGGAGGAAATCACAGGTATCCCGACATTTGAGCCGTCATTCCATTTACCGGCCATTTGGATTACAGAAAGTCAGCGTGAACGGGCAGAATCCTTAGGATATACGGTTGTTGACCCACCTTCGATTATTGCCACACACCTGACAGAGGTTATCAGAAGTCATATTGCAGAGCTTCTTACCAGACAGGATGTACAGAATCTTATTGACAATCTTAAAGAGACAAATCCTGTTATTGTTGAAGAGCTTATTCCAAAGCTTCTTGGACTTGGTGATGTTCAAAAGGTACTTCAAAATCTTCTTTCTGAAGGGGTATCTATCAGAGATTTGCTTTCTATTTTTGAAATTTTGGCAGATCACGCAACAACCACTCATGACACAGATGTCCTTACAGAATATGTAAGACAGGGCTTGAAACGAGCAATTTCAAGCAGATATTTTACTCCAAATGAGGTTACACAGGTTATCACGGTAGACCCTAAGGTTGAGCAGGATATTATGGCTTCTATAAAGCAAACTGAGCAGGGGGCTTACTTAACTCTCGATCCTGAAAGGATTCAGGCAATCATAGCATCACTTGAGGAAGAGATTAAAAAGCTTGAAGATATGGGAAGAACACCGATTGTTGTTACTTCCCCAATAGTCAGAATGTATTTTAAGACTTTGACTCAGGATTATGTCAAAGATTTAATAGTTGTTTCTTATAATGAAATTGATTCTAACGTTGAACTTTCATCGGTAGGTATGGTTACAGGGTGATTTAAATGACAATTAACAAATATACTGGAAAAAATGAAGAAGAGGCAATGTCAAAGGTTAGGGCAGAACTTGGAAATGCAGCTGTGATAATGAATGTTAAGGTGGTAAAACCTAAGGGGTTAGGAAGCCTTTTTAAAAAGAGTACTTATGAGGTAACAGCAGCAGTAGAAGATGAAGAGGTCTCTAAGGAGACTTTAGATTTTAGCGTCCCTTCACAACAAAATGCGCAAACAATAGAAAAAAAAGTTACTTTTGACGCTGTTGCCGATGATGCCATTATTTTAAAGAATGCGTTTTCAGCAGTTAATGAAGTGTTAGAGAAACAGGAGGAAGATGTCATGACAACTACCCCTAAAACCCCTAAAATTACTACAGAAATCCCTGAATTTGAACCTCTATCCGGATCAGTGCCACGCGCAAATATTCTTGAGCCTACATATTCAAAGCCTACATATTCAAAACAAATGGTAAATAATAGTCAGGAAAAAGCTCAGTGGAATGAAAAAGAGGAAAATATAGAATCGACCAGAGAGCCTGTAATTGCACCAATTGAAGCTAAAAAGGATGACAGGTCTTCCATCAATAATGATAATCATACATTCGTAAAGATGCTTTACAATGTTTTACTTGATAACGAGGTTCAAGAGAAGTACATCAACAATGTTTTAGAGGATATGGATAAAGTCCTTAGGACCAGTCACTCAATCGATAATCTGCTTTCTTCAGTTTATCAAAAAATGGTTCTTAAACTTGGAACTCCAACAAAAATAGTTCCTGGTGAAAAGAAACCAAAGGTTGTTTTCTTTATAGGACCTACAGGTGTTGGAAAGACTACGACGATTGCAAAAATCGCCTCAAAATATAAGGTCGAGGAAGGCAAAAAGGTAGGACTTATCACCGCAGACACTTATAGAATGGCTGCTGCCAATCAACTTCAGACTTATGCAAATATATTGGGGGTTCCGTTGAATGTTATTTATTCAGCGGAAGAACTGCTTGATACAGTAAAAAGTCAGGTAAGAGAATATCAGGATTTGGATGTAATTCTCGTTGATACAATAGGCTTTTCCCATAGGAATGAAGAGCAGCGTGCGGATACTAAAAAATTAATAACTACTCTTTCAGATTTTTACGAAAGCGAGGTTTACCTGGTACTTTCAGCAACAACAAAGCACAAGGATTTAATTGATATAGCAGATTCCTACATGGAATTTACAGATTTTAATCTTATATTTACAAAGCTAGATGAGACTAATTGTATTGGTAATATTTTTAACCTAAAGCTGTATACCGGCGCATCTCTTTCTTATATAACCACAGGGCAGAATGTCCCAGATGATATTGAAATCGTTAATGCCCAGAAGCTGGTTAAACAGTTGTTGGGGGGAAACTAAATGGATCAGGCCCAAAATTTACGAAACGTAATTAAATCTCAAAATGTTAAAAATGTAGAAAATGCAAAGGTTATTACCATTACTTCTGGTAAAGGTGGTGTTGGTAAAAGTAATGTGGCTGTTAATCTCGCTGTGCATTTTTCAAAAATGGGGAAAAAAGTCATAATTCTTGATGCTGATTTAGGACTTGCCAATGTGGAGGTTATGTTTGGAACTTTGCCACAATATAACCTGTCAGATGTTGTCTTTAAAGGTATGAGCATTAGAGACATTATAACCACCGGCCCAATGGATATTGGATTTATATCTGGTGGCTCAGGAATAGTAGGCTTAAATAATCTAAATCGTGAACAAATTACGTTTTTAGTGCGTAATCTATCACTTTTAAACGATTTATGTGATATCCTTATAATAGATACGGGTGCGGGCGTTTCAGACCAAGTGATGGAGTTTGTTTTAGCATCTCCTGAGGTGCTACTTGTTTCTACTCCAGAACCAAGCTCTTTTACTGATTCTTACTCTCTGATGAAAGCCATGTGTAAAAGCCCTAAGTACGTAAAAGATGGAACAAATGTACATCTTGTTGCAAATAAGGTGATGAGTGAGTCCGAAGGGAATGCAGTGTTCCTTAAACTGCAGTCAGTGGTTAATAAATTTTTGGACTCAGACCTGGATTATTTAGGATACATTCCTTATGACACCAATCTAGAAAAAGCTGTTCGTAATCAAAAGGTTGTGTCCATGGAATATCCTATAAGCAGGGCGACAAAAAGCTTTGAAAATGTGGCGGCAAAGCTTTTAAAGGAGGATGAGAACGTCCACTATAGATGGGGGATTTCACACATTTTTAATACATTAATAAAAGATAGGGTGTAAGTTTATGGAGGTTTTTGATCTCAGACCTGGTACACCGATAGAATTCGAGTTTGCCAGTACAAATTCTGATATTGAAAATAACATAGAGGATGACAGGAGTGTTTATATTTCCAGTGTTTTTGGGATTACCAAAAAAGGAGAAGTGATATTCCATATTCCAACAAGAAAGGGACATATAGTTACTATACCTATGGATGTTCCTTTTAATGCTATCTTTAACACGAAAAAAGGATTGTTTCAGCTTACCGGCGTAATCACAAAGCGCGGCAGATTGGAGAATTATCCTGTTTATGTACTTGAACCTATGAATGGGCTAAAAAAGGTTCAAAGAAGAGATTATTATCGTCTTCAATGCTTGATTCCAATAATGGTTTTACCAATTCCGGAAGAAGTGGCAATTCTTCCAAATATGGAACTTGTAGAAGCTGATTTGGAAAGATATGGAAATACTTATGGTATTCCTGTCTCAGGTACAATTTTAGATATTAGTGGGGGAGGCGCTAAATTTAATTCGGATTTAGATGTTATAACTGAAAGATATATGTATGTGAGTTTTAAGCTGGTTTCTAACACCATCAATCATACAATAAATGCGATAGCAAAACGTGTTAGAAGTGAGTATAAAACAGAAAAGCGGATATATGAGCATAGAATAGAATTTCTATTTAAAGAGCCAGAGGATAGAGAGACAATAATTAAGTACATTTTTGACGAGGAGCGGCGTATCAGGAAGAAGGATCAAGGATAGAGAATGTATAAGATTTTAGTTGTTGATGACTCTGCACTTATGAGAAGAGTTGTCTGTGATATTATTAACGCAGATAACGATTTTCGTGTAGTAGACGTTAGTGCAGACGGCGAAGATGCTTACAACAAAATAAAAAACAATCCATATGACATCGTGGTGTTAGATATGGTCCTTCCAAAGCTTGCTGGCGTAGACCTTATGGCTAGACTCTGTGAGGAAAAGATACCATTTAACATTGTTCTGATGAGCTCTTCATTGAAAGAGGACGCAGACGTAACCATGAGAGCCATGGAATATGGCGCGTTGGATTTCGTGGTCAAGCCCCTTAGATCAGGTGCTGATACCAGAGATGCTTTTTCAAAATCTCTAAAGACTGTTTTGCACAATGTTACAAAACAGACAGCCTTTAAACGTATCGGTCCAGTCAGGGGAAGTTCTAGTAGCAATATGCGAGCCATTGAAGAAGCAAGAAAATCCACCCAGGCAAGGATGGAGAGTGTTAGGGAAAAGCTTCAGGAGGTTCGTACCGGACGTGGTAGTGCGCAAACCAGTTCGACTACTCAAACAACCTTTGGACAAAGAACTATGACACAGCCAGAGAGGAGACCATTTACTGGTAGCACCTCAAGCACGTTGTCACAAACCACTCAGGCAGCTACACCGGCCAGGCCAGAAGGTAGAACTATAAGTTCTACTACAACACCTAGAGGCACCGGTGTCAGAACCAAAAAGCTTATTGCCCTTGCCTGCTCAACAGGTGGGCCGCAAGCTTTACATGCCTTTATTCCAATGCTTCCGGCCACACTTTCTGTACCGCTTGTTTTGGTACAACACATGCCGGAGGGGTTCACGGCATCTTTAGCATCCCGATTGAATCAGATTTCAGCAGTAGCTGTCAAGGAAGCTGAAGATGGAGAATATTTCAAACCTGGAACAGTTTATGTTACACCAGGTGGTAAGCACATGGAAATCTGCGAAGACGGAAGTCACGCGGCATACTGTCATTTGGATGACAGTCCTCCTGTAAACAGTCTAAAGCCTTGTGCAGATGTTATGTACAGGTCACTAAAAAATTCCAGTTTCGACGAAATTATATGTGTTGTGCTTACAGGAATGGGAGCTGACGGCTCCGAAGGAATTAGATACTTGAATCAATACAAAAGGACTTACGTTATTTCGCAAGAGGCATCTACCTGTGTAGTTTATGGTATGCCTAAAGCTGTAGAACAAGGTGGACTATCCAATGAGGTGGTACCACTTAAATCGGTTGCTAATTCAATTGTTAAAAGACTTGGAGGTTAGTAGGGTATGGATGTAAGTCAATATTTGGATATCTTTATCGATGAGACAAGTGGACATATTCAGAGCCTTTCCGACAATATTATGGAGTTGGAGAAGGATCCTGAAAATAAGGATGTTGTAAATGAAATCTTCCGTGCAGCCCACTCTTTAAAGGGTATGGCTGGAACTATGGGATTTAAGCGCATGCAGCATCTTACCCACGATATGGAGAATGTGTTCCAGGAAGTTCGTAACGATAACGTTCATGTGAATTCTGCACTTATTGATATTCTCTTTAAGTGCTTAGATGCCATTGAGGGTTATCTTGACACAGTAAAGGCAACATCTAATGAAGGCGAAGAGGACAACGAAGCCCTCATTAAGCTTCTTAACGACTATCTGAATCAGGCAGAAAGTGGCGAGGCTCCAGCAGAGGGCGCCGCTGAGGCACCAGCTGAAGGAAAAGACGCACAGGCAGCTGCAGATGATAGCGATGGACCTTTATATAAGAAGATTCCTGTTGACCCAGAGCTTTGCGAAAAGCTTAAAGGTGAAAAGCAGCTCTATGGATTTACTATCCATATTAACAAGGAATGTTTACTTAAAGCAGCAAGAGCATTTCTTGTATTCAAGGCAGTGGAGGATTTTGGCCAGATTATGGCTTTCAATCCATCCTCTGGCGATATTGAAGATGAGAATTTCGAATTTGACTTTTCATTTATCCTTTCATCTGAATCAGAATTAGCTCCTATTTTAGAGGCAGTTAAAGCTGTTTCGGAGATTGAATCTGTTGAGGCAGATAAGGTTACACCGGAAATGTATGAAAAGAAAGAGGAAGCAGCACCAGCGCCAGCACCAGCTCCGGCAGCTGCGGCTCCAACACCGGCCCCAGCGGCTCCAGCGGCACCGGCAGCTCCAGCAGCGCCTGCTGCAAAGGCATCTGGCGGCAAGGGTAACCAGCCTGCTAACAAGCCTGTAACCTCACGTACAATTCGTGTTGATATAGAAAAGCTTGATGCTTTGATGAATCAGGTATCAGAGCTTATTATTGCAAAGAACTCACTTGCATCTCAGAGTAATAGCTCTGGCGAGATTGATGGCCAGACCTTACATGAGAATATAGAGTATCTTGAAAGAATTACCACAAACCTTCATGAATCTGTTATGAAGGTTCGAATGGTTCCTATTGAATCAGTTGTTGCCAAGTTCCCTCGTATGATTAGAGATCTTGACAGAAAGCTTAATAAGCCTATGGAACTTGTCATGACTGGTGAGGATACCGAGCTTGATAGAACAGTAGTAGATCAGCTTGGTGATCCACTTCAGCATTTGCTTCGTAACTCAGCTGACCATGGTATCGAATCTCCTGAGGATAGACGTGCTGCCGGCAAGCCAGAAAAGGGAACAATTTTCCTTAACGCTTTCCAGGAAGGCAACAATGTCATTATCGAAGTTGGTGATGATGGTGGCGGTATCAATACAGATAAGGTTCGTGACAAGGCTGTTGAGCGTGGACTTGTTACCCCTGAAGAGGCTGAAAATCTTTCACAGAAAGAAATTATCGACTTCCTGTTCATGCCATCATTCTCAATGGCAAAACAGATTACAGATATCTCTGGTCGAGGCGTAGGTCTTGACGTTGTTAAAAGTAATATTGAAGCATTAGGCGGCGATGTAACAGTTAAGTCTACAATGGGTGAAGGTTCTACCTTTACAGTAAGACTTCCACTTACACTTGCTATCATCCAGGCCCTCATGGTTGAAATTCGTGATGAGAAATATGCAATAGCCCTTGCTTCAATTATGAACATTGAAAATATACCAATTTCAGAAATTAAGTATGTTGAGTCTAAAGAGGTTATTCACCTTAGAGGACAGGTTATTCCACTTATACATCTTGATCGAATTCTTGATTTTGAACCAAAGGAATCAACCGAAGATACCATGACAGTTGTTATCTGCAAGAAGGGTGATACTCTTGGCGGTATTATCGTAGACAACCTTATTGGTCAGCTTGAAATCGTTATTAAGTCACTTGGTAAGCTTGACAATAACAAGCTCATTAGCGGTGCGACAATCCTTGGTGATGGTGAGATTGCTATGATTCTTGATGTCAATGCTGTCATTTAGCAGGAGGTGAGTCCATGTCAGATTTAGCTGTTTATGATGTAGTTGAAAAAGAGAAAAAACAATATATCGTTGTTAAAATTGGTGGCGAGCATTATGGTATAGATATTTCCTATATTGATAATATTGTTCGTATGAGCAAGATAACACGTGTTCCAAAGGCACCTGCATATTATCGCGGTGTTATCAATCTTCGTGGTGAGGTTGTTCCTGTTATGAGCCTTCGCAGAAGAATGGATTTAGATGATGATGAGTTTACTGATGCCTCAAGAATTATTATTTTAAAGCTTGAGCAGGGTGGACTTATGGGGGTTATTGTTGATGAGGTTAAAGAAGTGCTTTCTCTCTCTGAGGACGATATTGAGACACCTACATCTACCTTAAAGAGTAAAAATTCATTTATTAATGGCGTAGGAAAGAATGGGGATGAGCTTATTTCCATCTTTGAAATCAGTTCAATTATTGGAGAGAGCGAAGCTTCATAATGGAGGGTTTATATGCTCACACTGAATGAAGTCAACGAAAAATATTTTGACGTCCTCAAGGAAATAGGTAATATTGGCGCTGGTAATGCTACAACAGCCATCGCCAATATGCTTGGCCTTAGGATTGATATGAGCGTCCCAGAGGTAGCTTTTCTTCCAGTTGAAGAGTTAGGAGGAGCTATAGGCGCCGAGGACGAAATAATAGTAGGTATCATGTTAGGCGTTGAAGAAGATATAGATGGCTCGATGATGTTCCTTATGGATATGACATCAGCTCATCATATTGTAAATAAGCTTATGATGAGACCTGAAGATTATAGTGAGCCTTTTGATGAAATGGATTTGTCAGCAATTAAAGAGGTTGGAAATATTATTGCAGGTTCATATTTGTCTGCGTTATCGGGACTTACTAACCTTACAATAGCACCGTCTGTACCATTTGTGGCTGTTGATATGGCAGCAGCTATTCTTTCTGTTCCGGCTGTTCAGTTTGGTATTTTTGGTGATAATGCATTAATGATTAATACAGAATTCTCTGATGAATTGGGCATAAAAGGACATTTTATTTTGATGCCTGAGGAGGATTCGTATGCAAAGATTTTATCGGCACTTGGTATACCAGTATAAGGAGTGTGGAATATGGGGCAGATGATTAAAGTCGGAATGGCTGATCTTAAAATATGTAAAGCTCCTGATGCACTGACTACTATTGGTTTGGGCTCATGCATTGGAATTGCGCTATATGATCCATCTACTAGAATAAGCGGATTGGCTCACATAATGCTACCTGATAGCAAGGCTATCAGAAACAATTCAAATATTGCCAAGTTTGCTGATACAGGTATTCAAAAGCTTTATGATGATATGATTAGAGCGGGAGCAAACAAGGCCAGGCTTGTAGCAAAGATTGCAGGTGGAGCTAAAATGTTTGAGATGCCTGGAGCAGCTGCAACAGGCATCAATGTAGGTGAGAGAAATGCCGAAGCCAGCAGAGCAAAATTAAAGCAACTTGGAATTAGACTTGTTGCTGAAGATTGTGGCTTGAATTACGGTAGAACAGTTGAGCTATATAGTGAATCAGGTGAGTATTATATTAAGGCAGTTGGCAAACCTGTTAAGATTATCTAAATTGGATGGAGGTTAAAATGGAATCAAGGAAGATAAACACAAAGCCTGTACCTATAGTTATTACTTTGGCTGCGGCGTTTATTTCTTGTGTTGTGTCTATCTTTCAAAGGGTAGATTTCTCCATCTTCGTTAGGAGATTATTTATAGTGGTTCTCGTATTTATGTTTATGGGAACAGTTATCAAAATTATTTTGGATTATTCTTTTAGAACACTGGAACCGCCAGTTTCTATGGACGCTGAGAACCTGGGTGAAAACAACCTTGGGGAGGATGGCGAATTGACTGAAGAGGAAGAAGAGGCCGTAAAATCACAGGAGGGGTAATTAGTTGATTTTGGCCATATTTTTAAGGGGGCATAAATGAAGGCAGTTGACAAGGAGAAGCTTTGGGACAAATACAAGGTAAGTCCCACTCCTGAGCTTCGGGAACAACTTATTCTTGAATACGCGCCGCTAGTGAAGATAGTTGCCGGCAGACTCTGTATGTATTTAGGAAATACAGTGGAGTATGAGGATTTGTGTAGTTATGGAATTTTTGGACTTATCGATGCCATCGACAAATTCGATTTGGCAAAGGATGTCAAATTTGAAACTTACGCAAGTCTTAGAATTCGTGGGTCAATTTTGGACCAGATTCGCAAAATGGACTGGATTCCTCGCACTATCAGACAGCGACAGCGTCAGATAGATGATGCAATCAAAGCTATCGAAGCTCGAACGGGCCATAGTGCTTCTGAGGAAGACATAGCAGCTGAACTAAAAATTTCTCCTGATGAATATTTAAAATGGCAATCACAGTTAAATGTAACAAACGTGGTTTCTCTTAATGAATTCGTTGAATCGGGCACAGAACCGGTTATGGAGGCAGAACATAACTCACATTTTATTCAACCTGAGGACAATATTTCAAAGCAAGAGCTTTCTGAAAAACTAAAAGAAGCTTTAGAAAAGCTTACAGAAAAAGAAAAGCAGGTCATTCTTTTGTATTATTATGAGGATATGACATTAAAGGAAATCAGTGCAGCTTTAGAGGTCTCTGAGTCGAGAGTATCTCAGCTTCACACCAAAGCTCTTCAGAAAATGAGGTCTGTTCTTGGAGAATATATGGGTATACTGACAAACAGCTGACATATAGGGAGGATGGGTTATGTCTATCAGTCCAATGAATTTTAATGGAATGATTCAAAATACAAATGAAGTTAGTCATGCCAAAGCTAACGAAGACCAAAAACCAATGCTTCAGCAGGAAAATCTAACTCACACTGTTGCCAAACAACAGGAACAGCAGTCCAAACAGGTGAATGATACGTACAAGGCTGATCGTGAGGATGAACGGTACGATAGAGAGGGCAATGGTAAAGGCTACGAGGGTAACAAAAAGCGTAAACTTCTTAATAAGAAGAAAGACGACGAAAAGCGGCCCGATGGCAGTGTGACAGAAAAGCACACAACGTCATTTGATATGAGGATTTAATGGGGGACTATAATGACAATACTTGAAATTGTGCTCCTAATCATTGGCATTGGCCTGTGTATTGGGAGCTTTTTCGTGTCCGAAAGATTATCTTCAAAGGACAAAGAAAATTTAAACAAACTTACAAAAGAACAAATTGAAGAAATTATTAAGGGAAAAATGGCTGATGCAAAGGTGGAAACGGAAGACAAGCTTTCAGCCACTATTAATGATGCAATGGAGGAGCTCGACCGAAGAACTGACAAGGAGACTAATTCAAAAATAATGCAAATTAGTGAGTATTCCGATTCAGTTTTGGAGGCAGTTGATAAATCACATAAAGAAATTACATTTATGTACTCTATGCTAAATGAAAAGCAAAAAGAGGCTGTCGAGATGACTAAAAAGTTAGCTGAGGTTGAAGAAAAGCTGCTTGCCTTAGATGCTTCGGTTTCCAGAAAAATTGGTCTTTTAAAAGATAAAGAACTTCAACTTGAGGATGATATTAAGGCCTTTGAGAGGAAAAAGCTTGAGCTGGAAGAACAGGATGCTGTAATTTCGGAATCTAAAGAAGCCATCAAGCCTGCAGAAGCTATAGAGAAAACGGTTTCATTCACGGAGGCAATGGCCCAGAAATATGCTCAGGAAGATCAGCCTCTTAAATCTTATGATAATTCGGAAATTCTTACACTTGCGGACCAAGGCCTGACAGATTTGGAAATCGCTAAAAAACTTGGACGAGGCCTGGGCGAGGTAAAGTTTGTACTTGGATTATATCAGGAACGAGAAGTGGCAAAATAGACTTTAAATTTTGGAGAGGAATGGTATGAGATTTAAATATTATTTACGGGGCATTGGAATAGGTATAACTTTAGCCACATTGATACTTACCATTAGTTTTTATTTTGGCAAGGGGACACTTACAAAAGAGCATCTTTCAGATGAAGAAATAATAGAAAGAGCCACTTCCCTTGGAATGATTATGCCTGAGGAAGAGGTAAGTATCTCGGATGAAGTAGTTGCAAAATCAGCCTTGGAAGATGAGGTCGCAGATACTACTTTGGAATCTGAAGAAACGGGCGTTAATGAAAATGTGGAGGAAAACACCAAGGAGTCCGAATCGTCTGATGAATATACATTGGAACAAGCTCTAAGTGATGCCTCGGATGATACGAAATCTGCAGATACAACTGTAACATATGTTCCTTTTAGAATTAAGGGCGGAGAATCTTCTGAAACAATATGCAAAAATCTCAAAAAAGCAGGACTTGTTGATTCGGAAAGAGAATTTAATAAATATCTAAATAAATTAGATCTTGATAATGCTATCAGCACTGGAAATTTCTACATCCCAACAGGAAGTTCCTATGATGATATAGTTGCGCTACTTGCAAATAAAGAAATAAGAACAACCACATTACCAGAAACTCCAAAGCCGGAGGAGGCACCTAAAAAACCAGTAACACCAAAGGCAGGAGAATAAATATACTGTTGATTTTTCTGTATTTTTATGATAGATTTTAAGAGCTGTTTATAATTATACACGCATAAGGACTGACAATGGTTCCTAGCCTACAGTAGGTCGGGTTTTTGTCAGGGAGAATTATGCGGAAGAACAAACCAGGAGGTATTAAAATGAGTGTTATTTCAATGAAGCAGTTACTTGAGGCTGGTGTTCACTTCGGTCACCAGACACGTAGATGGAACCCTAAGATGGCTCCATACATCTACACAGAGCGTAATGGTATCCACATTATCGATCTTCAGAAGTCTGTAGGTATGGTAGACGATGCTTACGATGTTATCTTCGACATCGCACAGCAGGGTGGTACAATCCTTTTCGTAGGTACAAAGAAGCAGGCTCAGGATGCTATCGCTACAGAGGCAGAGCGTTGTGGCATGTTCTACGTTAACGAGAGATGGCTCGGTGGTATGCTTACAAACTTTAAGACAGTTCAGACAAGAATTGCACGTCTTAAGGAAATCGAGAAGATGGAAGCTGACGGAACATTTGATCTTCTTCCAAAGAAGGAAGTTACTCAGCTCAAGAAGGAGCAGGAGAAGCTTACAAAGGTTCTTGGCGGTATCAAGGAAATGAACCGTATTCCAGATGCTATCTTCATCATTGATCCTAAGAAGGAGCACATCTGTGTTCAGGAAGCTCACGCACTTGGTATTCCACTTGTAGGTGTATGTGATACAAACTGTGATCCAGATGAGCTTGATTATGTAATCCCAGGTAACGATGATGCTATCCGTGCAGTAAAGCTTATCGTTGCAAAGATGGCAGATGCTGTTATCGAAGCAAAGCAGGGTGAAATGAACGAGGTTGCTGAGGAGTCAGCAGCTGCAGAAGCAGAACAGGAGGCATAAGAGTATGGCAGCTATTACAGCAGCAATGGTAAAGGACCTTCGCGAGCAGTCTGGCGCAGGTATGATGGATTGTAAGAAGGCACTCGCTGAGTGCGATGGCGATATGGAAGCAGCTTTCGAGCTCCTTCGTAAGAATGGTGCAGCTAAGGCTGAAAAGAAGGCATCTCGTATCGCTGCAGAGGGTATCTGCAAAGTAGTAGTAGAAGGCAATACAGCAGTTGTTCTTGAGGTTAACTCAGAGACTGATTTCGTTGCAAAGAACGAGAAGTTCCAGACATACGTAGAGAAGGTTGCTAACCAGATTCTTAAGTCTGATGTTGCTTCAGTTGATGAGCTCCTTACACAGCCATGGGCTGAGGATTCATCAAAGACAGTTAACGATGTTCACGTAGAAATGGTAGCTACAATCGGCGAGAAGCTTTCTCTTCGTCGTTTCGAGAAGGTTACATCTGATGGATTTGTTGTATCTTACACACACGGTGGTGGACGTATCGGCGTTATCGTTGATATGGCTGGTGCTGAGAGCGATGCAGCTAAGGAAGCAGCTACAAACCTTGCTATGCAGATTGCAGCTCTTAATCCTAAGTATGTTTCACGTGATGAAGTTTCTGCTGATTACATCGCTCACGAGAAGGAAATCCTTCTTGCTCAGATCATGAACGATCCTAAGGAATCTCAGAAGCCTGAGAAGGTTATCAACGGCATGATCGAAGGTCGTGTATCTAAGGAACTTAAGGAAATCTGCTTACTTGATCAGGTTTATGTAAAGGCTGAGGATGGAAAGCAGACAGTAGCTAAGTATCTTGAACAGGTTTCTAAAGAAACAGGTTCAGAGCTTTCAATCAAGAGATTTGTTCGTTTTGAGACTGGTGAAGGTCTTGAGAAGAAGAACGAAGACTTCGCAGCAGAAGTTGCAGCTCAGATGAATGCTTAATTAATCATTGAATTTATTAAAGGTTTCACAGCTTAATGTTGTGGAACCTTTATTTTTTTTACACTTTATCTTATTTGGGGGTTATGTTAAAATGATATGGAAACTATATGGGGAGGATATTAGTTTTGGATATTGCAAACGAAGGGCTGGAGAAGCAGCGCGCTAAGCGGAAGCGTGTAGCCCGTATGAAAAAAATGATAGTCTATACCATCATTATTTTTATGCTTTTAACATTATTTGTCATGACTTTTTTATGCATAGAAGTGTTTTCACTTCAACGGCAGATTAATGAATTATCTTCAAAGATAGGAGACAGTCATGAAGTTATTGGTATAGAAAAAATGGCCGATGACAGCACATTAGATAATGTTTATCGTGTAGATAATATTGATAATATTGCTGAAGAAGGAGATATACCAAAGGTATATCTTACTTTTGACGATGGGCCTAGCGAAAACTCTGATGCCATACTGGATATTCTTGATGATTACAATGTAAAGGCCACATTCTTTGTCTGTGGTAAGGATGTCGAAACGTATGGCGATGTATATCGACGCATTGTTGATGAAGGACATAGCATTGGTATGCATTCTTATAGTCATAATTATTCCAAAATCTATCAATCTGCAGATGCCTTTGCAGATGACTTTAATAAAATTCATAGTTTAATTGCTGAAACTACTGGGGTGGATACGAAATTATATCGTTTTCCTGGTGGTAGTAGTAATAAAGTTAGTAACACTAGCATGTCTGTATTTATCAAATATTTAAATGATCACGGCATCGTTTATTATGATTGGAATATAGCTTCAGGTGATGCTACATCAAAGGCTTTTTCAGCTGATGAATTGGTTGATAATGTCATGAATGATGTGGTAAAATACAAGACGGCTGTAGTTTTGTTACATGATCAGGCGGATAAATCAACCACAGTTGAAGCTTTACCACGTTTGATTGAAGCTTTGAATAACGCTGGGGTCATGATTTTGCCAATCACAGATGACACAACGATTATACAACACGTTAGTGTTGTTCAATAATATTACTTACTTTAGGGAGGATTTGTAATGGGTTTTTTTAAGGATTTTAAAGAAGATTTTAATGATGCAGTAAATGAACTTGTCCCAGGAGGAAATGATTCGCCATCAGAGGATGTTATGGTTAACACTCTTGATGGAGACATCGATGTTGAGTCTGAACTTAATAAACTTGACGGCCTTCTTGAGAAGGTTACAAAAAAAGTTGACGGCTCCCCTGAGCCTTCAGTTTCTGCTACAGTAAATCAGCAAGCAGAAGTGAAATCATTTTTCGACACAAATAAAGATACTAAAGTGGAGGCGGCTAAAACAATGGATGTTATGGGAAATGCTAACGAAAATAGAGCAACAGCATCAAACGAAAATGCACTTATTACAAGTGGAATGAAGGTTACTGGTAATCTTGAATCAATAGGATCTATTGAAGTTCAGGGAATTATTAACGGTGATGTTTCATGTGAAGGTAAGCTTGTTGTTACAGGTAAAATCAATGGAAATTCTTCTTCATCTGAGTTCTTTGCTGATGCAGCTAAAATTGAAGGTGAAGTAATTACATCTGGTACGGCAAAAGTAGGTGTAGGTTCTGTAGTTATAGGTAATATTTCTGCTACATCTGCAGTTATAGCTGGTGCTGTAAAGGGTGATATCGATGTTAACGGACCAGTAGTAGTAGATACATCAGCTGTAGTTATGGGCAATATTAAGTCTCGTTCAGTTCAAATCAATAATGGTGCTGTTATCGAAGGATTCTGCTCACAGAGCTACTCAGATGTTGACGTTAACAGTGTTTTTGCAGTCTAAATATAATTTACATAAATAAAAAGGATATTTAATTAATGAAGAGAGTATTATTAAAACTTAGCGGAGAAGCGCTTTCTGGGGACAAAGGGTTTGGTTTTGACGAAGCAACATGTATTATGGTTGCGCAGCAGGTTAAAAAGCTGGTAGATGATGGCGTACAGGTAGGTGTCGTTATCGGTGGCGGTAATTTCTGGAGAGGACGTTCATCAGAAAATATTGACCGCACAAAGGCAGATCAGATTGGTATGCTTGCTACAGTAATGAACTGTGTTTATGTTTCTGAAATTTTTAGAACAGTCGGTATGTCTACTGCAGTTTTAACACCATTTGAGTGTGGCAATGTTTCTAAACTATACTCTAAGGATAGAGCTAACAAGTATTTTGAAAAAGGAATGGTTGTATTTTTCGCAGGTGGTACAGGTCATCCTTATTTCTCAACAGATACAGCTACAGTCCTTAGAGCAGTTGAAATTGAGGCTGATTTCATTCTTCTTGCAAAATCTATCGATGGCGTTTATGATAGTGATCCTGCTAAGAATCCTGATGCAAAACGCTACGATGAGGTTAGCATCGATGAAGTAATCGAAAAGAAACTTCAGGTAGTTGATATGACTGCATCTATCATCGCTATGGAGCAGAAGATGCCTATGTACGTATTCTCTCTTAATGAAGAGGACTCAATAGTTAAAGCTATAACAGGCAAATTTAATGGTACTGTTGTAACAGTATAAGGAGGGCTAATGGATAATATACTTTCGCACTATGAAGAAAAAATGACAAAGAGCTATAACAATCTTGAGAGTGAGTTCACTACCATCAGAGCTGGTCGTGCTAATCCTCACATTTTAGACAAGATTACTGTTGATTACTATGGAGCACCAACTCCACTTCAGCAGGTTGCTAATGTTTCAGTTCCAGAGCCAAGACTTATTCAGATTCAGCCTTGGGAGCCATCTCTTGTAAAGGAAATCGAAAAGGCAATTAACATGTCTGATATTGGAATTAACCCTACAAATGATGGTAAGCTTATCCGTCTTGTTTTCCCAGAACTTACAGAGGAACGTCGTAAGGAAATTGCAAAGGACGTTAAAAAGCATGGCGAGGAAGCAAAGGTTGCTATCAGAAATATCAGAAGAGACGCTATTGATGCATTAAAGAAGCATTCTAAGGATGAGGGTGTTTCAGAGGACGAAATCAAGGATCTTGAAGATAAGTGTCAGAAGATGACAGACAAGTTTGTCGCAGAGATTGACAAGGCTGTTGAGGCAAAGACAAAAGAAATTATGACAGTTTAAAGATAATGAGATGGGCAGGGCACTTCTTGGTGCCCTGTTTCATTGTTTTTTGAATATAGGAGGTTTTATGAACGTACCAGAACATATAGCTATTATTTTAGATGGTAATGGTCGTTGGGCAAAATCCAAGGGAATGCCACGTACTTATGGGCATACTGTAGGTGCAAAAAATGTTGAAACAATATGTAGAGCTGCGCATGACTTTGGAGTAAAATATGTAACAATGTATGCTTTTTCTACTGAAAACTGGTCCAGACCAGATGATGAAGTTAAAGCATTAATGAAGCTCCTTGGAGAGTATGTCAAGACTTGCATGAGGACTGCAAAAAAGGATAATCTTCGTGTTAGATTCATTGGGGATTTATCAAAACTGGATGAAAAGCTACGAAAGGCTATAGATGAGCTTACGGAGTATTCATCACAGTTTACGGGGCTAACTCTTACAATAGCAATCAATTATGGTAGTAGAGACGAGATGACTCGTGCCATTAAAAATGTGGCATCTGATGTAAAAAATGATAAGATTTCTGTTGACGATATATCAGAGGAATTGTTCTCAAGTTATCTTGATACTAAAGATATTCCTGATCCTGATTTTATGATTAGAACATCCGGAGAGCAGAGGCTTTCTAATTATCTGTTGTGGCAATTGGCCTATGCAGAGTTTTATTTTACACCAGTTGCATGGCCTGAGTTTACCCCAGAGGAGCTTAAAAAGGCTATTGAGGAATATGATAAAAGAAACCGCAGATTTGGCGGTATTTAAAGGGGACACCATATGTTTAAAACCAGATTAATTAGCGGAATTGTTCTAGTAGCCTTAGCGCTGTTTTTTATTTGTTCTGGAGGTACAATACTTCTTGGTGCAATGACGATTCTTTCACTTATAGGTATTTATGAACTAAACCGTGTATTTAAAATAGAAAATACATTTCTTGGAGCATTAGGATATTTTGCCTGCCTTTTATATTACATTAATCTAAAAGCTCATTTTGTAGAAGATGTAATGGTAATAATGCTTGGCTTCTTGATTTTTCTTTTGGCAGTATATGTTTTTACATATCCTAAATACCATGCACAACAGATTATGGCAGCTTTCTTTGGAGTATTTTATGTAGGAGTGATGCTTTCATTCCTCTATCAGACAAGAATGCTTCAGCATGGCCAGTTCGTGGTATGGCTTATTTTCCTTTGTTCTTGGGGATGTGATACCTGTGCATACTGTGTTGGTAAGCTTTTTGGTAAACATAAAATGTCTCCAATTCTTTCTCCAAAGAAATCGGTGGAAGGAGCGATTGGCGGTGTTGTCGGTGCCATGCTTTTGACAGCCATTTATTGTGTGGCAATTTCAAAGGCCTTTAATATTGATAATCTTTTGATATTACCACTTGTTGTTATTTCAGGTGTTGGTGCACTTATTTCTATGGTTGGAGATTTAGCAGCTTCAGCTATAAAGCGCAATTTCGATATAAAGGATTACGGCAAGCTTATACCAGGTCATGGTGGAGTACTAGACCGTTTTGATAGTGTTATTATCACTGCACCAATTATTTATTTTTTAGCATATTATTTTTACGTATAAGAGGTATATAGATGAGTCAAAAAATAGCTATTCTTGGTTCTACCGGTTCTATCGGAACCCAGACACTTGACATTGTCACACAAAATCCTGATGAGCTTGATGTTGTAGCTATGTCATGTGGTAGAAATTTAGATTTATTTGAAAAACAGATTAGACAGTTTGGACCTCGTCTTGTTTCTGTAGGTGATGAAGTGTTGGCTAATGATCTAAAGGAACGCATTTCAGATTTAGATGTAGAGATTACTTATGGCATGGATGGATTAATTGCTGTCGCTACATTTGACGAGGCAGATACAGTGGTTACAGCTGTTGTTGGTATGATAGGTGTTCAGCCTACAATTGCAGCTATTAATGCAGGCAAAACCATAGCACTTGCCAATAAAGAGACACTTGTTACAGCTGGTCATATTATTATGCCGCTTGCAAAGGAAAGGGGCGTATCAATTCTTCCTGTAGATAGTGAACACAGTGCAATTTTCCAGTCATTAAATGGAGAACGTCAGAATAAAATATCCAAGATTTTACTTACAGCTTCAGGCGGCCCTTTCAGAGGACGTACTTTAGATGAGCTTGAAAATGTTACTTTAGAGGATGCCCTAAAACATCCAAACTGGTCGATGGGAGCAAAAATTACTATCGATTCAGCTACAATGATTAATAAAGGCCTTGAAGTTATGGAAGCTAAATGGCTTTTTGGAGTAAACCTTAATCAGGTAGAGGTTGTGGTGCATCCACAAAGTATTTTACATTCAGCTGTTGAGTTTATGGATGGAGCAGTCATTGGACAGATGGGAACTCCGGATATGAGACTTCCAATCCTCTATGCACTTTTCTACCCAAAGCGTAAAACACTTTATGCTGAGCCTCTTGATTTATTCAAGGTAGGTACACTAACATTTGAAAAACCAGACATGGAAACATTCTTTGGACTTTCTCTTGCATATGATGCCATGGATGCAGGTGGTAATGTCCCAACTGTATTTAATGCAGCAAACGAGAAAGCAGTATCAATGTTTTTAAAAAATAAAATTAAGTTCCTTGAAATTCCTGAAATTGTTTCGGAAGCAATGATAAATGTAGATTTTATCGAAAATCCAACTATTCAGCAGGTACTTGAGACAGAACAGATGACTTATGATTTTATTAAGAGCAGGTGGTAGACTTCTATGAAGATTCTCATAGCTATAATTATCTTTAGCTTTATAATTATTTTTCATGAGCTTGGACATTTTCTTTTTGCAAAAAAATGTAACGTTAAGGTTAATGAATTTACCTTAGGTCTTGGTCCGACGATTTTATCATGGGGCAAAGGCGAAACAAAATATTGTTTGAAACTCCTTCCTTTTGGTGGCTCCTGCGTAATGGAGGGTGAGGATGATGAAAGTGATAGTGATAGAGCATTTAGCAAAAAGACCTTGTGGGAGAGGTTTCAGATTGTATTTGCAGGACCTTTATTCAATTTTATTTTAGCATATGTATTATCAGTGGTTCTTATAGCCAGTGCCGGAGTTGATAAGCCTGTTATATCTGAAGTCGTAGACAATTATCCAGCTGCAGAAGCAGGTCTTCAAGCAGGTGATACAATTCTTTCACTTAATGGCTATAATGTTCATTTTTACAATGAAATTAGCATTTATAATTTTATTCATAATAAGGGTGAGGAAATCACTGTTAAATACCTTAGAGATGGTTCTAAAAAAGTAACGACGCTTACTCCAAAATTCAATGAAGATGATGGCAGATATATGCTTGGTATCACAAATAAAACAGGCCGCGAAAAGGTCGGATTTTTTTCTACCATAGCTTATGGAGCCTATGAGGTAAAGTATCAGATATATGTTACTTTAGAGAGCTTGAAGATGCTTTTTACAAGACAGATATCCGTTGAAGAAGTCTCAGGCCCGGTTGGTGTGGTAAATGTTATTTCTGATGTGTATGATTCTTCCATTGTAGATGGTTTAAAATATGTAATCTTGAATCTTATGTCAGTGATGATTTTACTTTCAGCTAATCTTGGAGTTATGAATCTCTTACCATTACCTGCATTAGATGGTGGACGAATTCTTTTATTTGCAATCGAAGGTATTCGCGGTAAAAAGATGAAACCTGAAATAGAAAACAGCATTAATCTTATAGGATTCGCTCTTTTAATGCTGTTAATGGTAGTTGTAATGTATAACGATATCATGAAATTAATGTAAACCTATTAATATAGGGATACGAGGTGTATTTATGGAAACTAAAGTTGTAAAAATTGGAAATAAAGTAATAGGTGGAGGCAATCCTATATTAATCCAGTCAATGTGCAACACAAAGACACAGGATGTGGCAGCTACAGTTGCTCAAATTAAAGAGCTTGAGGCAGCAGGCTGTGATATTATTCGTGTTGCAGTTCCTGATATGGAGGCTGCTAAGGCAATTGCCGAAATTAAAAAACAGATTAGCATACCACTTGTGGCAGATATTCATTTTGACTATAGACTTGCTATTGCAGCTATCGAAAATGGTGCCGATAAAATTCGAATTAATCCTGGTAATATAGGTAGTGAAGAAAGAATTAAAGCTGTAGTAGATGCAGCAAAGGCGAAAAATATTCCTATAAGGGTGGGCGTAAATTCAGGCTCTCTAGAGAAAGAATTAGTAGAAAAATATCACGGAGTTACAGCAGAAGGTCTTGTAGAATCTGCCCTTGATAAGGTAAGAATCATTGAAGAGCTTGGATATGACAACCTTGTAATCAGCATTAAATCTTCAGATGTAATGATGTGTGTCAAAGCCCATGAGCTTATTGCTGATAAGACAAACCATCCACTTCATGTTGGTATCACAGAAGCTGGTACACTTAAGGCTGGAAATATTAAGAGCGCATGTGGTCTTGCCATGATTCTTTCGCAGGGCATAGGTGATACAATTCGTGTATCTCTAACCGGTGCTCCAATTGAGGAAATCAAAACGGCAAAGCTTGTTTTACGTACACTTGGCCTTAGAAAAGGTGGCATAGAAGTAGTTTCCTGTCCAACCTGTGGACGTACTCAAATTGATTTAATTGGCCTTGCCAATAAAGTAGAAGATATGGTTACAGAATTTGATGACCTTGATATTAAGGTTGCAGTAATGGGATGCGTAGTAAACGGACCAGGCGAAGCAAAAGAAGCTGACCTTGGCGTAGCTGGTGGTATCGGAGAAGGTCTCCTAATCAAACACGGTGAAATCATCCGCAAACTTCCAGAAGCAGAACTTTTACCAGCCCTCCGCGAAGAACTTAAAAACTGGCCGCGTGGAAATGTATAACGATAGTTTGCATGTATTGTTATACAATATTCAAATTTCATTAAATTATTATTTGTATTATAAATTTTAGGTGAGCCCGTATAAAATTATTCAAACACATATATACTTTATGTGAGCACTCCCATATATTTCTTATCTATTTCAATGAATATAGTGAAAACGATATTGAAATAGATTAGAAATATAAGGGAGTGCGGACTAAATTACCCACATTTCTAAAGCTTGAAATACGGGCGACTTACATTATTTAACACATACCCAGGAGAATTAAGTTATGGATCAAATGGGATTTTATGAAGTTTTTCCAAATATGAATGCTGAGAACGACTTGTCTTCAGCCTTAAGTGATGCCACAGTCACCAAGGTTAGCACGGGTCGCTCCAAGGACGATATTCGTATTTACGTTACATTTAATACTCTTATTCCAAAGCGTCGCATCTGGCACTTGGAAAAGTCTATTAAAAAGCAGTTTTTCCCAAATAACAATGTTTCTATCCGTATATTAGAGGATTTTGATTTATCCAGCCAATATACTACAGAAAATCTTATTAAATCTTATAATGATAGCATTTTAGAAGAGCTGGAGAATAGAAGTGCTCTTCTTTTTAACATATACAAAAAAGCTGATGTAGAAGTCACAGAAGATGGCGCTCTTAAGGTTATCATAGAGGATACCCTTATCGCCCGTGAAAAAGAAGTAGAGCTTTTTGATCTTTTGCATACTATTATTTGCAGAAGATGTCACATGAATGTATCTATAGTTTTTGACTATAAGGAGGCTGTAAAATCTAAGTATCTTGAAAATGCAATGCTTGAGGTGGAAAACAAGATTGCAGCTATCAATGCAAGAACGGCAGGCTTGAATACTGAAACTGAAGATAAGGACAAAAAGGATATTAAAGAAAACGCTAAAAAGGATTCATCTAAGAAAGTATCTAACGAAGATGATAAGCAAAATGAGCCGGAAAAGAAATACGTGCGTCCACTTACAAAATCAGATGATCCTGACATTATCATGGGCAGCGAGATACTTGAAGATGCCACACCTATGGAAGAAATCAATGGTGAGCTGTTAGGCCCTATTGTTATCAAGGGACAGATTATGGACCTTGAATTCAGGGAGACAAAGAAAGGCGGCTATTTTGGTACAGGTTCCATTACAGATTTCACAGATTCAATTTCTGTTAAATTCTTCTTTTCAGATGCAGATCAGGGAAGAGAGTTTGAAAGCAAGCTAAAAGTAGGTGGATTCTACAAAATCATGGGTAAGCTGGATGAGGACATGTATTCCAAGGAGCTTACTGTTGGAAGAATTACATGTGTTCAAAAGATTAAAGACTATAGAGTTGTGAGAACTGACAACGCTGTTGAAAAGCGTGTAGAGCTTCACTGCCATACCAAGATGTCTGAATTTGATGGCGTTTCTGAGATTACATCTATTATTTCACGTGCTAAGGATTGGGGCCACAAGGCTCTTGCCATTACAGATCACGGCGTTGTGCAGGCTTTCTGCGATGCGGACCATATGAAGGGCCTTGGAGATTTTAAGGTTATCTATGGATGTGAGATTTATCTTGTAGATGATACAAAACGCCCGGTAGTAAACGATAAAGGCCAATCTTTACATGATGAATATGTAGTCTTTGATATAGAAACTACTGGTTTCAATCCTAAGAAGTGCAAGATAATAGAAATAGGCGCTGTAAAATTTAAGGACGGCCAGATAGTGGATAGATTTTCTGAATTTATCAACCCTGAGATTCCAATTCCTTATAGAATAACAGAGCTTACATCCATAAATGATGACATGGTTATTGGAGCACCTACTATTGATGTCATACTTCCTAGATTTATGGAATTCTGTAAGGGGACAGTTCTTGTTGCACATAATGCAGGCTTTGATACTAGCTTCATTAGATACAACTGCAATCAACTGGGGCTGGAATATAACTATACTCATGTAGATACAGTGGAGGTGGCACGATATTTACATCCAAACAATGCAAGATTTAATCTTGATGCAGTTTGTAAACTTGAAAATGTAGTTAACGAACACCATCATAGAGCTGTTGCAGATGCAGAAGTAACTGCAAAGATTTTTGAAAAGTTCATTATAAAGCTTGAAAATGAAGGTATTCATAATCTTACTGAATTAAATGAAAAGGCAGAGCTTACTCCAGAACAAATCAAAAAGATGAGAGCCCACCACTGTATCGTCCTTGCTAAAAATGATCTTGGACGCATAAATCTTTACAGACTGGTTTCCGAGTCTCATTTGAAATATTATGCAAGATATCCTAGAGTACCAAAGACTTTACTTTCTGAATGTAGAGAAGGCCTGATTATAGGCTCAGCCTGTGAAGCAGGTGAGCTATATGGTGCAATTGTTGATGGAAGAGATGATTCTGAAATAGCGCGAATTGCTAATTTCTATGATTATCTTGAAATCCAACCAGTAGGCAACAATGAATTTATGATTCGTTCAGACAAATACGAGGAAATCAATTCTTTTAAGGATTTACAGGAGATTAATAAACAGATTGTTGCCCTTGGAACAGAGTTTAACAAACCTGTAGTTGCCACCTGCGATGTTCATTTCCTTGATCCAGAGGACGAGGTATATCGCCGTATTATTATGGCAAACAAAGGCTTTGATGATGCAGATCAGCAAGCACCTCTTTATCTTCATTCAACAGATGAAATGCTTGAGGAATTCTCATACTTAGGATTAGCCAAAGCCCACGAGGTTGTCATCGAAAATACCAATAAAATTGCAGATATGTGTGAGTACATACATCCCGTACGTCCAGATAAATGTCCACCTGTTATTGAGCATTCAGAGGAGGATTTACGTCGTATATGTGAGACCAGAGCCCATGAGGTCTATGGCCCAGAGCTTCCAGAGATAGTTTCCGCAAGACTAGAAAGAGAGCTTAATTCTATCATTGGTAACGGATATTCCGTTATGTACATTATCGCCCAAAAGCTTGTGTGGAAATCAAACGAAGATGGTTATCTGGTTGGCTCACGTGGATCCGTAGGTTCTTCATTTGCGGCCACCATGGCTGGTATTACAGAGGTTAATCCTTTGCCACCTCACTATAGATGCCCTAATTGCTTCTATGTAGATTTCGATGGACCTGAGGTTAAAGAAATCATCGACATGGGACTTTCAGGGGTAGATATGCCTGATAAGGTATGCCCTAAGTGTGGTAAGCCGCTTGCCAAGGATGGATTTGATATTCCATTTGAAACCTTCCTTGGATTTAAGGGAGATAAGGAGCCTGATATCGACTTAAACTTTTCAAACGAATATCAGTCAAAAGCTCACAAATATACCGAAGTTATTTTCGGAGAGGGCCAGACCTTTAAAGCAGGAACAGTATCAACCCTTGCCGATAAAAACGCAGAGTCCTACGTATATAAATACTATATAAACAGAGATATCAAAAAGCGCCGCAGTGAATACAGCCGTCTGGCTAAGGGGGTTGAAGGTGTAAAATCTACTACAGGACAGCATCCTGGTGGTGTAGTAGTTCTTCCAAATGGTGAGGATATTTACTCATTTACACCAGTTCAGCATCCTGCCAACAAGGATACTGATATTGTTACTACTCACTTTGATTACCATAAAATCGATGCCAACCTGCTTAAGCTGGATATCTTAGGACACCTTGACCCTACCATGATCAGACGTCTTGAGGATTTGACAGGCATTGTGGCTACAGATATTCCTCTTGATGACAGACAGGTTATGTCCCTTTTCCAAAGCACAGAGGCCCTTGGAATTACACCAGATGATATTATGGGAACTCCACTTGGAACTTTAGGTATTCCTGAGTTTGGTACTGACTTTGCCATGCAGATGCTTGTGGAAGCCAAGCCAAATTATTTCACTGACTTGGTGCGTATCGCCGGTCTTGCACATGGTACTGACGTATGGCTTGGAAATGCCCAGGATTTGATTTTAAATGGTATAGCAACAATCACCACAGCTATCTGTACCCGTGATGATATCATGGTTTATCTGATTCATAAGGGGCTAGACCCAGCGGAATCATTTACTATTATGGAGCGAGTGCGAAAGGGTATAGTTGCGAAAGGAAAGTGTGACGAGTGGCCAACCTATAAGGAGCACATGCTTGAGCATGGTGTGCCTGAATGGTATGTAGAGTCCTGTGAAAAGATTAAATACATGTTCCCTAAGGCTCATGCTGCAGCATATGTTATGATGGCCTGGCGTGTGGCCTATTGCAAGATTAATTATCCGCTTGCTTATTATGCAGCCTTTTTCTCTATCAGAGCTGGTGGCTTTGATTATGAAAAATGTTGTCAGGGAAAGGCCAGATGTGAGCAGGAAATCAAAAACATTAAGGCCATGGACAATCCATCTGCAACAGATAAGGATACCTTGACGGCCTTACGTCTTGTTCAGGAAATGTATGCCCGTGGATTTGATTTTTTACCTATGGACCTATACCAATCTGATTCAAGATACTTTAAAATAGTAGATGGAAAGATACTTCCGCCATTTAATTCCTTACCAGGAATGGGTGACAAGGCAGCAGAACAGCTTCAGATTGCTGCCAGCGAAGGTAAATTCCTATCATTAGATGATATTCGAGTTAGAGGAAAGGTTTCACAAACAATATTAGACAAAATGGTAGAGTTTGGAATTGTAAAAGACCTGCCACAGTCTAATCAGCTTTCAATCTTTGATTTTACTTAAGCTAATCACGGGGAGGGCAGTAGAATGAAGATAGTTAAACGTGTAATTATTTTTCTTGTTTTTGTAGGTATTATTGTAGGTGCTGGTTATTATAAATATATTAACACAGTCACTTTTCAAAATGATCCAAATACAAATGGCAATACAATCGGAAACCTCTATGGAAATGGACTTTTCTGTGAGATTGACGACACGGTATATTTTGCCAATCCGAATGATTACAGTCGTATTTATACTATGACACCAAATGAGCAGGATATAGATATTCTTGCAAATGATAGTGTCTACTTCATCAATGCTGACTCACATTACCTGTACTACAGCCGAAATGCTAACAGAGATAATTCACAAATGGGATTTTTGGGTGTAAATACAGATAGCTTATGTCGTATGACCAGAAAGAATAAAAAGGTTATTATATTAGATGATGCTATCTGTAATGCCTGTTCTTTGGCAGGCAATTATGTTTTGTATTTACGATATGATTCAGAAGATGCCACAAGTTTGTATATAGTTGGTACAGATGGTGAGGGGCGTGAACAGCTAAGCAAAGAGTCGCTAGATCCAAGATGTACGATAGGTGAAAAGTTCTATTATACAGGACTCACAAATGATCATAACCTCCATCTTATGAATATTCATTCGAGAGATACAGCCTATGTTTCCTCAGAAAATCTGTGGCTTCCAATACTTGAAAAAAATACTATGTATTTTATTGATTTGGATAATCATCACAGAGTTTATAGGATGTCTCTTGGAGGTGTCGACAAGGAAGGGCTGACCTCGTATGGAGCTGTGTGCTATAACTACACAGGAAACTATCTTTATTATCAAAGCCTGAAGGGAAATCCTGATGGTATGTATATGGTCGATTTGCTCACTGGCGCCGAGACGCTTTTGGCAGAAGGCCAGTACAACAATATAAATATAACCAGTAAATACGTATATTTTGCGGATTATTATTCAGGCTCAATGTTCCATGTTCCAGTGGGCAGCACAAATGTTAGTCCTTTTGATCCGCCTATACGAGCACTTGAAAATTAATAGGAGAGGCATGAGAGATTTAAAAGACATCAGAGTAGAAATTGACCAGGTAGACAAAGAAATATTAGATTTATTTACAAAACGCATGGAGCTTGCATGTCAGGTGGCTGAATACAAGATTTCCACAGGAAAAAAGGTTTATGATAAGACTCGTGAGGATGAAAAGCTTTCAAAGCTATCCTCATATGTTGATGATGAGTTTAGTCAGCAGGCTGTAAGAGAACTTTATACTCAAATAATGTCTATCAGCCGCAAGAAACAATTCGCCATTCTAAGAGAACACGGACAAGTTTTCGAAACAGGATTCACACAGGTGGATGAGTTTGATTTTTCACAGGCCACTGTATGCTTCCAGGGAGTTGAGGGGGCATATTCCCAACTTGCCATGATGGCTTTCTTTGAGGACAAAATGAAGGATTGTTTCCATGTGGACACCTGGCGAGACGCTATGGATTCCATCATAAATGGCAAGGCTGACTACGCAGTACTTCCTATCGAAAACAGTCTTGCAGGTGCAATCGAAGAAAACTTTGATTTACTTTCAGAATATAACGTGGCTATCATTGGCGAGCATATTTTAAAGGTTAATCATGCACTTTTAGGTGTAAAGGGTGCAAAAATTGCTGATGTCAAAACTGTTTATTCTCATGCTAAAGCTATTGCCCAGTGCGATGAATATATCAGAACAAAGCATATGGACTGGGATGTGAAAAACCTTCATAATACCGCAGTCAGTGCCCAAAAGATTCATGACGATGGTGATAAATCACAGGCGGCCATAGGCAGCGTTTACAATGCCAAGCTCTATGATTTGGAGGTTTTAGAGGAGGGTATTCAGGACAACAAAAATAACGAAACAAGATTTATCATTGTTTCCAACGAGAAAAAATACAGAAAGGATGCCAATCAGATTGGTTTATGCCTAGAGATTGCTCACGAGCCAGGAAGCCTGTATCGCATCTTATCAAATCTCATGTTTAACGGAATCAATATGAACAGAATAGAATCAAGACCAATCAAAGGGGTTAATTGGCAGTATAGATTCTTTATAGATATTGATGGCAATCTTAATGATGAAGCCGTTAGAAATGCTCTAATAGGATTAGAGGAGGAGTGCGTTAGCCTTAGAGTCTTAGGTAATTACTAAATAATAAAAGGGGTTAGTATGAAATTATTTGCAAGTATCTACGTGGGCTCCTACGAGACCACAATGAAGGTCTTTGAAATAAACAAACAAAAGAAAATCAAAACAATCGAGACCATTAAAGCGCCTACTGATGTAATAAAGGATGTGCTTAATACGGGGAGTATTCTGCCTGAAACTACAGATAAACTATGCAAAGTTTTGCTTGATATTAAATCTACAATTGAAAGCTATAAGGTTGATTCCTATGCTATACTTGCAGGTCCGAATATCAAGCAGGCAGATAATGCCCTTATAGTTCTTGAGCAAATCAAACAGAGAACTGGATTTTCCATTGAGGTCATTTCCAATTCTGAGCAGCGCTTCTTAGGCTATCAGGCCGTTGCTTCAACTGAAGATTTTGAGGAATTAATCAATGAATCAGCAGTTCTTATCGATATAGGCGGTGTATCGCTTCAAATCACATTATTTTCAAAAGGAAAAATCATAACAACCCAGCATTTATCACTAGGAACAGTTGCAGTTAGTGAAGATATCAAAAAACTTGGAACTTCATCTGCTTCCTTTGAGCAGATTAATGAAATGGTATACAAGGAACTTGAAGTATTTAAAACCATGTTCTTAAGGGGCATAGAACCTAAGTATATGATTTTACTTGGCGTGCAGGTAAGCACCTTTGCTGAAAAAATTGGAAGTTTTTCTAATAAAAAGGTCAGCGTTACAGATTATCTGGCGTTTTTAAATAAGATAAATAAAAATGTTTTAAAGCAGCTGGAAAGCGAAAATGACATATATTTCGACAATGAGAATATTATTGAACCGGTAATAATGCTTTATAAGTCATTGGCTGAAACATTTTTACCTAAGATGGTAGTAGCGCCCGGTGTTTCAGTTTGTGAAGGCATGGCTTATAACCACAGCTTCAATAAAAAATGGCTTACAGCAAAACATGATTTTGATAATGACATTATCACAGCAGCCTGGTCCATTGCCAAACGTTACGATAGTTACCAGCCTCATTTAAAGGCTTTATTTAAGCTTTCAGGGGAAATATTTGACACCATGAAAAAATATCATGGTATGGGAAAAAGGCAGCGTGTTCTTATGCAATGCATAGCGATTTTGCATGATTGCGGAAAATATATTTCACTGGCTGAGGCATCAAGCTGTTCCTACACAATTATAATGGCTTCAGAAATTCTTGGTCTATCACACAAGGAACGAGAGATTATTGCTACAACAGTTGAGTTTAATAGAAAACCTCTTGAGCCATATGAGAGTCTTTCAGATAGGTTTACTATTGAGGAATACCTCATGATACTTAAGTTACTTGCTATTCTTAAAGTAGCTAATGCACTTGATCGTTCCCACAAGCAGAAGATAAAAAATGTTTCTATGCGAGTTAAGGATAGGGAACTTATTATTACTATTGAAGCAAACAGTTCACTGGCTCTCGAAAAGGGTTTGTTTAAAAAGAACGCAGATTTCTTTGAACAGATTTTTTCCATCAAACCTGTACTTAAGGAGAACAAAAGGTTTTAGGAGGATGTATGGCACATATAAATATTTCTGATGCAAAATATTATGATAACAGGGAGCTTAGTTGGCTTAAGTTTGAGCGTCGTGTGTTAAATGAAGCTCTTGTAAAGGAACTGCCAATTCTTGAAAGACTAAAGTTTGTTGGGATAACCTCATCAAATCTTGATGAATTTTTTATGGTTAGAGTGGCATCGCTAAAGGATATGGAACATGCTGGATACACAAAGCCTGATATTGCTGGCATGACACCTACCGAGCAGCTTATTGCCATCAATGAAAAAACCAGAGAACTGGTAGATTTTGAGTATAGCACCTTCAATAGATCTTTGACACCTCTTCTTAAGGAAAGTGGAATAATCCTCTACGAAAAATATGAGGATTTAAATGAAAATCAGCTTAAATACATTGATTCATTTTTTATGAGTCAGGTTTATCCTGTTCTTACGCCGATGGCCTTTGATGCATCAAGACCATTTCCTCTTATCAGAAATAAATCCTTAAATATTGCTGCACTTATAGAAAAGAAGGCAGACACAGTAGGTGTTGGTACGAAAACGGGAAACGATGATGTGGAATTTGCCACAGTTCAGGTGCCTTCGGTGCTTCCACGATTTGTTTCTTTACCATCTGACGATAAAAACAGATATTGCTTTATACTTTTGGAGCAGATTATCGAACGCAATATGGATAAGTTGTTCTTGAATTATAATGTGGTAGCTGCTTCTCCATATCGCATAATGCGTAATGCGGATTTTAATATAGACGAAGAGGGCGCAGAAGATCTTCTTATCGAAATCGAAAAGCAGATAAAATCACGTCAATGGGGTGAGGTTATTCGACTTGAGGTAGAATCTTCTGTAAATAAAAAACTTCTTGCCATATTGAAGAAAAATCTTGGAGTTAATGAAATCGATATTTATAAAATCAAAGGTCCTATTGATTTAACATTTTTGATGAAGCTTTATGGCATCGAAGGTCATAGCAATTTGCGCTCGCCCAAATTTATTCCACAGGAGAATCCAAGACTTCGCCCAGGGGAAAAGATTTTCGATGAAATAAAGCGAGGGGATATTCTTTTACATCATCCATATCAGACCTTTGATCCTGTGGTAGATTTTATTGCCCAGGCGGCATTTGACCCTCAGGTGCTTGCCATTAAGCAGACCTTATACCGTGTAAGTGGTAATTCACCTATTATTACAAGTCTCGCCAGAGCTGCTGAAAATGGAAAGCAGGTAACTGTTTTAGTAGAGCTAAAAGCACGTTTTGACGAGGAGAACAATATCATTTGGGCAAAGAAGCTTGAAAAGGCTGGCTGTCATGTTATATACGGTCTTGTGGGGCTAAAGACACATTGTAAAATAGCTCTTGTTGTGCGCCGTGAGGAGGATGGTATCAAGCGCTATGTTCATCTTGGGACAGGAAACTACAATGATTCTACTGCGAAGCTTTACACTGACTGCGGCATTTTGACCTGCCGAGAATCCTATGGAGAGGATGCTACAGCTGTGTTTAATATGCTATCTGGATATTCTGAGCCCGCAAGCTGGAATAAGCTTGTAGTGGCCCCTTTATGGCTTAGAGACACATTTATTAGGCTTATAGACCGTGAGATTCGTCATGCCAGGGACGGCAAAGAAGCACATATTATTGCAAAGATGAATTCCCTATGCGATAAGGAAATAATCGAAAAATTATATGAGGCTAGTAATGCCGGAGTTAAAATCGAACTTATTATCAGAGGTATATGTTGTCTTCGCACTGGAATCGAAGGTGTGAGTGAGAATATTCATGTTACATCTATTGTTGGCGCATATCTTGAGCATGCCAGAATTTTTTATTTCTACAACAGTGGGCGTGAAGATATCTATATGGGAAGTGCTGACTGGATGCCACGAAACCTTGATAGACGTGTAGAAATTATTTTCCCTGTTGAAGATGAATTTTTAAAGAAACAGGTCAAGCACATTTTGGATGTCCAACTGGCTGATAATCTCAAGGCTTATGAGATGACAGATGATGGAAATTATGTTAGAATAAAGCCTTTGAGGGGAAAGAAATCTGCATCTGCGCAGGAAACTTTCTGTAGAGAAGCAAAGAGAAATAATGAGCCAGAATTTGACTTCGCCAGAAGGCGTACGTTCACACCAATTCTGGCAAACGAGGTTTCAGATGAGTAGAAAGCTATTGGCCGTTGATATGGACGGTACACTATTTAATGACGACAAAACTATTTCAAAGGAAAATTTAGAAGCAATCACAAAGCTTTTAGACGCAGGTCATGCCTTTGCATTTAACACAGGCAGACCCAATCATGCACTTAGAGAAATCCTGTCAGTATATTCTGAATTTGACAGAGATAACGTATTTATTTTAGGACATCAGGGAGTAATTGGAACTGAATATTCCTCTAATAAGGAATTGTTTGGTGACTATATCAATAATGACGATGTGAGAGAGGTCATCACAGAAGTTTTAAAATGTGGATTCACATGTGTTACCTTCGATGCCACACACATTTACACCTTTAACGATAACTGGTTCATTGAAAGCTATAAAAAGCTTTCCGGAGAGCAACTGGTTTACCTTAATAGTGTAGATGAACTTAAAGGAAAAAATATAACAAAACTTATTGCTATTGATTATGATCATCCTGAGGCTCTTCAGGCGTTTAAGGATGAGCATGAAGCAATTTTTGGCGATAGGTTTGAAAGCTTCTTTTCACATTATGCTTTCATGGAGTATATAAAAAAGGGCACAGGAAAGGGTGATGGGGTGTTAAAACTTGCGTCCATCCTTGATATTCCTGTTTCTGATACAGTTTGCGTAGGCGATGAAAGAAATGATATAAGCATGGTAACAGTGGCAGGAGTTGGTGTAGCCATGTCAAACGGACGTGAGGAGCTTAAAGAAGTAGCAGACTATGTTACTGAAAATGATAACAACCATGGTGGTATAGCCGAAGTTATCTATAAATATTTTCTATAAAATTATTATTGACGTATATAAATATATATGTTAAATTAACTATGTTGTGAAAACAAAGTAGAGTATCCACTCTCACCTTAGCACATTTATTAGTGACTCGGGTTTTATATTTCACACAAACCTTGTTTGTGATGATTTATGGTGGATATTCTGTATCCACTATTTTTTTATTTTTGGAGGTATTACCATTAGCGATTTAATGATTAATGAGCAGATTCGTGACAAAGAGGTTCGTGTAATTGGCTCAGATGGGGAACAGCTTGGCATTATGTCAGCTAGAGAAGCACAAAAGTTAGCCGACGACGAGGGCTTAGATCTCGTTAAGATTTCACCAAAGGCTAATCCACCAGTCTGCAAAATCGTAGATTACGGTAAATTCCGTTATGAGCAGGCTCGTAGGGAAAAGGAAGCCAAGAAAAAGCAGCATGTTGTTGAGGTTAAAGAGATTCGTATGTCTCCAAACATTGATGCTAATGATATGAACACAAAGGTAAATGCAGCTAAGAAGTTCATCTCAAAGGGAGACAAGGTAAAGGTAACACTTCGTTTCCGTGGACGTGAGATGGCTCATATGCAGTCCTCTAAGCACATCCTTGATGATTTTGCAGAGGCACTTGCTGATGTTGCAGTAGTGGAAAAGGCACCAAAGATTGAAGGTCGTAGTATGAGCCTGGTGCTTACAGAAAAGAAATCGTAATACAGGAGGAAAATTATCATGCCAAAGATGAAGACAAGAAGAGCAGCTGCAAAGCGCTTTAAGGTAACAGGAACAGGAAAGCTTAAGAGAAACAAGGCATACAAGAGCCACATCTTAACCAAGAAGACTACAAAGAGAAAGAGAAATCTTCGTCAGTCTGCAATTGTTGATTCAACAAACGTAAAGAACATGAAGAAAGTGCTTCCATATCTCTAAGATATAGTTAGTACGGTTATTTATTTGGTTAGGAGGAATTTAAAATGGCAAGAGTAAAAGGCGGATTAAACGCTAAGAAAAGACACAATAGAACATTAAAGTTAGCAAAGGGTTATAGAGGCGCAAGAAGCAAGCAGTATCGTGTTGCTAAGCAGTCAGTTATGCGTGCTCTTACATCATCATATGCAGGTAGAAAGCAGAAGAAGAGACAGTTCAGACAGCTCTGGATCGCTCGTATCAATGCTGCAGCTCGTATCAATGGACTTTCATACTCTAAGTTCATGTACGGCCTTAAGCTTGCAGGTGTTGAGATGAACAGAAAGATGCTCGCTGAGCTCGCTGTTAATGATGCTGAAGGATTTGCAAAGCTCGTTGAGGTTGCAAAGGCTAAGGTTGCAGCTTAATCTTTTAACATGATTATTTTGATAGACTTGGGATTATTCTCAGGTCTATTTTTTTTTCTATTTTAATAATGTAACACTTAAATCTATATTGTGTATTGGTTTTCTAGAAAGGTTAAGCGGTACACCTAAATTGAAAATTTCTATATTCTATGGCGAAGCAGCATTACTTCAGGAAAGGCAGTAATAGAGCTAAAAAATGGCAGAAAGGTTGAAAGCTTTAGAGAAGAGATAAAGGCATTATTAGATAGAGATATTCATAAGCTGTTGTTATTTGTCCCTTTACTTGGACTCTTGATTTTTACAGTAATGCCTATGGGATTTATTACAAGTCCACTTCCATTTTTAACTGATGCAAATTGGGCGAGAGTGACTGTAATAGTAGCTAATATGTGGATTGGTATTCCGTATACAATGCTTATCGCTACAGGAATCCTCACTAATATTCCTGCATACCTTTACGAGAGCGCTCGTATTGATGGGGCAAGCCCATTTAAAATGTTTACAAAGATTACTATTCCAATTTCAAAGCCTATAATTATTTACACTATTTTGACTTCATTTATCGCACCATGGGCAGATTATATTTTTGCCAGCGTTATCTTAGGAGATAAGTCAGACAGATATACAATAGCTATGGGGCTTTATGGAATGCTTACGCAGGATAACATTGATAAATACTTCAAGCAGTTTGCTGCAGGCGCTGTACTGATTTCTATACCAATTGCTGCATTATTCATCAGTTTGCAGAAATATTATGTTGAAGGTTTATCAGGTTCAGTTAAAGGATAAACATATTAACTATGAGTATTATGTTAGAGTAACTAACATTTGTTAAAAATAATTCTTTTAAATTTGTTATGTTTCTGATAATCTATAGACGTTAACGAATTAAAGGAGGTATTTGTTATGGCAATTTTAGTTACAGGCGGAGCTGGCTTCATTGGCAGCCACACATGCGTTGAACTTCAGCAGGCAGGCTATGATGTAGTTGTTTATGACAATCTTTCTAACGCTTCCGAGAAGTCATTAGAGAGAGTCGAGGCTATCACAGGAAAGCCAGTAAAGTTTTATAAAGGCGATATCTTAGATAGAGATAGATTAAATGAAGTATTCGAGAAGGAGCAGCTTGATTCTTGTATTCATTTTGCAGGCCTTAAGGCTGTTGGTGAGTCAGTTGTAAAGCCTTGGGAATACTATGAGAACAACATCGCTGGAACACTTACTCTTGTAGATGTAATGCGCAAGCATAACTGCAAGAACATCATTTTCTCTTCATCAGCAACAGTTTATGGTGATCCAGCAGAGATTCCTATTACAGAAAACTGCCCTAAGGGACAGTGCACAAACCCATATGGATGGACAAAGTCAATGCTTGAGCAGATTCTTTCAGATATGCAAAAAGCTGATCCTGAATGGAATGTAGTTCTTCTTCGTTACTTTAATCCAATTGGAGCACATCCATCTGGAACAATGGGCGAGAATCCAAATGGTATTCCAAACAACCTTATGCCATACATCACACAGGTAGCAGTAGGAAAGCTTCCTGAGCTTGGTGTATTCGGAAATGATTATGATACGCCAGATGGCACAGGCGTACGTGACTATATCCATGTAGTAGATCTTGCAAAGGGACATGTAAAGGCTCTCAAGAAAATCGAGGAGAATGCAGGTCTCAAGATTTACAACCTTGGTACAGGTGTAGGCTACTCAGTTCTTGATATTGTCAAGAATTTTGAGGAAGCAAACGATATCAAGATTCCATATTCTATAAAGCCACGTCGTGCTGGTGATATTGCCACATGCTATTCAGATGCTACAAAAGCTAAAGAAGAGCTTGGTTGGACAGCAGAATACGGCATTAAGGAAATGTGCGCAGACTCATGGAGATGGCAGAAGAATAATCCTAACGGATATGATGATTAATTTAATATGCTGATTATAAGGCCCTTTGTTTATCAAAGGGTCTTATTTTTGTGCGGTACTCAGAAAAAACTGATTAATTGCGATAAATCTATGTTTGTAGTAATATGATGGTTAGATTAAACGAACATGAGGTTATTGTAATGGAAAAATATAACGTAACTGGCATGAGCTGTGCGGCTTGCCAGGCAAGAGTGGAGAAGGCGGTAGCTTTAGTCCCCGGAGTTGAAAGTTGCAGTGTAAGCTTGCTTACAAATTCTATGGGAGTGGAAGGCAATGCTGATCCAAGACAAATAATAGAGGCTATAGAAAAGGCGGGTTATGGAGCTTCACTAATAGATTCTAATCAAAATTTTTCTAACCAGACATCTATTCCAAACTATGATGATGCATTAAAAGATACTGAAACTCCTAAGCTTAAGAACAGATTAATAGCTTCCATAATTCTTTTATTGCCCCTTATGTATGTTAGCATGGGAGCACATATGTGGGGATGGCCATTGCCATCATTTTTGAGTGGTAACCATATCGGAATGGGGCTATATGAGATGATTTTTGCTGGCCTTATTATGGTTATTAATCAAAAATTCTTTATAAGTGGATTTAGAGGACTAATACACAAAGCTCCAAATATGGATACTTTGGTTGCTTTGGGTAGTGCAGCCTCTTTCGTTTATAGCATGTATGCGTTGTTTGCCATGACTGTTGCCCAGGTAAATGGGGATCAAGAGAAGGTTATGGATTTGATGAATGAATTCTATTTCGAATCGGCGGCAATGATTCTTACTCTCATTACTGTTGGGAAGATGTTAGAGTCAATTTCTAAGGGCCGTACGACCAATGCACTTAAGGATTTAATGAAACTGGCCCCTAAATCGGCGGTACTTCTTAGAGATGGAAAGGAGATAGTAGTCCCAATTGAGCAGGTTAAAATAGGCGACAGATTTGTAGTAAAGCCTGGGGACAATATTCCTGTAGATGGAATTATTATCGATGGAAGCAGTGCTATAAATGAAGCAGCCTTAACTGGAGAAAGTATTCCTGTAGATAAAACAGTGGATGACACTGTATCCGCTGCCACCAGCAATGAAAGTGGTTATCTTGTCTGTGAAGCTACAAGAGTTGGAAAGGATACAACACTTTCACAAATTATTCAGATGGTAAGTGACGCCGCTGCCACAAAAGCGCCTATTGCAAAGATAGCAGATAAAGTTTCTGGCGTTTTTGTTCCTGTTGTAATTAGCATTTCTTTTATTACGTTTGTAATATGGATGCTTGTGGGGCATACAGCAGGCTTTTCTCTTGCTAGAGCAATTTCAGTTCTTGTAATTAGCTGTCCTTGTGCTTTGGGTCTTGCCACACCTGTGGCCATTATGGTAGGCAATGGTATGGGCGCTAAGCATGGAATAATGTTTAAGACTGCGGTTTCCCTGGAGGAAACCGGAAAGACTCAGATTGTAGCTTTGGATAAAACCGGTACTATAACAAAAGGTGAACCAAAGGTGATAGGAGTCTTCGAAGCTGAGGGCATTGATGATGTTGATTTACTAAGAGTGGCCTTCGCTATAGAAAATAAGTCTGAGCATCCCCTTGCCAAGGCTATAGTTGAAGCTGGGCTGCAGGAGGGCTTGGAACCTGCAGAAATTACAGATTTCAAGGCTTTGACAGGAAGCGGATTATCAGGAATTTTAGATGGTAAGCAAATATATGGGGGAAACCTTGAACTGATAAAATCTGTGTCAGATATTAATCCTGATTTTATAGGTTTAGCAGATACTTTGGCGAAAAAAGGAGAGACTCCATTATTTTTTGCTGGAGATGGTAAATTCCTTGGCATAATTTCTGTTGCAGATGTTATAAAAGAGGATTCCACTGAAGCAATTGAGCAGCTTAAGAATATGGGAATCCATGTTGTTATGTTGACAGGTGATAATCCAACGACTGCAGCTGCTATAGCTAAAGAAGCAGGAGTGGATGAGGTCGTGGCAGGTGTAAAGCCTGATGGAAAAGAAGAGGTTATTAAAAATCTTCAGGAATTTGGCAAGGTTGCAATGGTTGGTGATGGAATCAACGACGCTGTAGCCCTCACAAGGGCTGATATTGGAATAGCTATAGGTGCAGGAACTGACGTGGCAATAGATTCAGCAGACGTAGTTCTTATGAAAAGTAGATTGACTGATGTGGTTTCGGCTATAAGGCTTAGCCGTGCAACATTAATCAATATTCATGAAAATCTATTTTGGGCATTTATCTATAATATAATAGGAATTCCACTTGCCGCCGGCGCATATATACACGCTTTCGGATGGGAGTTAAATCCTACTTTTGGAGCAGCTGCAATGAGTTTATCCAGCTTTTGTGTTGTAACAAATGCTCTTAGGCTTAATTTATTTAACCTACATAGTGATAAATTGGATAAAAAGCTTAAAAACAAATTGGATCAAAAACAGCTTTTAAATAATAAGGTTGATGATGATATTTTAAATTCTAAGGAGGAACGGAATAATATGGAAATTACAGTAAAAGGTATGATGTGTGGACACTGTGAAGCTCATGTAAAGGAAACTCTTGAAAAAATCCCAGGTGTTGACGAGGCTACAGCAAATCATGAGGATAATCTCGTTACTATTAAGACTAGTGCCGATGTGGCAGAAGCAGACATTAAAGCTGCTGTTGAAGCAGCAGGGTATGAGTATTGTGGTATAAAGGGTTAAAAATACTCATTACATCCAATAGTTCATATTTTTTTCACATAATTGAAGCACAAAAAGACGATAATGATTATAGGGATGATTTATTTAATTTCTTTCATCTCTTCTAAAAATTATCGGAAAGGGAGTGTTTCATCTATGAGAAAGAAAAACTTTAATTTACTGCGCAGTTTCGTAATGGTAATGCTCCTATGCATTTTTATTGGGGCAGACAGCATTGATGTACAGGCCAAAGGTCTTATATCAAAAAGTTTTGCAGCAAAGCTTGTTGTTATTGATCCTGGATGTCAAGCTATTGAGAATAATAAAAAGGAATCCGTTGGGCCTGGAGCATGGTCATGGGAAACGGAAGACCTGATTGGGGCAAAGGGAGCCCTTTCAGAAACTCCTGAGTATGATTTAAACTTGACTATTGCCAAGAAAACAGAGGCTGCGCTTAAAAAACTTGGCTACAAGGTGGAACTTACACGTAATACTAATGATGTGGACATGAACAACGCTGAGAGGTCAATGATTGCCAATACTATGGCTGCGGACCTATATTTAAGCATTCACTCCAGTGGTGAGAATAAAAAGGATTCAGGAATTTTTGTGCTTTGCGAATCTGCAGATAATCCATATAATTACGGAACCTATAGCCAGTGCAGATTGTTGGCAGATGTGTTGAGAGGCTGTTTGCAGGAAAAGAATTTGGATTCCAAAGATGTTATTGAAACAGATGACATTATTGGAATTAATTGGTGCCAGGTGCCAAACGCTGTTGTGAGAGTGGGAAATCTGAGGAATAGCGATGATGATGAAAAACTCGAAGACAGTGATTATCAGGATAAACTGGCAGAAGGAATTGCCGCAGGTATAGATAGTTATTTTGCACAGAAATAATTTTTAATCACCCTCAGAGAAAATTACTACATAAGTAGTTTTTAGCTGAGGGTGATGTTTTTTTAGAAGCAAAATAATTAATGTGAAAAAAATCAAAAAAAGTGTTGACTTATTACCCTAACCATAGTATTATAATTTTCGTCGCAAGCGATAAATAATAAATATGGTTCCTTGGTCAAGCGGTTAAGACGTCGCCCTCTCACGGCGAAAACAGCGGTTCGATTCCGCTAGGAACTGCGATTAGCACTCTTGTTAAGAGTGCTTTTTTTAATACCTTCCTATAAGTCTATAGGAAGGTATATTGATGTATATTAATTTTTTATGTTAACCAAATTAAATTTTCTATTATACTCATTTGGGTGGATTGCTCCGGTTTTTCTAGTGGCGACTAATCTATGTATATCACTTGAGAATATATCACTTTTATTAACGATATCGCCAGGAGCTGTTATTAAGGGAAAGTCACTTTTTTCTTTGATTGAACCAAGTAGAGCGGCGCCATTTTGACTGAACCCTAACATTCTAAGGTATTTTATATAGCCATCTTTTTTTTCTTTTTCAAAATCCACTTTTGTAATATCAAGTAGTATATGACTTAAAACCCTGCTTACACGTGAGAAATTCACATTTTTTGTTTTTAGAAGACTACAAAAACTACTAAAATCTTTGAAATCTTTTAAGTTATTTGAGATTCTATCAGCTAAATCGCAAGTGCAATCCAAATATTTACTGTAATCAGTTTCAGACAAAAGCTTGTAATGCAATATGTCAGAAATATCATTACAGTGGATAAAAGTGGCATTTTTATAAATGTCCAGGGTTTTGTCTGGGACCGATGAGATATCATGGTCTAGAGCCAGTTTGTTTCTGATGGCGGTTGCTGAACTTATCGACCCTGTTATATGAGAATCGTTATAATTGTTGAATTGGCGTTTTATTATCTTGATGGTTAGAGGAAGGTCGTTTTCCATTATATATCTGCAATATTCCAGGCCTAAAATATTGTTGGGGCTGCTCATTATTTCTGCCGGAATATGATTTGCTGCGGCCTTAGCTCTAGCAGAGGCATAGGTTTCACCGGAAGATAATAACTTTTTAATTTCATCGTCTAAAACTCCGGAAGTTTCTATTTCTACAAGTTTTTTTGCATTTTCAATAAAAAGAGTTTCATCATCAGTTTCAGCACCAAATAAAATAGTGTCGACAACTTGTGTATTTGCCAATAGTTGAATGCCTGCTGCAGCGAATTCTCTGGCCGAGGAGGTGGAGAAAATTGTTGGGATTTCAAATATTATATCTGCTCCACTTGCCAGTGCTGCATGGGCCCTTATGTATTTGTCAAAGCAGGCAATTTCGCCTCGTTGTGTGAAACTACCTGACATAGCGACAATTACCACATCGGCGTGTAACACATCTTTTGCATAATCGATTTGAAGCTTATGACCATTGTGAAATGGGTTGTATTCTGCGACGATTCCGACGACCATTTTGTTCCTCCGAAAAAACTATTTCTTCACTTATTATACATTAAAATTATATTGAGAAGATAAATATAAATGTTATAATAAAATAGTTGTTTGAACACTATCAAACTGATTTTTATTAAAGAAAGAAAATTTTATATAAGAAAGGAAGTTAACTATTATGAAGATTTTAGTTATCAACTGTGGTAGTTCATCTCTTAAGTATCAGGTTATTGATTCTGAGAGTGAAGAAGTGCTCTGTAAGGGACTTTGCGAAAGAATTGGTATAGACGGACGTATTGTATACCAAAAGGCTGGTCTCGATAAAGAGATTACAGAAATTCCTATGCCTACACACAAAGAGGCAGTAGCTGCTGTTATTGATGCCATTACAAATGACAAGACTGGTGCTATCGCATCATTAGATGAAATTGATGCTGTAGGTCACAGAGTTGTCCATGGTGGTGAGAAGTTTGCAGCTTCAGCTCTTATTACAGATGAAATGATTAAGGTTGTAGAAGAGTGCAACGATCTTGCTCCACTTCACAACCCAGCAAATATTATCGGTATTAATGCATGCCGCGAGCTTATGCCAGGTAAGCCACAGGTTGGTGTATTTGATACAGCATTCCATCAGACAATGCCTAAGGAAGCATTCATGTACGCTGTTCCTTACAAATATTATGAGAACTATGGTGTTCGTCGTTATGGCTTCCACGGTACATCACACAGCTACGTTTCAAAGCGTGTTTGTGAATTCGCTGGCGCTGATCTTAAGAATTCAAAGATTATCGTTTGCCACATAGGCAATGGTGCATCTTGCTGTGCAGTATTAAATGGTGAGTCTGTAGATACATCAATGGGTCTTTCTCCACTTGAAGGACTTGTTATGGGTACTCGTTCAGGTGATATTGATCCTTCAGCTGTTGAATACATGGCAAAGAAGGAAGGGCTTGATTTTGCAGGTGTTATGAACGTCCTTAACAAGGAGTCGGGAGCACTTGGTGTTTCAGGTATTTCATCTGATTTCCGTGATCTCATTGCTGCTTCAGCAGAGGGTAATGAGAGAGCAAAGCTTGCTATGGATATGATTGCATACCGTATTGCTAAATATGTTGGCGCATACGCAGCAGCAATGAATGGTGTTGATATGATTTGCTTTACAGCAGGTCTTGGAGAAAACAATGCAGGTCTTCGTCAGGCAGTATGTGATCATCTTGGATTCATGGGAGTAGAACTTGACCCAACAAGAAACGATGGCCCAAGCGAGGATAAGCTTATTTCATCAGACTCTTCAAAGGTTAAGGTATTCGTTATTCCTACAAATGAAGAGGTTATGATTGCTAGAGATACAGCAGCTATTGTTGCTGGTAAATAATTAGCAAATATATTGTTAATTTTTGATAAAAGTATTTGACAACTATATTTATGCTATGTATAATTGACAAAGTGTGGATAGGAGATATTTATGAAGATTTCTATTAAGGATGTCACTTCATTGAATGACCAAAGTAAGAAGTTCGCGGGAAGCTGCGATTTAAAGGATTTTTCTTATCTTGGCAGTGAATTTTCTATCAATCACATAGAGCCATTTGAAGTAGTTTTATCTATGATTGGAAATGGCAAGCTTCATATCACATTTAACACCGAGAGTACTATCACAGGTGCATGTGACAGATGCTTGACAGAGGTATCTTTTAAGGTTCCTGTTTCTGTAGATGAGACCATTCAGGTTTCAGAAGGGGAAGTGGTTCCTGATGAAGATATTGGTCCTTACTCATTTATTGATGGCGAGGACATCGATGTAGATGAGCTAATTTTAAACGAGATCTTAGTGAATTTCCCGGCAAAGATATTGTGCCAGGATGACTGTAAGGGTATTTGCCCGGTTTGTGGCAAGAATCGTAACACTGAGTCTTGTGGCTGCGACGACACAGTCTTAGATCCTAGAATGGCACAATTTTTAGATGTCTTTAATAGCTTTAAGGAGGTGAAATAGCATGTCTATTTGTCCAAAGAACAAATCTTCTAAGGGAAGAAGAGATAAAAGAAGAGCAAATTGGAAAATGAGCAACCCAACACTTGTAAAGTGTTCTAAGTGCGGTGAGCTTATGGTTCCACACAGAGTTTGCAAAGCTTGCGGATCATACAACAAGAAAGAAATCGTTACTGTTGATTAATCGCAATCGCATGGCCCCCGTGTTATGACGGGGGCTATTTTTATTTGAATTTCTCAATAAGATACAGTATAATTTCTTAGAATGTATGAAAGGAAAATTATCATGAGCGATTATACAGTAGTTGCACTTGATGCAATGGGTGGAGATAATGCCCCTGGAGAAATGATTAAGGGTGCAGTAGATGCTTTAAACTTAAACAAAGAAGTTAAAGTTATACTTGTAGGAAAAGAGGATGTTCTTAAGAAAGAACTCTCTTCATATAATTATCCTGCAGATAGATTGGAAATCAAGAATGCCACAGAGGTTATTGAAACAGCCGAACATCCTGTTATGGCCATTAAGAAAAAGAAGGATTCCTCTATGGTTATAGGTCTTCATCTTGTAAAAGCAGGTGAAGCAGATGCTTTTGTTTCAGCTGGTAATTCAGGTGCTTTACTTGTAGGAGGACTGGGCATCGTTGGTAGAATACGTGGTATTGAAAGAGCTCCATTTGGTGCTCTTATCCCTACTAAAAATGGTGTTTGCCTTTTAGCTGACTCAGGTGCAAATGTTGATTGCCGTAGTAGTCATCTTGTTCAGTTCGCTAAAATGGGTAGCATTTACATGGAAAAAGCTATAGGAATCAAGAATCCTAAAGTTGCCATTGTAAACAACGGTGCAGAGGAGGAAAAGGGAAATGCTCTTGTAAAAGAGACCATGCCTTTACTTAAAGAGTGCACCGATATCAACTTTATTGGTGGTATCGAATCCAGAGCAATACCGGCAGGTGAGGCTGATGTTGTCATTTGTGATGGCTTTGTTGGTAACGCAATTCTTAAGACTTTTGAAGGTGTTGCAACAACACTTATAGATGTCATAAAAGAAGGACTTATGAGCACTACTCGCTCAAAGATTGGTGCGGCTCTTGCTTTGCCTTCTCTTAAAACTACATTAAAAGCATTTGATTCATCAAATTATGGTGGCGCACCGCTTCTTGGTCTTAATGGTCTTGTTGTGAAGACTCATGGTAGCGCCAAGGCTAACGAAGTAAAAAACACAATTTTCCAGTGTGTAACCTTTAAAGAGCAAAATATTAATGAGCTTATAAGGGATAATTTAATCATAGAAAAGAAAAAGGAGGACTAGAAATGGAATTCGATTTATTAAAGGAGATTATTGCTGAGGTACTCAATGTAGATACAGCTGAAATTAAGGAAAGTACAACATTTGTAGATGATCTTGGAGCTGATTCACTTGATGTTTTCCAGATTATTATGGGCGTTGAGGAAAAGCTTAATATCGAGGTTGACACAGATGCAGCTGAAAAGCTTTCTACTGTAGGAGATGCAGTTGAACTTATCAAAAAGACTGTAGCAGAGAACAACTAATATACTGGAAAGCATCCAGGTTATCTGGATGCTTTCTTATACTAAACCGAAATAGAATGGAGATATTATTTTGAAGGATTTAAAAGAATTTCAAAAGACTATCGGCTACGAGTTTAGAGACGAAAGCTTATTACGTCAGGCATTAACACACAGCTCTTACGCAAATGAGCATCACATGAAAAAACTCTCAGACAATGAGCGACTTGAATTCTTAGGTGATGCAGTATTAGAGATTGTTTCGAGTGAGTTTTTGTATCTAAATTACACCGATTTAAATGAAGGTAAGCTGTCTAGACTCAGGGCTAGTATTGTATGTGAGCCTACATTAGCATACATCTGTAAGGAGATTAATCTAGGGGATTATGTGCTCCTTTCTAAGGGAGAGGATATGACAGGAGGACGTACCAGAAAGTCTATTTTGTCAGATGCCTTTGAGGCTACAATTGGCGCCATTTTCTTGGATGGCGGTATGGAGCCTGCATCCAAATATATTCATCGTTTTGTTTTAAATGATATAGAACACAAGCAGCTATTCTACGATAGCAAGACTCGCTTGCAGGAGGTTGTTCAGGCTAATTTCAAAGACGCTCTTACCTATGAGCTTCTATCAGAGTCAGGCCCTGATCATGCAAAGCAGTTCAATGTGCAGGCTATGGTAGGCAACAGAGTGCTTGGATATGGTACTGGTAGTACTAAAAAAGCTGCTGAGCAGGAAGCTGCCTATGAAGGGCTGATGCGTCTTCATAAAGAAGACTCTATTAAGATTATATAAATCTCTAGGGAGAATAATATGTACCTTAAAAGTATTGAGATGTACGGCTTTAAGTCGTTTGCTCATAAAATGAAGTTTGAATTTCATAACGGAATTACAGGCATCGTGGGCCCAAACGGCTCTGGAAAGAGTAATGTTGGTGATGCGGTCAGATGGGTGCTTGGTGAACAGTCTGCAAAGCAGTTGCGTGGTGCATCCATGCAAGATGTTATTTTTTCCGGTACTGAATCCAGAAAGCCCTTATCATATGCATATGTAGCACTTACCATGGACAATAGCGATCATACACTTCCTGTGGATTATGAAGAGGTAACCATAGCACGTCGTGTCTACCGTTCAGGTGAAAGTGAATATCTTTTAAACGGCTCACCATGTCGTCTGAAGGATGTGGCTGAGCTTTTTTATGATACCGGTGTCGGTAAAGAGGGATATTCAATTATTGGACAGGGCCAGATTGAGAAAATTCTTTCTGGAAAGCCTGAGGATCGACGAGAGCTTTTTGATGAAGCAGTTGGTATTGTTAAATACAAAAAACGTAAGGCTGCCTCTGTAAAAAAGCTTGAGAGTGAAAGAGAAAATTTAGTCAGAGTTAATGATATCTTATCTGAGCAGGAAAGAAGAATTGGTCCCCTTGAAAAGCAGTCTGAGGATGCCAAAAAATATCTTAAATTCAAAGAAGAACTGAAGAAAATAGATGTTAATGCGTTCCTTTTAGAGGTTGATAGATTACAAACAAATCTTAATGAGGTAGAAAAGAACTCTAAAATTGCATCAGAACAGTTGGAAGCAAATAAGGCGGCTCAGGAAGAAATCCGAGTACAGTACGATTCTTTAGAGCAGGAGATTTCAAATCTGGATTTAAAAATAGAAGACTTAAAGCAAAAGCAGTCTGATTCCACTTTGCTTAAGGGTAAACTGGAAAATGAAATAGCTCTTTTGGAAGAACAGATTCGTTCAGCTAATGCTTCTGAAGAACAACAAGCTAATCGTATTTCTGAAATAGAAGCAGAAAAGTCTGAAAAGGAAAAGCAGCTTTCGGATTTTAATAAAGAAAAAGAGACTTTGGATAAAAGTCTAGAGGAGGCTGTAGAGCGTCTTAATTACGTAAAAGGAAACTATTCTGAGCTTCAGGAAGCAATTACTGTAAACAACGAAAAAATTGATGCAGATAACAAGGCTATTATGGAGCTCCTTAATAACAGGGCTTCCATCAAGTCTAAAGAGCAACGTCTTGAAACAATGCTTGAACAGACAAACATCCGTAAGGCAAAGCTTACCCAGCGTCTTATTGAGCGTAAAACTCGTGAGGGAGATTTAGATGTTGCTGTTGCACTTGCTGAAGAGGAATTCAAAAATGCTCAGAGTTTATTGTTAGCGCTTCAGGATAAAGACAAGGAGTACTCTCAAAAGGCTGTCGATTGGAGAACCAAAAACAAAAAGAATAACGATGAGCTTCAGATAAAAAAAGATGAGTTCGCGAGAGTTCAGACACGACTTGAATCTATAAAGAATATAGCAGAGCGCTATGAGGGATATGGTAATTCTACTCGTAAAATTATGGAGCAGAAGGGTAAAATCTCTGGTATAGAAGGTGTCGTTTCAGATATTATTCATGTTGAAAAGAAATATGAAATGGCTATCGAAACAGCGCTTGGCGGAAATATTCAAAATATCGTTACAGCTGATGAGGCTTGTGCAAAAAAACTGATCAACTTTTTGAAAGAAAATAAACTTGGACGTGCTACATTCCTTCCTTTGACATCAGTAGATGGAAGAGGTAATTTCAAAAAAACAGAGGTTTTAGAAGAAAAGGGTGTGCTTGGTCTTGCTTCAGAGCTTGTAAGTTGTGATAGCAAATTCGATGGTGTAATAGCATACTTACTTGGCAGAGTAGTTGTTACAGACCATATCGATTCAGCCATTGCACTTGCCAAGAAAAATAATTACAGCATTCACATTGTTACCGTGGATGGAGAATACCTGGCTCCAGGTGGTTCCATGGCTGGTGGTCATTTCAAGAACAAATCTAATCTTCTTGGAAGAAATAGAGAAATTGAAGAGTTAGAGGAGAGGCTTGACGTTCTTTCAAATGAAATGGAAGAATTAATTTCAAGAGCGTCTGAAATTGATACAGCTATAGCATTACTTGAATCTGATAAAGAAGAAAATGTAGCAAAACTTAATGAAGCAGCAATTGCTCTTAACACAGCAAAGCTTGGATTGGATAGAGCAAACGAGCAAAAGAGGGAAAGTCTCACAGCTTATGAGGGGCTTGCTAAGGAAAGTGAAGAGCTTGAAGCGCAGCTTTCAGAAATAGCAGCTGGTAAAAAAGAAATTGAATTTGAAAAGCAGGAATCAGAGGCTAAGGAGGCTGAGCTTCAGGCAGAAATCCAAAAACTTTCTGATGAGGTAGATGAGAAAACCTACATGGAGACTTCTGTCAACAGAACCATGTCAGAGGTACTTATCGAAGAGGCTAATGCTAGAAGCAATGTAGATTTCGTTCAACAAAACATAGAACGTGTTTCTATAGAAATCGAAAAATGTGTTTCTGATATTGAGGCGATTAAGGCCAATGCTTTATCTTCAAAAGATGAAACAGAAGCTAAAAAGAATCGTATTGAAGAAATTAAATCCACAATCAGTGAATCAGATGATTCATTTGGCGCTATTGAAACAGAAATCAAAGAAACAATTGCAAAACGTGAGGCATTAAACAGCTCACACAAGAATTTCTTTGAAAAGCGTCAGGAGATTTCCGATAGAATTGCAGAACTGGATAAAGAATGTTATCGTTTGGATGCTCAAATTGAAAAGATTAACGATGCAATTTCATATCAGAATAATTACATGTGGAATGAGTATGAGCTTACCTATCACAATGCAGAAGAATTAAAGGATCCTGAATTTAATAATCTGGATCAAATGAAGAAGGATGCAGGTAAAATCAAAAATGCAATTCGTTCAATGGGCAATGTAAATGTTAATGCTATTGAAGAATATAAAGAGCTCTCAGAAAGATATAACTTCTTGAAGGGGCAACATGATGATTTGGTTGAAGCAGAAGCCTCACTTGTGCGTATTATTGAGGAGTTGGATGAAGGTATGCGCAAACAGTTTGAGGCAGGATTCAAGGATATTCAACGTGAATTTGATAAGGCCTTTAAGGAATTGTTCGGCGGCGGACACGGCTCTCTAAAGCTTGTTGATGAAGAAGATATTTTAGAGACGGGTATTATTATTAATGCTCAACCACCAGGAAAAACTCTGATTAATATGATGCAGTTGTCCGGTGGTGAGAAGTCTCTTTCAGCTATAGCATTGTTATTTGCTATTCAAAATCTAAAGCCATCACCGTTTTGTCTTCTTGACGAAATTGAAGCTGCTTTAGATGATGCAAACGTAGATAGATTTGCAAATTACTTGCACAAGCTTACCAAAAATACACAGTTTATCGTTATCACTCACCGTCGTGGTACTATGAATGCTGCTGACAGATTATTTGGTATTACAATGCAGGAAAAGGGTGTATCTGCCCTTGTATCAGTTAACCTTATTGAAGCACAATTGGATGATTAAATATGGCAGAGAAAATTAGCTTTTGGAAGCGTCTGGTAAATGGACTTACTAAGACAAGAAATAATTTTATAAAATCTATAGATTATATTTTTAATGGATTTACAAACATTGATGAGGACTTTTATGAGGAATTAGAGGAAGTCCTTATTATGGGAGATATTGGTGTTCATACCACAGAAGCAATTCTTGATGATTTGCGTGAAGCTGTAAAAAAGGAACATATCAAGGAACCTACTCAGTGTAAGGAGTTTTTGATTAACGAAATCAAGCAGCAGATGTCTTTAGATGAGACTAGCTTCGATTTTGAAAATAAGACATCTGTTGTACTGGTGATTGGAGTAAATGGCGTTGGCAAAACTACAACCATTGGTAAATTGGCCGGCAAGCTTAAGGCTAACGGTAAAAAGGTTATGGTTGCAGGAGCTGACACATTTAGAGCGGCAGCCTCTGATCAGATGAAGGAATGGGCAGATAGAGCCGGTGTTGAATTTATCGGTGGTCCAGAGGGCTCAGATCCTTCAGCGGTGGTTTACGATGCTGTTCATGCTGCCAAGGCCAGAGGTGCAGATGTTCTTTTGGTTGACACTGCAGGCCGTCTTCATAACAAAAAGAATCTCATGAGCGAGCTTTCTAAAATTAACAACACTATCTCTAAAGAATTTCCTGAGGCTTATAGGGAGACTTTAATTGTACTTGATGGTACAACAGGTCAGAATGCTCTTGTGCAGGCAAAGGAATTTTCTGAGGTTACAGATATTTCTGGTATTGTTCTTACAAAACTTGATGGAACAGCTAAAGGAGGTATTGCAATTGCAATACAATCTGAGTTAAAATTGCCAGTAAAATATATTGGTGTTGGAGAAACAATAGACGATTTAGAAAAGTTCAATGCAGATGACTTTGTTAACGCATTGTTCTACAACGAGCACTAAAAGGGAGACAGAAAATGCTTACTTTGGACAAATTTGAAGAGGCCTCTAAAATCGTTACAGAGGTTACACACGAGACAAAACTGGTTTACAGCGATTATTTTAGTGAAAAATCAGGAAATGATGTATATCTTAAGCCAGAAAACATGCAGCTTACTGGCGCTTACAAGCTTAGAGGGGCTTACTACAAGATTAGCACATTGACTGATGAGGAGAGAGCTAAAGGATTAATTACAGCATCAGCTGGTAATCACGCTCAGGGTGTTGCATATGCAGCTGCTAAATATGGTGTTAAGGCTACAATCGTTATGCCTACAACAACTCCTCTTATTAAGGTAAATCGCACTAAGAGCTATGGTGCTGATGTTGTTTTATATGGTGATGTATATGATGAAGCCTGTGAGCATGCATATAAGCTTGCAGACGAGCATGGATATACATTTATTCATCCATTTGACGACTTGGCAGTAGCTACTGGTCAGGGTACAATTGCAATGGAAATCTTCAAGGAGCTTCCACTTGTTGAATATATTCTTGTTCCAGTTGGTGGCGGCGGACTTGCCACTGGTGTTTCTACTCTTGCAAAACTTTTGAACCCAAAGATTAAGGTTATAGGTGTTGAGCCAAGTGGTGCAGCATCATTACAGGCATCATTTGATAAGGGACAGGTTACTACATTACCTTCAGTAAATACTATAGCTGATGGTACAGCTGTTAAGACTCCTGGTTCAAATATTTTCCCATATTTACAGAAAAATATTGATGAAATCATTACTGTTGACGATGATGAGCTTATCGTTGCTTTCCTTGACATGGTAGAAAACCATAAGATGGTAGTTGAAAATTCAGGACTTCTTACGGTAGCAGCTTTAAATCATCTTGGGTTTAAGGGCAAGAGAGTTGTTTCTGTTCTCTCAGGCGGCAACATGGATGTTATCACAATGTCTTCTGTTGTTCAGCAGGGCTTAATTTTTAGAGACAGAATCTTTACAGTATCTGTTTTACTTCCTGATAAGCCAGGTATGCTTGCAAAGGTTTCTCAGGTTATCGCTGATAATCAGGGTAATGTAATCAAGCTTGAGCATAATCAGTTTGTTACTACAAACCGTTCTGCAGCTGTAGAACTTCGCATTACACTTGAGGCATTTGGTACAGATCATAAAGAACAGATTATCAAAGCCCTTGATGAGGGCGGTTATAAGCCAAAGATTGTCAGAACTTCTTTATAAAATAATTAAAAATAAAGTGTCAAGTATTTCCACTTGACACTTCTTTTTATATATAGTATATTATCTTTCGGTGATAAAGGAGAGTCATGGAAGATAAGATTAAATCAGGATATTTATATGATTTCTACGGAGAGCTTCTTACAGAGCATCAGCGTAGTGTATATGAGATGAGTGTCAATGATGATTTGTCATTATCCGAGATTGCAGATTCTTTATCTATTTCCCGTCAGGCTGTGCACGACATGCTAAAACGATGCGACAAACAGCTTGAGGAATACGAGGAAAAGCTTCACCTAGTAGATAAATTTATGAATATTAAGGCTGATGTGCTACGTATTAATGAATTGACATCACAGTCGCCTAGCACTGAAATATTGGCTGAGATTTCCCAGTTATCCACATCCATTTTAGAGGAATTATAATATATGGCTTTTGATTCACTTTCAGAAAAGCTTCAAGGGGTATTCAAAAACCTCAGAAGTAAGGGCCGACTCACAGAAGCTGATGTTAAGGCAGCTCTCAAGGAAGTCAAAATGGCTCTGCTTGAAGCAGATGTTAATTTTAAAGTAGTAAAACAGTTTACAAATACCGTCACAGATCGCGCCATTGGTTCGGATGTGATGAATGGTCTTAACCCAGGCCAAATGGTTATAAAGATTGTAAACGAAGAGCTTGTCAATCTTATGGGCTCTGAGGTTACAGATATCACTTATGGAACAGGCGGCGCAATTACCACTATCATGATGGTTGGTCTTCAGGGTGCTGGTAAAACTACCACCACCGCAAAGCTGGCTGGCAAAGTAAAGCTTAAAGGTAAAAAGCCACTTTTGGTTGCCTGTGATATTTATCGTCCTGCAGCTATTGAACAGCTCCAGATTAACGGAAAAAAGCAGGGCGTTGAGGTATTTTCTTTAGGAGATAAAGAAAAGCCGGTTAAAATAGCAAAAGAGGCTATGGAATACGCTAAGAAGAACGGCTTTGATGTGGTCATTTTCGATACAGCAGGTCGTCTTCATATAGATGAGGACATGATGAATGAGCTTGAATCAATCAAGAACAACATCGATATCCTCAATACCATTTTAGTAGTTGATGCCATGACAGGTCAGGATGCAGTTAATGTATCTCAGACCTTTGATGAAAAGATAGGTGTTGATGGGGTTATCATCACAAAGCTTGATGGTGATACCAGAGGTGGTGCAGCTCTTTCAATCAAAGCTGTTACCGGAAAGCCTATTTTATACGCTGGTATGGGTGAGAAGCTTTCAGATTTAGAGCAATTCCATCCAGATCGTATGGCTAGCCGAATCCTTGGCATGGGAGATGTACTTTCTCTTATCGAAAAGGCAGAGGCAGAAATTGATAAGGATGCAGCCCTTCAGCTTTCTAAGAAGGTAAAAAAAGCTTCCTTCGATTTCAATGATTATCTTACTTCTATGGAGCAGATGAAAAAGCTTGGTGGTATTTCATCAATCCTTGGTATGTTACCAGGCATGAATGCTTCACAGATGTCTCAGCTTGAGAATGCAGTGGATGATAAAAAGCTTGCACACATTGAGGCCATCATCCTTTCAATGACACCGGCTGAGAGAGAAAATCCAAAATTACTAAATCCTAGCAGAAAGCACAGAATTGCTGCTGGAGCTGGTTTAGATATAGCAGAGGTTAACCGCTTCGTTAAACAATTTGAACAGTCCAAAAAGATGATGAAGCAGATGCCAAACATGATGGGCAAAGGACGACGTGGAATGCGTTTTCCGTTTTAACCGATAGCACAACAGTGCAAATTAAATTTATTGTTTTATTTACAGGAGGAAATTAAAATGGCAGTAAAGATTAGATTAAAGAGAATGGGACAGAAGAAGAGACCTATCTACAGAATCGTTGTAGCAGACGCAAGAGCACCTCGTGATGGTAGAAACATCGATGAAATCGGAACATATGATCCAAATCAGGAGCCAGCAGCTGTTACTGTTGATGCTGATGCAGCAAAGAAGTGGATTGCTAACGGTGCAAAGCCAACTGAGACTGTAGCTAGACTTTTCAAGCAGGCAGGCGTTCAGTAATCATTCAATCGAAAGGTAGAGGAATATAGTGATGAAAGAATTAGTTGAAGTAATTGCTAAGTCACTTGTAGACAATCCAGAAGAGGTTGTTGTTTCCGAGAAAGAAGACGCAAAGTCAATCGTTGTTGAGCTTCGCGTTGCACCTTCAGATATGGGAAAGGTTATTGGAAAACAGGGTAGAATCGCAAAGGCAATACGCGCGGTTGTTAAGGCTGCAGCCTCAAAGATTGACAAGAAAGTTATTGTTGATATTATTGACGTAGCTTAATTAATATAGAGCCTGATATTTCAGGCTCTATTATTGTTTTGTGGGATTTTTACATATTTTGGTATAAAGCTTAAGGAGGCATATTTGGAAGAATTATTTCAGGTTGGTTCAATTACACAGACACATGGAATTAAAGGTGAGGTAAAGGTTTTCCCTCTCACAGACGATATTTCTCGTTTTAAAAACATGAAGAATCTATTGCTGGATGGCGGTAAGGATGGCTACATTAATTTAGATGTTGAGAATGCTCGTCCACAGAAGAATCTTGTTATTTTAAAGTTCAAGGGTATTGATAATATCAATGATATTGAAAAATACAAGGGAAAAGGTCTTTATGTAACGAAGGATAACAGAGTTGAGCTTAAGGATGATGAGTATTTTATTGCTGATTTAATAGGCTGTGATGTTTTTACAGATGAAAATCCTGATGTGAAATTTGGAACTATTTCAGATGTTATGGAAACAGGCGCTAATGATGTCTATGAAATATCACTTGAGAATGGTGAAAATGTCCTTATTCCAGCTATAAAGGATTGCATCCTTAAGGTGGATATTGAAGGCAGAAGAGTAGATGTTCATTTATTGAAAGGTCTGATGGATTAGCATGAAGTACTATATTTTAACTTTATTCCCTGAAATGATAGAAGATGCTTTGAATACCAGTATTTTGGGACGCGCCAAAAATGCTGGGGCAATATCTTTTGAAGCAGTTAATATTCGTGATTATACTGTAGATAAACATAAAAAGGTTGATGACTATCCATATGGAGGTGGCGCCGGTATGGTGATGCAGGCACAGCCTATATATGATGCATACCAGGCCATTTGCCAAAAGGCGGGGCATAAGGTGTATTGTATATACCTGACTCCACAGGGACAACTCTTCAAACAGCAATCTGCAAAAGAACTTGCGCTAAAGGAAGATATATGTCTACTTTGCGGCCATTATGAAGGCATCGATGAACGAGTTCTTGAAGAAATAGTTGATGAATATTACTCAATCGGAGATTATGTTTTGACAGGCGGTGAATTACCTTCACTCGTGATGATTGATGCAATATCCAGAATGGTGCCAGGAGTTCTTACGAATTCTGAATCAGGAGAGGATGAATCATTAGAAAATAATCTACTTGAGTATCCGCAATATTCACGTCCAGACACGTGGAATGGTCGACAGGTTCCACCTATTTTATTGTCAGGTGATCATGCAAAGGTTGATGCATGGCGAAAAGAGCAATCAATCCTTAGAACTAAGGAAAGACGCCCTGATTTATACCAAAAATATTTAGATTCAACAGTTGAATAATGGATGAATCCATGTTATTATATTTGAGTTGCTAAAGAAGAGATGGTCCGCTGATTTGCAATAGGGCATTTCAAGAACGTCGCGAAGTTTAGGAGGATTTATAATGAACGCAAACGAGATTATTAAAAACATCGAAGCTGCTGAGCTTAAGTCAGAAGTTGCTGAGTTCGCAGTAGGAGACACAGTTAAGGTTTACGGCCGTATCGTTGAAGGTAACCGTACACGTACTCAGGTATTCGAGGGTACAGTTATTAAGAGACAGGGCGGTAGCAACCGTGAGACATTTACAGTACGTAAGTCATCAAACGGTGTTGGTGTTGAAAAGACATGGCCACTTCACAGCCCAAACGTTGAGAAGATCGAAGTAGTTCGTAAGGGTAAAGTTCGTAGAGCTAAGCTTTACTACCTCAGAAATCTCACAGGTAAGAAGGCTAAGGTTAAGGAGAGAATCTAATCTCGAAATTATGGAACAGTCACTAAATGTGGCTGTTCTTTTACTTTTAATGGAAATTACATGCAAAGTGCGGTAAAATTATACTAAAGATTAAAAAGGGAATTTGTATGTTTTTGTCAAAGAATAATCGTTTAGGTAAAAGTACTTTAAATAGGAATGACGGGTTAAATTTCCGCCGCAGACGCAGAAAAATAGATTTCGAAAAAGTTAAATATTTGGGAATTTTGGTGGCTGAGCTTGCAATTGTTATTTGCTTTGCCTATGGTGTTGTATTGGCTTTTGGTAAACAAGTAGAATGCTCTAATGCTTCTATGGAACCTACCTATAAAACAGCCGATAAATTACTTGTAAACACCATAGCTTATAAAATCGGTACGCCAGAAAGCAATGATGTTATTGCTTTTAAACCAAAATCAAATGTTAACGCCAATTATAGTGTAAAGAGAGTAATCGGAGTGCCGGGAGACACTATTTACATTAGTAATGGGCGAATATATCTTAATGACGAGCTTTATAAGGAGAACATTGAAGTCGAAAGAATAGAGAATGCTGGTATTGCAGCCACTCCTATAAAGCTAAATGAAAATCAATATTTTGTTTTAGGCGATAATCGCAATTCTTCTGAAGATTCCAGATACGAGAGTGTGGGATTTGTTGCGGGAGATGATATATTAGGAAAAGTTTGGATGAAATATCCTTTCTAGAGGTGTTTTATGGAATTTCAATGGTATCCAGGGCATATGACGAAAGCTAAACGTCAGATGCAAGAAGATATTAAGCTTATAGATTTAGTAATCGAAGTTATTGATGCTAGGTGTCCAGTTTCTAGTAGAAATCCCGACATTAATGGTTTGGCTAATGGTAAACTTAGACTTATATTATTAAATAAGTCTGATCTCGCCGATAAAGCTGTAAACCAAAAATGGAAGGATTATTATAAGTCTCAAGGTTTTTATTGTGTAGAACTAGACGCTAGAGATAGAAAGAATATGAAAGGCGTTCAAGCGACATTAGATGAAGTCTGTGCAGCTAAATTTGAGCGAGACAGGAAACGAGGTATTAAAAATCGTCCTGTTAGAGCAATGGTTGTAGGAATTCCTAATGTTGGAAAATCTACCTTTATTAATTCATTTGCAGGTCGTGCCGTTGCTAAAACTGGTAACAAGCCAGGCGTTACAAAAGGAAAACAATGGATTAAACTCAACAAATCCGTTGAGCTTTTAGATACTCCAGGTATTCTTTGGCCTAAGTTTGAGGACAACACTGTAGGATTGCATTTGGCATTTATTGGTTCAATTAATGATGCAATAATAGAAACTAGAGAATTATCTTTAGAATTATGTAATTTTCTGAAAGAAAATTATTCAGGTGTTCTGAACAAGCGATACGAAGTAAATGAAGATGCTGTAAATCATGAGATTATTTCTGAAATTGCATCAAAACGCAATTTTGTGAAAAAAGGTTCTGAGTTGGATTTTGACAAAGCAGCTCAGGTTTTAATTGATGAATTTAGAAATGGAAGCTTAGGAAATATTTCACTTGAGAGGCCATAGTATGAATGTGATTGATTTTAATGAGGAAGAGCAAATAAAAAAGGATATAGAAAGAGTCAGGGCTAATGTTGATAGTTCAAGTCCAATGCAAAGGTCTGCTGCAATAGCTAAAAATGAAGAAGATTCTACTGAAAGCGAGAAAATGACGAAGGGTGATGTTGTTAAAGAAATCATAAGTGTCATTGTTAATGTATTAATATGTTTTGCTGTTGTTTTTGTAATCACCCAGTTTATAGGTCAACGAACAGTAGTTAGTGGCTCATCTATGGAGGATACACTAACAGATGGTGATAACCTTATAGTTGATAAAATCAGTTATCGTTTCCATGATCCGGTTAGATTTGATGTTGTTGTTTTTCCATATAAGTATGAAGAGGACACATACTACATTAAAAGAATTATAGGATTGCCAGGTGAAGATGTTTACATTGATGGTTCGGGAAATATTTATATTAATGGAGAACTTTTAAATGAAACATATGGTACAGAGGTTATCCTTAATTCAGGAATTGCAAGTAGTACTGTTCATTTAGGAGCTGATGAATATTTTGTACTAGGTGATAATAGAAATAATAGTACAGATTCCAGATTTGAAGCAGTTGGAAATATCAAGGGAGATGATATTGTTGGCAAGGCATGGCTTAGAGTTTTCCCATTCGGAGATTTTGGCCTTGTTGATAATATCGAATAGTTATGGCAGATAAAAAGATTACCGAAATCCAAAAAGAATATAAGGAAGCAACTTTAGATTTATTGCCATCTTTTATTGAAGAATATATTAATGATGGAAGACCAGGAGTTTCTAAAATCATCAATCAGGCTATGAATCGTATGGAAAAGCTTCGCTTGGAAAAGGAACGCATCGAACGCCTTAAGGAGTACGAATACAAATATTGGGAAAAGTATGACTTTATAGGTGGTATAGATGAGGTTGGAAGAGGGCCGCTTGCAGGACCTGTTGTTACGGCCTGCGTTATTTTGCCAAAGGATTGTGATATTTTATATATCAATGATTCCAAAAAGCTATCAGCCACAAAAAGAGATGAGTTATACGAGGAGATAATGGCAAAGGCTCTTTCTGTTTCTATAGGTGTTGTATCAGAAGCAAGAATCGATGAGATTAACATTTTGCAGGCTACTTATGAAGCTATGAGACAGGCAATCTCAGAATGTAAAGTGCAGCCTCAGCTGTTATTAAATGACGCAGTTACAATTCCGGGAGTTACAATTCCACAGGTGCCTATCATAAAAGGTGATGCCAAGTCGATTTCTATTGGAGCCGCAAGCATTATTGCAAAGGTTACCAGAGATAGGATGATGGTTGAATATGAAGATATCTATCCTGAATATCATTTTGCTTCCAATAAGGGATACGGTTCGCAGGAACATATAGAAGCACTTCGTAAATATGGACCATGCCCAATACACAGACGTTCCTTCATAGGAAATTTTGTTTAATATATTACTATTTTCAGTTTCAAATATCGGCGCTATTGCTGGGGTGAGTTATGAACATTAATACAGGACTGAATCCATACAATAGTAATTTTATCAATAATGTGGCTGACAGAGGCAAGCTTAGCCAGAGTCAATCATTAACTGGTTCGCCTACAGATACTCTCAAGGAAGGTGATGTATTTGAAGGCTCTGTTAATTCTGTGGAAAATGGGAAAGTGACCATCGGTCTTGCAAATGGTCAGACAATGACTGCACGACTTGATTCCGGAGTTAGTCTTGTTCCAGGTCAGTCTATATTTTTTGAGGTTAAAAGTAATGATGGAATCCTGGTTCAGATTCGTCCAGTAAATCTTAATGGGTTAGAAGCTAATCCAACCCTTCTAAAAGCTCTAGATATGGCCAATATTTCTGCCAATGAGCGTACCATCAACATGGTCAATTCCATGATGCAAAATTCTATGTCAATTAATCCAGAAAATCTTGCAAGTATGCATAGAGTAATGCTTAATAATCCAGAGGTTGATGTACAGACCATAGTGACAATGGCTAAGCATGGTCTTGAAATTACCCCTGATAATGTTGCTGCATTTCAAAATTATGCCAATGATAAAGCAGTGATTATTGACAATTTTAATACTATTTCAGATATGCTACCTAAGCTTATGTCGTCTGATGAGCTGTCAGCTTCTGATGTTATTAATTTAAATAGTAATCTCAAGGCTATTTTTATAGATGTAAATCCAGAGAATGCTGTTCAGCGAGCTATTGATGGAATGGCATCTTCAGAACAATTATCAGATGGTAATATAGTTGAAAAAGAAATAATATCTGCAGAAAGCAAAATCCAAGGTAATCCAGAAGGTGCAGCCAAAGCAAATAATCAGGATTTGCAGAATACAGCTGCTGCATCTCAAGATATTTCTAAAGAAGGACTTGATATACTGAATCCTGATCCTAATAAAGCGGTAGTCTCAGGGAAATCAGAAGCAAATGCTTTAGTAGATGCTAATTCTTCAAATACTTTAAATGGTACTGATGAAATTCAAGATCAGACAAATCAACAGATTGCTAAAGAGGCCGCTAATACAAACGATGCTGGAAAACAAGTGCTTAATGCATTTGCAAGCGAAAAACAAATTACATCATTTAATACCCTGTTGAATAACCTTCCAGACTTTCCAAAGACTAACATGGAAATATTTGGGGAGAATGGAGCTTTAAAAGCAGATGCAAATATAAAAGAAGTTTTTAGAGAAATCACCGAATACTTTGAAAACCATTCTGATATTCCAAAAGAGACATTAAATGATATAATAAAGACTCCTTTGTACAAAGGACTTCTTAAAAATCTTATAGCGGATAGCTTTTCAATGGAGCCAAAGGATATTACTAAGCCTGGTGAAATTTCAAAGCTATATGAAAGAGTTCTTAAACAAACAGAAGCCTTGGAACGATTGATTTCCAATTTTAATGATAAGGCAGCTGATGCTATTAAAAATCAAGCCAATGAAATTAAGCAGAATATAAATTTTATGAATTCTGCAAACGATATTTACAATTTTGTTCAAATACCGCTAAAAATGTATAACCAAAATACAGATAGTATGCTTTATGTTCGTCAGAATAAAAAAGGGAGCTATGAGGCGGGAGAGGAAATTACTGCTTTTCTGCACTTTGATATGGAATATCTTGGACCTACAGATGTTTTTATTACACTCAAAGAAATGAAAGTGGGTTGCAAGTGGAATTTAGCTAACGAGTCATCCCTAAAGATAATTGAGGATAATATAGATATTCTAACAGAGCGTTTAAATGAAAAAGGTTTTACAGTGAATTCACAAATGACTTGTGGAGAGCCAAAGACCGATTTTGTGGAAGATTTTTTAGGGGCTGCACCTATGGAGCCTGCCAAAACTACTGATGGATTGGTTCACAGATACAGCTTTGATATGAGGGCATAGATGGCTGAGGAAAAGAAGGTCGATAAAAATAAAACAGCGGTAGCACTTTCCTATGAAGCAGGTGATGCTGCGCCTAAAATCCTGGCAACAGGCAAAGGCTACGTGGCGGAGCAGATTATAGAGGAAGCTAAAAAAGCCGATGTACCATTTTATCAGGATAATGAACTAGCAGAGACTCTTAGTAAGCTTGATATAGGAGATGCCATTCCACCAGAACTGTACCAAGTTGTTGCAGAGATTTTAGTGTTTGTTAATGATATGGAAAAACTTAAATCAAAGCTTGGAAAGTAAGTTTATGAATAATAGAAAACAAGGAAATGATTTTGAAGGCTTGGCAGCAGATTATCTAAAGCGTCAGGGATATGATATTATTCAACAAAATTTTTACTGCAAGATGGGTGAAATCGATATTGTTGCAAAAGATGAAAGCTTCTTGGTTTTTGTGGAGGTAAAATATCGACGAACAAAATCTAAGGGAAGCGCAGTAGAGGCTGTTAATTTTAATAAAATGAGAAAGATATGTAGATGCGCCGATGTCTGGCTTATGCAGCATAAAAGCCCTTCGGATGTATCTGTAAGATTTGATGTTGTTGCAATAGAGGAAGGACATTTATCGCATTTTAAAAATGCGTTTGAGTATATACCAATATGTTAAATTCTAGTCATAAAATTGGAACTATCACACCGGGAAGCCCTGCAGAAAAAGCAGGTCTTGTACCAGGAGATATTATTACAAAAATTAATAACGTGGAGCTTGTAGATATTTTTGATTATCACTATTACAGTGATGATGCCAATATTACAGTTGAGCTTCTTCATGAGGATGGTACCACTACAGAGACTTTAGTTGAGAAGGAAGAAGGAGAGGATTTAGGAGTTATTTTCTGTAATGGTCTTATGGACGATTACAAATCCTGCTCTAACAAGTGTGCCTTTTGCTTTATTGATCAGATGCCTCCAGGTATGAGAGAAACTCTTTACTTCAAGGATGACGACACACGTCTTTCATTCTTACAGGGGAATTATGTTACTCTTACAAACATGAAGATGGCAGATTTGGATCGTATAATTGCTTATAAGCTTGGACCTATTAATATTTCTGTGCATGCCACAAATCCAGAGCTTAGAGTAAAGCTTTTACACAATCGCTTTGCTGGTGACATTTTAGAGAAAATCCGAAAGCTCTATGAGGCAGAAATTCCTATGAACGCCCAGGTTGTTTCCTGTCCAGGGCTCAATGATGGAGCGGAACTTGACAGGACAATAGGAGATTTACTACAGTTTGCACCTGTAATGAGTTCTATGTCTGTAGTTCCTGTGGGTGTCACAAAATTTAGAGATGGTTTATATCCGCTTAGGACATATACCGCCGAAGAAGCCGGAAAAGTTATAGATCAAATCGAGCGTTGGCAGCAGGTTGCCATGGAAAAAATAGGTAACCACTTCGTTCAGGCTTCTGACGAATGGTATATTTTGGCCGGACGACCACTTCCTGAAGCAGATCGTTATGATGGTTTTATTCAGTTAGAAAATGGCGTGGGAATGCTTCGACTTCTTCATGAAGAGGTTTTAGATGCTCTTGAAGATATCAAAAAGCCTTTGTTTATGAAGAAACGCAAGGTGACTATTGCAACTGGTAAGCTTGCAGCACCATTCATGAAAAAGCTTGCAGATATTATAACTGAAAAGTTCAACAAGGTAACGGTTGAGGTTATTCCTATCGTAAATAATTTCTTCGGTGAAGAAATAACAGTATCAGGTCTGATTACAGGACAGGATTTGATTGAACAGCTTAAGGATAAAGATTTAGGTGATAATCTATTATTATCCTGCACAATGCTTAGGGCTCAAGAGGAGGTATTCCTTGATGACATCACTCTTTCAGAGCTTAAGTCAACTTTACAAGTAAAAGTGCGTATAGTACAATCAGACGGGCATGACTTCGTACATGCGATAATAGGACGTTAGAACTATTTAGTATCTGTCGATATAAATTAATTGTGGCGGAAATCTAGTTAACAATCTAATATGACTCTCAAACGAAGCATTCTAAGCTGAGAGGAGAGTCATATTAGATTGTTAATGTAAGATTTCCTCAAAACCTAAAATATAAAAATAGAAATGAGGTAAAATATGTCAAGACCAGTTGTGGCCATTGTAGGTCGCCCAAACGTTGGAAAATCTACGCTTTTTAATGCACTTGCAGGAGAGCGTATTTCAATTGTAAAAGATACACCAGGTGTAACAAGAGATAGAATTTATGCTGATATCAGTTGGCTAAACTATGATTTTACTATGATTGATACAGGTGGTATCGAGCCAGATTCAAAGGATATAATTCTTTCCCAGATGCGTGAACAGGCTCAGATAGCTATCGATACTGCAGATGTAATTATTTTCCTTGTGGATGTTAAGCAGGGCTTACAGGATAGTGATTCAAAGGTTGCAGATATGCTTCGCCGTAGCCACAAGCCAGTTATTCTTGTTGTAAACAAGGTGGATAGCTTTGAGCGTGATATGGCAGATGTGTATGAGTTCTACAATCTTGGAATTGGTGATCCTATCGCTATTTCAGCCAGCTCCCGTTTAGGATTTGGTGATATGCTTGATGTTGTAGTCAGCCATTTCCCTGAGCCAACAGGAGAGGAAGAGGAAGATGATACTCCAAAAATTGCGGTTATTGGAAAGCCAAATGTTGGAAAGTCATCTCTAATCAATAAGCTGTGTGGCGAGGAGCGTGTAATTGTATCTGATATCGCTGGTACTACACGTGATGCTGTAGATACAAGAGTTCGTTATAATCACAAGGATTATATCTTTATCGATACAGCTGGACTTCGTCGTAAGAGCAAAATTAAAGAAGACCTTGAGCGTTATTCTATTGTCAGAGCGGTTGCATCTGTTGAAAAGGCTGATGTAGTTATCATTATGATTGATGCTACAGAAGGTGTTACGGAGCAGGATGCCAAAATCGCTGGTATTGCTCATGAACGTGGAAAGGGTATAATTATTTGTGTAAACAAATGGGATGCCATTGAAAAAAATGATAAGACTATGAAGGAACACGAGACAAAGATTCGCCAGATTCTTTCATTTATGCCGTATGCTTCAATTTTGTTCATTTCAGTAAAAAGTGGACAGCGTCTCGGTAAGATTTATGAGACCATCGATGCCGTTATTGAGAATAATTCAATGCGTATTGCAACAGGTGTCCTTAATGAAATCGTCACAGAAGCAGTTGCACTTCAGCAACCACCTACAGACAAAGGTAAGAGACTTAAGATTTTCTATACCACACAGGTAGCAGTTAAGCCACCTACATTCGTTATATTTGTAAATGAGAAATACTTGATGCATTTCTCATATGTAAGATACCTTGAGAACCGAATCAGAGATGCGTTTGGCTTCGAAGGAACATCTCTGAAATTTATAATTAGAGAGAGGAAGGAAAACGAATAATGATTATTGGGAGAATTATTGCTGTATTAATTGGTTATTGCTTTGGCATGGTTTTGATGGGGTATTTAATCGGAAAGTCAAAGCATATTGATTTAACAAAGGTAGGCAGCGGTAATGTGGGTTCTACAAATACTATGCGCAACCTTGGTGTTACAGCAGGTCTTATTACCTTGCTTTGGGATTGTTTTAAGTGTGTCGTTGCATGCTTTTTTGTATGGCTTACATACCATAGATTTGTAGATAGCGTTTATATTTATATGGTATATGCAGGCCTTGGAACTGTATTAGGACATGATTTTCCATGCTATATGCATTTTAAAGGTGGCAAAGGTGTTGCATCAACTCTCGGATTTATTATTGCATTATTTCCAATGGGACTTCCAATACCAGCATGCGTTTTCATTGCTCTCGTAGCTTTAACACGTTACGTATCACTGGGTTCTATTATTGGATGTCTTTCATTTGCAATTGAAATGCTAGTTGGCGCTCACTATGGCTTACTTGATGCAAAATACACAAGCTCAGAGCAAATCGAAGTTTTAGTTATTTGCTGTTTCGTAGCAGCTTTAGCAATCGTATTACACCACGCAAACATCAAGCGCCTCTTAAACGGAAACGAGAACAAATTCTCCTTCCACCCAGAGACCCGCGCGTAATGCGTATGTGAACGACTTTAAAATCGATTTCGAATGCGTACCGCCCCAAATACCTTTTACTTGGGGCGTTAGATAAACTAAGCTAGTAGTATACAATGGATAGGACCCTTTTTTGAGAGTATAGCGAAAGCGATGAGAAAAAGGGTCCTATCTATTGTATGCGTAACTAGCGCAAACTTTATACAACCCAGGAGCGTACAAAAATAATGGCAAGAATAAGTGTATTTGGAGCAGGAAGTTGGGGCATCGCCTTGGCTGTAATGCTTAATAAAAATGGTCACGAAGTAAAAGTATGGTCCCACAGACAATCCCAGGTGGACCAGATGAATGACACTCATACCTCAGATAAGATAAAGGGTGTTAAGCTTCCAGATTCAATGATTTTTACAGCAGATATTGAAGATGCTGCAAGAACAGCTGACGTAGTTCTCATGGCAGTTCCTTCAAAAGCCACAAGAGAAACTGCTGAAAAAATCAAGGATTTCGTAAATGACAATCAGATTTTTATTACAGTGACAAAGGGCATCGAGGAAGAGACTCTTTTCACACAGACAGAGATTTTAGAAGACGTACTTGGCTCTACAAAAAAGATTTGCGTTCTTTCAGGACCAAGCCATGCTGAGGAGGTTGTTGTATTTAAGCCAACACTTGTTGTTGCCGGTTCAACAGATCGTCAGACTTCTTTGTTTGTTCAGAATCTATTCATGAACAAATATTTTAGAGTATATTCTTCCCCAGATGTAAAGGGAATAGAGGTAGGTGCAGCTCTTAAAAATGTTATTGCCCTTGCAGCTGGTATGTCAGATGGCTTGGGCTTTGGTGACAATGCTAAGGCTGCGCTTATTACTCGTGGTATAAAAGAGATTTCTGCTCTTGCAGTAGCTATGGGTGGACAGGCAGAAACTCTTGCAGGTCTTACTGGTGTAGGGGACCTTATTGTTACATGCTCTTCAATGCATTCTAGAAACCGTATGGCAGGTTTTTATATTGGACAGGGCATGACAAAAGACGAGGCTATGGATAAAGTGGCTATGGTAGTAGAGGGTGTATACTCTGCAAAGGCTGCTAAAAAGCTTGCGGAAAAATATAATATAGAAATGCCAATCGTTGATGTTGTTAATGCGGTGTTGTTTGATGGCTTAGCTGCAAAGGATGCTGTATATGAGCTTATGACACGTTCTAAAAAGGATGAAACAAGCGATTTGGAATGGTAAACAAAAGACTAGCTTTTCGCTAGTCTTTTACTGAATTAACAGAATTTGGAGGGAAATAATGGACAGACCAATATTAAAAAATAAGCTCTATCTTTATTTGACAGAGTTTTTTGCAGGCATGTCGGTGATGGCGGTTGAGCTTGGTGCCAGCAGATTACTGGCTCCATACTTTAGCTCATCACAAATAGTATGGACTATAATCATTGGCACTATAATGATAGATATGGCTCTTGGTAATCTTTACGGTGGGAAAGCAGCGGATAAGGATCCAAATCCGGATAAGCTTTATCTTAGAATTGTAATTGCAGCTATTTGGATTGCAGCAATTCCTGTTGTAGGAAAATATATAATCATAGGTATCTCGGCTTTGCTTATATTTACCGTGAACAATAACTTTCTTGTCCTTGCAGCATTTGTTGCCTGTATGGTCATATTCGTATTTCCATTGTTTTTGCTTGGAACAGTCACACCTTCGTTAGTAAAATTCTCTGTAGATAGCCTAGACGATAGCGGTACTGTTGTAGGAAAGCTTAACGCAAGCAATACAATTGGAAGTATTATAGGTACCTTTGTACCAACATTTATCAGTATACCTGCAGTTGGAACATCTATTTCCTTTTTGATTTTTTCAGGTATATTGCTTGTTCTTTGCATTATATATTTCATTAGCTCAAAGATAAATTTTTCTCAGGCCAAGAGGGTTCCTGTTAGCATAATACTGTTTTTAGTCTGCTGCCTTCTTGGTCATAACAATAGCTTTGCATTTTGGCAGACTAACCTAAATTACGAAGGAGAATCTATTTATAATTATCTGCAGGTAAGTGAAAATCCAGAAAGGGTAATTTTATCTACAAACGTATTATTCGGTGTTCAGTCTATATATCAAAAAGAAAAAGGTCCTACAGGAATGTACTACGATTATGCCATGGCATCTATGTTCATGTCTAAAAACCAGGGACAAAAAAATGTTCTTGTGCTTGGCAATGGAAGTGGTACCTTTGCCACTCAGTCAAAGAGATATTTTGATGATATAGATATAACTGGCGTAGAAATTGACCAAAAGATTACAGATTTGGCTGTAGAATATTTCGAATTGCCTGAGGATGTGCCTGTTGTAACCTATGATGGAAGAGCATACCTTAATGCTTCTGATGAAAAATATGATGTGATAATGGTGGATGCCTATCAGGATATTACCATTCCTTTTCAGATGTCTTCCGTGGAATTTTTCCAATTGGTTGAGGATCATCTGACGGATGATGGCGTGATGGTAGTAAACATGAATATGCGTAGCAACTCACCTGGAAATATTAATGAATATCTTGCAGATACCATAGGAAATGTTTTTCCATATATGCTTACTACAGATGTTCAGGGCTGGTCAAATCGAATTCTTTTTGCCAGCAATAATTCAGATATGAAACAGTGTCTTGAGACCGCAATGGCTAAAGAAACAGATGAAGATATCTATATGATGATGTCAAAGGCATATTCTGGATTGCAGGAATATAAGCCAGGGAACCTTATTATGACTGATGACAAGGCTCCTGTGGAGCTTTTGGGAATGAAAATGATTGATGAAATAATCGTTGATGAGGTGGCATTCTATAAAGATATTTATGAAAGCCAGGGCATAGAAGGACTACTGAAAATGCTTTAATTACCTCATTTCATTTTCAACATTTATTACTACATATTCAGATCGTGTACCAGTTTTAAATTTTAGTGCCCAGTCAGATATACCGGAGGTTACAATAAAATCAGTATTGTTATTTCGTTCATAACCATAGGTGGCATCATTTGCCCCTACCAGAACGCCGATATGTCTGATTGGAATCATTTGGCCACCGTGAGTATGGCCTGAGACTATAAGGTCAGCCTTGGAGGAAGCCTCCGCTTTATAGTCATTTGGCTCATGGTCCATAACAATAATATATTTGCTTGCATTAACATTTGCTAACAGTTCATCTATTGATGCTCTAATGTCTCCATCTACATTTTTATCGCGTCTACCGACAATATAAAAGCTATCATTTATCAATTCATATTCGTCGGCCAGAATATGAACACCATTTTCAAGAAGTGACTTTTCTAAATCTTCAGCTGTAAAATCCCTGTGATTAAAATATCCTTCATCATGATTGCCATATGAGTACCAGATTCCGTATTTTATATTCATTTCACCCAACGCTTTGCAAGCTATCTCCATGTCTGACTTTTTTGTTCCATCATCAACAAAATCCCCAGCCAATAGAAGGATATCCGGATGTTGTTGCTCTATAGTTTTTAAATGACTTACAAATCCATTTCCATCAAAGGTTGTTCCGATATGGGAATCAGCCACTAGTGCAATTTTTAAAGGTTCAATATCTTTTTTAGTACTTAGTGTATAATCTTTTTGTATTACAGAGGCACATAAATAGTAACCTGAACCAAGGTAAAGTATTGATGCTAATATAGCAAGCCAGCCATGCCAGTTAATAGTTTGTGTTAGCTTGAATTTTTTATTTATTAATTTTCCTAAAAGGCCGAATAATACAAAAAAAAGTGATGTGTATATTGCAATAGTAAGGGCATTAATCCATTCCAATGTTATTAGGAAAACTATAAACAAAGTTAGAATTATCAAAAAAGCTACAAATTTATTTTTAATATATTTAAAACGTGCTATTACGTTAACCTGGTAAATAATACCAAGTATTGAAGCGAGTGTAGCACCTAAAAACATTATAAGCCAAATCATAAAAACTCCTTTAAAGCTTAAACTTATGGATTATCTTACTAGGAAAATGTGTTTATTCTTTATGATTTTAATTAAAGATTTGCAATTTCTGAAAGAATTAATACACTTATATTTATAATTGAGTAATCAAGGGGGATAGGGAAAAATTATGAAAGGGAAAGTTACTGTAATTGTTGATAATATCTCAAATGAGCTTCTTAATCTTACAGGGGAATGGGGGCTTTGCCTTTTAATTGAATATGGAGATAAAAAGCTTCTTCTTGATACAGGTGGCTCCAATTTATATCTGAATAATCTTAAAGGATTGGGATTTGATGTGTCACAAATTGATTATGGCATCTTAAGCCACGCCCACTATGATCATGGAAACGGAATACCAGGATTTTTTGAAAATAATAATAGAGCTAAATTTTACTTAAGGGATGGCGCAGTAGACAAGTGCTATCATAAGAAAAAGTATTTTAAAAAGTATATTGGACTTCCTAAAAATCTATTAAAAAAATATCCTGATAGAATTGAGCTTATATCAGGTGATTATAAGCTTTTTGATGGGGCTTATCTTATTCCTCATAAGACATCAGGTTTAGATGCAAATGGAATCAGAGAAAAAATGTATGTGAAAAGAAATCATAGATTCTATCCGGATAGCTTTTCCCACGAGCAAAGCCTGGTACTTGATACAGATAATGGACTTGTTATATTTAATTCCTGTTCTCATGGCGGGGTAGAAAACATCATCAACGAAGTGCAGGTAACTTTTCCTGATAAAAGAATTTCAGCATATATAGGTGGGCTTCACTTATTTAACAAAAGTGAAGAAGAGATACTTGCTGTGGCCCAAGCTTTCAGGGATAAAAAAATAGACTACATTTGGACGGGACATTGTACTAAAAACAGGGCCTATAACATTTTGAAAGAGGAGCTTGGTGAAAAAGTTAACCAATTAAACGTTGGTTTACAGTTTAATGTATAACTAAGATTTAGCTTTACTTAATAGAGTTACGAAAAATTGCGCAAAATTTAATAAAAAATTTTTATCCAATAAATAAAAGAGTTACAGCCTTCATAAATGTTATAGAAAAGCATATTGACGCCACAACAGGAGAAATCTTAAATCATCAGGTTATTGATTAATTGAAATATTGAATTTAGGGTCGCAATAGATGCGGCCCTTTTTGATTTATGAGTATTTCATGAAATATGTCTGAATTGTAAAACTTTATTTTGTGGTGCTGACATCTATTGACTACTAGATAGTGTGGTGGTAGTATAATTCTATCAACACAATATCTAGTATTTATTTATTTAATCCAACTAGATATTGACAGAAAATTTAAATTATAAATGTATTTATTCAATAAATTAACCTGGAGGTTTCTATGAAGCGTTTTGTTGTAAAAAAGGACGGTGCACTTGAGCAATTTGATGTGCAAAAGGTTGTAGAGGCTGTTGGAAAGTCTGCAACTAGAGTCCTTGTTAAATTCACTCCTGAGCAGGAGCGATTCATATGTCAATTTGTTGAGGAAAGAGTGGAGGAACTTGGCCTTGAGAAGATTGAGATTGCACAAATGCATAATATTGTTGAGGGTGCTTTGGAACGCGTTAACCCAATGGTGGCAAAATCTTACCGCGACTATCGCAACTATAAGCAGGATTTTGTCCAGATGCTTGATGATGTTTATAAGAAATCTCAGAACATTATGTACATCGGTGATAAGGAGAATTCAAATACAGATTCAGCTTTAGTTTCTACTAAGCGTTCACTGATTTTTAATGAGTTAAACCGTGAGCTTTACAAAAAGTTTTTCCTTACAACTGAAGAAGTTCAGGCTATTCGTGATGGCTATATATACATTCATGATATGAATGCTCGTCGTGATACCATGAACTGCTGCCTTTTTGATGTTAAGACGGTTCTTGAAGGTGGCTTCGAGATGGGAAATATTTTCTACAATGAGCCAAAAAGCCTTGATGTTGCTTTCGATGTTATTGGTGACATTGTTCTTTCTGCTGCCAGCCAGCAGTATGGTGGATTTACAATCCCACAGGCAGATCAGATACTGGAAAAATACGCTAAGAAATCCTTTGATAAATATATGGAAAAATATCTTGAGCTTGGTATTGACGAACAGAAGGCTCATGAGGTTTCTATGAAAGAAGTAGAGCGTGAAATGGAACAGGGCTTCCAGGGCTGGGAGTACAAATTCAACACTGTTGCATCATCACGCGGTGATTATCCATTTATTACAGTAACTATTGGACTTGGTACATCCGTTTTCTCAAAAATGGCATCTAAAGCATGTCTTAAGGTTCGTTCAATCGGGCAAGGCAAGCCAGGCTTTAAAAAGCCAGTGTTGTTCCCAAAGATTGTGTTCCTTTATGATGAAAATCTACATGGACCAGGTGGAGAGCTTGAGGATGTTTTCGAAGCAGGAATCGATTGCTCAAGAAAGACCATGTATCCAGATTGGCTTTCACTTACAGGAGAGGGCTATATCGCAAGCATGTACAAAAAATACGGCAAGGTTATCTCTCCTATGGGATGCAGAGCTTTCCTTTCACCATGGTATGAACGTGGTGGCATGAAGCCTGCAGATGATGAGGATGAGCCAGTATTCATTGGGCGATTCAATATCGGTGCTGTGTCTCTACATCTTCCAATGATTCTTGCTAAGTCACGTCAAGAATCCCGAGATTTCTATGAAGTCCTCGATTATTATCTGGAGATGATTAGAAAGCTTCACATTCGTACATATGCTTATCTTGGAGAGATGCGTGCATCTACCAATCCACTTGCGTATTGTGAAGGTGGTTTTTATGGTGGACACCTTGGATTCCACGACAAAATTAAGCCTTTGCTTAAGGCTGCTACAGCAAGCTTTGGAATTACAGCCTTCAATGAACTTCAGGAGCTTTACAATGGCAAATCACTTGTTGAGGATGGAGAATTTGCACTTGAAGTTCTTAGACATATCAATGACAAGGTTAATCAGTATAAAGAAGAAGACGGCAATCTTTATGCCATCTATGGAACACCTGCTGAGAACCTTTGTGGATTGCAGGTTAAGCAGTTTAGAAACAAATATGGAATCGTAGAAAACGTTTCTGACAGAGAATATGTTTCAAACTCTTTTCACTGTCATGTAACCGAAGATATTACACCAATTGAAAAGCAAGACAAGGAAGGTCGTTTCTGGGAGCTTTCAAATGGCGGAAAGATTCAGTATGTACGTTATCCTATCAACTACAACCGTGATGCGGTAAAGACCCTGGTTCGTCGCGCTATGGAAAAGGGATTTTATGAAGGTGTCAATCTTTCCCTTTCATATTGTGATGATTGCGGTCACGAGGAGCTTGAGATGGATGTATGTCCAGTTTGCGGAAGCAAAAATCTTACAAAAATCGATCGTATGAACGGATATCTTTCATATTCACGTGTAAAGGGAGATACTCGCTTAAACGAGGCTAAGATGGCAGAAATAGCCGATCGTAAATCTATGTAATAAACTGGGAGTATATTGACAACATGAATTATCATAATATTACTAAGGATGACATGTTAAATGGTGATGGTCTCCGTGTGGTACTTTGGGTAGCAGGCTGCGACCATCATTGCAAAGAATGTCAGAATCCCATCACATGGGATCCGGATGGCGGCTTGAAGTTTGATCAGGCAGCCAAAGATGAATTGTTTGAAGTATTGTCTAGAGATTATATTTCAGGAATTACATTTAGTGGGGGGGATCCACTGTATCCTGGAAACCGTGGTGAAGTGACGGCACTTGCCCGGGAAATTAGGGAGAGATTTCCCGGCAAGACCGTCTGGCTCTACACAGGCTTCACTTACGAAGATATTAAATCTCTGGAAATAATGGAATATATAGATGTTTTAGTTGACGGAGAATTTGAAATTGATAAGATAGATTTACAGGCAAAATGGAGAGGAAGTATTAATCAGCGTGTTATAGATGTTCCTCAAACAAGAAACCTTGGACAAATAGTTTTGCATGTAGATTAATTAAGGGAGATTATTTATAAATATGAATATCAATATTACAAAGCTTTCTGATTCTGCGAAGCTTCCTGAACGTGGTTCAGAGTACGCTGCCGGCTATGATTTGTTTGCCGATATCACAGAAGAAGTAAAAATCATGCCACATGAAACAAAAATGATTGGCACAGGCCTTGCAATGGAGATTCCAGTAGGTTATTTTGGCGGCGTGTTCGCTCGCTCAGGACTTTCTGCAAAGGAAGGTCTTAGACCGGCAAATTGTGTCGGTGTAGTTGATTCAGATTACAGGGGAGAAGTTAAAGTAGCACTTCACAATGATGGAGAGGTCGAAAGAATAGTTACACCAGCTGAAAAGATAGCACAGCTTGTGGTTGTACCTTTCCTGTCTGTAGAATTCTCTGAGGTTTCTGAACTTTCAGATACCGCTCGCGGAGAGGGCGGATTTGGTTCCACTGGCAAACACTAAATAACAAATTTTGGCGCCTGGTTTTTCCAGACGCCTTTAGTGCTTTTTATATACTGCTGCAATTGTGGCGGCTTAAATTTTTGAAAGAGAGTAATAATTATGGCAAATAAGGTTACCTATGATGCAAGCAGCATTGCTGTTTTAGAGGGACTTGAGGCGGTAAGAAAACGTCCGGGAATGTATATTGGTTCTACCTCTCGCAAGGGTTTGAACCATCTGATATATGAAATCGTAGACAACTCAGTTGATGAGCACTTAGCCGGAGAATGTGACACTATCTATGTTACATTGGAAAAAGACGGCAGCTGTACTGTTGAAGATAATGGACGTGGTATTCCTGTAGGAATGCATGCAAAGGGTGTTCCTGCTGCACGTCTTGTATTTTCAACACTTCACGCAGGTGGTAAGTTTGATGACAGCGTTTATAAAACATCAGGTGGTCTACATGGTGTAGGTTCATCTGTTGTAAATGCTTTATCTGAATATATGGTGGTAGATATTTCAAGAGAGGGTTATGTTCATCACGACAGATATGAGCGTGGTGTCCCAACCGAAGAACTTGTTGATGGACTGCTTCCAAAGATTTCTAAAACAAACAAGCATGGAACAAAGATTAATTTCCTTCCTGATCCAGAAATATTTGAAAAGACCTATTTCAAAGAAGATGAGGTTAAGTCTCGTCTTCACGAAACTGCCTATTTGAACCCAGGTCTTACAATAAACTATGCTGATTTACGTGGTGAAGAACCAGAGTACAAGACTTATCATGAGCCTGAAGGTATAAAGGGCTTTGTTAAAGAAATCAACAAGTCTGCAGAAACTCTTCACGATGTAGTTTATTTCAGTGGTAAAAGTGATGATGTGGAGCTTGAGGTTGCATTCCAATATTGTAATGAGTTCAAGGAAAATATCCTCGGATTCTGTAACAATATTTACAACTCTGAAGGTGGAACTCACATTACAGGCTTTAAGACTGTCCTTACTACAGTTATCAATAACTATGCCAGAGAACTTGGCATTTTAAAGGACAAAGATGCCAACTTCACTGGAGCAGATGTTAGAAATGGAATTACTGCCATCGTCAGCATTAAGCATCCAGATCCACGTTTTGAAGGTCAGACAAAGACAAAGCTTGATAATCCAGATGCTTCAAAGGCTACACAGAAGGTTTGTCAGGATGAATTTGTCCTTTACTTCGACAGAAACTTAGACACTCTTAAGGCTATTATTTCATGCGCTGAAAAGAGTGCAAAAATCAGAAAATCAGAGGAAAAAGCTAAGACAAATCTTCTTACAAAGCAAAAATTCTCCTTTGATCAAAATGGAAAGCTTGCCAACTGTGAGTCAAGAGATTCAAGCAAGTGCGAAATCTTTATCGTAGAGGGAGATTCCGCTGGTGGTTCTGCTAAAAAGGCCCGTAATAGAATGTACCAGGCTATTATGCCTATTCGAGGAAAAATCCTTAATGTTGAAAAGGCATCTATGGACAAAGTCCTTGCAAATGCGGAAATTAAAACACTTATCAATGCTTTTGGCTGCGGTTTTTCAGAGGGATATGGTAACGATTTTGATATTGCGAAGCTTCGTTACGATAAAATCGTTATTATGGCCGATGCCGACGTTGATGGTGCACATATCAGTACATTACTTCTGACATTCTTCTACAGATTTATGCCAGAATTAATCCGTGAAGGTCATGTTTATATAGCAATGCCTCCTTTATATAAGGCTATTCCTACAAAGGGTGAAGAGGAATATTTGTATGATGATGTTGCTTTGGATAAATATCGCAAGAAGATGAATGGAAAGACCTTTACACTTCAGCGATACAAGGGTCTTGGTGAAATGGATGCCGAACAGCTTTGGGAGACAACACTCGATCCAGAAAGAAGAAAGTTGAAGCTCGTTGAGATTGAAGATGCCCTTATGGCATCAGAAGTGACAGAGCTTTTGATGGGTTCTGATGTTGCCCCAAGAAAAGAATTCATTTACAAGCATGCTAAAGAAGCAGAGATTGATGCGTAGGAAAGGTTGAAATAAATGTCCCAAGAAATAATTAGAACAGAATATTCTGAGATAATGCAGAAATCCTTCATAGACTATTCTATGTCTGTTATCCTTGCTCGTGCGGTTCCAGATGTAAGAGATGGTCTTAAGCCAGTACAGCGTCGTACTCTATACGATATGTATGAGCTGAAGGTAGATTATAATAAACCATATAAAAAGAGTGCCCGTATTGTAGGTGATACAATGGGTAAATATCATCCACATGGTGATAGTTCAATCTATGAATCCCTGGTTGTAATGAGCCAGGACTTCAAAAAGAGTCTTCCACTTGTAGATGGTCATGGTAATTTTGGTTCTATCGAGGGTGATGGAGCCGCTGCTATGCGATACACAGAGGCTCGTTTAGCAAAGGTTGCCCAGGAGGTTTATCTTGGAGACCTTGATAAAAACGTAGTAGATTTTGTACCAAACTATGATGAGACTGAAAAAGAGCCAGAGGTTCTTCCGGTTCGCGTGCCAAACATTCTAATTAATGGTTCAGATGGTATTGCCGTAGGTATGGTTACATCAATTCCTCAGCATAATTTAGGGGAAGTCATTGATGGAGTTATAGCCTACATGAAGGATCCGGACATTAACACGGTGCAGATGTTAAATATCATCCCTGGTCCTGATTTTCCAACAGGTGGAATCGTAACAAACAAGGATGATTTGCTTGAAATATATTCTACTGGTGTAGGCAAAATCAAAATTCGTGGTAAGGCCGAAATTGAAAAGATTAAAGGTGGTAAGGAACAAATAGTAATTACAGAAATTCCTTATCCGATGATTGGTGCAAATATCGGTAAATTCCTCAATGATATCTATTCTCTTGTTGAGTCTAAAAAAACTAACGATATCACTGATATTTCTAATCAGTCAAAGGGCGAACAGATGAGAATAGTTATAGAGCTAAGAAAGGGCGCAGATGCTCAGAATGTCCTTAACTTGCTCTACAAAAAGACCCGTCTTGAGGATACCTTTGGTGTAAATATGCTTGCTGTAGCTGATGGAAAGCCTGAGACTTTAGGTATTGTTCCAATCATCAGACATCATGTTCAGTTCCAATATGAGCTTTGCACTAGAAAATACACACATCTTTTAGGAAAAGAAGAAGATAAAAAGGAAATCCAGGAAGGTTTAATTAAGGCCTGCGATGTAATTGATTTAATTATCGAAATACTTAGAGGCTCAAAGGATGTAAAGCAGGCCAAGGCTTGCCTTGTAGAGGGCATTACTGAAGGAATCAAGTTTAAATCTGCTAAATCAGAAAAGGATGCCAAAAAGCTTCATTTTACTGACAGACAGGCTCAGGCTATTCTTGACATGCGCTTACATCGTCTGATTGGTTTAGAGATTGAGGCTTTAAAGGGCGAATATCAGGAGACTCTTGATAAGATTGCAAAATATACTAAAATCCTTGGCTCACGCGCTGAAATGGCAAAGGTTATAATCAAAGACCTTCAGTCAATCAAGAAGGAATACGCAAGAGAGCGCCGTACTGTAATCGACAATGTAGAGGAAGCTGTAGTAGAAGAAAAGCCAATCGAAGTAATCGACGTTGCAGTTCTTATTGATAGATTTGCTTATGCACGTGTCATAGATATGCCTACTTACGAACGTAACAAAGAGGCGGCAGAAGCAGAATCAAAGAAGATCGTATTTTGTAAAAACACGGATAAAATATGCTTATTTACCGAAAAAGGTGACATGCATACTATAAAGGTTTTAAGTCTTCCATTTGGTAAATTTAGAGATAAGGGTCAGCCTATCGACACAGCTGAAAAGGGCTCAAAAATTGACCTTACAAAAGAAAATCTTATTCTTGCTGATTCTATGGAACATATTATTAAACAGAAGCTACTCTTTGGAACAAAGCAGGGTATGCTTAAGGTGGTAGATGGTGCGGAATTTGATGTATCAAGAAAGCTCATTGCTGCCACAAAGCTTAATGATGACGATGAGGTTATATGCGTTAAAATATTAAATCCTGATGATACAGTAATTATGCAGTCAGAAAAGGATATGTTCTTAAGAATTGAAGGAAGCACCATTCCAGAGAAAAAGAAGACTGCAGTAGGTGTACGTGGAATCAAACTTGCAAAGGGCGATGTACTTACCAATATCTATGTTTTGGCCGAGGGTGAAACTATGGATGTGAAGGTTAAGGATAAAACTGTTGCAATAAACAGACTTCATGTGGGCGCCCGCGATACAAAGGGAGTTAAGAAATGATAAAAAATGTTTATTTTGATTTAGATGGAACACTTATTGATTCTGCTCCCAGTATTATCACCTGCATTAAACGCACACTCATAGAGTTTGGTTATGAAGTTCCAGAGTATGAAACCTTAAGGAAATGTGTCGGACCTCCATTTACCCATTCATTTCCTAATTATCTTCATATCAAAGATGAAGATTTTCATGCTGCAGTTTCAAGATATCGCGAATTTTACGACAAGGAGAATGGCTGTCTTGAAGCAGAGGTATTTGAAGGTGTGGAAGGGTTGCTTAATGCTTTAGTTAAAAGGGGCTACTGCCTTTTTGTGTGTACTTCAAAGCCTGAACCCACTGCAAGAAAAATACTTGAGCATCTTGGTATAGATAAATATTTCACTGAAATTTGTGGTGCTACATTAGATGCGAAAATAGATACTAAAGCGCAGGTTTTAGAATTATGCTTCAAAAGAGCTCCTTGGCATAAAAAAGAGGAGACAGTTTTGATTGGAGATACCAAATTTGACTGTATTGGAGCAAATACAGTGGGCATTGACTGCATCGGCATTACCTGGGGTTCAGGTACAAGGGATGAATTAACAGAGCATTCAGCATCAGTTATTTTTGATTATCCAGACGAGGTTTTAGACTACATTGAGACAAATTAAGTTTAACAGGATATTTCAAATCCTTTATCCAATGGTGGTATATTTTGTGTTGTATCAGCTTGGAGCAGGTTTATTGATTTATTATTATGGTGATAAATATAGTAGTGCTACCTGTTTTTTGATAGCTGCTGCAATCACAATTATCCCATTAATAGCTATTTATCGAACTGTTCCAAAACTGATTCCTGAACCAATCACAGATAAAAAACAGCTGGCCATGTATTTTATATATGTGGCGGTTGTTGTTTGTGTTGGGATTATGTTTAATGTAATCATCACCAAGAGTGGAATTATTTCTTATTCAGATGGGTTTAGGAGAGCAAGCAGCACTCTAAGCGATGGCACCTTATTATTGAAGATTTTATGTCATGCCATTGCTGCTCCTATAATCGAAGAGCTTATGATGAGAGGAATTGTTTTAGGACAGCTTTGTTTATGGTACGGACCTGTGGTTTCTGTCCTTTTATCATCAATTTTTTTTGGTATTCTTCATGGTAATATAGTACAATTCTTATATGCAGTAATAGTAGGCATAGCCCTAGGGGTTATGTACATTAAAACTAAAAGATTATCACTATGCATGCTAGCTCATGGGCTGCTTAATCTTATAGTGATACTTTAGGAGGAAAAATATGACTAAGAACTACGAAGAAATTAAGGATTCAAAGGTGGCACTTGTTGCTCATATTGTTGCTTCTTTAGCTTATCTTGCCATTGGTATTTGCCTTTTAACTTTGGATGCAGGCTTTATTTCTAATCTGGTTTATTCATTTTCTGTATTAGGTGTTGGTATTTTATTTATCATCTTTGGTGCCTGGTATATGATTAAATATTTCTTTAATCATGAGTATATTAAAATATCCAACTATGGCTTCACCATGGGTGTAATACTCGTTATCATAGGCGCTCTATTTATTTTCAAGGCAAATAGTATTTCTACATTTATAGATGCACTTGTATGCTTAATAGGAATAGTGCTTGGCTCAGTAATGCTTCAGCAGTCCTTTGCTTTATTTCATATTCAGCGAGGCACCTGGTTTATAAGCCTTTTATTTGGGCTTGCAGCTATTGGATTTAGTATTTTCTTTATCATCACTCCTATTCAGTTCTTTAGTGGTGATATTTATGCATGTACTTATTTAATTGCTATTGGAGCGCTTTCTCTATTTTCCCTAATTCTTATGGCTATAGGTCTTAAGGATCACAAAAATGACTCTAGAAAGATTTACAACAGAAATATGGAAGAGGCTCCAGTTACAGCTAAAAAGGCTGAGGATGATTCCATTTTTGAGGATGAGCCTGAGGTAAATATTCCTGAGAATAATATATCTGAGGTTTCATCAGAATCACTTTTTGAGGACTAAATTATTAAATTACTGTATTAGAGGACTTGAAAATGGCTAATCTAGATGATTATTTAACCTGGCGAGGAGATGTACCATTTGACTTAGATCCATTTAATGAGGTGGATAATGCAATATTATGCGAGCTCGTGTATGCAGCATTCGATGGTATAGTTCCAGGTCCTGGCTTAAAGGAGAAAATTTCAATAGAGGACGCTTGTGATTTGTTTTTTGCAAAATATTCAGAGGAGGAGCTTAGGTCAAAGGCTACTTTTACTAAGCTTGCTCCTTTTTTGATGCAAAAAATGGCTCACTCACGGCGTTTTGGAGGCACAAAATTATCAGGCTTTGTAAATGAAGTAGATGCAGAAAACCAAAGTCAATTCGCTGTCTGTACATTTTATCTGACCGATGGAACTATTTTTGTGGCCTTTCGAGGAACTGATGATACTTTGGTTGGCTGGAAGGAAGACTTTAATATATCCTTTTCAGAAGGGACAGGTGGTCAACTTAAAGCTGTTAAATATTTAAATAAAAATTTTGCCCGCACCATGAAATTAATAAGAGTGGGTGGCCATTCAAAGGGCGGTAATTTTGCAGTGTACGGTTCTGCGTTTTGCAAACCACATATAAAAGACAATATTATTGCAATCTATAATAACGATGGTCCTGGATGTATTCAGGAAGTAATAAAGACAGCAGAATATAAGTCAATAATAAAAAGGGTACATAAGATTGTTCCAAATGAATCCATTATAGGAATGATTATGTATACAAAGGCTAAGAAAAAAATTGTGTTGAGTTCTGCTAAAGGAATAAATCAACATGATTTGTTTAGTTGGCAGGTAGAGCGAAATCATTTTGTTTCAGTAGATGAATTGTCCCCTTCTGCAGTTTTGATAGATCAGACTATTAAAAAATGGACAAAGAAATATGATTATGAAACTAGAAAAGCTTTTGGAGATGCGCTATTTGCATCAATTGTATCTGCTGGTGCCACGAGAATGTCACACATTACCTCTAAAAAGGTTAGGTCGATTGCTTCAATTACAAAAGAGATACAGAATTTAGATGCAGATGATCAGGCCTTAGTTTTAGATGTATTTAAAGCGTTAGCTGCTGAGGGGGGCGAGAGCCTAAAGAATTCCATTGTCTCTAAGCTGCCAAAAAGTATAACAATGAGAAAAAATGAGTAAAATAGAGAAAAATAGAGAAAAAACGAGAAAAAGTATAGCTTTTGCTATACTTTTTTGCTTGAAAGTTTTAATATAGAATTCTATTATACATCATGTAGTTAGCACTCAGAGATATAGAGTGCTAACAAATGAAAGAGACATTTTAATTAGGAGGTAATATAAAATGAAATTAGTTCCATTAACAGATCGTGTTGTATTAAAGCAGTGCGAAGCAGAGGAGACTACAAAGTCTGGTATTATTCTTGCAACAGCTGCACAGGAAAAGCCACAGGAGGCACTTGTAATTGCTGTTGGTCCTGGCGGAGTTGTAGATGGTAAAGAAATCACAATGCAGGTTAAGGAAGGCCAGAAGGTTATATATTCAAAGTATGCAGGTACAGATGTAAAGCTTGATGGTGAGGAATACATCATCGTTCGTCAGAATGACATCTTAGCTATTGTAGAATAATTTAGAAGAGAGGTAGATTATCATGGCAAAAGAAATTAAGTACGGTGCTGAAGCAAGACAGGCTCTTGAAGCAGGCGTTGATAAATTAGCAAACACAGTTAGAGTTACAATTGGACCAAAGGGACGTAATGTTGTTCTTGCAAAGTCTTATGGTGCTCCACTTATCACAAATGATGGTGTTACAATCGCAAAGGATATCGAGCTTGATGATGCTTTCGAAAACATGGGAGCACAGCTTGTTAAGGAAGTAGCTACAAAGACAAACGACGTAGCTGGTGATGGTACTACAACAGCTACAGTTCTTGCACAGGCTATGGTTAAGGAAGGCATGAAGAATCTTGCAGCTGGAGCCAACCCAATCGTTCTTAGAAAGGGTATGAAGAAGGCAGTTGATTGCGCTGTTGATGCTATTTCAGCTATGTCTAAGGCTGTTGATGGCAAGGAGCAGATTGCAAGAGTAGCAGCTATTTCAGCTGGTGATGATTCTGTAGGACAGATGGTAGCAGATGCTATGGAAAAGGTTTCTAACGATGGTGTTATCACAATCGAGGAATCAAAGACTATGGCTACTGAGCTTGATCTTGTGGAAGGTATGCAGTTTGACAGAGGTTATATCTCAGCATACATGTGCACAGATATGGACAAGATGGAAGCTAACCTTGATGATCCATACATCCTTATCACAGACAAAAAGATTTCTAACATCCAGGAGCTCCTTCCACTTCTTGAGCAGATAGTTCAGTCTGGTGCAAGACTTCTTATCATCGCTGAGGATATTGAGGGTGAGGCTCTTACAACACTTATCCTTAACAAGCTCCGTGGAACATTCAATGTTGTTGCTGTTAAGGCTCCAGGCTATGGTGACAGACGTAAGGAAATGCTTCAGGATATTGCAATCCTTACAGGTGGTCAGGTAATCTCTGAGGAGGTTGGTCTTGAGCTTAAGGATACTACACTCGATCAGCTCGGACGTGCTAAGAGTGTCAAGGTTAACAAGGAAAATACTACTATCGTTGATGGTCTTGGCGACAAGGAAGCTATCGAGGCAAGAGTTGCTCAGATTCGTGGACAGATTGATGAGACTACATCTGAATTCGACAAGGAAAAGCTTCAGGAAAGACTTGCTAAGCTTGCAGGTGGTGTTGCAGTTATCCGCGTAGGTGCTGCTACAGAAACAGAAATGAAGGAAGCTAAGCTTCGTATGGAGGATGCTCTTAACGCTACTCGTGCAGCTGTTGAGGAAGGTATCATTGCAGGTGGCGGATCTGCTTATATCCACGTACAGAAGAAGGTTGCTGAGCTTGCTGAGACACTAACAGGTGATGAGAAGACAGGTGCAAACGTTATCGTTAAGGCTCTTGAGGCTCCACTTTTCTACATCGCTGCAAACGCTGGTCTTGAAGGCTCTGTAATCATCAACAAGGTTCGTGAGTCAGAAGATGGTGTCGGTTTTGATGCATACAATGAAGAGTATGTAAACATGGTAAAGGCTGGTATTCTTGATCCTGTTAAGGTTACACGTACAGCACTTCAGAATGCTGCTTCAGTTGCATCTACACTCCTTACAACAGAGTCAGTTGTTGCTGATATCAAGGATCCTGCTGCTGACGCAGCCGCTGCTGCAGCTGCTGGTGCAGGCATGGGTGGAATGTACTAAAATATAATTTGAAATCATGAAAATTGCTTCCGGTTTAAATCTATTACCGGAAGCTTTTTTATTTTAGTTTGGCCTGACATGGTACTGATGATGTGTATTTATAAATACCAAAAGTACGTAATCTTTATTTTTTAATTGCTAATTTTTGTTTTAATTGCCTTTCACTTATGTTAAAATAATCACCGGTGTTTTTATTAAATTTGAGGTGAATTTTATGAGCAAAGTAGCAATACTTACAGATAGTAATAGCGGCATTACTCAAGAGGAATCTAAGCAATTAGGTATCTTTGTTGAGCCAATGCCTTTTTATATTGATGGACAGTTATATTATGAGGATATAGACCTTTCTCAGGAGGAGTTTTATGAAAAACTCACTCAGGGAGGCGAGATTACCACATCAATGCCTATCACAGGAAATCTTATGGATACATGGGATAAAATACTTAAGGACTACGATGAATTAGTTTACATTCCTATGTCGTCAGGACTTTCTTCATCTTGTGCTACGGCACAGATGCTTTCTGAAGATTATGATGGCAGAGTAGTTGTAGTTGACAATCAGCGTATTTCAGTTACTCAAAAGCTTTCAGCTTTAGAGGCTAAAAAAATGGCTGATGAAGGTAAAAGTGCAAAAGAAATCCATGATGCACTTATGGAAGTTAAATCATTATCTACAATCTACATTACAGTAGATACTTTAGAATATTTAAAAAAGGGTGGAAGACTTACACCTGCAGTAGCAGCCATTGGCTCACTGCTTAAAATTAAGCCTGTTCTTTCTATCTATGGTGAAAAGCTTGATAAATATAGCATGGCTCGCACCATGAAGGCTGCAAAGCAGACCATGATAGAAGCATTAAAAAAGGACATGAAAAATGTACTTCATACTGACAATTTAGACGATGTAGTTATTTCTATTGCCCATACTCAGAATCAGGAGGCGGCTGAAAAGTTTAGAGAAGAGCTGCTTCAAGAATTCCCTGGTAAGGAGATTTGGATAGATCCGTTATCATTATCAGTTTCTTGTCACATAGGACCAGGTGCTTTAGCCTGTACAGTAACCAAGAAACTATTTGATATATAGAAATTTTCTTTAATAATTAGGAGGATTGTTATGGTAAAAGCAGTTGTAGGTGCCAATTGGGGCGACGAAGGCAAAGGAAAAATCACAGATATGATGGCTGCTAATGCAGACATTATCGTGCGTTTCCAGGGAGGAGCTAATGCAGGACATACTATAGTAAATAACTATGGAAAGTTTGCACTCCACACATTACCTTCGGGAGTATTCTATAGCCACACTACAAGTATTATTGGAAATGGTGTAGCTCTCAATATTCCAATCCTTATTAATGAGATTAAATCAATTGTTGATAAGGGGGTACCAGCACCAAAGATTTTGGTTTCTGACAGGGCACAGATTGTAATGCCATATCATATCCTTTTTGATCAATATGAAGAGGAACGCTTGGGAAAGGCTTCCTTTGGTTCAACAAAGAGCGGTATTGCTCCTTTCTACTCTGATAAATATGCCAAGATTGGATATCAGGTTCAGGAGCTTTTTGATGAAGAGCTTCTTAAGGAAAAGGTTGTTCGTACTTGTGACCAGAAAAATGTTCTTTTAGAGCATCTCTATCACAAGCCACTTCTTACACCTGAAGAGCTTCTTGATACTCTTCATCAGTACAGAGATATGATTGCACCATATGTTTGTGATACATCTGCATTCCTTTGGAACGCAATCAAAGAAAACAAGACAATCCTTCTTGAGGGACAGCTTGGTACACTTAAGGATCCAGATCATGGAATTTATCCTATGGTTACATCTTCTTCAACACTTGCTCCATACGGATGTATTGGCGCAGGTATTCCGGCACAGGAACTTAAGCAGGTAGTTACTGTGTGCAAGGCTTATTCTTCAGCTGTTGGTGCAGGTGCTTTCGTTTCAGAGATATTTGGTGATGAAGCAGATGAGCTCAGACGCCGCGGTGGTGACGGTGGCGAGTTTGGCGCAACTACAGGTCGTCCACGTCGTATGGGATGGTTTGACTGTGTAGCTTCAAAATATGGCTGCAGAATGCAGGGCACAACAGATGTAGCATTTACAGTAGTAGATGTTCTTGGTTACCTTGATGAGATTCCAGTTTGTGTAGGCTATGAAATTGATGGGGAGGTTACAACAGATTTCCCTGTAACATCAAAGCTTGAAAAGGCAAAGCCTGTACTTAAGACACTTCCAGGATGGAAGACAGATATCAGAGGCATTAAAAAATACGAGGATCTTCCTGAAAATTGCCGTAATTACATTGAATTCATTGAAAAGGAAATTGGATTCCCTATCACTATGGTTTCAAATGGCCCAGGAAGAGATGATATCATCTATAGAAATAAATAAAATTTTGGCTTGTAGGTTTTCCTACAGGCCTTTTTTGTTTGTGTTTAATTTGTGAAATAATCATCTGGATTAACACTTATTACGCACTTGTTGCTATAATATCACTCAAATGAGAGGTTTTTGAGGTATTTTATGGAAGTGGAATTAAATCAGGTCGATTCGGAATTTATTTTTACAAATATGAAGGATGCTGTATGCGTTATGGATAGGTGGGGAGGTTTGATATATACAAATCCCGCTGCGAGAGCATTGCTGGATATTGATGATAGCCAACTAATTGGGCAAAAAATATGGACATACATCCCTTATAAGGAAAAAAATGATGACTTAATTCAATTGTTTATCGATTGCGCTGAACAGAAGATGGTTTATCATCAGGGGTATGTGGATTATGAAAATAAAGCAGGTAAAATCTTTAAGCTTAGAGTGAGCATGACATCTGCTAACGCAAGCAATGGTGGAATAATATACATCGCGTTGCTCAATGATCTTACAGAATTCATTAGGGTTAATCTTGCGTTTGAACGTTATACATCACCTGAAATTGCAGATTTTATATTAAATAATCCGGATGGCGAGGCACTTGGTGGCAGGCAGTGTGAATGCTCTATTTTAATGAGTGATATAAGGGGATTTACGGCTTTAAGCACAAAGCTTAATCCTACAGATTTAATTAAAATGCTTAACCATTATTTTGAAAAAATGGTAAGCATTATAGAAAAATATAAAGGTAGTGTTATAGAGTTTCTTGGAGATGGTATTTTTGTTTTGTTTGGCGCACCTAAAGCAGATGAGGGCCATGGATCTCATGCTGTAGCCTGTGCCGTTGAGATGGAAAATGCAATGCAATCCGTTAATGAATGGAATGTTTTAAATGGGTTTCCGGCATTAGAAATGGGAATAGGAATTAATTCAGGTATAGTTGTTGTTGGTAATATTGGTTCCAGGCAAAAGACGAAATATGGGTGTATGGGCGAGACGGTGAATCTTGCTGGAAGAATTCAATCATATACAATCGGCGGGCAGATTTATATTTCGGAGTATACGAAAAATCTAATAGACTCCGATTTAATAATAAATAATGCGTTAAAAATATTCCCAAAAGGAGGAACTCACGAGATACAAATATTTGATATTCGAGGTGTAGGAGATTTAAATATCAAATGCGAAAATGAAGATATTTGCTGGAAATATCCCAAAACAAAAATTGATGTTATAATCCATCTTATAAAGGATAAAGCTGTAGAGACAAAGGAGAATAAAGCTGTCATTTTGGCATTATCTGAAGATAAGAGATATGCTTTACTGCAAACGGATGTAAAACTTCTTGATAAACAGAATATAGTGTGCAACTTGTGTGACAATTTATATGCTAAAGTTATCGATGTTAAAGATGATATTTATAAAATATGTTTCACATCCAATACGGAAGAACTTGATGAAACATATAAAAAATTGTTTTGAAGTAGGACACAGGTAAAACCTTAGATATCTCACAGGTGTAGGTTCGGGGTTAATAATGTATTTATCAAGGAGGAAATTATGATCGAGAAAAATTTCAAGAAGGGTGAAGTATTATTACGTCAAGGAGCAATTTGGGATAACATGTATCAGATTAAAAAAGGATCCGTTGGCGTGTATGTTAACTATGGAGAAGCCGACCAGGTTATGCTAACCGAGCTGGGTGAAAATCAGTTTTTTGGTGAGATGGCTGTTATTGAAGCTTACCCACGTAGTGCATCTGTAGTTGCGTTGGAGACTACTACTGTTTTTGAAATTTCTCCAACTGAGATTGGAAAATATTTTGATTCACAGCCAGATAAAATCGCTGAAATTATGAAGAATCTTTGTAGTAGATTACGCGAGCTTACAAATGATTATGATGATGTAACAAATACAATTGCTGAGCTTAGGTCAGGAAAAGACAAATCGGGTAGAAGTGAAGGGTTAGTTAATAAAATCCTAAAGTTTGTAAATGTTTCAAAGGCAAATAAAAATATGTCAGAAATTAACAGTGTGGAGACATTACGACAGCTGGACGATATAACTCATGCCAAAGGCTATTCAAAAAATATTGATAGCTTTTCAAAGGGGACTATAATTTTCAAGGAAGGGTTATTCGGAGATTGCATGTATGATGTGCATCAAGGTAGAGTTGGTATCTTTAAAAATTATGGTCGTTCAAATGAAAAACTTTTAGCAGAGCTGCATGCAGATGAGTTCTTTGGTGAAATGGGTTTGCTTGAAGATGATCGTCACAGTGCAACTGCAGTTGTTTTGGAGGATGATACGGTTATTGAGACCATTTATTTAAAGGATTTGGAGGAACTGTTTAAGAAAAATCCACCTAAGGTTGAGATGATTATGGAACATATTTCTCAAAGACTTAGAAAGCTTACAGTAGCATATATAGATGCATGTAAAATGGTATTTGATATTTATAATGCAGAACAAATTGAATCTGTAAGTGTTGATTCTACAAAGCAGGTGAATAATTCTCAGAGCAAACTTTATGTTTAATAAAAATCAAATTGATACTAATGATATATTACAGGTACAACCCACAAAAACTGCTTTTAAAAAGTGGCGGGCTCTTGCTGAAAGTGAAGGCCTTGGATTTGAGGTGTTGGAACTGTCATTGCCACCCGCTCTCAATGAGGGCGGGTCTTTCGACAGTTGTTTGAAAAGATATGCAAATTCTGGTTTGGCCACGTCTGTTCACGGATGTTTTATAGATGTTAATCCGGCCAGCAGTGATAGTAAAATTAGAGAACTTTCTAAAGAAAAATGCCGCCAAAGCTGTAAAGCAGCTACATATTTGGGAGTCTCAAATGTAGTTTTTCATTCTAGTTGTTTTCATTACTTAAGGGGCACCTATATGGAAGGATGGGTTGCTCTTTGTGCAGATTTTTATGAAGAATTGGTTGAAGAATATAATTTAAATATATTTATAGAAAATAGTCCGGATATAGATCCTATCCCAATAAAATCTTTGATGGATATCACAAAAAATAATAAAATAGGTGTATGTCTAGATGTTGGCCATGCTAATTATTCTAATGTACCTATTGAAAAGTGGTTTGAGTATGTGGGAGATAGAATAGGATATATTCATTTGTCTGATAATATGGGTGTGTATGATGATCATTTTTCTTTGGGGGATGGTAACATAGACTGGCAAATGGTTGATAAATTGTGGCGAGCTATGAAAAGAAAAATCCCAATGACTCTTGAGGTTGGCGGGATAGAAAATGTTATTCGATCAATAGAATTCTTAAAAAACAATAATTTATTCGGTACGTCTTAAAAATTTTAAGCAAAAATTATTGGGGGATGCAATGAAAAACAAGAGTAATATATTTAAACTGATTGTGGCATTAATAGGGATTGGAATACTGGTATTAATGATTATTCTATATTCAAAAAGTAATATGAATTCAACAGGTGGTGCAGATCGTGCAGAAGTATTGGATAAAGAAAGTCAAAAAAAGGATAAAGGAGAACAGGTTTTTCTTATTCCAAAAGATGATGTTCATGAATTTACTCTGACTGATGCCAATGGGTTATTATTAAATTTTGAAAATACAGATGGTGAGTGGATTTGTATCGACAACACGTCCTTAGATATTAGCGAAGAAAGAATAGATAAGGTGCTTAATTATTTATGCGACGTTAGATGTATTGGAATTTTAACAGATGTTGATGCCAAAAGCTATGGAATTGACGAGTCAGCGAAAGAATACAGAGTTACAGATTCCTCTGGAAGTACAATAATTATTTCTATTGGAAATTATGATGAAGATAAAAAGCAAGCCTATTTTTCTATCAATTATGATTTCTCTACAATATATATTAATAGTGGCAAATTGTCATTGGTTGAGGAATATGCGATAGAAGATTTGATACAGCTGTAGAATTGGTATATCCCTTTAAAATAAAGGTTTTTCCTTGTTTACATATTTTTAAGGCTGTGCTATTATACTAAAGTACTATTTTACTGTGACTCAGGTTTAGGACACTCCGACCTTCACCTTAGTTACGGCATATTCAATTTTCAGGAGGTAGTAAAATGATTACAAAAGAAAAGAAGCAGGCAATTATCAATGAGTACGCTAGAACAGCTGGTGATACAGGTTCTCCAGAGGTTCAGATCGCAGTTCTTACAGCTCGTATTTCAGAGCTTACAGAGCACCTTAAGGCTAACCCTGGTGACCATCATTCACGTCGTGGTATGATGAAGATGGTTGGTAAGAGAAGAAACCTTCTTGCATACCTTAAGAACACAGATATCGAGAGATATCGTTCACTTATCGAGCGTCTTGGCTTAAGAAAGTAATCTATATGAGCGGAGTATATCTACTCCGCTCGTTTTTCGATTTTAAAACAAGTTAAAAAGCCCAATCCGAAGCCACTGAATTTGTTAGCGAATGGATTTGTCATGTCCAGTTTTGCGGTTCGCTTCATTTTCAGTAGTTTCGGGTTCGTGCTTAATTATATTAAGTTATTATAAGGAGAAAGCCATGAAGACATTTACAATGGATTTAGCTGGTAGAACACTTCGTGTTGATATCGGCAGAGTCGCAGCTCAGGCTAATGGAGCAGCGTTTATACAATATGGTGATACAACAGTTCTTTCTACTGCTACAGCATCAGATAAGCCACGTGATGGCATCGATTTTTTCCCACTTTCAGTTGAATTTGAAGAAAAGACATACGCAGTAGGTAAGATTCCAGGAGGATTCAACAAGAGAGAGGGTAAGGCATCTGAGAATGCAGTCCTTACATCTCGTGTTATTGATAGACCAATGCGTCCTTTATTCCCAAAGGATTACCGTAACGATGTTACTCTTAACAACATGGTTATGGCAGTTGATCCACAGTGCCGTCCAGAGCTTGTTGCAATGCTTGGTGCTGCTATTTCTACATGTATTTCAGATATCCCATTTGATGGTCCATGTGCCATGACTCAGATGGGTATGATTAACGGAGAGCTTATCGTAAACCCATCTCAGGAGCAGTGGGATAAGGGCGACCTTAAGCTTACGGTTGCTTCTACAAGAGAAAAGGTTATCATGATTGAGGCAGGAGCTAACATCATCCCTGAGGATAAGATGATTGAAGCAATCTACAAGTGTCACGATGTTAACCAGACAATCATTGCATTCATCGATGAGATGGTTAAGGAATGTGGTAAGCCAAAGCATGAATACACATCATGCGCTATTCCAGAAGAACTCTTTGCAAAGATGAAGGAAATCGTTCCTCCAGCAGAGATGGAAGAAGCAGTATTTACAGATGAAAAGCAGGTTCGTGAGGAGAATATCCGCAAGATTACAGAGCGCCTCGAAGAAGCATTTGCTGAAAATGAGGAGTGGCTTGCAGTTCTTGGCGAGGCTATTTATCAGTACGAGAAAAAGACAGTTCGTAAGATGATTCTTAAGGATCACAAGCGCCCAGATGGTCGTGAAATCAATCAGATTCGTCCACTTGCTGCAGAAGTTGATATCATTCCTAGAGTTCACGGTTCATCAATGTTCACACGTGGACAAACACAGATTTGTGATGTTGTAACACTTGCTCCTCTTTCTGAAGCACAGAAGATTGATGGTCTTGATGCATTTGTTACAGAAAAGAGATACATGCACCACTACAACTTCCCTGCATACTCTGTAGGTGAGACAAAGCCTTCACGTGGACCAGGACGTCGTGAGATTGGTCACGGTGCACTTGCTGAGAGAGCGCTTCTTCCAGTACTTCCTTCACCAGAGGAGTTCCCATATGCAATCCGTGCCGTCTCTGAGACTTTCGAGTCTAACGGTTCTACATCAATGGCTTCAACATGTGCATCATGTATGTCACTTATGGCAGCAGGTGTTCCAATTAAGGCTATGGTAGCAGGTATTTCATGTGGTCTTGTTACCGGTGATACAGATGATGATTTTGTACTCCTTACAGATATCCAGGGTCTCGAAGATTTCTTCGGTGATATGGACTTTAAGGTTACTGGTACAAAGGAAGGTATCACAGCTATCCAGATGGATATCAAGATTCACGGTCTTACTCGTCCAATCGTTGAGGGCGCAATCGCTCGTTGCCGTGAGGCTAGATTCTTTATCATGGACAACTGCATGAGCAAGGCAATTGCAGAGCCACGTAAGGAAGTTGGCGAGTATGCTCCAAAGATTATTCAGCTTTCAATCGATCCAGAGAAGATTGGTGATGTTGTTGGCCAGCGTGGTAAGACAATCAACGAAATTATTGCTAGATGCGATGTTAAGATTGACATTACAGATGAGGGCAATGTTTCTATCTGCGGTACAGATGCTGCAAAGATGGCAGAAGCTAAGAGAATGATCGAAATCATTACCACTGATTTTGAAAAGGATCAAATCCTTACAGGTAAGGTAGTTAGCATCAAAGAGTTTGGTGCATTTGTTGAATTTGCTCCAGGCAAAGAAGGAATGGTCCACATTTCTAAGATTGCTAAGGAAAGAATTGACAGAGTTGAGGATATTCTTACTCTTGGTGATACAGTTAAGGTTGTATGCCTTGGCAAAGACAAGATGGGACGTATCAGCTTCTCTATTAAAGATTGCCAGTAATTGACATATTTAATACTATAAACTAGTTTTCAATGCGCCTGGCGTTTGTCAGGCGCATTTTTTAGGGATTTAATTATGCTACTTAATGTTTCACATATCTATAAGTCCTTTGGCGAGGACAGTATTATAAAAGATGCTACATTTACTGTGGATGAAGGCTCAAAGGTGGCTATTGTAGGAAACAATGGCACAGGTAAATCTACTCTTCTTAAAATTATTATAGGTGACATGCCGGCAGATGATGGAGAAGTCACCCTTAAAAAGGATGCCACCATGGGATACCTGGCTCAGTACCAGGAAGATGCATTTGGAAGTAACATTCTAGATACAGTTTTGGGTGCCAGGGAAGATTTAATTTCCATGGAAAAACGTCTTTCTGAAATGGAAGCGCAGATGAGTTCCATTGATACAGAGAGAATGAATAGCTTCATGGATGAATATCATAAACTTCAACATCAATTTGATTTACAGGGTGGATATACTTTTCGCTCGGAAGCAGTAGGAATCTTAAAGGGACTTGGTTTTGAGCAGGAAGACTTTGAGAAGAGCATGAATGAGTTATCTGGAGGGCAGAAGACCAGAGTTAGCTTGGGACGACTTCTTGCATCCACTCCAGATTTATTGCTGTTAGATGAGCCTATAAACCACCTTGATTTAAAATCTATAATGTGGCTGGAAGGTTATCTTAGTTCCTACAAAGGCTCAGTTATTATTGTCGCCCACGATAGATATTTCCTTGATAAAATCGTGGATCATGTAGTAGATTTATCTTATGGAAAGACAAACGTATACACAGGTAACTATACTGCCTTTGTGGCTCAAAAGGAAATAGCTCAAATATCCTATGAACGTAGCTATGAAAAACAACAAAAGGAAATAGAACATCAAAAAGCAGTTATAGAAAAATTACAGTCTTTTAATCGCGAAAAATCAATTAAACGTGCTGAAAGTCGTAAGAAGACCTTGGATAAGATGGAGGTTATGGATGCTCCTGATAAAGATATGCCAAAAATGCGCCTACATCTTGAAATTGAAAAAGAAAGCGGTAAGGATGTTCTTGATTTTTCCCATGTGACTAAATCATACGATGATAACAATATCTTCAGTGATTTATCTTTTGAGGTACATAAAGGCGATAGAATTGCTATTCTTGGAGATAATGGAACAGGAAAGACTACTATATTAAAATGTATAAATGGTCTGACTGATTTTGAATCAGGAGAGATTCGTTTTGGAGCCAATGTTACGGTAGGATATTACGACCAGGAACAGCAGGGGCTTACAGAATCTAATACTATATTTAGTGAACTTCATGACGCCTATCCGTTTTTGACAGAGACAAAGGTTAGAAATACCTTGGCAGCATTTATGTTTACTGAAGATGATGTATTTAAACGCATTAGCGATTTATCAGGTGGAGAAAGAGGAAGAGTATCTCTTGCGAAGCTTATGCTTTCAAAATCTAATTTATTAATATTGGATGAGCCTACAAACCACTTAGATATGGATTCGAAACAGATGCTTGAAGAGGCGTTGAATGAATATGATGGTACTCTTTTATATGTAAGTCATGATAGATATTTTGTTAATAAGACTGCAAATTTTATTTTAGAATTATCTGATGGTGGACTTACTAAATATCTTGGAAACTACGATGACTATATTTCTAAAAAGGAACAGTTAATGAATGCGTCATCGGCTAATTCAGCAAACAATGAAAATGAGACAGTACCTAGTGCGGCGAAGCTGGATTTTAAAGAACAAAAACGTATTGAAGCTGAAAAGAGAAAAATACAAAATCGTATTTCAAAGATTGAAGAACAGATTGAGACTTTAGAAATTGAAAAATCAAAGATTGATGAAGAATTTTTAGTACCAGAAAACATGACAAATTCTGCAAAACTTAATGAGCTTACTGCGAAACAAAAAGAAATCGATGAAAAGCTTGAGATGCTATACGAAGAATGGGAAGAAGTTAGTTCCTTAGGTTAATATGGTAAAATTGTTAAATCCTTGACAAAGTTTTGCGCCAAATTTATAATTAGGTCGTGAAAATATTTATTTAGGAGGCATATACTTTGGACAAACAAATTTCGCAGGCGGTAATTAGAAGACTTCCTAGATATTACAGATACTTAGGTGAGCTTCTTGATGATGGAGTAGAGCGCATTTCCTCAAACGACCTAAGTAAAAGAATGCATGTTACTGCATCTCAAATAAGACAGGATTTGAATAATTTTGGAGGCTTTGGACAACAGGGATATGGTTATAATGTGGCCTACCTTTATGAAGAAATAGGTAATATCCTTGGCGTTAATGAGACCCATAATGTTATAGTTATAGGTGCCGGTAATCTTGGGCAAGCAATTGCTGGCTATGTAAAATTTGAGCGAGTTGGTTTTAAGATTATTGGTCTATTTGACACCAATCCAGAACTTAAAGGAAAACTTGTCAGAGACATACCTATTCAAATGTTAGATGAACTTCCAGAGTTTGTGGCCAACAATAACGTTGAAATTGCAGCCCTTACACTTCCAAAACAGAATGCCAAGACTACAGCTTTAAAACTTGTTTCTCTGGGGGTTCATGCTATTTGGAATTTTGCTCATGTGGATTTGGATGATATTCCTGATGTTATTATAGAAAATGTACATCTTTCTGATAGTTTAATGCAGTTATCCTATAATATTAGTAAAAATAAAAAGTAGGTGATTTAATGCATGATGATTTTCAAAGTGCAATAGCTAAAATAAAAGTTCCAATGTTGATATTGGATCAAAAGTGGCACAGACTTTTTGCTTTAGGAGGGAAGCCTGCAGCTGTAAAGGAGCTTGAGGCAAAAGAAAACGAGCTTCTTAAAAGAGATGCAGAGTTAAAAAAAGAGCTAAAGGATTTAAAAAAAGTCAAAGAAAATCTTGTGGCTTCCGTCATGTCGAATATGGAAGGAACCTCTGATCTTGTATCTAAAAAGCTTGATGATGACAAAAGATTGTTGGAGGAATGCAAAGAACGCATAGAATTAGCTGAGCAAGAGCTTAGAGATTTACCAGAACAAACTAAAGAGGTAAATAGGGAGCTTATGATGGCATCTATGGATTTTTGTTATGATAAGCTTCGCACTAATTCTACAGAGGCTGAGGAAATCACAAATTGGATTAAGGATATTCGCATTCAACTGAAGAAAAATGTCATCAGAAAGCATAATAGAGAAATCAACAATAAAGAAATTTATTCTTATATGCATGATGTGTTCGGCATGGAAGTATTAAATCTTTTTGATATGCAAAATGGCGATTTTTATATAGGAGTTGCTGATGACAAGCCGGCGGGAGATGATTCTAAAAAATCATCTTCGCAGTCTCAGGAAGCTGCCGATTTATCAAAGGTTGATCTCGAAGAGGTTGATTTAGATGCGGTATCTAAAGAAACAAAAGAAGATGAAAACTCAGATTCAGATACAACTTTAAATGAGTAATATTGGATAAATGTGTATTTTTTTAGACTAAGTATGATTATACTTAGTCTTTTTTTGTGTAATATGGTAAAATAATACTGTGTTGTTTTGTGTAAAATGAAAGGAGAGACATATGGAAGATGGGTCCAGTCCCTATATTTTAATTGGCTTTTTAATCGTTTTAGCATTAGTAGAGCTAGTAGCTCTCATTATTTATTACAGAAAATCAAAACAGGAAAACGTCACGGAAGAGGATGTTATTTCTCTTGTGAATGAAGGCCATGAGGATGGCAATATTCTAGCCTCAGAAGCTGCAATGATTCAAAATATCTTTGAATTCTCTGATACAAATGTAAAAGATATAATGACTCATAGAAAAAACATTGTTGCTATCGATGGTGAAATGTCATTGAGAGAAGCAATTTCATTTATTAATGATAACAACATGAGTCGATATCCCGTTTACTTGGAGGAACTTGATAATATTATTGGAATCCTTCATATCAAAGATATTTTAACCTATTATGATAAGGATATTGATTGTATCAGGGTGAAAGATTTATCAGATGTTCTTTCTGTTGCAGAATTTGTTCCTGAGACTCATGGGATTAACACTTTATTTGCAAAGATGCAATCCAAAAAGAGACATATGGTCATTGTTATGGATGAGTATGGCCAGGTTTCAGGTTTATTATCCCTGGAAGATATTTTGGAAGAAATAGTAGGCAATATCGAGGATGAACATGATGAAGACGATTCTTCCATCGAAATCCGTACAGAAGACTCCTTCATGATGGATGGAAGTACCACCTTAGAGGAAGTAGAAGAAATGCTTGGTATGAAGCTTTCTGAAGACTATGAAACCTTAAATGGATATCTTATTTCGTTACTTGGAAAAATTCCTGAGGATGGGGCTGCGTTTAAACTTGAGGATGATAATTTCACCTATTATGTGAAAAATGTGGCAGAAAAGGTTATCGGACAGGTATATGTTCGTAAGAAAAGGCACGTTGAATAACATACTGTTATTTGATATAATTTTGTGAGATTTATGTAGAAAAGAGGTAAATAATTATATGTCAGGACATTCAAAGTTCGCTAATATTAAGCACAAAAAAGAGAAGAATGATGCTGCAAAAGGAAAGATTTTTACAATAATTGGTCGTGAGATTGCTGTAGCAGTTAAAGAGGGCGGTCCAGACCCTAACAATAACTCTAAGCTTCGTGATGTTATCGCAAAGGCTAAAGCAAACAACGTTCCTAATGCTACAATTGAAAGTGGTATCAAGAAGGCTGCTGGTAATGCTGATGCTGTAAATTACGAATCTGTTACATACGAAGGATATGGTCCAAATGGTACAGCTATTATCGTAGATTGTCTTACAGATAACCGTAATCGTACAGCTGCAAACGTTCGTAATGCGTTCACAAAGGGTGGCGGAAGCATCGGTACTCCAGGCTGTGTATCATTTATGTTTGATAATAGAGGACAGATTATCGTTTCTAAAGAGGAATGCTCTATGGAAGCTGATGATTTGATGATGATTGCACTTGACGCAGGTGCAGAAGATTTCTCTGAAGAAGAAGACTGCTTCGAAATTTATACTACTCCAGAGGATTTCTCTAAGGTTAGAGAAACACTTGAGGCTGAGAATATTCCTATGGCTGATGCTGAGGTTACAATGATTCCTCAGACATATGTAGAGCTCACAGATGAGCAGGATCTTTACAAAATCAACAAGATTCTTGATTTACTTGATGAAGATGATGATGTACAGAATGTATATCATAACTGGGATGAGTAATATCCTAATTTAAGTTATATTGTATTTGGACTAATAATAAAGACTAAATTAATCGAGGGGTTATAAGATTATGAATAAAATACTGTTTGCTTCTAGCGAATGTGTGCCATTTGTAAAGACTGGCGGTTTAGCTGACGTAGTTGGTGCATTACCTAAGGAATTTTGTAAGGATTATTTTGATGTAAGAGTAGTTCTTCCTTACTATACCTTTATTCCTGAGAAATACAAAAAAGATTTTAGATACCTTACCAGTTTCCAAATGAATATGGGACCACTTGTTGGTACCAAATATGTAGGTGTTTTTGAATATGAATTTGATGGTGTTACTTTCTACTTCATAGACAATCATGAGTATTTTGATTGCTTCTATCCATACTCAGAGGATAGATGGGACCTTGAAAAGTTTATTTTCTTTGATAAAGCTGTACTTTCAATGCTTCCACTTATTGGATTCCAGCCTAATTTAATTCACTGTCATGATTGGCAGACTGGATTTATACCTGTATATCTTAAGACAGATTTTCAGGGAGACCAGTTCTTCTGGGGCATGAAGTCTGTTATGACTATTCACAACCTAAAGTTCCAGGGGTTGTGGGATACAAAAACTGTTGCAGGCATATCAGGTCTTCCAGTAGATTTATTCACTCCTGATAAACTTGAATACAAGAAGTGTGGAAACATGCTTAAGGGTGGTTTGGTTTATGCTGACTATATAACCACAGTTTCAGAAAATTACTGTGATGAAATCCAGACACCATATTATGGCGAAGGTCTTGATGGTTTACTTAGAGCTCGTCACTACGATATGCAGGGTATTGTAAACGGTATTGATAATAATGTTTACAATCCAGCTACTGACACAAAGATTTACAAAAATTATGATGTAAATAATTTTCGTAAAAATAAAAAAATCAACAAAACCAGACTTCAGCAGGAACTTGGTTTGGAAGTAGATTCAAAGAAATATATGATTGGTCTTATTTCTCGTCTTACAGATCAAAAGGGATTAGACCTTATCAATTACTGCATAGAAGGCATTGTTGATGATTTCACACAGCTAGTTGTAATCGGTACGGGTGAATCTAAATATGAAAACATGTTTAGACACTATGCATGGAAATATCCAGAAAAGATTTCAGCAAATATCAGCTATGATGACGCTATGGCTCATAGATTATATGCTGCTGCAGATGCTTTTCTTATGCCATCTAGATTTGAGCCATGTGGTTTAACGCAGCTTATTTCATTTAGATATGGAACTGTTCCAATTGTACGTGAAACAGGTGGTCTTAAAGATACAGTTGAAGCTTTTAACGAGTACATGAAAACTGGTGATGGCTTCTCATTCGCTAATTACAATGGCGATGAGCTACTTAACACTGTAAATTACAGTAAATTTGTATTCTTTGATAAAAAGAGTCAATGGAATAAAATGGTTGAAAGAGGAATGAACAAGAATTATTCTTGGGCAGTCCAAAAAGAAAAATACGAAAATATTTATAATTATTTGATCGGTTAGATTTAAAATGCAGGAAAGAGAATAGTTTTGTCTATTCTCTTTCTTGATGAAATTTAATGTGGTAATGAGGTTATAATTTGGCAACAACAAAAGGGAAGAATAGTTCTAAAAAGCAATCTAATACCAGGTCTGGAAGCCATAGTGGCACTAAAAAGGCCTCTACAAGAGCTAAAACTACCAAAACAACAACTAGAACAAGAGCTAAGAAAGAGGAATATGATTACGAAGATCCATTTTTTGAGGATTCTTCTAAAGAAATCTTTCTTTGGGCTTCTATTGCAGCATGTATTTTGCTATGCATCAGCAATTTTGGACTAGGTGGAGTCGCTGGCAATGCTGTTGCAGATTTCCTATTTGGTGTATTTGGTGTTATCCAATTTTTATTGCCATTTATGGTGGCTTTTTCAGCTTTCTTTATAATTTCAAACTATGGTAGCAAGGTTGCAGTTGCAAAAGTAGTAGCTGGCTTTGTTTTACTTCTTTTTCTCAGCACGTTTATAGAGCTGATTATGCATGGACAGGATATCCTCGCGCCGCTTGATGCCTTTCAGTACGCAAAAGAAAACCACTTTGGTGGTGGTCTTATTGGTGGTGCTATTGTATTTGGCATATATGACAGTTTTGGTCTGTTTGGCGCTTATCTTATAGATTTAATTATTGTAATTGTTTGTACTATTATTATTTTAGAGAGATTTGCCTTTGATAAGGTTCAGCAATCTTCCAGAATCCACGCTGATAGGGCTGCCTATAAGCGTAGAGAAAGAAGAGAGCGCATGATGCTTGAAAGAGAAGCCAGTCAAACACGCTATAATGCGGATAGACAGGCTATTATAGATAAAATACAACAAGACAAGGAGCTTGAATTAGAACAGCTCCAGATGGCTGAAGGAAATCGTCGTGACAGAAAACGTACTGGTATTACATCAAATACCACTCTTGTTCCAGAGGGCAATATTGTCACAGAAAGTACTGATGGATTAAATGAAATCAGATTTAATCTGGCTGATGGTGAGGAATCTATGGAGATTACAAAATCCAGCCGTCATAGATTAAAATCAGGCCAAAAGAAATCTAGAAGCATACATTCATTTGGAGCTTCTTTTGAAAATAATATTGAAAATCCTTCAGAAGAAAAAATAGAAGTAATAGAGCCTAAGGAACAAATTTCAGCTGCACCTGTTTTCAATACGCCTCCTGTAATTAACACTCCAGAAGTCAAAGAACCTGTGAGTGTTTCGGAGCCAATTAAAGAAGAACCTGTGGTAGAAGAGCCGGCAAAGAAAAACTCTTCAACTGCCTCTAAATCAAAGGAAGAAGATTTTGAAAAAACAACAGAGTCTTTGCGTAAATCAATTGATTCTGAACAGAAGAAGCCTAAAAAGGCTTATAAATATCCACCACTTACGCTTCTTAAGGATGCTAAAAGCAATGGCGGAGATTCAAAGGAATATTTGCAGGAAAAGGCAGAGACACTTCAGCGTACGTTGAGTAACTTTGGTGTCCAGGCCACTGTTACAGAGGTAACACTTGGTCCATCTGTAACCCGTTTTGAAATTGCTATAGCGGAAGGTACAAGAGTATCAAAGGTTGTTAATCTTTCAGATGATTTAAAGCTTAATATGGCTGTTACTGACCTTCGTATTGAAGCTCCAATCCCTGGAAAATCAGCAATTGGTATTGAAATTCCTAACAAAACAAAGATGATGGTAGGATTTAAGGAGCTTGTTTCCTCCAAAGAATTTAAAGCTGCTAAATCAAAGATTTCATTCTGTGTTGGTAAGGATATTTCTGGAAGTGTTATCGTTGGAAATATCGAAAAGATGCCACATATGCTTATAGCGGGTGCTACAGGTTCAGGTAAGTCTGTATGCATCAACACCATTATTATGAGTATTTTGTATCATGCTAATCCTGAAGAGGTTAAAATGATAATGGTTGATCCAAAGATGGTTGAGCTTTCTGTATATAATGGTATTCCACATCTGCTTCTACCTGTTATAACAGATCCAAAGAAAGCTGCAGGTGCACTTCATTGGGCTGTTAAAGAGATGACAGACAGATATGAGTTGATGAAATCAGCAGGTGTTCGTAACCTTGAAGGTTTTAATGAAAAAGTTGCAAATGGCAATTTATCCGATGCTGTACCTGAAGAAAAACGTGTTCGAATGAATCAGATAGTAATCATCCTTGATGAGGTGGCTGATCTTATGATGGTTGCCGCCGCAGATGTTGAGGATTCTATTGTACGTTTGGCACAGCTTGCCAGAGCAGCCGGTATACATCTTATTATTGCGACTCAAAAGCCTACAGTTAATGTTATTACAGGTTTGATTAAAGCGAATGTGCCATCAAGAATTGCTTTTTCAGTTTCAAGTGCAAATGATTCCCGTGTCATTCTTGATATGAATGGTGCAGAGGATTTGCTTGGTAACGGTGATATGTTATATGCTCCGCAAAATCTTTCTAAACCAATTAGAGTTCAGGGAGCATTTGTTAGTGATGATGAGGTTAGTGCTGTTGTTGAATTCCTTAAAAACAACAATGAGGAATCAGAATATGATTCCCGCATAGAAGAACAAATTCAAAACTCTGAGGCTAGTTCCGGTGCTGTTTCTATTTCTGGCGAGCCAGATAATTCTAGAGACCAGCTATTTGAAGAAGCGGGACGTCTTGTTATAGAAAATCAAAAAGGTTCTATTGGCTACCTTCAGCGAAACTTTAGGATTGGCTTTAATAGAGCGGCAAGAATTATGGATCAGCTTGCGGAAGCAGGTGTGGTAGGTCCTGAAATGGGAACAAAACCACGTGAAATCCGTATGTCTATCTCAGAGTTTGAAGAACTAATAAATGCATAGTAAGAGGAGTTTTGTTAATGAAGTCAGACATTCAAATCGCACAGGAAGCACAAATGATTCACATTAAGGATGTTGCTGCGTCCTTGGGTATTGTTGAGGACGATTTAGAGCTTTATGGAAAATATAAAGCAAAGTTCTCTGATGAGCTTTTAAGCAAAATCGAAAATAACAAAAATGGAAAGCTTGTGCTTGTAACTGCAATCAATCCAACACCAGCTGGTGAAGGAAAAACTACTACCTCCGTAGGTCTTGGACAGGCAATGGGTGTCCTTGGAAAAAAAGCATGTCTAGCACTTAGAGAGCCATCTTTAGGTCCTTGCTTTGGTATCAAGGGTGGTGCTGCTGGTGGTGGATATGCACAGGTTGTACCTATGGAAGATTTAAATCTTCATTTTACTGGAGATTTCCATGCTATTACATCTGCAAATAATTTGCTTGCTGCAATGCTCGACAATCATATTCAGCAGGGAAATGCTTTAGGAATTGATCCTCGTCAGATAGTATGGAAGAGATGTCTCGACATGAATGACAGAGCTCTTAGAAATATTGTTGTAGGTCTTGGTTCGAAAATGGACGGAATGGTTCGTGAGGATCATTTTGTTATCACAGTTGCTTCTGAAATTATGGCAATACTCTGTCTTGCAGACGATATGCATGATTTAAAGAAACGTCTTGGGCGCATTATCGTAGCATATTCATTTGATGGTAAACCAGTTACTGCAGATGATTTACAGGCTACAGGTGCTATGGCAGCTCTTTTAAAGGATGCATTAAAGCCAAACCTTATACAGACACTTGAGCATACTCCTGCAATAGTTCATGGTGGACCATTTGCAAATATTGCTCATGGATGTAACTCAGTAAGAGCTACAAAAGCTGCAATGAAGCTCGCTGATATTACAATTACAGAAGCTGGCTTTGGTGCTGACCTTGGAGCAGAGAAATTCTTTGATATCAAATGTAGAATGGCAGGCCTAACACCTGATGCGGTTGTGCTTGTTGCTACAATTCGTGCTCTTAAATACAATGGTGGTGTTCCAAAGGCTGAGCTTACAGCAGAAAATCTTGATGCTTTAAAGAAAGGTATTGTCAACCTTGAAAAGCATATAGAAAATCTTCAGAAGTATGGTGTTCCAGTTGTTGTAACACTTAATTCTTTTGTAACAGATACTCAGGCAGAGACAGATTATGTTAGAGAATTTTGTCAGGCCAGAGGCTGTGAATTCGCTCTTTCAGAAGTTTGGGAGAAGGGCGGTGAAGGCGGCGTCGAGCTTGCCAAGAGTGTGTTAGATGTTCTTGAAAATAAAGAGTCTAACTTTAAGCCTCTTTATGAGGACTCACTTTCTCTAAAAGATAAGATTAATACTGTTGCTACAGAAATCTATGGTGCAAATGGAGTAACTTACTCTGCAGCTGCATTAAAGGAACTTAAGAGAATAGAAGAACTCGGCTTTGGTAACTTCCCAGTATGTATGGCAAAGACTCAGTATTCTTTATCGGATGATCAAAATAAACTTGGTAGACCAACTGATTTTGATATAAACGTTCGCGAGGTATACGTTTCTGCAGGAGCAGGTTTTGTTGTTGCTGTAACAGGAAGTATTATGACAATGCCAGGATTACCAAAGCAGCCTGCTGCAAATAATATCGATGTTACTGACGATGGAGTTATAACAGGTTTATTCTAAAAAATAACAGGACAATTCAAAATGAAATGTAAAAATTGTGGAGCTGAAATTGAATCAGGATACGTGTACTGCCCATCTTGTGGGGAGTCTATTCAGCTTGTTCCAAATTACAACGTTTTAGAAGAAGAATTGTTATTTAAAGTTGTAGAAGACAAAGATAAGCAAAAGGATGATCGCTTTGCTACAGGAGTATACAAACCTGTAGCAAAGCCTCAAACTACCACAAAAAATGATAAAAATCATGTAACATGTGATTCGAATCCTATCATAAGAAATAAGGATTTTCTAAAAAAGATAGTTGCATTTTTAATTATTGTGATTTTTGGAATGATGGTTATTATTCCGTATTTTGGCAGTCATTCTTATGATACCCTTATGAATAAAGCGGTTGAGGCTGAAGCCAACGAACAATATGCTAAAGCTTTGGGGTTCTATGAGGATGCCTATGATATTGACAATTCATCCTTTGAAGTTATTTATGGTTTGGGCAGAATGTATTATCAGGTGAAAGAATATGATAAAGCAGAAGAATTTCTTTCATTGGCATTAGAAATAGAACCTAAGAATAAAAATATTTATTCGGCATTAATTGAATGTTATAAAAAGCTTGATGATTCAGAAAGCATACGTGCTCTTTATGAATCTGCACCAAATGATGATATCGCTGCTTTATTTAATGATATTGTCACTGTGGCGCCTGAGTTTAGTGAACCTGGTGGCGAGTATGAAGATATGGTAATGCTAGAACTCAGTGTTTCTAACGATAATCAGATTTTTTATACAACAAATGGGAAAAATCCTACCACCTCCGGAAAGCTATTTACAAAACCTATTAAGCTTACTGAAGGGACAACAGAGGTTAAAGCGGTAGCACTTAATTCCAAGGGAGAATATTCTGATGTAGTAAGTGAAGTCTATACTATTAAGGCTGTTACACTAAGTATGCCGATTGTCACACCTGAGCCTGCTACATTCAATGAACAGGTTAGCATAAGTATCGCTGTGCCTATGGGGTGTGAAGCATACTATAGTTGGGATGGTACCAATCCAGTTGATGGAGGAATTAGATATACAGATCCATTTCCTGTATTAAATGGGGCATCTGTCCTAACTGTTGTAATTAAGGACAGTAAGGGAAATGTGAGCCCATTATTCAGAGGAGAATATATATATACTCCGTAAAGTTCACATTTTTTTCACAGTATACTCGTCATTTGAACATATTTTATTAGTATGATTACATCATCTCTTTAAGAGATACATTTTTCATAACATTATTCTCCCTTTTAAAAGGCACGTCACCGCAGGCGTGCCTTTTTAGCGTCAAAAAATATTTTGTACTCATACTAAATATATGGGTAAACTGCGGATTCTATTGTTATATTCCACTAAATGTACTAAAATAGAGAGCATGAATATTAAGATTTTATGCGTTGGTAAGATCAAGGAAAAGTTCTATAGAGATGCCATTGATGAATACTTAAAACGACTCTCAAAATATGCCAGTGTAAGTGTAATAGAGGTTTCTGATGAGAAGACCTCTGAAAATGCCTCAGACACTGAAATTGATATTGTAAAACAAAAAGAAGGAGAGCGTATTTTTAAGCACATAAACGAACGTGATTTTGTTGTTGCTCTTGTAATTCTTGGAAAGCAGATGGATTCAGTGTCTTTCTCAAAATATATCGAGAATTTAGGAATTTCTGGGAGAAGCACCATAGATTTTGTAATAGGTGGTTCTCTTGGATTGTCAGATGATATTTTAAAAAGGGCTGACTTTCAAATCTCGTTTTCAAAGATGACTTTTCCACATCAGCTTATGCGAGTAGTTCTTCTGGAGCAGATATACAGAGGTATGCGTATTATGAAAAATGAACCATATCATAAATGATTATGCGAGGTGATTACTATGAGAATGTACGATTTAATTGAAAAGAAAAAACTTGGGGAAGAGTTATCAACAGAAGAGATTTATCACATCATAAACGGATATACTCATGATGAAATACCAGATTACCAGATTTCTGCACTTTTAATGGCCATTTATTTTAATGGAATGAATGTAAGAGAACGCTACGACCTTACAATGGCTATGCGTGATTCAGGGGATATTCTTGATCTTTCCTCAATCGATGGAGTAAAAATTGACAAGCACTCAACTGGAGGTGTAGGAGATAAGGTTACTTTAGTTCTTGGCCCCATTATTGCGTCCATTGGTGTTCCTGTAGCTAAAATGAGCGGAAGAGGCCTTGGCCATACAGGCGGAACTATTGATAAGCTTGAAGCATTTCCTGGTTTTAACGGAGCCCTTTCAGAGGAAGCTTTCATTAATCAGGTTAATTCCATCAAAATCGCTGTCACTGGACAGTCTAAGAATTTAGCTCCTGCAGATAAAAAATTGTATGCACTTAGAGATGTTACAGCTACTGTAGATGAGATATCTCTTATCACAGGTTCTATCATGTCTAAAAAGCTTGCTGCTGGCACAGATGCTATCGTTTTGGATGTTACAGTAGGAGATGGCGCTTTCATGAAAAATAAGGAGTCAGCCCTTGAACTTGCAAAATCAATGGTAGATATTGGAAAACGTGCTGATAAGAAAATCGCAGCGGTTCTCACAAACATGGACGAGCCTCTTGGTTTTGCAGTAGGTAATAATCTTGAAGTTATCGAAGCTATCAATGCTTTAAAGGGAAATGGTCCTGAAGATTTAATGGAAGTAGTATTTGAGCTTGGTTCTCAAATGATTGTATTTTCAGGAATTGAAACAGATAAGGCAAAGGCAAAAGAGCTTATGAAAAAAGCCATTGAATCTGGAGCAGCCTTTGATAAATTCGTTCAGTTTATAGAAGCTCAAGGTGGTGATGCATCCTTTGCCAGGGATATCAATAAGTTCGCCCCAGCAAAGCATATTGTGCCTCTTTTAGCTGAAAGTGATGGTTATGTTCACGCTATTAAAGCAGAAGCTATAGGACTTGCATCTATGTCTTTAGGTGGTGGAAGAGAAACTTTTGATGATGTGATTGATATGGCAGTTGGTGTCGTATTAAATAAAAAAGTTGGTGATGAAATTAAAAAGGGTGAGCCAATTTGCTTCATACATGCTAATGATGAATCAAAAATTGCTTACGCTAGTGATATGATTAGAAAGGCTACATCAATTCAACCAGAAAAATGTAATCACATGGATCTGATTATTGATATTGTAGAATAAAATGAGTGAGTTTTCGTTAAATATCAGCATTCCTTCAGAACACATTGACAATATATTTGGTCAATTTGATCGCAATATAAAGACTATCGAAAAAGGGATGGGAATCTCATTTATCCTAAGAGATGATGAGATTAAACTTATCGGTGAAAAAAACAATACAGAGCATACTAAAATCATCATAGATGAGCTTGTAGCTCTTTCTGAAAAAGGAAATACTATTACAACTCAGGATGTAAATTACGTTATGTCAATTGAAAAAGAAAAGCTGGAAAGTCATGATGTATCAGAGGCACGAGGCGAGATAATCTGTCATACTACAACAGGAAAGCCAGTGGCTCCAAAGACTTTGGGACAGAAAAAATATGTTGATGCTATATCTGATAATATGATTGTTTTTGGAGTTGGACCTGCAGGTACTGGCAAGACATATCTTGCCATGGCAAAGGCTATTACAGCTTTCAAAAACGAGGAAGTATCCAGAATTATTTTGACCAGACCTGCTATTGAAGCTGGTGAAAAGCTTGGATTCTTGCCAGGTGATTTACAAAGTAAGGTTGATCCATATTTAAGACCTTTGTACGATGCGCTTTACCAGATTATGGGGGCAGAGGCATTTCAAAGGAATATGGAAAAAGGACTTATTGAAGTAGCACCACTTGCCTATATGAGAGGACGTACCCTTGATAATTCTTTTATTATCCTTGATGAGGCACAAAACACCACGCCTGCGCAGATGAAGATGTTCCTTACCAGAATTGGATTTGGTTCAAAAGCTGTAATAACTGGTGACCAGACACAAAAGGATTTACCAAATGGCCAAAAATCAGGTCTTGATGATGCTATGAAGGTTTTAAAGAATATTGAGGATATTAAAATTTGTACCTTAGATTCAAAAGATGTTGTTAGACATCCTCTTGTGCAAAAGATTGTTAATGCTTACGAGACACATGAGAAAAAACTAGAAAATAAAAGCAAAAGGGCAAAATAACTAATATGAAATACACCAATAGATTATCCTCGATTAGAATTGGTTATTCTGCTGGAATGGCATTGATTTTTGCAGTTGCCAATACACTTATGTGTTTATTTAATGGTGTATTATTTGATAAATACATATTTGTAGCTGCTATCAATATTTATTTCTTCTCGTTGTTTTTGTTATTGGTTATCAGGAAACGACGTGAGGGAACCCTTCCAGAATTTAATTACACCACATATGGTAAGATTACATTTATTGTTCTGCTTTGTTGGATTATAACTTTCACATTTGCCCTGTTTGCACCGGATTTTTTTGCCCCTTTTATTCTTATACCAATAATTTGTAGCACAGTTTTTGATGATAGTATCACAAATCTTTTAGGATTATACTTTGTGATAATTTCAGCTCTTTGCTTAGATTTCAATATTTTCATGGTTTTGTGCTATATATGTATGATTGCCTTTGGCAATGTTTTAGCAATCTTTTTCAAAAATAAAGAAGGCATTGAGAGACTATATACATTAATACTTATATTTGCTGGTACTACACTTGTATCTACTATTTTTTATTATCTTAATTATTTGGAGATTTCTACTTTAGTTTTCGTGTATGCATTTATTGAAGGAGTGATTTCAGTAGTTATTACTGTAGGAATTGTGCCTTTATATCATAAATACGTACAGGAATCCCAGATAGTAAGATACGATGATTTGTTGAATCCAGAATATAGTCTTGTTCAGGATATTAGAAACTTTTCTTTTATTGAATACCAACATGCCAGTAGGGTTTCTATACTTTCTCGTAAATGCGCAGAGGCTATAAATTTAAATGCTTCATTAGCTGCATGTGCTGGATTCTATTATCGACTTGGTATAATCGAGGGTGAACCAATGATAGATAATGCCCTAAAAATTGCAAACGATTATTGTTTTCCATCGGATGTGATTCAGATTTTAGCCGAATATGGGGCTATTCTTAATTTACCTAGCTCAAAAGAATCGGCTATTGTTCATATGGTTGACTCTGTAGTGACAAAAGTAGAGTTGTTTGATTCAGATTCTATGAGTAGTTCTTGGAATCAAAATATGGTTATATATCAAACTATTAATGAATTATCACAAAAAGGGTATTATGATAATTCAGGTCTTACTATGAACCAATGTTTGATTATCAGAGAAATATTAGCTAATGAGGATATATTAGGATGACAGTTTTTATAGAAAGCGAATGCGATTTTAAATTTGATTTTGATCATGAAAAAATAGCAAATGATGTTATAAATGCCGCAATGGATTTATTAGAATTTCCCTTTGAGGCAGAAGTTAGCATTACAATTACTGATAACGATGGAATTCAAGCCATCAATAAGGAGTTTCGTGATATAGATTCACCTACCGATGTTCTTTCATTTCCTATGATTGATTATGAAGAGGCAGGTAATTTTGATCATATCGAGGCTTCTGATGATTTATTTAATCCTGAGACAGGAGAAGTAATTCTTGGAGATATTGTATTAAATGTACCACGTATTTATTCACAGGCTGAAGAGTACGGTCATTCTGTTCTTCGAGAGTATGCTTTTCTTATAGCCCATAGTATGTTACATTTATTTGGGTTTGATCACATGACTGAAGAAGATGCTTCAGTTATGGAAGAAAAACAAAGGGAGATACTTGATTATTTAGGTATATCCCGAGATTAATGAAAAGGAGAGTTAGTCTATGAAAAAGCGCTTAGTAGCTACCATGCTGGTTCTTACAATGGCTATGTCACTTATGGCTTGTGGAAAAAAAGACAGCGAAATTGAAGAAAACCCTACTACTGTAGAGGAAGGAGATTTATCTGAAACTGAAGAAATTGAAGCAGAAGCAGTTGATAGTTTTGCTGCATTCTTTGATCAAAAATCAGAAGATGGAAAAGTTAGAAGCTATTTAACAGGTGAATGGGTAGATGAGAAATATGGTAGACAACGTCCAGTCGCTGTTATGATTGAAAACACAAAAGCATGCCTTCCACAATATGGTATTGGAAATGCCGGCGTAATTTATGAGTGCGTTGTAGAAGGTGGCATCACACGTATGATGGCAATCTTTGATGATTATACAGGCCTTGATCAGATTGGTAATGTTCGTAGCTCACGTCCTTATTATGTATATTTTGCCAGCGAATATGATGCTGTTTATATGCATGCAGGAGGAAACCCAGCAGCATTTGAGCTTATTGATGGTGGTTTGGTTCAAAATCTTAATGCCCTTAAGCTTGAAGGAAAGAAGGGTAGTGCTGCAACTTATCGTACAGGTAAGTCAGAGCATACACTTTATACAAACTCGCAGGGTATTGAAATAGGCCTTGAGAAGATGGGTTATGATATGTCACTTCCATCGAACTATCAGCCACATTTCAAGTTTGCAGCTAATGGTAATACTCTCGATAATGGTACTGACTGCCAGGCAATTCAGATGTATTACTATACAAACAAGCCATATTGGGTATATAATCCAGATGATGGTTTATACTATAGATATGAGTTTAATCAGAAACAGGTTGATGCTGTTTCTGGAAAGCAGCTTACAGCAAAGAATATCATCATTCAGGATGTTGATTGGTGGACATATGCAGGTTCACAGTATTTAGGATATTATCTTTCACATAATACTGGCACTGGTAAATACATCACAAATGGAAAAATGGTAGATATCACATGGTCTAAAGATGGAGACTCAGATGTCACTCATTACTACACCTCAAATGGTGAGGAAATCCAGCTTAATGTAGGTACAACTTGGATTCAGGCATCACAGCAGGAATATTCAGGCGAGACTCAGTTCTATGCCAACAAATCAGATTTTAGTAAGGCAAATTAATTAGAATATGACGACTAGAAGGAACAAACGTAGCGATACTAAATTCCTTATGCAGGGAAGTATCCTTGCAATGGCATCAATTATCAGCCGTATTGTGGGACTTATTTATAGAGTCCCACTTACGGCTACTATTGGTAAAACAGGAAATGACTACTATGGTACCGCGTATGAAATTTACAATATAATATTACTTATTTCTTCCTACAGTATACCGCTTGCAGTTTCTAAGCTGGTATCTGCCAGAATGGCTAAAGGGCACGTAAAGGACGCAAGCAAGGTTTTGCACGGAGCCCTTCTTTTTGCGTTTATTACAGGTGGCACAGCATCACTTGTAGTTTTCTTTGGGGCTGAATTTTTTACAGGAACACTTCTCAAAACACCTCTTTCTGCTATTGCGCTTAAGGTTTTAGCACCAACACTTCTTGTTGTTGCAATACTTGGAGTACTTCGAGGTTTCTTCCAAGGCCTTGGCACCATGATTCCAAGTGCGATTTCTCAAATAGGAGAGCAGATTGTTAATGCAATAGTTTCAGTTGTAGCTGCAACTATTCTTTTCAATTATGGTAAAAGAGTAGGTGGTGTTCTGGGCAATGTAAAGAATTATGCTGCAGCATATGGAGCAGCTGGAGGTACCCTTGGTACATCAACTGGTGCGGCTTTTGCCCTTTTATTTATTTTGTTTATTTATTTTGTCTTTAGAAAACCATTTAAGAAAATGATTAAAAAAGACAGACACAAGCATTTTGAAGGATATAATGATATTATGTCCGCATTGATTTTGACTATTATTCCAGTACTTTTAAGTACAACGGTTTATAATATTAGCTCTATTATTGACCAGGGTATTTTCAAAAACCTTGCTTTAGTTCAAGGCTATGAAGCGGCTACCACAAGTGAGCTTTGGGGCGTATTCACAGGTCAGTATAAGGTCTTAATTAACGTACCTTTAGCAATATCTTCAGCAATGGCTGCATCTACAGTTCCTAGTTTGACTGCGGCTTTTCATGCGGAGGATGGAGAGCTTGTTAAAAAGCAAATCAATATGGCAAATAGATTTGTAATGGTTATAGCATTCCCTTGCTGTGTAGGCATGATGGTACTTGCCTCTCCTATAATGCAGCTTCTTTTTAATGACCCAGAAGAATCATCAGCATTAATGCTTATGATTGGTGGATGTTCAATTATTTTTTATTCATTATCCACTCTTTCAAATGGTATTCTTCAGGGCATAGATCAGATGACAGTGCCTGTAAAAAATGCTATTGTAGCATTATTTGCACATGTTATACTTTTATTTGTTTTGATGGAAGCTTGTGATTTGCATATTTACGCTGTTATTATTGCAAATGCATTTTATGCTTTGCTTATGTGCTTTTTAAATCAATCAGCAGTTCTGCGATATTCAGGTGCAAGAATCGACTTAAAAAAAGTGCTACTTGCTCCATTTGAATCGAGTGCTCTTATGGGACTTGTTGTATATCTTATTTACAAAATGCTATTTGGTGTTATCTCTATTAGTGCATCAGGTAGAATAGCAAATACGATTGCATGTATCGTGGCTATTTTCGTAGGTGTAATTGTTTACTTTGTCTCTATGTTTTTATTTAGAGGTATTGATGAAGAAACCCTACTTAAATTCCCAGGTGGTAAAAAACTTAGCAACATCGCATATCGCTTACATTTGTTGAGGTAATTTCTATGTCAGATAATGAAAAAACTTACGACCTTTGTATAGTTGGTGCAGGATTTTCAGGACTTGTTCTTGCAATTAAGCTTGCAAGAGCAGGTCTTAATGTGTGTTTAGCGGAACTAAACAGAGTAGTAGGACGCAGAATTCTTTCCACAGGCAATGGTAGATGTAATTTTACAAATAGCCGAATGGGGTCAGAGTATTATTACAGTGATTATCCTCTTGATTTTATAGGAGATAATCATGAAGAACTTGAAGATTTTCTTAGGGATATAGGAGTCATTAACAGGGCTTTAGATGGATATTATTATCCAATCACCAACCAGGCTAAGACTGTTAGAGAAGCTCTTGAAAATGAAGTGAATGCACTAGGTATTGATGTTTTCCTTGATAATAGAGTTAAAGATATCCTTAAAGGTGATGTTTTTACTGTTGTGACCCATAGAATGGAAATAAAAGCTAAAAGGGTTTGCGTAGCTTCAGGTGGACTTTCTGCTGCAACACTTGGTTCGTCAAAATTTGGTTATAAAATGGCTACCAAATATGGAATGACTGTCACCAGGCTTGCGCCAGCTTTAGTAGGCACTGTGTCTTCAGATATTAATCTAAAGGAGTTATCCGGGGTTAGAGCATTAGGAAAAGTTACCTACAAATTTCATTCCTGCCAAGGGGAAATTCAATTTAACAAAGATGGTGTTTCAGGCTATCCTGTTATGTGTATTAGTCGTTTTATTGGATTGGATGAGCTCAACAAATCGCTTGGAAGTCTAGAAATTGATTTTGTAGACTTCTTAAATGAGGAAGAGCTTAAAAATGAACTAAAAAAACGCTTTGCCCATAATGAAGATGCTACTATACTTAGTTCTTTAAATGGTATTGCCAATGAAAAGGTTATTGAACTCATTGTTAGCCTTTCTAGAATATATGGTGATACCAGGGTATCAAAGCTTGACGAAGAAGATATTGATAATCTTGTATACAATTTCAAGCATTTTATTGTTTCTTTAAAAGGAACCAAGGGCTTTGATAACTCACAGGTAACAGCAGGTGGCGTGGATTTAGCAGGAATAGATTTAGATACTATGGAATCTAAATCTACTAAGGGATTATATTTTATTGGTGAAGTTCTTGACGTAGATGGAATTTGTGGCGGTTACAATCTCACTTGGGCTTACACCAGCGCGGCAAAAGCCGCTAATGCAATTATAAGAGAGGTATAAATGATAAAAATCGATCAGCTGAAGTTACATGTATCAGCAGAAGATAATCAAATAAAAAATAACATAGCAAAAAAGCTTAGGATTCAGCCTTCTGATATAAAGGATTATGAGATCTTAAAGCGTTCAATAGATGCCAGAAAAAAGCCAGAATTATTCTTTGTATATTCGGTGGCAGTTTCCATTGATAAGTCCTTAGAGCAAAAAGTACTTAAGAAGGCATTAAAGGATAACAACATTAATGCTTATAATCCAAAAAATTATAGCATTCCAAGCTTTCAAGGAATAAATGCCAATGAATCCAGGCCAATAGTTATAGGAGCAGGTCCCGCAGGACTTTTTGCTTCATATATTTTTGCTTTGAATAATATGGCACCAGTTGTTTTTGAACGTGGAAAAAAGGTTGATGATAGAACGTCAGACATTTTAAAGTTTTGGGAGACAGGTGTCCTTGATACTTCTTCAAATGTTCAGTTTGGAGAGGGTGGAGCTGGTACATTTTCTGATGGCAAGCTCAACACTCTTGTAAATGATAAGCAAGGCCGTAATAAGTTTGTTCTTGAAACATTTGTAAAATTTGGAGCACCTTCAAATATTTTATATGACAACAAGCCACACATTGGAACTGATATTTTAAAGCGGGTCATAGCAAATATGCGTGATGAAATTATCCGCCTTGGTGGAGAGTTTCATTTTGAATGTCAGGTCACTGATTTTGCTATAGAAGCAGGTGCTATTAAAGGTGTCGTAGCAGGTGGTGATACATATTACTCAGATAGAGTTGTTCTTTCTATTGGCCATAGCGCAAGAGATACCTTTAAAACTTTATACGATTTGGGCTTTAACATGGAAGCTAAGGATTTTGCTGTTGGTTTTAGAATTGAACATCCTCAGGCTATGATTTCAGAATCTATGTATGGGCCTAAATTTGATGAACTTGAGCCGGCACCATATAAGCTTGCAACCAATCTTTTAAATGGCAGAGGCGTATATTCTTTTTGTATGTGCCCTGGTGGTTTCGTGGTTAATTCTTCTTCAGAAGAAAACAGACTCGTTGTAAATGGTATGAGTTATTCAAAACGAGACAGCCACAATGCAAACAGTGCTATTGTAGTTTCAGTTGGTGCTAATGAATTTGATAAATCAAATCCCCTTTCAGGAATTGAGTATCAAAGAAGTATCGAAGCAAAGGCATTTTCACTTTGTAATGGTAAAATTCCTCAACAGCTGTATGGAGATTTTAAGCTAGGCAAACTCTCTAATTCCTATGGAGATTTCACCTCAGAAACCAAGGGGAAGACAGCCTTTGGCATGCTTTCCGAAATATTTTCTCAGGAAATTAATCAATCGATTATTGACGCCATGGGGCAGTTTGGGGCTAAAATAAAGGGGTTTGATAGAGTAGATGCTATTCTTTCAGGTGTTGAAAGTAGAACATCTTCTCCAGTTAGAATAAATAGAAATGAGGCTTTCCAGTCTAATATCACAGGCCTTTTCCCTTGTGGTGAAGGTGCAGGCTATGCTGGTGGTATTACATCTGCGGCTATGGATGGAATGAAGGTTGCAGAGGCTGTAATTACAAGCCTTAAGGAAATATAGAATAGGTAGGATAGATTAGTGGCAGAATACACTCCAATGATGCAGGAGTATCTAAAAACAAAAGCAGAATACGAAGATTGTATTTTATTTTATAGATTAGGTGACTTCTATGAAATGTTTTTTGAGGATGCCAAAACAGCCTCAAGAGAGCTAGAACTCACTCTTACAGGCAAGGCCTGTGGAGCTGAGGAAAGGGCACCTATGTGTGGTGTACCATTTCATGCGGCAGATACATACATTAACAGGCTTGTGCAAAGAGGCTACAAGGTGGCTATTTGTGAGCAGGTAGAAGATCCAAAGGAAGCTAAAGGCCTTGTAAAAAGAGAAGTTATCAGAGTTGTTACCCCAGGTACAAATATTGATTCATTGGCACTTGATGAAGGTAGCAATAACTACATCATGTCTATAGTTTATAATCGTGGACTTTTTGGTGTTAGCACCTGCGATATTTCCACTGCAGATTTTTATCTCACAGAGGTGGATAGTATCAGAAAGCTGATTGATGAAATATATCGTTTTAGCCCAGCGGAGATTATATATTCAAAAACTATTTTTGAGTCAGGAATCGATATTTCAGAAATTTCTGCAAAGCTTGAAAGCTCATTATCACAGCTTGATGAATCATTTTATGATGATACTTTAAGTACCAGAGAAATACTTACACATTTCCATGCCCATTCCCTTGAAGGTCTTGGTCTGATAGATTTTCCAATCGGTAAGCTTTCAGCCGGAGGACTTCTTTTATATTTAAAGGAGACTCAAAAGACAGAGCTTGCTCATTTGACACATATCACACCATATACAAATGGCAAGTTTATGCTTCTTGACAATTCTACAAGACGAAATCTTGAGCTTACTGAAACAATGAGAGACAAGCAAAAGCGTGGTTCGCTACTTTGGGTTTTGGATAAAACCAAAACTGCAATGGGAGCCAGACAGCTAAAGCATTTCGTTGAGCAACCACTGATTTCTGTAGACGAGATTATCAAAAGACAGGATGCAATTGAAGAGCTTAATAACTCATTAATCGATAGAGAAGAGCTTAGAGAATATCTTTCATCTGTATATGATATGGAGCGATTGATTACAAAAATCACCTATCAATCGGCCAATCCTAGAGATTTAATCGCTTTCAAACAATCTATAGGAATGCTTAGCCCGATAAAAACAATTCTTACTACCTTCAAATGTCATCAAATTCAGGATATTGATAGCAATATTGATGATATGAAGGATTTATATAAGCTCATTGATGAAGCTATTGACGATGAACCACCTATTTCTTCGAGAGATGGAGATATTATAAAGTTGGGCTTCAACGAAGAAGTAGATAGACTTCGCTCAGCAAAAATAGATGGTAAGCAGTGGCTTGCTGATTTAGAAGCGAAAGAACGAGAAAAAACAGGGATTAAAAACCTGAAAATAAAATTTAATAAGGTGTTTGGTTTTTATTTAGAAGTGACCAATTCCTACAAGGATTTGGTTCCTGATTATTATGTTAGAAAACAGACACTTGCCAATGCAGAAAGATACTATACACCAGAATTAAAAGAACTTGAGGACAGTATCCTTGGAGCAGAGGACAGACTTAATACAATTGAGTATGAGTTCTTTAAAACAGTTCGAGATACAATCGCTGCTGCAGTTGATAGAATACAAATCACAGCAAAGGCCGTTGCACTACTTGATGCATTGATTTCTCTTGCTGTGGTAGCAGAAAAGAACCACTATATCAGACCTGTTATCAATAATCGTGGTGCAATAGATATCAAAGAGGGCCGTCATCCAGTTGTAGAGCAGATGATAGAGGCAAATCAATTCATTTCAAATGACTGCGAACTTGATTTAGATTCAAATACTATTGCAATCATTACTGGCCCTAATATGGCTGGTAAGTCTACATATATGCGTCAGGTTGCATTAATAGTGCTTATGGCACAGATTGGTAGCTTTGTTCCAGCTAGTGAGGCTACTATTGGTGTTGTAGATAGAATTTTTACACGTGTTGGTGCCTCTGATGATTTATCAACAGGTCAGTCTACATTCATGGTAGAGATGAATGAGGTGGCTAATATTCTTCATAATGCCACAAGTAAATCATTACTGATTCTTGATGAAATAGGTAGGGGTACATCCACATACGATGGACTTTCTATCGCATGGTCGGTTGTTGAGCATATTGCTTATCAGATAGGAGCAAAATCATTGTTTGCTACACACTATCATGAATTGACCGAGCTTGAAGGACAAATTAAAGGAGTTCACAATTATTGTATAGCCGTACAGGAGCTGGGCGAGGATATTATTTTCTTAAGAAAAATCATTCCAGGCGGTGCTGATCAAAGCTATGGTATTCAGGTAGCCAGACTGGCAGGTTTACCTGAGGAAGTTCTCACAAGAGCTCGAACCATCGTTAATTCCTTAAATGAAAATGATATAGCGGCTGTTTCCGATAGAATTGCTATTAGAGAGCAGGTCGAGGAAAAGCTTAGAGCCATTGAAGGTGTGAAAATTTCTGAAGATGAAGCAGAGATTATTGCAGGTCTTAAGAATCTTGAAGTTACAAAAATTACACCTTTAGAGGCCATGAACATTTTGTATGAGTATCATAATAAGGTTGCAGAATAATGGGAAAAATTAATTTACTTAGCCAGGAGACAATTGATAAAATCGCTGCAGGTGAGGTGGTTGAACGACCTGCATCTGTGGCGAAGGAGCTTATAGAAAACAGCATTGATGCTGGAGCTACAGCCATTTCAGTTGAAATAAGGGGTGGTGGTATTGAATATCTTAGAATAACTGATAATGGTTCTGGAATTGATAAAGACCAGATTCAAGTGGCATTTTTAAGGCATTCTACATCCAAAATTTCTACAGCTGATGATTTGGATAAGGTGCGTTCCCTTGGCTTTAGAGGTGAGGCTCTTTCATCTATATCAGCTGTCTCAAAGGTTGAGCTCATTACCAAAACAAAAGACAGCCTTTTAGGTGCCAGCTATATTATTGAGGGAGCAAAGGAAGTATCTCTCACAGATATAGGTGCCCCTAATGGTACTACCTTTATCGTTAGACAGCTGTTTTATAATACTCCTGCCAGAAAAAAGTTTTTAAAGTCTGAAAGTACAGAAGGAAGCTACGTTTTTGATGTGGTTGAGCATTTAGCTTTATCCCATCCAGAGATTTCCTTCAAATTCCTGTTGAATGGCAAAGAAAAGCTCATGACATCTGGAAATGGTGTGCTTTCAGATACAATTTATCAGATATATGGAAGACAGATTGCCTCTAATGTTTTAGATTTGGAGTATGAAGATGAAAAGGTTCGTATATACGGATTCATTGGCCAGTCGGTAATTGCAAGGGGAAATAGAGCCTTTGAACATTTCTTTGTAAATAACAGATATATCAAAAGTAACAGCCTATCAAGAGCATGCGAGGAAGGCTATTATGGCTTTTTAATGGGGCATCAATATCCATTTTTCGTTATTAATATCGCATTTGATGAGGGAGCTGTTGACGTCAATGTTCATCCTACTAAACAGGAGGTTCGTTTCGAGGATGAGCCATATGTATGTGAGCTTTTGACTAAAGCTATTAATAAAAGGCTCAGAAAACGAGAGGATGTTTTAGAGGCTCATGTGGAAGAACAGGTGGAAAAACCTGCTCCTATGACTATAGCAGAACATTCAATATCAAAGGAACCGGAGGTATCAACGGATGATGAAGTCATCCCACCGCCAAAACCGGTAGCTAAACCTAAGCTACCTGAACCATTTGAAAGAGACAGGTTAGAAAAAATACGTCAGAGTATTACTGCTCAGATTCATGCGGACACTCCTTATGAGAAAAAGTTTGAAGAGAAGAATAGGGGCGGTGAAAAATATGAGCAGATTTCATTTTTAGATAAAGAGGCTGTAAAAGAACATAAGATAATAGGTCAGGTTTTTGATACCTATTGGATTGTTGAATACGATAAAAACATGTATATCATTGACCAGCATGCAGCTCATGAAAAGGTCCTTTTCGAGAAGACTATGGCCAGACTAAAAAATAACGAGATGACTTCTCAGATGGTTAGTCCGCCTGTGATTATTTCATTGTCTACTCAAGATATTCTATTATTTGAAAACTACCGTGAAGCCTTTGAGCGATTGGGCTACAGGGTAGAATCCTTCGGAGGAAACGAGCTTGCCATTAATGGTGTTCCAGGCAATCTTTTAAATCTTGATCCCAAGACTTTCTTTTTAGAGGTACTTGCTGACTGTCAGTCCTACAAAGCCAGTGATTCCTTCGATATGATTGTGGAAAAGGTTGCATCTATGTCTTGTAAGGCTGCTGTTAAAGGCAATAATAAGCTTTCAATACCTGAAATAAAAACACTTATAGATGATTTATTAAAGCTTGAAAATCCATATCATTGTCCTCATGGCAGACCAACAATGATATCATTTTCCGAATACGAGCTTGGTAAAAAATTTAAAAGGATTATTTAATGAAAAAATTAGTTATTCTTACAGGCCCAACAGCAGTTGGTAAAACATCGTTATCTATTAATCTCGCCAAAGCAATTAATGGCGAGATTATTTCTGCAGATTGTATGCAGGTTTATAAGAAAATGGATATCGGAACTGCAAAAATTAGCACTGCAGAAATGGATGGTGTAACACATCATCTTATAGATGTCATCGAGCCAGAAGAAGAATTTCATGTAGTCAGATTTAAGGAAATGGCCTTAGAGGCTATGGAAAAAATTTATTCAAAAGGCAAAATTCCAATCATTTGTGGTGGTACAGGCTTTTATATACAGGCCCTCGTCTATGATATACAGTTTACAGACCAGGAAATTGACAAGGAATACAGACAATATCTTGAAGATTATGCTGATACAAATGGCAATGAAGCATTACATGAAATGCTAAAAGCTGTAGATGAGGAATCTGCTGAAAATATTCCTGCACCAAATCGTAAAAGGGTTATAAGGGCTTTGGAGTATTTCAAGCAAACAGGAGAAAAGTTTTCTGTTCATAACAACAGGGAAAAAGAACGAGTAAGCCCTTACAATTTTGCTTATTTTGTGTTAAATGACGATAGAAATTTACTATATAATCGCATCGATACAAGGGTTGATAAAATGTATGAGGCAGGTCTTGTAGATGAAGTAAAACAGCTTTTAACTGAAGGCTGTGCTCAAGGAATGACATCAATGGATGGAATCGGTTATAAAGAAATAATTTCATATTTGCAAGGTGAATATGATTTAAATACAGCATTAGAGCTAATAAAAAAGAATTCAAGAAATTATGCAAAACGTCAGCTTACATGGTTTAGACGAGAAAAAGAAGTTATATGGTTAGATAAGTCGATACTTAAATCTGACCAAGAGCTTCTAGATAAAATTATGGATTCGTTAAAAGAGAAAGGAATTATTTAAGTTGTTAGGTATTTATAAAGAATTTGGAATTTCAGAACAGGTATACAATTATGGTTCTTCAATTATCGAAAAGCTTGAAGACCGTTTCAAAGAAATTGATGAAATTGCTGAGTATAATCAGCTTAAGGTGCTTAGATCCATGCAGGAGCACAAGGTTGCTGCTGACTGCTTCAACGGTTCATCAGGCTACGGCTATGACGATAAGGGGCGTGATCTTTTAGAAAAGGTTTACGCCAGCGTATTTAAAGCAGAGGATGCACTTGTACGTCCCCAGATTACCTGTGGTACACATGCCCTTGCCCTTGCACTTATGAGTAATTTACGTCCTGGAGACGAATTATTATCACCTGTAGGAAAGCCTTATGATACCTTGGAGGAAGTTATTGGTATTCGTCCTTCAAATGGTTCATTGGCTGAATATGGAATTACATATGCTCAGGTTGATTTGCTTGAGGATGGTGGCTTTGACTTTGATGGAATTAAGGCAGCCATTAATGAAAAAACAAAACTTGTCACTATACAGCGTTCAAAGGGCTATGCCAACAGACCAACTCTTTCTGTAGAAGCTATAGGTGAGCTTATTTCATTTATCAAGGGAATTAAACCAGACATTATTTGTATGGTAGATAATTGCTATGGTGAATTTGTAGAACGCATAGAGCCAACTGAAGTGGGGGCAGATATGTGCGTAGGTTCGCTCATTAAAAATCCAGGCGGCGGACTTGCTCCAATAGGTGGATATATTGTTGGTAAAAAGTCCTGCATCGAAAATGCTGCCCATAGACTTACATCACCTGGCCTTGGTAAAGAGGTTGGTGCATCTCTTGGAATTATGCAATCCTTTTACCAGGGATTTTTCCTTGCTCCTACAGTTGTAGCCGGAGCTCTTAAAGGTGCTATTTTTGCAGCAAATGTTTATGAGAAGCTTGGATTTCTATGTGTTCCAAATTCTACTGAGCCTAGATATGATATTATTCAGGCCGTTTCCTTCCTTAAGCCGGAAGGTTTGATTGCATTCTGTGAAGGTATTCAGGCTGCTGCACCTGTAGATTCTTATGTTGCTCCGGAGCCTTGGGATATGCCAGGATATGATTCTCAGGTTATTATGGCAGCGGGAGCATTTGTACAGGGGTCATCTATTGAACTTTCTGCTGACGGCCCACTTAGAGAGCCTTATACAGCATTTTTCCAAGGTGGTCTTACATGGAATCATGCAAAGCTTGGCATACTTAAAGCTCTTCAAAAACTTGTGGATGCTTGCCTTGTGAACCCATCACAACTGTGCTAAAATTCTAGTTAATTATGTGATTTTAAATATATTTGGAGGATAGTTATGCCAGTTTCTTTTGGAATTGATATAGGAACTCAAAATCTCAAGATTTTCAGTGGTTCTAACAGTCAAATTACTAATATTAAAAATACAATTGCTATTGTAAATAAGAATCAAATGTATTCTTATGGTGATGCAGCTTATTCTATGTTCGAAAAAGCTCCAGATACTATAGCCGTTTCTTTTCCTATTGTATCAGGTGTTATTGCGGATTTCGACAATATGCAGACAATGCTTTTTGAGGTTCTTGAAAAGGATTTAAAGGGAAAGATTAAGGGGGCTGATATTGTTGTTGCAGTTCCTACAGACGTTACAGAAGTTGAGAAAAAAGCTTTCTCTGACTTATTTACTAAAACAAAAAATAAACCTCACTCAATCAAGGTTTGCGAAAAACCAATCGCCAGCGCTATAGGTATGGGATTAGATGTCTCTGAGCCTACTGGTGTTATGGTTGTAGATTTAGGTGCTGACACCACAGAAATTTCTGTTATTTCATTAGGTGGTCTTGTTTTATCAGAGTTACTTCCATTTGGTGGTAATCAAATCGATGAATCCATTGTTACCTATATCAAGCGCAACTTCAATCTTGTAATAGGCCAAAAAACTGCAAAGCAGCTTAAAGAGGAAATCGGTTCTGCAATCGAAGGAAGAGGAGAGAAGCTTACAGTTGTTGGACGTGATGTTGTAAGTGGTCTTCCTATCGAAATGGAAATCGAAAGCGACACTATTTACAATGCTATAAAGGCTGATTTGGAAAGCCTTTGCACCAATGTAAAGCTTATTCTTGAGAAAGTTCCACCAGAACTTGCTAAGGATATCGTTCATTCTGGTATTTATCTTACAGGTGGTACTTCACAGCTTAACAGGTTAACAGATTTATTTGCTGATGTAACAAATATCAAGGTTAACTGCTATGATGATCCTCAGGAATCATGTGTCCGTGGTCTTGGACAGGTACTTTCTGATACCAAATTTAAACAGTACGGTTACAGCATGAAGACCAGAAAATTTTTATAATTTATAGCAAAGAGGTAATATGAGACAGAGAAGATCAAGTGGAATCCCAAGTAAATATCTACTTTCGATTTTATCCATAGTCTGTATAATGCTTTTATTTTTCAGTTATTCCACAGGTTTTTCAGGTGGCCCTCTTAAGACAATCGCCAATCATATCTTTATACCTATGCAAAAAGGTATAGATTTTATTGGAAGTTCAATTTCTATATCATCAGCTGATACAAAATCCCGCAAAGAGTTAGTATCAGAAAATGAACAGTTATTGGCTCAGGTCGATGAACTTAATGATAAGATAAGTAACATGGAACTCAAATTAAAAGAATTAGATGAACTTCAGTCTTTATATGAGCTCGATCAGTCATATCTTGATTATGAAACTACTGGTGCCAGAATAATTGGAAAATCTACATCTAATTGGTTTAATACTTTTACAATTAACAAAGGCTCAAAAGATGGCATAAAGGTTAATATGAATGTCATAGCTGATGGTGGTCTTGTAGGAATAGTATCTTCGGTTGGCGATTCTTATTCAGTAGTTCGTTCAATTATTGATGATACATCCAATGTAAGTGCCACAATATCATCTACGCAAGATAATTGTATAGTTTCTGGAAGTCTTGAGGATATGACAGCCAGCAATCTTATCAGATATTCAAATCTTGCTGACAGCGATGATAAGGTGGCCATTGGAGACATTGTGGTTACTTCAAACATTTCCGACAAATATCTCCCAGGTTTATTAATTGGTTATGTTTCATCTGTTAATTTGGATGAAAATGATTTATCTAAATCTGGTACTATTACACCGGTTGTAGATTTTAAGCATTTATCGGATGTTCTTATTATTAAACAGTTAAAGGAGTCATACACAAGTGAGTGAGTTTAAACAATATTTCAAGAAAATATTGATTATAGCTCTGGTTATCTATGTAAGTTTTCTGCTCCAAACAAGCATTTTATCAAAATATACTTTAGCCGGAGTAAGTCCCAATGTTCTTATATGTGTAGTATCTACATATGGATTTATGAGTGGTAGAAAAAATGGGATTCTGGTTGGATTTTTTACAGGTTTACTTTTAGACATTTTTTCCGGAGGTATATTTGGTCTATATGCCATGATATATATGTATATTGGCTTCTTAAACGGTTTGTTTAGAAAACAATTCTTTGGAGATGACTTAAGACTCCCTATGTTTCTTATAGGTATGAGTGATTTGCTCTACGGCATATGCTCATATTTTGTTTTTATTGCGATTAGAGCAAAATACAATTTTTCCTTTTATTTTATGAATTTAATATTGCCTGAGGTGGTTTATACCTTACTAGTATCTATATTTGTATATTATGCAATTTTGTTCTTGAATAACTGGCTTGAAAATTTAGAAAAGAAAGGTTCTGATAGGATTGGAAATTATTAAGGACTTTTTAAAAAATGCATTTAGTTCACGAATTAGAGTAGTTATAGTTACCATGGTTTTCTTTGCCATGGTACTTATTATGCGACTCTTTTATCTACAGATTATCAATGGTAGTGAATATCAGGACCATTATAATCTCAAACTTGAAAAGACTGAAACAATACCTGCTACCCGCGGAAATATATATGATAGAAATGGTAATTTGCTGGCATATAACGAGCTTGTTTATGCTGTCACCATTCAAGATACAGGAACGTATTCTAGCTCAAGAGAAAGAAGTCAGTCGCTGAATTCTGAAATAGCTCAGATTATTACAAAACTAGAAAGCAATGGAGATAGTATTGACAATAATTTCCCTATTACTATTGATTCAGCAGGCGCATATCAATTTCTATATTCTGGAAATTCATTGCAACGATTTAGAGCCGATGTTTTTGGTCGAAATAGTATAGATGATTTGGACTATAATGAAAAACTTGGTTTGGATGAGGCTACGGCTACAGCCGAACAAATAGTCAATTATCTTGAAGGTCCTAAAGTTTATAATATATCTGATGAATATGATAAAGAACTGAAATACAAGATTCTTGTTGTTAGGTATAGTATGGGGCAAAATTCATATCAAAAATATATTTCCACAGTAATAGCATCAGATATTTCGGAGAAATCTGTTGCTTACGTTGAGGAAAATGTAAATGAGCTTACAGGTGTGGCAATAGAACAGAAATCACTTAGAAGATATACTGATAGTGAATATTTTGCTCATATAATTGGATATACAGGACAAATATCTACATCCGAGTATAAAGAATTGTCAAAAAAAGATGATACTGTTGAGACAACAGATGTTGTTGGTAAGTCTGGCATCGAACAGTATATGAATGATTATCTTTCCGGCACTAAAGGGTATGAGACACTTTATGTAGATAGTGTAGGAAATACTATTGCCAAGGGTGATTCGAAGGTAGCCACATCCGGAAATGATGTATATCTTTCTATAGACATGGAATTACAAAAGGCTACTTACATCTTGCTAGAGCAAGAGATTGCCGGTATTTTATATTCCAAAATAGCTAATATAAAGCAGTTTAATTCATCAGAGAATGGTTCTGCATCAGATGTAGTTGTTCCCATTTATGATGTATATTATTCTTTAATTGGTAATGGAATTATTGATATTAATGCTTTTTCGAATTCCAATGCTACATCTACAGAAAAAGCTGTTTTAGCTGCTTATGAAAAGCGCCAAAAACAGGTTTTAGCCACCTTAAAATCTCAACTTACTTCAGATAATGAGGTTATATATAGCGATTTACCTAAAGAATATCAGGCGTATTCTACATATATTGTTACAAAATTAAAGAGTCTTGGTATTTTCGATTCCTCAGCTATTGATACATCATCTGAAGTACAGACTACATGGACTTCAGAGCAGATGGCAGTAAATAAATATCTTATCTATGCTATTGAGCAAAACTGGATTGATATTACAAAATATGAAATAGAAGCAAAGTACGCAGATACCGAAGAACTTTATAATGATTTGATTGACTATATATTGGATTATTTATCAAATGATAAAGCATTTAAAAATCTCATTTACAAATATCTTCTTTTAGATGATGGTATCACAGGTACACAACTTTGCATGATTTTATATGATCAGGGTGTTTTAAAAGAAGATGAGGAGACATATCAGATGCTGGCTTCTGGCAGATTGTCTTCATATGAATTTATGCTCTCAAAGATAAAGAATCTTGAAATTACTCCAGGGCAGTTAGCCTTAGATCCTTGTTCAGGCTCATCTGTAATTCTCGACACGAATACAGGTGAAGTTTTAGCGATGGTTACTTATCCTGGATATGACAACAATAGATTGGCGAACTCAGTTGATGCAGATTATTATGCATATCTTACAAACAGTGCTGCTAATCCTTTGTATAATTATGCTACTCAGCAGCGAACTGCGCCAGGTTCTACCTTTAAGATTGTAAGTTCTACTGCCGGATTGGCTGAAAATGTTATTACAACAGAAACCCAGATTACCGACTTAGGCCAGTATTTTAAGGTTTCTAACCATCCAAAATGTTGGATATATCCTAGCAACCACGGAAGTATCAATGTTTCTGAAGCTATTAGAGATTCATGTAACTATTTCTTTTACGAGGTTGGTTGGAGACTAGCCGGAGGAGATGGTGCTTATGATGACATCAAGGGTATTGAAAAAATTCAAAAATATGCTTCTTTATATGGACTTGATGAAACTACAGGTGTAGAAGTAGAAGAGAATTCGCCTCATATTGCTACAGAATATCCTGTTATGGCTGCCATCGGACAGTCGGATAATAACTTTACTACCGTGGGGCTTGCTCGTTATGCTACTGCTATTGCAAGCAAAGGAACCGTTTATAATCTTACTCTGCTCGACAGTGTTAGAGATTCCGATGGAAAGGTTTTAAAAAGCTATGGTCCGAGTGTAAGAAACCAGATGGATGTTCTACAGGATTATCAATGGGATGCTATTCATCATGGTATGAGAATGGTAGTTGAATCCTTATCCAGCTATAATAATTTCTCAGTGCCTGTCGCAGGTAAGACAGGTACAGCTCAGCAAGTTAGAAGCCGTCCTAACCACGCGTTATTTATCGGATTTGCTCCTTATGACAATCCAGAAGTAGCTATTGCTACGCGTATTGCGTATGGTTATACATCACATAATGCAGCTGCAGTGTCAAAAGACATTTTATCTTACTATTTTGGGGTATCTTCTACAGAGGAAATCCTTAATGGTGAGGCAAGTACTGTAAGTGATTCAGTTGATGAATTTACCGATTAATATATATTGATATGGAGGAATGGATGTGAGTAAAGATCCAGTTGTTTTAAAAAGCAATAAATATGGTTTATCCTTGCAACTTGATGCAACAGTTCCATTTGAGGATTTAGTCAGAGCTATTTGCGAGAAATTTGCTAAATCTGCAGAGTTTTTTGGCGAGGCATCCATGATTTTGGAGACTTTCGGTCGAGAGTTAACTACTGAGGAAGGTCTTGTTATCATTCAGGCTATAGAGCTAAATTCCAAGATAAAAGTCATACTTTTAAATGAAAATAATGAATACAAAGACGCTAGAATGCTTGGAGAGATAGATCGTTTCTATGCAGACGATATATATGAAAATGCAAAAATCATAAGAGGCTCTGTTTATAAAGAAGATTCAATAACTTCAGACTCAAGTTTAATTATTCTTGGAGATGTAAAATCAAAAGCAAGTGTTCAGGCAAAAGGTAACATAATTGTTCTTGGAACAATAGAAGGAAGCTGTTATGCAGGTTATCCTGATAATACCGGCTGCTATATTGTTGCTGGTCAGTTGGATCCAAAGCATATACAGATTGGAACTGTATCAGGAGAGATTATACTTCAAAAGAAATGGTCATTAAGAGCAAAACGCTCAAATTCTGAACCGGTAGCTGTATCTGTATGGAATCATGAACTTTTAGAAGAGCCGATTAGCAGCGGATTATTAAAAAGGATAAGAAATTAATGTTTCATAATTACAAGTTTAAAAATCTTGATATTAAATTAATATTTGCAGTTATAGCGCTGACAATTGTGGGCATTTTTGTAATTGGTAGTGCCAATGAGTCAAATCAACAAAAACAGATTATAGGAATGATTCTTGGGATTATTGTAATGGGCGTGATGACGTTCATTGATTATGACTTTATTTTACATTTTCATTGGATATTCTATGCGCTTGTTATTGCATTGCTAATATCTGTTTTGTTGTTTGGATCAGAATCTGGTGGTGCTACTAGATGGATTGAACTAGGTGTTCGTTTTCAACCTTCGGAGTTAGGTAAAATATTACTTATATTATTTTTCTCATGGTTTTTAATGATACATGAAGAAGATATAAATCAGCCAAAAGTGCTAATTTTAACTCTTGTTTTATCTGCTTTTCCGTTATTTTTAATAGAAAAAGAACCAGATTTATCTACTACTATAGTCACAATGATGATAATTTGTGTTATGATGTTTGTAGTGGGACTAAGTTATAAAATTGTTTCAATAGTGCTTGGCATTACAATTCCATCTATAGTTATTTTGCTTATTCTCATTACCAGAGAAGGACAGACTATATTAAAGGAATACCAGGGTATTCGAATAATGGCATGGTTAAAGCCTGAAAAATATCCTCAGAATTCATACCAACAGCAAAATTCTATTATGGCTATTGGTTCAGGACAGTTACTTGGAAAAGGCTTAGGTAATGATGCTTTTGACTCAGTTAAAAATGGTAATTACATTTCTGAGCCACATACTGACTTTATTTTTGCAGTTGCGGGTGAGGAACTTGGTTTTATAGGCTCAGTCCTTGTAATTATTCTAATTTTCTTTATCACGATAGAAATTCTTTTAATTGCAAAAAATGCAAAGGATACAGCTGGTAAGTTAATATGTGTTGGCATGGCTACTCTTGTAGGTTTTCAAAGCTTTGTCAACATATGTGTAGTAACAGGATTAATGCCAAATACAGGCTTACCACTTCCATTTGTAAGCTATGGACTTACGTCTTTGGTAACCATTTATTTCGGAATTGGAATTGTATTGAACGTTGGTCTTCAATCAAATAATAAAAACGGGAGGCTTTTTTAAATGAATATTGGATTAGTAGCTCATGATTCTAAGAAGAAGTTAATGCAGAATTTCTGTATTGCTTATCGAGGAATACTTAGCAAAAATGACATTTTTGCCACAGGAACTACTGGCAGATTAGTAGAGGAAGTAACAAACTTATCTGTACATAAGTATCTTGCTGGACACCTAGGTGGAACACAGCAGCTTGGAGCTCAGATAGAGCAGAACGAAATTGATTTAGTTATTTTTCTTCGTGATCCACTTACAGTTAAGTCTCACGAACCAGATGTAAATAACATTGTTAGACTATGCGATGCTCATAACATTCCATTGGCTACCAATTTAGCTACAGCTGAACTACTCATTAAATCGTTAGATAGAGGAGATCTTGAGTGGCGTGAAATGTACAAATAAATTTATATCACTGGTGATAGCAGGTGTTTTATGTCTTTCGCTGGTTTCTTGTGGTAATAAACCAGAGGCAAATGTTACTAGTTATGACGTGTATGACTCATCATTTGAATACGGGCTAACACAAAATGGGGCTTCTTCAAATGTAGAACTTTTGGCAAAAGAATTATGTGTCACTGGCGCTGATGATTTGGGCACTTCAAATGTTCATTCGCAGGTTGCATCGGGGGCTGGTGCTTTTAATACAAATACACAGACTACTTTATATGCCCAATCAGTTCACGAAAAGCTTTATCCTGCGTCTACCACTAAAATTCTAACCTGCTATATAGCTTGTTTGTATGGTAATTTAGATGAATATTATACTGTCAGCGCTAATGCAGTTGACCAGGCTAGCGATTCTTCTGTTATTCATTTAAGAGAAGGAGATGTGATTACTTTAAGAGACCTTTTATATGGCCTTATGCTTCGCTCTGGTAATGATGCTGCAGTGGCAATCGCAGAGGGGATTAGTGGTGATGTTGAAAGCTTTGCAGCATTGATGAATGAAACTGCAAAGAACATTGGTGCTACCAACTCAAATTTTATAACACCAAATGGTCTTCATGATGAAAATCACTATACTACAGTATATGATATGTATTTAATTCTAAATGCAGCTATACAAAATGAGGATTTTTACAATATTTTCACAACCAATACCTATACCGCTAATTACACAAGTGGAGGTGCTACAAAGACTGTTGATTGGTCGACCACAAATCAGTATCTCACTGGTAAAGTTACAAAACCAAATGGTTTCAATATTCTAGGAGGAAAGACCGGTACTACTGGAGCAGCAGGCTATTGTCTTGTTCTTTTATCAGAAAATGAAAGACAGGAGAAAATCATATCAATAGTATTTAACGCAGATTGTCGATCAAATTTGTATCTCCTCATGAATGAAATTTTAAATAATTATTGTATTTGATTACAGAAAACAATTGATAATGCGCCCATTTTTCATTCAATTACACTTAATAAGCAATAATTATTTAATAAATGTCGTTTTTTATATTTAGGTTTTTATCTCGTTATGTTAAAATAAACTTAATAAAAATAACAAGGTCACTGTTGGGGGACGTAAAAGTGACAGAAAAATACAAAAGGGAGGTATTTTGACATGGTGGAGATAATATCAGGCGAGAAAGGCAAAGGTAAAACAAAGTATCTGTTAGAGAAAGTTAATAATGATATCAAGAAAGTTGATGGTTCTGTTGTTTACATTGACAAGAACACAAAACACATGTATGAGCTTGATTCTAAAATTCGCTTAATCAATATGGGGGATTATCCTATTGATTCTACAGATGAGTTCTTAGGTTTCCTGAGTGGAGTTCTTTCACAGAATTCTGATATTCAGGAAGTATTCTTAGATAGTTTCCTTACAGTTTCAAAAATCGACACTACAGAAGGATTTTCAAACGCAGTAGATAAATTAGACAAAGTTTGTGATATGTTCGACGTAAAATTTGTATTATCAGTTAGTAAAAACGAGAAAGATTTACCAGAAGAAACGAAGGGTAAAATCATTATCTCATTATAATAAAAATTATGGGCACGGTTTCGTGCCCTTTTAATTGTTTTAGGAGCTGGTTATTTCGATACATGAGTAGAAATAGAAACAAAAATAGTAATTCAAAAAAGGAAAATAAAATAATTAAATATCCTAAACAATATAACTTTTCTATAGGTTTTATTGTTGTTGGTGTCATGTTTATTTATATGATTTTTCATTTATTTACATATGTTACCGACAAGAATATTACTGTCTATGAAGTTTCTCAGGGGTCTATTTCATCAAATCTAGAATATAACGCATTGGCTATACGTCAAGAACAGATTGTAAATGCTGACTCTACAGGCGATATTTTATATATAGCTGAAAATTTCAGTAAAGTTGGAGCAAAATCTAATGTTTATGCTTTAGATACTTCTGGTTCGGTTTTGGATAGTGTTAAAAGTACATCACAAAATTCTGAAGTTAAATTAAACAATGATGATTTAGCAAAAATCCAAACATTAATTTCTAACTATACTTATGATTTTGATACTGTAGAATACAATAAAGTTTATAGCTTTAAAACAGAACTTGAATCTCAGGTTCAACAATTATATACAGTTTCTGCAATGGAAGCTATGGGGGATTCTCTTCAGGCTGCGATGTCATCAGGAACATTTAGCATATATAATAGTCCAGTTCCTGGGCTTGTAGTATATTCTATTGATGGTTTAGAGAATCTTTCTGTAGATTCTTTTCTTGCGGATACATTTGATATGTCTCAATATTCTTCAGTTAATCTAAAGTCTCAAGGATCAGTAAATGCAGGCGAACCTGTATATAAAGTCATAACATCTGATCATTGGAATTTAATAGTTGAAGTAGATAAAGCACTTTATAAAGATTTGAAGTATGAGAAAAAGGAAACCTACCTTAATATTAGATTTCTTGAAGATGAAAACGAAACTTGGACAAATCTGGATTATGCAGAGAAGGATGGCAAATATTATTTTATTTTAACTCTTGATGATTCTATGGACAGATATGCAGACAGTCGCTATGTTCATATTAAGATACTTAACAATAATGTTTCTGGACTAAAAATTCCAAATTCATCTATTGTAAAAAAGAAATTTTTCACCATTCCTAAAAGTTGTGTTTTTCAAGGTAATAATGGTGATGAAGTTGGCTTTATGCTACAATCTTCTGAAGGAGATGAATATATTACTCCCACTATTTATTTTGAAAAAGATGATTATTATTATATAGACAACGAAAAAGTATCTAAGGGTGATATATTATTAAAACCAAATTCAGATGAAAAATATGTGGTAGGATCAGATATTGAAGAATTAGACGGTGTATATAACGTAAATAAGGGATATGCTGTATTCAAACAAATAGAATATAATCACAAAGGTGAAGAGTATTCTATAATCAAAACTGGTACCAAATACGGAATTTCAATGTATGATCATATTGTACTTCAAGGAGATGAAGTAGAAGAAAATACAATAATTAATTAGTATAGAGGAGAATTTGAAATGAGATTAGATGAATTAAAAGAAAACCTGGCAAATGTAGAAACGAGAGTTTCAGCAGCATGTGACAGGGCAAAGAGAGACAGAAGTGAAGTCACTCTTATCGCAGTTAGCAAAACAAAACCTATCGAGGATTTAAAAGTTATATACGATGCTGGTATTCGTCAATTCGGTGAAAATAAGGTTCAAGAACTTACAGGGAAAATACCTGAGATGCCAGATGATATTGATTGGCATTTGATTGGTCACCTTCAAAGAAATAAGGTTAAATATATCATCGATAAAGTTAAATTAATACATTCTGTGGATAGCTATAGACTTGCAGAAGAGATTAATATCCAAGCTAAAAAGAAAGGTGTAGTTGCAAATATTCTTATTGAAGTTAATGCAGCAAATGAAGCTACCAAATTTGGTGTTAAGCTCGAAGAGGCAAAACAGCTTTGTCATGAAATCTCACATCTTGATGCAGTTCACGTAATGGGACTTATGACTATAGCACCAAATGTTGTGGTTCCAGAAGAAAATAGACCTATTTTTCACAAAATAAAGGAGTTATCGGTTGACATAGCAAACGAAAACATCGATAATGTAGATATGAGAATTATATCTATGGGTATGACTAATGATTTCGAAATAGCCATAGAGGAAGGTGCTACTCACGTTCGCGTGGGCACTGCAATCTTCGGAGAGAGAAATTATAGCATATAAGAGGAGAAGATTATGTTTGAAAAAATGCTTGATGCTATGCGCCTAAGTGATGACTACGATGATTATGAAGATGATGACGTATACGATGAAGAAGAAGAAAAAGGTTTCTTTCATAAGTTTAAAAAAGATGAGGAGGAAAAGCGTCCAGTTTTAAACAAGCCTTCTGAAAGGGAGACTAGAGTATCTAAACCAGCGCCAAAGGTTACACCAATGAGAAATAAAGGGAAAGGAGCTGTTATGGAGGTTTGTGTTATTAAGCCATCTTCGTTTGAGGATGCTCGTGAGATTTCAGAGACACTTTTAGCAGATCGTACAGTTCTCCTTAACATGAAAGGATTAGATTTAGGGGTAGCACAGAGAATTATCGATTTTACATGTGGTACTTGCTATGCAATAGATGGTAATTTACAGCGTATCGAGGATTACATTTTCATCATTACACCTGCCGGAGTTGAGCTTTCTGGTGATTTAGCAGGAATCGTAGATGCGTTTGACTTCACAGGAATTCAAACAGGATTTTAAGAGTTTATGCACCAGATAATATCTGGTGCTTTTTTTCTAGCAAGAGGAGACATACAATGAAACATATAACCATTAACTATGAAGGTAGTCCATGCTACAATATTCATTTCAGACCTGATTTTTCAGATCTTGCACAGGTTTTTAAAGCCGACCTAAATAAGGACTATGACAGTATTTGTATAGTTACCGATTCTAATGTGGCTAGCCTTTATTTATCCGAGGTCGTGTCTATATTTAAAAGTGTATGTAATAATGTATGCTCATTTAGTTTTGATGCAGGAGAGGCGTCAAAAAATCTTGATACCGTCAGTTTGCTTTATGAGCTTCTTATTCATAAAAAGTTTACTAGAAACAGTTTGCTTGTGGCACTTGGTGGAGGTGTGGTTGGAGATTTAACAGGCTTTACTGCAGCTACCTTTTTACGTGGAATTGATTTTATCCAGATTCCTACCACCTTATTATCTCAAGTGGATAGCTCTGTCGGTGGTAAAACAGGCGTAGATTTTAACAGCTACAAGAATATGGTTGGTGCATTTTATATGCCTCGTCTTGTATACATGAATCTAGGCACCCTCATGACTCTGGATGATGACAATTTTGCTTGTGGTATGGGTGAAGTTATCAAAAGTGCATTAATAGCAAATAAGGAATTTTTTGATTGGTTGATGACGAGCTCAGATAAATTACTCTCTAAAGATTTTTCTGCTTTAGAGCATGCTGTTTATGAATGCTGCAAGATAAAGGGGCATGTTGTAGAGGTTGATCCTAAAGAAAAGGGCATAAGAGCCTATTTAAATTATGGCCATACCTTAGGTCATGCTATTGAAAAGCTATGTGAGTTTAAATTAGGTCACGGACAGTGTGTGGCGCTTGGAATGGTTTGTGCAGGTTATTTGTCTGTAAAGCTTGATAATATTACACAAGAAGAGCATGATAAGGTGATTGAATGCTTAAAGCTTTACAATTTACCAACAAAGGTTTCTGATCTTAATGCCGAAAGCGTTCTAGAGGCTTCTAAATCAGATAAAAAAATGACCGGCAAAAAGATTAAATTTACAGTTTTAAAGGCTATAGGTGAAGCAGATTCATATCTTGATTTTACAGATGAAGATTTGCTTGAAGCTATAGATGTGGTGTTAGATTAATGTTTTATCGTTTTAATAAAGCTATTACAATGATTTATGTTATTGTATTAGCTAGTGTTTTAATAGGACTGGATCAATTCACTAAAAATTTGGCAATAAATCATTTAATGAAAAAAGATGATATTATTTTGATTCCAAATGTATTGCAGTTACATTATTTGGAGAATACAGGAGCTGCATTTTCAATGCTTGAAGGAAAGCAGGTATTGTTTGCTATTATGACTCCAATTTTGCTTGTAGCATTGATTTATTTATTACTACGTATGCCAAAGCATAAGAAATATATCCCATTAGATTATGTTATCGTTTTTCTTATAGCTGGTGCCATCGGAAACTATATAGATCGAATCACCAATAATTATGTTGTTGATTTTATATATTTTTCCTTAATTAATTTTCCTGTATTTAATGTGGCGGATATTTATGTTACTGTAGCAGTTATAGTTCTTTTCCTTTTAATTTTAGTATTTTACAAGGATGAGGATTTAGAAGAAATAAAAAAGAGTTTATTGTTAAAATAATGGATGAGTTTACTATTATAATTGAAGAACCGGCAGATGAAGGGATTCGTATTGATAAATTTCTGGCTGCTAATATACCGGAAAAATCAAGAAGCTATTATCAAAAATCAATTGATAATGGCTTTGTTTTAGTGAATGGAAAACAGGTTAAATCCAAGTATCAGACAAAGCTCGGAGATGAAATTATTGTTAGTTTTGAACCTGTGAAGGAAATAGATATAATCCCTGAGGATATACCTATTGAAATACTATATGAAGATGATGATGTTATTGTGGTAAACAAGCCAAAAGGTATGGTGGTTCATCCTGCTCCAGGACATTATAGTGGTACTCTTGTAAATGCACTTATGTACCATTGTAAGGAATCATTATCAGGAATTAATGGTGAAATTCGCCCTGGTATCGTTCATCGAATAGATATGAATACCACAGGTTCGTTGCTTGTTTGCAAAAATGACAAGGCACATAATGATATTGCGGCTCAAATTAAGGTTCATTCTGTAAATCGAATTTATAAGGGAATTGTTATAGGCAATTTCAAAGATGAGACAGGCACTGTAGACGCTCCTATTGGCCGAAATCCAAAGGATAGAAAGAAGATGGCTGTTGTATCTGGTGGAAGAGAAGCCGTTACTCATTTTACTGTTTTAGAACAATTTAAAGGGTATTCCTATGTTCAGTTTAAATTAGAAACAGGTAGAACCCACCAAATTAGAGTTCATATGGCATCTATCGGACATCCACTGCTTGGGGACGATGTCTATGGTAAGCCAGTAAAGGGCTTAGAGGGGCAAACCCTTCATGCACAGACCTTAGGCTTTATCCAACCAACAAGTGGTGAATATGTTGAAGTAAATGCCCCGCTTCCAGTTTATTTTGAAAAATTACTTGAAAAATATAGAAAAATGAATAAATAATAGTCTTTATATCTATAGTAAGGGTAGACATGAAAAGAATAAGCGCGTAATTGCTTATTCTTTTCTGCTAAAATCTACAGCATTTCTGGCCATTCGCTTATGCTCATCTTCAATAGCAGCATAATAATCAATTGTAGTATTTATATTTTCATGGCCCAGTACGTCAGCTACAAGACGGATATCACCGGTTTCACGGTAAAGGGCAGTACCGTATGTACTTCTCAGCTTGTGAGGAGTGATTTTTTTGTTTGGAATTACCATTTTAGCGTATTTTTTTACAAGATTTTCAATGGCATCTACACTAATTCTTCGACCCTGAAGGGAATAGAAGAGAGCAGCCTCTTGACCTTCAATAGGGTTAATATATTCCCTTTCTCCATTAATATAATCCTTTAACACATCAGCTACTTCATCATTGAAGTATATTACATCCTGTCCGCCACCCTTTCTGACGATTGTTAAAGAATTAACATTAAAATCAACATCATTTAAATCAAGGCCATTGCATTCACTAACACGAATTCCAGTATTAAGCATTAAGGTTAAAATAGCTAAATCGCGACCTCTGGTTTTTTGATTATATTTGCGCTGGCGTTCTGAGGTAAATGCGTTTCCGTCGTCTATGGCCTGTAATATGGCTTGAACCTCGTAATTGTTCATTCGTATGATATTTTTATCTTTTTTTAGCCTTGGTAGGTCCACAAGCTGTGTTGGATCCTTTGAAATGAGCTCATGTGTAAGCAAAAATTTATACATGCTTCTTAATGGTGATAATTTACGTGCAATTGCTTTTTTGTCATTTTCATGTTGTTCACCAACTGTATTAAGCTCTAAATAGCTTTTGTATTCTTCAATATCATCTGCAGTGATTTTAGACAAAGTTTCATAATCAAATTTTTTAATCTCTAAATGTGCAATGGCCGGGTTAGATGACTTTAAAAATCGAAAGAAGGTCAATAAGTCATAGCAATATGAAATAAGAGTACTTGGCTGTGCATTTTGTTCCTTTGATTTGATATATTTTAAAGCTGGCTCAGGAAGCTCAGACATAAGCTCACGAAGCTTAAGTTTTTGATTTCTTTGTTTTTCTTTATAGAAAGCAGAGTCTTTACCCATATATATAACCTCCGAAATGATATATATTAAATAACTAATGATACATGGTTTATATATAGATTATACACTTTTGCTGTATTTTGCACAATATCTATCGGTAAAACAGATATTTATCCGATAGATATATATTGCTCTCACCCGCTGCTTTTGCTTTAATCTTTTACAGCCCAAAACTAAAATTTAAAATTAAATGCAACTATTGAAATGACATAAAATAAGGGTCACTGCATCATAATACAGTAACCCTTTACCATAAATATTTGATTATGATATTTCTATCTCTTTAATTCAAATTTTCCTACTAATTCCTTCAGTGAATTAGCGTGATCATTCATTTCATAGCTTAAAGCCAGTGATTCTTCTGATGTTGCTGCGTTATTCTGGCCTACTGATGAAATTTCTCCAATATCGGAAGACATTTCTTTTACAGAATCAGCCTGGGCTGAAGAAGCTTCTGCAATAGTCTTTACCTTTTTAGCTATGCCTTGAACCTGACCTACCATTTCATCAAGTTTTGTTGCAGTATCATTTGCAATATTAATACCCTCTTCAACGCTCTTTAATGATGCATTAATAAGTCCTGCAGTGTTTTGTGCGGCTTCAACTGTCTGGCTTGCAAGCTGTTGTACTTCAGTAGCAACAACTGCAAATCCTTTACCAGCTTCTCCGGCTCTTGCAGCCTCAATAGAAGCGTTAAGTGAAAGTAAATTGGTTTGATCTGCAATGGCATTAATGGTATCAATAATCTTTGAAATTTCTTGTGAAGATGAAGAAATGGCATCCATTGCATTTACTACATCCTGCATTCTTCTATTTCCTTCAACAATATTTTCAGCAACAACTTCTACTTCTTTTGAAATACCTGTTGCATCAGTTGAATTGGTTGAAATTTGATCAGTAATATTTTGAACAGTAACAGACAAGTCATTAACTATATTTGCTTGAGAAGTTACAGTATCTGCTAAATTTTGACCTGCTCCTGCAATTTGATTTGCGCCGTCTGATACCATTTCGGAAACTTCCATAATTTCTGTCATTGAATCAGAAATTTGTTTTGAAAAGCTTTCAACTGCGGTCTGAATTTGCTTAAAGTCTCCGTCAAAATCATTAGCAAATGAAATGTTAAAATTGCCAGATGCCATTGTAGACATAACATCTCCGATTTCATCGATATATGACTGGAGTGATGCAACCGCCTTCTTTAGCTGGTTAGCAACTTTGCCGATTTCATTATCTGAATCATAATCTATTTCCACGTGGACATTTCCTTTTGCGATTTCACTTGAAGCTTTAGCTAATACATCTAAATCTACTTCTATATCTTTTACTACAGCTTTAGATTGCTTATTACTCATCAATATAGTGATGCATAATACAATCAGAAGAACTATGCCAGCTATAATAATTATAATTAGTATAGTCTGGTATTTTCCTGCAGCTGCCGCTTCGGCAAGTGCTCCAGTTTCATCGAGGGAGTCTGCTAATGTTTCTGAAACATCATTTAGAGTTGAATTATAGTATTCAAGGGCGCCATTTACATCACCATTTTGAACCATCCCAAGCATTTCAAATGAAGCGTCTTCAAATGCTTTCCAGTTTGAAACAAGTGCAGAACCTAATTCTTCATTATTAAGATTATCAGAAATTGTAGAAAAATATCCTTCTATCTTTTGAAATCTGCCCTCTAGGTCTTCTACTTGGGCAGTTGTTACATCTGCATCATTAGAAGCCAATGCAAATAGCAGGCGTTTATTTATGGTTTGTACATCTTTACGAATTTCCATCTGATAGTTTTGGGTCACAAATTGTACGTTGTATAGATTATAGATATTAATGAAAATAACTGTCAAAAATGCAACTATAATTGCGGTTACAATTACAAACATCCTTGTAGTAAAACCTGTGAACTGTTTAAGTTGCTGAGCAATTGTGTTCTTGTTATTCATTTTAGAACCTCCAAAAACTATAATCTGGGTGCTTATACACTACTTTTGTAAAATATTATAATGCAAAATGGAAATTGTTATTTATAATTCACAGAAAATTTGTAAAAAGAGGGATAAATATTCATAAAAAAATCTTGAAGAACCAATTCTCCAAGATTTAAAAAGATTATTCTATTGATGTCTGAGGGATAGCTATATTTTGGTTGTCATACACTCCGTAATCTTCCATTGTAGAAATAATAGTGTTACGTACAATTTCAGCTATTTCAGGTGTCTTTAAGTCTTTATAATCCTCGTAATATAAAGGCTTTCCAAATATAACTTTAGTATTAACAGGACCACTCTTTAGGCTATTAAACACGATATATGAGTCAATTAAAGTAACAGGTATAATTGGTGCCTTGGCTCTCATAGCACACTTAAAACTGCCAGGCTTAAATCGCTGAACGACATTACCATTTTTATCGTAACCGCCTTCAGAAAATAGAATATATCGTTTGCCCTCTTTTACTTCTTTTGTTATTTTGTCCATTATTATGATATTTTGACGGACATCATTTAGCTTAAGGCGCTTTGCACCCAGTAAATCAACCATTTCTCTGATAAGAAAACCATATGATTTAGCTTTATCCATAACAAATGTACAAGGATTTCTGTGACCATACATTATGCCAAGTACGTCGTATTTCCCCTGATGATTAGGATACATTACATACCCACCCTCTGTAGGAAGGTTCTCTGTGCCATATACTTCTGTTTTAATACGAGCACTTTTCATTAAACATCTAACAATTTTTAAGGCGTATGTATATTTGTCTCGCTCAGTGTATTTTTCTGAGTGTTTTGTCATCTTACGCATCATAGAAATAAAAGGCGGTCCATTTCTAAGATTTAATAAAATGGCTATAAAAAAACGAATCATATCATCTCCTGTAATAAATGCGAATACTAAAGATTGATAAATTGTATTACGCACAATTTATATATTATTTTATCATATCTAGGAGAAATATGCGATAAACATGACTAAAAAAATGTATGGGTTATTGTGGATTTTTCCTCAAGTATTAACACAGGAAAAATGCCTTCATTTTTGTTATCCCCCAATTATGCTAGGTACGAATACCGAAATTCTGCTGAAATTTGCAATCTATAGCTCATCGTAGGAGGTATACTGGATTACTAGATAGCTACCAGCTGTAATATTGTCAGATGAAATATGGTTTAATCTTTTTATATTGGCTATAAAAGCTGCTTTATCAGTTGAATCTACGGTCATATATTTATCTGCTATAGTCCATAGAGTATCGCCAGGCTCTATTTCATAGCTGGTATAATAAGTATGAGCCTCTCTACTATTTTCTGCAGCAACTCTGGTGCTAAAAAAGATAAATGCCAAAAGTAAAGCTGCTAATACAATGAGAGATACCGCAATCTTTCTATTTCTAATGATTATTTGGTTTCTGGATACTGTTTTCATAGTGACCTCCAAAATGAATGTTCGAAAACATCTGTTCTGAAATCAATATAAATCACGAACAATAGTTTGTCAATACTTTTATCGAACAAATTTTCCGAAATTTTGTTTGTAAAAATATGTTCGTTATGATATTGTATAAATAGAAAAATTGAAAGGAGAAGCATCATTATGGCATATGGAAAAATATCCGCGAAGCAGCGTGAAATACTAGAGGTTATTAAAGCTGAAATTCTAAATAGAGGCTATCCACCTACAGTTAGAGAGCTTTGTGATGCTTGTAATCTTAAGTCTACATCTTCTATTCACTCTCATCTTGAGACCTTAGAGAAAAATGGATATATCAAACGCGATCCATCAAAGCCTAGAGCAATTGAAATTGTTGATGATAGCTTTAATATTGTTCGTCGCGAAGTTGTTAATGTTCCTGTTGTTGGAAAGGTAGCTGCAGGCCAGCCTTTACTTGCTATTCAGAACATTTCAGAATACTTCCCTATTCCTGCAGAGCACATGCCTAATCAGCAGTCATTCATGCTTAAGGTTCAGGGTGAGTCCATGATTAATGCAGGCATTCTAGATGGTGATACAATCCTCGTTCAGCAGCAACAAACAGCTAAAAACGGTGATATGGTTGTAGCTCTTGTAGATGACAGTGCCACTGTTAAGACCTACTACAAAGAAGATGGTCACATTCGTCTTCAGCCAGAAAATGACACTATGGAGCCAATCATAGTTGATAAATGTCTGATTTTAGGTAAAGTATTTGGCGTGTTTAGATTCTTTTAACCTATAAAGGACGACCTGATAATAGGTCGTCCTTAGTTTTAAAGATTAGCTGCATCAATCAAGATGCCATCTTTCCATATTCTTTCGAGATCATAAAATAATCTGTCTTCTTCATCAAACAGATGTACAATTACATCTTCATAATCCATAAGTACCCATGTACTTTGACGGTTACCTTCAATAGATTTTGCGTGAATTCCCTGCTCATACATGATTCTATCAACTTCATCCTGCATAGCATTAAGTTGATTAATATTTGATGCAGATGCAACGATAAAATAATCTGCCATAATGCTGATTCCAGAAATATCTATTGCTTTTACATCAATCGCCTTTTTATCATCAAGAGCTTTACAAATAAGCTTTGCCATTTCTCTAGCTTCCATTTTTACCTCTCTTCCTTCATATAAGAAACATAATAATTATAAGTATCGATGGTAGTTGGATCTACCATGTCAGGATTTCTGGTTAAATATTCTACAGTATCTTCTAGAATCATGTAAACACATTTATCTAAATCATTGTAGGCTGTAGTACGTAAAATATCCAGTCTAGGCTGTTTATCTCTACCGGGTTCGATATAATCCGCCACAAAAATAATTTTATCCAATAAATTCATGCCAGGACATCCAGTAGTATGAACGGTAATGGCATGAGCTATCTGGTCATCAAAAACATCATATTTGCTTTTACAATAATATGCGCCTACTTTACCATGTAAAAGATGTGGGTATTTATACTCAATATCAGTAATTGATATATTATTTTCCTGGCAGATGCTTATGCGTTTTTCATCTGAAATGCATTTGGCACAGTCATGAAGCATACCTGCAACCATGGCTGTAAAAGCCGGATAATTCCATTTGAGAGCTAATGCATAGGCTGTGTTTGCTACACCTAAAGTATGAATGTAACGGCCAGGCTTTAGCTCTTTTTTCATTTCATCAGACAGTTTTAAAACGTCATCGTATGTATAGCTATAAGGACTATAAAGATTATGCTCTACAATGTAATCCAGTACCTTTTTTGGAATGGATTTTTTAACTGTCTCATATAAGCGAAGATCTTGCCTAATAACTGAAGATGCGATAGCGTTAGCCGCATAATCTATCAGTAGAAAATCCCCATTAAAAAGGGATTTATATTGGTCAATTGTTACAGTAATTTCTTCTAGCTTATCTCCTATTCTTGGAGCAACAAGAATGGAGGCACATTTAGAAATCACATCTGGCTTTACCCAATGCTTGAAAGTTACAAGGCTATCGCTTCCCATAATAAAGAATAATTCATCATCTGGATGCTCTGCTTTTAGTTCTGTCATTGTGATATATGAATAGCTTTTCCCAGAACGATAAAGTTCCCTATCATCAATTCTAAAATTAGGATAGTCTTTTATAGCAATTGAAACCATTTCAAGTCGGTTAATATCTGAAATGGTTTCTGCTATATCCTTATGAGGAGGTGCACCTGCAACCAAGAAATATACTATATCAAGATTAAATTGTGTTTGTGCAGCCTCGGCTATTTCTATATGTGTGTTGTGAATTGGATTAAATGTACCGCCATATATGCCAATTCTCATGATGTCTCCTTTGTATATAAATATACTTACTGTGGTAATTTAATGCTTGGCTTTTTAGCAGCTCTGTAAAGAATAATCTTTCTACCAATTACTCTAACAACCTCAGAATGAGTACGCTCTGAAAGTGTCTGTGCTATCTCCTTTGGATCATCAAAGCAGTTCTTCAATACATTGATTTTGATAAGCTCTCTAGCTTCAAGTGCCTCGTCTACGGCATTTGTGTATTCTGGAGTAAGTGATGCTTTTCCAATCTGAAGGATTGGGCTCATTTCTGATGCTAAAGATGATAAATACGCTCTTTGCTTGTTTGTCATTTTTGTCTCCTATTTATAATAATCGAATACCAGGCCATACATTCTAACAGTATCGCCTTCTTTAATTCCTTTTTCCTCTAATTCTTTAAGAATTCCTTGTTCTTTGAGGAAATTCTGGAAGAATAAAAATCCCTTTTCTGATTCGAGATTTGTGTAACCAAGCATCTTTTCGATACGTGGTCCTTCAACAACGAAATCACCTTCGTCATTTATTTCAACTGTATATGGTTCTTCGCTAAATGCTCTGATAGTAGGATCAAATTCCTGTTCATATACTATAGGAGCATCATCACAGGTCTCAAGTAGTCTTACGACCTCGTATAACAGCTCTTTAAGGCCCTTTCCTGAAACAGCTGAAATAGGATAAACCTTAATTCCTTTTGGCTCAAATTCAGCTTTAAGGGCTTCTATAACATCATTTGACTCTTCACCAATTACATCCATTTTGTTGGCTGCAATTACCTGAGGCTTCTTGAGAAGGTTAGAATCATAAGCTTCAAGCTCTGCAGAAATGGTCTTAATATCCTCAACAGGATCACGACCCTCAACAGATGCACCATCAACCATATGAATGATTACTTTCGTACGCTCGATATGACGTAAAAATTCATGTCCTAGACCGATGCCTTCAGAAGCTCCTTCAATAAGACCAGGAATATCTGCGATAACAAATCCATTAATATCATCAACATCTACAACACCTAAGTTTGGAGAAAGGGTTGTAAAATGGTAATTTCCAATTTTGGGCTGAGCATTAGTAACTCTAGAAAGGAATGTGGATTTGCCTACGTTAGGGTAACCAACAAGACCAACGTCTGCAATAACCTTGAGCTCCAGCACGACTTCAAGCTCAATTGCATCTATACCTGGCTTAGCGTATTTAGGGGCCTGCATTGTAGATGTTGCAAAATGCTGATTACCAAGTCCGCCTTTACCGCCAGGAAGTACGATTTGACGCTTATTGTCTCCTGACATATCGGCAATAATCTTGCCGCTCTCAGCATCCTTTATAACCGTTCCCTCTGGTACCTTAAGGATAAGATCCTCGCCATTTTTACCATGGCAATTATCTTTACCACCCTCCTGGCCAGACTCTGCAGCAAACTTTCTACGGTGTCTGTAATCTACAAGTGTATTAAGACCTGGATCCACTTCGAAGATTACATCTCCACCTTTACCGCCGTCACCACCGTTTGGGCCGCCATTTGGAACGTACTTTTCACGTCTGAAGCTAACGTGGCCATCGCCACCTTTGCCTGATTTTATGATAATCTTTGCTCTATCAGCAAATGACATAGTTTTCTCCTTTAATTTAACTAACTATAATAAAGCTTATAATTGATTTAATAATTTAGTCCGCTGGTTACGTCTACAAAGAATATATATCTACGCTCAACTTGGAATGTTGCGCTTAAGATATATATTCTTTGTAGACTACCAGCTCATTTAAGTTTGGTAGTTTTAGAAATAATTAATATATAAACATTTCGAATTAAAACGAAATTGACCCGATATACGAATGAATACGCATAGTCGGGTCAAATAATTACTGTTCTACTGGATAGACAGAAGCCTGCTTCTTGTCTCTACCTTTTCTTTCGAAACGAAGTACTCCATCAACTAAAGCAAAAAGTGTATCGTCTCCACCGAGACCTACATTGTTGCCTGGAAGAATCTTTGTACCACGCTGTCTGTAAAGAATATTGCCAGCCTTTACGAACTGACCGTCTGCTCTCTTTGCGCCTAATCTCTTAGACTCTGAATCTCTACCGTTCTTTGTAGAGCCTACACCCTTTTTATGAGCGAAGAACTGAAGGTTCATCTGTAACATGTCTTACACCTCCTTGTAAAGCAATGATAAATACTCATCGCCGTATTGTTTTTGAATTTCATCCAAACCTAATAACATAGAATCTAATAGTAACTTTGATTTATCTGAGATATTCTCCGAAAATGTCATGGATAAATATCCTCCATTTTCAGCAGCTTCACATGAAAAATCATCATCAGTAAAGCGTTCAATACTATTAAAAGTGTTAATCACCAAAACTGATACTGCAGCACATACAATATCCTGACCTGCGTCAGCATATCCTGCATGACCGTCTAAAGCTACTCCGATGTATCTATCATCATGTCTGGTAATAACTACGCTAATCATAATTAGCCGTTAATCTTTTCGATCTTAACCTGTGTGAAAGCCTGTCTGTGGCCGTTCTTCTTGTGGTAACCTGTTTTTCTCTTGTACTTGTAAACGATTACCTTCTTACCTCTGCCTTCCTTAACAACAGAAGCTTCTACTGATGCGCCTTCTACTGTAGGTGCGCCAACTTTAAGCTCCTTGTCGCTAACAGCAAGAACCTGATCAAAAGTAACCTTCTCACCAGCTTCAACGCCAAGCTTCTCAATGGTAATGATATCGCCTTCAGAGACTTTGTACTGCTTACCACCTGTTGCAATAATTGCGTACATGGGTTGTTCCTCCTTTTATCATTACTCGCCAGTTTCGGTGGTGTCTCGTGATGAAACACACTTACTAAACCACACTGTGCGGCATACTCATGTATAGTAACACAGGAAATCAACTTCGTCAATCTAAATTGAACACAAAATTAAGAAAATTTAATCTATCTGATGAATGTCTCCCAAGTGCTTTTTTAGATATGCATCCAGTGAACTGAGATTTTTGTCAGAAGAATGACGAATTTTGTTAGCCTCATCATCTAAGCAATGACGACAGGTTTTACGCAAGTCCTCTTCCTCATTCGTTTTAAACCATTCCGTAAAATGAGCTTCAAATTCTTCATCAGCTTTGTTGAATTTGAATTTGCTAAGCTGAAGGGTCATTTGTGATGTGGCACGTATCTTTACAGCATTTTTAGCATCCGGTGTAAAGTTAATTTCTGGATACTTATTGTTGTAGCTTACAATTTCTTCATCTGCTATTTCGATAGCTTTGTTTTGAACTATTTGAATAATCTCGTTCATATCCATAAGCAATACCCCCCATAAAATTAAAATGGTGAAAACATGCGACTTCTAGTAATCTCCAGCAAGCCTAAATTTGAAAAGCCATGAATGTATATTTTTGAAACATCATTTTTACTGAGTATTTTAAGTTTTTCAATTAGAGCATCCTGGTTGCTCTTTGAAACTTTAAGTAAATCTATGATTATTATACCAGAAATAGAACGTAGTCTAAGCTGGTGGACTAATTCTTCAATAGCTTCAGTATTTGTTTTCATAGGATTTGATTTACCATAGCTTTTTGAGGAATTAACATCAATGACCGTTAAAGCTTCTGTAGGTTCAATTATTATGTTACCACCACTTTTAAGATGAACGACTTTAGAGGTAGCTCTATTTATTATTGATGTAAAACCATATAACTCCCATAGGGATATTGTAGTATCAGTATATTCCTCTATTTGATATTTTTCGTGAAAATGTAGAGGAATATCCGATATTATCTGTGGAGTGCCATCAATTATAGAAAGATAATAATCCAGAGAATCCTTTTTTTCTATATTACCATCAATAAAGTTGCAGGAATATGGTTTCGTACTCTTTCTGTCTTGCGTGATTTCTACCCAGAATTTATCCTCCTGGCATACAAGCTTTTTTTCTGAGTGTCTGACAGTAAATGATTCAGGTTTTAGCTTTTTATTTTCAATAAATCCTTTATCTCCGGTAGATAATTTAAGGATGCAGGCATCAATATCATTTAAGACCTTTTCTACTGTAGCCTCACAGACTGTACCAACCTTTGTAATATCAAGATTAATCAAATCAACCGGTTTATCACAATCATCAAAAGAAACAAGGAGCCGAAGCTCCTTATCCTGATATATTCCATTTGTAATGACTATTTTTTTAATGCTCATCCCCTATATCTCCAAGAGAAATGAAGTGGTCAGGCTCCCCTGTGAACATATCTAAACGCTTAATATCCAGTGATAATTCATCAAACTCTGGAAGACCAATGAATTCATGGAAAGCCTTAACTACAAGCTCTGGCTTTATATTATCAGTGCTACCTGAAGATAAAAGAAAATCATATTTAGGGACACCATTTTTAATAATTAAATTAAAACGATAGATAAGTGGCTTTAGGTCAAGCTCACGCTCTCCCTTTTTTGTCTTTTTGATAATGTTAATACAAGAAGCCTCATCAAAGAATTTTTCCTTTAAATCGTTGATATTGTCAATGTAGCAGGCATCATCCTTTGAATCTTTGTAGGTCACGATATAGCTTGCAGCTGTAACTGCAGACATACATTTTTCAGCATCATCTGGTAAATATTTAAAGCCAGTAATTTCAAGGCCTTCTACCATATTTTCATTTAATGTCTTAAGAGCTTCTGAAGCATCCACCTTTTCCTTTAAATCGATATCCATGTATTCGCCTTCGGAAGTAAGTCCTACGCCAAGTGGTGAGGCAAAGGACATAATTTGATGAGGATTAAAGCCTTCAGAATATCTGATAGGAAGATTGGCTCTCTTTACGGCCTTCTGGAAAAATCTCATAAGGTCCAGATGACCTACATATCTCATGATGCCAGTTTTGGCAAATTTAACTCTAGCGCGCATTATGACATACCCCCGATCCGATTTTCATAGCGCCACATCCGCTACAGCCCATCTTGCAGTTAGGCGTAACCTTGGCGTTCATTGCATTGTTCCATTCCCTCTTAAGGAATTCTTTTGAAACATGACAATCAATGAAATCCCATGGGAATATTTCATCTAAATCACGTTGACGGTATGCATAAAAATCTATTGAAATGTTGTTCTTTTCAAATGCAGCAAGCCATTTGTCGAAATCGAAATATTCGCCCCAGGCATCAAAGAAGCAGCCGCTATTGTATGCATCTAAAATGGCAGGACAAAGACGTCTATCGCCTCTGGCAAATACACCCTCAAGTACAGTAACATCAGAATGATGCCAATTGTATTTAAGAGACTTTTGATTGAGCTGAGCCTTCATTTCGTCATTTACAACCTTGGCACGACGGAGATATTCTCCTGCTTCGTACATAGGTGCCCACTGGAATGGTGTAAATGGCTTTGGAACAAAGAAGGATGTAGAAATGGTTATCTGGCATCTTCCCTGACGTTGCTCCTTTGGAACTGTGTCATAATATGCTGCTGCCACATCGTTTGCAAGACGTGGAATCGCCTTCATATCCTCATCTGTTTCTGTTGGAAGACCAAGCATGAAGTAGAATTTAACCTTGTTCCAGCCACCTTTAAATGCTAGTGTGGCACCGCCGATAATATCTTCAACAGTAAGTCCCTTATTGATTACATTACGCATTCTTTGAGAGCCTGCTTCAGGGGCAAATGTAATGCTGGATTTTCTGACATCCTGAACCTTTGACATAACATCAAGTGAAAAGGCATCAATACGTAAAGACGGTAATGAAACATTAACACCTTCAGAAAGACAGTCATCAATAAGGAAATCCATAAGCTCCCCAAGAGCGTGATAATCTGATGAAGATAAAGAGCTAAGTGAAATCTCCTCGTGTCCTGTAGATGCTAAAAGCTCTTTAGCCTGCTCTTTTAGAATATCAACTGATTTTTCACGATTTGGTCTGTAAATCATTCCAGCCTGACAGAATCGACAGCCTCTAATACATCCACGCTGGATTTCAAGAACTACTCTATCCTGTATAGCACGGACAAATGGGATCAGCATTTTTGTTGGATAGCTGGATGCGTCCATGTCCTTTACAACCTGACGCTCTATCTTTTCTGGAATATCATCATAGATAGGCTTAAAGCTTTCTACTGTGCCATCGCTTTCTTTATATGTGACCTGATAAAATGCTGGTACATAAATACCAGGAATCTTTGCAGCATCATGAAGGAAAGCATTTCTATCGAAACCTTTAGCCTTATGCTCTTTATATAAATCAAGAAGAAGTGGGTAGCTGGTCTCACCTTCTCCGATATATGCAATATCTATAAAATCTGCAATTGGCTCTGGATTAGCAGTACAAGGACCACCAACAACGATAATAGGATCGTTGTTTTCTCTATCTTTTGACAGTAGAGCCACCCCTGCCAAATCTAATATTTGCAGAATGTTTGTATAACACATTTCGTATTGAAGTGTCATACCGATAAAATCAAAGTCCTTTATGGCATCCTGTGATTCCAACGCAAAAAGAGGTATATTGCGCTCCTTCATCAGATTATGCAAATCTGGCCAAGGCGAATATACCCTTTCACAGTATGTGTCTTCACGTTTGTTTAGCATATCGTAAAGGATAGCTATACCAAGGTGAGACATACCTACTTCATAGACATCAGGAAAGCACATAGCAAATCTGATGTCTACGTCAGCAGGATTCTTTTTTACACTATTAAATTCATTGCCGATATAACGTGCAGGCTTGTCAATTTGCATCAAAATATCGTCTGGTAAAGCAAGTTTTTTCATATAATAATTATCTTTGAGCGAGCTCAGATGTAATATCTTCCCAAGTAACACCCTTTTCTACCATGAGAACCATCATGTGATACAGGAAATCTGAAATCTCATATTTGGTCTCCTCTGAATCAGGGTTCTTAGCGGCGATAACTATTTCTGTAGCCTCTTCACCCACTTTTTTAAGGATTTTATCAAGGCCCTTGTCAAATAAATAATTTGTGTAGGAGCCTTCCTTTGGATGTTCCTTTCGATCTGCAATAATAGCATAAACATCCTCAAAAACCTTTAGTGGATTACGCTCAATGTACTCCTTTTTGACTATTTCGTTGAAGAAGCAGCTAGGTGCGCCAGTATGACATGCAACTCCAACTTGAGAAACTTTCGCCAAAATAGTATCAAAATCGCAGTCAGCAGTCAATGACTTAACATACTGGATATGTCCACTTGTCTCTCCTTTTACCCAAAGAGACTGACGTGAACGAGAAAAATATGTCATTTTCCCTGTTCGAATTGTTGTATTGAAGGATTCCTCATTCATGTAGGCAAGCATTAATACTTCACCTGTTTGGAAATCCTGAACTACTGCTGGGATGAGTCCATGAGAATTTGGTTTTAAATCTGCCCATGAAAGTTTTGGTTCAAAATTATCCATTTTGATACCAAGGTCAGAAAGTTCACTCTTCATTTGCATTATATCAAAGCCTGTGTCATTCAGGAAATTACCTGATATTCCACGAATACTTTCTGATTTTAAAATCTTTGCAATGTAATCGAAATTATATTCATCTACCTGAACGATATAAGGAATATCTGTGATATTCTCAAGTCCCTCAAGTAATGTAGTATTCATTATAAGAAGCTCGTGAATATTGTCCTTAAGGAAATCCTTTGTCTTGAAAAGGAAATCCACTGTAGCAAGACTTACAAGCATCTTCTGTGATCCAAAACGTGCGCTTGCTTCTTTTATTAAGTCGTTTGTTTCAGGCTTTGACCCATTTAAGATTACCTCAACACAGCCTGCATAAAGGAATTTTTTAACATCCTCAAGACGCTTAATATTTCCACCACCTGCTGTCTTTACCTGAACATTACGATTGATTTCTCTAATAGCTAAAATGTTTTTTTCATGTTCTTCATCATCTGTAGATAAATCATAGCAGATGATTTTGTCAATGCCACTGTCATCGTAAACAGAGGCTAATTCTAGTACGTCCTGCTTGTCATCTAGTTCGGTAGGACTTTTGACTGCCATGCCATCCTTTAAATAAATGGTGGCAACTATATTCTTGTGCTCCATAATTTTAGCTCCTTTGATTAGATTGATCCCTTTGTACTCATGGTCTGATTTTTAAGTCGGGAGTCAATAGTTGTGGCTTCGTCTAAAGCCTTTGCGAAAGCCTTAAACATGGCTTCGCACATGTGATGTGAATTACCAGGAGTGAGGACTTTGATATGTAAATTCATACCTGCTGAATATGAAATTGCATAGAAAAATTCCTTCACCATTTCAGTATCCATGTATCCAATTTTTTCTGTTGGAAACTGAGCCTCATAAGAAAAATAAGGACGATTACATAAGTCAACCGCTACAAGTACAAGGCATTCATCCATAGGAAGTATGCAGCTTCCATATCGCTTCATTCCAAGCTTGCTTCCACAAGCTTTTTTTATTGCATTTCCAAGAACAATGCCAGTGTCTTCTATGGTGTGATGGCAATCCACCTGTAAATCACCTTTTATAGATGCTGATAGATTAAAGAGTCCATGGCGCGCAAAAGCATCCAGCATATGATCAAAAAAGCCTATGCCGGAGCTGACCTGACACTCTCCATTTCCATCTATAGAAAAATCTATTGTTATATCTGTTTCCTTTGTTTTTCTAGCAACCTTTGATCTGCGTTCTTCAGACATAATTAGCATCCTTTTCTTATGAATTCACCATTGATAATTATACAAAAATAAGTGCATATTTTAAAGCAAATAGCCCTGTACAAAATACACAGTATTCGCTCACTTTTTTTATTAAAGGAACCCTCTTGACGAGGTGAATTTCTAAGTCAAAAAATTATTAGATATCCTCAAAGCGAACCTTTATAGAATTTGCATGGGCTGTCAATTGTTCGTTATTTGCAAATTTTACAACATCAGGATATACAGCCTCAAGAGCTTCCTTTGAGTAGGAAATTATGCTTGATTTTTTAATAAAATCGTCTACTGAAAGTGGTGAGAAAAATCTGGCTGTTCCATTAGTTGGAAGCACATGGTTTGGTCCTGCAAAATAGTCTCCAAGTGGTTCTGAAGAATACTGTCCAAGGAAAATAGCGCCTGCGTTTTTAATGTAGGTCATATCCTCAAATGGATTTGCAGTCACTATTTCCAAGTGCTCTGAAGCTATTGCATTTACACATTTGATGGCATCTTTTTTGTCATCAGCTATAAGCAAATATCCAAAATTATCAAGAGATTTTTGAATGATATCTTTTCTGGATAAGATATTTACAAATCTTTCAACTTCACTTTCAACCTTGTCTGCAAGCTCTGCTGATGTAGTAACAAGAATTGCTGATGCAAGCTCATCGTGCTCTGCCTGTGATAATAAATCAGCTGCAACATAGGTAGGATTTGCTGTTTCATCTGCAAAAACCAATATTTCTGAAGGGCCTGCAATAGAATCGATTGAAACATAACCAAAAACCGCCTTTTTAGCCAGTGCCACAAATATGTTTCCAGGTCCTACGATTTTATCAACCTTTGCAATACTTTCTGTTCCAAAAGCAAGAGCTGCGATTGCCTGTGCGCCACCACATTTGTAGATTACATCAACACCTGCTTCGTTAGCCGCCACAAGTGTGCTAGGATTTACTTTTCCTTCTTTATTACATGGTGTAGTCATATAAATAGATCCAACACCGGCCACCTTTGCAGGCATTACATTCATAAGTACTGAAGAAGGATATACAGCCTTGCCACCAGGAACGTATACACCTACTTTAGCAAGAGGTGTCACCTTCTGTCCCAAAATAATGCCTTCCTCTGATGTAAACCAGCTGTTTTGCTTTTGCTTTGCGTGATAGCTTTCAATGTTTACAAGAGCTTTTCTTATGACCTCAATAAGTTCTGCTGGAACTAAAGAATAAGCTTCTTCTATCTCCTCTTTTGTAACTACAATATTTGATGCATTAATATCAGCTCCATCAAATTGCTTCGTATATGCGAATACTGCCTCATCACCTTTTTCTCTTACCGTATTTACGATATCTGTAACAGTGGCTTCATATTCAGTATATTGATTTGGACTTCTTTTAAGAAGTGTCTCTAAAATATTGTTGATTGTGTCCTTTGTAAGCTTAAGCTTTTTCATTTTCTAATGCTCCCTTTAGCTGTTCAATAAGCTTTGTAATTCTTTCATTTTCCATTTTCATAGAAACCTGATTTACTACCATTCTTGCAGATAAAGGACAAACCTCCTCTAGTACGACAAGACCATTTTCCCTAAGTGTAGAACCAGTTTCTACGATATCTACGATGACCTCAGATAGGCCAACGATAGGTGCAAGCTCAATTGAACCATTAAGTTTTATGATTTCAACTGTTTGATTTTTTTTGTTATAAAAATAGTTTTTAGCTATTCTTGGATATTTGCTGGCAACGCGAATAAGCTCATGATGTTTTAATAAATCTGCAGCCTCAGCTGGTCCACATACGCACATGCGACATTTTCCAAAGCCAAGGTCTAAAACCTCATAAATATTCCTATTTTCTTCAAGAATAGTATCCTCACCTACTACTCCTATATCAGCTGCGCCATATTCTACATATGTAGGCACATCTGGGCCTTTTGCAAGGAAAAATTTAAGTTTTAACTCCTCGTTTGTAAAAATGAGCTTCCTGGTATCAGGATCCTTCATTTCCTCACATGTGATACCAATACTCTCAAAAAGCTCTAATGTTTTTTTTGCTAGTCGCCCTTTTCCCAGGGCAAAGGTTAAATATCTATCTTCACTCATGATTGTCTCCTAAGCGCTAACATCAACTGGTCAACAGTAATTGCAAAGCCAATGGCAGGTGAATCCTTGCCAAAGTGGCTTAAAAGTGAATCGTATCTTCCGCCCTTTACAAGAGGCTCACCAACACCATAAGAATATCCTGTAAAAATGATACCTGTGTAGTATTTGTATTCGGAAATCATTCCAAGCTCGAAGGAAATGTATTCCATGACTCCGTTTTTATTAAGTAATTCATAAAGCTTTGTGAGATATTCTAGGGCATCATAAACCTTTTTATATTTTTTAGCCTTTTCAAGGTATGGAGCCCACTCATTTGGCGAGTTCATGATTTTGCCAGTGATATCAAATAAATCGATTAATCCCTTGCTTACATTATTTTGCTCTAATAGCTCTTTGGCTCCAAAGAAATTCTTGTTTGAAATAAGATTGATAAGCTTTTCTTCTTGATCTTCAGAGAGATTTGCAGCCTCAATCAGACCTCTCACAACATCGATATGTCCTACGCCGATTTCAAATTCCTTTAGGCCAAGTACCTTTAAAGAATTTACAACAATGGTAAGAATCTCTGCATCCGCATTTGCCGAGCTGTCTCCGATAAATTCACAACCAGCCTGAGTACTTTCTTTAAGACGCCCCTGAAGGCTATGATAGTTTATAAAAACATTCCCCTCGTATGACAGCTTTACAGCATCATCTGTATCCGAAAAATACATGGCTGCTGCTCTAGCAACAGATGGAGTAATATCTGGTCTTAACACAAGAGTATTTCCATCTCTGTCAAAAAATTTGAACATTTCATTTGATTTACAAGACCCAACCTCTTTTGAAAAAGTATCAAAATATTCAAAAGTAGGTGTTGAAATTGGCGAATAACCAGAGTCTTTAAAACACTTTCTAAGTTTGTAAAGTGCATCTAAACGCTGCTCGTATTCACTGTTATAAATGTCTCTTACTCCTTCTGGAGTGTGTAATGTAAGATTTTTCATTTTCCGTACCTCGCACTTTAGTGTGATAAAGAACTAAAGTCATTATACTTTAATGAAGCCTCGAAGTCAACAAGGGCTTCGAGGCTTATTTAAATTACTACTAGCTATTTAATAGTCTACTTATTTCATCTACCATTTCATTGATAGTTTTGGCCTGAACAGCAACTTCTTCAGTATTTTTCGCGTTGCTTTCTGCCATTGCTCTAATAGATACGAACTGTTCATTTTCATCTCTAATACTTTCAGCAATATTTTGATTGATATCTACAGTCTGTTTGATAATCTCTGATTGACGTTTAATAGCTTTATTCATTTCAGAAACAGCATCTACAGATTCATTCAGCATAACACTCATATTTTTCACATCATCAAATACTTTCTTGAATTGCTCATTTTGCTCTTCAAGTTTAGATGCATTATTTTCAACCTGACTTGTTATTTCCTTTACGTTATTTTGAACTCGGTCAATTACAGCACCAACATCATTTAGAGAACTTGATGTACTTTCGGCAAGCTTGCCGACTTCTGTAGCAACTACTGCAAAGCCTTTTCCTGCTTCACCTGCGCGGGCTGCCTCAATAGAAGCATTCAATGCAAGCAAGCTGATTGAAGAAGAAATGCCTTGAATTAATTCAAGTGTTGTACCAATTTCTTCTACAGCCTTTGAAAGTCGATCTGCTACTTCAGTAGTTGCAGCCATGGAATCTGATACTTCTGCGTTAATGCCTTGCAAATCATTTAAAGATTTCTCATTCTCATTTGATTTAACAAGAAGATTATCTGAAGTAGATTCAACCTTTTCTACGTTTTCTACAACAATACTTTCAACATCACTAAGCTCTGAAAGGTTTGTCATACTTTCATCTGCTTTTGAGCCAAGTAAATTACTGCTTTCAACAAGATCGTCACTTGTAGCAGACAACTCTTCTGCTGATGCACTTTCATCAGATGCAATATCAAGAAGCGTAGAACCTGCCGTAACCATCTTTTCTGATATAGATTTAACAGCCTCCATAACGCCTACAACTTTTCGGTTGTTTTCTTCAAGTTCATCCTTTTTCGCATTTACAAGAAAATATGAAACAAAGAAAACAAATAATGTTATACCTGCAAGAGAGATAAGTAAACCAACCAAACACATTATAATATCAGTTACATATAATTCATCTTTTGCTGGCAATAAGGCGCTGCCACGAACTACCCATCCGCTGATTAGAGATATAAGGCAAATTATACCAGTAGCCAGCAGCTGCTTAATGTCTAAGAAGAACCCGATTAATGTGAGGAAGAATGCTAAAAATCCCCAGAAATTTCTTGTTGGACACATATAAACGATGTATGTCCACTGAATGATTAAAACGGCTGAGCAGAATATCTTTCCTAATTGCAATTTACCAGGTAATAAATAACCTTCTTCATCAAATGATGTTTTTAAAATCAGCAAACCTGAAATTAAAAAACAAACGTCCATAAGTGCAAAGCAAATAACAGCTAACCAAGGCATAGTCTGATAAAAGCCTAACAGTTTTTCTGTAATAAACATACATGTAGCAAACATGCATGCACCACATAGAGCAATAATTCCCCATCTAAAAACTGCTGACAAATATACTTCAAAAGCTGATTTTTTACCACCCATTACTTATACCCCTCCTTCATAAGTGATAAATTTATTCTATCAACTGTTTATGACTAAAGTGTTAAATTACGCTTAAATATAGAGGGGGTACAATATAATTTGGTAGAAACTGACTTTTTTGCATAAATATTAGGTAAATAATGAAAAAAGCGGGCTTTGAGATATTTTCAAAACCTGCTTTTTTATTGAAATTATTATGTTTGTGAATCTATTTGCTAATGTTTGTTAGAAGTTTTCTTTATAAGGCTTTTTGTTTTTCGCAATATTCTATGTTTTGTTGTTTCAAATCACCTATTATAGATTTTAATCTGGCAGTTTCTTCAATTACATCAGCATCTGGACTAATATAAATTGGTTTTCCAAACCTTACACATAAATCACCTTTTTTTCTTGAATAATTATCATTTACAGAAATTGGCAATAAAGGACATCCAACATCACGAGCAATAGCTACAGCTCCAGGATGGAAATCTAATAAGAATGCATGTTCTCTATTAGTTCTCCCTTCTGGGAAAATACCAGCATTTCTTTGATGTGATAATATTTTTTTGATTTCTAATGAAGAATTTTTTCTATCAACTTCATCTTCTCTGTTAACGGATACAACACCTGTTTTTAAATATAAACCGCCACGTTTTAATTTTAACATTTTTGTTGCAGTTAAAAAATGAATAGGATAATCACAACCTAATGCAGAGATTATAGGAAATTGATCATAATAATTATTATGATTGGAAACCAATAAATATCCTTTTTCTTTAGGTATATTTTCTTTTCCAAAAACTTTAGGATGAAAACATAATTTAAAGATTGGAATACCTATTTTGGCAATTTTCATAAAGAATTTTTCTTCATTATCATATTTTTTAGTATCAAATGGTAAATTATAAATATATGTCTTTAAGTCGTTATAATAATTTATTTTTTCGTCTCTACTCATTTGAGATATAGTAGAATTTGGTTTTATTGAAAAATATTCTTTGTTATTTAATTTATGAATTTCATCATAAACATCATTCCAATTATATACACGACGAAGATTATCTCCTATAACTTCTTTGTTATAGTCACTATGAAAACAAAATACTGTTTTGCAGACTTTAGATGTTTCAATAATGTTTTCAACTTGGTCGTCAATCATAACATCAATATTATACTTTTGGCACGCCTCAACTTTATCAATTTCGCTACCTTTTTCTCTACAAAATTCAATTGCTTCATAATTTATATGGTTCTTCTTTAACCAATCTAATAACATCTTTCTAAAAAGCTTTCCCATAAATCCACTTTCGGTTACGTGAGCTCTACTAGTTATAATATAAATTTTATTACCTTCTTCATTTAATCTATTAATAACTGCTGATGCATCTTTTCTCATGGGTTCAGAAATACAATATTTCCAAATATATTTAGCCCAAAATTTGTTATAATCTTTTTTGGATACTCCAAACATATCTCTTAAATCTGGTTTAGATTTATCAATTTTGTCTTCTGAAATATTCTTAAAATATTTCATACCATATTTTAATTGGAATTCTTCATAATAGGTTAATACACCATCTACATCTATACCGATATTCATATTTATTCCCCCTGGTTAAATCGCAGCTTTTGGTTTAATAGTAGAACGAGTTTTTTCTTCATCAGTTAAAGCCTTTAAATTAATTTTACCTAATAAAGTTTCTGGTAATCTATCCCTAAATTCATATTCATAGGGAATCGAATATTTATTAAGATTTCTTCTGCAAAGTTGATCTATTTCCTCTTTTATTCCTTCATTCATAATACATCCAGGTTTTAAAACAACAAATGCCTTAGGAACTTCTTGTTTATAAGGATGATTAATGCCTATAACTGCAGAAGTTTGAACACTTGGGTGCATATTAATTATTTTTTCTATTTCACTAGGATAAACATTAACACCACTAGATATTATCATATTGGATTTTCTTTGAACGAAATATAAAATGCCGTTTGTAATATAACCTATATCTCCAGTGTGAAGCCATCCATCTATAATAGTATTCTTTGTTTCATCTTCATGTTTATAATATCCTTGCATTACACAAGGACTTTTAACACATATTTCTCCAATTTGACCATTTTCTAAATGCATACCTGTACGTTGATTAACAATTTTTAATTTACTATGGGTCATTGGAATACCACATCCTTCACTACAAGAATCATATGAAAATGTAACTCCAGCAACCGCTTCAGTCAAACCATAACCATTAACTAAAGTGGCATTAGAACCATGTTTTTTGAAAAAATTATTAACAGAATCAACATAACCTTCTTCAGAAGCATCTCCTCCCGAAACTATATTTTTTACATAAGACAAATCAAAATCTTTTAATTTACCATTACTTATATTATTATTTACGACTTTCATAAACCCTTTAAATAATGTTGGTACACCAACCATATGATTTGGGTGTAATTCGTTAAATAATTTATCCATAGACTTAATATCTGGTTTGGGAATTAAAATAGTACCTACACCATGCGATAAAGGCAAATGAATCGAAGAGCATAAGCCAAAACCATGAAAAACAGGCATTATAGATAAAAACTTATCGCCAGCATTATAACTTTTTATTGCAGTCATTAGTTGTTCAACCATTGAATTGAAATTATCATTAGATAATTTAACTGCTTTAGATACACCTGTGGTGCCACCTGTTCTTAAAAGAATCGAAAAATCATTTTTATCATTACAAACTGTTGCAACATTAGTATCATTTCCATCAGCCATAAATGACTTCCAAGAAATTGCTTTTTTGCCAAGGTGAACTTTCTTTTCACCTTTTTTAATATTAAGTAATTTATACCCTATTTTAGTTTTTATGTCCATTGAATCTTCTGGAGAAGTAACTATTATCTTTTTAGCACAACATTGATTTTCAACATTTTTTAGTTTTTCATAAGATGAATCAATAACTAAAACAATATCAGACTCTTCTTCATTTATATAGTCTCTCATTTCATTTTGACTAGATAAAGGATGAAGCATAGAAGCAACAGCACCAATTTTATTTAGTGCGTATATCATATATAATGCTTCGGGTGTATTAGGCATTATAACAGTTACAATATCACCTATTTTAATTCCATTATTTAATAGCGCATTAGCGCAATGATTTATTTTATTAAAAAATTCTTTAAAAGTAATCCTTGTGCCAAAATAATAAATGGCAATTAATTGTTCATTTCCTATATTATTATCATAAACATATTGATACATAGTCTTAGATGGCATATTCAACATTAATTCAGACTTAGTATAGTATTTTAAATACTCTTCAGCTTCCTCAGGATAATTAGGAATAGGACCTAGAATTTTACCATCTAATAAATCTTTATGATATATAGTTCTTAATAGTTCTTCATTTAATTTTGAATCATTAATCATTGTGTGTTCTCCTTATTATAATAAGTTTGTTAAAGTTCTTGTTAACTCACATGCTCTAAATTATCAAAGTTACATAGAATTTCATTGTTTAGCAAGCAGATAAGTTACTATACAAGTGGTACAAAAAAAACTTGTGAGCTTTATTCTTAAGTAGCTCACAAGTTTTCATAATATTCTAATCTTCAGAATTAATCTTTTTATTGAGGAATACAGTACCTCCTACAAATACAGCTACTATAATTAAAATCCAACCCCACCATGAATTAGCAGAGAATAAAAGCTTCTGGAAGACATCAATTGATGATTTATTTTTTGTTTCATCTACATGTTCAATAGTTTTTGTAGTAAAAGCATCTTGATTTCCTGCGAGTGGAGTTGCTTCATCTTCAATTGTTAAGGTGTCAATCGTTGAAGATTCTTCTTCAGGATTTTCTTGTGTTGCTACACCAGTGCTTATTGTTGCAACTGTATTAGTTGTTATTGGTACCTCAAGTATTTCTATGTTAACGATATCATCTTTGAGTGCTACAGCAATGTCATTTTTTGCAATTTTAGTTGAAGATATTGTATTTGAAATCGAATCTAAAGATTCTATATTTGAAGCATTTAACCTCGCTTTATTAGATTCTGCTTCTTTCATTGCTATTTTAACACTATCTTGTATCAAATCTCTAGCATTCTTTGTTGCTTCATAATGTTTATTCACTGTATCTAGGTTCGCCTGCATTTCCTCAAGACCAGTCTTTGCAAATTCATTTTCTGTCTTAAGATTAAAAAGTGCATGAGCAACATCTAAAATCTTTACGTATGCCTTCTTTACCGATTCAAGCTTTTTAGTGGCCTCAGACATTGCTGCTGTTAGTTTTTCAACGGCTGTCTGTTTTGAATTTTTTACGTTTATAGCATCTGCAACTGCTTCATCGGCTAATTTTTTATCTGCAGTAGTTTTTTCAAGAACTGATGTTGCATTTGAAAGGTCTGTTTCAGCAGCGGTCTTATTTGCTTGAGCTGTTGTTAAAGTAGATAAAGCTAATTCCTTATCATTGTTAGCCTGAACAAGGTTTACATCAGCTTCCTGCATTGAAGCATCAGCGGCATTTTTGATACCAGTAAGCTCTTTAATGCTATTAATTAATGCATTTACCTTATTCTGAGCATTAGCAATAACAGCTTCTGCATTGCTCTGGTCTGATGTCAAGCCATCAACCTTTGATTGGACACTAGCTGCTGTAGCCTTTGCTGTTTTATAGCTGTCAGCAGCTTTCTCGGCAGCGATTTTGGCCTCGGCAGATTTTGTCTTGTAATCATTAAGTGCATTTTTCTTTTCTGTCAAATCCTGATCTTTGTTTTTCTTGTCAGATGCAGCCTTATGGTATGCATCTCTAGCATTTTTTGTAGCTTCCTGATAAGCAGTTTCACCATTTACAAAATCTCTCTCATTTAGAATGACCTTGGATTTTGGTGCATAGTAAACAAGGTTAAGGAATCCGCCATAGGTACCTTTTTCTGTTTCCTTTTCTATGATATTGATATGATCTGTAAAGTACTCATAGAAAGCGACAACATGTTCATCATGATAACCCTTTGTCTCAAAGTTATAGATACCAATACGATTTTTATTACCTTTATTATCTATATAATACGCAATAATAGAGTTGTCTTCCCAGTGAAGGTTATCCATATGCTCTTCAAATACTATATTTGATGGATCAAGATTTTTATTATTTTCGTAGACATAGAATCTAATGAGATTTTTTGCTATTTCTGTATTGTTAGATAACTTTCTTGAGTTTTTTCTTTTATCATTAACTGTATTTATGATGGCTTCTAAGTTGTTAGCTGCAGCATATTCGCTTTGAGCCTTTGTTAATTCAGACTTTGCCTTTGCTAATTCCTTCTCAGCATTGCTTTTTTCTATTTCTGCTGCTTTAACTTGCTCTGTAAATGCTTTAAGTGCACTATCAGCTTGCTGGCTTTCTGTAAGTCTTAATGCTTCAGCATTTTGAGCATTTATTAATTCCTCATTTGCTGCATTTAATTTGCCATCTATTTCTGCTTTATTAGCCTTAGCATTAGATAATTCTGTATCAGCAGCAGTCTTATTGCTATTTGCATTTTCAAGATTTCTGTCAGCTACTTCCTGGGCTGCTTTTGCAGCCTTTACAGCCTTATCGGCGTCTGCTTCTTTTTGAATAGCGGCTTCATGAGCACTAATAGCATTGTTTAAAGCTGCTTGAGCCTTATTGTTTGCTTCTTCAAGTGCATTTTTATTTGCCTGAGCATTTTCTAAAGCTGCTTCAGCATTTGCAGCAGCTGTCTTTTTAGCATCTAAATCTTCATTTGCCCTTGATAGCTCTGTCTGTGCTGTTGCAAGAGACTGTGTAGCTAAATCACATGTATTCTGGGACTTATCTAAAGCCTTTGTAGCAGCTTCAATGGCAACCTTTAAGTCTCCTGAAAAATTTGTTTTTTCGCCGGCAGAAAGGCCGTACTGGGCATAAATATCGTTTAACTCTTCTTCTGCCTTTGAAAGAGCAGCCTGTGCTTTATCATATGCTTTAGAAGCTGCTTCAACCTTTGTTTCAGCCTGCTCTTTTACAGCTTCAGCTGTTGCAAGAGCCTCATCAGCTAACTGAGCCTGCTGCTTAGCTACCTCTAATGAAGCATTCTGGCCTGCTTTAGCAGCATTATTTGCTTCTTCACTAGCACTCTGTGCTGCTACAACATCACCTGCTACTATATCCTGATTGTCAGTATTTACTGTATGGTTATATGATTCAACAGCCTTTGAAGCCGCTGAATTGTTTTCATCTAAATTTCTAATGGTTTTATCAATATTTGAAAGAGCTTCATTTGCATCAGCCAATGAATTTTTTTCATCATCTGATAAGTTATTTTCAATCTCTGCAATAGTATCTTTTGCATCTGTTATAGTCTTTGTTGCTGCTGAGTTTAATTCCTTTATCTTGGCAGTATTACCTGTCACTTCTAGGCCAGCTTCTGTTGTATTATTTATATCATCACTTTTGGTAAGCTCTTCTGCCATTACAGGTACGTTTAATGAACCTGCTAATGTGATTGTAGAAAGACCTACTGACATGGCTTTTACTAAATTCTTTTTCATAATTCTTCCTTTCTATTGCATAAGATGAAAAACATCCTGTGTATTAATTGTTAACATTTTGTGAACTTTCATCCCTACGGTCACTAAATATAACAGGTTACATATTGCGTCTCAACACTTTGGCAAGAAAGGTAATGATTTGGCATCATCTGTTATATAGAATTATTTTATTTAATTTTGTACACATAATATAACAAAAGAGGCCGGATCAATCTCAGCCTCTTTCACTTAAATCAATATTAATCATGTCTAAATATGGCACCAAAAGATTTGGTTTTGTAGCAAAAAAATATTTCTCATCCAACTCTTCAATTCTAAAGCTTTTTCTACCGCCGTTTTGCATTCTGTCCCAAAAGCTTTTTAGTTTTTCGTAGGTCAGATAATAATAAACATCTCTTTCACTGAAAAATATCAGTATAAATGCCAACCCATCCTGAGCTTCCCATTTACCCATGAAATTAATCTGGTGCTCATGTATATTCTGAAGGGGGAATGTATCCTTGTTGCATTCCTTGGCATCAAAACATACAGGAATCCCCTGAATAGCCCCCACATAGTCAACTGTAGATTTTTGATCAAAATATGCAAGCGTGATATGACCTTTTTTGTCCATATCTATAGGTGTAATAGGTGTTGGAATCTTTTGTATAAGAGCCAGACCATTGTCAGAATAAACGTCATTGGTTTTATTTATAAATTCTTCAAATGTAGAACCACGCAATCCTCGTGATTTAAATGTACTCATTAAACTCCTTTGGTAACTCACAGACAAACTTTCTTCCATCATTAAACTCAATTGAGTATGCATGAAGAAGCTGTCCTCTTACCCTTTGTTCTTTATTAATTTTATTATTTCCGTATTTGTTATCTCCAAGTATCGGATGTCCAATTGATGCCAAATGAGCCCTGATTTGGTGAGTACGCCCTGTAATTAAGTGAATTTCAAGTAGCGTAAATTTATCACCGATATTTTTAATTGGCTTATAAGCTGTTTTAATTGGTTTTGAATCGGATGATTCTTTTTTACTTATAGAAACCTTATTTGTAGTTTCATCCTTTGATAGAAAGCCCTCTATTTCCTGATAATCTGTTATTTTTCCCAAAACAACTGCCCTATAAAGCTTTTTGCAGCTACGTTCCTTTAAAGCCTCACCCAGATTTTGTGCTGCGTGAAGATTTTTGGCGAATAATACTATTCCTGAAGTATTTCTATCCAGTCGATTGCATACGCTAGGATGGAAATGTTTGAAGCTCTCTTCTGAAAGCTGCTCTGTGGCAATCATATATGAAATGGCCATTTCATTTATTGATATATCACTTGGTGAATCTTTTTGAGATTTGATACCAGCTGGTTTATTGATGATAATCATATTATCATCTTCAAAAACTATCTGAATATCATGAGGTAGTTCTTTAATGGTATAATACAGTTCATCTCGTTCAGATTCCCCAGCCATTTTCGCAAATGTTTCATCTGAAAACCAGATTTTAATTACATCTCCAGTGTTTAATTTCTCTGAGCCATCAGCCTTTTTCTCATTTAAAGTAATGTTCTTTTTACGTAGCATTTTGTAAATAAAGCTTGTACTTGCATTTGGAAGAACACGTTTTAAATATTTGTCAAAACGCTGATTACTATCGTTTCCTTCTATTCTTAGTTCTTTCATTTACCTTACTTTGTTTGCCAGAATTATTTCTAGCTGTTTTATTTTTATTGTTTGAAGAATTTAATTTTGTTTGTTTTGAATCTTGTGGTTTTGATGAATGAGTCTTTGCATTTTGTGGTTTAGAATCAGTTTTTCTATATTCTTTGCCTTTTATTTTTCTAGGAGGAATCAGACATTCATCTCCAAAGCCTATCAAATCGTCGCGTCCTGCCTTTACTAGAGCCTCTTTAACAAGATCATAATTCTCAGGACGTTTATATTGTATTAATGCACGTTGCATAGCCTTTTCGTGAGGATTCTTGCATACATACACAGGCTTCATATCTCTAGGATCGATTTCTGTATAATACATTGTAGTTGAAATAGTGCTTGGTGTAGGATAAAAATCCTGTACCTGCTCAGGTGAAAGATGATGATCACGCAAATATTCTGCTAAAGCGATTGCATCATCAAGAGTAGAACCCGGGTGTGAACTCATTAGATAAGGCACTAAATACTGTTTTAATCCTAGTTCCTTGTTAATCTTTGCATACTTATCGCAGAAGGCATTATAAACGGATATATCAGGCTTACCTAAATAGCTTAAAACATTATTAGAAATATGCTCAGGTGCCACCTTTAGCTGGCCGCTTATATGATATTTACAAAGGTCACGAAGGAATGCGTCACTTTTGTCGTACATTACATAATCAAAGCGTACGCCTGAGCGCACAAATACTTTCTTGACCTTTGGAAGTTTTCTAAGCTTTGTTAATAATTCTACATAATCTTTGTGGTCGACCTCCAAATTAGGACATTTGGTAGGAAAGAGACACTGACGATGTGTACATACTCCCTTAGTAAGCTGTTTTTGACAGGATGGATTTCTAAAATTGGCAGTAGGTCCACCAACATCATGAATATATCCTTTAAAATCAGACTCTTCAGTAATAAGTTTAGCTTCGTTAATAATTGATTCCTGACTACGAGACTGAATAATTCGACCCTGATGGAATGTGAGGGCACAGAAATTACAGCCGCCAAAACAGCCTCTATTACTAATCAGAGAAAACTTTACCTCTTTAATGGCTGGTATACCACCATCCTTTTCGTACATAGGATGATAGGTTCGCCTGTATTCTATGGCATAAACATCATCCATCTCTTGTCTTGATAAAGGTTTTTGCGGTGGATTCTGAATAACAAACATAGCACCATCATAAGTTTCAACTAATTTTTTAGCAGTAAATGCATCGGTGTTTACATATTGAGTATAAAAGCTTTTAGCATAGGTTGTTTTATCAGCTTTTATTTCTTCGTAAGATGGCAAAATTATTCCATCCTCAGTAAAGGACTTATCTCTGGTTTTATAAACAGTACCGTCAATATATGTGATATCCTTAACATCCATTCCTGATGCCAGACAGTCTGCAATTTCAACTACAGAGCGCTCTCCCATACCATAGGAAATGATATCAGCCCCTGAATCCAGCAATATAGAACGTCGAACTTTATTTGACCAATAATCATAGTGAGCAAGCCTTCGCAGGGAAGCTTCTATACCACCTATGATAATAGGCTTTGTTTTGTATGTATGTCTAATTAGATTGCAGTATACAATTGTGGCATAATCAGGCCTGAGGCCAGCTTTTCCACCTGGAGAATAATTGTCATAGTCCCTATGATGCTTGGAAACACTATAATGATTAACCATGGAATCCATGTTTCCCGCAGAAACAAAAAATCCAAGTCTAGGTTCCCCAAGAATATTTATAGAATTATCATCCTTCCAATCAGGTTGTGGAATGATTCCTACAGAATATCCATGTAATTCTAATATTCTACAAATAATGGCTGCCCCGAAGGAAGGGTGATCGACATAAGCATCACCACAAACATAGACAAAATCTAACTGTTCTATTCCTCTTTCCTTCATATCCTGCTTGGAAACTGGTAAAAATTGTTGCATATAAACCTCTTAATAAAAATGGCACCCAAAAGACTTGGATGCCTTAGACTTAAATTTATTATTCCTTGCTGAAAAACTGATCAGGAATGTCTAATGCTGGAACATCCTCATCTTCGTTTTTAGAGTTTGACTGCTCATTATGAGCTACAGGTTCTTCTTTTGATGAATACTCAGATGCACCTGAATCAAGAGCAGCTGGATCATTAACACCTTCATTCATAGAATCCGGAATAAGAGATGCTCTATTAGCATCTACAGTATCCAAATATGTCTGCATTGTAGTAAGGAATGCCTCATTGTGACTTCTAGTAGTCTCAATAGAATTAGCTAAAATAGTTTGGATATTTGCAAGAAGCTCATCCGTATATGCGATAGCACCCATTCTGATATTATTAGCATCTTCTGTTGCTCTGTCGATTTTTTCTTGAGCATTTTTTTGAGCTATAAGAATGACTTCATTTGCTTGAGCGTACGCCTGTTGCATAATCTGATGTTCTGAAACTAACTCATTATTATGATCCTCTGCCTCTTTGATTATTTCAGCAGCTCTATTCCTTGCATCCGCAAGTATCTGCTCACGGTTTGCAATCATTCTTTGGTATTTTTTAATTTCGTCAGGAGTTTTTGTTCTAAGCTCCTGTAATAAAGTTTCAATTTCGTCTCTATTTACAATGATTTTACTACTAGAAAAAGCTGATGGCTTACACTCATCAATATAGTTTTCAATCTCGTCAATAATATCTTCTATTTTGCTCGCATTTGCCATTTTTCTAATTCTCCTTATTTTTAAATTTCGCTTCTATAAGGGGTATTACTTGAGATGGAACGAATAGACTGATATCTCCCCCGTAAGACGCAAATTCCTTTGCAACTGTAGAACTTAAATAAGAATACTGTAAAGATGTAGTCATAAACAGTGTCTCTAACTCTGGGTACTGTACCTTATTAGATTGAGCCAATTGAATCTCATTTTCGAAATCAGTTACAGCTCTAAGACCTCTAATAATGACCTGTGCATCTTTTTCTTTAGCGAAATCGACAAGCAGACCTTCAAAGCTTTCTACTTTGACATTGTCTAAATTATCTGTCAATTCATTTATTATACTAACACGTTCATCAATCGAAAACAACGGTGTTTTTTGCTTATTATTTAGGACACCAACGATTAATTCATCACACAAACCGCTTGCCCTTTTTATTATATCTAAATGACCAAATGTAATAGGGTCAAAGCTTCCTGGATAGATAGCTCTTCTCATATCATTACGCTCTTTTCAAAAAAATATGTTTATTTGTCTTGTAGATTTTTTCTTTAGTGATATTGTAACCTAACTCATCAACGTAAGAAAAATCTGTTTCAAGACTAGCCTCAACTATAATACATGTATCTTCATTTACAAAAGGCTTATCTTTAAGTATCTGTAACACCTGCTTTTCAATAAGCTTGTTATAAGGTGGATCCATGAAAATAATGTCAAATATCTCATTAGATTTTAATCTGTTTAAACCTGAAAAAACATCCTCAGAATAAACTAAAGCATCATCTACAAGCTTTGCTTTTTTTAGATTATTTGTAATACAGTTTAAGGCTTTTTTATCCTTTTCAATAAATACAGCTTTTGATGCACCACGACTCAAAGCCTCTATGCCCATTTGACCACTTCCTGAAAATAAATCAAGGAAATTACAATCAGGTATATCAAAAGCAATCATATTGAAAAGTGTCTCTTTAATTCTGTCAGATGTAGGTCTCGTATCAAGACCATCTGGAGTCTCAAGTATAAGACCACGTCTGCTACCGGAAATTATTCTCAATTTGATTCCTCGATTTCATGAAGACAATCTGATAAAAGCTCCAAGGCTTTTTCAGTAGCTGCCATTCTAACTTCTGTTCTATTACCCTTCAAGTGAAGCTCTAAAACCTTACATTCGTTGTCTCCAAAGGCACATCCTATATAGACAAGTCCTACAGGTTTCTTTGGCGAACCACCTCCTGGGCCAGCAATGCCTGAGCTTGAAATGCCAAAATCAGAAGCAGCTCTTTTTCTTACTCCCTTTGCCATTTCAATAACAGTCTGTGGACTGACAGCGCCATGCACCATAAGGGTGTTATCCTTTACACCGAGGTTTTTCATTTTAGCTTCATTAGAGTATGTGACATATCCTTCATTGAAGCAATCAGAAGCACCTGGAACATCTACAATAGTGCTTGCAATCAAGCCTCCTGTACAGGATTCAGCTGTTGCAACTGTAAATCCTTTTGCAGAAAGCCTGCTTACAATATCTGTAATATCCATTATTTCTGCTCCTTAAGAACATCGATATTCTGATAAATATAAATTACAAGTGAAAGAATTGTCATTATAAGTGCAACCCATTTGAAGATTTCTCCAAGAACGATGAGCCATCCAAATTGAAGATTTGCAACTAAAATAATAATCATAATCATCTGAGTAGTAGTCTTAATTTTACCGAAAATGTTTGCTGCAATAACAAGACCATTTTCAGCTGCTATAAGTCTAAAACCAGAAATGATGAATTCTCTGGCAATGATAATGATTACATACCATGCATAAAGCTGCTTGGTAGAAATAAGACAAATCATTGCTGAACAAACCAGCAGCTTGTCTGCTAGAGGATCCATAAATTTACCGAAATTAGTAACAAGATTGTATTTACGTGCAATCTTGCCATCTGCCATATCGGTAAGGGATGCAGCAATAAAGATGATATCTGCAATAATTCTAAGTGCAGTATTATCAGGGTTAATAAGCAAGAAAAATACGAAAAACGGAATTAAAATTACTCTGAATAGTGTTAATTTGTTTGGTAAATTCATAACTTTACATCTCCTATTAAGTCATATTCATCAAAGCTTGTAACGGTTACCTGAACAAACTGTCCGCTAGTAAGCTCGGTGTCACTGTTAACAAAAATAAAACCGTCAACTGATGGCGTATCTCTATAGGTACGTCCAACAAAAACCCCATCCTCTGGAAGCTTTCCTTCAATGAAAACTGGAAGTGTTTTTCCGATGTAGTTTTTATTATTGGCTAAAGAGATATCCTTTTGACAAAGCATGACCTCTTCCTGCCATTTTTGTTTTAATTCTTCATCTACCTGATTGTCCCATGTTGCAGCAACTGTGCCGTCTTCTTTTGAATAAGCGAAAGCCCCAAGTCTATCGAACTTCATATCTTTAATAAACTGTAGGAGTTCCTCATGCATTTCTTCAGTTTCACCAGGAAAACCACAAATCAAAGTAGTTCTCAGGGAAATATCAGGCATAGCAGCTCGAAGCTTGGCAGCGATATTCATAATATCAGCTTTATCAGTCTTGCGTCCCATTTTTCTAAGAAGCTCATCATTACAGTGCTGAATAGGCATATCGATATAATGACAAATCTTTGGCTGATTTGCCATACATTCTATGAGCTCGTCTGTGATTTCTTCTGGATAAGCGTATAAAATACGAATCCAATTGATTCCATCGATTTCACAGAGTTTATTAAGAAGCTCTGGTAATGACTTATGACCATAGATATCCATGCCATAAACAGTAGTTTCCTGGGCAACAAGGATAAGTTCTTTTACACCATCCTCCGCGAGTTGTTTTGCCTCTTCAAGAATACGTTCCATTGGTACAGAACGGTAATCACCTCTGATATAAGGAATAATGCAGTAGGTGCAACGCTTATTACAACCTTCTGCTATCTTAAGGTAAGCATAATGACCGCCAGTGGTAAGTACTCGTCTGCCATCTTTTGGAAGACCAGTAAGTTCCTTTTTATAAACTGGCAAATATCCCTTTTTCTCAAGGACTTCATCTATGGCTTTAACAAGCTCATCATAAGAATTGGTACCTATTATTGCATCAACTTCCGGCAAATCTTCAAGGATATTTTCTGTAAAGCGCTGCGCAAGACAACCTGTAACAATAAGCGCTTTAAGCTTTCCATTTTCCTTGTAACTGCCAAGATCTATGATATTTTGAATACTTTCTTCCATGGCATCAGCGATAAAAGAACAGGTATTTACAACGATAATATCTGCATCTGCCTCATCATCACAAATTGTATAACCGTGATCAATAAGGTCACCAAGCATATGTTCAGAATCAACAAGATTTTTATCGCACCCAAGTGAAACAAATAAAACGTTCATAGGCATTAGTTATTTGTATCCTCTGTAAGAATTCTGATTACGCCATCATTAAGCTCATTTACAGCAATTGAAAGTGGCTTGTCAATTTTACTGTACTTTACAAGTGGATCTGCACCGTCAATTATCTGACGAGCGCGCTTTGCTGTTGCAGCAACAATTGTATAACGTGAGTTAACTACTGGCTCCTCACCTACCTCAACATTTTCATTTACCTTTTCCATAAGTTCAACATAAGATGGATGTATCATAATTAATTACTCCTTTCAAACATCTTTAATTGTTCTTGCATTTTGCTAATAGCTGTTTTGTTTCTTGATACTTTGAAATGTTCACCCTGAATTATATTATGAACCTGATCTACAGCTCTCTCTAAGGAGTCATTTACAATCAGGTAATCATACTTGTCCATAAAACCTGATTCCTTGCAGGAAATAGCAAGTCTTTGCGCAATAACCTCACTGGTTTCTGTACCACGTCCAACAAGTCTGTTTTCTAATTCCTTTGCAGACGGAGGCATTGTAAAAAGCAATAAAGCGTCAGGATACATTTCCTTAACCTGAAGCGCTCCTTGTATTTCAATTTCAAGGATTACATCCTTTCTACGGTCTATAAGCTGCTCTACGTATGCTCTAGGTGTACCGTATGAATTGCCATTGAAAGTAGCATATTCCAGCAATTCGTTGTTTTTGATCATTTCATCGAACTCTTCACGAGTTTTGAAGAAATATTCTCTTCCATCTTTTTCGCCAGCTCTCATGCCCCTTGTGGTTGCTGAGATGGAAAGATTGTAGTCATTTGGATGGGCTTCCAGTAAATGCTTCATAATGGTTCCTTTGCCAGCACCTGAAAAGCCTGAAAGGACGATTACGAGCCCTTTATCATGCATCATTATCGGAATCCTCCTTGGTATTATTTTCTAATATTCTGCCTGCTATTGTATCTGGCATTAAAGCCGATAAAACAACATGAGAATCACACACAATAACACATCTTGTGCGACGGCCCTGTGTGGCATCGATGATATTGCCCTGTTCCTTTGCATTTGCAATTATGCGCTTTGCAGGGGAAGAATCAGAGGTTACCATAGATACTATTTTTTTGCTATTGATAATGTTTCCAAAACCTATGTTTACAAAAGCCATAATTATTCTATATTTTGAATCTGCTCCCTAACTTTCTCAATTAATGTCTTAAGGGTGATACCGATATCAGCAATTTCAACGTCAGTAGATTTGGAAAGTATGGTGTTTGCCTCACGATTTAGTTCCTGTGCCAAAAAATCAAGTTTTCTGCCCACCTCTTTGTCTAAATCGAAAACGCTTTTTGTTTCGTCGACATGGCTTTTTAGTCTAACCATTTCCTCATCAATGCAGATTTTATCAGCGTAAATAACAACCTCCTGAGCTATTCGTCCCTCATCAATGTGAGAATCAGCAAGGAGCTCATTTACCTTTGCTGTAAGGCGTGTTCGATATTCTTCGATTATTTTTGGACTTCTTTGCTCAAGCTTGTCTACAAGAACAAGCATTTCATCCATTTTAGCAATTAAATCCTTTTCAAGACGATTACCTTCAGCAATGCGAGCCTCTATAAACTGTGAAAGGCATACATCAAGAGCTTCATTTACAAGAGCTTTAAGGCTATCTTCATCAGCTTCTACTTCCTCAAGCTCAATTACATCAGGCAGTCTTGAAATACTGCTAGCTTTCATGTCATTATCTATGCCTAGCTTTTCAGCCATAGCTGATATGGATTCGTAATATTTCAGCGCAATAGCATCATTAACAGACACCTGATAGCAGGCATCAGAATGCTCATTTAGAGTAATATAAACATCCACTTTTCCTCTGAAAATACTTTCGCTGATTTTGTTTCGAACCTGACTCTCTAAGAAATTGAGTTTCTTAGGAAGTTTGATATTCAAGTCAAGATATCTGTGATTAACAGACTTCATCTCGATAGTGACTCTAGCGTCCTCGTTTTCGGCAAATCCTTTGCCGTAACCTGTCATGCTACGTACCATTTTAGTCTCCTTTGAACCATGTTAAGCACACTTGTCCACCTTCACATAGTTGTTTTTAATTATAATTAAATGTATTATAAGATGCAAGTGTTTATGACTTCTTGCTGACCAAACTATGAAAATATCAGCATAAATTTATAGACTTTTAGCACTTGCTATGACAGCCAATCTAGAAAGGACTACAATATGGCATTAGATGGAATTACAATTCATGCCCTTGTTCATGAATTTAACGAACAACTATTAAATGGCAAAATTAACAAGATTTCACAACCAGAACGAGAAGAACTGTTGATTACTATTAATACTGCTGGAGGTAATAAGCGACTTCTAATATCAGCAAATGCTTCTCTCCCGTTTATGTATATAACCGAAGAAAATAAGCCAGCGCCTGCCCAGGCACCAGGTTTTTGTATGCTTCTAAGAAAACACATCGGAGCAGGCCGCATCATAGAAATATCCCAGATGGGCTTAGAGCGTGCTGTACGATTTAAAATCCAACATCTAAATGAAATGGGTGATATTACCTTTAAATATCTCTATGTGGAAATTATGGGAAAACATTCTAATATCATCTTCTGTAATGAAGAAAATATGATTTTAGATTCAATCAAACATGTTCCGTCCTCAGTCAGCTCGGTTCGTGAGGTTTTGCCTGGAAGAGACTATTTTATTCCAACCCAGGAAGGTAAAATCAATCCTCTTGAGGCAACAGATGAATATATTAAAAACACGGTTCTAAAAAGAAGCGATTCAATATACAAGGCCATTATGTCTTCTTTTATTGGAATCAGCCCTACTATCGCAAATGAAATCTGCTATAGGTCAGGACTTGATTCAGATGCTAGCTGTGCCTCACTTTTTGACGAACATAAAGACAGATTCTGCAAGGAATTTAATAATTTGATGGATGATGTTAAAAAAAATCACTATCACTATTCTATAATCATAAATCCAGCAAAAGATGAGCCTGTGGAGTATGGTCCTATAGATTTTAAAATGTATCAGGATATGACTATCAAGCCAATAGATTCTATTTCAAAGGTGCTTGTAGAATTCTATGCCAAAAGAAACAGATACACTAACATCAGACAGAAATCATCTGATTTAAGAAAAATAATATCAAATCACATTGAGCGTTCTTCTAAGAAATTGGATTTACAGTTAAAGCAGCTTAAGGATACAGAAAAAAGAGATAAATACAAAGTATACGGGGAATTGCTCCACACCTATGGTTATGAAGCTAAACCAAAGGATAAATCCATTACTGTTATCAATTACTACGACAATAATGAGCTTACTATTCCTCTTGATCCTGATTTATCAGCATCTGAAAATGCCAAGAAATACTTTGACAAATATGCCAAATTAAAACGTACTGCAGAAGCTCTAGATACTTATATCGCTCAATCCGAGCAAGAATTAGAGCTTTTAAAAACTATCGAAACTGCTTTAAATATTGCAGAAACAGAAAGTGATTTAGCTGATATACGTCGAGAGCTTGTAGATTACGGATTTATCAAAAAGCACAATACAGGCAAAAAAGAAAAGATTAAAAAAAGCAAGCCGCTGCACTTTATCGATGACAACGGTTTTGATATCTATGTAGGAAAAAATAATTATCAAAACGACGAGCTGACCTTTAAATTTGCTACTGGCAATGACTGGTGGTTCCACACAAAAAAGATACATGGTTCTCATGTCATCGTAAAAACAAACGGAAAAGAGCTTCCTGACAGTTCCTATGAGTACGCAGCAGAGCTTGCCGCCTACTATTCTTCTGGCAGAGATACAGACAAAGTAGAAATAGATTATCTCCAGAAGAAAAACGTAAAAAAGCCCGCCAGTGCTGTGGCAGGCTTTGTAGTATATTATACTAATTATTCAATGGTTGTATCTCCAACTCTAGAGCACGTAAAACTGGTTGGCGAGGAATAAATTTAAGGTGGACCTTAATTCTAGATGATTATCTAAATTAGGGTCCTCTTTTAATATGATATCTACGTCATTTGATGCCATTTCCAGCTCATTTGCATCCTGATAAATATCAGCTACCTTAAAGCTGAATTCGCCGCTTTGTCTTACGCCAAACAAATCCCCAGGACCTCTTAGCTTTAAATCTTCTTTTGCGATATAGAATCCATCATTTGATTTAAGCATAATATTTAGTCGTTTTGACTGATTGTCATCCTTACTTTCATTCATAAGGATACAATAGCTTTGGGCATCTCCACGGCCTACACGTCCTCTCAGCTGATGTAGCGCAGCCAGGCCAAATCTATTGGCATTTTCTATCATAATTACAGTAGCATTAGGAACATTTACACCTACCTCTACTACAGTTGTAGATACTAAAATCTGGGTCTTATGGTTAGCAAAATCTTCCATAACCTGATTTTTCTCTGCAGGTTTCATTTTGCCATGAAGGACACCTATTTCGTATTTATCATTAAAATATGATTTCAGTTTCTTGCTGTAATCTGTAACATTCTGTGCTTCTGTAGTTTCAGATGCTTCAACAAGAGGACAAATAATATATGCTTGATGCCCCTTTTCAACCTCATCCGAAACAAATTTATAAGCAGTAGGTCTCATACTTTCTTTGATAACGCAGGTCTTTATAGGAAGTCTGTTGGCCGGAAGTTCCTTTATGGCAGAAACATGCATATTTCCATATAAAATCATTGCAAGGGTCCTTGGAATAGGTGTGGCAGACATGACTATGATATGTGGATGATTGCCCTTTGAGGAGAGCTTATCTCTTTGCTGAACTCCAAAACGATGCTGCTCATCTACAATTACAAGAGCAAGATTTCCGAATTCTCGGCCATCTGTAATTAAAGCATGAGTACCAATTATCAGCGTGTTTGGATTTTCATCTACCAGCTTTTGCATAGCTTTTTTCTCAGAAGCTTTCATAGAACCGGTAAAAAGTGCAACAGGTATATCAATTCCTGCAAGCTCAATCCATTCTGTAAAGCTTTCATAATGTTGCTTTGCCAAAACCTCTGTAGGTGCCATTATAGCCGCTTGATAGCCTGATAAAGCCACGTCAAGCATTGCAAGAAACGCCACTATTGTTTTTCCACTACCTACATCCCCCTGGATAAGACGCTGCGTAGCGTAATTTCCCGTTAAATCGGAAAGAATTTCAGATAACACCTTATCCTGATCAGATGTTAAACTATATTTTAATTTGCTCTTAAAACAATCCGTTTCTTGATGATGACAAATATCAAATTCATTAGGAAACGAAATACTTTTTTCTTCCTGAAGCTTTGAGTTTAAGATAAAGAAAAACATTTCCTCATAGGCAAGGCGTCTTCTGGCCTCAACTAATTTTTCAAATTTATCTGGGAAATGATATGTATATAAAGCCTTGTTATAAGGCATAAAATCATTCTTTTTCTCCAGTTCTTCAGGTAACCTGAATTCAGGAATTTTAGCCCCTTCAAAGGCAGATTTTGCAGCTTTTAATACTGCATTATTAGTCAGGCCTTTAGTTAAATGATAAATCGGCTGAATTTCTCTTCTGAGCTCCTGATATTTTTCAGGGGTAAAAATAGCGGGCTGCGAAATTTTAAATCTTCCTTTTTCAGATACAAGCCTGCCATAAAAGATATAAACCTTACCAGGTTCAAAATTATTTCTAAGATAATTTGAATTGAACCATACCAAATCTACAGGAATATCATTTACATAGGTCGTCACAGACAAAATATCCATATGGTTTTTAGATCTGAACATTTTTGGTGAAGACTTTATCCTGCCTGAAATACTAATTAAAGAATTAACACTATCTTTATCTGGTATAGAACATTCCGGATATACCAGATATGTTCGCGGAAAAAAAAGGAGTATATCCTCAATGGTATATACTCCTAATTTATTAAATAATTTAGTTGTCTTTTCTCCTACACCCTTGATAGTGTCAATTGGTGACAACAAATCCATAATCATTACTCCACTGAAACAATATAAGCATAAACAGCCTGACCGCCTTCAGATATTTCCACCTCAAGGTCAGGATATTTTTCTTCAACAGCTTTTCCAAGTGCATCTGCTTTTTCCTGGTCACTGCCTTCGCCCCAGTAAATAGAAACTACAGCTGAATCTTCAGTAACCATTTTATCTATCATTTCCTGGAAAGCCACGTTAATGTCGGCATTTACAGAAAGAAGTCCCGTATCAGCCATGCCCATCCAGTCATCTTTTGTGATTTCTTTATCGTCGATAATAGTATCACGAACAGCATATGTCACCTGGCCAGTCTTAACATTTTTGATTTCTTCAGTCATGTTAGACTCGTTATCCTCTACGCTTGCATCTGGGTCAAAAGAAATAAGAGCTGTAATACCCTGAGGAATAGTCTTTGTTGGAATAACTACAACCTTTTTATCTTTGCAAATGCTTGAGGCCTGGTTTGCAGCAAGAATGATATTTTTGTTGTTTGGTAATACAAATATAGTTTTTGCATTAACCTTTTCAATTGCACTTAAAATATCATCTGTGCTTGGGTTCATTGTCTGGCCACCCGGAATCATGTAGTCACATCCAAGCTCTGTAAAGATAGAAGTAAGACCTTCACCTGTAGCGATTGAAACAAATCCCATCTCCTTTGCAGGCTCTGTTGGCTTTGTCTCTTCCTTAGCCTCTGTTTCCTTTGAAGCTACTGCTTCATCACCAATCTTGAGATCTGAAATAGTACCGATATTAATTCCCTCAAGCTTTGCCTTTAATTCCTTGAGCTGATATGTAGCAAGTGGTTTGTCTGTAGTGATAACAAACTCTACAGTTGTAGTGCATTTTTCAGCCTTAGAAGCAGTCTCTGGAACGAAAGCTGTGTAATCAACTTCCTTGCCAATAAGGGCATCATAAGCACCCTGAAGAACACATACTAAGCCCTGTCCGCCTGAATCAACTACTCCAGCCTGCTTTAATACAGGAAGCATATCAGGTGTTTTTGCAAGTACTGCCTCTGCTTCTGCAATAACAGCCTCTGCAAATTCAACAATATCGTCTGTTACCTGAGCCATTTCAGCAGCCTTATCAGCAGCTCCTCTTGCAACAGTAAGGATTGTACCTTCCTTTGGCTGCATAACAGCCTTGTAAGCAGTCTGAACAGCCTTCTCGAAAGCTTCGCTAAGAACTTCTACAGTAACCTCGTCATAGCTTGTCATAACCTTTGTTAGGCCTCTGAAGAGCTGTGACAAAATAACACCAGAATTACCTCTAGCACCTCTTAATGAGCCAGAAGAAATTGCCTTAGCAACTGTCTTCATGTCAGCATTATCAAGCTCTGCAACAGCATTTGCTGCAGACATGATAGTCATACACATATTTGTACCTGTATCACCATCGGGTACAGGGAATACATTCAATTCATTAATCCATTCTTTCTTAGACTCAAGATTCTTTGCTCCAGAAAGAAACATCTTTGCAAACAAAGACGCATCGATTGTTTGGATTTCCACCTAAAATTCCTCCTTAGTCAATAACTCTTACGCCTTCAACGTAGATATTGATTGTCTCTACAGTTAAACCAGTAAAAGAAGATACCTTGTATTTAACAGTTTCAATGAGATTCTCTGCAACTGCTTCAATGCTAATACCGTAAGAAACAATAACATGAAAATCCAGGACAATTCCATTGCTTTCAGTAATATTTACGCTAATACCATGATTAAGGTAATCCTTCTTGAGAAGCTTTACCAAGCCATCCTTCATATTAACAGCGGCCATTCCAACGATACCGAAGCATTCAACAGCAACTGAACCAGCATAAGTCGCAATAACATCTGTGTCTATAACAATCTTACCAAGCTCTGTTTCCATTTGACCTTGCATAACGTACCTCCAAATTCGCATATTTAGTCATATTATGTAGTACATTATATACTAAAGAAAAAATAAAAGCCACCCTTTCGAGTGACTTTCAATATCGTGTAAGATTAAGCTCGCTCAACCTTGCCAGAACGTAAACAAGAAGTACATACATATAACTTCTTAGGTGTTCCATTCACATTACACTTAACGGACTTCACATTAGATTTCCACATATGATTGGATCTTCTATGAGAATGGCTCACATTGTTACCGAAATGAGCGCCTTTTCCACAAACTGCACATTTTGCCATGATTGCACCTCCTTGTAAGATATTTCAAAAACAGTGCGATTTTTCGCAACATGGGTATTATAGCAAGGCATTTTATAAATTGCAATGCTTTTTTATTAAATATCTTTAAAATTTATTTATTCTTCAAAATATGCATTAAAAACTTTGGCTGCTAAAGGGGCTGCAAACTTACTTCCATAGCCTGCTCCCTCCATAATTACTGCTATTGCAAGCTGTTTTCCATCATCATTTGAAGCATATCCCACAAACCAGGAATGAGTCAGCTTTTTGTTTTCTGAGTATTCTGCAGTTCCTGTCTTTCCATAGACACTTAGATCTCCAAAATCAACCTTTGCCGAAGTTCCATCCATTACGACGGCTTCCATGTATTTATTTAAGGTATCAACTTCTTCTGCTGACATAATAAGTCCTGCACTGACAGGCTCTGTCTGGCTTACAATATCACCCTCAGCACTGACCAGCTTATCTGCCAAATATGGTTCCATTAGTTCACCGTCATTTGCAATAGCAGAAACAAGCATTGCCATATGAAGTGGTGACACTGATGTAGCTCCCTGCCCGATAGCGGTTTGACCTACAATGCTCTCCTTTGTATCCGAATCTATATTAAAAGCAGATTTTTTGGATGCAGAAAGCATTGTAGGCAGTGTTTTATTAAAATATAAATCTTCTGCAGTATTAATAAAAGCTTCTCTATCAAGATGAATACCAATATCAGCATACGCACTGTTGCATGAATTTGAAAAAGCCTGAAGCAAATTCTCCTTGCCATGCTTTTCATTACTACTGCAATGAATCGTGTAACCATCTACATCGATGTGGCCATTACAGTTATAGGAATAAGTATCATCTTCGTCATGTTCTCGCAAATAAGCAAGTGTAGTTACAATTTTAAATGTAGAACCAGGTGGATACGAACCATTTGTAGCTCTATTCATTAGTACTGAGCTATTTTTTGAACTGTCATTTATATCATCCCAATATTTAGCAATGGTATTTGGGTCATAATCCGGCTTTGATACCATAGCAACAATTTTTCCTGTTTCAGGTTCTATTGCTATTACTGCCCCATCATATAGACCTAAACCCTCAAAAGCAGCCTTTTGAGCATCATAATCTAAAGTAGTATATAAATTATCCCCTGGACTTTTTATTCCAGTCAGACTGTTGTTAATTTGATCATCCAATGTGATATGGGATTTAAGTAAATCGAAGGAATAACTCGCTTCAAGTCCTGCCATTCCTTTCCCTACATACCCCACTTCATGGGAAAATAGTCTTTCATCTGGATAAACTCTTATTTCATTTCCTTCATCATCCTTTGAGGTTTGAGCCATCACTTTTCCGTCGGCTGTGTATATACTTCCTCTTACAACATCATCTGCAAACACTGAAAAACGGGCATTGAACGAGTTATAAATAAAATCCTTAGAATCGTATCTTATAAAATGGTATAGGAAAAAAATCATACAAAGGAAAATAAAAGCAAATATAACAGCGGTTACATATATCTCTTTTCGTATATGATTTTTTTTCGGTTTTGTTACTTTATTCATCTCTTATTAATGTAATTCCTTTTGCGTTTTGATGGTAAATGCCACAAATCCTCGGAGCATTCAGTTATAAAAATTCCAATAAGAAGTGACACTAAAGAACTTCCTCCATAACTGATGAGTGGCAAAGTCACACCCGTTGAAGGAATAAATTTGATAACGCCACCAATATTTAAAATAGTTTGTATGGCAAAAATAATGGCAAAGCCACTTGTAACAAGCATATAAAAACTATAGGTGCAGTTAAATGACACGTTAAAGATCATTATAAACGTGCACATATAAATAATAATTAGACACATGGCTACAATAGCTCCCATTTCCTCAGAAATGGCCGCAAAAATAAAATCTTTGACTACCACAGGGATTTTGTTTGGAAGGCCGTTATTTAAGCCAGAACCAAGCCAACTGCCAGTACCTACAGCAAATAATGACTGTGAAATCTGATATCCCTGATCTTCAACTACAGATAAAGGATCAGACCATGCAACAAATCGCCTTTGAATATGAGGAAACATATTATAGGCAATAAATCCGCCTGCTATGCCTAAGAATAGCTCTATAGCCAAGACTATGTAATTCTTGTAAGCGATAAAAATTAAAAAGATGTATGTAACTAAAAAAATAAATGCTGTTCCCAAATCCTTAGAATATATAAGAACTAAAATATGAAGTGCTGCACCAATTCCAGCAAATAAAAAGCCTTTAAAATCCTTAAAGGTAACAATACATCCACTTATAAAAAACAGATAAGAAAGCTTTACAAATTCGCTAGGCTGGATGCTTACACTTCCAAAGGACAAGGATAGCTTAGCACCGTATTCTACAACACCCATCAGACCAACAAGCAACAGAAGAACTATCCCTGTTCCTCCAAAAACAAATGTTAGCCGATTGATTTGAGGAATTTTTCTTAAAATATAAACAACAAGAATAGAAAGCATAACTCCGGCAATTAAAAATATAAACTGCCTTGCAGCTCTCGTAAGATTAAGTCTTTCAAGGGTAATAAGGCTCATAGAAATGAGAAATAATACATTATTTATCAGGCCTTTCGAGACTGGTACAGTTATTTTGTTGATGACCAAGGCAAAAATTAATAAAAATAAAAGTTCAAGAACTAGCAATAAAATTATTCTTGGTTCTTCAGCAGAAAAATATAAAACAACAGAACCATTCACTAAAAAAAGAACTATCATAACAGCCTGGATGGTGACCAAAATGCTATTTAAGCCCTCATTTAGTTTAGGTTCAAAAAGAAGAACACAGTCAATCAGTGTAAAAATGATGACATAAGAAAGAATTGTAATTCTCGAAAAATTCGTAATTACACTAACCAATTTATTCTACTCCTCTTTTCAAATGTCCTTTAGTATAGTCTTCTTTAAAGGTAAATGGCTCGTTATCTATAAATGTGGCCTTATAAGCTTTAAGAATGCTTGCGGTCTCTTTATAGTCTTCAACAGTAAAATCAAGCCTGAAATCCTTTACGCCTAAATCAATAAGCTCATTTTTTAAATCAAAGGCTATATATTTTTTGCTATTGTAAATAGTGTTATAGCAGTAATCGCAATTGCACTTTACAACCAACTGCTGATTTTTACGGTCCACAAGATTATAAATATCGTTATTTTTCTTACAGCCTATAGTGTTTTTGATAGTACAATTTGCAGTTACCATCATAGGAATACGGCTGTAAATAATCATCTGCGAATGACTATTGTCTCTGTGTTTCAGTTCCTTTAGAGAAAGCTCATAAGGAATACAATTATTCACTATAGATATATCTCTAAATCCCTTTATACTGCGATTGTTAAAGGTATAAAGTCTATGATCAAGAATAATTTTCTCTTTTGGATAGCCATCGTTTAAAAGTAAGCCCACTTCATCAAATGAACAAGCTATTACTCCCGCAGCTCTTTCATCAATTGTAAGCTCTGAAGCATATTCTTCTCTAAGTATTGTTGGAAGATAAATATATACATCACCATTAAAGGAAGAAACGGCTGTTACAAAAAAATTCCTAGAAACCGCAATTGTATTCACAAAATCAGCATCATTTATAGCTTTGAGTTGGTCTAATGTCTGAACTGTCGCAAAACAACCAGGGACAGTATTTTTTTTACCTGTAAATTTAAGACTAGAATATTCTTTTATAACAGGAGCTTCATTCTGTCCAGACAGATTAGCCTCAAAGGCTTCTATTGCTGTTCTTCTGACGTTTTTAATTACTGATACAGGCAGGAAAATGTCATCATCAAAATCAATTGTCAGCTTATCTATTGTAAAAGGTGTATTCCCAAGGCCTGATACAGCTTTTTCAATATCTTCATAAGAGGTTGGCTTTTTGCTTGCAGCTTCTATAATATTCCCTTTAGATGTACCGATATGTCCACTTTCATCAGAAAATGTCACTTCGAATTCTTTGTTTAAAAGTGCTGAGACCTTGCAATTGATTTTTATTTTTGAAGGCTTTATAACGCCACTGCTATCCTCAGATTTAGTATGAGAAGGCGCTTCAAAGGTAATCATTTCAGGGCCATTATGTCGAGTTAAATATAAATCTGTAAAACCTGAACGATTGCCATAGTCTAAAAGCTTTTGAATATCTTTTTCTGTAACAGAATAATTTTTAGCTCCTTTATAAAGGTATTCATCAAAATAATGTCTATAAACAGAAACTACACCTGTTGCATAGCTTAATTGCTTCATTCTTCCTTCGATTTTAAAAGAAACAACTCCTGCTTCTATCATTTTAGGAAGATAATTTATAGTGCAAAAATCCTTTGGGGACAGAATATAGCTGCCATTTTTGTTGAGATGCTTACCATTTTTTTCATAGGCTTCATATGGAAGTCGGCATGGCTGAGCGCAGCGTCCTCTGTTACCGGAACGACCGCCTATGATTGAAGACATGAGGCACTGGCCTGAATAACAAACACATAAAGCGCCATGTATAAAGCTTTCTATTTCAAGGTCAGGACAAGCTGCATGAATTTTTGCAATCTCGTCTATAGATATTTCTCGCGCTGTTACTATACGGGTGGCTCCAAGGCCTTCAAAAAACTGTGCACCGTTTTTTGTACACAAGCTGGCCTGAGTACTCACATGAATATGAGTAGTTGGAAAATACTCTCTTATAAAATTAAATACACCAAAATCCTGTACAATAAAGGCATCAATTCCATTTTCTACATAAGCTCGCAAATAATCATATAGCTTATCTTCAATTTCAGGATTTTTAAGAAGGGTATTAACAGTAAGATATGCTTTAGCCCCATGTATGTGGGCGTATTTAATGGCTTCAGCAGCCTCTTCTATGGTGAAATTTTTAGCATAGGCTCTGGCGCCAAATAAATCTCCACCAAAATAAACAGCATCTGCCCCTGCATCAACAACAGCTTTAAAAATTTGTAAATCACCTGCTGGTGAAAGAAGTTCTAATTTATTCATATAATTCCTTTAAATAAAACAGAGCCCCAATAGTTTGGGACTCTTGATTAATCATCTGATAACGAACCTAGAAGAGCATCCTCTAGGGAAGCCTCAAGCTTTGTCTTGTTAAGAAGGAGTTCCTTGTTCTCCCGCTCAAGCTTTGAAATTGTCTCTTCTAATGTTTCCGTTTTTAACTGTGCTGAAATTAAATCATGTTTCAGATTATAAATTTCTCTATCTCTAATCTCTAAGTCAGACTCCAAGGATTCAACCTGAGTCTTTGCTTTGAAATAGTCATCTGCTATATTCAGCTCTAGCAATGTGGCCTTTAGGTCAGCTGAAATACGCTTGTAATCATCAATGGTGTTAAACTCATCCAGCTTTGCATTGATGTAATTGGCTACTTTCTGAAGATATTCTTCCTCCTCGTAACCGCTTAACGTATATACCTTCCCGCCTATAAGCACTTTAGCGCTCTTCTCGGAAACCATAACACGCATCCTCCCTACAGAAATTCATTTATAATTATAACTTTGTTAAGGGTGAAAAACAAGTGCCCACGCTAGTTTTCTGGGAAGGCCATATCAAAATGCTCATATGCTTCTTTTGTAGCTACTCTTCCCTTTGGAGTACGTATGATAAGTCCATGTTGTAATAAATATGGCTCATATACATCCTCGATGGTGCCTGAATCCTCTCCAACTGTAGCAGCGAGATTGTCAAGGCCAACCGGGCCTCCATTGAAGCGTTCTATAATAGCAAGAAGAATATTTCTATCGTTATTATCAAGACCTAAAGTGTCAACTTCTAAAGAATCCAGTGTAGCTGCTGCTACCTCTTTGGTAATATGTCCCTCAAATTTGACTTCTGCATAATCACGAACACGTTTTAAGTAACGGTTAGCAAGACGCGGTGTACCTCTTGAACGAAGTGCTATCTGATAAGCTCCTTCATAATCAATAGGGGCGCCCAGTTTTCCTGCTGAAGCAGTGATAATCTCAGACAATTCCTCAGGAGTGTAATAATCCATATGGCCAATAATTCCAAATCTATCCCTAAGAGGTGCTGACAAAAGTCCTGGACGTGTAGTGGCTCCAACAAGAGTGAAACGAGGTAATTTTGTATGAATAGATCTTGCAGTGGTATCTTTTCCCATAACAATATCTAAAGCATAATCTTCCATGGCAGAATAAAGAGTTTCCTCTACAGGCTTTGAAAGACGATGGATTTCATCAATAAAGAGAATGTCGCCATCCTTTAAAGTCATCAGTATAGCAACTATCTCCCCTGGAATCGTAATAGCAGGTCCTGAAGTAACCTTTATATTGGAGCCCATTTCCTCTGCAACTATTCCAGCCAAAGTGGTTTTTCCAAGTCCTGGAGGGCCATATAATAGGACATGATCCAGGGCATCGCCACGATTTTTAGCAGCCTCTATATAGACTTTCATATTTTCTTTGACCTTGCTCTGGCCAATATAACCGTCAAAAGATTTCGGTCTTAAGGTGTTGTCATTAACCAGGTCTTCGTGATTTGCAATTGTAGATGTAATTTGTTTGTTTGATAACATTTTCTTCCCCAAAAAATTTTATAGGAATGACATTTGCTTTAATGTATCTGAAAGCAATTGTTCTGTGGTTGTGGATTCGGTAATAGTCATCTTGTCTAAAGCTCTTGCGGCATTGCTTGCGCTATATCCAAGCGCTACAAGAGCCTCAATAACTTCTTCCTTAACATTAGATGTAAGTGCCGACTTTTTACCAGATAAATCAGACGTAATTTTAGCTTCGAAAGCACCAATAATATCCACCTTATCCTTTAAATCTATGATGATTCTTTCGGCAGTCTTTTTACCGACTCCAGGGCAGGCAGCAAAAGCCTTTGAGTCATTTCCTGCAACTGCAAATTTAATGTCACTGACTGTCATATTGCTAAGGATAGCAAGTGCTCCTTTAGGACCGATTCCACTAACAGAAAGAAGAAGCTCAAACATCTTAAGCTCCTCCTTATTATAGAATCCATATAAAGTAATAGAATCTTCCTTTGGAATGAGCTTTGTATTAAGCTTTACCTCTTCGCCTAGCTCAGGTAATTGGCTTATGGTATTAGAGGATGAACTAATACCGTAGCCCACTCCATTGTTCTCTACAATAATTGTATTTTCATCAATGTCTGAAAGTGTGCCTCTTATGTATGCAAACATTGAAAATCTCCCTTCGGATGTAAATTAGGCTAATCAGCTAATTCGCCAATGAAATAAAAGCCCTTACAACAGTTTAACCTAACATTGATTAATTTGCCAATCATAGATTCATCGCCAGGGAAATGAACTGTTACGTTATTTGCAAGCTTACCTGAAACAAGTGAAGAATCCTGTTCGTTTACATCCTCTACAAGAACCTCCTGCACTGTTCCTTCAAGTGCCTGCACCTTCTCATGTCCATGCTTTTGAACAAGGCTTAAAAGTCTATCAAATCTATCCTTTACAACATGCTCTGGAACCTGATTTTCCATTGTTGCGGCCGGTGTACCTGTTCTCTTAGAGTAGATAAATGTAAATGCAGAATCGTAATGAACCTTATCCACTACGTCCATTGTCTCAAGGAAGTCCTCTTCTGTTTCCCCTGGGAAGCCTACAATTATATCTGTGGTAATGGCAACATCAGGAATGCGAGCTCTAAGCTTTTCAACCAAACCAAGATAATGCTCCTTGGTGTAACGACGGTTCATCTTTTTAAGGATTTCTGTACTACCAGACTGAAGTGGAAGGTGCATATGATGGCAAACCTTGTCACAGCTCGCCATAGCTTCGATTAATTCATCAGACAAATCCTTTGGATGAGGTGTCATAAAACGAATACGCTTTAAGCCTTCAATATCATTTACCATACGTAGTAAGTCTGCAAAGGTAACCTTTTCTTCAAGACCAACACCATAGGAATTAACATTTTGTCCAAGAAGCATAACTTCTACTACGCCATCAGCCACAAGCTCTTTGATTTCAGCCACAATATCTTCAGGCTTTCTTGAACGCTCTCGACCTCTAACATAAGGAACGATACAGTATGAGCAGAAATTGTTGCAACCAAAGCTGATATTTACGCCGGATTTAAATGAATATTTACGTGAAATTGGAAGATTTTCTACGATTTTGTCCGTATCCTTCCAAATATCAATAATCATTCCTTTTTTATTAAGTAAAGCTGTAGTAAAAAGCTCTGCAAACTTATAAAGATTGTGGGTACCAAAAATAAGATCAACAAATTTGTAGTTGGTCTTTAGATGCTCAATAACTGTTGGCTCCTGCATCATGCAACCACATAAGCCAATCATCATATCCTTGTTCTTTTTCTTATAGCCATGAAGAATTCCAAGGTGACCATATACCTTATTGTTGGCATTTTCTCTAACAGTACAGGTGTTGTAGATTACGAAATCTGCATTTTCATTGTCTGTTTCTACATAGCCAATCTGCTTTAAAATACCAAGAAGCTTTTCAGAGTCTCTTGCATTCATTTGGCAACCAAAGGTTGTTACACAGCATGTAAGCTTACGTCCAAGCTCCTCTTCTTTTTTTGCTATAAGCTTTTTTGCTTCCTCAATAAAATAATATTGACGTTCTGGCTCCATTTCTGGAGCATTGTTTAATAAATCTGTAATACTCATTTAAATATCCTATCTAATAAATCTATTGTCTAACCTGACCATCTCCATAGATGGTGTATTTATAGCTTGTTAATGCCAAAAGTCCCATTGGTCCTCTAGCATGAAGCTTCTGAGTGCTGATACCAATTTCAGCACCAAAACCAAACTCGAAGCCATCTGTAAATCTTGTTGAAGCATTTACATAAACACAAGCTGCATCTATTCCACTTAAGAACTTTTCAGCATTATTATTATCCTTTGTGATTATAGATTCTGAATGTCCTGTGTTGTATTTATTAATATGGGCTATAGCTTCCTCTACTGAAGAAACTGTCTTTACTGAAATAATATAATCTAAATACTCTGTGCCAAAATCCTCTTCTGTGGCAGGCTTTGAGTCATTTAAAAATGGTCTTGATTTTTCATCTGCAAAAATCTGAACACCTTTTTCTTTAAGCGCCTCGCCAAGCTTTGGTAAAAGCTTTTCTGCTATGGCTTCATGAATTACTAAAGACTCTGCGGCATTGCATACACCAATTCGCTGTGTTTTAGCATTGATAATGATGTTGATGGCCATATCGATATCTGCATCATAATCTACATATATATGGCAATTACCTGAACCTGTCTCAATAACTGGTACAGATGCATTTTCTACGACTGATTTAATTAAGCCTGCACCTCCTCTAGGGATGAGTACATCGATGTAACCATTGAGACGCATCATTTCCTTGGTGGATTCTCTTGAAGTATCCTCAATTAAAGTGATGGCATCAACAGGAAGATTATTTGAAAGAAGTGCTTCCTTGATAACCTTTACTATTGCTTTATTTGATTCTAACGCATCGCTTCCACCCTTAAGGATTACAGCGTTTCCTGTCTTAAAGCATAGACCGAATACATCTGCTGTAACATTTGGTCTAGCCTCATAAATAACACCTACTACACCGATTGGAACAAGGCGCTTTTTAATACTAAGACCATTTGGACGAGTGAATTCCTCTGTAATCTTGCCGATTGGATCTTCAAGCCGAGCAACCTCTCTAAGTCCATCAGCCATTCCCTTAATACGACTTTCATCAAGCTTTAATCTATCTAGAAGACCAGCTGATAGTCCTTTTTCCTCGCCATTTTTCATATCAATAGCATTAGCTGAAATGATATCAGCGCTATTTGCTTCTAGTGCATCTGCAACTGAAAGTATGGCATCATTCTTGGCTTTTGTGCTTAAGGCCGCCACCTCATATTTTGTGTCTCTCGCTTTTGTTGCTAATTCAAGTAAAGTCATAGTCCGTCACCTCTTTTAATAAGCCGTTTATTAGTAACAATATAATCAAGTGGAATATCCCAATCGTTTATATCCAATTCATTAACCATTTGTTGCTCAAAGCATACCCCAATTTTTGTAATGGATTCATGCTTTGCAAAAAAGCGGTCATAAAAGCCTGCACCATATCCACATCTATTACATTTTTCATCAAAAATCAGTCCTGGCGTAATAGCTATTGCACCAGAAAAATCTGAAAGCCCGGGCAAATCATCATTCGGCTCCATTATATCACGAAATCCTTTATGAAAATCCTTAGCTAAATCTAAGACTCTATAAAACTTAAGTTCATGATTGCTGCCATTACTTACAGGAAAATAAAGCTCTTTATTTTCATCTAATAAATATTGATAAAAGCTAAGAAGCCCCGCTTCATTTTTAAATGGATAAAAGCATAAAAAAATATTAGCCCTTTTAAAATCTGATTCTAAAAGAGCCTTTAGTTGTGTGGTTATATGCTGTGATAATAATAGATGTTCATCAGGAGATATTTCATCTCTGATTTTTTTATATTTTAAGCGTAATTCCTTATTTATGTTTGTTGGCATATTTTTCACCAAGGTTTTCAACCTTGCCGTTTTCATCTACTAAATCAATGTTGTTAAGCTGTGCGCGAATATTTCCTCTGATTGCTTCAATATAAGACTTTCTAAGCTTGGCCTGCTCTTCCTTTTCTGCATCAGTAAGACCTTCTGCCTTGCTTTTGTGATATAACTCGTTTATTCTTGCAATATCTTTTTCCGTAATCATTTTAATCCTCTAATAAATCTAAAACATGGACATCATCCCGCTTGTTTGCAACAAACAGTGTGCCCTTATCTTTATTTTCAAAAATACGATGAACGTTACCTATGTGAGCGCCGTTTGTGATAACCATGTCAGCACCTGAATACGTGGCAATCTGTGCTGCGCGAAGCTTTGCTGTCATGCCGCCAGTTCCTACATTTGATGTGCTTTCTGAGGAAGCCATACCAAAAACATCCTCAAGATTTTCGACAACAGGAACAAATTCAGCCTCTGGATTAGTGTTAGGGTCATCTGTATAAAGACCATCAATATCTGAAAGTAACACAAGTGCATCAGCATTTATGAGTGCAGAAACGATGGCAGAAAGGGAATCATTATCACCAAACTGAATTTCGTGTGTGGCTACAGTATCATTCTCATTAACAACAGGAATGACACCTAGGTTAAACAATTCCTCAAAAGTATTTTTAGCGTTTTCTCTGGACTCTGGGTCAGTCATGGTCTTTTTAGTCATGAGAATCTGACCGGCTCTTTGATTGTATTCAGAGAAAAGCTTTTGGTAAACGGACATCAAATAAGCCTGTCCTATTGACGCACAAGCCTGCTTTGTAGCCAGGTCCTTTGGTCGTTCCTTAAGACCTATAGCATATCTGCCTACTGCAATGGCTCCAGATGATACAAGGCATACGTCCTTGCCCTGGGCTCTTAAATCACAAAGCTGTCTAACCAAACGTTCAAGCTTTGTGTAATCAATATTTCCTGTAGCATCATGGGTGATTGTAGATGAACCAACCTTGATAACTACTCGCTTCTTTTCTGTAAAATCATGTCCGTACATAGCGCTCTCCTAATTTATATCTGCTATATAATAGCACTACACCCCTAGTATAAGCAAGTAAAAAAGCCTGCAGCTTTTACACTACAGGCTTTTATTTCTATGAATTGTTTAAAATTAAAGAATGATATGTCTTGGGCATGCTTCAGCACACTTGCCGCAGCTCGTACACTTAGATTGATCAATGTGTGCAAAGAATCCATCAACATGAATAGCATCATCTTCACAGACCTTCTCACATTTGTGACAGCCTATACAGCCAACATTACAAACTGCCATAACATCCTTGCCTTTATCGTTGTTGTGGCAACGAACTGCATGACCAAAATCATAAGGAATTAGCTCGATGAGGTGATTAGGACAGGTTGAAACACATTTTCCGCAGGCCTTGCAAGCTTCTTTATCAACTACAGCCACACCATCGATGATATGTATCGCATCAAACGGGCAAGCCTTTACGCAAGAACCAAATCCCATACATCCGTAGGAACATGCCTTTGGACCACCGCCTGGGACAAAAGCCATTGCTGTACAATCCTCAACTCCAGTATAATCGTAAAGCTGTTTGGCGTGGTCGCAGGTACCATTACACATAACAAATGCAACCTTACGTCCACCATCCTCTGCTTTTACACCCATTATTTCTGAAACTAAAGCTGCAACAGGGGCGCCACCTACCGGGCATTGATTCACAGGTGCTTCTCCCTTTGCAATGGCTGCAGCAAGACCAGAACAGCCTGCATAACCGCAACCACCACAGTTATTTCCTGGAAGGACTGAAAGAACAGCCTCTTCCTTTGGATCAACCTGAACCTTAAATTTTTCTGAAGCAAAACAAAGGAAAAATCCGATAATACAACCGGTAGCGCCAACAATAACTGCTGCCAGTAAAATTCCTGATATACTCATTTGTCAGCCCTCCTTAAATTACTCCTGAAAATCCAAGGAAAGCCATAGCCATAAGTCCTGCTGTAATAAGGACAATAGCTGAGCCCTTGAAAGTCTCAGGGATATCGTTGTATTCAATTTTTTCACGTATTCCAGCCATAATTACGATGGCGATAGTAAAGCCTACAGCAACGCCAAAGCCATTAATTACAGATTCTAAAATATCGTAATTGTTTGTTACATTATTAATTGCTGTACCAAGAACTGCACAGTTTGTAGTGATAAGTGGAAGGTACACACCAAGAGATTCATAAAGTGATGGTACATTTTTCTTCAACACCATTTCAACAAATTGAACAAGTGCTGCAATTACAAGAATGAATACGATAGTCTGCATGTATTCAAAGCCTGTAGGTACAAGAATGAATTTGTAAATTATTGAAGCAACAAATGAAGCAATCGTAATTACGAATATAACTGCTCCGCCCATTCCTGCTGCTGTTTCCACCTTCTTTGATACGCCAAGGAAAGGACATAAACCAAGGAACTGAGAAAGAACAACGTTATTTACAATTGCTGAAGCGACAAGTAAAAGTATAAGACCTGTAAAATAACTCATTATTTATTCTCCCCCTTTCCCACTTCTTTATCATCTGCATAGGATGAATCTGAACCGGATTTTTCTACATCTTCTGTATTTTTTGCATTAGCTGTATGCTTAACTGATGGGGCTTCGCTTGCAGGCTTTGCAACATCCTTTGGATCAACTGGAGGTAACTGCTCCACGTGATGTACCAATGATTTACCAGTACATGCACTTGAAAGAGAACAACCTGCGCAATCTCCACCCAAGCAGCCCTGTACAGCTGGTAGTGGCTTGCCCTTTGCTTCCATGTTGCGTCGAACTACATTCATTATGGCAACAAGGAAACCAAGTACTATAAATGCGCCAGGAGCCAAGCCAAACAAAGAAATATGAAAATCATTAAGAGGTGTAATGACAGCACCAAATACTGATCCATTTCCTAGAATCTCTCGAACTATACCAATAAGTGTAAGTCCAACAGTAAATCCAAGTCCCATTCCTATTCCATCAAACATAGAAGGAATAATAGGATTCTTGGATGCATAGCTTTCTGCACGTCCAAGAATAATACAGTTAACTACGATAAGTGGAATATATATTCCAAGTGATGAATAAAGTGATGGAGTGTATCCTTCCATTAAAAACTGAACAATTGTTACAAATGATGCTACAACTACTATGAAGGCAGGCATTCTTACTCTATCAGGAATAAGATTCCTAAGCGCTGAAATCATCATATTTGAAAGCACAAGTACAACTGTCGTTGAAAGTCCCATACCAATGCCGTTGATTGCAGACGTGGTAACAGCAAGTGTTGGACACATACCAAGCATCAATACAAAGGTTGGATTTTCTTTCCAAAGTCCATTATATAATCTTTCAAGATTCTTATTCATTTGCAGCACCTCCTACTAAAGAATTAAAGTAGGTTACACAAGCATTCACACCATTTGTCATAGCCTTTGATGTAATTGTAGCTGCTGAAATTGCATCAACCTCTGTAGATGTAGATGCACCATTCTTTGTCACAGTAAATATTTCAGCATCACGATTTACAAACTGAGATGAAAATGTGCCATCGCCTGTATCCCTGGCTTTCATTCCAAGACCTGCTGTCTCAGAGATGCTTGTTATTGAATATCCATTAATTACACTGTCATTATTGATTCCTACTGAAAATGTAATCTTTCCGCCATATCCTGCAGATGATGTAACTGTAATAACATATCCAAGTACATTTCCGCTTTTATCAAGTGCTTCAACACAATTATCTATTGTGTCATCTGTGTAACCGGCATCCTGAACTATTGTAGTAGCTTTGTCAGAATCAAAGCCATCCATATCTTCAAATGAAGCAGCATCCGCAAATACGGATTGATATGCTTGCTGTAATGCATCAGCCTGCGCTTTCGCAATTGGAGCTTTTGTGAGCTCATATACAAATCCAAGGGCAAGTCCTGCAACTACAGTGATGCATGTAAGAACCAAAGCGTCTTTAACTAATTTATTCATTAGCCTTCACCTCCTTTGGTTTTTGCTCCTTTACGATTCCAAAAGCTCTTGGAACTGTAACTCTTTCAATAAGAGGAACAAGAAGGTTGCTGAAAATGATTGCAAAACTTACTCCCTCTGCACTATTTCCAAAAATTCTAAATAGGCCTGTTAATACACCAAGGCAAATACCAAAAATAACCTTACCAAGCGGTGTGATTGGTGATGTAACATAGTCGGTAGCCATAAAGAATGCACCAAGCATTAAACCACCACCACAAAGATGTGCAACAATATATGTTGAATCAAGTCCATGGCCACCAAATAAAGTAATGAAAATTACAAATGATAAAATATAAACTCCTGGGATAACTAAATCAATAACTCCAAGAAGAATCAAAATAATGGCTCCAATCAAAATACAAAGAGCACTTGTCTCACCGATTGTACCTGCTGTACGACCAATGAGCATATCAAATGTGTTGACCATTTCACCGCTTTTTAGCAGTTGAAGAGGTGTTGCCCCTGAAACGCCATCATACTCAAAATGAGTCATTGTAGCGGCAAATGATATAACCATAAATGCACGACCACCTAAGGCTGGATTCATGAAATTCTGACCTAAACCTCCAAATAGCATCTTTACTACAACAATTGCAAAAATGCTACCAAGTATTGCCTGCCATACAGGAACTGTGTAAGGAAGATTAAGGCCAAGTAAAAGACCGGTAACAACTGCACTTAAATCTTTTATTGTGCTCTTCTTTCCTACAGCTTTTTCAAATAAATATTCAGAAGCCACACATGTAGCAATACAAACACATACAAGAAGTAAAGCTTTTAATCCAAAATTGACAATACCAAAAATAGTAGTTGGTAAAAGTGCAAGGATTACATAAAGCATAATACGACTAGTATCATCCTTTGCTCTGACATGTGGAGATGATGAAACTTTTAATAAATCGCTCATGACACGTCTATCCTTTCTACTTTTTTCTCTTGTCCGCAAGGACTATTTTTTTCATAGTCTTGATTGCCTGTGCAAGTGGCTGTCTGGCTGGACAAACAAAACTACAGCTGCCGCACTCAATACACTCAAGTCCATACCATTTTTCAAATTGTTCCTTATCACCATGAGTAGAAAACTTTGACAGACGAGAAGGAATAAGATTTTCAGGGCAAGCCTCTACACATCTTCCGCAATTAATGCAGGCTGTAGTCTCATATTTTGAGACATCATCCTCGGAAAGTGCAAGAAGTGCTCCGGATGTTTTGGTGGTTGGAATGTCCACATCCATTAATGCAAAGCCCATCATAGGACCACCAGATATTAGCTTTTTAGGCTCTCTAACATAACCTTCAGCAGCTTCCAGAATTTCCTTATAGCTGGTACCGATACATATACGGAAATTTCTAGGCTCCATAATTGCGTCACCAGTGATTGTAAATATTCTGTCCATAACTGGTTTGCCTTCTACAATCGCTGTATAAATAGCATTGATTGTGGCAACATTATCTACAATACACCCTGCATCTGCCGGCAGCATTTTTGAGTTGATTTCACGTCCGGTACATGCTTTAATAAGCTGACGCTCGCCACCCTGAGGATATTTTGTCATAAGCGGAACGACCTCAATACGTGGCTCATTTGCACAGAGCGTCTGCAGTGATTCAATAACATCACTTTTATTATCTTCTATTCCAAGGAGACCCTTGGCCTTTGGGAATAACTGAAGAATTATTTTCATGCCGGTGATAAGCTTGTTAGGCTCTTCCACCATAGATCTGTAGTCAGATGTAAGATATGGCTCACATTCTGCACAGTTGGCAATAATAAATTCGATATTCTCTGGTTGTTTTGGAGATAGTTTTACATGAGTTGGGAACCCTGCGCCGCCCATACCTACAATTCCAGCCTCCTGGATTTTTGTGATGATTTCCTCATTTGATAACTTGGTATAATCGTCACATCTCTCAAAACCTTTTTCAATGAAATTACCATCGCTTTCGATGACGATAGATGTTACCATATCACCTGTGGCAACGCGCCTAGGTTCAATGGCTTTAACTGTTCCTGAAACAGACGAAAAGATAGGTGCGGATACAAATCCTCCAGCATCAGCTATCTTTTGACCTCTCAGGACAGGATCCCCTACAGAAACGCATGCTTTCGCTGGAGCACCAATGTGCTGAGACAGTGGAAAGACCATTAATCCCTGTGGCTTTAATTCTTTGATAGGCTTTTCCTTTGATAGCTCTTTACCATCATAAGGATGAACCCCTCCTTTAAATGTTTTAAGGCCCATAGCATTACCTCTCTTTTGAAAATTTGTTCATAAAACTTAATTAAATTATATCATTTTGTCACAAAATTAAGATAAAATTTATCATTTATATTGTACATTTTTAAGTACCAAAATGATAAAGTTAATGTATTATTGGTCAGTCAGATATTTTTTGAGAATTACGGAGAACATAATGGAAATAATAAATAACAGTTATGAAATAGATAACTTAAGCTATGCTTTAGATAAATATTTTGATGAAAACACTGTGTTTTTTGACATAGAATGCACAGGACTTTCCCCTCGTAAATCATTTATTTATATGATAGGATATGCCCTGCGTTTGGGAAATAAAATAACTATCACACAGCTTTTAGCTGAAAATGAAGCTGCAGAGATTGAGATTATAAATGAATTTGAAAACGTCATTTCAAAATATGATAAGCTTTTAGGCTTTAATTCTACTCGATTTGATGAGTCCTTTATCATAGAACGATGTAGAAAACACAAATTTAACACTCAGATTAAAACAAAAAAACATACTGATTTGTATCTGACCACCACAAAGGCAAAATGTCTTTTGAATCTTCCAAATTATAAGCAAAAAAACATTGAAGAATTTTTAGGATTAAACCGCTTAGATAAATATAATGGCGGAGAATTGATTCCTATATATCAAAAATACTCTCTCTCTGGAGATGAAGAAGCAAAAGAACTTGTACTTCTTCACAATTTTGAAGATATAAAAGGGATGATTTATATAGCGGATATACTTTGCTATAGTGATCTTCTTAATTCCGAAATACGATATTTAACTCATGATAAAGATGCTGAGAAATTAAGATTTGAGTTAGAGACAGATATACATATTCCTTCTTCAATAAATAAAATACGCGAATACGGTATGTATATAATAAAAGAAAACCGTATATACGTTACTTTGAATTTATTTAAGGGTAGCCTGTATACCTTCCTACCAGACTATAAGAATTATTATTATCTGATAAACGAAGAAATAATTATCCCAAAATCTCTGGGTGAAAGTATGGATAAATCCGTACGTCGCCCCGCCACACGTCGTGACTGTAAAATAAACGCCGAAGGAACCTACGTGACCCTGCCACAAGGAATAGATGCTGGAAATCTCCGTACATTCAAAGAAACGTACGAGTCAAAAGAGTCATACATTTCCGTAGATGATATAACACCAACGTTAATGATAAAAATAGCCCGCTACATGCTAAAACACTAGCCATCTATAACCTAAAGAACCATCTAGTAGACTACAATCTTTATGATGTATTTTTGAAGAATATAGCGAAGCGATTTCAAAAATACATCTTAAAGATTGTAGCCGTAACTAGATGGCCCTCAACCTAGCGGCTAGCCACTGCCACTAAACCTTTTCATAATAGAATGAGTAACGTCTCTTATACCCCAAGTCTTTGTAATCAATTACCTGCTCTGTAGAACCGATAAACAGAATTCCATTTTGTCTAAGAGATTTATTAAACTTAGCATAAACCTCGGTTTTAGCCTCATCAGTAAAGTATATCAATACATTTCGGCATACAATCATATCATAGTTACTAGGATACGGGTCTCGCAAAAGATTGTGCTCTTTAAATTCAACGCAGCGCTTCACCTCATCACTAATCTGATATGAGTTTCCAACCTGGGTAAAAAATTTCTTTTTAAGATCAGCAGGTACATTAGCAATACTTTTAGCGCTATATAGTCCAACCTTTGCCGTTGCAATAACCTGCTTGTCCAAATCTGTAGCGAAAATCTTTATCCTGTTAAGCGGAATATGATTAGAAAGGCACATAACAAGGGAATATGGCTCATCTCCTGTTGAACAGGCCGCACTCCAAATTTTAAGATTTTGACCAGATTTAGCCATAAGTTCAGGTATAAATTCCTTGCTCATAAGCTGCCACTGTTCTGGATTTCTATAGAATTCAGAAACATTTATTGTAAGAAAATTTACAAACTCCTCAAAAACCTCTTTATCATTTTTGAGAAGCATTACATATTCGTGGTATTCCTTGCATTTATGTTTAGCTACAAGAGAATCTATGCGACGACGCATTTGTTTCTCTTTATAAGAGCTCAAGTCTATTTTTGTTAAATCATGGACTTCTTTCTTAAATCCTTCGTAATTTTCCATATCCAACTCCTTAATTGAATACATATCCCAAGTTAATTCCAAGTATGTTCATTATAAACGAGAGTTGTGTTTATATTGTTATTTTTTATGAAAGAATTAAAAAAGGCCTGGATGTTTTACACCCAGACCAAAATTATTTAAATTACTCCTCAGAAGCAGCAACTTCGTCGATGTTAACATCTGCAACATCAGCATCAGACTCGTTTGCTTCTGGCTCAAGAAGTGCCTTCATAGAAAGGCTAATCTTCTTTTCTTCGTCGTTGAATTCAACAACCTTTGCCTCAATATCCTGACCAATTGAAAGAACATCTGAAGGCTTCTCAATACGGTCCTTAGAAATCTGAGATACGTGAAGAAGTGCATCAATTCCAGGAGCAAGCTCTACGAAAGCACCAAAGTCCTTCATACGAACAACCTTACCCTTTACAACTGATCCAACTGCATACTTGTCAGCTGCACCATTCCATGGATTCTCGTTGTCAAACTTGCATGAAAGTGCAATCTTGCCATCCTTGATTTCCTTAACGAATACCTTGATAGTATCGCCAACGTTAAGAGTCTTTGTAGGATTCTCTACACGGCCCCAGCTCATCTCTGAGATGTGAAGAAGACCATCAGCACCACCTAAATCGATGAATGCACCGAAGTCCTTAACATTTTTAACTGTACCTTCGAATTCCTGACCAACAGCAATCTTTGACATAAGCTCTTCCTGAGCCTTTGCTCTGTCAGCAACAAGAAGAGTCTTTCTGTTACCGATGATTCTGCGACGTCTAGGATCAAATTCTGTAATAATAAAGCTAATTTCCTGACCCTGGTACTTTCCAAGATCCTTTTCGTATACATCTGATACGAATGAAGCAGGAATGAATACTCTAGCCTCATCAACAACAACTGTAAGACCACCCTTAAGCACTCTGTCAACTGTAGCTGTGAGAACTTCACCATTCTCAAATGCTTCTGCTAATCTTTCATTACCCTTTTCCTGAGCAAGTCTCTTGTAAGATAAGAGAACCTGTCCCTCTCCATCATTTACCTTAATAACAATAGCTGAAAGCTCATCGCCTTCTTTAACAACAGTAGTAAGATCAACATTAGACTCGTTTGTATATTCAGAACGGGTAATGATACCGTCTGACTTGTAACCAATGTTTAATACGATTTCATCAGGCTTAACACTGATAACAGTACCGTCTACTACGTCTCCATTGTGTATAGTTTTAAATGATTCCTCCAACATTTGTTCAAAACTCATTTCTGACATTTCTTTTGAACCTCCTCGATAATATTGTTTGGGGTGGAAGCCCCTGCGGTAATACCTACACTTTCAATGGACCTAAGTTCAGAAGGCATATCATCAGCCGTCTGTATGTAGTAAGTATTGTTGCATTTCGTTTTGCATATCTCATATAGCTTTTGCGTATTGGAAGAATTCTTACTTCCAATAACTAACATGGCATCAACTTTGGCTGCAATTTCAGCCGCTTCAACCTGTCTTTTGTTAGTCGCATCGCATATTGTATTCAAAACAATAATATGATAACCTTTTTGCTTTATAATTTCAACTAATTCTTGAAATTTATTATGATTAAAGGTGGTTTGAGAAACAATACAAATAGACTTCTGAGTATTAACAGAAAAGTCTTTTGCAGATTGCTCGTGAGGAATAACGGTATAATCGGAACCGTTTATCCAACCAACTATGCCTCTAACCTCCGGATGGTCTGGATTTCCAATGATTACAATATGTTCTCCAGCTTTAGAGTGTTCATCAACAGCTCTGTGAATTTTTTTTACAAACGGGCATGTAGCATCGATTATAGTATGCCCCATATTTTTAAGATCTTCCTCTACAGCGCGGGTAACACCATGAGATCTGATTATAACAGTCCCAGGAGCATATTCATTTGCTGTACCCTCTTCTATGACCTTGACTCCATTTGCCTCAAATTTTTTAACAACTTCTTCATTATGTATGATTGGGCCATAGGTGTAAAGAGGCGATGTGCCTTCATTTATTTGCTTTTCTACAACATCTACAGCTCTTTGAACACCAAAGCAAAATCCTGCAGATTCGGCTAAAATTACATTCATAAACACCTCATAAATATTCAGTCAATTTACAACGACTAAAATATTATTTATTGCAATATCCTATGATTGTTTCAACCACTTCATCAATGGTCATTTCAGAACTATCTACAAGAATTGCATCCTCAGCCTGCTTAAGAGGGCTTATTTCACGATGGCTATCTCTATAGTCACGTTCCTCAATGTCCTTTGCAATCTTGTCAAAATCAGGATTTTCACCCTTTGCAACAAGTTCATCAAAACGTCTTTTTGCGCGGCACTCAACTGACGCTGTAAGGAAGATTTTAACATCAGCATTAGGCAAAACTACAGTTCCGATATCACGTCCATCCATGATAACATCCGTTGTTTTAGCAAGTTCCTGCTGTAAAGCTACAAGCTTTGTACGTACAGCGCCAAATACTGATGTAGCACTTGCCATATTACCAACTTCCTCAGTGCGAATAAGGCCAGTTACATCTTCATCATTCAAAATAACATGCTGCGCTCCATCCTCGTATTTGATTGATACAGTAATATCATCAACTACAGAAGAAATTTTAGCTTCATCATCCTTTGCAATATTTGAACGTAGAAAATAAAGCGCCATAGCTCTGTACATAGCTCCTGTGTCTACGTAAACGTACCCCATTTTTGCTGCAATAGCCTTTGCTATTGTTGATTTGCCTGCTCCTGCAGGTCCGTCGATTGCAACATTCATTGCCATAATAATATCCTCCAAATTTATATTGATAACCCGGCCAGATAACCTGTAGACCAGGCAATTTGCAAATTAAATCCACCTGTGAAGGCGTCTAAATCAAGAACCTCTCCTACAAAAGATAGTCCTTGTATATTTTTGCACTTTAAGGTAGATGGGTCAATTTCTTTTACAGAAACACCGCCCTGGGTAACAATTGCCTCATTATAATCTCTTAATCCAGTAATAGTAAAAGGAAAAGCTTTTAACAACGAAATCAAAGTGGCACGCTCCTCTTTTGTTACTGAATTAATCTGTCTTTCATCATCAAAATCCATAAGTTCAATAAAAACTGGTACCATTGAACTAGGTAAAAGTCCCCTTAAAACAGAACTTAAATGCTTGTTCATGTTATCATTAAAATCTCTGAGAATTCTTGACTCCAGATCTTCCTTTGATAGGGCTGGTTTTAAATCAACTAAAGCTTTAAGACTTCCCCTTTTTTGTAAGATTTTACCAATAATAGAGCTGGCCGAAAGTACCAAAGGTCCACTTACACCAAAATGGGTAAATAACATTTCACCAAAGCTGTCATAATGCTTTTTCTTGTCATCATAAATAGTTAGATTAACATTTTTAAGGGCTAGTCCCTGCATAGATGGTATATAAGCCTCTTTAACATTTAAAGGCACTAACGCAGGTCTCATATCTGATACGTTTAATCCTGCAGCTTTTGCCCATTTGTGGCCATCTCCTGTAGAACCTGTAGTCCTGTAGGAAATACCTCCTGTAGCTACAATCACATGATCACAACTAATGGTTTTATTTGATTTAAGCGTTACTCCTGTAACCTTTCCATTATCGATAACAAGGGAATCAACCTCTGTATTAAGTGAAATATCAACATTAACTTCCCTAAGTGCCTTTTCTAAGGCTTTTGTAATATCAGATGCATGGTCTGATACAGGAAACGCTCTGTTTCCTCTTTCTACCTTTGTAGGGGTACCGTGCAGCTCTATAAAATCTATCATTGAATCAGGTCCAAAGGTATAGAGACTGCTGTATAAAAACTTAGGATTGCTAACAACATTTTTGAAAAAATCCTCGATATCACAGGCATTTGTAAAGTTACATCTGCCCTTTCCAGTGATATAAATCTTTTTACCTAGCTTCTCATTTTTCTCTAAAAGAGAAACCTTATGTCCACACATCCCTGCAGAATATGCTGCCATCATACCGGCAGCGCCTCCGCCTATAACAATAACTTTTGACATTAAAAATCTCCTGGGTAGGTCATCCTAATGGAATCATCCACCATATCTATTTCATCATTTTCGTAGAATTGATACTCAGACCAAACGCTTTCCACCATATCTAAGGTGTCAGCTAAATCTTTTTGTTTGCGATTACATAGCTCTACAACCAATGCATTGATTACTGAAAGAGGCGCAACAAGTGAATCCACCACCGAATGCATGTCACTTTCGGCTATCAAATTGCATGAACTGTATAGATTCATTGGCGAATGTATAGAATCTGTGATTGTAATAACATTTGCCTGTCTGTTATTTGCAAATTCAAGTGCCTTTAAAGTACGCATTGAATATCTTGGAAATGAAATTCCAATGATACAGTCATCCTCTCCAATGTGAATCATCTGCTCAAATAGTTCCGAAGCTGATGAGGTTTGTAGATTAACCACATTATCAAACAGCAGATTCAAGTAAAATGAAAGAAATGATGCAAGTGGTGCACATGTTCTGATTCCCACCACATAAATCCGCCTAGCCTTTAATATAGTTTCTACAGCATTGTAAAAGGCAGCCTCATCTATAGACTCCATTGTGTTTTTAATTTTAAGAGCATCTGAGGTCAAAACTTCTTTTACCACACCATTTTGCTCAATACCACCATTTGTAATTTCTATCCTGTCAGTATTATTTAGCTTTGTTCTGACCATGCCCTCAAGAGCCTGCTGAAATTCTGGATATCCGGAATATCCAACATAAGAAGCAAAGCGAACAACGGTAGACTCAGAAACTCCTATTATTTCCCCTAGTTTTGCAGCTGTAAGAAATGCTGCTTTATCGTAGTTATCTATAATATAATTAGCAAGTAGCTTTTGTCCCTTTGACATCTTGCCGTATTTTTCATTTATCTTTGAAAGCAAATCTGTAGTTGTTGCCATTTGTTAAACCTCATAAATTATCTGAGATTTAATTATACGATACAAAAAAAGGCAATGCAAGAATTCTTGCATTGCCCGATTATTTAAAGACTAAACTGGATAAGCTTTATTTTCCTTGTCAGCTTTTGCTGGATCTACTTTTGTCTGCTGAGCTTCACGATACTGGAAGAACTCTGTAGCAACCTTTGGGAATAGAGCATATGAGAGAACATCCTCATCCTGCTGCTTCCACTGCTTGCACTCTTCCTCAAATTTAGCAAGACCTGGCTCAAGTAAATCTGCTGGACGGCATGTGATTGCCTTGTCCTTGTCAGCACCAAGTACCTTTTCAACAACCTCTGGATTGAAAGGCTTTACAGTCTGACCGTATTTACCAAGTAAGATATCCTTAGTCTGCTCTGTAGCAACCTTGTATCTTTCACCCATAAGAACATTGAATACAGCCTGTGTACCAACAATCTGTGATGAAGGTGTAACAAGTGGTGGCTCACCAAGATCCTTACGAACACGAGGTACTTCTTCAAGAACATCACGAAGCTTGTCTTCCTTACCCTGCTCCTTTAACTGGCTGATAAGGTTTGAAAGCATACCGCCAGGAACCTGATAGCGAAGTGTATTGATGTTTACACCAAGTACCTTTGTAGACATAAGTCCGCTTTCGATACACTCTTCTCTATATGGACGGAAGTAATCAGCGATTTCAGAAAGAAGTTCCTGATCAAAGCCTGTAGCATATGGTGTGCCCTCGAATGCAGCAGCCATAACTTCTGTGGCTGGCTGTGATGTACCAAGAGCAAATGGTGAAATAGCACAGTCGATAATATCTGCACCTGCTTCAACAGCCTTCATATATGTCATTGAAGCTACACCTGATGTGTAGTGTGTGTGCATTTCGATTGGAAGTGTTGTTGATTCCTTAAGGGCTGAAACGAGCTCGTAAGCCTTTGCAGGAACAAGAAGTCCAGCCATATCCTTGATACAGATTGAATTAGCACCCATATCCTCGATACGCTTTGCAATATCCTTCCAATAATCAAGAGTGTATGCATCGCCAAGTGTATAAGAAAGAGCTACCTGTGCATGACCATTCTCTTTGTTAGTAGCTTTAACAGCTGTCTCAAGGTTTCTGATATCGTTAAGGCAGTCGAAAATACGAATGATATCGATACCGTTTGCAATTGACTTCTGAACGAAATATTCTACAACATCATCAGGATACTGGCTGTAACCCAAGATGTTCTGACCTCTGAAAAGCATCTGAAGCTTTGTATTCTTGAAGCCATCACGAAGCTTTCTAAGGCGCTCCCATGGATCTTCCTTAAGGAAACGAAGTGACGCATCAAATGTAGCACCGCCCCAGCACTCTACTGCATTGTAACCAACCTTGTCCATCTTATCTACGATAGGAAGCATCATAGAGGTAGGCATACGTGTTGCAATAAGTGACTGATGAGCATCTCTAAGTACTGTCTCAGTTATTTTAACTGGCTTTGGACTAATATCTGCCATTTATTTCTCCTCCTAAACTCCAAATATTGCCATAAATACACCGGCTGCAACAGCTGTACCAATAACACCAGCTACGTTTGGTCCCATAGCATGCATGAGAAGGAAGTTTGTAGGATCCTCTTCTGCACCAACCTTTTGAGAAACACGAGCGGCCATAGGAACAGCAGAAACTCCGGCTGAACCGATAAGTGGGTTAATTTTTCCACCTGTAATATGGCAAAGTAATTTACCAAATAATACACCAGCTGCTGTACCAAATACGAAAGCAACAAGACCTAAAATAACAATCTTGATAGTAGCTGCATTTAAGAATGCTTCTGCAGATGTAGAGGCACCAACAGATGTACCAAGAAGAATAACTACGATGTACATAAGTGCATTTGATGCAGTTTCTGTAAGCTGATTTACAACACCTGATTCTTTAAATAAGTTACCGAGCATCAGCATACCAACAAGTGGAGCTGTTGTAGGTAAGATAAGACAAACAATAATTGTAACAACTATAGGGAAAAGAATTTTCTCAAGCTTTGAAACAGGACGAAGCTGTGCCATCTTGATTGAACGCTCTTCCTTTGTTGTAAGTGCCTTCATGATAGGAGGCTGAATAATAGGAACTAATGACATATAAGAATATGCTGCAACTGCGATAGGTCCCATTAATGATGACTGGCCTAATTTACCAGCAAGGAAAATAGATGTAGGTCCATCTGCACCACCGATGATTGATACTGCAGCAGCTGCCTGATCTGAAAATCCAAGAAGGATTGCAAGAAGGTAAGCTGTGAAAATACCAATCTGTGCAGCAGCTCCAAGCCAAAAGCTGATTGGGTTTGCAATAAGTGGACCAAAATCTGTCATAGCTCCAACACCCATGAAAATAAGTGAAGGAAGAATTGAATACTCATCAAGAGTATAGAAATAATAAAGCAAGCCGCCTACTCCATTAGAGGTTTCCTCTGGAGATGCAATGATATCAGGATAAATATTAACCAATAACATACCAAAAGCGATAGGTAACAAAAGAAGTGGTTCATATCCCTTTTTAATTGCAAGGTAAAGGAAAACACAGGCAACCGCTATCATGACAAAGTTACCCCAGGTCAGATTGAAAAATGCAGTCTGATGGGCGAGGTTTAACAATGTCTCTCCAACGTAACTCATGTGTAATCCTCCTATTAGTTCATAGTTGCAAGAAGTGCGCCTGCCTCAACCTGCTGACCTTCGTTGCAGTTGATAGATGCTACTGTTCCATCCTGTGGTGCAACAACTGGTGTCTCCATCTTCATAACTTCAAGAACAACAACTGGATCACCCTTCTTTACAGATGTGCCAGCAGAAGCTGCAATCTTTACAACCTTTCCAGCAGCACCAGCTTCGATTTTAACACCACCAGCAGTGCCAGTAGCTACAGGTGCAACAGGAGCAGCAGCCTTAGGAGCAGCTGCAGGAGTAACTGGAGATACGCCAGAGCCTCCCTTATCTTCTACAGTAACGTCATAAACTGTTCCATTAACAGTGATAGTATAATTTTTCATGGATAAATCCTCCTAATATCTTTTTTTGATGGAACGTACTACAAATGAATCTGTAGAAGCTCCTGTGCTAGCTGCAATTGCTGCAGCAATAACAGCTACAAGCTGTAAATCATCAGTTTCCTTCTTTGGAGCAGCTGCTGTAGCAACAACTGGTGCTGCGACAGGCTTTTCCTCTGGAGCATTCTTTTCCTTTGCTTTTTTCTCAAGCTTTGGAATAATCTCGAAGCACTTAATAACGCCTGACATAACAACTAGCATACAGAATACAATTAAGATACCCATAACTGTATTAAGTCCTGCCTTTTGCATAGTCTCAACGAGAGAATAAATACCTTCGATATTGATTGCTGTAGGTCCTTCCTGAACCTTGTTAGCATTGAAAACTACAGTAAGCTTTAAATCTCTCTTTGAATAATCACCAATGAGAGTAGCTGTGATAGTCTTACCTGATTTGGTGACATCGAAAGCCTTTTGTCCTCCAATGTTTAATCCACCAATATTAACACCACCGATGACCTTGTTCTTATCATAGAAATCAACAAACTCACCCTTTTCTGAATAGCACTCTTTAAAATCGCTTAATAAACCAGCTGAAACTGTGTCACCAGAAGACTCTGCCTGTGCAATATAAGTATCAAGCGATGCTTCGTCAAAAGACTCTAACTGAGTCATTGTTTGAGAAAGCATCTGATAATATGTATCCTCTGGTAATCCACCGATTAGCTCGTCATCTTTGCTTCCACAAGCTGAAAGGCCAAGCATTAAGACTAAGGTGCATATTCCTAATAAGAATTTTTTTCTCATAAGTTCACCTTTCCTTGCTTAAAAAAACATTTCAAATCCTGCGATAATATATTTTCTTGCATCAGCAAAGCTGATAATTCTATCGATATGACCATGTGCTGCTGCTGTAAGTGCGCTGTCCTGAAGAGATGCATAATCCTTTTGGATTGCAGCTGCATCTGTACCATTTTCTGAAAGAATACGTGCAGCCTTTTCAGCTTCCATTGCACCAACAGCTGCATTTTCGAATGAATATACTAAATCAGCACCAAGTGACTTAGAATTCATAAGAACATAAGCACTGCCGTAAGCCTGCTTTGAAATGAGATTAATCTTTGGAATACTTGCGTCAACAAAACGCTGTGTCATCTGAGCAAGTGCACGTGGCAATCTCTTTTCCTGACATGTGCATGACTTAAATGCAGCAACATTTGTGATTGAAAGAACTGGAATTTCGTACATATCACAAAGATCAACGAAATCAGCAGCCTTCTCACAGCCGACAGCTGAAAGGTAAGCCTCGCCATCGATTTCTCTGTTACCTACAACACCGATTGTAACGCCGTCAAGCTTCATAAGACCTGTAACCATTTCTTTTGCGAAACCTGCCTTAAGCTCGATAAACTCACGATTATCAGCAAGCTCTGTAGCAACAGCTGCTGCGTCTGTAACCTTGCCTTCAAGGCCTTCTGATGCTCTGTTAAGATCATCTGTTGCTTCTACGATATCGTTTGGAATCATAGAAATAACCTGTCTCATTGATGCGATAACCTCATCAAGAGAACCGATTTTATCAACTGTACCAGCCTCTTCAAACTGGAATTTAGCTGAAGATGTATCACATTCATCTGAACGATTGCCAGTGATAGTATCAGGAGAATTAATAAAAAGTGATGCACCATCAACCATAAATGTGAAATCTGCAAGTGCTGGAAGAACTGAAAGTCCACCACCGCACTGACCAGCTACACATATAAGCTGAGGGATAACACCCTTTACATCTGCAGCTCTTTCGATTACAGAACCGAGAGCTTCAAGTGCATCAAAGGATTCCTGAAGACGTACACCACCGCAATCGATAAATCCGATTACAGGAGCCCCTACCTTAAGGGCCATGTCATAAAGAGAGAGAATCTTCTTTGCATGCATCTCACCTATTGTGCCGCCCAATACATCGGCGTTTTGGCTAAAGACAAACACTAATGTGCCGTCTATAAGACCATGTCCAATAATTACTCCGTCTGATGGTTCTTTCTTTGCATCAAGGTTAAAATCTGTGTTGCGTGACACTACTAAAGACTGAAGCTCAACAAAGCTGTTGTCATCTAGTAATGCGTTAATTCTAGCCTGAGCTTGACTTAAATCATTACCCATCTCATACCTCCATTTATATAAAATATTTCAAATTTCTCGCAAGTTTAATGATAACCTTTTTTACATACTCTTTCAATGATGTTATGTTAAAAATTTGTCACAATTTTAAATGTGTAGATTTGTAATATTATTTTTCGTCAACCACTTGAAAAACAAGGAATTTTAGGTAATAGCTTTCATCTGCTGCCCAAAGGATTGGATGATCTGGCGCCTGTGTTCTAAACTCTACCTGGCGAAGCCTTTTATGAGCAGCTGTAGCCGCCTGTCCAATGATTTTAACGAATAAATCCTGAGTCATAAAATGCGAGCATGAACATGTAGCAAGGTAGCCTCCATCTTTTACAAGTTTCATGCCTTTCATGTTGATTTCGCGATAGCCTTTCATGGCATTTTTAGTAGCCTCTCTAGATTTTGTGAAAGCAGGTGGATCAAGAATTACAACGTCAAACTTCTCTCCTGCTTCAGCAAGCTTTGGCAGTTCATCAAGTACATTTGCCTGGCGGAATTTCACTGTGGAATCAAGGCCGTTTAACTTCGCATTTGCGGTAGCCTGAGAGACTGCAAATTCTGATATATCAAGGCCTGTAACTTCTGATGCTCCGCCAAGTCCTGCATTAAGTGCAAAGGTTCCCATATGTGTAAAACAATCAAGAACTCTCTTACCCCTGCAAAGTCGTTGGATAGAAAGTCGATTGTATTTTTGATCAAGGAAAAAGCCTGTCTTTTGACCGTTCACCACATCCACCATATAGTGAACACCGTTTTCAATGATTTCTACATTGGTGTTAAACTCTTCACCTATAAATCCCTTATATGGAGCAAGCCCCTCCTTTTTTCTGACAGGTGCATCACTTCTTTCGTATACTCCACGAATGCTATAGCCGTCCTCCTTCATAATTTCTTTAAGCATATCTACAATCTTTAGCTTAAATTTATCTATACCAAGTGCTAATGATTCTACGACTAAAACATCATCATATTTATCAATAACAAGTCCTGGTAAGAAATCAGCCTCGCCAAAAATTACTCTGCAGCAATTAAGGTCATCAGGAAGTAATACGTATTTACGATATTCCCATGCATTTTTCACACGCATTCTAATAAAATCATCATCAATAATCTGATCTTTTTTTCTTGTCATCATGCGAACTCTGATTTTAGAATTAGTATTTATGAAGCCACGCCCCATCATATAGCCGTCAAAATCGTGAACAATAACAATATCCCCATTTTCAAAAGAGCCAACGACACTGTCTATTTCATTGTCAAAAATCCAAGCCCCACCAGCTTTAATTGTTCTTCCTTCTCCCTTTTTTAAGGTTACTATTGCTTCACTCATATTTATCTCCTTTAAAACAAATCCTTTAAATCTAAAAGTGTATCTACTCTCTTGTAGAGAACTCTAGATAATTCTTCATCTGGTTCTGTTAAATCTGGCACCATCACTACATTGCAGCCTGCTTTATATGCACTCATGCAACCATTTGGTGAGTCCTCAACAGCAATTGTATCTTTTGGGTCCACATTAAGTGTATTGCAGGCATATGCATAAATATCTGGAGCTGGTTTTCCAAACTCAACCATATCAGCACAAACTATGGCGTCAAAATATTCGTAGAGGCCGATTTTTTTAGTGTACCTGGTTGCTCTTTCTCTATCGTTTGCTGTTACAAGGGCTACAAAAATACCATTTTCTCTGAGCCATGAAAGTATTTCCTTGGCACCTGGTTTTAAAGGTATCCCAGTTTCCTTTATTACATCCTCGACTAACTTTTTTCTATAGTCTCTTACTGCCCAATAATCAAAATCCTCACCGTACCATTCCTTGAATTTTTGAACAGCATATGGCCTTCCTAGAGAGCGCAAAATAAGAGGCTTTTCCTCAGACATTTCATAGCCGAAATGCTCTAGCGACTTTGGCCAAGCTGTTTGATAAATTTTTTCTGTGTCTGTTAGTGTGCCATCCATATCAAAAAGGACAGCTTTAAATTTGTTTTCCATATTTTTCCTCATTTAAAAAATAGCAGCCATCTGTAATTGATAACTGCTAATATTATACATTATATTTTAAATTGTAACCTCAACATTATTGGCCTCATTTTCAGCCTCAAGTTTGAATTCCTCGATTTGACTTTGAGAAAGCTCTGGCAATTCTTCGATGGATTTAACACCAAAAGTACGAAGAAACTCTTCTGTGGTACCAAAAAGCATAGGACGACCTGGCGCATCAAGACGGCCTAGCTCCGCACAGAGACCAAATTCTACAAGTTTAGAAACAGCAAAGTCACTGGAAACGCCTCTGATTTTTTCGATTTCAGATTTGGTGATAGGCTGTTTGTAGGCAATTATAGAAAGCGTCTCAAGAAGAACATCTGTGAGAACATATTTCTTTGGTTGTTTTGCAATGCGAATAAGGTATTCATAGATATCAGGACTGGTGCACATTTGATATGCACCATTGATTTCTGTGATAGTGATACCACGATTTTGTTTTTTGTAGGTAGCCTTGAGGGATTCGATAGCCTCAACCACCTGTTTATCTTCTACTTCGAGGGCCTTTGCAATTTTAGAAGGCTCAACTGTGCCTCCCATAGCAAATAAAATCCCCTCTACAATACTTTCCATTTCTTTTAATTTCATTTATATCACCTGATTAACAAGGAATATGCAATTTAGGCAGCGATCTTAGATTCGATAAAAATATCCTTGAAAGTATCCTCCTGTGTAATGTTGATCTGACCAGCTTTCATCATTTCAAGTATGCAAAGGAATGTAACGATAACCTCTGTCTTTGAATGGGCAGTCTCAAGAAGAGTTCTGAAGCTAAATGTATTGTGAGCTTTTGCAAAAGCGATAGTCCATTCCATTTTCTGCTCAAGGGAAACCTCTTCCTTTTTGATTTTGCCGAAGGTAGAGCGGATTGGGTCCCTTCTGTTATCCTGACGCTTGATAACCTGTTGGAAGATATCATTAAGCTTTGATAATGTGATATCACCCATAAGCTCGTCAATATCTACAGGTGCCTCATATTTAAGAACTTCCTCTGGAATAGTAGGTTCTTTGTAAAATACAAGACTTGCATCCATCTGACGATCCCTAAGCTGATACGAAATGGTTTTGTACATCTTGTATTCAAGAAGCTGTTGAACAAGCTCTGCACGAGGATCTTCAGTTTCTTCCTCCTCGTCTTCCTTTTCTTCTCTAGGAAGAAGCATGCGGCTTTTGATATCTAACAGAGTTGTGGCCATAAGCAAGAATTCAGACATAACATCCAAATCACTATTATCCATCGCTCTAACGTATTCCATATATTGGTCAGTGATTTCAACGATAGGAATATCGTAAATATCAACCTTATTTTTATCTATTAAATGTAATAATAAATCTAGAGGCCCTTCAAAAACCTGTAGTTTTACATTCATTTCCATAAGTTTCTCCCTGGCTTTTGGATTAACCAAACATTAAACTATCATCTGATTATTTAGACATAAAAATAATCTCATGCCTAGACATGAGATTATTATAAAAGACTATATTGTGTAAGTCAAGGAGACTCACCACTACATTTAGTAGTCTGACAATTTACATTGATTCTAATGTTTTGCGAATCTCTACGATGAAATCCCTTGAATTTAATACTGTTGGATTCTCGATAGATGTAATAAGTGCCAAATCCTTGGTCATTTTTCCATCTTCGATTGTCTTAATACAAGCCTGCTCAAGCTTATCTGCAAATGCAGAAAGCTCAGGAATATTATCAAGCTCTCCGCGCTTTCTTAATGCACCTGTCCATGCAAAGATAGTAGCTACTGAATTAGTAGAAGTCTCTTCCCCATTAAGATGCTTGTAATAGTGACGCTGAACTGTTCCGTGAGCAGCTTCGTATTCATAGTAACCTGCAGGACTAACAAGAACAGAAGTCATCATAGCAAGTGAACCAAATGCTGATGAAATCATATCACTCATTACATCACCATCATAATTCTTACATGCCCAGATAAATCCACCCTCAGATTTCATTACACGGGCTACTGCATCATCGATAAGTGTATAGAAATATTCAATGCCGGCTTTATCAAATGCTTCCTTGTACTGTGCTTCAAAGATCTCCTGGAATACATCCTTGAAAGTATGATCGTATTTCTTAGAGATTGTATCCTTGGTCGCAAACCATAAATCCTGCTTTGTATCTAAGGCATATTTAAAGCAGCTGTGCGCAAAGCTTTCGATTGAATCATTAAGATTGTGCTGTCCTTGAACCACTCCAGGACCATTAAATGTATGAACAAGGGCTCTCTCTTCTGTACCATCTTCGGCTGTGTATACAAGCTCAACCTTTCCAGCCTTTGGAATTACCATTTCTGTGTTTTTGTACACATCACCATAAGCATGACGAGCGATGGTGATAGGCTTCTTCCAAGACTTTACGTTTGGCTCGATTCCTTTGACAACAATAGGTGCTCTAAATACTGTACCATCAAGGATTGCACGAATTGTGCCATTTGGACTCTTCCACATTTCCTTAAGGTTGTATTCTGTCATACGAGCTGCGTTAGGAGTGATTGTGGCACACTTTACAGCAACACCATATTTCTTGGTAGCTTCAGCTGAATCTACTGTAACCTTATCATCTGTCTCATTTCTGTGCTCAAGACCAAGGTCATAGTACTCAGTCTTTAAATCAATAAATGGAAGCAGGAGTTCGTCCTTTATCATCTGCCATAGGATACGAGTCATCTCGTCTCCGTCCATTTCTACCAAAGGGGTTGTCATTTGAATCTTGCTCATACGTTATCTCCTTTTTTAGTCCGCTAAATGCCTCCTAGTTCTCCGTGCTCCCGCAGGCCACCTTCCACACTCTCGCTGCGGTGCAGTAGCTCCTCACTAGGTGCGGAGCCTAATGTAAGCTTCGCTTACTAGCGCGATATTTTCCCAAGGAAAAATATCACACGTTTCCTGCTCGCGCTTGCGAAAACTATGTGGCATTTAGCTCATCTAAACATCTAATAGTTATAAATAATACTACTTAACAACAAGATTTACGATCTTGTTTGGTACGTAGATTTCTTTAACGAGATTTTTACCCTCGATTGCTGAAGCTACGCTTGAATCGGCTTTTGCGATTGAAAGGGCTTCGTCTTTTTCGCAGCCGTTAGGGATTTTGATTGTAGCTTTAAGCTTGCCGTTTACCTGAACAGCGATTTCGATTGTAGACTCAACAATCTTGTTAGGGTCGAACTCTGGCCAAGCTGAAAGGGATACGTAGCCTTCACCACCAAGCTCTGAGTACATTTCCTCACAAAGATGTGGAGCAAATGGAGTTAAAATCTTAACAAGTAAGATAAGATTATCCTTTGTAATATGTCCTTCAGAAACGATATCGTTAAGAAGTCCCATCATAGCTGCGATAGCTGTGTTGTACTTCATTGCCTCAATATCTTCTGTAACCTTTTTAATTGTTTTGTGAATTCCTGTCTCAATAGACTCGCTGTTAGCCTCATCAGAAACGATATCTGTAAGACCTGCAAATCTCTCAAGGAATCTCTTACATCCACGCACTGAAGCATCTGACCATGGAGCAGCTGCGCCATAATCACCCATGAATAATACGTATGTACGAAGTGTATCAGCACCATATGCATCTACAATATCAAGTGGATCAATAACGTTTCCACGAGACTTAGACATCTTCTGTCCGTCTTCGCCAAGAATCATACCCTGAGCACTTCTCTTTAAATATGGCTCTGGAGTGTTTACCACACCAAGGTCATAAAGGAAATGATGCCAGAAACGAGAGTAAATTAAGTGACGTGTTACGTGCTCCATACCACCGTTATACCAGTCAACTGGCATCCAGTAGTTGAGCTTGTCCATAGCAGCAAATTCATTATCATTGTGTGGATCGATGTAACGAAGGAAGTACCATGATGAACCAGCCCACTGTGGCATAGTATCTGTCTCACGCTTTGCATCGCCACCGCACTTAGGACACTTGCAATTTACAAAGCTTTCTACTCTTGCAAGAGGTGACTCTCCATCTGTACCTGGCTCAAATTTATCCATTACTGGAAGCTTAAGTGGAAGCTCCTCAAATGGGACTGCCACATCACCGCATGTAGGACAGTGAACAATTGGAATAGGCTCGCCCCAGTAACGCTGTCTGTTAAATGCCCAGTCCTTCATCTTGAACTGAACACCAGCCTTACCACAACCAAGCTTCTCTAATTCCTGAATCATTCTATCGATTGAGTCCTTTTTATTGTTAAGACCATTAAGGAACTCAGAGTTAATCATGTTGCCTTCGCCTGTGTAAGCTTCTTTAGTAACATCACCACCCTCGATAACAGGGATGATATCGATGCCAAACTTTGTAGCAAAATCCCAGTCACGCTGATCGTGTGCAGGAACGGCCATGATTGCACCTGTACCATAGCCCATCATTACGTAATCTGAAATAAATACTGGAATCTTTTTACCTGTAATTGGGTTGATTGCATCAAATCCTTCTACGCGAACACCAGTCTTATCCTTTGAAACAAGCTGTGTACGCTCAAACTCAGACTTCTTCTGGCACTCTGCTCTGTAAGCTAAAATAGCGTCCATGTTAGAAATCTTGTCTGCATATTTATCAATATATGGATGCTCTGGAGCAATAACCATAAATGTAACGCCGCAAAGTGTATCTGGACGAGTTGTGTAGATCTCAAGCTTGTCCTCGATACCATCAAGTGTGAAGTTTACGAAAGCACCCTTTGACTTTCCAATCCAGTTAACCTGCTGCTGCTTGATATTCTCTGGGAAATCAAGTCCTTCAAGTCCCTGAAGAAGCTTGTCAGCGTATTCTGTAATACGAAGATACCAAACATCCTTTTCCTTCTGGATAACGTCTGTATCGCAGATATCACACTTGCCCCCCTGTGAATCCTCGTTTGAAAGTACTACCTTACAATGTGGACAGTAATTTACAAGAGTCTTATCTCTGAAAACAAGTCCCTTCTCAAACATCTTAAGGAAAATCCACTGCGTCCACTTGTAGTAGTCCTCCTGAGTGGTGTCGATAGTACGACTGTAATCAAATGAGAAACCTACACTCTTAAGCTGAGTAGTAAATTTCTTGATATTGTCGTCTGTGATTTTTCTAGGATGAGTGTTTGTCTTTACAGCGTAGTTTTCTGTAGGAAGACCAAATGCATCAAAACCGATAGGGAATAATACATTATAGCCCTGCATTCTACGCTTTCTTGAAACTACCTCTACAGAAGAATAAGCCTTGATATGTCCAACGTGCATACCTGCACCAGATGGATATGGAAATTCTACAAGACCATAGAATTTAGGCTTATCAGAACCATCAACAGCCTTGAAAATTTCATCTTTTTCCCAGGCTGCCTGCCATTTTTTCTCAATTGCTTTGAAATTATGTTTCATATATTTCACCTCGAACTTTACTTAACTAAACAGAAATTATAATAAAAGCTGAAAACTTTTGCAATGTTTAAGCAACCATAATATTGAATAATTAATCATAAATTGCCACATAAATAGGCAGGACTCCCCATCAAACAGGAATCCTGCCTATAATAATTACCTATTAAATTTATTCTTCGTCAACATCCTTAAGCTTGTTTGCTCTTCGCTCTACTTCCTTTGCCTGAACATCTGAAGGAACCTGCTCATATCGAGCTAATTCATAAGAGAATGTACCATAGCCACCTGTCATTGAACGAAGTGTTGTGTCATAGCCATAAAGTTCTGCCATAGGAACTTCAGCCATAACCTCTGTCTTGCCGCCTACATCTGTAGGATTCATACCAAGCACACGACCACGTCTCTTGTTAAGGTCACCCATTACATCACCTGTGTATGCATCTGGAACTACAACCTTAAGAGTCTCGATAGGCTCAAGAAGGATTGGATTTGCCTTCATGATACCGTCCTTGAAAGCGCCCTTTGCAGCAACCTTAAATGCCATTTCAGATGAATCAACCGGGTGATAGCTTCCATCATAAAGATTAGCATGAATTCCAACAACAGGATATGCTGCAAGTGGTCCTGCAAGAACAGCTTCCTGTAAGCCCTTTTCAACTGCTGGGAAGTAATTCTTTGGAACTGCACCGCCGACTACAGATTCAGTAAAGTTGTAGTGCTCTTCCATATTTCCAGAAGGCTCAAAGGTCATCTTTACATGACCATACTGACCGTGTCCACCGGTCTGCTTTTTATACTTGTACTCAACATCTGACTTGCCCTTGATTGTCTCCTTGAAAGCAATCTTTGGCTGACTCAATTCAATATCAACCTTGTATTTTTCAACAAGCTTCTGTACAAGCATATCAATATGACGATCGCCAATACCATAGATAAGTGACTGGCTGTTTTCACCATCATTTACAACCTTGATTGTAAGGTCCTCAGCACAAAGCTTTGCTAGAGCCTGAGCAATTTTATCTTCATCACCCTTATTTTTTGCCTTATATCTCTTGTAGGTATATGGCACTGAAAGTGGTGTTCTGATATAAAGGATTGGATTTGCCTTTGTAGAAAGCGAATCTGTTGTAGCCACCTTCTGAAGCTTTGACAATGCACCAATATCTCCAGCATGAAGCTCTGGAACCTCTTCTGCTTTACTTCCTGTCAAAATGTAAAGCTTACCAATCTTCTCCTCTGTTTCTTTATGCTTGTTATATAAAGCATCATCTGTTTTAAGAACGCCAGAATTAACCTTGATTAGTGAATATTTACCAACAAATGGGTCCACAATTGTCTTGAATACGTAAGCACTCTTTGGCTTTGCAAAGTCATAGTTCGCTTCGTAAACCTCATTCGTATTTGCGTTAATTCCTGAAACCTTGCAGTCAGCAGGACTTGGAAGATATTTAACAATATCTACAAGCATTGTGTACTGGCCTCTGTTGGTGAGGTTTGAGCCCATCATAACAGGAACAATATCACCAGTAGCCACATTTACACGAAGTGCCTGTCTGATTTCATCCTCTGAGAATTCTTCACCACCGAAATAGCGATCCATAAACTCTTCTGAAGTCTCAGCTACTGACTCCATAAGTGCTTCACGATAATTCTCTAAATATTCCTGATTGTATTCTGGAACATCACTATGCTCAACAGTGCCATCTGCCTTCCAGCGTTTACCCATCTGCTGAATTACATTTACATAGCCAACAAACTCTCCATTTTCTCTGATTGGAAGATGGAAAGGAGCAATCTTCTTTCCGTATAAACTCTGAAGCTCTTCAACGATTTCTCTATAGCTGGCATCATCTATATCCATGTCAGTTACAAATACCATTCTTGGAAGATTGAACTTGTCGCACAACTCCCATGCTCTCTTTGTACCAACTTCAATTCCGCTTTTACCTGAAATTACAATAATAGCCGCATCAGCTGCACTGACAGCCTCCTCAGCCTCTCCTATAAAATCGAAATAGCCTGGTGTGTCTAGGAAATTAATCTTAGTATCGCCCCATACGATTGGAACTAAAGAAGTGTAAATAGAAAATTTGTTTTTTGTCTCCAGTTTGTCGTAGTCACTAATGGTATTACCAGCCTCAATAGTGCCTGGCTTGCTGATCTGACCAGCTAGAAAAGCCATTGATTCGATGAGACTGGTTTTGCCCGCCCCGCTGTGTCCAAGCAACACGACATTTCTAATTTTGTCCGTAGTAAATACCTTCATGTGTCTTACCTCCCGTATTTTTCGACGCCTTATCCCCGCCGCGCCGTGATGTTATATAATTTAATTATATTTTACCCAATATTCAGACTATTTACAACGGATAAATATGATATTATATAAATATATTTACGCTTTAAAGTATTAAAGAGTAAACCACATTTAGGAGACTATTGTATGAAGACTAAAACTATCGGATTTGTAGGACTTGGACTTATCGGGGGAAGTATCGCAAAGGCGATATTAAAGATATATCCTAACACAAGAATCTTGGCTACCGCATCAAGAGAATCTACTATTGAGACAGCTTTTGAAGAACGACTTATAGACAATAACGGCCTGCTTAAGATTCATCAATTCGGCCAATGTGACATTATATTTTTATGTAGTCCTGTTGGCGTTAATTGCGAGTATTTGAGAAAACTGAAGGATGTGGTGAAGCCTGATTGTATCATTACTGATGTAGGCTCTGTTAAAGGTGACATTACAGCAGTGGCAAGAGATCTTGGACTTTCTAATCAATTTATTGGCGGACATCCAATGACAGGATCTGAGCTTACAGGATTAGAGCACTCTTCTGCATCACTATTAGAAAATGCTTACTATATTCTCACAGCTGATTCAACTGTAAATGAGAAAACTTTCGATGAATTTGCTTCATACATTGGAAGCCTTGGAGCTATCCCAATCAAGCTCACACCTGAAGAACATGATGAAGCTACCGCTGCTGTATCCCATCTTCCTCATGTTGTTGCTGCCGCCCTTGTAAATTTGGTTCAGGACACTGATGATGAACGTGCTACCAGAAAAACAATTGCAGCAGGCGGTTTTAAAGACATCACACGTATTGCATCTGGCTCACCAACCATGTGGCAACACATTTTTTTGAGCAATAAGGATGCAGTGTTAAAGCTCATAGACAGTTATATGGATGAACTTACTAAATTCAGGGATTCAATTGCAGCAGCAGATGGTGAAGAAATAATAAAGCTTTGGGCAAAAGCAAAGGATTATAGGGATTCTCTTACTATTCCTGGAAATGCTCTACTTCGCTTTTTCGAATTATATTGTGATATTGATGATAAGCCAGGTACATTGGTTGGTGTATTACAGCTTTTAGCAAATGCTGAACTCAGTGTAAAAAATATCGACATTATTCATAACAGAGAATTTGAGCCAGGTGTTCTTAGAATAGAATTCTACTCAGAGGATTCTATGCAAAAGGCTCAGACAATCCTAACACACAACAACTACTACGTAAGACAAAGAACAAATTAAAAGGAAATACATATGGCAATTACAAAGGTAAAAAGCTTAAAGGGTGAAATAAATATTCCAGGTGATAAATCAATCAGTCACCGTGGTGTAATGTTTGGTTCTATTTCAGATGGAATTACAGAATTAACAGGATTTTTAGATGGTGCAGACTGTCGCTCCACTATTGGCTGTTTCAGGGCAATGGGGATCGATATTTCACAGAAAAATGATCATGTCATAATACATGGAAAGGGACTACATGGACTTACTGCTCCAACTCAGATGCTTGATGTAGGAAACAGTGGAACAACAACAAGACTCATCAGCGGAATTTTAGCAGGACAAAGCTTCATAAGCTCCTTAAATGGAGATGATTCTATACAAAAACGCCCTATGAAAAGAATAATTACCCCTCTAACCATGATGAGTGCAAATATTCGCTCAATACGAGATAACGGCTGTGCTCCACTTGAGATAGGAGGTGCACCATTAAAACCGATTCATTATGATTCTCCTGTTGCCTCAGCTCAGGTAAAATCCTGCATACTTTTAGCTGGATTATATGCAGATGGGATCACTTCAGTCAGTGAACCTGTTGTTTCAAGAAATCATACAGAGCTTATGCTTTCCGGCTTTGGCGCAGACATTAAATCAGAGGGTCTTACCGCTTCCATTGTGGGTGGTCCAAAATTGGTAGGACAAAAAATTGAAGTGCCTGGTGACATTTCATCTGCGGCATATTTTATAGCAGCGGGTCTTATCTGTCCTAATGCAGATATTCTGATTAAAAACGTAAATACGAATCCTACCAGAGCAGGCATCATCAAGATTGCTCAGGATATGGGCGGCAATATCGAGCTTTTAAATGAAAGAATTGTAAGCGGAGAACCTGTTGCTGACATCCATATTACTACAAGTGAGCTTCACGGTTGTACCGTCTCTGGTGATATCATTCCTACATTGATCGATGAAATTCCTGTAATAGCTGTAATGGCAGCTTGTGCCAAGGGTCAGACTGTTATCAAAGACGCTGCTGAACTTAAGGTAAAAGAAAGCGATAGAATTGCTACAGTTACAGAAAATCTTAAGAATATGGGCTGTGACATAGAAGCTACTGATGATGGAATGATTATTAATGGTGGAAATCCTTTAAATGGAAATATCGTAAATACGTATTTAGACCACCGTATTGCCATGTCATTTGCAATAGCAGGACTTGTAGCCGATGGAGAAACGACCTTTGACAATGAAGCTTGTTGCTCTATTTCTTACCCTACATTCTTTGAAACCTTGAATCAAATAATTAACAAATAAAAAGAGATGGCCTAGTGCCATCTCTCTATTGATCCTTCAAGCCAACCATCATCAGTATCCAATTCATCATCATCGGCATGCTTCTGACGTTCGATGTAATCCTCTTCTATTCGCACCAGCCTGGTCATCTGATACCTAAACGATTTAGAAACATGACAGCCTAAAAGTTCGCTGCCATCACCTCTATACACTGTACGTACCAGTCTGGCTTTAATCTTGCTTTCATCTGAGAAAACCACTTCGATAGGAAGCTTAGGAATTATTGTTACATTTTTATCAACTATAATTCCAATTCCAGCAATTGAAACATCTGCTGTCTGAGCCCTGTAGCTATTGGCCCCCTGTCTGATTGTAACAGGCTTATTCACAGAATATCTTTTAAATCTCCTACGCTCTGTTTCATCACCATAATCACGCTTACAGACAACCATCTGTTCCTTGGTCCCGTTTGGCGCATTGAAGGTAACAACTTTGATATTCTTCCAACAATACGCCTTACGATCAGCAGAACAAAGTAAGGTAATTCTATTATGATTGAATGCCCAATTAAGCCTTACGATTTTGCCTTTAAACCTGACACGAATACTTTCACAGCCGACGTATGAATATTTTTTCATGTTCAGTCTACCGGCAGGAATAACTACAGGCTTTGGTATAATAGGCACCTCGACCTTTTTATTACCTTTGGAAATCTTTATATATGGTTTGTTTTCAGATGTTATCTCGGATATTCTCATATAACTCCCCAACTTTTTATAAGTTATATAAGTACTTACTACTAACTACATTATACTTTACCAGGGTTATTTAGTAAATAATGTAAGATTTCTAAAGTCTACAACACCACCTAGGTTCTTTGTTCCATAAGAAAAAATACCTATTCGATATCCTACAAATACATCAAGAGTATATATCATTTTAAGAGGTTCACCAAACATATGATATTCATTTCCATCAACTGAATAATAAAAATAAGCCGTGTCATCATTTTCAAAATCGAACTCTATTTTCATCCAGAAATGACTACATTTAAATCCTGGTACGTCAGAAACATTTAGTTTTATTTCATCCTCATCTTTTCTTGTAGATACAATATAGTATTCAGAATTAGATTTTTTGAGCCCTATAGTGCCATATATTCCCATGAAAGCGGCAAGACCTGCATAATCGCCACCCTTCATTCCTGAAAAATCTCCTTCTATCGTAAATACGGATTTAGGAGATATAGTTCTTTCTGTAAGTGTATTTCTAGCAGTCAACAGATTATCAGAAAGCTGAGCGTTTCTTAATCTAAGATATCCTGGTCTGTCAGTAAATGACCATGCTTCATTTATAGGATTATGGTTCCACTGAAACTGTAGCGGAAGAATATTATCATCATGATTAAGCGAATCACTGATGGCTATATCTGCTGTAGGATTTTCAGTTCCATCTATTTCAAAATCAACAGGTGCGTTTCCATCGATTCCGATTACTGGCCAGTTATCTTTCCATGTGACAGGCAATAAATATGGAATGCGGCCAACTGCACCATGATCCTGAAATAACATACTGTACCAATTGCCATCAAAATTTTCGATAAGGACACCCTGAGCAATTCCACAATTGTTATATCCCATATCATCATCAAAGATTATTTGTCTTTCAAATGGACCTTCTAAACTACTGCTTCTATAACAGATTTCTCGCCTTCTGCCATTTCCTACATTTGCCTCAGGCCACTCTATAAAGCATAGGTAAATAAATCCATCCTTCACATATGCTCTACAACCTTCACAGCGAAGCATGATTCCATCCTTATCAGTAGAAAATAAAGTGCGATTTGTGCCTTCTTCAATAGCGCTTAAATCCTCTGTAAGCTGAACGATTTTAATGTCACCATTTCCATATACAAGATATGACTTATCCTGCCAGAATAAGAAACTCATGTCATGAAAAATGCCAGGAATTTCATATCTATTCCAATATGATTTTTCTATATCATCAGAATAGTAAATATAAGTCTTTTTCATATCATTGCATACAAAGCATGCATAAAACATACCGTTATGCTTACATAGAGATGTGGCCCATTGGCCTGCACCATATGCATTTTTTCCATTTTTTAGTTCATATATATCGTTATCTGCAATCTTATCGAAAATATATGCCACTATCTCCCAATTCTTTAAATCCTTTGACCTAAGTATTGGTGCTCCAGGTGTAAAAAACATGGTTGTAGTAACAAGATAGTAAAACTCCCCTTCCCTTATAATATCGATATCTGGAAGATCTGATTTAATAAGTGGATTACAAATTTTCATGCTATTCTTCTCCTTTTCCCTAACGGTTGACTATCACCTTCCGTTCCCCCTGGGTAATTTTTTATTAATTTAAGTATAAAAAAATCACACCCCATTTGAGGTGCGATTTTTTACATTTTCAAGATACATTTATTTCTTATTCATGCAGCAGTGCTTGTACTTCTTACCGCTACCACATGGACATGGATCATTACGTCCAACCTTCTTTTCAGAACGAACTATAGTATGCATGTTCTTTGCTTCCTTTGTAAGAGCCTTGAGCTTGTCAGCATCAAAGATTTTCTCCCACTGTGGAAGACCATAGAGCCAATCTGCCTTGGCATCAATCATGTTCTTGTAAAGCTTTTCCTTGTCGAATTTAAGAGATACTACTGTATCCTCTTCCATTGTGTCGATTGGGTTTGCTTCAACAAGTGAATCGTTGATTCCATCAAGAAAACCAACCATTGGCATAACCTCGATCTTATATTTCTCAGCAAGTTCCTTTACTGTACCCTTAACTTCTGTATCTGGATCATCAAGAAGCTGCTCGTAAATACCCTTCTCTAAAAGGAAATAATTCTGCCAGAATCTCTGTAAATCAGCCTGAGATTGATTCTGATTGTAGGCAATTTTTTGCCACTGTTCTAATAAAGTCATTTTATAAATTCCTCTCCAACAAAATATCGATTTTAGTGGAAAACCACTGTATTTATCTTATCATAAATGCCTACCGGAAGGTAGTTATTTTTTCAGACAGGTTCTCCCCAAAGGGTCCCCACTATCTGCTAATCATATATCACTCTTGTGAAAGCAAGAGGGGTACGGTAAGTATAGTTTGAAATCTTGATACCATCACGTTTATTAGAGGCGTGAACTATCTGGCCTCCTCCGATATAGATAGCAACATGGTTGATAGTCTTTCCTTTACCGTAGAAAATCAAATCACCTGGCTTAAGCTCTGATGCTGTAATTCTAGTTCCTTCATTTACCTGAGCTCTTGAAGAATGGCTAAGAGATATGCCAAACTGTTTCATAACCTGCATGGTAAAGCCTGAACAATCAACACCGTTTGTAAGGGATGTACCCCCCCAAACATAGCGATTACCAACATATTGAAGGGCAAAATCTGCTACTGCCATACGAACATCTGAAACACCAACACCATAGCGTGCCTCAGTAAGAGTCATTGCAGTCTTAAGTGATAAATCTATATCTACATACTCTGCTGAAACATATCCGTCTTCACCTTCAAAGTCTACTTTAATCCAATCAGCGCCCTCAGTGTAGTCAAGTACAGCTACTTCTTCACCTTCGCCAAGTGTATCTATGATTTCACAGTCTGTGCTTGCTTCTGAACGTATTCTTAAACCACCTGTTTTAGAGGTTGCAACATATTGAGCTAACTCAGCAGCCTTGTTCCAGGCATCCTCTCCTGTAAGAAGATACTCAGTGAGAACATAACCTGTAACTTCACCAGACTGAATGTAGCTCCACTCACCTTCAGTGCCAAGTATTTCAGCTCCAGCACCAGCTGGAAGCTTACCTACTAATTTTGCATCTGAAGCTGCACTCTCACGAATGTTGAGATTACCGCTTGAAACATTACAGATACCAAGATTTTTGTAGCCATAAATATCGCCAAGAGACTTTGCTGTAGCAATAGCCTCAGAATCTGTAACAGATATTTCTTCAAGTGATGACAAATCTACTGAAGCTACTGAAACAGCACCTGCTGTAAGGCTAGCAGTTGATTTTGCATCTGAATCTGTATTATTTAAACCAGTTGATGAACTAGCTGTATAATCAAGTAAAAGCGCCATAGCGCATGCCAACGAAAACGCTGAAACTACTCGTTTCTTCATAAAACCTCCACGAAAAAAATACATAATAAAATGCAGCTACGGAAAGCTGCATTTAAAGTCTTCTTTACCGAAACTTGCTATAGTATAGCAATTATTTTAATTGATGTCAATAAAATGTAATATTCTTGTAATATATTGAGAATCAGAGAGACTTTATTTATTAAAGAATTCTTTTGCCACAATCTTATCTTTGTTCATTTGAGATGTAAGCTCTTCTATAGAATCGAACTTCATCTCTGGTCGCAAGAAGCTTTTGAAAGTTACTTTTACAAAGCGACCATATAAATCACCATTGTAATCAAGAATATGTGTTTCAATACCTACTATATTTTCATTTGAAACTGAAGGCTTTGTGCCTACATTTGTGACACCATGATATATACGGCCATCGAAATCAATAGTGGTAACATATACTCCAAATTTTGGAACAAGCTTTATCTTTTCAGGCATGATATTGATAGTAGGAATACCTATAGTGTGTCCTAAATGAGCGCCATGAACTACCTCGCCCCATACGAAATATTCATAGCCTAGCATATCATTTACAATGTCTATGTGGCCTTCCTTCAATTCTTCTCTAATGTATGTGCTACTGATATCACGATTATTCTGCTTGATTTTTTCAATAACCTTGTATTCAAATCCAAGCTCTTTTGATAAATCTGTCAGCATGTCAGTATTACCCGCACCTTTGTAGCCAAAGGTGAAATCTGAACCTGAAATCATATATTTCATATTAAGATTTTCAACTAAAACCTTAATAAAGCTTTCAGGATCTGTCTGCATTAATCTCTCATCAAATGGACATTCAATAAGATAATCAAGCCCATCATCATCAAGCATAAACATTCTCTCCTTATTTGTGATAAGGGCTGGAGAATCATCTATTTCAAGTGCAATTCTTGGTGAATTTGTGAAAGTAACAAGACATGATTTAAGACCCTGCTGCTTTTTTGAAATAATATCCTTTGTAAGGCAGGTATGACCTCTGTGAATGCCGTCAAATTTGCCAACAGTCACAGCAGTAGGTTCTGAAATTTTAGTGTCAAATAAAGAATGTAAATACTCCATAATTATTCCAAAAACATTTTTTCCAATACAAATTTTGAATCCACATAATTATAAATTCCAAGGAATCTATTGTCAGGAAGAAATACTCTGTAACGACTATCTTCCTCAAAACTGCTGATGGCCTCTGCAAAAACCATCTCTCTTGGGATTTTACCACCATTTATAGCGATTTTTAAAGCTTCTTCCGTAGGAATTACGAAAACCGTACCAAGATTGTCAAAAACATCTGAAATACCTATCATAATTCCGTCAATATTGCCATTTTTTGCTATTCGTTCTATCTCATCAAGAGTTTTAGCATCCGAAATATCAAATTGGCTGACTCTGGTACGTATAAGTGTTTTCATAGCACAGCCGCAACCAAGTTTTTCTCCGATATCATGGCATAAAGAACGAATATATGTGCCCTTACTGCAATGAATTCGAATAGATACTTCTGGAAGTTTTACATCTAAAATATCTATGCTAAATATAGTAATCGGTCTGGCCTTTCGTTCTACCTCTTTACCTTCTCGGGCAAGCTCATATAGTTTTTTGCCATTGACCTTTAATGCTGAATACATGGGTGGAACCTGCATAATATCACCTACAAAGGAATTAATGGCAGCTTTCACCTCATCCTCTGTTGATGTGATTGATTTACGGAATAATATTCTTCCACTCATATCATAGGTGTCTGTTTCAACACCTAAAATAAAAGTACACTCATAGACCTTGTCCTTGTCTGTGAGCATATCACAAAGCTTTGTAGCTTTTCCTATACATACAGGAAGTACGCCTGTCGCATCTGGATCAAGCGTACCTGTATGTCCTATTTTCTTTATTTTCAATATGCCTCGAATCTTGGCCACAACATCAAAGGATGTGAACCCTGCTTCTTTGTAGACATTAATAATTCCACTTTTCAATAAATTATATTCCTAACTCTGAAAATTGTACTTTAATCATTTCAACAATCTGAGCAATAACACCCCAAGGGTCTTTAGTCTCTACTGAAAAACCAGCAGCCTTTTTGTGACCACCACCACCAAATTTGCCAGTAATAACTGTTAAATCTACATCACCGGTTGCTCTGGTGCTGCCCTTGAAATCGCCATCCTCAAGCTCATAAAGAAAAACTGCAACCTCTACACCTGTTGTATCTCGAAGCTGCTGAACAATTCCTTCTAAGTGCTTGCTCTGAGCCCCATATTCGGCCATATCCTCTGCTGTTATAACTGCAGCAATTATTTTGCCATCCTCAAAGGTCTTACAATTTAAAAGAGCTTTGCCAAGCATACGATTTTGAACCATGGTCTTGGCATAGTAAGTGTCAGTACAGATTTTTGAATAATCGATTCCCTTTGTCATTAAGAAACCTGCCGCATCCATTGTAGACTCTGTGGTGCAGGAATACTGAAAAACACCCGTGTCGTGAATGATACCTGTATATAGGCATTCGGCAATATCTTTTGTGATCTTATCTTTACCAATCTGGTTGTAAACAAGCTCACAGGTAGAACTATCATCTGGAATGATGTAGCTATATTCTGCAAAACCTCCATTTGTAAGATGATGATCAATACAAATAGTGTGCTTTGCCTTTTCAAAAAATGAATTTGCATCACCAAGACGTCCACCCTCACTGCAGTCTAAGGCGATGTATAAATCAAATACAGTATCCTCAGCTACAGTGTGAATGTCCTCAATCTTGTCCGCATTCTTAAAGAATTTAAAAATATTAGGAATAGGATCTAGATAGACATGAACTTCTACCTGCGGATAATAAGTAACTATGTAATTGTACATAGCCATGCATGAACCCACACAATCACCGTCTGGGCGAATGTGTCCACTGATGGCTATAGTTTTAGAGTTTTGTATTAGTTCATTGAAATTGTCTATCATATAGTATTTCTCCTACTTTAGTAACTCTTTATATATCAGCTAAAGAGACCTGCATTCAGAAGGATGCCTATCTAAACTACTCTTCCTCTTTAGCATGAAGAGGTGCGTTAACCTCATCGATAAGTTTGCTCATTTTTGCGGCGTAAGCGATAGATTGGTCACTTACGAATGTAATCTCAGGTGTATTTCTGAGATTGATTCTGTGAGCAAGCTCACGGCGAATGAAGCCCTGTGAGCTTTTAAGACCTTCGATGGTCTTTGCTACAGCCTCATCGTCGCCGAGAACTGAAATATATGCTTTTGCTGTCTTAAGGTCTGGCGCAACCTCTACAGACACAACAGATGTGACTGGAGAGATGCGAGGATCCTTAACCTCAAGACGAATAATGTTTGAAAGCTCACGCATAACTTCCTCGTTAATACGTGTATTTTTTACTGAATTCTTTCTCATTATCTAGGTACCTCAACCATAATGTAGGCCTCAATAATATCCATTTCCTGAACATCATTAAAGTCTTCAATAACAAGACCACACTCAAAGTTAGACTTAACTTCCTTAACATCGTCCTTGAATCTCTTAAGAGAACCAAGCTTTCCTTCATGGATAAGGTTGCCCTCGCGGGTAACACGAACCATACAATCTCTCTGGAAGTAACCATCTGTAACGTAAGAACCTGCGATGTTTCCAACACCTGAAGCCTTGAAAATCTGACGAACCTCTGCGTGGCCGATAACCTTTTCCTCGAAGATTGGATCAAGCATACCCTTCATAGCTGATTCTACGTCGTTGATTGCATCGTAGATAACCTTGTAGAGACGAAGATCTACGCCTTCTCTATCAGCTGTAGCCTTAGCCTGTGGGTCAATACGTACGTTAAATCCAATGATGATTGCATTTGAAGCAGATGCAAGAACAACGTCTGATTCATTGATTGTACCTACACCACCGTGGATAGTCTTAACAACAACTTCTTCGTTTGAAAGCTTTTCAAGTGACTGCTTAACAGCTTCTACAGAACCCTGAACGTCAGCCTTAACAATAATATCAAGTTCCTTAAGATTTCCTGACTCAATCTCGCTAAAGAGTGCATCAAGAGACATCTTAGACTTAGTCTGCTCAACAAGGCGATTCTTGTGCTCTGCAACGAATGTATCAGCAAATGCATGTGCTTCCTTTTCAGAATCAAATGCCATGAATACTTCACCAGCGTTTGGAACCTCTGAAAGACCAAGAATCTCAACTGGAACTGAAGGACCAGCTGTCTTCACACGTGCGCCAGTATCGTCAATCATAGCACGAACCTTACCATGACAGCTTCCGCAGGCAACAGGATCACCAACGTGAAGTGTACCTTTTTGTACAAGAACTGTAGCAACAGCACCACGTCCCTTATCAAGCTGTGCTTCGATAACAAGCCCACGAGCCTTACGCTTTGGATTAGCCCTAAGCTCAAGAACCTCAGCTGTAAGAAGAATCATCTCAAGGAGTGTATCAATACCTTCCTTTGTGTGAGCTGAAACTGGAACAAAGATTGTGCTACCGCCCCAATCCTCAGGAATAAGCTGATATTCTGAAAGCTCCTGCTTAACTCTGTCGATGTTAGCGTTTGGCTTATCAATTTTGTTGATAGCTACGATAATTTCAATGCCAGCAGCCTTTGCGTGGTTGATAGCTTCTACTGTCTGAGGCATTACTCCATCATCAGCAGCTACTACAAGGATAGCGATATCTGTTGAGTTTGCACCACGCATACGCATTGCTGTAAATGCCTCATGACCTGGTGTATCAAGGAATGTGATATCCTCTCCGTTGATTGAAACTGTGTAAGCACCGATGTGCTGTGTGATACCACCAGCCTCACGGTCTGTAACCTTAGTGTCACGGATTGCATCAAGAAGTGATGTTTTACCGTGGTCAACGTGACCCATTACGCAGACAACAGGTGGACGTGATGGATAGCTTGATGTATCCTCTTCCTCTTCCTTAAGAAGCTCTGCGATAACATCAACCTTTTCCTCTTCCTCACAGATGCAGTTGAACTCAAGAGCAATATCAGAAGCCTCTTCAAAATCAACTTCCTGGTTTACAGTAACCATTTTGCCCTTCATGAAGAGAGTCTTGATTACAGCAGATGACTGAACTTTCATTTTGTCTGCAAGATCTTTGATTGTGATTCTCTCTGGTATTGTGATTGTAAGAACTTCATCCATATTACGTTCTGGAGCCTTAGGAGCATTGTTCTTTTTCTTCTTTCCACCATTCTTTTCAAGATTGATGAAATTCTCCTGCTTCTTGCCACCTAAATTGTTATTGTCTTTGTTGTTCTTCTTTTTCTTGTCGTCACGACGGCCGCCCTTAGCATTTGATGAAGGAGCAACCTCTGGAGCTGTTGCCTGCTGTGATGGACGTGAAGGTCTGCCTTCGTTTCTACTATCATTTCTGTTACCGTTTCTGTCATCACGCTTTTCAGGACGCTTTCCATTGCCAGCTGGTCTGTCACCTCTTGCCGGTCTATCTGAACGTTCCTGACGCTCCTGACGTTCTGGTCTGCCCTCGCGCTTTTCATTCCTGTTATCATTGCGCTCAGGACGTTCCTGACGTTTACTTGGACGCTCTGAAGCTTCCTCTGTCTGTGCTTTCTTTGAAACGAACTCTGTATCAGTAGACTGAACAGAAGCTCTCTGAGATGGACGAACACCATCAGCAAAGCTACGAGGTCTGATTGGTCCTCTTGGTGCTTCTGGCTTTGCAGGTGCTGCCTTTTTCTGTCCGTTATTGTTATTATTGTTGTTATTATTTTCTCTGTTATCTTTTCTAGATGAATCAGAGCCACGTCTTCTTCTATTATCATCGCGATCACGAGTAACTACGAAAACATTTTTCTTTTTCTTTACTGGATTGCCATCCTTATCAACAGCACCAGCTTTTTTATCTGTAGCATGAGCCTTATTTGACTCTGCTTTTTTATCAGACTTTGCGCCACCGAAGTTTGCTCTAACTTTTGCTTCAACATCTTCTTCGATGCCACTCGTTGCCTTAGCTTCTATACCATTAGCTTCAAGAAAAGCAATTACATCCTTGCTTTCCCTACCAAGCTCTTTGGCTAATTCATGTACTTTAATTTTTGCCATCTAATATCCTCCTCATTACAACTACTGTATCTTATCTTGAATGCTTAAGGATAAATTTTCATCGCACACTACGATTGATGCCCGATATTCTTTACCAATTGCATGACCTAAAGATTCTTTTGTTCCATATTCCACGTATTTAACTCCGTAGAATTCACAGGAATTTGAAAATGATTTCTTTGTGTTTGCGGAAGCATCTGTTGCAACTATGCAAAGAAAACCGCTGCCATCCTTGATGGCCTGCTCGCAAGCGAATTCGCCACTTACAAGGGCTCCTGCTTTCATAGACATGCTAATCATATTAAGCGCTTTATCTACTGCCATTTTCCAACTCCATATATAAATTGCTGATTACCTCAGGTGATACTGCTGTCTTTAATGCTCTGTTAAAACCTTTTTTCTTTTCTGCAAGTGCAAGGCATGCCTCATTTCGACATACATAAGCTCCTCGGCCTTGAGCCTTATAGCTTAAATCTACTCGAACATCACCATCTAGCCTCACAACCCTAAAAAGCTGATTTTTAGGAAACATTTTATTACAGCCAACGCATTTTCTAAGAGGTAATTCTTTGATTTCCATTACTCTTCCTCTGCAGACTCTTCTACTTCTGCTTCTACATCATCTGACTCTGCATCATCATATTCCTCAGACTCCTCATAGTCATCACCGATGTAGTTGCCATCTTCATCATAGTAGCTGTCATCATCGTCTGCATCTTCATCATAGCTTTCGAAGAAATCACTGAAGTCCTCATCTTCTCTAGCCTGAGACTCACTCTTGATGTCGATTTTGTAGCCTGTAAGACGAGCTGCAAGACGTGCATTCTGACCTTCCTTACCAATGGCAAGTGAAAGCTGGTAATCAGGAACAATTACCTTTGCATCCTTCTCATCAGCATCTGCAGCAACAGCTACAACCTTTGCTGGTGAAAGTGCATTTTCTATTAAGTAAGCTGGGTTTTCATCCCATTCGATAATATCGATTTTCTCACCACGAAGCTCATTAACAATAGCGTTAACTCTGGCACCGTTTTGACCAACGCAAGCTCCTACTGGATCAACGTCCTCGTCGTTTGACCATACAGCAATTTTAGTACGGCTGCCAGCCTCACGAGAGATAGACTTGATTTCAACAATACCATCACGTACCTCAGAAACCTCTTCCTCGAAAAGCTTTTTAACAAGCTCTGGATGTGTACGTGAAACTACGATACGAGGTCCTTTGTTAGAAGTCTTAACCTCTACAATATAAACCTTGATACGATCCTGTGGCTTGTAGTACTCGCCCTTAACCTGCTCAGACTCTGAAAGGAAGCCTTCAAGCTTGCCAAGATTAACATGGATATTGTTGCCAGAGAAACGTGTAACAACACCAGTAACTACCTTGTGCTGAAGTTCATAGTACTCCTCGTAAAGAACCTTACGCTCTTCCTCGCGGATTTTCTGAGTGATAGTATTTTTAGCGGCTGTAGCTGCGATACGACCAAAATCCTTAGACTTAACTTCGATTCTGACAATATCACCTACCTGATGCTTTCCGCTGATATCCTGAGCTTCTGCAACAGAAATCTCTTCAACAGGATCAAATACTTCATCAACAACAGTCTTTGAAAGGTAAACATGATACTCACCAGTAGTCTTGTCGATTTCAACTGATGCATTATCAGCCTTTCCGTAATTGTTCTTACATGCAATAAGAAGGGAATTTTCGATTGTTTCAATCAAAACATCCATGCTTATATTTTTCTCTTTTGCAAGGTCAGTAAGAGCATCCCAAAAATCATTTGTATTAGCTGCCATTATTTCCTCCTAATGTTAAAAATCTATTGTTAATTTAACCTGAGCAACGTCTGCTCTGGCAAAAACTTCTGTACCATCTTCGAATTCGATGGTGAGTGTATCTTTATCAAAAGCTTTGAGAGTGCCAGTAAATTCCTTTGAGCCGTTGACTGGCTTGTAGGTCTTGATGTCTACATCCTGGCCGATAGCCTTCTCAAAGTGCTTATCCTTCTTTAAAACTCTGCCCAGACCTGGTGAACTAACCTCGAAGATATAACCTTCATCTCCACCAATCTGTGGCTCTGCATCGAGTAGCTCGTTCATGCGACGGCTAACATCAACGCAATCATCAATTGTGATTCCACCTTCCTTGTCGATATAGGCTCTCAGATAGTAATCTGCTCCTTCCTTGACGTATTCCACGTCGTAAAGCTCGAAGCCTAATTCATCAAGAATAGGAGTAATCAATTCTTCCGTACGTTTTTCGTAATCGGTGTGTTTTGACATAAATGTCCTCCTTATTCAGTTGTAAGCGTTAACGAGCAAACATAAATAAAAGAGAGAGCTAAGTGCTCTCTCTTTCGGTCGCTCTCTTCAATAACATAAATAATTATATCAGAAAGTCAAATAATTGCAAGTTTTTAGGCAAATTCTTAATAATTGTGTTGTTAATTTGATTAAAAATTTTAGTGATGGAAAAGTCTAAGTCCTGTGAATGACATTACCATTCCATATTTGTTACAGGTCTCGATAACATTATCATCTCTTACTGAACCACCTGGCTGAGCTACATACTTAACACCTGACTTATGTGCTCTTTCGATGTTATCACCAAATGGGAAGAATGCATCAGAACCAACAGATACATCTGTAAGCTTATCTAACCAAGCTCTCTTTTCTGCCTTTGTAAACTCGCTAGGTCTTGTCTTGAAGGTCTTCTGCCATACATCATCACCGATGACATCCTCGAACTCTTCTCCAATGTAAAGGTCGATTGCGTTGTCTCTGTCAGCACGCTTGATACCATCTACAAAATCAAGTCCAAGTACCTTTGGAGACTGACGAAGCCACCAGTTATCAGCCTTCTGACCAGCAAGACGTGTACAGTGGATACGTGACTGCTGTCCTGCTCCGATACCAATTGCCTGACCATCCTTTACATAGCATACAGAATTTGACTGTGTGTACTTTAGAGTAATCATTGCAATAGCAAGGTCAATCTTTGCCTGCTCTGTAAGCTCTTTATTGTCAGTAACGATATTTGCAAAGAAATCATCGTTGATTACAAGTTCATTTCTACCCTGCTCAAAAGTGATACCAAACACTTCCTTGCGTTCAAGCTGCTTTGGAACATAAGCAGGATCAATTTTGATCACAGCGTAGTTGCCGTTCTTTTTAGCCTTTAAAATCTCAAGTGCTTCTGGCTCATAGCCTGGTGCAATAACACCGTCTGAAACCTCGCGCTTGATAAGCTTTGCTGTAGCTACATCGCACACATCTGAAAGAGATATAAAATCGCCAAATGAAGACATTCTGTCTGCACCACGAGCTCTAGCGTAAGCATTTGCAAGAGGAGTGAATTCCATATCCAAATCATCACACCAATAAATCTTTCTCTCTACGTCTGAAAGAGGAAGTCCAACTGCAGCACCTGCTGGGCTTACATGCTTAAATGAAGTAGCTGCAGCAAGGCCTGTAGCCTTCTTTAATTCTGAAACAAGTTGCCAGCCGTTAAAAGCATCTAAAAAATTGATGTAGCCTGGCTTACCGCTTAATACTTCGATCGGAAGCTCGCCTTCTTCCATATAAATTCTAGAAGGCTTTTGATTTGGATTACAACCATACTTTAATTCTAATTCTTTCATTTTATTCTTCTCCTTAGTCTGTCAGTGCCAAGACTTTCTCTCGCTTGTTACGCTAACAAATCAACACATCGCTCCGTCACGAGATTGGTTCCTTGAGCAATGTGTTGCTTTGATAGCTACAAGCTATTTATAGGATGTGCACTGACATAACAAACTAATATTTAACTATAAATTATAATTATATAAGTTTAACGTATGTTTTTGTTAATAATACGAGTTTCTTTTGCACCTGTAGCGATGTCGATGAAACGAACGAAAAGTGAGACTTTGTTGTCTGGATCAAGGTTTGACCAAACCAGATCTGTGAATTCGTCAATGTTTCCTGTTATTTCAATTGGAGTAGGCTCGCCTTCATAAGAAGGAAGTGGATTTCCATCGCCCATATAAGTGTGAATAAAACGACCTGAACCGGCCTTAGGATTAGAATAATCAAATGTGTATCTATTACATGAATCAGGGTCGCCCATGTTAGATTTGAGAATAGACATTGTGTAACTGAACTGTCCATCTGAAAGATGCATTAAACCAGAAATACGAGGTGTGTAATTAGGGCCATCAGGCTCAAACTCACGACGGCGAAGTGTCTGCTCAAATGACTCTCCTGCCTGCATATACTCATAAATGGTGTCTGTCTGGTCACCGTTTGTGACGATTGTATCATTTCCGAGCACTCGAACTGGTGCATAGATTATAAGGCTTGGATCTGTAAGCTTTGATGGATCAAAAGCTTCTGTACGAATGCCTTCACCTTCCTCTACGAATACGCGGTTACGAGAATTCTCAGAACGTCCCATAATAAAATAGGCAGTGACAGCCTTGGTTCCGTCTGCTGAACGACCAATGACAATGCCTCTGCCTGGATAGGTGGTTGCTGATAATTCTTTTGCTAAAGATTTTACTACCATGGGTTCCTCCTTTAGTTACATTTTCCGCTACAAATTATAACTGAACACATGGAAGAAGTCTACATAAAATTCCAAGGCTGCCTGTTACGCAGACAAGCATATGTACCACTTTGAGGTATCGCTTCTCTTCCAAGGCCGCCTGTTACGCAAACAAGCCAATATGCAACATTTTGGTATCGCTTCGCTACCATGTCCGCCTGTTACGCAGACAAGCATATGTACCACTTTGAGGTATCGCTTTCGCTATACTCACCTCAAAGCGGCACATATGCTTGTCTACTACAGGCTCATTTAGAGTCGATAATGTGTTGGATAATTTATGTACGGGTGGGTACGTACGGAATCACCCATGGTACGTTTACGTTAGGTTTCTTTACTGAAAGCTGAAAGAAAATCATCAGCTGTAATGTTATAGGCGCCGTTGTTAGTGTAGGCTTTGGAGCCGGTTAGGCGGGTTAGATCAGTGCTGGTGTAGGAATTTGCCATGGACGATTTTGTGGCTACCTGATATGCATAGCTACCCGTCCCACTAAACAAGTCCTTTACGTAAGTCATGTTGGCTTTATTTTTTAGGAAATCCTCGTCCACAGATAGATGGTTATTACTTCCTATGGTGATACCGGCTTTTGCTAAAGTACTAGAAGTCTTTGCTGTCAAGGATACCATGGATGCCACCTGGCCTAGCACAGACGTTGAATCTGATTTTTGACCACTGTCTACCAAATTATTATAAGCATCAGCAAACTTAGATATAGCGCTGTATATTGCATCCTTGTCGTAATCCTTTGTTACCTTTCCATCCTCTCCCTTTGTCTCAACCTGCTTCCAAATAGAATTAGAACCTCTGGCAAGGAGCTTATCTGTAGCCTTACTCAAATCTGCAGAATCATTTCGAATCTGGCTAATTTTTGATGTGTCGGCCTTTAGCTTTTTGGAACCGTCCTTGCTTTCACTCTTTAGGTTGCCATCAAAATCGTATTTTGCATAATAGGCCTTTACAAGTTTTCCGTAATTACCACTTTTAATTTGTGTAAGATTTGTAAGTGAGCCTTCAAGACCGCCAAATATAGAATTGGCACCTATATTGCTAGATGAAAACAATGATGATATAGCGTTATTGTTGAAAGAATTAATAGTTAAAGACATAAACATCACTCCTTTGATATAAAACCTGAACATCCTTGTTCTATAGTTTTGTCTTTTGGTTACAGCTTTGCTTATTATGATTGTACTATGGAAATGTGATGGAATTGTTAAGGGGAAAGAGTTGGATATGAATTTTGAATTTGAATTTAATTGGTTTAAGGCGGAAGGAACACCTCATCAGTCAGCAAAGCTGACAGCTTCCCCCTCGCCGGGGTGGCAGATAACGCTAAAGCATTATCTCTTCCCCCAAGGGGAAGCCTTTTATAATCTCATAGGGATGTTGTTTTTAGACAAGTATTTTTTTAATTCGATAATTTCCAGTTCCTTGAAGTGGAATAATGATGCGGCCAATGCTGCATCGGCGCCGCCTGTGGTGAGAGCATCTTTGAAATGTTCCATTGTACCGGCTCCACCTGAGGCGATAACTGGAATATTTACGGCTGAGGAAATGGCTTTTGTAAGCTCTATATCAAAGCCAGCTTTGGTGCCATCCTGATCCATTGATGTAAGAAGGATTTCTCCTGCACCAAGCTTCTCACCCTTTATAGCCCATTCAACGGCGTCAATACCACAATCTAAACGACCACCATGTTTATAAATATTAAAGCCTCCATCAGGCCGCCTTTTTGCATCAATGGCAAGAACTACACATTGAGAACCAAATTTATCTGCTGCCTCTGAAATAAGAGTTGGGTTGTCTATTGCAGCAGAGTTAACAGATATTTTATCAGCTCCCTCTCTAAGGAGTGCTTTAAAATCATCTACAGTACGTATACCACCACCTACCGTAAATGGAATAAATACCTGTTCCGCCACGCGACGAACCATGTCTACGACTGTATTACGATGGTCTGAGGAAGCTGTGATATCAAGAAATACTACTTCATCCGCTCCCGCTTTATCATATGCTGCCGCTATTTCTACAGGATCACCTGCATCACGAAGATCAACAAAATTTACACCTTTTACTACTCTGCCATCTTTAACATCCAGGCATGGGATAATTCTTTTAGTATGCACGGTAAGCCTCCTATATGTTTGCGAAATTCTCTAGTATCTTTAAGCCTACTGTTGAAGATTTTTCAGGATGAAACTGGCAGGCAAAAATGTTGTCTTTTTCAACTGAAGCATGAATGTGGCATCCATATTCTGTAGTTGCTTTAACTATTAAAGGATTAGCAGCCTCCAAATAATACGAATGTACAAAATAAACAAAAGAGCCTTCGTCAATATCCTTAAATAGCTTTCCTTCATTTGGATAATCTAAAGAATTCCAGCCTATGTGTGGAACCTTTAGTCCAGGAGCATCTGGTATTCTTTTTACTACACCATCTAATAGATGCAGACCTTCAACGCCCACAGATTCCTCACTGGATTCAAACAAAAGCTGAAGTCCCAGGCAAATACCAAGGAATGGTCTTTCACTTTGTACATAATCCTTTATCGCCTTGTCCAGCTCATATTTTTTAAGATGGTTCATTGCGTCAGCAAAAGAGCCGACTCCTGGTAAAACCACGTGGTCGGCTTTTTCTATCACACTAAAATCCCTGGTAAGGACAGTTTCCTTACCAAGGATTTTGAATGCTTTTTCTACACTTTTAATATTTCCTGCATCGTAATCAAGTATCGCTATCATGTGTCTGGTAATCCTAAGCCTCTAAGCACCTTTCTAAGTTCTATTGTATAGTAATGGCGGTTCTTTTGCTTATAAATTGCCATGGCCTCCTCTTCTGAAAGTCCAAAGCTGTCATTTAGCTCCTGTATGATAGTGGTGCCAAATGCATCATACTCAGTCTCAATACCATATTTTACAGCGTCGTCTTTGTATTTCATGTAACGTCCATAGCCTTTTAATAATGAATCAAGAGCATAATTGTACATATCATAATTCATAAAGGCTACGTATTCATCCTGACATTGCTGCAAATCAGCAAGAGTTCTGGCTTGATTTCTTAACAGTTCAACTTTCTCATCTGACCTGAAGTCAAAACCGTTCAGCTTTTCATAAGCTGCAATGTAATTCCCCTCGGTGAACAAATCATTAGCCTGGGACATATGTCGTTTAAGGCCCGTGAATTGCATTCCGACAATTACTACACCAATTATTGATATAGATAATACCAAAAAAGTAGCAATAATGGAAAGAGGAATTTTCGGAGAATTATCAGGTTCTTTTTGTTTCTTTGGTTTTTTAGGCTTTGGTGGTTTCTTTGGCTTTTCTTTTTTAGCTGCTTCCTTCTCTTTTTTAGCTTCTTCTTTTTCCTTTTTCGCAGCCTCTTTTGCGGCCTTCTTTTCCGCTTTTTCCCTCTTTTTCTTTTCCTTAGGATCCTCTGGAATACCACCTTCTGGAACTATTGGATTGCCATCTTCATCATAGGTAATCTCCACAGTTCCATTTTTCTTTGCCTTCTCAGCCTCCATTTCAGCTATTTCGTCTTCATCTGGAGCACCAAATATAATCAACGCAAGCTTTTGTAAAAACGGATTAGGCTTTTTTTCGCCTTTCTCCTTCTTTTTCTTTTCTTTCTTTTCTTTTTTCTCTTTTTTCTTTTTACCTTTTTTACCACCGTCATCCGATGAACTATCGTCAGATTCCTCTGCAGATGTATCTATATCCGCAGAGCCTGATGAGCCTTCGTCATCACCACTTAAAATAGAATTTATATCCAAAAGATCCTCATCCCCTTCTAGAATGCTTTCTACATCTAAATCTCCTTCACCAGATAAATCAGGCTCTTCTCCCTCCCCAAATTCTGCAGCATCTAATGCATCCATATCATCTGGAAGGAATTCCTTTAACGAATCATCCAAAGGTTCTTCTTCAATATCAGCCATGTCATCGAGAGATAACCCAAAATCATCTGGTGAGTCATTTGATTCTGATGGCATTTCGTCTGTATCAGACTCTTCTATAAATTGAGACAAATCAATATCATCATCATCCGGAAGTTTTAATTCTTCATCCCCTATGCCTCCACTGCTTTCAAGAGGGGACTCCATAACTTCCTGTGGTTCATCTTCAACTATTTCTTCTATGAGATCAGAGTCTATAAGTTCAGGTTCTGAAGGCTCGGATTCTATAGGCTCAGGTTCTACCGACATATTTATATCATCGCTAGCTACAGCTTCCATAACTTCTGGATTTTCATCAAGCTGTTTGGTCGCATTCGCAACTGCATTATCTATATTGTTCAGAAGCTTATCTACAACTCCTTCATCATCTGGAGCCTTTCCTGTTTCCATGAAGAGTTGTTCGTCTTTGTTTAATTCCTCCTCAAATTCTGCTAAAAATGAATCTGCATCGTCTTCATTTTCAAGTTCTTCTTCAAATTTGCGCAAAAAATCTTCCTCAGAAAACACCTTCCTGAGGTAAGGATGTGAGCTCTTTGGTCTTGTCTGCCGAACATCAATGCCAGTAGCAGCGAAAAAATCTTCGTCTGGGTTCACTGCCTTTCGAGATTCTACAAATTTCTGTTGTTTTCTCTCAACATTTTCTTGCACATACTCAGCGTCAGTCTTAGCTCTATTTATAGAATTAAGAAGCCCGTCCAAATAGTCTTCTGACCGAGACATGTCTATCCCCCTTTAAAAATAAGGGGTATGCAAGGCATACCCCTGAATTTTTAATAATGTTAAATGCCTTTTCGTGCATCCTCATACTTCGCTACAAGCTCATCAACCACATTAATAAGCTTACCAATTTCAGGCTTTGTAAGCTGTGCATCTGCACCTAAGCTTTCACCTTTTCGTCTAATCTCATCATTGATAAGGGATGAGAAAATGATAACTGGAATATTCTTTAAAGTATCATTTTCCTTAACAAGCTTTGTAAGTCTGTGACCATCCATAAGAGGCATCTCAATATCTGTTATGATAAGGTGAACATCGTTGAGAACTGTGCCTTTCTTAAGAAGTTCAACCAGCTTGTCCCAGCCCTCCTGACCGTTCATATTTACAATTAAGTTTGTGTAACCAGCTTTCTTCAAGCACTCCACAATAAGTTTTGAAAGAAGTGGTGAATCTTCACATAAAAGAATAGGAGATTTGCTTCTATCATGTGACTCGTAATCATCCATCTCTGATACTTTAAGACCAGTCTCTGGATTAATGTCAGTAACGATTTTCTCAAAATCAAGAATAACTACAAGTCTATCTTCTAGTTTTATAACACCAGTTGAAACACCTGATTCATCTGAACTTATAGTAGCATCCGGCTTTATAATATCTTCCCATGATACACGATGAATTCCAAGAACTTCATCTACATGAAATGCCGTATTTAAACTGTTAAAGTTGGTGATAATGAAAAGTCCATCATTTGCGGGCTCTTCAGTGATATTCAAACATTTGCGAAGAGAAATAACAGAAATCATAATATCTCTTGGCATGAAAATACCTTCGATGCAGGGATGTGCATTAGGCAATGGAGTAACCTGCTGATATAACAAAATTTCCCTAATCTTAGCAACATTGATTCCATAGAAATTGCTGCCTACCTTGAACTCAAGGACCTCCAGTTCGTTAGTACCTGATTCCAATAAAATATTAGTATCCATGCAAATCTCCTCTCACTAACATATATATAAAATCATCTTGCTAATATAATGATTTTAATCACTATTAAATAGCTGTACCCCTTGTAGAATCATCACTTGTTACAAATAACTCCAGTGATGAGATATTTTCAACCGCTGAATTACTAAATAAAAATACCAGTATAAATTTTTTTGATTCTCCCGCTCCAAGCTTTCCTTTAAAGTTCGCCAAATCATTAGCTAGTGGAGTAAACACAGCATTTGTCTTTTCACCACCATTTAATGAAAGACTATAAGTTCGTTTGGAAATCCCCGAGAAATCAACATCAGCTTCAGTTGTATTACTGGCTTCAATGCTCAGTATTACGTACTGTTTTCCGTTTACCCTACTCAAAATAAAGCTGTCCGTTGGCTTGTACTCGATACTCACATCAAATTCTGAGCACACAAAGTCCACACCATCAACACCAACTGCATCTGTAAATGACAATCCATTTGAATTTCCATCTTGACCTGCTTGCGCACCCTCATCAGCGTCATCTGCTATAATCGGCTCTCCAGTTTCAGGATCAATTTGAGTCTCAGTTTCCTCTGAGTTATCTTCTCCCTCTATAGCTTCCGCTACTTCTTCCTCTTCGCTTGGCTTGTATTCTTCATCCAACTCACCTTTTCTGACACGGGCATTTGCAATACCTGTAATCTGATTTTTATTGAATTTGGCTACTGCCTTAGCAGAATAAAGAGCAATGATAGCTTCTTCTTCACTGGACATTTGGTATAAAGAATCACCACAACCAGTACCTAATAGAGAAAAACACAACACAGATGTCACAAGTAAAATTCTGTTAATTTTCATGCCTTCTCCTAAAAAAATAAACTAATCATTAATGGTATATTAGCATTAAAATGTGTACCATTCAATGTGAAAAATCAGAAAATTCTATGAATTTTCTTTGATTTTTGTGTCTTTTGACAAAGATAATTCAAACCAAAATTCAACTCCATTTGGAAGATTTTCAACACCAAATTTCTCATGTAATAAATCCATTGTAGCTTTAACAACTGAAAGTCCTATTCCGCTTCCGCCATATTCTCTGCTTCTAGCCTTATCCGCCTTGTAAAATTTCTCCCATATATGTTTAATATCTTTTTTTGCTATATTATTTCCCGAATTAAATACACTAATTCTAACCTTTCCTCTTTTCATGAAATCATAGCGTACTGTAATAATATTTTCATTCATAACGTAATGAATAGCATTACTAATGAAATTAGTAAAAACCTGTTCAACCAGGAATTCATCTGCTTTAACATAACACTCCGCTTTATTAATAAAACTATATGTTATGTTTTGAGCTTCAAAATTAATCCTGTTACTATCAACCACACTATCAATCATCTCAGTAAGGTTAAAGTCTACAAGATCTAAATCCATTTGGCCTGCTTCCAATTGATTTAAAATCAGCATTTCACGAACAAGTCTGTTCATCTTATTTGCTTCGTCTATGATGATATCAAGATATATCTGACGGCTCACTTCATCCTCCATGATGCCTTCCTGTAAGCCCTCAGCATAGCCTTGTATTAAAGCTATTGGAGTTTTCAATTCGTGTGAAACATTAGAAACAAATTCCTTGCGCATTTTCTCTGTTTCATCTTTAAGTTCCAAATCATGTTTCAGGCTTTCGTTTGCAGCCTGAAGCTGGTCTATAGCACGTTTAAGGGTGATAGACATCTCATTTACATGCTCGCCCAAATCATCCATCTCGTTGTATATCAGTTGTGGATGATATGTAGCATCAAAATCGAAATTTGAAATACGCTTTGTAATACTAATCAAATCAAACAACGGTCTGGTAAAAATAGATATTAAAAATTTGCCTACAAATATAGCAATCACCGAGTCCAAAACTACCATAAACAAAAAGAATCTATTCGTTATGTGAATACTTTCTTCCATAGCTGAAGTAGTTGCTTGAATAAATACAATATTTGAATCAGGTAAAACACCTATCAATAAAAGAAACGAGTCATCTACTGATGGAATCACCTGAGATACAATTCTATAATTATGGGTGGATTTGAGCAATTTTGTGGTACCATCATCAGAAAGCAATGTATGATTAAGCTGCTCATTTAGAATGTTTGTATTAACATTAGACGCAACAAGAGGATCGCCATCTGCTTCTGTAACCATTACTGAAACAGCATGCCGATCGAATAGAGCTAAATTATCGACACCATATTCTTCACCGTACAAGGTGCCCTCTTCACATCGTTCAGAGATAATTTTGAATACTTCTTCTAAATCTTTTCTTTTTTCGTAATTGTAATAATCCCCTAAAAAGATAGAGGTTAGGATGCATACCACTATCAATGAAGATAGTACTATAAATCCTAACACTCCTACTATTTGGCGATTAATTTTATTAGATTTTTGTGTCGACTTCAAATTTATACCCCATGCCCCAAATAGTCTTGATGTAATTGCCCTTATCATCTAACTTGCTGCGAAGCTTCTTAACATGGGTATCAATAGTTCTTGCATCTCCAAAATAATCATAATCCCACACATGATTAAGAATCTTCTCACGAGAAAGTGCAATTCCTTCATTGTTGATGAAATAATAGAGAAGTTCGAACTCTTTTACTGAAAGTTCAACTGGATTTCCGTCGTTGGTGGCGACATGAGCATCCACATCGAGTTGGATACCACCAGCCTCAACCACCTTTTTGCCAAGAGAATCATCAGTACTTCTACGAAGAACCGCATTTACTCTTGCCATAAGAATCTTTGGAGAAAACGGTTTGTTAATGTATTCGTCTGCACCAAGCTCGAATCCGTTAAGAACATCATTTTCTTCACCTTTTGCTGTAAGCATTAATACTGGAATGGATGATGTCTCTCGAATCTCTTTTAATACAGCAAATCCGTCAACCTTAGGCATCATTACGTCTAAAATGATAAGTGAAATTTCACTATCCATGTAGAACATATCCAAAGCCTGCTCACCATTCTCAGCTTCTACAACTTCATAGTCTTCCCTTATCAAATAGTCTCTGATAAGCTTTCTCATTCGGCCTTCATCATCAGCCACAAGAATTTTGTTTTTCGACATAACACCAACCCCATCCTTGAAAATTATTAGTTACTATGTATCACTGACCAGCTTCTCTTTTTAAAAGCTCAGCCTCCCTCTTATCCAGTTCCTTCTCCCTGGTATCTAACTGTTCCTTCCACGAAGCGTATTCGTCAGTAATAGTTTCTTTGTAATTTAGAATCGTAGGACTATTTATAGTGGTACTGATATAAAACATCCCACCCACTATCAATAGCAAAGTAACAACTGCAAGCAATAAAAACTTATTGATTAAACGCAGTCGCTTCACTTCTACGCTGTCTGAATCTTTCGACTCAGGCTTAGACTTTTCAGCTTTTTGTTTTTTCAGCTTGGTTTGTTTTTTTTGTGAACCCTTATTCTCCTTAGTGACAGGCTTTTCGCTTCTTTCGCTCTTTTCAACCTGTGGAGATATTTCAGAAGTATCTGGCTTAAATTCATCTAGAGAATATATCGGAGGAATATCTGATTCATTAAAGGCCTCTGATGCCACAAGATTTTGTCTGAGCTGTTTTAAAAAACTCATACCAACATCTGTGGAAAAGAGTCTTTGACTGAGTAACTTCTTATAGACCTTAAGGACACCTTCTTCGTCTGCGGTCTTAATCTGTCCTAAAATATACTCGACAAGCTTAAGTTCCTTGGCGGCCTGTTTGGCACTTGTTTCATCGTTAAAGATATATCCACCAATATTATATTTAGCCATATCGTTCTCTCACATTTACTATATAGTTATTTTAGCAATTGTTAATCAAAAAATCTATCTTTTATCAAACTTTTTGTGTATTTATTCTGAATAGTGCATAAATAGATATTGCAACTCCTACAACAGTTATAAAAGTAGATAACCACAAGGTAGCAGTAACACCAAAAATATTAATAATTAATCCTCCGAAAATGCTTGCTATCAGACTAGATAGAGTCATGGCCATGGTAACAAAAGCCTGCCCTTTTACAGCATCTTGTTTTGACATAATCTCATCCACAAGATGTACTGAGGCTGGAATAAATATTGCAAATGCAAAAGCCTGGAAAATCATACTAAAATACAACATGGCAACGCTGGTAGCTATAGCTGTAAAATAGATCTTAACAAAATAAAATACACTAGATACTCCAAGCAATAATTTAGTGTTAAATCGTTCTTTAAGTCTATTAAAGAAAATCATGGCTGGGAGCTCTACTATAGCCTGTAATGCAAGCAAACCACCATTAGTTCCCTCATCGCCCCCAACATTGACGCTTATTTGATACATGAAATTATTTACTATAACATGTCCAAAATAAAAACAAACCAAGCCTATAAGATAAAGAAAAAACATTTTATGCTCTTCTATAAAATTTCCAAAATAGAGGGATTGAAAACTATCTGAAGAGTCCCGTTCGAATGGATCATAGCTATTATTTCTAAGTCCGGCTTCCTTTAACTCTCTAAAAATCCATACGATAAAAAGGGTAAATCCTATTGCAGTAAAAAATCCTAAAAATGGTGCTGTCTTCTCTGAAATAATTTTCATAAAAAAACCAGCCACCAAACTCATAATAAAGAAACAAAATGAACCACTTGCTCTTGCAACACCATAGTTCATTTCAATTCCCATACGTTCAATATAGAAATTAAGCGCATTTAAAAATGGTTGAATAACCGTCACTACAAGAGCTGCCATTAAAAACGTGAAGCCTGTAAGAAAACTATTGCCATGAGTAAATAGCGAGATGAATAAAGTAATAACCAGTACCACTCCAAACACAGCCAACACATCCAAAACATCAAACTCCGCAGAACTGTCTGTAACCACTGACACAATCTGTTGAACTAAAGTCGCAAGCAGGTATGCCATTGCGAACAACACCCCAATGGAAAATGTCGAATACCCACGATTAGAAAGATATGCGCTTCCCAGACTGACGCAGCAACATACCATCATCCAATACATTCCCTGTAGTCCAATATAGAGTAAATTTACCCGGTAATTCAAAGATGTCTTAAATTGTTCTAACATATTGCTCTCCTTTAGTGAAAAATTACCAAAAATAATATATGGATTCTTTTTAATATATGAAGCATATCCTTGGCTTTTTCTATTAATATTCTAATGTTACTTTACAATAGAAAGGGTTCTTCATAAATGACTAAAAAAATAATAAAACCATTATTAATAATTTTATCAGTTTTTGTAATCTTAGCAGCAACATATACCGCGTATGTTTTATTATCTTATAACAGAATCGAAGACAACCTCTCACTCGCGATTGAAGGCGACGCAGCCGAGGATGTAGCAGAGGTAAACAAATCCTATCGTTTAGTGTCCGCAAATCTTGGTTTTGGCGCATATTCTGATGATTATTCTTTCTTTATGGACGGTGGCACTGAATCCTGGGCCTATTCAAAGGAAGCTGTAAATAAAAATATCACAGGCTCCATAAATACTATTTTAAGTGTTAACCCAGACATAATTGCCTGCCAGGAAGTAGATATTAATTCAACTCGAAGCTATCACACAAACGAGCAGGATTTAATCCTTAATATTCTTGACAAAAACAATTACACCAATACCAGCTCAACATTTGCAATTAACTATGATAGTCCTTTTTTGATGTATCCATTTACACAACCACACGGCAAATCCCAAGCAGGAATACTTACTATCAGCCCAATTCAAATCATAAATAGTGTGCGACGCTCTCTTCCAATAGATGAAAACTTATCAAAACTTATTGATTTGGATCGCTGCTATTCCAAAAATGTAATGGAAGTAGAAAACGGAAAGAAGCTTGTGCTATACAATGTGCACCTTTCAGCTTATTCAACAAATCCTGACACCGCCGACAACCAGATAAAAGTGTTAAATGCAGACATGTCAGAGGAACTGGCAGAAGGTAATTATATAATAGCCTGCGGTGACATGAATAAGGATATGCTGGGTGATTCATCTATATATTTTGGTAGCAAAAGCGAAGCTGGCTGGGCTAAACCATTCAACACAGACTATCTAGATGATGGTTTCACGCTCGTTGGACCAATTGATAACAACAATCCTGTTCCAAGCGCCCGAAATGCAGACTCACCTTATACTAAAGATTCATTTGTAATCACAATCGATGGTTTTATCGTATCATCCAATGTAGAGGTCGAAGAAGCGTCAGTAATTGATTCAGGATTTAAATATTCAGATCACAATCCTGTTTATATGGATTTCATACTAAAATAATTTCAAGGGCTCCTATTTTTAGGAGCCTACATTTTTATCTTTTTCATTTACGCTTGAATGGGTTCCGCAAAGTCTATCAACAGATTTTATAATTTCTTGAATCTCAGGAAGATAATGTTCATGCCTTGACATCAGTCTATCTATTTCATCTCGTTCTTCCTGAACTATCCTTCTATGGTCATCTAATCTGTCTCTAATCTTTTGTCGACGCATTACCAGCCTGTGCCTGCAATCAGCCATATCCTGCTTATTAACCAAAGCATTAACCTGATTCAGCCAAATCTTATCATCTGAAAGACCTATCTCCCCCAATACTCTTTCAAGTTTATCGTTATAAAATTCCAAATCATCGTTATTTTGAATATATCGTTTTCTATCACGAAGCTTGTCCTGATATTGCTCCCAAACATATTGTAGTTCAGCAGCCGAGTTAACGAAGTATTTGTCTTTTAAGAATTCGATACTATTTGTTACATTTACATATTTCATGCGTTCCACATTCAGCACGCTTATAGCCTGATTCAATCGAATCAATGCATTTCGGCCTTCTCGCGAAATACTATTTTGCCTGATAAAAATAATAAACCCACTAGTGGCACATATAAACAAAACCATAAGAAGCCAAATTGTTATATCTGCTTGAGTAGCAGCATACATAACATAAAGAAGAATAATAAGCGTCATAAAACAAACCAACACAGCCATAGCCATATGTTTAAATAGCTTGGTTTGCCCCATAAGTTCTTCACGCTCTATTTCCCATCTACTCTTTTCACCTTCAATATATGCAAGATTTTTCTTGAGCTTTGCCTGATATATTTCATCTGCCGCAAAACGATTAATTATCTCAGGCATATCATTTTCTTCGTCTGAAATAATTTGGTACTGCACGTCAGATATGTTTCTCTGAGTATTTCTGACTTCATCCATACTCTGTTGCAATTCACATATATGAGTTGCAGCACTTCTCAAATCTCTAGAAGTCTCTTTTGGCAGATTTTCTAAAGCTTTAATATCATTAAGATATTGAGTAACTATTCGGTATTCTGTCTTTTGGCGTTCCATAGCCTTGGTAGAGGCAATAATCTGCTCACATGAATCAAGAATATAATGTTCTAGCTTTTTTGGATCCTCCCAACTGTCAATATTTTCGATTTGAGAGTAAACGCGATTAAAAGCATCGTCTATTTTGGCCGCTCTTTGCTCTCTTTTATTTTTTCTTCTAGAAAAAAATGCCATAGTAAAATCTCCCACCCCAATTGTTTGTTAAACCTATAATGCACTTATTCTAAATCTTACATAGCCTGATATATTCGTCTTTCCACTCGCTAATAACATTATCAAGCGTCGCGATAGCCCCCTGCCTTTTTTCATCGTCACTTATAAGCTCATTAACCGCATTATCAAATTCTGTAATTGAATCTTTCGTTGTAACGATGGTAACAGCCTTTAATACCTCGTCCACATCCTCTTTTGAAATAAGATATTTATTAATATATTCTTCAAACTTTGCTTTATTTCTATCACATCTGGCTGCGTACAACAGACAATACAAACTCTGTTTCTTTTGATTTTTTTTATACGCTTCATCAAAACATAGCATCGCTTCATTAAAGAAAAATAATTTAGCAAAAGCACAGCCTAAATTATGATAAACATCACCTTCTACCGCCTTAGGCATAGTTTTCGCTACGTTATCAGAAAGAATTGTTTCATACTCATAAATAGCATCAACAAGCTTATCATTTGCCATAAGCCTATCAGCACGAAGTTTTTTTCGCTCTGCTTCTGATTTATTTTCAAAGGTTGAAATAATAGCTAGAGTATCTTTAATCTCCTTTGCACTGGCATAACCATTGGCGCTTAAAATATGACCAACAAATATATGCAGAGGTGCATTGTTTTGAACCAGACCCAAAAGTTCATTTGCAAGCTTTTGCTGTTTTAGCTCTCTTCCAATCCAATTGCAAAGTTCTGAACTCATAAGCTTTGTGGAAAGCAAATAGACGTTGTTGAGTATGTAGTAACTAAGTTCCTCCAACGAATAAACATTTAGCGCTGCTTCTTCTATGTAATATGGCGTAGCGGATAACGCATTTTGACAATAAATTAAAGTACTCATAGAAACCTGCTTTATTATTTTGTTGAAATTATGTGTTCCCAGCTCTTACCCGAGGAAGGAGAAATTTCCCCAAAGCCTAAATCAAAAATGGTAATGGAAACTGCCACATCGGAAACCGGTCGTGCTTCAATGCGAAGTCTGGTCGTGCGGTTTTCCCTCTTTGGTAAATCAGTTAATTCTAGTAATTCAGTGTGAGCTTCTCTGGATTCTGGTCTTTGAATATAGAATTCAATTTCGGGTTCACCATCAAGTATTACTTCACACTCTCCCTTTACATCGTACCAGCTCTGTCCGGCATCGATTAGGGTGAAAAACTTCATAGTATTGTTTTCTAATATTTTTATAGAAAGGTTTAGCTTTAAATCGTTGTCACCAATATAGATAAAAGGCCAATCCTTTTTTCCTTCTTTTATAACACCTGCATAGCAGGCTCCCTTTGAATAGAGATTTTTGCCAAGGAAAACCTTTCGCCCCTTACAAAGATGAGAAAGACTAACCTTCATCCATTCTCCATCAAAACCATCACCAACCAAATATACTGATGAAAAAAGATTGTTGCCCATTGCTGTAGTGATAACCTGATCAAACTCTTCATCTTTATTTTCTGTAATTTCACCATGGTTTATCACATCTAAAGTCACAAGCTGTGGACGTGTTGTTTGATTTCGGTTTAGCGTGCATGACACCATGTTTGACCCACTGTAATCAAAAAGTGCCACATTATAAAGAAACAACTCTGGCTTTTGTGATAATGCATAGTAGTAAAAGCACTCATTTCTATCTATCAGCATCACTTTGTTCTGATCGATTCCAAGCTTTGAAGCAATGTAATTGCTAGTCTCCATAACTTCCAGGGTGACCTGTGGAACGCAAAGTATAAGCTTTTCGATATTATCTATTACCGAAAGAGTTCCCGATAATGAAAACAGCTTTTTGAAATAAATTACAAGCAAGTCACGAGCAACAAAATTTTCAGAATCGATTACAACATTACCATCTCTAAGAGCCAGGTTAAAAAGCTCATCCACTATGATTGCTTCTTTCAGACGCCCCATTCTAAGTGCTTCATCTCCAAAGAACCATTGTGTCATGCCAAGTCGCTTAGCGAGCACTGTAGGAATCGAATAGTTTTCTTCCCCTACTACTGTGCTTATAGTAGTAGGCTCTGCCATATTTAAATTGTAAATGCTTAGTACAGTATATCTTGAACTGATATCTATACCCAGGTATATGCCTTCATTCATTTCTATTTTATCCTAATATCTCAAATTTCAAGTCTGACTGGCCCTGACTATACGATAGAAAATAAATCGTTTGTTACACTGGCAAGACCTTGATAACGTTTTACTTCATCGGCTAGTTCGTAAACTTCTCCATACATTTTGTGACGGGAAATACTGTTCATTAATGCGTAACGACCTTGTTTTTCCTCAAGCTCATCGCTCAACACAAAAGTATCTGCCTTTAGTGGTTCTTCTGACAGCTCATCACAATATATCTCATATCTGAGCTCATCACCAAAGAATAAAATGAACTGCTTAACATAAAGTCCATCGTACATTTCTATCATATCCTCTTCCACTGGTTCTGCACCATTAATAGAGTAAACGATAACCACCGATTTACGTTTATCTGTATTAAATTCGATAAACTTTTTGTCGTAAAGATGATACTTTATCTTTAAACGTTCATTGCAGAGTGCAAAAAATCCAAAATATTGATTTCTAAGAATAGCATCTGCGAGAAGCATGTCCAGCATGCTCATATCGTCTTCATCCAAATCTGGTTGCGTACATAGATATTTTAAAAGTGCAATGCGCATGCTCTCATTTACATTTTGCCCCTTTTTAAATCGATTGTATATGTATGCAAAGATATTTTCAGGAATTTTAGTTTGATTAGCCAGGTAATCATGGGCTTCATAAGTAAGAAAAGCCTCTACTATCATTTTATTATTTCGGCGAGTAATATATGTATCAAAAATATCAACAATCTGAGGCAACATAATATCTCTGTATAAGGCCTGAGTTATGATTCTTTCTGAATACTCTACAAGATCCTCCCCTTTTTCAAATGCCAGATTATAAATAGCTAGCATCAATTCTGTAGGACCGATATAGAACCTGATAAGATATCGAATCATGTCATTATGACTTATTCCAAGCTTTATAAGCTCAGCTGTAAAAATTATCAGGAAATCATCTGGCTTTTCTGGATTTTGATTTATCAAAAATTGACAAAGCTTTGTAGCTACGGCTGGTTTTAATAATGTAGCATTTGTGTGCCTAAGCATATAATAGGCTTCTTCGTATTTGCTTCTGGCAATAAAGACCTCAATAATTGTAGCAATAACATCTGCATTAAGCGATTTTAGGTCAGCCTCATTCATGAAATACTTTTCGATTACATACTCACGATTTTGGATTCGTAAAATCTCAATAATTTTAGGATACAGATTTCCCAAAAAATCAGAAGAAATCAACTTGGATCCAAGTAACATTTCCGCAGCATCTGCATCCTTTGATGTATATTCATCTACAGTCTTATCTGTAGAAAAATCCATCAGTGCATAGGTAAGATTCAACGGAGCTAATTCTTTAAGTTTTTCAGCATATTCATCTGCATGAATGATTTCTTCTGTAAGATATGCTTCATCATCTACAAACAGGTAACCATTGTTGTCTTCAAGAAAGACCACACCCTCAGAACCTACATAGTTAACATATGCTTTATGATCTGAAATGTTGGCTATGGTTGGAACTTTAAACTCATCCTGGTAAATGAATATCCTTCTTATATCAGAATTGATTACAGCGAATTTGCGTTTAAAGGAAAGCTCCGATATTAATCTAGCAACTTCCTTATCAAAGATACCAAGTTTCATTAACCTCTGATAGCAAACAGCAAGGTTGTCATCTAAACGTCCGAGTCTAAGCTGCTCAAGAGCAAATGTTTCTATTGCACTCTCATAATGCTCGTAGGTATCATAATCTTCATCTTTGTGCAGAATAATATTTGCATAAAGTAAGGCTTTTTTGTCATATGAAAGATTGCTGTTGTACTTGAAAAACATGGTAAGAAGCTGAGGAAGCTTATCAACTGAATATGATGGCATAGCCTCCATATAGGCTTCAAAAATCCCAGGAACATGTAGATTTGCCTCGATAGCCATTTTGTACCATTTAAGAAAGCTTTCATCTACGTAAGGAGCCTTCAACAAATACGATACAATCGCAAGCAAAAACTGTTCATCAGGATATATCTCATAGCATTTATCAAGTATAGGCAATGCTTTTGGATTAAAGCCTTTTTCAGTCTCAAGGACATGAATCATCTGAATTGCGAAATCCTTTGTAATGGCATCCTTTTTCTTTGCCCAATTTAAGACCTTTAAAGTGATTTCATCAAAGCCTGCAATAAGATATGGATCCTGAAGAAAAATATAGTAAGCCTCAATGTATAAAAGTGGAGAATCAAACCCCTCATCTACCCACTGAGCTATATCTCTAAGTTTCGCTGTAGGATTTTTGATATATTCCTTGCGTAAAAACAGCAGGAACCAGAAAATATTAGGATCGTTTCTGTGTTCTCTGAAAATCCCCTCGATATTTTCTGTTAATCTATCAACATAGTCTTCTTCACGCTCAATAAGAGTGCATACATACAAAAGAAAAGCCCACTCTCTGCTGCGCTTATCCTCTATAGTACGCTTTAAATCCTGAATAATCCAAAGAGCTTCCTGCTTTTGGTTGTTTGTGACATATAGAAATGCCTTTAACAAAAGAATGAAATTTTCATTTTTTTGATTTTCTTCAAGCGAATCAATTATTTCCAACGTCTGGGTGCACCATTGGCCTGTACTAACTCTTCGAAGTCTAAAATCCTCATATAATCTGAAGGCTGCTAGAATTTTCCTATTTTGGAAAAATTCATCTGAATCAATAGATACGCCTTCCTTGTCAGCACTGGCTATGATTGTAATTTCCTTATGGATATCACGATAATCAAATGAAATACGTGCAAGATTGATTCCTGCATGCATCTTATCCTTATGGATGTAATAATTCATATTGAAAATGGAGCCAAGGAAAAAATCACCCGTAATATGCTCCTTTTCCACAGTAATGAAATCTGCATCACAGGAAACTGAAATATCTATAAATCCCCAGGTCGAACGGCAAATTTCGATTTCTCCACGAACGTTTTCGGCCACCTCAAAATACCTGTCTTCACGTTCATGCAAATCAAAAGTCATTTTAGTTTTCAGACCACAGGCAACAAGAAATTCATCAACATTTACCGCAGCTATAGGCGCTGCCTTAAAGCCTCTGTAGAGAAGCCTTGTACGTCTATCCTGCTCTGAAATAAAATCTGCGAATCTGTCTGTGTAAAATAAAGAAACTGCCTCTGAAAATCTGCTTTGAGCAAAATCTGCATATTCCTGAAGCGAATGAATTTCTCCTGCAGAACATGTAAGTGGAGGCTTTTGATATGTAATAGAAAATGGAATGTATTTTTCAATACCCACTGCAACGATAATAAAATGCCCTTTTAGAGACTCAGATGGCTTAAAGTTGTAGTCATCAACGAAATAATCTATACGGACATTTATACTATCAAACAAAGGATCAGCTATTTTGACATAAGGATTGTCACAATAAACTACACCACGAATTTTAACGCCGTTTGTACTTTTAAAAAAAATACTTCCAGAAAATGTATTATTAATAAAGCAGGTTTCTTCAATCTGCTCTGCTTCAAACTCAATATTTGGTTTTAAGTCGTCGAATTTATCTTCGGAAATGCGATAGATTCTTTTTCTCAAAACAATTCTCCTCATTCGCTTGGCCAAAATGTTATAGAATACATTTTCCTGTTATGCGTTCCAAAACCTATACTATCCCAAGCATATTTGATTATAGTATAGCACAACATATAGTGTTTTCAAACTTATTGGTAATGAAAATATGGAAATATGAAGGCCCTAGTGCTATGATATGTTAAAGCAAAAAAGAATATATCTAAGGAGACCTGAAATGATTAAACATAAAGACCATTTTCACGGCAGTGACCTTGAAAAAATAGAGAAAATATACGGCATCAAAAAGGAAGACATCACAAGCTTTTCTGCCAATGTTAATCCGCTTGGCATCTCTCCTCTTCTCAGGGATGGAATTGCAAAACACATAGATTGTATCACAACTTATCCTGACAGAGATTACGTAGAGCTCAGAAATAGCATTGCTAAGTACTGTAATACCGAGCTTGAAAATATTATAGTCGGAAATGGCTCAACTGAACTTATTTCTCTATTCATCCAGATATTGCAGCCTAAAAAAGCTATGATTTTGGGACCTACATATTCTGAATACGAGCGAGAAATCGCTTTAGGCGGTGGCAAAACTATCTATTATCCTCTCAAGGAAGAAAATGAATTTGTCCTTGATCCAAAGCATTTTATCAGTAAATTATCAGAAGATATAGATATGCTTGTAATCTGTAATCCAAATAATCCTACCGGAACAGCCATCGAAAATAAAGACATGCGCCTTATTTTAGACGCCTGCAAAGAATGTGACATTTTCGTAATGGTGGATGAGACCTACGTTGAATTTGCAGAAAGCATCGATAAGATTTCATCAGTTAATCTTACAAGAACCTATGGAAATATAGCGATTTTACGTGGTACATCAAAATTTTTCGCAGCCCCTGGACTTCGCCTTGGATATGCCATCTGTTCAAACAGCGATTTAATGCAAAAGGTAAATCAAAGAAAAGACCCTTGGACCATTAATTCCATCGCAGTTGTAGCGGGCAATCTCATGTTTAAGGATACCGAGTACATTCAAAAAACTAAGGATTTAATTAAGTCTGAGCGTGATCGACTTTTCAAGATTTTTGAAGAATCATCCCGTTTCAAGCCTTATAGACCACAGGGTAACTTCATGCTACTCCAAATCCTTGAAGATGGTATCACAAGCCAGATGCTCTTTGATCGATGCATAAAAAAAGGACTCATGATTCGCGACTGCTCTACCTTCCCATATTTAGGAGAAAACTACATTCGCTTTTGTTTCATGAATCCAGAGGACAACAATCGTCTCGTTGAAACGTTACTCGATTAGAACCATGGCAGAATAAAGCAACACAGACTTTTGGAATAAAGCAACCAAGGCTATGAAAAAACACTTGCGTATATCTAACCTTTTTCAATATCGGTCAAGCCTATACTCATTGAAAAAGCTAAGATCTACGCAAGTGTTTTTATTTAGGTTTATTATGCTTTATTCCATTTTAATATTTTTACTGTAACCACAGATCAAGGTCTACATTGCCCTTAATTCCATTAACGCGTCCGGATTCGGAATATTGCCAAATGTTATATTCGTATGGCCAGTAGAATTCTTTGTTGTAGCCCGCGAACCATTTTTTGTACTCAGTAAGTTTTGTAAGATCCAGGAGCATTGCTCCCATTTCTGTATTGTGGTACACCATCGGTTCGAAGCCGGCACTTTCAACTGCATTTAAAAATGCAATGGTAAGATTTGTACGTTCTTCTACAGTCAACGCATGAGTTCTTGCTTCGCTGTCTGAGACTTTTTCCACATCAAAAACGATAGGCAACTGCAGCTCATATCCATCAAGCATATCAAGAACAGTGCCTGCCTCTTCAAGTACCTCGGCCTGATTGATAGCCTGAGAGAATACATATACGCCCACATCTATTCCAGCAGCCTGAGCGCCCTCTATATTTTCAATGCATTTTTCATCTACTACAAGCTTTCCAGTGCCATAGCCTCGATATACAGCTCTTATAAAAGCAAATTCAACGCCATCAGCCTTTACAGCTTCCCAATCTATATCCCCCTGGTGCGAAGATACGTCTATTCCGAATTTAGACACAGTGGAACCATCTTCCACATAACTGTATCTTCCATTTTCGGAGTCTACTATTAAATTATCGATGTTAAAATCATTTTTTGATAATGATTCGTTTATTGGAACAAAGTTGTATTTGGCATTTGCAGCAACCACTATATAATCAGGATAAAATGATTTCAGAACAGAAATTATCGTATTTCCGTTTTCAAGTGATTCCCTAATAGATTGAAGAACCGATACACGACCTTCTTCTTTAGCCTCATCTACGAGCTTCTCCACTTCCTCGCTGGAATATGTCTGACCGTCTTCAACCTGAACTTCTTCTATTTTATTTTTAGTGTCTACTACTACATAGATTCCCGCCACTACTATAAGTGTGAGAACGACAGAAACTATAGATATCAAAAAATATCTAATAAACTTTTTCATAATTATATATTAAGTGTCATATCATCAAGACTACCTATCTTCTTGCGATACCACACTATTCCTTTCCAATTGTTAAATTTGTACCCTATATCTGTAAAATGGCCAACCTCACTAAAGCCAAGGGATTGATGAAGCCTGATGCTAGCCTCATTATCATCTGTGATAACACCATACATGAATTTGTATCCTATTGCAGATAATCTTTCCTCTAAGGCTTTATAAAGCATTGTGCCAAGCCCTGCCTGCTTTGGTGCATCATGGGAAAGATAAATAGTACTCTCAACTGAAAATCGATATGCATCATGATGTCTAATCTGGTCCGCATAGGCCATCCCAAGGACAGTATCATTTTCATCACATAAAACAATGTATGGATAATGCTTCTTCGTATTTACGATATTTTCCTGATATTCTTCTACTGAAGGATTGATTTCTGTAAAAGTAATATATGTATTAGACGCATAATAGCCATAAATATCATGTATAGCTTTTGCGTCAGTAATTTCTGCTTCTCTAATATAATAATTCATTATTCTTCCTCTTTTAAAACTAATAATGACATTATACCCAAAACCGAGTATAATTGGAACCGATTTTGAAAGGACAGAAAAAATGAAATACAATACAATACTTTTTGATTTAGATGGTACATTACTTTATACCCTTGAAGACTTGGCCGATAGCATCAACTACATGCTTATCAAATACGGATTTGAACCACATACAATAGATGATGTTCGCCGATTTGTAGGAAATGGTCTTAGAAAATTGGTTGAGCGTGCGCTTCCTGAGGACGCTGCTTATGAACATTTTGAAGAGTTTTTAAAAGAATTTATAGAATATTACAACTGCCATAATTTGATTAAGACAAAGCCATATGATGGCGTAATCGAAACAACAGAAGAACTTGCTGAAAAGGGCGTAAAAATGGCCATCGTAACCAATAAAGGGCAGACGGCCAGTGATTCTTTGATTAACGATTTTTTTGCTCCCCATATCACAATCGTTGTAGGTGATGATGGGAAACATAAGCGCAAGCCTGATCCAGAACCTATTGAAATTGCTCTAAAAAAGCTTGGAGTCACGGATAAATCCAAAGTCCTCTATGTAGGCGATTCAGATGTGGATGCTGCCACTGGCGAAAACGCAGGTCTGGATTATGTGCTATGCACCTATGGTTTTAGAGATATGGAAGACCTTAAGAGCTTTTCCCCTATAGCTTACATAGACTCCTTTGAGAAAATATTGAATTTTATTTAGCGTAATTTTTATAAATATCTACATGGTCGTATATACAACGCCATGATGAAGATGATTTAGCGGTACAGCAAATATATTCTGTGCCGCTTTCTGTTACCATGGAGCTGACTGCGCAGCTTCCAGATTCATCTACGTATCCTGTCTTGGCACCTTCAATATTGCCGCCAAATTCCTTGTCTTCTATTCGACGTAAAAACCAGTTTGAAATAGTAATTCCCTCTGGATTTACATTAGTTGCAGTAGAATTATATACCTTCGTGGTTACGACCTCTTTGCAAATTTCATTGTCTAAAGCTGCCATCATGATAATCGCTATATCATATGGTGTGCTGTAATGCTCACTGCTATGGAATCCTACCGGATTTGTAAAGTGAGTGGTGCCGCTGATACCAAGAGATGCAGCCTGGTCATTCATAAGCTTCACAAAGCTATCGATGTCACCAGCCACATACATGGCAAGTTGCGCTGCCGCATCACCACCAGATGGCAAAATAGTTCCATAGAATAAATCTCGTACTGTAACCTCTTCATCTTCAACAAAACCAGAGGTAGAACCACCGCCAGCATAAGAATAATCAATAGCCTCATGACTCATGGTGATTTTTTCATCGAGCTGTTCAGGCTTAATATTGTTTGCAGCTACGAGTACCGTCATAACCTTTGTCATCGATGCTGGTACTATTTTTTCTGTGGCATTTCTCCTAGCAACAATTTCTTTTGTTTTATTGTTAATTAAAATGCCATACTGACTAACAATATCTCCACCGATTTCAACTGTCTTATCAGTATCCTTAGCAGAATATATCCCTCCAGTGGCCACTGGTTCTTCTTCAATTTCAGTGTTTTCGGTAGCTTCAACTTTTTTATCAACAGAATCATTAGAAACCTTTAAGCCAGATTGTTTCTCTTTTTCGGATTCCTTTTCTGCACCTACTGAAAGCTCCTGCTTTTCTTCAGCCTCTACCTTTACCTTTTTTTTATTGCCACCGATATGTGTAACAGCAAGGGTAATACTTACAATAACCACCAGGGCTATTAATGCCAATTCACAATAGACCTGAATTCTTCTCATACGTCTTTTATGACGTCTGTAAGCTATACGTTCCTCACTTGTCATAAATTTCTTTGAATTTTTTTCCATAGCATCCTCTCCACAAATAGATGTTATAAATTGTAACATTCAGCCTATACTCATTCAATCCGAACAGGCATTCAACTGTGTATTATAATCCTAAAAAGCCTTAAATTATCATAATTTATTGCAAAAAAAAATCTCAAGTAAATTTTTACTTAAGATTTTTAGAAAGTGGACTAGACGGGAGTCGAACCCGTGTCCAAAAGCCAATTCCCGGCCCTTCTACGAGTGTAGTTTGTAGTTTTACATTCCCTCCACATGACGCCCACAAACAGGCTGCATGCTTTAGTAGCTTCATGATACGCCCACTATCTCAAAGCTTTGATAGCGTCGTTTCCTACAAAGTCGAAGTCTGGGTCCTAAGGTGTAGGTGCCCTAGGTCAGACTGCCGCAACTAGGCAGCGTATGCTAAATTATCGTTAGCGTTTAATTTTAAGTTTGGCCATTTAACCCATCGCCGTGGGACTCGCTTCTTCCGCTGCATGACCCCTGTCGAAACCATGACTAGCCCAAGAGACTTATTCATTATAAAGCACTCGATAAACTCTGGCAAGAGGCAATCCCACTACATTATTGTAGTCTCCATTGATTTTTTCAACCAATACTGCTCCCAAGCCCTGAATGCCATAAGCTCCAGCTTTATCCATTGGCTCTTTTGATGCAATGTAGGCTCTTATAGATTCTTCAGAGTTATCATACATTGTAACCTCTGTGCATTCTGAAAATGTATTAATATTTCCAGCTTCATCTACTATAGTTACGCCTGTATATACCTGATGGATTCTACCTGATAACTCTGTGAGCATCCTAAAAGCATCCTCTTCATCTGCTGGTTTACCTAGTATTTTATCATCAAATGCAACAACTGTATCAGCGGCTAAAACCTTCTTTCCCTGATGCTTTTTCCATACCGCAAGTGCTTTTTGTCTACTTAAATCTTCTACTACCTTTGCTGGAAGTGTTTCTGTTGTTACTTCCTCAATGTCCGCTGGATCAACTGTATATTCTATTCCAGCCTGTGTCAAAAGTTCACGTCTTCTAGGTGAACCTGATGCAAGTACTATATTCATTATCCTAAATTCCTTATCTTGAAATCTCTCTGTGCCTCACGCTTCATATCCTTCTTTTGAATATCAGCACGCTTATCATAGAGTTTTTTACCTTTCGCCAAGGCGATTTTTACTTTCACTAGCCCATTATTAAGATAAACCTCCAGCGGCACCATAGTATAACCACTTTCCTTTATCTTGCTTAGCAGACGATTTATCTCCGATTTGTGAAGCAAAAGCTTTCTTGGACGAAGTGGATCTCTATTGAAAATGTTTCCTTTTTCATATGGATTTACATGCATTTGATAAATAAACATTTCGCCATTGTCAATTCTTACAAACGCTTCCTTTATGGAGCATTGGCCTAAGCGCATGGACTTTACTTCAGTGCCATGTAATTCGATGCCTGCTTCGTATTCTTCCTCCATGAAATATTCGTGGTATGCCTTTTTATTATTTGCAATTAACTTTCTGCCTTCTTTATTCATTATGTCTTCTCCAAGTATATATTTCTTAACATAGTCCGCTTGTTACGGCAACAAGTCTTGGGTCTCAACGCTCAGCTTAGAATGCTTCGCTTATGAAACCCAAGCCTTGTTACCTACAAGCTCATCTAAATTCCTAGTTGAATATATTTAATAAGCTGTATCAATGTAGCCCTAATGCATACCCACGCTTTCGTTTAAAAACGCTGGAATTCTTCTAGGATGAAGTCTATGGTGCGGGCTTGTTCGTCTACGGAATCTAGGATTACGGTGACGGGTTGACCTAGTTTGAATGTACGGCCTGTGCGTTCTCCTACCAGTGTAAGATTTTCTTCTACAAAATCATAGTGGTCATCGTAGAGGGTGGATACATGCACTAAGCCTTCTACAGTGTTTTCAAGCTCGACGTACATACCCCAGCCAGTGATCGATGAAATGCGTCCTTCAAACTGCTGGCCTATATATTCCTTCATGAACTGAACCATCTTAAGCTTATCCACTTCACGTTCGCAGTCTTCTGCCCTACGCTCTAATTTGCTGGTTTCCAGTGCAACCTGTGGAAGAATAGACTCATAGTGAGAATATTTTCGTTCATTCATTCGGCCGCGTATATGATCCTTTATAATTCTATGAATCTGTAAATCAGGGTAGCGACGGATAGGTGATGTAAAATGACAATAATACTGGGCCGCAAGACCAAAATGTCCCTTGCAATCTGTGTCATATTTGGCCTGTTGCATACTACGTAGTGTCATCTTAGTGATAACCGCTTCATCCTCATGACCTGATAGTGCATCTAACATCTTTTGGATTTCTTTGGGCTTTACTGAATCTGTCTTGCCCTTGAAGGAATAGCCACATGCCCCAAGGAATCTGGCAAGCCCCTGCATTTTTTCAGGGTCTGGAGCACCATGTACACGATATACAAATGGAGACTCCATCAAACAGAAATGCTCTGCTACTGTCTCATTAGCTGCCAGCATGAAATCCTCTATTATTTTATGTGCATCATTGCGCTCATAAGGTGCAAGTCCTACAACTTTTCCATCTTCTTCATTAATGATGATATGCGTTTCAGGAAAATCAAAATCTATAGAACCTCTTCTTTTTCTTCTGGCACGAAGGATTTTCGAGAGTTCATACATTTTATCTATCATAAAAGCTACATCAGAATATTTATTTCGTTCTTCCTCATCGCCTGTCACAATGGCGTAAACGCTGGTGTAGGTCATACGGTGATTTGAGTGAATAACAGATTCACATATATCATGATCAATAAGCTCACCCTTTTTATTAAATGTCATGATACATGAAAGAGCAAGTCTATCCTCGCCTTCGTTTAAAGAGCACATTCCATTAGACAATGTGTGTGGTAGCATTGGAATTACTCTATCTGCAAGATATACACTTGTGCCACGCTTTAAAGCCTCTACATCAAGGGCTGATGATTCCTGAACGTAATTGGTAACATCTGCTATGTGAACTCCAAGTACATAGTTGTCCCCATCTATGACAAGAGATACACCATCGTCGATATCCTTGGTGTCTTCTCCGTCTATTGTAACCACACATAAATCTCTTAAATCCTGTCTGCCAGCCATGTCTGCCTCAGACACTGGCTTAGCCACAGTAGAGGCCTGCTTAATCACTTTATCTGGGAACTCTGTAGGTATACCAAAGGCTCTGACAATAGATAGTATATCTACACCCGGGTCATTTTTATGACCTAATATTTCAGTGATATGGCCTTCTGGTTTATGACTGTCATCACCGTAATCATCTATATGACATACAACCTTGTGACCTGTGACAGCCCCCATATCCTTGCCTGCTGGAACAAACACATCACGTAGCATCTTTTGACTGTCTGCAACGACAAAACCAAAGGTACCACTACTTTCAAAGGTGCCTACCACATCAGAAAAGCCATGGGTAATAATGCGTACAACTCTGGCCTCCTGGCGTTTGCCAGGGGCGCCAAAAGTGAGAACTGCCCCAACTATATCATCCTGCATAGCAAAGCCGGTGTTATCCCTGCTAACGAAATAATCCTCTTCCTGGCCTTCTACTTCTATGAATCCAAAGCCGTCCTTGTGGGAGATAAACCTGCCTATAATATCAGGCTCCTCTTCCCTTTTAGCGGGCTTATTAGCCCTTTTGGCTACTTCATTTAATGATTGCTTTTTAGCAGCCGTTTCAGCCTTAGTTGGCTTTTTCGAGCGATGGTCTTTAGTTTTGATGAATTTAGATCTGTCCTCAGCTATCTGATATTTGCCTCGTTTGGTTATTTCTATCTGTCCCTCTTCAACAAGCTCCTGTAAAACCTCGCCGAATTCTGTTCTTTTATCCTTTTCTACATCCAGAAGAATTTCTAATTCCTTTTTCTTCATAGGGATGTAAGCTGGACTTTTAAAAACATCCATTAAGAAATGTCTTTGTTTATCGAAATCTTTCATAGTCCTCCTAAAGTTAATCCAATAAATACGAAAAGCCACCCATAAAGGGTGGCGTCTAAAAAGCTATCTTAGAAGCTTCCAATGTTGAGAACAGCTGAAAGTATGAAGAAAAGGATAACGCATACGCTAGTAAGCTTAACCAATAAGCCCTCACGTGAGCGACCCTTATTACGGCTCCAATATGAATCGAACTGCTGTCCTGAAAGAGAACCGAGTCCGTTCTGCTTGCCCTCCTGGAAAAGAATGATAACTGTAAGTGCCACACAAATGACAATTAATAATACTATTAGAACATATTTTAATGCTTGCATATTTTCCTCCTAAAAGTAAGTCACGTTTTTTCGCAACAATCGAAGTATAGCATAGGAAACGCTTGTTTTCAAGCCTTTAACACCACTTTATACTCCAGCGTCAAAATTCATTCCGGCAAGCATTGTTCCATCCACATTTTTTCTATTTTTGATTTGCATTATCATTTAATCAAATGGAACATAAAAAACCACCACCTATAAAAACCCGCCTGTAAATATGCTTATAGTACAACAATAATCGTAAAAAACTATGAACTAATAAGCCTTTAAATTTCGACTCAGTTCTTTTATACTAGAGGTTAATTGTGGGAGGATATGATGTATGATTTTATGTAGGTATTTTGTCTATTTCATAATCTATAGCTTCTTAGGCTGGATATATGAGACTTGCTATTGCACAATTCACGAAAAAGCATGGGAAAACAGAGGCTTTCTATATGGTCCATGCATTCCCCTCTATGGTGTTGGTGCCACATTGGCCCAAATCCTCTTTGTTGATTTGCCCTTCGGATGGGGTGACTCCTATCTTACTATATTCTTAGGTTGCTCAATCGGTTCATTTTTCCTTGAATATGGCACTTCATATGCTCTAGAGAAAAAATTCCATGCCAGATGGTGGGATTATTCAGATTTCCCACTAAATATTAACGGCAGAGTTTGTCTGGTATTTACCGTATGTTTTGGGTTTGCTGGGATTATTGTTACTCAGATAATCGTCCCACCAGTAATTGAAGGGATTTCCTATATCCCAGGTGTTCTAATCGAATTATTTGCATTGATTTTCATGTTTTTACTGGGAATGGATATTGCCCTTACAGTCTCAGCTCTCACCAGCTTTGCCAAGGAATTTGAACGAATCAATGATCAGATTAACAAGCAAATGGCTGAGCGAGTGGAAATCTGGCAAGCCAACAGAGTAGATGCAAAGGTTGCTAGAATCGAAAGGGTAAACGGTCGCAAGGAAGCAGCCTTTGTAAAAAAAGAATTAACAGCAGAAAAGATTTCGGAAATGAAAGAACAGCTATCTACAGAAGCTGTCAAACAATGGATATTAAATGCCACTGAAACTCAGCGAGGACAGTTTAGACATATCGCCAAATTTACTCATCCAGTGGCTTCTACTAAGGCCTTGTTAGATAAGGGCTCTTCTATTTTAAGAAAGAAACATAAAGATTAAAGAATAATTTGGCATTCACAACATGATAAATTTTTAAAGCCACTAGAAAAAAGCTCTCCACATCATGGAGAGCTTTTTACATATAATTTACTTTGCTTTTTCTTCTGTCTTTACAGCATCTTCAGGCTTTTCTACCTGTGCGATTGCGTTTTTTGTCATTGGGATACGGCAGTTCTTGTTGCTTCCGAACTCAACAATAACTGTATCCTCCTGGATAGCAATAATAACACCGTAAAAACCGCTAGTAGTAAGAACTGTATCACCAATTGCAAGAGAAGACATCATAGCTGTCTTTTCACGCTGCTCCTTCTGCTGTGGGCGAATCATAAGGAAGTACATCATTACAAAAAGTACTACTACCCAAATAATTAAGCTGATTGAACTGTTCATTAACTTATTCCTCCTAAATTTAGGCTACCGCCTACTCACTGTGTTTTATTCTACCTAAAGAATTAATATTAGGCAAGAAAAAACCACTATTTAATAAAATTTTAAGACTATTACTCTCCTGCTTCCATTGTAGCAAGCTTTCTGGCCTTATATGAAGCAAATTCACCTGCATCTAATGAATTTCTGATTTCTTCCATCATTGTATTGTAGAAATATAGATTATGTAATACGCAAAGACGCATACCAAGCATTTCCTTTGCCTTTAATAAATGTCTCACATAGGCTCTTGAATAGGTACGGCAGGTTGGACAACCACATCCCTCCTCTATAGGTCTCATATCCTTTTCAAACTTTTGATTGAAAAGATTAAGCTTGCCATGATTAGTGTAAACATGACCGTGACGGCCATTACGGCTAGGATATACGCAGTCAAAGAAATCTACTCCTCGTTCAACAGCCTCTAAAATATTGGCTGGTGTACCAACGCCCATAAGGTATGTTGGTTTGTTCTGTGGAAGGTATGGAACTACATGGTCAAGAACATCATACATCTGCTCATGACTTTCACCTACAGCAAGGCCACCTACGGCATAGCCAGGTAAGTCAAGCTCCGAAATTCTTTTAGCATGTTCTATACGAATATCGTTGTAAACCGCCCCCTGATTGATACCAAATAAAAGCTGCTCCTTGTTGATTGTATCTGGAAGGCTATTAAGTCTATCCATCTCTTCCTTGCAACGATAGAGCCAGCGAGTGGTTCTAGCAACAGAATCCTCTACGTATTTACGTTCTGCAAGGGCTGGTGGGCACTCATCAAAAGCCATTGCAATAGTAGAGCCCAGATTTGACTGAATCTGCATTGATTCCTCTGGTCCCATAAAAATCTTTCGTCCATCAATATGAGAATTGAAGGTTACACCTTCTTCTTTAATTTTGCGAATACCCGCAAGGGAGAAAACCTGGAATCCGCCAGAATCAGTAAGGATTGGTCTATCCCAAGCCATAAACTTATGTAAGCCTCCCAGCTCTTTAATAAGCTTGTCTCCTGTTCTAACATGAAGATGATATGTATTGGAAAGCTCCACCTGACATTTGATTTCACGTAAATCATCAGTGGAAACTGCACCCTTAATAGCTGCAACTGTACCAACATTCATGAAAACCGGTGTTTCAATGGTGCCATGAACAGTGTGAAATCTTCCTCTTTTAGCCTTTCCCTCAGTTTTTAATAACTCGTACTTCAATTTTTATAAAACTCCTTAATATAATCAACTTGATCTGTCATGTGGCCAAGCATCGCATCGCAAACAGCAATAGCACACATGCATTCAACTACCACAACAGCTCTTGGGACAATAACCGGGTCATGACGACCATGGATTTCAATATCGAGCTCTTCTCCAGCCTCATTAACGGTATGCTGAAGTCTTGAAATAGATGGTGTAGGCTTGATAGCAGCTCTTACAATAATGTCATCACCATCAGAAATGCCGCCTAAAATACCGCCGCTATGATTTGTAGCCTTAACAACATTTCCTTCATCATCAAGTTCAAAAGAATCATTATTGATGCTTCCACAGGTTTTTGAAACAGCAAAACCATCACCAATCTCAACACCCTTGACTGAGCCTATAGAAACAAGAGCCTGTGCCAGCTTTGCATCAAGCTTTTCAAATACTGGATCTCCAACACCAGCAGGGACTCCTGTAATAACGCATTCTATGATACCACCTGCACTGTCATTGCTTTGCATACAAGCTTCAAGATACTCTGCGGCCTTTCCTGCAGCATCAGCATCAGGCATAGCTAGAGGATTTAAATCTCTTTCACCAAGTTCAAATTCAGATATTTTTACATCCCCAATTGACTTCGTATATGCGAATACTTCGATACCCAGCTCTTTTAAAAGCTTTGCACAGATTGCACCGGCAGCGACCCTTCCTATAGTCTCGCGTCCAGAAGAACGACCACCGCCTCTATAATCTCTGCGACCATATTTTTCGTAGAAACCATAGTCAGCATGACCTGGTCTAAATGCCGTAGCAATACTTCCATAATCCTTGGAGTGCTGGTCCTTGTTTCTTACCATAAGAGAAATAGGAGTGCCCGTAGTATGACCTTCAAACACGCCTGACAGAATTTCAACTTCATCACCCTCTGCTCTTGCTGTGGTAAATTTTGATTGTCCTGGTTTTCGTCTATTAAGATAAAGCTGAATATCCTCAGCGCAAAGCTTAAGCCCTGCCGGGAATCCATCAATCACAACACCTAAAGCCTCACCATGGGATTCTCCCCATGTAGTAACAGAAATATGATTTCCAAAAGTTGAACCTGCCATCTTATCCTCCTTCTAGCACAAAACATTTAGCCTTAATAAAACGAAAGGGACTGTGTTAAACAGCCCCCTTAAAAATCTATTTAACCTTTACTACCACAATGCTGTTTGGCTTTGCAATCTTGATTGGTTTATTCTGCATGAGTGAGTGTCCAGCAGTTTTATCAATTGTAAAGCTTCTGATCTCGTTTGTGTCGTGATTAAGAGATACAAAATATTTATCCTTTGGTAAAATAGCAAAGCTCTTTGGATAATCTCCACTAATAAAGCTGTGTGAAAAATACTCGATTTTACCTGTCTTTACATTTCTCTTGTACATGCAGACAGCATTAAGTCCATCTACGCTGGCATACAGGAATTCCATGTCCTCGCCAAATTTAACATTTGTTCCTGTAGAGATTTCCTCATCAACACCTACAAGAAGTGATACAGACTGAATGTTTTCAAAATCAGGACGGTCACCAATAATATGATAATCATATACAAGGATTTCGTTAGACATTTCTGTGATAACGTATGCATATTTTCCGTCTGGAGAGAACTTCATCTTAAGTGGAGCTGAGCCCATAGGACATCTGATGATATCAGCAAGGCGAAGCTTACCTGCCGAATAATCTATCTCATAAATCTTTATCTGGTGAAGACCATTCTCAACAGCGCAAAGATAACGCTCATCTGGAGTAAGTTCAACACATGTACAGTGTGGGTATAAAGGTCTATCTGCAACAGACTTACCAATACCCTGATGGAAAATACCATCAGCAATACCGCCAATAGTTCCATCTTCGTTGAGTCTCATCATTGAAACTCTTCCATCATGATAGCCAGCAACAAATAAATATCTATTCTTTGAATCAACACAGAGATTGCAACCACGCATGCCACCTATCCATTCCTGATTCATCTTTTCAAGGTCACCATTTTCAAGAATCTTGAAGGATGCAACACCTTCATCAGCAATTGAATAAAGGAATCTGTTGTCCTTTGAATTGATAATATCTGATGGATTGTTGATTGGAGCAACGCTCTGCTCTGTAAGAACTCCTGTATCAGGATTAACATCATAAACATAAATACCCACGCTAGTTTCATGTGTGTAGGTACCAACATAAGCAACATATTTTTCTGCCATTGTATTCTCCTTGTATAAAACCTATGCCTCTTTACGTCTTAAGAGATCAAACTCGTCTGGTGTAACTGCAAGCTTGATAAATAACTTTTGCTTTGGATGTGGACAGCTCTCCATAGAGTTTCCATCTTCATCCTTGATTCCTAAGACTTCTACCTCTACATTATCTCCGTTTGGCTTCATAATTTCAATAGTTTCCCCTACTGAAAATTTATTTCTCTGCTCAATTTCTACAAAGCCTTCTGCATCTGGGGCTCCGCAAATTCCCAAATACGTATATCCGATATTGTAGGTATTGTTATCATAAATCTGAGATTCCTCAGATGGCTTTCCATAGAAGAAGCCTGTTGTGAACTGACGATATGTACATGCCGCAATCTGTTCCTTGTACCAGTCAAGATTTGCAAGGTACTTTTCCTCTGATTCCATGCAATCATCAATAGCCTTGCGATATGTACGTGCTACAGTAGCTACATACAAAGCTGTCTTCATACGGCCTTCTATTTTGAAACTGTCGATACCTGATGCAAGTAAATCAGGAACATGCTCTATCATGCAAAGGTCCTTAGAATTGAAGATATAGGTTCCTCTCTCGTTTTCCTCTACAGGAAGATATTCGCCTGGACGCTGTTCTTCGACTACAGCGTACTTCCAACGACAAGGATGTGTGCATTCGCCATGGTTTGCATCTCTGCCTGTAAAGTAGTTTGAAAGCAGGCATCTTCCTGAATAGGAAATACACATAGCACCATGGATGAAAGTCTCTATCTCCAAATCATCAGGAATATTCGCTCTGATTTCTTTTATTTCTGCAAGGGAAAGTTCTCTTGCTGAAACAACTCTGGTAGCACCAAGGTCATACCAGAACTTGTAAGTACCATAGTTGGTATTGTTGGCCTGAGTGCTGACATGACGCTCTATCTCAGGACAAATCTCTTTTGCAAGCATAAATACTGCAGGGTCTGCAATAATAAGAGCATCTGGCTTGATTTCCTTAAGTTCCTTAAAATATTCTTTGACGCCCTCTAAATCACCATTGTGGGCAAGAATATTTGCTGTAACATAAACCTTAACACCATGATCGTGAGCGAACTTAATGCCCTCTATCATATCTTCCTTGGAGAAGTTCTTTGCCTTCGCACGAAGTCCGTAAACCTCTCCTCCAATATAAACTGCGTCTGCTCCATAGATAACAGCAACCTTAAGAACCTCAAGACTGCTTGCAGGAACTAATAATTCTGTTTCTCTCATTTCTTTCCTTTCACGCTGATACTAACTCCATCTCCCAATGGAAGAATCGTAGTAGAAAAACCTTCATCGTGAGTCAATTCGTATAGGTAATCACGCATTCTTTTGTGAATGGTTCGATTACGTCTTGTTATAGCAAATCTAGACTCTATAATATCCCCGTCCTGTAACACATTATCAGTTACTATAACACCGCCATCCTTTATCAGGCGTTTGACCTCAGGCCAAAAATTAATGTATTGGCCTTTGGCTGCATCCATAAAAATAAAATCAAAAGGACCTTCAAGTGTAGGTAATATTTCCATGGCATCCCCCTCTAAAAGGGTAATCTGCCCATCCCTGCCGGTTCTTTTAAAATTCGCATTTGCGATAGGAATACGAGGTAGATAATTTTCTATGGTAGTAATTTTCACCTCGTCACCCGCTGCCTCCGCCATAAGATTGGCAGAAAATCCAACAGCAGCGCCAACCTCAAGTATATTTTTAGGCTGGTTCATCTTTATAAGAAGCTGTAAAAGATTGATGGTCTCTGGTCGAATTATTGGCACATAGGTCTCTATGGCCTCCTTTTGAATCTCCTTTAGCACTGGACTAAGCTCTGGATAAAGACTATTCAAATAAGTGGTATATCTCTCATCAACTATCATTTTACACTTCCATGATGATTGGAATAATCATTGGTCGGCGCTGTGTTTCATGCCATACAAAATCAGAAAGGTTATCTCTGATATCGCCCTTGATTTTGTTCCAATCAGTAATATTCTTTTCCTGAAGAACATCCATTGTATCGTTAAGGACTGTTCTTGCACTTTCCATAAGATCCTCAGAATCTCTAACGTAAACGAAGCCTCGTGATACAATATCTGGTCCTGCAAGAACTGTTCCTGAGGCACTATCAAGTGTTAAAACTACGATAATGATTCCATCCTCCGCAAGCTTCTGTCTATCTCTAAGAACGATGTTACCAACATCACCTACACCGATACCATCAACCATGATAGCGCCAGTGTGAACATGACCTGCTATTCTGGAGAAATTGTCTCCAAGCTCTAAAACATCACCTGAACGAATAATTTTGATGTGGTCATGATCCCAACCAAGTGATTCAGCGATTTTAGCCTGAGCTGTAAGATGCTTGAATTCACCGTGAACTGGTATTGCAAACTGAGGACGAACAAGTGAATAGATAAGCTTGATTTCCTCTGCGCAGGCATGTCCTGAAACATGCACATCCTGCATAACAATCTGAGCTCCACGCATTGTTAAATCATTGATAACATTTGACACAGCCTTCTCATTTCCTGGAATTGGATGAGATGAAAATACAATCATATCACCTGGCTTAATCTGAACCTTTTTATGAGTTCCGCTAGCCATTCTAGAAAGAGCTGCCATTGACTCACCCTGCGAACCTGTTGTAACAAGTACAATCTTTTCATCAGGGTATGATTTCATCGTCTCAATATCAATGAGTGTATTGTCAGGGATGTGTAAGTATCCAAGCTTTTGAGCTGTATCGATGGTATTTACCATTGAACGGCCCTCTACGCATACCTTGCGTCCGTATTTGTCTGCAGAATTAATAATCTGTTGAACACGGTCAACATTTGATGCGAAAGTAGCAATGATAATACGGCTTGTTGTATTATCTGCAAAAATTGAATCAATGGTTTTACCAACTGTTTTTTCGGAAGCGGTAAAGCCCGGTCTTTCTGCATTGGTACTGTCGCACATAAGAGCAAGTACGCCCTTCTTTCCGATTTCACCAAGACGCTGAAGATCGATTGGATCACCATAAACCGGTGTGTAATCAACCTTAAAGTCACCTGTGTGAACAACGATACCTGCCGGAGAATAAATAGCAAGAGCAGCCGCATCCTGAATACTGTGATTGGTGCGAATAAACTCCACTCTGAATTCACCTGCATTAATGTGTGTGCCATATTTAACAACCTTACGCTTTACCTTGGTAAGCATCTTGTGTTCCTCAAGCTTATGCTCGATAAGGCCATTTGTAAGCTTTGTCGAGTAAATAGGGCAAACATTAAGCTCCTTAAACACATAAGGAATGGCACCGATATGGTCCTCGTGACCATGGGTGATGAAAAAGCCTTTCAGCTTATCCTGATTGTCCTTCAGATATGATATATCTGGAATTACCAGATCCACGCCCAACATATCGTCCTCAGGAAATGAAAGTCCGCAATCCACAACAATAATACTGTCTCCATATTCAAAGGCAGTAATATTCATGCCGATTTGCTCAAGACCTCCAAGTGGAATAATCTTCAGCCTTTCAGCCTTATTTTCAGTTTTCTTTTTCAAAAATAAACCTCCTATTTATATATAAATCATATTTAATAATCAATGTCGGCATCTTCACCAACTAATTCGTCAAATAATTTTGCTACAGCAGCAAATTCCACGTCGTCCTCAACGAACTCGTACACCGCTTCTTCTCCATCTGCATTAATTTCTTTAAGGATGGTAGCCTCAGCCTCTTCCTCATCCTCGTTATCACATACAAGTAGATATTTGTTACCTGAAACTACTGTCTCTTCAATAACAAAAAACTCGATGTTTTCACCGTCGTCGCCAGTAAAAATAATCTTATCCATATTAACTCCTGTTATCTAAATAATCCTGTAAAATAATAGCTGCCGCAATCTGGTCAATGACTTTTTTGCGGTCCTTTTTTGCTACGCCAGATTCCTCTAGAATCTCGTCAGCATAAACCGTGGTAAGACGTTCGTCTAATAGCTCTATAGGTATATCTACACGCTTTTCTAAAAGCTTTTTGAATTCCAAGGTTTCCTCACAACGAAAGCCCTCGCTGTCATCCATGTTGCGGGGGTAACCAAGAATTATTTTTTCAACTTTGTATTCGTCACATATTTCTTGAATCCGGACAAGTGTGTGGCGAAGGGCATTGGGGCGCTTACGAACTATAGTTTCAAGTTCTTGTGCAGTCAAAAGTAAGGGGTCACTTATCGCGACCCCAACTGTTTTTGTACCATAATCAAGACCAAGAATCCTGCTCATTATTTACTCCAGCTCTCAGTAGCTATATACTCCTTAAGAAGCTCCTCTACGAGCTCATCACGTTCTACTTTCATAATAAGGCTGCGGGCATTACGATGACTGGTAATGTAAGTAGGATCGCCAGACATAATGTATCCCACAATCTGATTCACTGGATTATAGCCTTTTTCTGAAAGAGCGCTATAGACCTGCTCGATGACTTCCTTTACACCTACAGGATTATCCTTTTGAACCTTAAAATATTGTGTATTACTTAAATCTGCCATAATAACCTCTCGTCTCTAATAATTGCTAATCACAATAACACCTGTAATAATACAGCCTTTGAATAGTTACATTGTAATATACAAATGCCTAAATTTCAACAATCAAGTACTGTCCATCAGCAGTTAAACCTGTAGCTTTTACCTCGCAAATACAATTTGTCAAATCCTGATTATCATTAAATTGAATTGCGCATTTTATATATTCTTTTGAAAAACCAATGAAGTAATCATTGCCATCTATCTGCGCTTTTTCCTCAAAAAGAACATCTAAACTTTTGCCGATATGGTCTTTTCTGTAGGCAATAGTACTTTCATTTCCTGTTGCAATAAGGCTTGCACTTCTCACCTTTTTAACTGCATTTGTGATTTGTCCTGGCATTGTTGCCGCCTTGGTCCCTGCACGTTTTGAATATGCAAAAACATGAAGCTCATAGAAGGCTATTTCTCTAACATAGCCTTCTGTGATTTTATATTCCTCTTCTGTTTCTCCTGGGAAGCCCACAATAATGTCAGTGGTGATTGCTGGATTGTCAAAATACTTTCTAAGAATTTCCACTCCTCTAGTATACTCTTCAATTGTGTATTTTCTGTTCATGCGTTTTAATACAGTATCGCAACCTGACTGTAAGGAAAGATGAAAATGTGGACACATCTTATCAAGTACAGAAACTCTTTTCGCAAAATCTTCTGTAATAATCTGTGGTTCTAAGGATCCAAGTCTGATTCGTTCAACCCCATCTATTTTTTGTACAGCCTCAAGCAAATCTGCCAATGTGTAATCTGTTCCACTTCCATAAGAGCTCAAATGAATACCCGTGATAACCATTTCTTTGTAGCCATTTTTTGCGAGACCTGTTACCTCTGAAACTACATCATTTATATCGCGGCTTCTGATTCTACCTCTTGCAAATGGAATAATGCAGTAGCTGCAGAATTGGTTACAGCCATCCTGAACCTTTACAAACGCTCTAGTGTGCTCTGAATCCTTTTCAATATGCATATTCTCATATGCGACATTTCCATCGTTTATATCTATGTAATCAAGAATAGGTCCGTCCGTCTTGTCAAGGCTTGCAAAATACTCCCTAACTTTGGTGACAAGCTCATTCTTTTTGTTATTACCTAAAATAATATCAGCGCCTAATTCATCTGCCTCATCTTTACCGAAATTCTGTACATAGCAGCCGGCAGCTACAACGCATGCATCAGGATTTAGTTTTCTACATTTATGTATCATCTGACGTGATTTTCTGTCAGCAATATTCGTAACCGAGCAGGTGTTTATTACATAAACATCTGCAATATCATCAAAGGAAACAATGGTGTAACCATCCTTCTTAAGGAGCTCTTCCATTGCTTCTGTTTCGTATGCATTTACCTTACAACCAAGGTTGTGTAATGCCGCTTTTTTCATATATATAAAACCTTTCTTTTTCTTAAAAACTGTGGTATTTTGTTTGACTTTTAGGGGTCGTTGTTTTAGTATAATTCTATATATTTAATATATATAAATTCACGAGGAGGGGCACATAGGATGAAAACAGTTCAAATTTCTCTTAACTCAATTGACAAGGTTAAATCTTTCGTTAACACTATTAGCCAGTTTGACTATGATTTTGATCTTGTAAGTGGACGTTATGTAATCGATGCTAAGTCTATCATGGGTATTTTCTCTCTTGATTTATCTAAGCCTATCGATCTTACTGTACATGCTGAAGGCGATGCAGACGACGTGATGTCTACATTAAAGGATTACATCGTTTAATCCTTTCTTTAAGTAGTAAATATTAGGAGCTTTGCTAATAATAGCAAAGCTCTTTTATTTTACTTATTTAACTTTAATAACCTCTACTGACTCAATAGCCTGTTTCATAAGCTCATCAATCTTTTCATCTAACAGATGCTCGTGCTTTTCGATGGCTTCAAGCTTTGGCTTTGTAACAGGATGCTTAGCCACAAAAATGGTACAGCAATCCTCGTAAGGAAGAATCGAAGTCTCATAAGTGTCGATTTTCTCAGAGATATCTACAATATCCTGCTTGTCAAAAGCGATAAGCGGACGATATACAGGAAGTGAACAAACAGCATTAGTGCAGTTAAGGGACTGCATAGTCTGTGATGCAACCTGTCCGATAGACTCTCCAGTAACTAACGCAAGACAATCATTTTCCTTTGCAAAGTGTTCTGCTATTCTCATCATGTAACGACGCATGATAATAGTAAGCTCCTCATGAGCGCACTGCTGATAAATATATAACTGAATATCTGTAAAATTGACAATATGTAAATCAATAGGACCAGAATATTTAGCAACAAGCTTTGCTAAATCTACAACCTTTTGCTTTGCCTGCTCTGAAGTGTAAGGTGGTGCATGGAAATATGTTGCTGAAAGATTTACGCCACGCTTTGAAATCATGTAACCAGCAACTGGTGAATCGATACCACCTGAAAGTAAAAGCATAGCCTTACCTGCAGTGCCTACAGGCATACCATGTGGGCCTGGGATTTCTGTAGAATATATAGCAATATTCTCACGAACCTCAACAGTGATGATACGGTCTGGATTGTGAATATCTACATGAAGTTCAGGGAATGCATCGAGAAGTCTTGCGCCTATTTCTGCAGCTACTTCCATTGAAGTCATTGGATACTGCTTATTTGCGCGTCGTCCCATCACCTTAAAGCTAAAGTTTTTATCTGCGAATTCCTCGTCCACATATTTAATGACAGCTTCAGCCATGGCATCGAAGCCTTCATCTGGAACTACTACTGTAGGACAGATGGCACTAATACCAAATACATGCTGTAATGCATCAACCGCCTCATCATAGTCGTAGTCACCTTCTACAGAAATAAAAACACGACCACTCTGCTTCTTCACAATAAAATTGCCATCTACAGAATAAAGTGCTCTTTTAATCTGGCGCACAAGGGCGTCTTCGAACATAAATCTGTTTTTTCCCTTTACACCAATCTCTGAATACTTAATTAAAAATGCTTGATATGTCATAATACCTACTTTCCTTATAGTGTCATCATAGGAACTAATTCCTGAAGAGCTTTCACAGCTGTATCTACTTCCTCGAGAGTATTCTCCGGGCAAAAGCTAAATCTGATGGTGCGCTCCAGTAAATCTTTTTCGAGACCAATTGATTTAAGTGTTTCACTGATGGCAGGCTTATTTGAAGAGCAAGCTGAGCCTGCTGAAACAAAAATATCATAATTGTCCTGAAGAGCATTAAGGATAACCTGTGCTCTAGTACGATTGCCCTTTATGGAAACACTGACTATGTGAGGTGCATTCTGCTCATCCAAGTGTCCATTTACACTGACTCCATCGATTGCAGATACACCTTCAATTAAACGATGTCTCATAGCATACATATGGTTTCGATTTTCGTCAAGTGTATCGTAGGCTTTTTTGCTAGCTACGCCAAGTGCTGCAATTGCAGGAACATTTTCTGTCCCCGAACGCATACCACGCTCATGACCACCACCAAGTATCTGTGGAACCATAATATTATAAATGGATTCGTTTATATATATAAATCCAGAACCCTTTGGACCATGGATTTTGTGTCCGCTTACTGTAAGCATATCAATTCCCATTTTCTTTGGGAGAATTTTCATTTTTCCAAATGACTGGATGGAATCAACATGAAAAAGAATATCTTTATTGAATCCTTTGATAATTTTCGAAGCTTCCTCGATAGGCTGAATGGCACCTATTTCGTTGTTTACCATCATGATGGATACAAGAATAGTATCTTCTCTGAGGGCTGCTTTTAGTTCATCAAGACTTATAACTCCATATTCATCTGTTCCTAGATATGTAACTTCAAAGCCTTCTTTTTCAAGTGCTTTTACCGGATTTAAAACAGAGGCGTGCTCGATTTTAGTAGTAATTATGTGATTACCTCTGCGTTTTTTTGCAGCAGCGCCACCTTTAATTGCAAGGTTGTTTCCTTCTGTACCACCTGATGTGAAATAGATTTCTTTAGGTTGTACTTTTAAAATCCCTGCAATAGTTTCTCTACTTTCCTTAAGGTAATCCTTTCCTTTAGCCCCCATGCTATGTAAGGAGGATGGATTACCAAAATCCTCCTGAAGGCATTTTTTCATTATGTCAACTGCTTCATCGGCACAACGAGTTGTAGCCGAGTTGTCAAAATATATCATTTTAAAATTCCTCGCATTTAAGCATTAACATGCTAAGAGAGCATATTGCTGCCGTATCAGTTCTGAGTATTCTGTGACCTAGAGATATGAATTTCATAACATTCTCTGTCATCTCTATTTCTGAAGGGGCAAAGCCTCCCTCTGGCCCGATAAATACGCCTATGCTTTGTCCTGACTTAAGCCCAGCTAAAGCATCAAAGGTATCCTGCATTCCATTTTTACTCTCATAAGGAAGAAGCAAAACGTCTAAGGACTTTGCATATTCAAAGGCTTCCTTAAAGGTCATAACAGAATGAATCTGTGGGATAATAGAACGCTTTGATTGTTCGGCTGCAGATTTTGCAATGGCCTGATAACGCTCTACTTTAGATTTCTTTTTCTTTTCATCCAGTTTTACGATACAGTTTTTCATTTCAACCGGAATGATTTCAAAGGCTCCAAGCTCCACACATTTTTCTATAATAGTTTCCATTCTATCGCCCTTTGGGATAGCTTGAAACAAATAGATTTTGTTAGGTAGTTCGGTGGATGGCACCTGTTCAACTACAGATGCAATCAAGTCTTTGTCTTGAAAATCACTTACTTCGCAGATGTAGTTTGTTCCATCTGAAACAGAAACTCTTATTTTCTCTCCTACCTTTAGTCTAACTACCTTTGACAGATGATGTGCATCCTGGCCTGTTATATGAAATTGTGAATTTATAGGTGCTTCATTTACAAATACTTGCTGCATCTTAATTCTTTCTGGCAGTAATATTTACCCACTCGCCCTGGTGATTGATTTCTATTACCTCAAGTCCTGCTGACTCAATAGCCTGTTTTACTTCCTGTTCCTTGAAATCAATGATTCCTGAAGAAATAAAATAGGCTCCTGGTTTCATGGTTGGTGGAATAGCTGGCATCATCGCTATTATAATGTCAGCTAGGATATTTGCCACAACCACATCATAGCGCTCGTAACCGACCTTATCTTGAAGAGTTTTATCATCTATAAGATTTCCTACGTAAAAATCTCCTGCTGATTTATCAATGTGATTTACTTCAAAATTTTCATAAGTAGAAGCAATACAATCTTCATCAATATCTGTGCCAACAAGATGGCATTTTCCATCTAAAAGCTTGTGGGCGATGATAGATAAAATACCAGATCCACATCCTACATCAAGGATTTCATCATCAGCCTTAAGATATTTTTTAAGCTGTCGAATGCATAGCTGTGTAGTCTCGTGTTTGCCTGTTCCAAAGGATACACCTGGGTCGATTTCAACAAAAATGTTGCCCTTATCCTCTGGTGATATTTCTTCCCATGTAGGTTTAATAAGGATGTCATCTATATAGAAGGATTTAAAGAACTGCTTCCAATTGTTAATCCAATCCTCCTGCTCTGTTACAGAGGTATCGATGGTCCCTTCACCTATGTCTGAGAAGTCCTTTAGTTCATTTAAGGCATCCTTTACCTGCATCAAAAGAGTTTCGTGGTCATCGTCCTCTGATAAATAAAAAGAGACCTTTGATGCGCCTGTATCTTCCGGAAGATCCGGCTGAAGCTCCTCGAATTCACCGCCCTGTTTGTCTCCTGATACAGGAACATTGTTTTCTATTTCAATTGAATCAATACCAAGTTCCATAAGAGTTGCACTAACTATGTCTTCTGAAAGTGTATTAGTATTGATAGTGTATTTTATCCAATTCATATGTTTCCTCACATGAAAAATCACATATCAAGGTTTCCCTTGATATGTGGTTTATTTTTGTTATTACTGTTTTTCTGCGGCAGCCTTTGCAATTATATCATCCTTTAGGTCGACACATTTATCTTTAAGCTTTCTAGATGTACTTGGAGATTGAATCAAGCGTGCTATAAGCTTCATGGCTGCATCGTATTTCTTGAAATACACAGACATATTAGCCAGCATATACTCTACTGCCTCTGAGGCCATGCCACAATAAGGTGGTGTCTCCTGAGATATAGCTTTCATAAAACCTTCATAGGCCTGTGCATAAAAACCTTCGGCTTCCTTTTTTACCATATCAATAACTTGAGGATCAGCATCTTTATTCCCCTCAAGCTCTTTGAGCTGAGCACGACGTAGCCAGGCTATTTTTAAGCAAACATACGCCTTTTCTGACATCTTTGCTCTCTTTTTCATGGTACAAATGAGGGCCAACTTAAATTTTTCTATAGAATACTCATATGAATAAGTCTCTGGAAGGACCTCATTAGGCTGCGGCTTAAAGCTAGGACAAAACTCTGTACGAATAAGTTTCGCACGAGCTGTATCTATCTTTGAAAATGTAGTATCAAGCGCAGAGTAGCCACATCTAGGACAAGAATTAAAATCATATTTAATTTTGTCTACATGCTCATAATTCGGTCTTAAATCAAAATCAGGTTCAAGTCTTTTAAGTTTTGTAGCAAGAACCGCTTTGATAGGAAAATCCTTGTCGCAAATAGGACAACGAACCTTTTTATCTAAAACGAAATCCTTTTCTTGCTTCACTACAGGCGCTACAGTCTTTTTATCAGCTTCCTCATTTTTCTTTGGCTTTTCTTCAGCCAAAATATTCAGTTCCCCATCCATTGAGAAACCAAATTTCTCCATTCCAGAAAGTAAATTCATAACCCATCCTTTTTTGTGCTAGTTAGTAGTGCTAGGTAACTTAAACGAACTCTTTAAAGATACAATTCTATTAAATACTAAAGCATCCTCCCTAGAATCCTTAGCATCAACACAGAAAAATCCCTGTCTCACAAACTGGAAGCTATCATAGGCCTTGGCCTCTTTTAAAGATGGCTCCACGAGACAATTTTTAAGAACAGTCAGCGAGTTTGGATTTACATTCAAACTACCATCTTCATTATACACTCCTTTTTCTTCGTCTACAATATTTTCATAGAGACGTACCTCTGCAGGAAGAGCAGTCTTTGCAGCAACCCAATGGATTGTACCCTTTACTTTACGTCCATCTGGAGCATCACCACCCTTTGTAGCAGGGTCATATGTACAGTGGATACAGGTAACATTTCCATTTTCATCTGTTTCATATGAAGTACATGTTACAAAGTATGCATTCATTAAGCGCACTTCATTTCCTGGATATAATCTGAAGTATTTCTTAGGAGGCTCAATCATGAAATCCTCTCTATCGATATAAAGCTCCTTACCAAATGGTACCTGACGGCTTCCAAGCTCAGGATTCTCAAGGTTATTTGGAGCATCAAGCCATTCTACATCATCACCTTCGTAATTGTCGATAACAAGCTTTACTGGATCAAGGACAGCCATTACACGGCTACGCTTTGTCTTTAAATCCTCACGTATGCAATACTCAAGCATAGCATAATCCGATGAGGAATTAGCCTTTGAAATACCAGAAAGCTCAACAAACTTCCATAAAGACTCTGGTGTAAAACCACGACGACGAAGAGCTGCAATAGACACAAGACGTGGATCATCCCATCCGTCTACTATTCCATCTTCAACAAGCTTTTTAATATATCTCTTACCTGTAACAACATTTGTAAGATACATCTTAGCGAACTCAATCTGACGAGGTGGGTTAGCAAACCCTGCCGACTTAACTACCCAGTCATAAAGAGGTCTGTGATCTTCAAACTCAAGTGTACAGATAGAATGTGTTACATTCTCAAATGCATCCTCAAGCGGATGAGCAAAATCGTACATTGGATAAATGCACCACTTATCTCCTGTGTTGTGGTGAGTCATGTGTGCTACACGATAAAGGATTGGATCACGCATGTTGATGTTAGGTGAAGCCATATCGATTTTAGCACGAAGTGTGTGTGAACCATCCTCGTATTTGCCATTCTTCATGTCCTCGAACATCTGAAGGTTTTCTTCAACGCTTCTGTTTCTGTTTGGATCATCCTTTCCTGGATGCTCAAAATCGCCTCGATACTCTCTCATTTCCTCTGCTGAAAGGTCTGATACATACGCCAAGCCCTTTTTGATAAGGTCAACAGCTACATCGTACATTTTATCAAAATAGTTTGATGCAAAATAAAGATGCTCGCCCCAGTCAGCACCAAGCCATTGAATGTCAGCCTTGATTGAGTCAACAAATTCTACTCTTTCCTTTGTAGGATTTGTATCATCAAATCTCATATGGAACTCACCATTGTATTTTTTAGCGAGGCCATAATTAAGGATGATTGACTTAGCATGTCCAATATGTAAATATCCGTTAGGCTCAGGTGGAAAACGTGTACAAACATGGTCATAAACGCCTTCCTTTAAGTCCTTATCGATTTCTAATTCGATAAAATTTTTGCTTACTACTTCTTCACTCATTTAAAACTTATTTCCTCTCAATTTTATATAAAACCATTATCCTCTTAGGTTAGCTTGTGACAGCCACTGTAGAGACAAAGCTAACCTTACAAGTATAGGTTAATGTACATGTGTATGTGTAAATAAATGCTCGCTACAGTATTCGTAGTTGCCATTACATTTACTACAGAATCTGAATTCTAATTCTGGATTAGAAATCTCGGTGCGTCCGCAGACTGCACATTTATGTCTGGCGATAGGTGTACCATCACGATACTGTGTACGTGGTGGCGCAGCCTGTCGTCTGAACTCATTTCTTCTGTGGATTTCCTTTGGATTGTAACGGTTTAGGTTTCTAGTCATCAAAAAGAAAATCAAAAAATTGAGCAAGGACGCCATGATAGGCACAGCAATATACCATTGTCCTGAAATAAAGTGCTGAATGATTTCAAAACCAATGATGACAAGATAGAAAATGGACATCCATTTCATCTTGATAGGGATAATGAAATATAAAAGCACCTGCATATCAGGGAAACAGGTAGAAAACGCAAGGAAAATAGACAGATTTATGTAGTAGGTACTAATAAAGCTTCCTATTCCTATTGGCGCCGTTTTATTAATTAAAAAGTAAAGACCATAGGTAATAAATGCACCTATAATTGTAAATAACAGACCTCCAAATATGTATACGTTAAATCTGAAGGTACCCCAGGTATTTTCCAGTGATGAACCAAGCTGATAATATAAAAAGAACATTATCAAAGCCCAGAAAAAACTGGTTTGTGGTGGAATAATCACCCATGTAACAAGTCTCCAGATTTGACCATGTAAAATATGAAAAGGCTCAAGGGTCAAATAACTAAGATAAGGTACACCTGTGTATCTTTCTCCAAATTGAAGCAAATAGCCTAAAACGTAGCCAGCTAACAGATAAACTATTAGATTGCTAATGGCATGTTTGCCAAACTTTTTTTCCATTTTATCTAGCAATGTGTTATCCTCCAAAATAAATCTAGACAGAATAATAGACTTTAAAGATTATAAACCTTTGGGGGCGGTGGTGGCAATATTAAAATGATATTGTAGGATTAAGGTTGTTGGAGTACCACTACCTACGACACCTCATCCGGCCTGCGGCCACCTTCCCCTCAAGGGGAAGGCTTAGTTTACTTTTCTATTTTTTTATATGGGACGTAGTAGTATTTTCCTTCTTCTAACTGGATATTGTCGGGGATTTTGTCTTCTAAGGCAAGACTTACAGCCATGTGAGCTATTATTTTTCCTTTTTCTTTTGAATTATTAAGTACTGTGCCTTCTATGAGACCTTCTGAAATATCCTCTATTACTTCTTCCTGACCATTGACTCCTACTATAAGGGGCAGCTTTTGCACGCCAAAATCAATAAGAGCGTCTAGGGCACCAAGTGCCATATTGTCATCATTTGCTAATACAAGTTCAATTTGACGGGGGTACCCCTGCAAAAGGGAAGTGATTTTTGTTTGAGCCTGTCTTCTGTCCCAGTTTGCAATTTCATCTCCAAGTCTCTCCAGGCGAATATCTCCAGCCTGAATTGTATCTACGGAAACTCGACTCCTTAGTATGGCATCCTGATGACCAGCCTCACCTTCCAACAAAACATATTGAATGACACCATCACCGCTTACATCTATTTCCTCAAATCTTTCATTTAAAGCATCAAGCACGATTTCTCCCTGAAGCCTACCGCTTTCCTCTGGTTTAGCTCCTACATAATAAAGCTTACCAAAGCGTTTTAAATCATCCTCTACCAGCTCTCTGTTGAAAAATATAATTGGAACATCTGCAGATTTTGCTTTTTCTATGATTACGGATGGGTCCGTCCTATCCACAAGATTCACACATACCACGTCATAATCTTTATCTATAAAATCCTCCACCTGGTCGTTTTGTACCAGCTGATTTGAATTGGAATAAACCACTGTGCAATCCACATCACAGCTTAAAACTTTTCCATAAGCCTGCAAATATTCTTCTATGTTTTTCCTTATGTCCTCTGTGAAAGGATCAAACTCACTGTACATAGTAACGCCTATGCGAACTGTCTTTTTTTGTTCCTCATCACCTTTTTGAACACTGCATCCAGCTAGCACGCTCAATGCTATAAAAACTATGCAGGCCAAAATTATACACCTTTTCATACTTCTCCTATTTTACAAATGGAAAAAGAACCATTTCCATATCATCAGAATACAACACATCTCTGTCAGCAATATAATAAAATGATTTTTCCTTTGCTATTTTATCTAAGCTGTAATCTTTAAGGGCATGTCTTACAGCAGTGTATCCCATAGAGTATTCATCTTTATAGGCTAAAGCCTCCACAGAACCATTATCCAGGTAGTATACAGCTTCGCTGCTATTGTCTACTCCGTATATTTTAACAAATGGGTTGATTCTGGTATTTGCCTCAACTGCCGCAGAAAGCGAAGGACGGTCAAGAGCTATTACGGTATCAAAAAGACCGGACTGCTCTAAATTGTACATACTTTGCTTTAGCTTTTTTACATCCTTTGAAAGAGGACGATATTCAACTTTTCTTCCTGATTCTATGATTGATGTTTTAAAGCCTTCTATCGCATTTACGTATTCCTTATTATCTCCTGATGAAACCAGCAAAATACTGTCACAATCACTATTTGCCAATACATAATTACTAAAATCCTCAGCCAATGAAAAATCATCAACCATATCGGTCCCATCGTAATATCTTAAATTATGATTGGCTACCACAAAATAAACATCAGCCTCTGTCGCTTCCTCTTTTGAAATATTTACAAAATCAATAAGGCAGTTCTTATCCTCTCCTGCGCTTATTGCTCCCGCTTTCATATTCTCGTAGTCATTGGGATTGTCCCCATCTACAAGAAAAACTATTTTTACCAGGTCTTTTCTTTTGACGCCATATCTAAAATTGATGATTGAATCAAAAAGAAGTAGCAACAATACTGATATTACAAAAAGTCTAATTAATTTTTTATTTTTCATTGCCATCACCTCCCATGTATTCGTCCATGGTCATTTTAGGCAAATGAATGGTAGCCACTGTGCCTTCATCAAGCTCACTTTCAAGGGTCAGGCCGTAGTCATTTTTGAAATATAGATTTATGCGCTGATTGATATTCCAAAGTCCAATGCCGCTTCCCTTGCCCCCTGATTTAGTCTTTTCCACAAGAAGATTTGCAAGAGTCTCTGGAGGAATTCCCATGCCGTTATCTCTAACCTCTATATAGATATCTTCATCTTTCTCGTAGCCTTTTATATCGATGATTCCCTCATCATCCAAATCACCAACAGCATGATAGATAGCATTTTCTATAAGAGGCTGAATAATCAGCTTGATAGTGACACAATCCTCGATTGCAGGGTCAATATCTATATTTGCCTCGAATTTGTTTTTGTACCTGACCTTCTGTATGGCAAGATAATTTCTGGCATGAGTAATCTCATCCTTTATTGTGATTATATTATTTCCCTTGCTAAGACTGATTCTAAAAAGTGAAGCGAGGCTTGTTATCATGGAAATGGCATCCTGATATTTTTCAGCTTCTATCATCCATATTACAGAATCCAAGGTATTGTACAAAAAATGAGGATTGATCTGCGCCTGCAGAGCATTCAATTCGGATTTACGTTTTTCCTTTTGCTCTCTAACTCTCTCATCCATCAAATCACGCATCTGAAGTACTAATGATCTGATGGTACGGCCCAAGTGTCTGATTTCATGGGAGCCACCAATGTACACCTCATCTGCTTCAAGGCTTCCATCCTCGATGCTTTTCAGAGAATTTTCAAGACGTCTAATTGGTTCAGTAACAATCTTAGAGATAATTATATTTCCAAATACAATAAGGAAAATACTGACTGTAACAATAATAATCATAAAAGCTCTAAACTGATTAAATGGTGCTGAAAGCTCTGACACAGGCATAACAGATACTATTTTCCAACCAGTATAACCGATAGTTTTTACAACAACAGCTCTCTTTTCTCCCAGGAATTTTTCCATATGACTTCCATCATCATAGGAAACAGCCTCCATGTTATTTTCCTGAAGCAAGCCTCCTGAAATAGCCTTTTGCTTTGGGTGGTAAATAATATCTCCATCGGAATCTATAAGATACACATAGCCTGCTCCTCTTTCATTGACGCGGGAAAACATTTGCTCGATTGCTGAATAATTCATATCTACCAAAAGAATTCCTCGCCTTGTGTAGCCCATGTAATTAAGGTCAACACTTCTGGTCAAAGAAACAACCCAATAGTATCTGTAATTACTGCTTTCAAACATGTTTTGAACATGTGGTTTTGAGAAATGAAAATTTTCGATTTTTTCCTCTGTACTTAAAAACCAGTCCTGTTCTGTAAAATCCACTCCTGTTTTTCTCGTGGCAATAGGAGCTGCAGAAATAAGAGCCCCGTCCTGTGAAATACAGGCGATGCTTATTAAGTCGTCTTTATTGGCCTCGTATAAAAGGTCCATCTCCTTGTTCATGGTGTCACTTGTCAAATCAAGATTTTTGATGACACTGTAATACATACTGTTTGAGATGCCCATCATATTACGTAAATACGAATTGACGGTCCAGCTCATTTGGTCTATAACCTGCTTATTGTTTTCGATTGTAGTTTGTCTGGCAGTGTTAATATAGCTGGTATAAATCGCAAGAGTAACAAAAACCATACTTATGACAGCAACAATGGTAAAGGACAGAGAAATAATCAGCTGAATACTTCTTCTTTTAGAGGCATGACGAACTTTTTTAAATTGATTTTTTAAATCAAAAGTTATCATCAATTACCCCTCTGTTGCCTATATTTAGACGGAGAAATCCCGTAGGCCTTTTTAAAAACATAGCTAAAATAATTAGGCTCATCATAGCCTACCATTCCTGCTATCATGTAGGCCTTTTCATCGGTGTTTTCAAGAAGCCACTTTGCCTTTTCCATACGAAGATTTGTAAGATAAGCAATAAAGGTATCTCCTGTTTTTTTCCTGAACAGGGTAGAAAAATAATTGGGAGTGACATTTAAAATAGAACAAATCCTATCCACGGACAAATCGCCCTCATTGAAATGCTCTAAAATATAATCCCTTGCCTTTTCAACAAGGTCATAGGCATTTGAATCAGAAGTCTGATCATTAAAAAACTTAATACTCTCCTGATAATAGCGTTGTAAATTTTCAAGGTTGCGTCTCTTTTCTGATTCATCATCAAGGCGCACTTTTAAACGTGAAAAAAGCTGATATAGCTCATCAGAATTGACAGGCTTAAGGATGTACTCCTCCACAGACAGTTCGATTGCTTCTTTTGCATATTCGAACTCGTCATAGCCTGATAGAATAACAAATTTTGTGTCTGGAAGCTCGGCTTTTAGTTGCTTTGAGAACTGCAGACCATTCATAAATGGCATATTGATGTCTGTAAGCACCACATCTGGATGGCTCTTCAAAGCCATCTCTAAAGCATCAAAGCCATTTCCTGCAGACCCCACTACATTAAAATCAAGCTCCGACCAATTGATTTTCTTTTCGATGGCGATGCGGACTTCCTCCTCGTCATCTACTAACATAACATTATACATATAAACCTCTCCCTAATACGACCCCTCGTAGGATTATTATAACAAATAAGGATGCCTTTCGGCATCCTAAATATAATGCGAAGTATATATAAATACTTTAGATACACACCTCATCCGCCCTTCGGGCACCTTCCCCTCAAGGGGAAGGCATGGGACCTCAATTCTTCTTGCGTTTCGAGAGCACATCTACTGTTACAGCACCAAGAAGTACAGCACCTTTTACTATTTTTTGGATATCTGTAGACCATCCAAAGAGTGACATACCATTGTTGAGGACACCCATTACAAAGGCGCCTACTACTGCTCCAAGGATTGTTCCTGAACCACCGGCTACGGCTGCACCACCGATGTAGCAAGACGCAATGGCATCCATTTCGAAACCATCACCAGCCTTAGGTGTTGAAGAACCGTTTCTTGCTGAAAGAACTATACCTGCTATGGCTGCAAGTACACCCATGTTTGTGTATACCCAGAAGAATACTTTGTTTGTATCAATACCTGAAAGGTTGGCTGCTTTTCTGTTGCCACCAAGTGCATATATCTGACGACCAGCTACTGTTTTTGTAGTAACAAAAGCATATATTCCAATGAGTACTACCATGATTAAAAGTACAAAAGGAAGACCATTGTAACGAGCAAGCTTGTAGAAGAAGAACCAAATGATGAAAAGCTCAATTACAAGCTTTACTACTGTCTGCCAGGTTGGTGCTAAAACAAAATTATATTTCTTTTTTGTATTAATGCCCTTAATCTCTGTCCATACAAGTGCTACTGATGCAATAAGGGCAATAGCTATTGATACTAAATCGAGGATTCCATCACCAAAGAAAATCTTGTAGGTTGGAAGGAAGCCTGCACCGATAAAGTTGTAATTAGTAGGAAGTGGGCCTTTGGTCTGAGCCTGAAGCAGTGTATAGGTAAGACCGCGGCCCATAAGCATTGTAGCGAGTGTAACAACAAATGGTGGGATGCTCAGGTAAGCTATAAAGAAGCCCGCAAACATACCTACTAATAGACCAATCGCAAGCGCGCAAAGGATTGCAACCCACATATTCATTTTATAGTCCATCATCATGATACCGGCTGTGGCACCACAAAGAGCAACTACAGATCCAACACCAAGGTCAACGTTTCCTGTAAGTACGCAAAGCAGCATACCGATTGCGAGAATTACAACATAGCCATTTTGCATAACCAGGTTGTTAATGTTCATTGGTGTAAGGTTCTTTCCTCCGGTAAGGAGGGCAAAAATCAAATATATAACAATAAGGGCAATGAACATGCCATATTGCTTCATGTCTAAATTAGCTCTCTTATTTTCCATTTCCATCATCCTTTCTGTTGTGAGCCATTACGCACTGCATAATTCTTTCCTGAGAAACCTCTTCTTTGGAAAGCTCACCCGCAATCTCTCCCTCATTAATGACATAAATTCTGTCGCAGGTACCAATAATTTCAGGCATTTCAGATGAAATTACAATTACCGCCTTCCCCGCTCTTGCCAAATCATTAATGACGCAATATATTTCGTATTTGGCACCTACATCAATGCCGCGTGTAGGCTCGTCAAGTATCAAAACATCAGGTTGAGTAAGCATCCATTTTGCCAACACTACCTTTTGCTGATTACCGCCTGAAAGAGAGCCTACCACCTGATTGATGGAATTCGCTTTTACGTTAATTTTCTTTTTATATTCTTCAGCAGCTAAAATCTCCTCGTTGCCATTTATGACACCTCGCTTTGAGAAAAACTTTGGACGAGCTGCAAGAGCCATATTTTCTTTGATATCACCAATTAAAATAAGTCCATTTGTCTTTCTATCCTCGGTTACATAAGCAAGCTTATTATTAATAGCATCCTTTACTGTGTGAAGGTTAACCTCTTTTCCGTTAATCTTTACTGTACCAGAGATTTTCTGTCCGTAGCTGTGTCCAAACACACTCATGGCAAATTCTGTACGACCAGCGCCCATAAGTCCTGCCAGACCAACTACCTCTCCTGCTTTAACTTCGATGTTAATATTTTTAAGAACCTGACGTTCAGGATCATCTGGATGATATACATTCCAATTTTTAACTTCAAAAATAGTGTCGCCTATTGTAACACCCTCTCTCACAGGATATCGATTAGTAAGCTCACGCCCCACCATAGCCTTAATAACCCTATCCTCAGAGAAATCATCAACTCCCTTTACAAGAGTCTCTATTGTTTGACCATCACGGATAACAGTAACTGCATCTGCAACGTAGCTAATCTCATTTAACTTATGAGAAATAATGATACAGGTAATTCCCTGCTTTTTGAGCTCCAGCATAATATCAAGAAGCTTTTTAGACTCCTCATCATTTAAGGCGGCGGTAGGCTCGTCCAAAATAAGTAATTCTACCTTTTTTGCCATTGCCTTTGCAATTTCAATAAGCTGCTGTTTTCCAACACCTAATGAGTTTACTGGAGCATTTACATTTTCATTTTCAAGACCAACTCTGGAAAGCATTTCCTGTGCACGCTGTCTGGTCTTTGTCCAGTCAATAACGCCCTTCATGGAAAGCTGTTCATTTCCCAAAAATACATTTTCTGCAATTGAAAGAAGGGGACTTAATGCAAGCTCCTGATGAATAATAACTATGCCCTTGGCCTCGGAATCTCTAAGGTTATGGAATTTGCATACCTCCCCATGGTATACAACATCTCCTTCATAGGTTCCGTATGGATAAACTCCTGAAAGGACATTCATCAGTGTAGACTTACCAGCTCCATTCTCTCCACAAAGAGCATGGATTTCTCCCTTTTTTACCTGCAGATTTACATCATCGAGTGCCCTGACACCTGAGAACTCTTTTATGATATGTTTCATTTCCAAGATGTAATCTGACATATTATCTTCTCCTTTATAAAACACCTCATCCTCCGATTTTGTCGACGGATGAGGTGTACAAAATCTTATTCAGCTAACTGCTCCTCTGTGTAGTAGCCACCATCAACAATAATCTTCTTGTAGTTATCCTTGTCTACTGCAACTGGAGTGCAAAGGTATGAAGGAACAACAAGTTTTCCGTTGTCATACTGCTCCTTATCATTAATTTCAGGCTCTGAACCCTCAAGAACTGCCTGAACCATTGTTACGCACTTGTCTGCAAGTAGACGTGTATCCTTGTAGATAGACATTGTCTGAGAACCTGCGATGATGTTCTTTGTAGCCATAAGCTCAGCATCCTGACCTGTGATAAGTGGCCAATCCTCGCCAACCTTGTAGCCAGCGCCTTCAAGAGCTGCTTTACATCCATATGCAAAACCATCAAAAGCTGTTGCACAGATGTCTAGCTTGTCATTTGCATAGAAGCCTGTAAGGTAATTCTCACAGTTCTGCTGTGCTGTTTCCTGAGACCATCTTAAGATACATGTATCTTCAAAGGATGTTCTGCCTGATTTACATACAAGTGTGCCATCATCAAGATATGGCTGAAGTACTTCCATAAGACCGTTGTAAAGCATTACAGCGTTATTGTCGTCTGGAGAGCCCATGAAAAACTCGATTGTATAGGTTTCAGAAGTATTTGCAAGATCCTTGCTTTCTTCGATGTATTTACCGATTGCTGTACCAACACCCTTGTTATCAAATGTTGCGTAGTAGCTTACAGCATCTGTATCCATAAGAAGACGGTCGTAAGCAATGATTGGAATACCAGCTTCCTTTGCCTGTGCTTCTACATTTACAAGAGCTGATGAATCAACAGCTGCGATAACGAGGCAATCTGCGCCAGCTGCAATCATGTTCTCAATCTGAGATACCTGAGCCTGTACATCATCCTCTGCATACTGAAGATCAACCTCGTAGCCTAAAGCTTCAAGCTTCTGCTTCATGTTACTACCATCATTAATCCATCTTTCTGAAGACTGTGTAGGCATTGCAACTGCAACCTTTTTGCCAGTTGAAGCAGCCTTGTCTGCTCCCCCATCATCAGATGTTTCTGCTGAAGTATCTGCCGCTGTATCAGCAGGTGCACCTGTGTCTGCAGGTCCGCAACCAACAGCCAACCCCATGGCCATGATTGCTGTGAGCATTAAACTTAGAACTCTTTTTTTCATTTCCTTCTCCTCCTAAAAATGATTTGTGGCAACTCATTTGCCGTTCTTTAAACTAATTAAATTCTAGACTTTGACAGATGCAAAAAGAATATAAAATTCTATTTTTAATCTTAGAATTTCTACACAGTTTCTTCACAGATTTTTTGCATAAAAAAATACGGCTGCCTAATCATAAGACAACCGTATTTACGTATTTCAAAATTAAATTTTACTGCTTATCTTTAAGTTCAAGGTAAAGAGCTGCATCTGTAGAATTCATATATGGTCCTACCCAGAAAAATGCTGCAATACCAAGGGTAATGATACTAAGAAGTATCCATCCAATAAATGATAAATCAAGCAGGAATGCCTTCCACTTATTTCCGTTCATCATCTCTCTTGAACGAGTAATTACTTCTGTAGCTGAAAGTTCTGGATTATCCTTGATAATATATGGAACCATGCGATATGAATACGCTTTTACGATACCTGGAATAATAAACAGGCAGGTCCATAAAAGATTAAATAAATCTCTTAAAAATAATGTACAGAAGATGTGACCGAAATCAGAAAAACCTTCTTTTACAGCACCTAAATCAGCTGGTGGATTAAGTACATTTTTCTTGAAGAAATTGTAGCATCCAACCTCTAATGGATTCTTAATAAAAATTCTAATAAGAAGTCCAATGATAAGTCCTATTCCAATGATTCCACCTAAAATACCTAAAACTGCAAGCTGTTCTGAGGTAGTAAGATCAAGTGTACTAGTCTCTGTTCCCGAAGTATTTCCTGCGGAAGATGCAGAATAAGCAACCCCAGTTACCATTGAAAGAATAAATGTTACAAGAACACTCTTCCAATAATTTGCTTTAAAAGCTTCACGCCCTTTAGCCTTTACTTCACTAATAGTCCACATAGTTTATTCTCCTTTCAGTATCAAATATTAGAGTTATATCTCATACATCTATAATACTTGACTTTTCGGTGAATAATACTCATTTCACACAATTTTCAAAGAATAATTATACAAGCAAACTATATTTAAAAAAATCAAAGAATTATAAGTTCACTGATAAATACAACAGCGCAGCAAATACAAGCAACCTTAAATAAACTCATATTAAACCATGCTGCAACTGTTCCGCACACAAGAGCTAATACGCCTGAAATTTTGCTTTGAGTTGCATTTACCATGGCTGGAAATGTCATAACTGCAAGAGTCACATATGGCACATAAAATAAAAAGGATCTAACGAATTGATTTTTTATAGGCTTTCTAAACACAGTAAGTGGAAGTGCTCGAATCACAGTTGATACTAGAGCTGCAACTAATATATAAAAATAATTACTCATCGCTTTCCTCCGGATAAGGGAATAATATTGCTACAACAGTAGATATTACGATAGTCAAAATAATGGTTCTGGTGCCACCTGAAATCTGAGAAATGCCAGGCAAAACCGTAGCAAGGTAGCTTAAAATAAAACAGCAAATAATGGTGATAGCAACAACTCGATTATTTCTTGCAGCCGGCATAATGCAGGCTAAAAACATTCCATATAAGGCAACGGAAAATGCACTTACAATGCGAAGTGGAAGGATTCCACCGGCAACTATTCCAATTGCGGTTCCGGCACACCAGCCAAATACCGATATCATAAATGCACCATAACAATAATACGGATTTACGTAGCCAGGTTTATTTAATGAAATGGCAAACAGTTCATCCGTAACATGAAAGCCTATTCCTATTCTGTGAATCATAGGCGTATCTGGATGTACCCTTTGGCTAAGAGCTGTAGACATAAGCAAGTATCTGGCATTTACAACCAAGGTCATAATCGCCATTTCAACATAAGTAGCTCCTGCCCCAATCATTGAATAAACAGCATACTCTCCTGCGCTGGCATGATTGAGAAAAGAATTTATGATGCCCTGTATCACATCCACCCCGACCTTCTTTGCAAAAATACCAAGAGAAAAGGATACTGCAAAATATCCAAGGGCTATTGGCACGCCATCTTTTACGCCTTCTAATGCGGCTTGTTTTCTTGAAATTTTAAAAATATTACTCATTTACAAAACCCTTTTTTAACGCAATCTTCACAGTTATTTAAAACTTTTTGTTTCGCACTAGTGTAAAATAACCTTAAAGTAAATACATACGGAGGCAGATACTTATGAAACCTGGTGTTTACCAAGCGACACGAAAGGACGGCAGTATTTATTACCGTGGAAATATTACTTATCTAAATAAACATATTAGCATTGGGAGCTTTGATTCTGAAGCTCGCTGTAATAGCGCCTATAAAGAAGCCTGGAACATCCTAAAGGATAATTCCATCAACATTCTTTCATATCAAAATTCTATAAAATACCTGTCATTCGAAAAATGTGTTACCCTGATAAATTTTAGGGATAACAAAATGTATATTAAAAATCCTATTTACCTGCAAAAAAATTATTTCCTGTATTATCTTGCCCCTTCTTTAGTTTTGAAATTTGATAAGGATGATTTATTCTATTATTCCACTCACAAGATTCAAAATCGTGGTGGCCATATGTTTGTCAGTGATTATGGAATGCAATACAACATTTTAAACAGATATGGAATAAAACCTTATAGTGTAAAGGGTAAAGATTATAAATTTGCAAACGGTGATGAAACGGATTTACGATATTCAAATATTATTCTTGTGAATAAATATCACGGTGTATCTAAAGAAGAAAAAAAAGGCAAGGTTAAGTTTGTAGCCAAGATACACCTAAATGGTGACTTTATTGTAGGACGATATTCCACCGAGGCCAAGGCTGCCATTGCCTATAACAAGGCAGTTGATTTGTGCAAATCCCGTGGCATGACGAAAAAGTTTCCTACAAACTTTGTTACCGAATATAGTCCTAGAGAATATGCAGATATTTATACAGAAATAAAAATTTCTTCTCATCTGTATAAATTCTTCCATAATAAAAATTTCCGCGAGGCTTAACCTCGCGGAAAGAAGTATCTCGCCGACAAAATTAGTTATTGATGAATTTATCTTCCTCATTGTTCCATGAGTAAAGGCTACGAATCTGCTCTCCAACCTTTTCTGCTGGATGCTCAGAAGCAAGCTTTCTCATAGCCTGGAAGTGAACCTGACGTCCAGCTGGTGACATGTCAAGAAGGAATTCCTTAGCAAAAGTTCCATCCTGAATATCTGAAAGAATCTGCTTCATAGCTTTCTTTGTGTCTTCAGTAACAATCTTTGGTCCTGTGATGTAATCACCGTACTCAGCTGTATTTGAAATAGAATATCTCATTCCAGCAAAGCCTGACTGGTAGATAAGATCAACGATAAGCTTCATCTCGTGAACACACTCGAAGTATGCATTTCTTGGATCATATCCAGCCTCAACAAGTGTCTCAAAACCAGCCTGCATAAGAGCGCAAACACCACCACAAAGAACTGCCTGCTCACCAAAGAGGTCTGTCTCTGTCTCTGTACGGAATGTTGTCTCAAGAATACCAGCACGAGCTCCACCGATACCAGCACCATATGCAAGTGCGAGGTCAAGAGCCTTTCCTGTAGCATCCTGATATACAGCAACAAGGCAAGGTGTTCCCTTTCCTGCCTGGTACTCAGAACGTACTGTATGACCTGGTGCCTTTGGCGCAATCATAGTAACGTCAACATCTGCTGGTGGCTTGATGCATCCGAAATGAATGTTGAAACCGTGAGCAAACATAAGCATGTTGCCAGCCTCAAGGTTTGGCTCGATATCAGCCTTGTACATATCAGCCTGCTTCTCATCGTTGATAAGAATCATGATGATATCAGCCTTCTTTGCAGCCTCTGCTGCTGTGTAAACTGTAAGTCCCTGCTTCTCAGCCTTTGCCCATGACTTTGAGCCTTCGTAAAGACCAATAATGACATCACAACCACTCTCCTTAAGGTTGAGTGCGTGTGCATGACCCTGGCTACCATAACCGATAATAGCTATTGTCTTACCTTTCAATAATGAAAGATTGCAATCTTCCTGATAATAGATCTTTGCTTCCTGTGACATTCTTTTATCCTCCTACTTTTTAAAATTAATAAAAAACTATTGTAAAGTGTTTACAAAAAGTAATTCCTGATGAACCATTTATAAAATAACTACATCGTCGCTGCCACGAGTTAAGCCTGTAACTCCTGTTCTGGCAAGCTCCAAAATATCATAATCTGCAAGCATATCTAAAAATGCTGCAAGCTTGTCCTGATTTCCTGTAACCTCAAGTATCATTGAATCATGTGTGACATCAACAACCTTGCCATGGAAAATCTCAACGATTGTAAGTACATCCTGTCTTTCAACGCTTCTAGCAGAAATCTTTACAAGCATAAGTTCTCTTTTTACAGACATACCGTGTTCCAAAACCTTGAGATCAACAACATCTGTAAGCTTTGAAACCTGTTTTTCAATCTGCTCAAGTACCTGCTCATCACCATGGGTAACGATTGTAACTCTGGTGTATCTTGGATCAGCTGTAACGCCTGATGAAAAGCTGTCAATATTGTAACCTCGACGTGAGAATAAGCCTGAAATTCGACTTGCAAGACCTGGTGTGTTTTCAACTAATATTGAAAGAACTTTTGTAGATTCCATATATTACTCCTTTTCCACTTCACTACTGTGAAGTATGAAACTATTTAAAATAATAGCACACTACATTTATATGTCAATATAAATTTTATCTTAGTTTAATAAGTAAAATAAAGAACAACTGCCAAATAAATTATTACAAATAATTGGCAGTTGCTTTTCTCAATAATATTTTCCATCGTAAGGGTTATAAAGCCCCATCTGTATAGGCTGTCGCTTGTCTTCATAGCAAAGGGTAATATAAAAATCTCTAAATTCGAAGCCCTGCTTTGTCCATTCAGTATTGCCCTTTTCGCAGTCACAGTATTCACTAAAATCCACCCATTGAAGGACCTGCATCAAAGGTCTATCCATCATTTTGCAGGTGGCCTCTTTGAAAGTCCAAACTTCTGTAAACTTTTTGTTTACCTCGTTCTTTTTTACGGATTCTAAATATTCCAAATCATATCGCGTAAAAAAACGCTTCACCAAATCCTTATCGTATGGACGGATTCGCTCCACATCTATCCCAACAGGTTTGTCAGAAATGGCAGCCACAGCGAAATAATCCGCATGACTAATACTGAAATCAACATTCTTTGGCTGAATAAAAATAGGCTTTCCCTGAGAAGTGGTGGAATAAACGTAGGGTCTTTGTATGTGGTTTTCCCACAATAATTTTTCTAAAAGATGCGCAGCCCCTAAACGCTCGCACTTTCCCTTGAGAGTCTTTGCCTCATCTACATGCTCACGGCGTTGTGGACTAATCATGTCGTAGACTTCGTCAAATATGAACGGATTTTGTAGTGGTTCACAATTGTAAGCTGCTGCTTTAATCATAGGCTCCCCCTGTTCTTTATAATACAAAGTATATCATAGTGAGTAAAAAGTATGTTAAAATTTGGTTAAATCTTAAGGCTTGGGGGAGTTTTATATGAAGTTTCTTATTTTTGAAATGAAAACAGTTTGTTATAATTCTTATCTTTATTTTGGTGATTCTATTGGATATGCTCTAGCAAAATTCGGCCATGAAGTGGAATATTTTAAGGTTGATGAGGACAGACTTGAAGACCTTGAAAACTTTGTTGGGCAAAAATATGATGCCTTAATAGATTTCAATTCTGATTTATCAAAGCTTTTCATGGATGATGACACTTATTTTTTAGACCATATTGAGGCTCCTTTTTTTGATGTTATTCTAGATCATCCACTCTACCATCACGACTCACTCAAACAAAAAATAAAAAACTTTAATGTGGTTTGTCTTGATAGCAGGCATAAAGACTATATCCTAAAATATTATCCTCATATAAAATCAGTCTCTGTGACACCAATGACAGGGGAATTGGCCTTTGGTCATGATTCGATAGACTGGGATAGTTTTGAAAACCGTCCTTACGATATTATTTTTTCCGGAACCTATACCGATCCTGTCAGAATTGAAACCGCCATTAATAAAATGCCTGAAATCATCGTTGAAAACGTATATCAGCTAATTGATATGATGACGGCTGACTCTAAGCTGTCTATAGAGGATGCTGTAGATATTTTATCTCAAAATGAATTTTATGATTATATTAATTCTGATAAGCCATTACACACCCAATCCTTTTATCTGGCTGATACGTATATACGTTGTATAAATAGAAAAAAGCTGGTACAGGCACTAGACAAAACCTCCCATAATTTCCATATATTTGGTGCATTGTGGGAGGAACTTGATTTGAAGAATGCCACACTCCATCGTGAAATTCCTTTTAATCTGACCTTTACCGTATTTGCGAAATCAAAAATCTCTGTAAATATTATGCCAAATTTCAAAGCTGGCAGTCATGACAGAGTTTTTTCAGGACAGCTTAATGGTGCTGTTTCTCTTACGGACTCCACTACGCTTTTACGTAGTGAGTACAAGGATTTAGAAAATATATTATTTTACGATTTGAATAATATAGATGCTGTTACAGAAAAGGTAGATGCCGCACTATCAGATGAAACGGGCTTGAAAAAAATAGCCCAAGCTGGCTATGAGATTGCCTCAAAGAACCATACCTGGACCAATATTGCGAAGGTTATATTACAGGAGCTTTCCAATTAGTCGATATTTAACATCTCCTGATAGAAATTAAAGTAATCCTTACGTCCCTGCTTTGTGAATTCGATAGCTGTACGTGGATGCTGATTTAAAAGACCTGTAGTAAGGTACTGCATGTCATAACCCCAAACTACGCCCTGTTCCTTAAGTGGTACCATGTAGTCCTCTACGAATTTTATAGCGTAACGCTCCTTGTATTTTGGATTTTTAAGAAATCCAAGTAAAAGCTCCATAGCACAGTTACCTGCACCACGGCCCATTGCACAGTAGGTTCCATCAAGATAGTCTACATTGTCCCCCACTGCTTCTATCGTATTTGCGAATGCAAGTTTCTGATTGTCGTGGGCATGCATTCCCACCTTTTTTCCATATTTTGCTGCAGCATTGCAGTAAACATCTGCGATGCGCTCTATCTGTTCTGGGTATAAAGAGCCGTAGCTATCTACAATATAGACACAGGAAATTGGAGTCTGACAAACAATATCAAGAGCTGCCTTGACATCGTCCATTGAAGCAGATGAAATAGCCATGATATTACAAGTAGTCTCATAACCTTTTTTGTCTGCATCCTCAATCATTTCGATTGCTCCAGGGAGCTGGTGAAGATATGTAGCCACACGCACTAAATCTACAGGACTTTCAGCCTTTGGATGAATATCCTCCTTGTAATTACATCTTCCAACGTCTGCCATGATAGCAATCTTTAAGTCAGTATTATTCTCGCCAATAATTTTTCTAATATAATCATCAGATGAAAACTTCCATGGTCCGAATTTTGATTCATCGAACTGCTCCTTATCAGCGCGATAACCCATTTCCATGTAGTCAACCCCAGCCTTTACATTAGTTAAATAAAGTGCCTTTGCAAACTCATCTGTAAAATAGAAATCATTAACTAGACCTCCATCACGAAGTGTTGCATCAACCACACGTACACTCTCTCGCACTGCGAGAAGCTTAGAAACCTCTTTCATCTTTTATGTCCTCCTAATTTATGCTTTAGCGATTAAAAGCGTTAAAGTAATTATAGTGGTAATAAGTCAAAAAGTCAACCAGTAGGCTTTTAGCGCTACTGGTTGACAAATTTATGAACCCTACAGATTTTCTTATGAAAATCAAAAGCTTAAACTATCTCAAATTTCTGGGTGCTTTCATTCAGCTGTTTTGTTACATCGTTATTTTGATCTACAGCCTCAGAAATACCTTGAATCTCACCAACTATATCTGTAGCAGCTGCCGCCGACATTCCAATAGCGCTTGAACTTTCCTGAACAGAGCTTGAAATACTTTCGATTCTTTCTGCCATATCATTCATAACTGAATTGAGATTATCGGCCTTATCTGAGAAGGTATCAAGCATTTCCTCAATCATTGTGGCTGTGTTTTCATATTTTATTCCTGTGTCTACAAAGGCATCATAGTCAGCCAGAACATTATTATTAATAAAATCAATAACCTGAATAGCATTATCTGACAATGCTTTAACTGCTGAAGTTACCTTTGAAGATATCTCCTGAATATTGCCTGCAGTATCACGTGAATTTGCAGCAAGCTTACTGATTTCGTCTGCTACAACTGCAAAGCCCTTACCAGCCTCACCTGCACGTGCAGCTTCTATTGATGCATTAAGAGCAAGCAAATTGGTCTGGCTTGCAATATCAAGAATTTCATTTGTCAAATCGCTGATTTGGTTAACCTGTTCTGATTCCTTAACTGAAATCTCAAGCACCTTGGAAAGCTCTTCCATCTTAGCTCCAGTGCTTTCCTTTTTGCTGTTTGCTTCTTTTTTGATAGCATCAGCTGCTTCTTTGATTTCGTTGGCCTTTCCAGCTCCAGCCTTTGCCTCATCATCAATGGCAATTGTAGCTTCCCTAACCTGTAAAACGCTTTCGTTTAAGTCACTTGCTGTAGTCGAAACATTTTCCATAGATGCAGCTAGCTGTTCCATGGCGGCTGATGTGTTGGTTACATTATCACTGGCACTTTGAATTTTCATAACCATGCTATCTGAAGATGATGAAAGAACACCTGCGCCATCTTTAACGTCCTTGATAACACCCTGTAATGTGTCAAGAAACTGATTAATGCAATCTGAAATAAGTGCAAGCTCAGTTTTTGTTTTCGTATTAATACGAACTGTCAAATCACCTTTACCCTTATTAACATTATTAATAATTGACTGCAGCTCATATGTTATACCAAATATAGTTTTATTAATCCTAATAAAAATAAGCAGAAAACTTACTATTATAAGAACAACTACAATACCCATTACAATATATCCACTTCTTGAAGTTCTACTTGTAAATCGTTCCAGATAGGAAGCAAAACCATTGCTTAGGGTCATAATTCCTTCATCTACTGCAGCAATTGCATCATAAGAAGCAACAAGTTGAGCACCATAGTCGGTTGTTACATATTCTACAGCCTTTTGAACATCACCAGCGAGAATTGCAACCTTCACATTTTTTGCTGTTTCACAGTAAGCTTCTACATTTGAACGCAAATTATCAACTCGCTCCTGGCCATCAGGTAGGTTTCCAATAAGCAAACTAGAGTCCATGTAGTCCAAATGTGCTGCCACATCTGCTATATAACCATCCATATCCGCAAATTCACTTGCATCGAGAACTTTCCCAGCTTCCATCTGTCCAAGAGTTCTATTAATTTCAGCAGAAATATGTATAACATCCTCTTTAATGCCAGCTGCTTCTGTTGCGCATATTAATTCGTTTTCACTGGCAAGCAAAGCCTGAGTTCTTACACTAGTCAAAGCCTGATTTGTAACTATAGCATAAATAACAAATGCCACCAAAATAAGAGCATTTACTATAATGTTTTGAAAAGTAATTGATTGAAAGAAATTTCCTTTACTATTCTCAACCACCTTTCCTACGCCTTTGAGATTATCTCGTTGTTCAGTAGTAAGCCTTCCATCTACTTTCTTTTTAAATTCTTCTCTACCCATGTACTACCCCCCTGTAGAACTAAAAAAAATTGTGTAAAATGTAATAAAGCGTCACTAATTATCACATTTATATCCTTTTTGTAATTATAATTTTAATTTTTGTTTTTATGGCCAAAATCACAAAATCTTAAATAAATTTTTACAAAAATGAAAAAATCCTCTGCTTTACGCAAAGGATTTTCCAATTAAGCTCAATTATTCTTCTGAATCAAGAGCTGCATCCATGATGTTTATCAGCTCTAAAGCGCTGCGAAAATTGATTTTTTCATCTCTGTCAGCCCAGGTAATCTGTCCCTGCCATGATTCATTTTCGCATTTATTAACGTGTACCACAAATGTTGCATCTTTATTATCAGCCATTTTTCACACCTCCCATGTGTTTCCTATATCTTTATACATAATAACACATTAAACGTTACATAAATCATTATACAAAAAATAATTATTACTACAATTACATATGAATTGATGATTTTACCTTAAAATTCGGTTATAATTAGATAAATAGGATAATTTTCCGGAGGAAAACATATTGAATAAATTCATATCATGGAATGTAAACGGACTTAGGGCCGTAATCGGCAAGGGCTTTTGGGATTACTTTGATTCTACAGATGCTGACATCTTTTGTTTACAAGAAATCAAACTATCAGAAGGACAGCTTGACTGTGAAAAGGAAGGCTATCACATTTATTGGAATTATGCAGAGAAAAAGGGATACTCTGGCACTGCTATTTTTTCTAAAATAGAGCCTATTTCTGTAACCTATGGTATCGGAATCGATGAACATGACCATGAGGGGCGCGTAATCACCCTTGAATTTGAGGATTACTACTTCATCACCTGCTACACTCCAAACTCTCAAAACGAGCTTGCACGACTTGATTATCGTATGACCTGGGAGGATGATTTTAGAAAATATCTTCTGAAATTAAATGAGAAAAAAGGCGTAATACTCTGCGGAGATTTAAATGTTGCCCACAAGGAAATAGACTTAAAAAATCCAAAAACCAATCGCAAAAATGCAGGCTTTACAGACGAGGAACGAAACAAAATGACAGTGCTTTTAGCCTCAGGTTTTGTGGATAGCTTTAGATATTTCTACCCTGATATGACAGACATTTATTCATGGTGGTCATATAGATTTAAAGCCAGAGAAAAAAATGCTGGTTGGCGTATTGATTATTTTATTGTTTCTGATGACATTAAGGACAGGATGAAGGATGCTAAAATCCACACTGATATAATGGGGTCAGACCATTGTCCTATCGAACTGGATTTTGAATAACAGTATAGGGGGATTTTTATGGGATATTCAAAAGAGGAAAAAAAGGCTTTTCTGAAGGCATTTATCGAACGTAAACCAGTAAAGTGTTCGAAATGTAAAGGCAAACTGAAATACATAGGTGGCGGATATTATGAATGCTATGACTGCGGAAACAAAGAAGTAGATGATTTTGGCAAGATTAAAGATTTCATCGAAGAATATGGTCCATCTCCTGCCATTGTAATTTCTGAACAGACGAATATCCCAATTGATTTGGTCAATGGAATGCTTCGTGAAGGCAGACTTGAAATTCCAGAAGGAAGTGACGTTTATATCGAATGTGAAAGCTGTGGCTGTAGCATTCGTTTCGGCCGTTATTGTCCTGATTGTATAAAAAAACGCACCAACAATTTAAACGGTGTTTTCTTTAATCCCGAGATGGGTGAAAAGCCTCAGAAGGCTCCTAAAAAAGGGGATTCTGGAAAGTTTTATTTTCTTGATCATCATTAAAAAATACGGTTCTCACATATTCGTGAGAACCGCTTTTTTTACGCTCTTGTAATGTATATTAATTTGTTCTAAGAGCATCTATTGGGTTAAGATTTGCAGCCTGATGACTTGGTAAAATTCCAAATACGACACCTATTATCATAGAAAACACAACTGCTACAATGGCTGCTGGCCATGAAATAGCTACTGGAGTGCCACTCATTATAGAAATAATCTGAGCCAATCCTATACCGCTTGCCACACCAAGAACACCACCCATAGATGTAAGCACTGCTGCCTCTGTCAAAAACTGCCACATAATTTTACTTTTTCTAGCTCCAATGGCTTTTTTCAAACCAATTTCAGCAGTTCGCTCTGTTACAGAAACAAGCATGATATTCATAACACCTATTCCACCTACTAAAAGAGAAATGGCTGCTATCCAAATAAGCATAGAATTGGTAGATGAAGAGAGCTGCTGTAGCTGCTGTGCCTGTTCCAGCAAATCCTTGGACTGATATTTTATGGTATCGTCTGTAGGATGAATGTATGCATTTAAAATATCTGCAGTCTTCTTTCCCGCAGCTGTCATATCATCTGTGGATGTGGCCTTAACCAAAACATTTTCCGGCTCATCGTAGCTATAGCTGATAGGCCAATCTGAAAGTGGTATGTAGATTGATCCAGATTCATCCTGTTTGTAAGTCTCATAATCAGATAGATTATTAATGACTGGTTCAAATGTTGAGCGTGTTCTGACCACACCAACAATGGTATAAGAATCTCCACCTATTTCAAGTATCTTTCCAATTGCATCCTCATTTTGAAGAAGCCCCTCAACAATGGCTTCATCTACTACGCAAACCTTTGTAAAAGCATCTGCTTCTTTTTCAGTAAACAATCTGCCTTCTTTTACAGTGAGGTTGGCTGTGGAAAAATAATCCTGCTCAACGCCTTTTACATATCCTCCACTCATGGAGTTATTCTGATAATATACTCCACTATATATCTGTCTATTGGCATATCGACTGGCGGCTTTGACCTCAGTAATCTGCCTGATTTCAGCTAATACATCATCTGAAACCTGTGGGGCACCATAAGGTGCACCATTATAGCCCATTTCATATGGCCAGTCGTTCTGGTACAGTTGAATATCTACTGTATTCGAGCCTGAGCCTATAAGATTTTCTTTTATTCTTTGATTAGTGCCTTCGATTGTGGAAACTATAGCTATAATAGCTGCTATACCGATAATGATACCAAGCATTGTCAAAAAAGACCTGAGCTTGTGAGTCCATATACCACGAAAGGCCAAACGTATATTTTCAAACATTATCCCAAGCCTCCATCATAAAATCCATCCATTGATTCTGTTTCTTCGCATTTAATTCCCTCTACTGCACCATTTCCATAAGGGAATGCAAGGAAGTCTTTGATGGATATTCCAGATTTAATCTCTGTCATGCTGCCATAAAGGCTTCGTCCAACTTTTACATTAACCTTTTCTAACACACCAGATGAGCTTTTTCTCATAACATAATTGCCTGTAGCATCTTTTCTGATGAAATAATTTGGAATAAACAGACCTGAACTTTCCTCCTCATCTGTGGATGGTGTAATTGTGATATCAACGGGTGCCCCTATATCTATTCCAGCACTTTTATCAAAGGAAGCCTTAAACTCGTAATTACTTGAATTCGTATTTCCGGAGCCACCCCAAAAATTATCGTCTTTTGAAGGTGTATCATTTATAGAAGTGATAACTGCTTCCGCAACATTTCCAGTTTCCCAGGAATTAACAGATACAGTATCGCCTATATGAACTTTATCCAGATAAAATTCACCTATGCTTCCAGAAATATAGTAATCATCTGTTGCTGTAATAATAAAAAAAGGTTGGTTTGCATTATAGTTTTCAGCACCTTGTATCTTTGAAACAGTGCCTGATATTTTGGCACATATATCACCATTCTCGTTGGTATTTACCATCTGCTCCAATTGAGACTGTTGAACACGATATTCGAGGTCAGATTTCTTTAAAGCTTTGGTGGTTTCTTCGATTAGCTTTTTTAACTCAGATGGCTTATAACCTTTTGGTTCATCATATCTTTCACGGATTTCTCCATTGAGGCCGATTCCCTCATGACCAATAAGAGCTCCTGTCTCGCCATCATAATAGAAAGTTCCTACCTGAATCTCAACAGTGTCTTCTACAACAGACTCTCTAAAGAAATCAGAATCAGCTGCCTTTGCAGCGTCAATTTTTGTTTTTAATTCATTTATTTTGGCTTTATTTTCTTCTTTGTCCGAATAGATTAGTTTTCCGCCTGGCTCGTAATAATCTATAGTAATGTTACCTCTTCCGTTATCTGAAATCATAAATACTACGTCGTCTTTGCCATAACTGTATCCCTCCAAAGACTTACCTTCATTCAGGAAATAGCTTTTGGTGGAAACCTTAATATCTCTAGTGTCAGGAGCGCTGGCAATATATTCAGGAATAGGTTTTGTATTCTCTAATCTTTCCAAACGATTTTTATCAGCAATATAGGCCTGTTCAGCTTTTTGTACTTCTAATCTCTTGCCATTTATATCCTGAGTTTCCTTTTTTACTGATATCAGCACATCACCTGGTTCAACATGATCTCCAACTGCTACATTTATATTTAGGATTTCTGTACCTGTTGGAATGTATCCGGTTTGAGCCTTTTCAGCGGTGACCTGACCATAGCTTTCTATTGTATCGCCCCAATAATTGTCCATGGCAATATTTTGAAGACTGACAACCTGAGCAATCTTTTTGCCCTGTTCATAATTATAATAAAAATATAAACCACCTGCGGCTAATCCAAATATGACTACTATAATAAGGAGAACTTTAATTATTTTCTTCATTGTCCGCCTCCTCTAAACCATGATATAGTTTACCGTCCACTATTCTGTATGTCTTTTTTGCATGACTTGCAATGCCAGAATCATGGGTAATCATAATGATGGTAGTGCCTTCATCATTAAGTTTTTGAAATAATTCCATAATAGCAGCACCAGACTTTTGATCTAGAGCTCCTGTAGGTTCATCCGCTAAAAGAACCTTTGGATTATTAACAATAGCCCTTGCAATAGCAACACGTTGTTTTTGTCCACCTGAAAGCTGATCTGGCCTAAATTTCACTCTATCGGCAAGTCCTACTTTTGTAAGAGCTTCTATAGCCCTTTTTTCTCGCTCCTTTTTTGATACACCTGCATAGCTAAGTGGTAGAGCTACATTTTCTATAGCATTTTCTTCATTCATAAGATAAAAGCTTTGGAAGACGAAACCAATTGAATGCAGTCTAAGATCTGACATTCTTCTATCGTTAAGCTTTAAAACATCTTTGTCCTCAAAAAAATATGAACCTGAGGTTGGTTTATCCAAGCAGCCAATAACATTCATAAGGGTACTTTTCCCAGATCCAGAAGGTCCCATTATGGCTACATATTCTCCTTCGTCAACAGTTAAACTGACATCATTAAGCGCAGGAACTGAGGTGTCGGTACCGGCTTCACCATATACTTTAAAAATATTTTCAAGTTTTACAATCATAGCTACTCTCCCTCTGTGCCACTCACAGTCTTCATTCCTTCAGTGAAGTCCTCCATAGGGTATGCAATCTGAGTATCCTTATCAATTCCTGAAACAGCATAAACCATTTGATCCTCATAATAATCCCCTAGCTCAATAGACTGTTTTGCAAGCTTTCCACCATTTGATGCCCATACAAAAGGATTGCCATCCTCGTCATAAGAAATGTAGTAGTCATAGATATAGGTTCCATCAGAAAAATCCATTTCAGCAGCATCAGTCTGACCTAGCTCTATGTATAAATGCTGTCCCATCATAAGTCCTTCGCTGTCATCCAAGGTTACATAAAATGGGTATTTGGTAGAGCTGCCTTCCGATGAACTACCGTCATAGGAATTGTTATTTTCTTCCTGCTTAGACTCAGTATCTATTTTAGAAATAGTTCCATGCCAGGTTTGCGATTTATCTACACGTGATCGTAAAGTCACAGGCTCATCCACATTAATAGCCCACACATTTTGCTCATTTATCTGGCCTTTTACTCTCATTTCTTTTGAAGCAAGAATGGTAATAAATGTTCCATCAGTCGTATATGGGTTTGTATCATCCGCAACCTTTGTGATAGTTCCAGCAACGGTTGATGAGACTGTAGAATTGTTTATTTTTTTATTATTCTCTTCTATTTTGGCTTCGGTCTGAGCTATATTGTTTTGGGCAATAGCAATATCTGTAGTCCAACCATTTATTTCATTATTAAGACGCTCCCTATTATTCTTATCTTCTTCAGTGTCAGTCTTTATTTTATCAAGAGCCGCCTGATTTTTGGCAATATTATCTGTGTACTCTTGTATTTGAAGATTAGATCTTTCGATATCAAATGCGTACTGTGTATTTTCTGCAGTAAGCTTATCAGATTTATAGGAAAATAGCGGTGTACCGACACTTACCACATCTCCTTCTGATACAAAAACCTTATCCAGTTCACGCTCTGAGCTTTTGGTTAGACTTGTAGACTCCTGACCCTCTACAACACCCATAAAGACATTCGTAGAATAGGAACTGTTTGCTCCCATTATTTCTGATAGAGGCATAACATATACCTCTGATGAATCTGATGTGGTTGCCCCCACCTTTTCCAAAATTCCAGACTTATATACGGCTACTCCAGCCACAGCTATAGCTGCTATAACAATAGGTAGTACTATTTTCGCTTTCATAACATCATCCTTTCCAAGAACATCTCCCTATAAGTGTTCTAGTTTCATTAATACAGTTATAACACTAATATAAATGTAATGCAATGCCACTGACCACAATGTAATCAGCCACATTATTAATATGGTAAACTTTTCCTTTGACTCCTCATCTTTTAGTGTTACTACATATTTATCTGTATAATCTGAAAATATTTTAAAAATCACCACTTTTATTCTTGTGATTTTCCATTTCAGCTTATAAAATATCACTAGCAAAAAGAAATTGGAGGTTTTTATGGAAGACAAAATAACACTTACTATAAACAAGCAAAAGACTATCGCTCTTATTGCTCACGATGGGAAAAAACCACTTCTTATTCAGTGGTGTGAAGACAATAAAGAAGTTCTTAAGAATCATTTCTTATGTGGTACAGGTACTACAGCAAAAATGATTTCTGATAAAACAGGCCTTCCTGTCAGAGGCTACAACTCAGGCCCTTTAGGTGGTGATCAGCAAATTGGTGCCAAGGTTGTTGAAGGTAGAATCGATATGATTATATTCTTCTCAGATCCTCTCACCGCGCAGCCACACGATCCAGACGTAAAGGCTCTTACCAGAATCGCACAGGTTTATGATATTCCAATCGCAGTGAACAAAGCGTCAGCAGATTTCATGATTAAGTCACTTTACATGGATATGGCATACAATCACGACGTTATCAATTTCCAAAAGAATATCGCAGATAGAGCAAATACATTATAAAGTGTCACCACTTTTACTATTAATTACTAAAACTTTTACACTTTTCATTTTCATTATATTTTTGGAAATAATCTTTATGAAAGACTTAGAAAGATTAATTACAGAATCCATGGCAGAGGTGACCAGGATTGGCATCAAGCCTGGGGTCATTACATCATGGACAATAAATAACAGAGCAAAAACTCGCTGGGGACTTTGTAAACAGAACCCAGATAAAACTTTTGAAATTCAGATAGCAGATAAGCTTTTGACCGATGACAGAATCTCTGAGAAAGCCTGCAAGGAAACAATTATCCATGAGATTCTTCACACCTGCAAGGGTTGCATGAGGCACACTGGGCAGTGGAAACATTATGCCGAGGTCATGAATCAGGTTTACGGCTACAACATCAAGCGAGTCACATCTGGTACTGAAAAAGGAGTTGAGGACTATAAGTCCATCAACTCCATGACCATCAAATACATATTCACTTGCGGCAACTGTGGTGCCACCATTTATCGTAAACGCGATAGTCGTTTTACAAAAAATTATCGTAATTACGGATGTGCCAGATGCGGCGCTGTAGATTGGAGAAAACAAACTGTAAAATAAAAATTATTCAGTCCCATCGAATCCAAAAATTTTGCGTGCTTGACTTTTGTTCATAAAATAAATTACTCCAAACCAAAAAACTAACCAGGACGCTTTTAGCTTTTCCTTTTAATAAAAATGCTTTATCAAACTCTGCTAATTATTTGCTATAGATAACTCGTCGATAAAATCATCTACCGTTATATCATGTTTAATAAGTTTTGGAAACAACACATCAAAATCTTCTTTGATTACTTTATCCTGCCACTGCAGCTGATAATTAGGAAACTCATTTGCATGGGATTCATATTCAGCAATATATTTCATGCCAATATCACTGTGTGATTTTTCCTGTTGAGATGTTTTGGTGCTTCTGTAATCCATAAAAAGCTTGGCCCCTTCAAGGACTTTTTTATCATCTTGATTTACGATTCCCCATGCTGACATTCGTTTATCTACAAGCATTATCCCACCACTAAAAGTAGAAAATCCCTGTTCAAAAAAAGCGCCTTCTATCTGTGGAACCATCCAATATCCTCCTGGTATCATGGCTGTTTCACCAGAAATAAATCTTGATAAAGATTCATCATGACTGATACTAAGTGCATCGCTAAAGGTATAGTCATAAATCGTATTTACGAAGCTGAGCATTTTTCTAAAAGATTCATTATCATAGCTTTTGGGTAGAGTTTCCTTTAGAAAGTCCATGCCAGTATCTTCACTGCACATATAGGCAGTACCAATAAGAAGGGCAGACCAATAATCCCCACCACCATGTAGAGATATGGGTGTATATCCTGCTGATTTTATAATTTCACAATCTTCTAGAAATTCATCCCAAGTCTTAGGATAACCATCAATACCACACTTTTTAAAAATGTCGGCATTGTAAAACATCCCTGCCGAAGAATACATTCCATCATTTAATGGATATAGGTCATAGTATCTGCCATTCTCCTCCATCAACGCCAAAAAATTTGAGCCAAAGGCAGCATCTGTAATTATGGCTGGAAGATCATCGATAGCATTTAACTCCTGCAGTCTAGTACGATATCCCTCTTCAGTCTCACTGATAAGAGTGACATCCACCTTATATTTTCCTTCATATTTTTGGTTAAACTCAGTAATTAAGTCGGAATACGTACTGTTAATTCCATCCGGTTCGCTTCTTAAAAGAATTGTTATTACAATCTCTTCCTCAGTGTCCGCACCTTGTGATTCAGGGGCACTTTTTTCATTAACACCACATCCATAAAAGCTGACCCCTATCACCATTAGGCAAATAGCCATTTTTAACTTAATAGAAAAGATTTTATTCTTCATCCATATAATCCTCGCCCATTACAATTTCAATGGTACAATCCATTCCCACTATGCTGCTGTAGTGCATACTGACTTTTTTACACATAAGCTGTAGGCGTCTTGCCACATTTATAATTCCATAGCCACCCTCTTTTACAGATGGTTGTGCCAGATTTTGGTTTTTAATATTTTCATTTAGGATGGTAATATCTTTTTCATCCATTCCCTTTCCATTGTCCCTTACAATAAAAATCAGCTTTTCATCTCCATTTTCGTATTCACTCTTGACCTCTATTTTTATCAGTCCACCGGAATCAATCTGGCTAAATCCATGTTTTATGCAGTTTTCTACTATTGGCTGCAAGAATAATTTAGGCACCTTTTTGTTATTGAGATTATCCTGACATATGATTTCATACTCGAACAGATTGTTATTTCTATATTTTTGGATGTCCAAATAGGATTTAACGTGAGTCAATTCATCCTCAAGAGATATAATCTTATGCCCATTTGAAAGGGTAATGCGAAGCAGCTTAGACAAGGAATCTACCATAAGCATTATATTTTCCTGCTTGTTAATTCTGGCCAGCATATATATGTTTTCTAAGGTGTTGTATAGGAAATGAGGATGAATCTGATACATCAGTGACTCCATCTCTAAGTCTCTGGCTTCTTTTTCCTTATCCTGAACCTGATTCATTAAATCCTTTATTTTGTGCAGCATGGTATTATAGGATTTACCGATTTCATCCAGCTCAGTATTAGTTTTAATATGCATTTCCTTTGAAAGAGAATTCTCCGAAAAATCCTGCATCTCCTTTGAAATCATCTGTACAGGCTCAGATAATTTTTGTGATGCTGTAAAACCAAAAACTATTGCAAAAACAATAGCCGCACCCATAAATATAAACATCCATCCCAAAGCACTTTTTACAGACTGGTACATCTCAGCATCACTGATATAGGAAACAAAATACATATCGCTATCCTTGTGATAGCTGGTAAATACATAGCCTTCAGGAAGCTTTACCATGTTTTGATCTGATACTGCCTTCTGGATTTTTATGAGGGTTTCATCATCTATTTCATGAAAACATTTTTTTGCATATATTTTTTTATCTGGCCCTACTATGAAATAATTGAAGCGCTCATCGCTGTTTACCTGAAGCACCTGTGAAATTTTATCAGGCTGTATTTCAATTAAAATACGATCTGGGTCTATTAAAGTATCTATACTTCGAATATTTCTAATGGCATACATTCCAACAGAATCAACACTCTTGTCTTTGTATATGTCGGAAGCGTTCTGCCAGAATAAATGGAGCTTTGCATAATCGGTATTTAGCAAGGTATCAACATATTGATTTTTGGTATTAATATTTCCTCCAGAATATGAATATATTTCTCCTGTATTTTTTATATAGTATGTGGATGCTTGTAAATCCTCTGTATAGGTCAAAAGATTATGAAGTAAATTTTCTTCTTCCTTTACATTTAGATTGGTGTTTAATATGCATTTCTGAACAAAGGAGTCAACAATAATCCCGTCAGTATCTTCCTTTATATCAGAAAACAATTCATCCATACTATCCACCATCTGGCTTGAGGTATTCATACCAATATCTATGATGGCCGTTCTCTCCTCATGGATAAAACTAACCATTACAAGCAAAAAAGATAAAGATAGTCCTAGGATTAGTGCCATTGCAAAAATCAATATTTTGTTTCTTATACCATATATTTTCTTTGTCATATTATTTTGAATCTACTCTATAATCACTAGGTATTTTCCCAGTTGCTTCTCTGAAAATTTTTGTAAAATAGGAAGCATTTGCTATACCAAGTCGTCTTCCTATTTCGGATATACTTAAATCGGTAGTCACTAATAGTCCCTTGGCTACTTCCACCTTTTGATTTAAAACATATTGCTTAAATGAACAATTGGTCACAGCCTTGAATATCCTTCCAAAATACACAGGATTTAAGTGAACTTCTTCTGCCACCTTTCCTATGGTTAAATCATCTTCCAGATGAGCCTCGATATATTTGCAGGCACTATACACGTATTCATTGGTGCGATGATTCTCATCTCCCATGGCCATTCTCTTGCGTTTTGAAATAGCATAAAGCCCTAAGTCATAATACATTCTAACAATCTTGTGTGTGGGATAATTAAATAAAGCTTCGTACATTCCACGGATTCTTTTATACAAATCCTTGTCCATTCCATAGCTCTCTCTAAGGAATATTTCAGTATTTACCACAAGGTGATGAACAAAGGCTAAGTCAACTGACTCTTCTGACACAAAGGAGTCCAAGAAGACGATAAGCTTCTCTTTGAATTCCTCCTCATCATTTTTTCTAATAGCATGGATAATTCCCGCTTCAACCTCGTATGGATAGCTGGCTGTATTATCTTCTATCTCACAATCCTCCATGTCAGCATCCACTTCACAGGCGAAGTCATAGAGTTTTTTGGCAGAATCTACAGCAGTAATCATCCCGTCTAAACCATAGTAGCCATCAGTGACTGCTGAAATAGTATCAAAGCCTAACTCAATTTTAGCGTTATTTAATATCAGCTTACATTTATAGGACTTGCTACTATCCCCTAAATCAACTATAAAAATACTGCTCCCATCAATGTTTTTCTTGGTCCAGACCTTGTACTCTTTAGACAATTCATTTTCCAGATATGAAAACAGTGCAAAACGCTTCCTGTCGAAATTATCGTATTCGCTTATCATGTATATAACATCCACATCCGCAATAATCGCTGCATAATAATGACTGTCAGCGGAATCAGAAAGAATATCCTTGCAGCCATAAATAAACTGCTCTTTTGAAAGACCACCATCTATCAGGCGACCAATCATATATGTAATATAGCTGCCCTGATTTTCTATAAAAATCTTTTCCCAGGCCTCTATCACTTTATCCTTCTTTTTTTCGGAAATAATAGTTTGCGCTATCTTTTCCATAGTTATAAGCATCTCATCATTTACCGGCTTAACAATATAAGCCAAAGCCCCCTTATCACAGGCAGCTTTGGCATATTCGAAATCCTTATAAGCACTAAGCACTACAAATTTAGTGTCTGGACTGACTAGAGCAGCTTTTTCCATCAGCTCTATTCCATCCATATTTTTCATGCAAATATCTGTAAGTACAATATCTACGTGCTCTTTTTCAATAATAGATAATGCCTCACGACCAGACATTGCAGTGCCAATCACAGAAAAACCTACAGACTCCCAGTCAAATGTTTGACTGAGGCCTGCTAAAATAATAGGTTCATCATCAACTATTACAAGTTTTAATAATTCCATAAACTATTTCTTCTTTAAAATCATAAATGTTACTGGTGGGACAACAACTTGAGTCTCATAGTTTTGTCTTACCATATTACTTGAGGAAAGTATGGTACTATACTTATTTTCCGGAAGGTCATAGCATACTTCCTTTTCTTCTGGATTCATAAGAATAATTATCCTTTCCCCTTCTAAGCTACATAATACCATTAAACTCTCATCATCTATACCATCCTTAAATCTTTCATAATGAAGATTTACAGCTTTTTTCTTAAATGCAATAAGCTCCTTATAATATTGGATCATTTCCTGTTTTTTATTATCCTTAAGAACATTCCAATCTATTGCATTTACATAGTCACTTGATTTGTATGAATTTGAATTAAGTGTACCATCCTCGTTTAACTTGCTTCTTCCAAATTCTTCACCATTCAAAAAAAGTGGTATTCCCTTTGAAATAAAACAGATACCTGCTGCCAACATGCACTGCTTCATTAATATGTCATCGGATGCATCCTTTGATGCGGTTTTAAATTTGTCATACAAAGTGAAATCATCATGACAGCTCACATAATTTATCAGCTGATTAGCATTTTCTGACCAATATCTTTTTCCAAGGATGCAACTTTTTAAAAGGTTTTTCATTCCCTTTCCACCGTTGCAATAACCTTTTTCCTGAGGATGAAAATTGTCCCCACGTAAAAGGTTTCTTATGACGTCGTCAAAATAAGCAAAGTTTTTTGTCTCAGCAGAATTCATCTGAATCGCAAGTGGTTTTTCCTCGGTCATCACGGTAGGCATATCCCAGCCTTCACCATGAAAGATAATATCAGATCTATATTCCTTCACTGTGGCTACAACTCGATTGATTGTGTCTACATCTATCAGACCCACCAAATCAAATCTGAATCCATCGATATGATATTCCTTTGCCCAATATAAAATATTGTCCACTATAAACCGACTCACCATGTATCGTTCAGAGGCATTATCATTTCCACAAAATGAACCGTTACTATATATTCCATCCTCATCTATTCTTGAAAAATATCCTGGGACAATTTTATTGAAGCTAAAATCCTTGGCGTCAAAAACGTGATTTAAAACCACATCCATCACTACGCTAAGTCCCTTTTTATGGCAAGCCATAATCATTTCCTTTAGCTCTGTTATTCTAGAGCTTGGATTGTAAGGATTGGTAGAATAAGAGCCCTCTACAGCAAAATAATTTTTAGGATCATAACCCCAATTAAAGGATGGATTTTTCTCATCAACGCTTCCAAAATCATATATTGGTAAGAACTGAATGTGAGTAACGCCTAATGATGAAATGTAGTTCAAGCCAATCTCACTGCTATCTTCTGCAGTCTCGGTTACTCCCTTAAACAGACCTTTATGCTTTACATTTGATGAATCTGAAATGGTCAAATCTCTCACATGGGCTTCATAGATAATACTTTCATTTGCACTTAGGCCACTATTAGGATTTTTATCTTCATTCCAGCCTGATGGATTTGTGCTTTTCATATCAACGATAGCTGCACGGTCACCATTTATTCCAACTGCAGTTGCGTATGGATCACAGGCCTCTGTTATATCATTATTTCTTTTTACAAGATATGTATAGAAGCAGCCCAAAAAGCATTTGCTAAGATTTACCTTGAATACGCCTTTGCCCTCGTATATCATTGGGACCTTCGTCTTGCTGGTTGTATCTAAAATATCTCCTGACTCATATACTAAAAGCCAAACATTATCTGCTTCTGGAGCCCATACTCTAAAAGTTAGATTGTCGCTTTTTACCTCCAATCCTAGAGACCCATCATAATTATATTTTTCATTAAAATCTTCAGATAGTTTTCCTTTATATATGCCCATTATTACCCCTTTGATGCTCCGCTGGTTATTCCTTCCACATAATACTTTTGCAATGCCATAAATAGAATTGAAATAGGTATTGAAACAAGCACACAGCCTGCTGCGAATTGAGTGTAATACTCAGAAATAAATTCTCTTTCAAGCATCTTTGCTAAACCGATTGCAACTGTATATTTATCGTAGTTATCACCCATTATTACAGATGCAAAAATATAGTCAACCCATGGTCCCATAAATGAAGTAAGTATCGTGGTAACCGCAATTGGTTTTGACAGAGGCAGAATAATCTTTGTGAAGATTTGCATCTTTGTGGCGCCCTCAATACTTGCTGCTTCCTCCATTGACTTAGGTATGGTATCAAAAAATCCTTTTGCTACAAAGAATCCTGCTCCAGAAGCTCCCGAATAAACTAAAATAAGTGCAAGCAATGACTGTGTTATGCCGATTCCCTTTAAAATATAATAGACAGCAATCATAGACATAAAGCCAGGAAACATTCCTAAAATCATTGCTATGTTCATATATGGCTTTCTCATTTTAAATCTAAGTCGGCTCATACAAAATGATACGGATAATACAAATATAGTTGAAATGAGACAACTAAAAACTGCTACTGTAAATGTATTTCCAAACCATTTAGCGAAATGAAACTGATCTGTTTCAAAAAGTAATCTTCTGTAGTTTTCTACAGTGTAGGCCTTTGGGAAAAAATATGAGGTATAGGAACCTCTTTCTTTTCTAAAGGATGCCAGCACTACCCAAAATATAGGGAACAACCAAACCACCGATAGTAATACTAAACATATATGAGATAAAATTGTTTTTATTCGTGCTTTTGTTCTCATTATTGGAAGCCCTCCTCATTGTTATATGCAGAGGTTCTGTGATAGGTCAATAACGAAACCGCTGCAGATATAATAAATACCAGGATACCGATTGTAGATGCATAGCAATAATCCTTGCTACCAACAGTTAATTTGTACAACCATGTAACAAGCAAATCGGTCTTTCCTGCCTGATAGTAATCGATGGTACTTGGTCCTCCTGCGGTTAACAGGAAAATAACATTGAAGTTGTTTACATTACCTATAAACTGAGTAATCAAATATGGGGTCATTACAAAAACAATATATGGCAATGTAATCTTTTTAAATATAGTAATGGTATTGGCTCCATCAATCTTTGCTGCTTCATATAGTTCAGCTGGTATATTCATAAGAATACCTGTAACAATCATCATTGTGTATGGTGCTCCAATCCACAGGTTTACAAGTATGATTGTAATTCTAGCCCAGGTAGCATTTGCCCAAAATGGCAATGCGTTGTCAATCACTCCAAGTTCCTTTAATAACACATTGACTGAGCCTTCTGGCTGAAGCATTGTTCTAATTATAAGTAGTGAAACAAATTGTGGAACTGCCACACTGGTTGCTAGAATTGAGCGCCACACCTTTTTGATTTTTACATAAGGAGAATTAATCCACATAGCAAGAATTAATCCAAAAAGGAAGCATGTAATTGTAGCAACTATAGCCCAAACAATAGTCCAGCTTAATATAGGCCAAAAGCTTTTTCCTAAAGGTGAGTGGGTATTTAAAATGACAAAAAAGTTATCAAGTCCAACCCAATCGAACAGCTTTCCTGGTGGCTGATGGTCATGATTATAGTTTGTAAAAGCTACAAGTATCATGTATAAAAGTGGCAAAACTGAAAATGCTAAAATACCAATGATAGGCATGCATAAAAGAGTTATATGTACTTTTGAATCCAGGAAAAAACTTAAATCCTTTTTTAGTGACACAGGTTTTAATCCCTTTTCAATACTCTCCTGCGCCAAATATGCTGATTCTAAACTAAGCTTTGCTACAATAAGCAAACTGGCAATTATCATCAGACATAAAGTGCCAAACAATAGAAGAAGCATAGAATTATCTCCATCTACTAGAATCTCTATGCCCTTTCTTTCATCCATCACCCAGCCCTGCTCTTGAGTGCCTAAGGTAAATAATCCCTTTAAAGCGCCTATTCCATATTCTATAAAATAAAAAATATAAAGTATCTCTACGCCCAGAAAAATCAATCCCTTTCCCAGCTGGCCTCTAACTATATTTCCAAGGCCAAAAATCAACAGAGATAATCTTGTGATATTATCACCCTTTTTAAATGTTTTAAGCATTTGGATTTCCTTTCCTAAAAAATAGACTCCCCAAATTAACTTCAGAGAGTCTAAAGCATTTTATTATTCGCCTAATTTTGCAAGAATACTTTCTACCAATGTATCAAGTGCTTGCTGCATATTATCATGAGTGATGTTGCCAGCAATACAATCCTGACCAAATGCTTCCATTGGTGACCAGAAATTTGAAATCTGTGGGTTTGATGTCTGTACTGTTGAAGCCAGAGCAACCTGCTCTGCCAATGCACTAACTGCAGGATTTGAACCAAGTAGCTCCTTATCTTCTATAAGAGAGTTACATACTGGTGTTGATGAACGCTGCTCAAATCTAAGCTTTTGAATCTTTTCAGATGTAATATAGTTTGCCAATGCCATTGCTTCTAATGGGTATTTTGTCTGTGCATTTACACCGTAGATGTTAAAGTTAACAATTGGACTTGGCTGTACCTCTTTACCTTCTGCGAGATTTACTGTTGGGAATGTTGTTACTCCAAAATCGTCACCTAAGTACTCTTTAATAGCTACTGCATTCCAGGTTCCTGTGATAGCAGCTCCAAGAGTTCTGTCAGCAAATCCTGATAATAATAATGTATCATCATAGTTGCCAACCTTTTTGTTATGTGTCAAATCTAAGATGTAATTTCCAACCTCTAAACCATTTTCATTGTTGAATGAGCACTCTGATGCATCCTGTCCGTCAGTACCGAAAAGTGTACATCCATTTCCAAAGAAGAAGCTTGCCATGTACCAACCATTATCAAGGTCCATTGCAAAATTAACATCACTTCCTAAATCCTTAGAAAGTATTGTATCCAAATTCTTTACATCATCCTCTGTATACTTTGATTTATCATAATACATAATGTATGAATTTGATGTAGATGGATATCCGTATAAATTGCCATCTAAAATAGCCGCATCTACTGCAGTTTTTGTTGTTCTAGATTCAACATCCTCTCTATCAGATGTTATTTTATAAAGTGTACCGGCTGTAACAAGACTGTATAGCTGATCTGATGCAAACTCAAATACATCAGCTGCTTCTTCTGTATCCTTAAGAACCTGGTCCTTGGCATCAGCTGAACTAACTACAGCAAGTTCAATGTCCCAATTTGCAGCTTCTGGGAAATCCTCCTTAAAACTATCGATGGCATCTTGAAGATATTCCTGATCATCCTGTGAGCCCCAAAGCTTCAGCTTTGCATCTTCAGCATACAGGCTCTCCTCATCGTCGGTCCCTGTGGTCTTTGCTGAACCAGTTGCATCACCGCAGCCTACCATCCCCATCAATAGTGTGCTGCTTAACAGTAAACATAATAATTTCTTTTTCATCTAAAAAACCTATCCCTTTCTTTTAAGTTAGGGATAGGTTAACAAAAAGTAACTATTACAAATATAAATTTTAAAACACAGTATATAAAAAAATATACTTTGCAACCGGTTGTCTTAGAGTCCTTAGCTGATGTCATTTTACATTTTTAAGGCTATACATTTCAGAATACTTCTCGGTGATGTCGCTAGGTAGTTCAAAATGTTGGTAGTCTTTTCTATCTGTCCAGTCTCCTCCCCATTCAAATCCTTTTTCCGTAAAGAGCCTATAGCAAAGATCACCTTTTTCTATTTTGTAATCGAAGTTTTGTGTTCTGTCCAGATAAGGTTTTCCTGTGGCAGGTTCTATTACTTCTTCTTTACTGCCATCATCATTTGTCACGACTTTATGGTAAGGATTGTAAAGTGTGTTAATATCTATTGCCATTCCCAAACCATGTTTAGAAATCTTGTTCGTGTGAGATATAAATCGGAAGTTGAAGCTGGATGAGTTATTGTCGCGCATCATAATCTCATCATCTGCAAGATAGTTATCCGGAAGCACCATTCTTTCAATGGGATATCCAGCATCATACAGTTGCTCAAAAATTTCCAGTACATCCTCAGCAATCAGTTTGTGAACCACCATTTCCCCTTGATGAGTATTGCCGTCCTTATCTTTGTGAAGAACCACAAGATACCGAAGGTCCTCACGAGGAACAATGCAATCCTCTTTATAGGTATTCCCACTTTTCATCCTTTCAAACAACTCGTCTGATATTTCCTGAATATAAAAACCTTCCCGTGATGCTACCTGTTCTGTTTTGTCCGTCACATTCGCAGATGACTCTTCAAGAACACTAGCCTGTGTATTTGTAGGTTCTTGACCACATGCAAATACACCACCGATTACAATAACGAGTACCAAAGTTAGCAGTCGTCTTTTCATTAGCTACCTCCTTAAAGCTTATCCTTGTGTTTATTCCTTATAAACTTTCTCTACATACCAATTTGACAACGATATAGTAAATAGTGTTAAAAAAGCTCCTGCCCAAACATCAGTGGCGTAATGAACTCCCAAAAGCATACGGGATATCATCGTTGACCCAGTTATAAATATGGCAACGGTCCACATTATTATGTCCCATTTTTTAGTCCTAAAATTGGGAACGAATCGTCTAAACATTACCAGAATAAAACTAAGAGCAGATTGGGCAGCATGACCAGATGGAAATGATGAATCATGAGACATTGGATAATGTACAAACCAATACCTGAACTGAGTATCAGGATCTGTAAGCCAGATGAATCTTGGCCGATTAAAACAATACTTAATCAAGGTCTGGCCCAGAACTGCCATAAGTGTAGCACTCAGGCCAACTATCATTACTTTTCTTAATTCCACCACCTGTGCATAACTACATATATACCTAACAGCCCACCTTGAGAAAAAAATGAATAGAACATACAGCAAAAACATATTAGTGAACCATTCTTTATTCAGCATAAAAATAGAAAGACAATTTATTCCGACAAAGGCAATCAGAGCTAACCACCCTAAAATGAAAGACAGCATCCTCTTTTTTGCTACTCTAATAGTATAGAAATTACTAATCGCAAAAAAGATTCCCGCCATTGGTGTAGTAAACAAACCAACTATTTCAAATACTCTTCCATAGGTGTTGTTATTCCGATATACTGCTTTTGCAATTGGTAAATCTAAAAACGTAAAAACCACCATGCCAATCACAAAAACAACAATCCATGCAACTGGCTTCCATACTAGCTTCTCAAATATCTTCAAATCCTCATCCCCCAGCAATTAACCTTATATTAAAATTTTATGATATATAAACTAAACATTCAACAAAAAGAGCCCCACCTGTGATTCTACACATAGGTGAGGCTAATACTATTCAATTAAAATATCTGCCCTGGAAGCTTTAGCTTCTCCTTTGGCGGAAATGCTTTATCAAACTCTTCCACATCCTCGTCACTGACATAATATCCCTGTGGTGTCTGATAAACTCCAGTTATGCCATCCAAATACCCTGGAATCAACTCCTTACAGAGAAAGAATGAATCGTCAGCTTTCTCTGGCAAATCATGATATCTGATGCCAAATTTACGAGCATAATCAAAACCACTTTTACCATAGAAATCAATATTGCCTTCAAAAAGAACTGCACCAAAGCCCATTGCAGTGGCCTTCTCAAGAGAATAGTCAAGAATAGCCTTGCCGTAGCCCTGGCGCTTGAGTTTTGGAGTAATACCAATCGGTCCCATAGTAAGAATATCAATCACTCTGCCATCATCTGCTTCAATGATAGTCTTCATGAACATGTTCTGGCCAATCAGTGCTCCATCTTTTTCCATGACAAAATCAAGTTCTGGTATGAAAGCCTCATCATCCCTCAGTACATGAATCACATAGTGCTCACTGCACCCTGGACGGTATACGTTCCAAAATGATTCTCTTACCAGGTTCTCTACTTCTCTGTAATCTTTCTTTTCTTCTAATCGAATAGTGTAGTCATTTTTATTCAATGTTTTTTACCTCCTGAAAACTTGTGACCATAAGTTGCTTTTCAGCGGGAGGTTTGTGTGATTGTCTGCAAACCTCCCGGTTAGCCTACAATCTCTCGTGTGTTGTACTTTGTCAAACAGCACTTCTCCTTTTAATAAATTTTATAATCAAGCCTTAGGGCTTAATTGTCGACTCGAATCTCTCTATTACACTTTCTCCTACAAATCCTGCTTTTAATTCCTCAAGTCCCCTAAAGTGAGCCTGTTTGCCATGCTCCGTTATGGCATCAGCATCCGAAATCTATATTTTATTTTACCATAATGAAATTAAAATATGTCATTTCAGGCACAAAGAGTAGACAAGACTTTATAATATGAAATAGAACAAATTTTCTGTTTTTGATTGACTCATCGCGCATTCAGGTGTATTATAAAAGTACAAACATACATTCGACATTTATTATAGATTATTAACTATTCACCATGAAAAGAACTATTCTGATTTAGAACGAGTACCTGCAGAGGAATTTCCATAGGAGAACCATTATGTGTACCAGATATGCACTTGATATAACTCAACCTGAATTAAGAGAAATAATAGATATTGCAAAGAGATCACCTCTCACTGACAAATTTATAGATACTCATGCCAGACCACTTATCACAGATGGAGAAGTCCGCCCTACAGATATAGTACCTGTAATTGCGCCTAACTCTAAAGGAGAACAACAGGTGTTTCCTATGCAATGGGGCTTCACTGCCAGGGATAATAAGCGAACCCTATTCAATGCAAGACTTGAAACAGCTGGTCAAAAGCCTACCTTTAAAGATGCTTGGCAATCTCATAGATGTGTCATTCCTGCAGCCTACTACTATGAATGGGAACATTTTAAAAGCCCTGATGGAAAAATAAAAACCGGTGATAAATACGCCATTCAGCCAGCCGGCTGCACTACTACCTGGCTATGCGGCCTATATCGTATTGAGGATGGATATCCTGTCTTTGTCATCCTTACCACAGAACCCTCAGCAGAGCTGGCTAAGATACATGATAGAATGCCACTCATGCTTCCTAAGAACAAAATTAATGATTGGATTAATCCTTCTTCTAATCCTGCAGATTTGATACAATTTGCATTATCAGATACAGTTGCTGAAAAAGCCTTCTAGTTCCGCTGAAATCTCCTCAATGCTGCTAAAATCACTTCTAACATCTGGATCATATCCGGGAATTGCTGCTGTGGCAAATCCACTAATCATGCCCTTAGGCATCCAATTTTTATAATCTGTTTTCATAATACTTTTCCTCCCTGTCTGTTCTCTAAGCAGATATAAATCTCTCTAACTGCTCTACATATTCCTTTTGATGACTCACAAAGTAACCGATGCCGCGGGCGAAGGGAAAATGTGTCTCATATACGTGCAAGCAAACTAAAATTGGCATATAATTAATAAAACATTGTTTATTATATGTTACCAACACTATGCTTTTAGCAGATAATAGGGGTAAATATGAATAAAAAGACATTAAATAGATTAGGAATCACTCTGATTATTCTCTTGGGAATTGCTTCAATTTATTTGATTATAACTAGTCATCTTAATTCAGACGATTCCAATTCATCATTCCAAAATCTTGTTCCAAAGTCATACGACGAAACTAACACAAGCTATACTACAGACTTTTCTATAATTGAAGATGGTCTAAATGATATGGGATTTCTTATTACGCAAGAGTACTACTTTACTCAAGTTGAAGAATATACCAAGGAAAAGCAAATCGCATTTTGGACCTCTAAATCATCATTTACATATAGCTATGATGGTGTTGTCGAGGCTGGTGTAGACTTTTCAAAAATAAAAGTTTCTGTAGACGACAATAATAAAGTGATAACAATTACGATTCCAGATTCAGAAGTACACACCGTAACTGTAGATGAAAATAGCTTTAAAGAATACGATTCTGATAACAAATTTTGGAATCCAATCAAGCCAAAAGACTTTAATAATGCTCAAAAAGAATTTAAAGAAAATGCCAAGAAGAATGCTTTAAGCAAGGGCTTATTAGATAAAGCTGATACACAAGCTAAAACCATAATTGCAAACTTTGTTTCTCAGCTAATAGATACAAATAAATATTCTTTAGCTTTTAATTAGGGGGCGCTACTAATGAATTCAACTATAAAAAAATACTGTCTTATCACGCTATGCATTTTTATTGGGATCTTATCTTTTACAAAGCTTAGTAAAGTTGCAACTGATCCAGACTTTTCATTCAATAAAACAAACATAGAGTCATTTGATGAAAAAATAAATACTGTTATGGGCCTATCTGCCGGTTCAGCAATTGCTTCAACTGCTATTTCCCTCATACCGGGTGATGCAGGTACTCCAATTGCAGACCAGCTGGCCAATTTCTCAACATACTTTTTAATTGTCCTTAGCGCACTGTTTTTCGAACAGTACTTTGCTCTAATTTCAGGTTTTATCGTTACATATATTGTTATTCCAGCCATATGCATATTGCTGGTTCTTTACCTACTCTTTAATAACGTTAAATTTAAAGAAATAGCTGTAAAGCTCCTGCTTGCAGGAATTATCATTTATTTAATAGTCCCTTGTACTGTGCAGATTACAAATTTAGTTTCTAATACCTACGAAGAGACAATTTCAGCTGCTCAAAATAATGAACTGTCCTCTGCTGATGTCGAAGATGCAGGCATACTTTCTCAACTTACCAATTCTGCAGAAGCAACCATTTCAAATGCTGGAAACTATTTATCACAACTCATTCGTGCCTTGGCCGTAATGGTAGTGGTAACCTGTCTCATTCCTATATTGATTTTAGTTTTAGCATTTTGGCTACTTAAGTTTATTATTACTCAAAACTATTCTGTTCCAACCATTGGAAATATTAAATATCTGCTAGAAAAATATAGTGAGGAGAAAGAAGTATAGAAACAGTGCTGTAATAATTGAAAAGGATAAAAAATATCGTAGCACGTTCTTCGTATTGAATTTAAAAAAAGGTCCTCAGCCAAACCTGAGGCAAAATAAAAATTTTTCAATAAAATATAGTCTCTATCCTCAGCAAGAAATATCTTCGAACATTTTTTCGATGTTCGATTGACTCGTAAAGTATCCGGGTGTATTATCATTTTACAAAGACAAACATATTTTCGAGAAACTATGTTCATGTAGAGAGGAGGTAATGCAACTGGATATGTCTAATCATTTTTTCTTCCCTAAATGCTACATAGCTATAGATATGAAGTCATTCTATGCATCTGTGGAATGCGTAGCCCGGGGACTAGATCCACTTAAAGCAAATCTTTTAGTTGCCGATGGAACCAGGACAGATCAAACCATCTGCCTCGCCGTCTCTCCTGCCCTTAAGGCTATAGGTGTTCCAAGTAGACCCAGACTTTTCGAAGCCAAACGAGCCATCGAAAAATATGAGCGTTCTCACCACACCACTGTTAAGTATATTACTGCTGTCCCACGTATGCTTGAATACGAAAAGGTATCAGCCAAAATCTACGGTATTTTTCTAAAATATGTTGCACCAGAGGATATTCATGTTTATAGCATCGACGAGAGCTTCATTGATTGCACACCCTACCTGCATCTGTATGAAACTGCAGCAATTCTAACTAAACAGAGTCCAGCTCACGTCATGGCTCTGACTATGATTAGAGATGTTCTCAAACAAACTGGTATTACAGCTACAGTTGGCATTGGAACAAATCTATATCTGGCAAAGGTGGCCATGGATATCGTAGCCAAAAAAGCTCCTGCAGATAAGGATGGTGTTCGCATAGCAGCCCTAACCGAAGAATCATATAAATCTTTACTATGGCCTCACAAACCTCTTACTGACTTTTGGCAGATTGGAAATGGAAAAGCTCGTCGATTAGAGAAAAATATGATGTATACAATGGGCGATGTTGCCGAGCGGTCTCAGATAGATGAAGAATGGTTCTATAAAACATTTGGAATTGATGCAGAAATTCTTATTGATCACGCCTGGGGAATAGAGCCTGTTACAATGCATGATATTAAGAACTACAAGTCAGACAACCACTCTCTTTCTAATGGCCAGGTGCTACCTAGACCATACAAATACGAGGAAGCATGTATTGTTTTAACAGAAATGATTGATCTCCTATGCTGTGACATGTACAAAAAGAATCTTGTTTCTTCAAAATTTACCTGGTGGGTAAGCTACGATTACAAAAGTCTTGAATACTGCCCTCACTACGATGGTCCATTAGCTATAGATTGGTATGGCAGACTCCATCCAGCTCATTCTAATGGCACAGTAAACCTACGTAATGCAACAAACGCATCTAAACTTGTAATTCAAGCTGTAATGGATGATGTAATAAAGAAAACGGATCATAGAATATTGTTTCGTAGGTTAGGAATATGCGCTTGCAATGTTCAGAATAACGGTGGTTATTTTCAAATGGATCTATTCACTGACTATGAAGCACTTAACAAGGAGCAACTTATTCATTCTGCACTTTTAGAGGTAAGAACTAAGTACGGAGCAAACGCAATATTAAAAGGATTTAACCTTCTAGATGGGGCAACTACAAGAGAAAGAAATCTTCAAATTGGTGGGCACAAAAAATAAAAACTTTAGGATTTCATAAACTTTAATTTGCCTATCTATATTTTATGAGATTGGATGAAATGATATGATTACTGATAGATACAAAAAAGTGTATGAAAGAGGTAAACCAAAGCACGAACCAAACGATGATTTTTCAATCAAACATCCTGCTATGGACTTATCACGGCGTGCTAAGATTTTTAGCCCCTTTGATGCACTAAAAGGATTTAATGAAGAAATTGCTAGTACCGAATCAGAATTTGAGTCTAACTATTCTGATTTAGAGCGAGTACCTGCAGAGGAATATCCATAGGAAAATCTAAAAATTAAAAAATTAAGAAAGAATAACAACCATACCAACATATGCCAAAAGTACTAGATGAAATAGATGTTATAGCTCAATTTAAACATGATGGCAGCATCATCCCAATGCGTATTCAAATGATAAATGCCGCTGGCAAACCAGAGGCATTTTCAATTAAAGGATATCGACAAATAATTAAAAAGGGAACATACACAACTGTTGATGATATATTTGTCACGTTCAGCACCGTTGTATTTGAATGCCAAATTACTATAGATGATAAGCTTCAATTAGTACGTCTCTATTTTCAGCCAGAAGGTCATCTTTGGCTATTAGGGATGGATTAATAGACTAAGTTATGGGGAGGATTTTAATATGTCCAGATTTGTAGTTTTTGATGTAGAAACGCCTAATAGAAGTAACAACCGTATGAGCGCTATCGGTATTAGCGTTATTGAAGATGATCATATTGTCGAAGAATTCTTCTCCCTGGTTAACCCAGAGACTCATTTTGATTATTTCAATGTGAAACTGACAGGCATTGATGAAAACAAGGTCGCTAATGCTCCTACTTTCCCTGAATTATGGGAACAGATTGAACCTATTATGAGTAGTGGCATGCTTGTGGCTCATAATGCATCCTTTGATATGAATGTACTGAAAAAATGCTTAAAGGACTACAATATCGAATGGAAGCCATACGCTAGATACGTCTGCACAGTCTTAATGGGCCGACAATTACTCCCCGGCATCAGTCACAAACTAAATGATTTATGCGACTACTACGGAATAGAATTAAACCACCATCAGGCAGACAGCGATAGCCATGCCTGCGCTGAAATTCTTTTGAGATATTTTCAGGATGGTGGGTATATAAAGGGTGCTATCAGAACTTGTTCTTTTAAATAAATTTAAGGCAGGATGATTTCTCCTGCCCTGATAAAATCAATTATTTTAGTAGAGTAACATATCTATACGTATAATTTATAGGCAGCGGAAAATCCACTGCCTCGTAATTTATTACCTTATTTTATTTATTTTGCAGCCTTTTTTGCCGCCTTCTTTTCAGCCTTGGCCTGAAGCTTTGCCAGCTTTTTTGCAGTAGGCTTGAAGAGTCTAAATATCTTGTATATTTCAAGAATGATTAAAAGTAAAAATACTACTGTAACAATTCTCATAAGATGAGTTGTGAGTCTTGTGCCATCTATAATATGGCTGCCTGGCATTGCACCATTCATGGCCTTTGAGTTTGCTATTATATAAAGCATGCGGTGCATTGCCTGTCTTGCATAATAGTATGTTGCAGGATCGTTTTTATCAAAATTATATCTTGCAGCTGATGGAAGTGATGTCAGTTTAATGTCAGCACCAGACTCTGTCATTTGGTAGCCATCCATAAATACTCCTGTGTTAGCATTGTCTGTTAAAACAATTCCATCAAAGCCCCACTCATTTCTAAGAATACCTGTAATAAGACCGTAATCTCCACCTGCCCATGTAGCACCAACTCTGTTAAATGATGTCATAACAGCCTGTGAAGCTCTGATATCCTTAGATGCATTGGCATAGGTTCCATCATCTTGCTTTTCTACATAGTTAAGAGTTACATCACCAGATTTCATGCACATCTCAAATGGAACAAGATATATTTCACGTGCACTCTGCTCGTTAAGCCATGTGGCTATACTAAACTGACCATCTCTATCACCACGATGGTTCTCCTGGTCGTTAAATGCAAAATGTTTGATGTAAGTGTACATACCTTTTGATGCTGCACCCTGCACTGCGTTTGAAGCTACAGTTCCTGAAAGGAATGCATCCTCAGAATAATATTCACCGTTTCTACCTGAGAATGGAGTGCGATGGATGTTCATGGATGGAGCATACCAGCCATCAGCACCGCCTATTAAGCCTTCATTTCCTATCATAGTACCAAACTCTAGAGCAAGGGATGGATTCCAGCACTGTGCAAGAGTCATGGCATTAGGAAACATAGCACTTGTACCACCATAAATAAGTCCTGCAGCTGTATCCGCATCAATGTTAAATGGCTTTTCTATAGATTTGATATATTCAATGCCATAACCACTGACGCCGATTGCGTTGTAGATTTCCTCTGCTGTAAGTTCATCGAGCAAATCGTCCCAAAGAGGATCATCAAAATCAAGTCCACGCATATCAATTAACTTAAGTCCATTGTCTGCTCCATAGACAATTTTTGTGTCTGAAAGTGTAGCTGGATCAACTGGTGAACCAGAATCGAAGCTATCAAGCTGTGCTATAAGTTCGTCTGAGGCTTCCTTTGTAAAAGTATATGACTTGCCATCATCACCATTAATTTCATTGCCCCAGGTACTTATCTGAGTGCTTGCTTTTCCATCATGTGTTGGGAAGGTTCCAACCCAATCATTTCTGCTAAGATATGTGGCATCTCCTCTAGCATCATCTAACTGATTTGTTATTTTTTCGCCTGAGTAGCTATCCTTTGAATAAGTTACTACATCAACCTCTGTAATATCAGGTGTGTATACAGCTACAAAATCAGATGTTATCTCTGGTTTCTCTGCAATTTGAGCTTCAACTGCTTCTGAATTAACTGCCTGACTTTTTACATCAATAATATTTTTAACTGCCTCATGTGCATCTTTTGCTGCAGTAATGTAATAATCTCCTGCGTCAAAAATATAAGTCTTTGCATTGTTTGCGTCATAAGCCTTTAACTGAGATTTATCAAACTTAAGGGTAAGGCTCTGTGACTGACCAGGCTCAAGCTCTTTTGTTTTGTCATAGGCTACAAGTTCTACAGAAGCCTTTTCAACACCATTTTCAATATCATATTCTGTGTATGGGCTTTGTGCATATATTTCTACAACGTCTTTACCTGCAACATCACCTGTGTTTGTTACTGTAATCTGAACGTTACATTCATCACCATCCCAGCTTGTCTTCATATCTGACCATTCAAATGTTGTATAAGACAAACCATATCCAAATGGATAGACTACCTCAGAGTCATAATCAAAATCACCTGCGTTTGCGCGCTCTAAAACTACATCCTCATATCTGGTTTCGTAGTATTTGTAACCTACATAGATACCTTCTTCATATGTAACATAATTGTATTTTGTGAGTTCTCCGTTGGCATCACTATACTGATAATCACCAAAGTTTTGAGCTGCTGGTGACTCAAGAGGGTTTGCTGCAAAGGTGTCTACTGTTCTACCTGATGGATTTACCTGACCAGTGAGAATATATGGTAAAGCTTCTATTGCTGTTGCCGAAATTACAGCCTTAATATTTTGATAATCCTTTATAAAATCCAAATCCAGTGCCGCATTTGAGTTTGAAACTAAAACTACTCCGTCGAAGTTGTCATTTAAGTATGAAATAATTTCAAGCTCTGTACTATCTGGCTCTAGATATGTCTTTGTCTTATCCTCATCAGTTTTAGCATGATTGTACATCGAGCGAGGCATATCTCGTCCCTCGCCAGCCACTCTCTTTAAGAAATATACTGGTACAGTATCCTTTAGAGAATTCATAACTTCAGTGTTTTCTTTTAATGCTGATAATGGAACCTCATTAATTGAAAAGTCCTCTTCATCACCATAAGAAATAGATCCCTTTCCTAAGCCATAGCTTTCAGTCTGTTCACCGTAGAATTCATAAAGAGTTTTGTTTAATGACACATTTGCACCATCAAAAATCTGAGAAAGACTTCTTCCGCCCATCATACTGTCATTAGCTGTAACTGTTGCTGAATTTACACTAAAAAAACTAAATGTTGCGTCAGCAGTTTTTGGCAAAAATCCATCCTCATTTTCAAGCAGAATTGTGCCTTCATCGGCAATTTGCTGATGAAGCTTTGCCTCTGTTGGTTTGATAGAATTTGCATCATAATCAGCCTTGTTGTACTGAAGATCCAGTCCTGTAGTATCAATATCTGAATTATCAATTTTGGTGTTAAAGCCACCCACCATACTGTCTGCCATTCGTGTATAGTTAGGCAGAATGATGTTAACCGCAGCGATAATTACCGTAAATACGATAATTAATACAGAGCGGATAACTGTTCCTACAATTTTCCTTGTTTTGCTCATTTACATTCTCCTTTTCTAAGGCAATCGCCCTGATTTATAACCTATTCAGAGAATAGCAAATTAGCTTTAAAAAAAGCAGGCTTTGTCCTAGCCTGCATATTTTTTGACATATTTGGCATATTAATCTGTAAAAATGATTCTAAGTAAATATTTTTCATTTTCAGTTTTAATAATCATCTGCCCATTATATTTTTCAACAATATTTTTTATGCTCTGGGTGCCATACCCATGATTAAGCCTATCAGTTTTGGATGTAACAGGCATACCATTTTTCATTTTTATAGTTCCAGTAAATGGATTTATTATCTCAACAAGTACTATGCCCTTTTTATTTTGAATCTGAATGGATATCCATCTTTTGGAGGCTTCTGATATTTTTTCATTCGCCTCGATAGCATTATCTAAGGCATTGCCCAGCAGCGTATACAAATCGATCTCGTCCATAAATTTAAGTTGCATGCCATCAGCAATACAGCTCATTTGAATATCCTTGCTATGACAAATCAGTTTTTTCTCAGTTAAAACTGTATCTATCAGCTCGTTGCCAGTACGCACCACAGCATCGTATACAGCTATGTCATTTTCCATCTCTGCAAGAATGCCTCTTCGTTTTTCATCATTTTCCATACTAGCCAAAGCATTTATCTGATGCTTCATGTCATGGTAATGCTGATTTACAACAGCCATGGCATCTTTTGAAAATTGATAACGAATCTGCGTATCCTTCCACAGCTGTTCCTTTATTTTAAATTTCTGCTTTTCGTTTTCATTAATAAGCTGAGCCCTTTGATTTATTAAAATAAAAAGACATGAAAGAATTGCATAAATGGCGTGAATATGACCTATATTATTAAAGCTTGCCACCAGACTAAAAAACCATACCACAATCAAAATAATGACTGTTGCACCAGTTGCTGAAAGAGTCTCTATTAGATATTTTCCGTTCATAACAGTTTTTTTAGCGAACCATAAATACGCCAAAAGGAATGAAGCAATTAAGCAAATAGAATATAAAACTGGATGATTGTCAGAAATATTGCTCCCCGATGCAAAGCTTACCAATTCTCTGATACAGTAAAAAATATGTTCTATGGCATAACTGACTGCAAACAGATAAAGTGCTTCCTGGAATGTCACTTCAAAGACAATATAAATTCCTATTATCACAATAAGCCAAATTGCCATAAACCAAATTAACAGTACAAAATAATTTGACATAGAATTTACATCCGAAAATTCCGACCCCTCATAGCCTAACAATTTAAAAATCCAGATTATAGCCATGTCAACAATCAAACCAATAGCCACACACAATGCACCTTTTAGAATGGGATGTTTATGTTTGTTTAAAACAATGCATATTCCAAGCACTGGCAAGAGCATTTCCAGTAAATAACCAATGTTAAATGTAGTATTCATTCTATATCTCCATTCCTACATAGTCACCAAATGCAGCAATAAATTCTTTTTTACGGCTTCTGCTTAGAAACAATTCCTCTCCTGCTACCGTAACTACATCCCCCTTTATCTTGTCTACGAATTTAAGATTAATCAAATGTGACTGACCACTTTGTATAAAGCCATATTCTTTTAAATCATCAGCGATGGCTTTTAGGGATTTGCTTCTAGTTTCAAAAACCCCTGATTTACTGTGAATTACAATAATGTGACCAACTACCTCTATATAATAAATATCATCAGTATCTATTTTTCTTTTGCTACCATCATCGGACACAATCAGCTCTTTACTTTTTCGATACTTATCAGCTGTCTTTAGAACTTTATCCATTGTTCCTTCGAACTGCTCATAAACCACCGGCTTTAAAATGAAATCAAGAGCATTAACCTTGTACCCCTCTATGGCATATTGGGCTAGAGCTGTGATAAATACAATAATTACACTACTATCCAACATGCGAATTTTTTTAGCAGTAGTCATACCATCCTGATGCTTCATATGAATATCTAAAAAAATCAAATCATATTCTGAAGTATAGTCGTCTAAAATATCTATACCATCAAAAAAAGTACGTACTATGAAATTATCTGAATGCTCCTTTTCATATCGTGACAGCTGTTCTATCAAGCTTGCCTGACATTCCTTTTCATCTTCAACTATTGCAATTCTAAGCATGAATCTGAAGTCCTTTCAAATATGTTTATCTGAAAATATACCATTTATGTAAACAAATCAACATATTATGTCAAAATAGGTTAAAAATAAAAAATTCGTGATATGATGCTAAACGATTGATAAACATAACTCAGCTGAAAAGGCGAAACCTTATTTCAAAACATTAGGTTTACGCCTTTTCACATTTCCTTCTGATAAGTTATTTCTTGAATTTCTTGTCAAATAAAAATTCATTTATTAAATGTACTTCCTTATAAATCTGATTATCCTTATCAAAATAAACCCAGTCAGCTTCGTTAATGTCATTTGCATAAAGATCTGCATCTGCAACTTCCATCTCTATTTCATGGCCAGCCTCATCACGAAGTCTGATGACAACTTGTGGTGTATATCCTTCTGGACGTTCTTCACATCCGAAATCTGCTTCCTGGATTTTCTTTACAATGTACTTCAAACTAATCTCTCCCATTCCGTCAAACTTACGAGCAATTTATACTCATGCTATTTTCTCCTACAGCATCAGTTGGCTGATTTGCTTTATAATTATTATAGATTTCAGCGATTTCTTCTTTTGAAAAATCCTGAAAGCATGCATAAAGTGTTTCCAAATCCATGCCTGTACTTACGAAATTTTCTACAGTCATTTGGTCTCTTTTGTTCATCATCTGGTCTCCCCTTAATTATTTGATCTTAATCTATCTTGCAGTTCAGCTTTGATACCCTCAACTCTTCTAATAGCATCTTCACATTGTCTTTTGCCATCACTGATTTTTGACTGTACCAGGATATCTGCAACAAATCCATCAAAGAAGAAATCTGCAAAAGTCAGGAAATCATTTATATGAATAGAACTGTAGCCACTAACATCTCTAAGCTCCTTACTAAATCTCTGGAGCGCATATCTGGCATCGTCAATCTCTCGCTCAGCATCACTCATTTTGCTATGCTTCATAAATCCAGAGATTAAGCCACCACCGAACATATCAAGCAAGCCCCAGTTACCTGCACTATCAAGATATCTTCTTGCTGAACGAAGATGATTAAGTGCATTATCCGCAGCATCTATAGCTTCTCTAATTTCTCTAGCTTCCATTTCATTCATGGTCAAATTCTCCTCCGGCGTAATTTTTAATTTGTATCCTATATTCTTCGCCTAGATATGGACAGCATTCCTCTATACTCATAAGCCTAGAGCTTTTTGCTCTGTTACAAGCTTTGCACAAAGGAATAAGGTTCCTGATGTCATCAGTGCCACCATGATATTTTGGGATGAAATGATCAATAGTACGTTTGTCCGCTTCAACTCTCTTACCACATTTGGCGCAGATTCCATCGTTTTTGGCCCATATTAGGTTCTTAAGATTTTCTTTTCGTTTTCTTCTTTTCATAAGTAATAAAAAATACCCATGGTTTTCCGTTTATATTACTATTCTTTAGGGTTGCATGTTGACATAACATAATAATAAAACCATGATCCAAACGACCATGGTTAATTTAAAACACAATATTATTGTTTCGCTGCAGTAGGAACAAATTCAAGCTTAAGACGCATTCCTAATCCTTCAGCAATACGTTTTACCATTGCTAAACTTGGATTTCTTGTACCATTCTCAATACGACTAATATCAGCCTGAGTTATTCCTGTTCTTTCAGCTAATTCTTTTTGGGTAATATGTTGTTTGTTTCTGGCATCAATCATAGCCTGAATAATATCATATTCTGCTTCTAACGCATCATATTCTGCTTTAATCTCAGGATTCTTCAGAACTTTTTCTTTATATTCCTTGTAGCTACTCATTTACAATACCTCCGTTCGTAATCTGCTTTATATTTTTTAGCCAATTCCAATTCCGCCTTGGGTGTTTTCTGTGTTTTCTTAATAAACCCATTTGTCAAGATAGCCTTTTTACCTACAAAAAAGAAATAAAAGATTCTTGTAATATTTGAACTTTGCTTTGTTCTCAATTCAAAAATACCATCACCCATCGATCCTGACTGAGGTTCTCTAAGAGCTGGTCCATTAGCCTCCAATAAGTCGATAGTCCTAAGTGTTTTAGCATGCATCTTTGGATCTAAATCATCTAAAAACTCTTGCACCGGGCACCGACCATCCTCGGTATCATAAAACTCAATTTCGTACATAATTCTCCTCTTTCTTAACATTATAATATGTCGTATTAAACATATTGTCAATACAAATACAATTCTATTATATTAAGAACAATTAATGCTGACACCAGTACTATCCGTATTAACATTAACCTGATTTTCTTTATAATTATTGTAAATGTCAGCAATTTCCTCTTTAGAGAAATCTTTAAAACAAATATATAAGGTTTCTAAATCCATACCTGTGCTTACAAAGTTTTCTACTGTCATTTGATCTTTTTTATTCATAACTTTCTCCTTTTAAAATATGCTGCTGAGTCAAGCCCAGCAGCCATTATAATAAATTAGATTCAATTATAAGAAATATAGTCACCACTAAAAACTGAATTATTTTTTAGAAAATGCTCTTACCAGTCATCGCCGTCAAAATCATCCCCATCATCTAAATCCCAGTCATCTTCATCCTCATCTTCCATGTCCTCATCAAAGTCATCATCTTCGTCTTCTTTGTCATCATCAAGATAACGCGCCATTTCTGCTTCCTCTGCAGGATCAAGATAATCATCACCATCGAAATCAAAAGCCATTTCATCTACATTTCTTACTGGTCTTCCTGGAAACATAGGGATACCTCCTAAAAAAAACACTTAATTAAAAGGTAAGGATAAATCAATATCCTCAGCAAATTTTTCAGTATCTTCATTATTACTATTATGTAAAAGGAAATCCGGTACATCATCAAATATTTCAGGCACCTCATCCTCATAATGAAAATCTGCAGGCATAACAGTTTTTTCAACTATAGCTGCACTGTATTGAGTTTTTATGTCATGCTTCAATGCTCTTAACTCTCTAGTAGTACAGCATTTCATGAACTCCCATGCCTCTTCCTCATTTTTTGCTTCAAGCACATATTCAACTGTTTCTGTCTGTGTAACTTTATATCTCATATCGCTCCTCACTAATCATTCATATCGTGCCAATAATCTACTGCGCCATCATAAGCATCGTCATCATCTTCGTAATCTTCGTAGTCGTAAAACTCTTCGTAATAATCCTCTGCAAAACTATCTGCATCTTTGTAACGGCTGCTATTATACGAATCATGCTTCTTAGATTTACTTGATGATTTGCTTTTAGACTTACTATTTGACTGGCTACTCTTAGATGATTTGCTCTTGCTTGTAGACTTTGACTTAGATGTAGAATAACTAGTGGTGCTCTTTGTCTTGGCCTGAGTTGGTATAGGTGCTATAAATGTAAAAGCTAATGCGATTACAAATACGCTAATAATTGTCTTTTTCATTGTGCTACCTCCAGGATAATCTCCTTAATCAATTGGTTGTTTCTTTGTGATTATAGATTATCAAATCTTAGCGCGGTTTATCGGACAGCTCAAAGCCTTGATTTTACTAATCTTTTCCACAATTTATAGTCATTATTCAAAAAAGCTCCTGCAAAGTATTCTGTCAGAAGCTTTTCGGTTAAATATGTTATTTTGCAGTAATGTTATTATCTACAACAACGATCAATTCCGTAAGTGCACGAGTAAAGGCAATATACTTCTCGTTCTTTGTCATCTTATTGGAAATGACATATACTCTATCAAATTCAATACCTTTTACCTCATCTACATACATTAGGGAAATCAGACCATTATCAATCTTATTACTAATGAGTCTTGATATTTTTGTAGGTAATAAATCTTTCTTAATATAGCTAGTTTTACGTACAGACCTGGGGAGTAAAATAGCAACCCTTTCGGTTACAATAGGTGTATTTGACAGCTCTTGTTCTAATTCAACTCGTCGGATTTCTTTTATGCTAGGTCCATCTACACCTGTTTGCATAACTTTCATATCAAAGCTATCATTACAAAATCTTGTAATTTGATTAGTATTTCGGTAATTCTCGTTAAGAACAAATTCTTTCATGTCAAATTGGTTCTTTAACGAAGACCAATCAGATATCCCTCGTCCTGGCTTAAGCAATTGATTTGTATCACCAAAAATATTAAACAATAGCTTATTCTGATTGATTGACGAAATAATCTTATATTCGTTCAATGCAAGATCTTGGCCCTCATCCACGCATACAAGCTTTAATGTCCCATTTACTTTTCCATAGTATTTTATACAGAATAGAATTCTTGCATATAAATCATATCTATGAATCCCCTTAAGCGATTTTAATTTGTGTTCTTTAAGAAATCCTGATGTCGCAGCTTCAAAAACTTTAAAATAAAAATTATAATCAGAATACTCGTCTATTTTTGAAGAAATATATACTATAGCCTTTTTAATTTCATCTGGATAAAGATTCTTTTCCATTTGCAACATTGTTGTATTTTCTTCTAGGGTTAGTGCTAATGTATCTTCCTTTTGTTTTTGTAGATTTTTATAGGCATTTTTGATATTCACGCATTGCCTTACTTCATCCATTACTTCAGGAACATACAATGTCACCTTTTGTATCCATGAAATAATCTCTTCATCTGATAATTCACTTAAATCTTCCGCTAGTTCCTCATTCGCTAATTTAAACTTTTTTATTATATTTGCACGATGCCGTTTGATTTTATCTATTTCACGATCTAGTTCCTCAAGTTTAGCTTTTCTCCCAAATGGTAAGAACTGTGATTCCGTCTTTTTTACTTCTTCTTGCAAACGTTTTAATTCTGACTGTATTCCATAGATTCCTTTCTCATGATTACTATCATATTCACTTAGCTTAAAGTATACAGATGGAATTACCTCCTTCACAATATTATTTGCTCTCTTCTTTGCCTTTGGTAATTCCTTATTAATTTTCTCAAGTTCAGATAATAAATTGTCATATTTGTCTTTGACAACTTTATATTCCTGATCTTGAGCAGCTACAATTGCTTCAAAATGGACATTTTTCTGCTTAATAGCTGGCATCAATTCACTTGGTGAATATTTATCAAAATCTATGGTATTCTCATTAAAAAATGAGCATACACTATCGAGCATTTCTCCTAAAGTTCCTCGTTCATCTAAACCTTCGACAAATGCCTCGTTCATCTTTGTTATGAATTCATCGGAATATATATAATCTACAAATTGCTGATTTACATTTATTTCATTAGCCACCCTAGACGATGGAACAAAAGCTTCATCATAGTCTAATAATACTTCTTGATAATATTCTTCTATAGATAATCTTCGAATATTACCAAGCTGTAATCCTTCTGCCAACCCCTGAATATGAAGATTAAACTGTTCATTCGGAGTTAAAATAACTGCATCTTCGAAAGCAAATTCAGGATGATTGTATTTTAGAGCTGATAATCTATGAAGTAGAACCATTGTCTTACCAGAGCCAGCACATCCTTGTACGATTAAATTACTATAAAGAGTTTCATCTACAATTGCATTCTGATTCTCCTGAACTGTAGCTATAATATCAACCAAACTATGCTGTTGTTTTCTTAACTTTAATACCTTTACAAGGAATGGATCTGTGATACCTTCTCTAAATATTAAATCATCTTTTGTTCTTAAATTCGCATAACCATATAGTTGAGCAGCCTCGATATCAAATTGTCTAGTAAGCGCAATATCATACTGCTTTCCATCTTTGATAATATTGATATTTCTAATATTCACAAGCTGTCTACCAAAATCACTATTGAAAGAATAGACGCGTTTTCCGTCTTCAAATTCAATATCATCAGCACCTATGTAATAAACTTCTGTTTTACCAGCAAATGTAATATCGACACGATAAGAATATGGTTTTGCTCTATATTTATCTATATCGCCAAGCTTTTTTCCATACTTTCTCTTGCTGCGCTCTTTGGCTACACTTAGTCCTCCCTCATCATAGCCACCTTTATATGTTGCATATTGATTAGCATAATCCTTAGCATCATGAATTGAATCTGTAATTTCATCAAATTCGTTTTCTAAATCGTCTAAATGTTGTTTTTCAAGTTCAAATACTTCACCAGATGTAATTTGATAACCTGCATCCTCTATATCACTTATGACATTAACTTCTGGACGTCCTAAAGAATATACAACTTTATAGTCTTCCTCTGCTAAATAATATTTATTACATTGACTACAATAACCAACAGAACAAACATAGTTCTTCTTTACATGGCTCTTCTTCTTTAATTCCACAACAAAGTTAGCCATGGTTTCAACACAATCATGACCAGATAAGCTGCAATATATAGAATCAGATACAACAATAGTATCATTCTCTGAAAGATTAACTATTTCATCATTCTTACCATATTTGTAATTAAACTGTTCACCTTCTTGGATAAAGAAATCCGGAATAATATCTCGATTAAAAATCTGCTTGGCATTTACACTCTTAGCCACCAATGGCTTTATTATTGGCATTGGTATACCTTTAGATGAGCATTCCTCTTCTAAATCTAAAGCAGCAGAACGACGCAATAGATATTTGTCACAGGTGCTGCAATAATAAACCTTTAACTTAATACAATTTTCCTCTGCGCCTATAATGCAATCACTTTCATCAAGTGGTTCATGATGAATCTGACACATTGGATTATCTTCCACCCAAGAATCTGGAAAATATATCTCAGATTCAGATGTTATTTCAATTACAGGTAAGCATGAATTAATAAATGCTTTGGTTAACTCTAATGAGTACAACTTCACTTGAATGTTTCGCTCTGTCAGAGCTTTCTCAACAGTAGAACTTCTATCTTGTTCTAAGAACAGACGCTTACATTCATCACAATACAAAGGGGCTACGCCATAAACGCCCCCTCGTTCAGCCTTATATTTAAATTGAAGATTACTGAATGATTTTCTATGAATGCGGCACTTTTTCTGCCCGTTTGAAATAATTAATGCTTCAAATGGATTCAAATCTTTATTTAAATACATAGAAAAATCAATGTACTCATAAATATTATTGGCTATATCCTTCAAACGAACTGAATCTGATTCCTCTTGCGATTCAATATCTGTTTTTTCTATTACCACTTCACCCTGATTGTTATCTTCAAAATCACTTTCTAAGATGTCCTCATTAGATTCAATAAAATCATCTTCTACCGCAGCATTATCAAAAGATGCTTTTTGACTATAACCAAGAGCTGGTCCTAATTCTGGGCGCGAAGAAATAATCCCAGATTTTCGTTCATCTGATAACCCATTAAAATAATTAACAAACTCTTCTGGAATATTATTTAAATCAAAATTATCAATATCTCTTTGAGTAAAAAAACTAAGCGCCATAAAAATCCCTTATTCCTTTGCTAATACTTCAAAGGCTTTTTTTAATGCCAAGAAATGGCGTGGACTATACTTAATCGTCCGTTGTTTTCCCTCTGGGATTTCCACATCAATATCAATGAATTCTTCTGATTCTGGTTCTATTTCAGTAGACATAACCTGCTCATATATAGAAGAAATTTTTTTTGAGCAATAATTGTATTCAGCTGCACAATTGGGACAAAGACTCAGTGAATTCCAACCCAGACCAAAACTATTAGCAAGCTCGTCATAAATTGTGCTTTGCTTAATGACATTTATTGCCTCAAAGTAACAAGAACCATCATACTTAACAATTCTTTTCTGACATATCTGGCAATAGCCTTCATATTCCTCCTTTAAAAACATCCTTTCCTCTAGGTTACAGTCACGTCGTGCGAAATGAACTCCCCTTGTAACATTAATATGGTTGTCTAAAGAAGCAGCCAACTCTTCTTCCAATTTCTTAGAACGTTTTTCTAATGCTTTCTCAGAAATTGGATTAGATTCAAACTCCCTACCCTTGACAGCCTCACGCTGCGCTCTATCACTGCTTTCTAATCTATCTTTTAAACTGCGCTTTTTTTCTTCTTGGGCTGCTAATTTAGCTTCACTTTTTTCCTTGGCTCGCTTATAGCTTAACGCTTCTTCTGGATTATTAATTAACGTTTGAATAAACTTGGCAACTTCAGCATTATTAGCCCCCATTTTTTCAATTAAAAGCTCTTCTAATTCAGAGTTAGTCTCTTTAAATGGAAGAGCATCAATAATTCTTTTGGAAGCCTTATAGAAATCTAATAAATCATCTCTATCTACATCAATTGGTCTATGCGCCTCATCGTCTGACTTAATATATACCCATTTTTCGAAGCACAGATAGAGTCCTAACATTGAGTAAGCATCCATTCCATCTACACTATTACCGGAAAATGATTTACTATCTGAACCTACAAGATTTCCATTAATTGTAAAGTAAGGCTCATTTGCATTAAGAAACCTAGCAATATTGTTGGATTTTTCTTGTGTAATATCAGTAAATATCTGCGGAAATCCTTCAAAAGAAAAACTCCACCCCCATTTTTCAGAAATATATGTTTTGTCTACAACACGTGTTTTTAATTCTAAAGCGATATCTTTTCCACAGTATTTTTTAACCTTACTTATATACTCTTCTCTAGATACATTCAATTCTTTTAATCCTTTTGGACATCCAATAGATTTAAAGAAATCCTCATCAAGAGAAACATTCAGAACTGTATCATCAAAATAACTATTAGCAAGATACTTTATGTCTATTATTCCTCTTACTAGATCATAGCCACATCTAACATCATTACTGCGAATATATAAATCACTTGGTCTATACCAATTTTGACCGTCCGTAACCAGATATCGATTAATAATTGCATCTATCATATAAGGGCTAGTTTGCAAGGCATCCTTAATCTGATTCAAGTCTTGAATGTTTTCTCTGATATGATTATCTGTTTTAAACTTAACATCAGGAGAATCATATTTAGGCAAGATCTTATCGATAGTATCCTGTTCAATATTATACGGAAATACGTTAAGAGCACGTTCATAAAAACTGCGAATACTGTCATTTTCTAGGCAGGCTTTGTCAATCTTATATGGGGCTGAGGAAGGATTATTGATATAAACAAGAGATTTGCCATCTTCTTTGGCACATATGTGGCGTCCACTATTTAACCTCACAAATGGAATAGCTGACACATTCATATAATGACTCTTGTTGTCTATTCTCTTTACACAAAATCCTTCTATATTTCCTAATAGTCTTTCAAGCCACGTTATGCTTTTCGCTTCTAGAAATCTTGCGGTAAGCTTTAGGACAAGATGCCGCCATTCGTATGTCTTAAACTCAAAATTCTTATCCAAAAATTTCTTAAAATCAACGTATTCTCTTGTTGATATTTCTTTAGAAAGCCAAAAGATTTTGTGATTACCAATTATTCTTTGAAGATCCTCATCATTGAAAACATTAACTATTCCCATGTTTTCTGGAACACAGATATCATTTATGCTTTTGAAAACACCTTCAGTATTTGTTGGAAGTAATGGCTCTCCTGATTTAATAAAATCTATACTATTTTCATATATGGCATACAGTAAATCAGTTTCTTCATACTCATATATTGGATAGACCTTGTTTAAAGCTTCGAAAGTCAAATATCCATTATCTCTTAGCCAAATAAATGTAAACTGAATAAGTCTGCAAATATTATTTACAAGCTTGATATTATGCTTACCAAAGTCTTCGCCTTCTTTGAAGTTATCTCTGGCTGGTGTAGTATCAAATGGGGCATGTATATAAAAATTTTGATGCGCTTCTTTTGCTGTTGGAAAGAATGCGTATATTTTGCTGTTCTTTACTGCTTGAATCTCTTTATTATCTACTCTAAAGATTAAAGCACTAGCCTCTTTCTCTGCATCAGTAAAGAACAAATAGTTCTGTTCTTGTTCTCTATCACCATGAGCTGATAATAGGTTTAACTCGTAAACATTATCTCCATCTATAGCTCTCTTCTCTTTATTTATGCTGATGGTTTCGGGCATTCCCTCAATCTTTATCTCAATATCTTTTATTGAGTCAAGAATAAGTATACTTTCAGCACTAATTTTATGTAGTAACGCATCTTTTATTTCTCTAAAAGCAATTTGTTCTGATACTGCCTCATTATTAAATGGCAATATCATACAAGTTTCCTTTGCAGCTAAGCCTGGCTTTCCCTTTATTTCATACGGATTTACAAAACTATCAATCTTAAAGCAATAATTATCAGAATAAATTTCTGGATTCATGGTATATCCGTAGACGGCTTTGAATCCAATTCCAAAGTGACCTATGCGTGTGCCGTCACCTTTTGTTCCCCTTGCAATACCACAGACACCATTTATGTCTGCTTCGTTAAAAGGTCTTCCGTTGTGATAAAGAGTGAGATTACTTTGGAATAAATGAAACTTTATATATGTAGCACCCGCATCTTCAGCATTCTGCAAAAGCTCATAGATAAAGTGAGTACGATCACTATACTGCTGAATAATAAGCTGAATATAATTGCTTACTTCAGTTCCATATTTAACTTTGCTATCTTGCCTTATCTTCTCATATAAATCCATTATTGAACTCCAATTAATTATTAAGCTTCAACCTCAAGTAATCCATATGAAAGCAACTCAAATAAAATATCAGCCTTCTCCTTAGCCTCTTCCAGTTTTGCCATATGATATTCAAAGTCATCTACTGCACGTTTGATTTTTCCTTCTTGAAGCATTCTTCTAGTAGCATTACTACTCTTATGTAACGACTCCTCAAGACTAGCCATACGAGCATTATGGCTAGTTTTCAAACTACTTTCCTTGTAAAGAATCATCTCGCGTGTCTTACTTTTATGTTCTTCTAACGCCTCTTCCCATATTTGATGATGCACTGTTTCTACAGCTTCCCAATCATGTTCTGTCATATTTACATCTATAGAAGCCTGCCTGCTTGTCTTTAGTAAATCAAAAATCACCTTATTCAATTCATCGTTAGCAGATATAGGCTTCATTTGAATATCTTCTCTATCTCCTGAAAGCTTCCACTGGAAAATAGCAAATGGGTATACTCCAGGTGCCACTTCATTCGTCTTAGCTTTCAGTGTAGAAACAACTTTACCCTTGCTCTGAAGATAGTCTGCAGCCTGTTTAACCAGTGGATGAGTAATATTTATAAACATCACTCTCGGATTCTCTTTACTACAGTTGTTATCAAATGTTATTTGAATATGCTGCTCTCCTGATTTTAGCCACTTTTCCCAGGAACGAGTCATCTCACTACGTTTGAACTTTTCATTCTTAAAATCATCTAGTAAAAGCTGTCTTGCCTCTTTAGATAATCTGAGTGTCTTCAGCTCCTTATCACCTAAAAAATAATCTTTATCCTCTCCAGTTCTATTCTTTAAATAAACACTAACAAGGTTTTGAATATTCTCAGCTGATAACCAATAATTAGTAGCATCTTTTACCTCTTCATCAAAAGCATTCTGAGGCATGTTGATACCAAATAAATCTCTCTGCTTCTCTTCAAGTTCCTCTTGCTCTTTTAGGTATCTGACTTTGTTATCAGTAAGCTGCTGAAGCTTTGCCCTACGTTCCTCATCTGTAAGTTCAAAATCTTCTGCTATGCGTTTAATCTCACTTGTTAAATCGCCAAGGATATCCTCGCAATCACCTACTGAACTATGGAAAACACCGATTCTCATAAGGCACCTGTCATAAATGTCTGCATCAACAGTTCCTGGAGTAATCAAATTATAGATTGACACACTCTCGCTTGTCTGACCATTTCTATCGATACGACCAATACGCTGTTCAACCCTCATTGGATTCCATGGCAAATCATAATTAATCATGCAATCACAGAATTGATAATCCAAACCTTCGCAACCAACTTCTGAAAAAAGTAATACATCAATTGCTGATGGATTATCCGATGGTGTCTGCTGAGGATTAAATCTTTCACGGAGGCTACGTCTCTCCTCATCTGGAACATCACCATGAATTAGACCTACTCTATATCCTCTTGAAATCAGCTTTTTATAAATATAGTTAAGCGTATGCTTAAAGCTACTAAATATCATGACCTTAGGCTTATCGGAAGCCAGCTTTGCATCTACAATTTTAAGCATATCCTCTAGTTTGGGATCATCCTCTGGAAGCCTCTCCGCTAATTCAATAATGTCCTTAATCTTTTCAATAATAGTCTTAGCATCTTTCTCTTTATCCATAGAGATGCCATAGTCTTCGCCATCATCAACGAGCTCATAAACGTGCTTGTACAAAATATCATTAAGCATAGGAACAAGACCAAACAAGCAGCTTGCTGTCTGGCGCCTTATTGTAGTCATCATGAATTTAGTATTGTCGGTACAATAAATCGCTGAAAAAATCTGATGAATAATATCCAAAATACCATCATGCAATTGCTTCTGAGCAGGTGTAAATTCAATAGATCTTGTAAATGGCTTACGTACTGTAAACTCACCAATATCCCTACGCCTAGTTCTACTGATAATATTTGAGAATGTATGAGAATTTTCTATATCTGTGATAAGCTGGACTCTATCTTCTGCAGATATCCCGTCTGATTGCAGTGTCTGAATAATTCTTTTGATAATTGGATTTCCTGTGAAAACTTTCTGCCCCCAACTAGTAACACAAGCATTTTTTATAGCCTCAAGTGCTGTTTCTTGCCAACCATCCTTCATAGCGCGAATAGCAATAGCTGCTGCATTAATATATTGATTAGGCTCAGCCATGTCATGGAATGTATTTCTATCAATAATTAATTCTGGACGCAATAAATTAAGCAGCACAAACAAATCATCCTGCTCTAACTGCACAGGTGTAGCTGTAAGGAATACTACTGCTTCCGCGCAATCAACAAAATATTCAACTGCCTTATAACCAAATGTGGCGGTATTTCTGATATGATGAGCCTCATCAACAATTACTAAATCAAATTTAGGTGGATCTACTTCAGTTAATCCTAATCTAGCACGGCTACCATTGTTTGAACCGTTAATATTTGAATCATCAAAAAGAGAATATGGAATTATGCATTTCTTGTACTTATCAGGCCAATCACCTTCCATGTCCATTTCTTTGATGCAGTATCTAAATGTTTCACCATCTAAAGCTGTAAATTCCTCGTCAAAACGTTTCATTTCACTTTCCCACTTGCGCTCCGCAACTAGTGGACGAGGGCAAATTATCAAAACAGACTCCAGATTCATTCGGGCCTGCATCTCTCTTAAAATAAGACCTGCTTCAATTGTCTTACCTACACCAACACCATCTGCAATTAGAATACGTGGTCTGTCAGAACGTATAAACTTAAGAACTGGCCTAAACTGATGTGGAATGTAATCTATTTTAGCTGCATTCAACGAATACAATGATGACAACGATGGATTTCTAATCAATGATGCTGTTAGTCCAGCATTGAATCTCTCAACATCTACCTGCTCTAACTGATTAGATAAATCTTTTTTATCCTCTAACTGAGATTCATAGTAAATCTGCGGACCACTAGCTGTAAAAACCTGGTAACGTGTTTCTGGCGTGCCCTCAATAACTTGCATTATAGCACCTTCTACACTTTTATCAGATTTAAGAACTATGAGTTGACCTTGTAAATACTTAGCCATTTGTTATACCCCTCACGAATATAATCTTATAATAATTCAGCTTAACATAATAAAGTGAAAGTATTATGGCTAAATAATACTTTCACTTTTACTTTTACATTTCTTTAACTGGTAGTAATTGAATTTGTAGCTGATTTATTGCCACTGCAAGACTTTTCACTACTCGAAATCTATAATTGAACCTACACTAAGGAAGGATTGTAATCGGCTTTGCCGATGGGAATCAATGACAAGCTTCTGTACGGTTACTCCCACTTTTTCCATACATCTGGCTGATAGCCAAGTGTAGACTGCTTTCCATTTCTTACAACTGGTGTCTTGATAATCTGCTGAGACTCAAGAAGCTTCTCCAGTTTGTCTTCATCCGCAATATACTGAAATAAGGCAACAGCATCCTGGTCCTTCGCATTTACGTTAACCATATTTGCGATACCACCATTAACAGAAGCAACTGATGTTAGTTCCCCCTTGCTCATGCCTTTTTCTTTCATATCGATAAACTGATATTTGATGCCACGCTCCTTGAAAAAGCGTTCAGCTTTCTTTGTATCGTTGCACTTTTTCGTGCCAAAAATTTGTATATTCATAAAACCTCCGTGCGCTGATTTGATTTTGAGCCACCTCCGCTAGCTTGAAAGTGATCCACTTATATTTCACTACAAATAGTGATTATTTAATATAGTTAGTATCTGCCTATGTCGCAAATAATTACATCTAATAAGCAGACAACAAATAGGATTACAAACCATTTGATTAATTTAGTGATAACATATGAACTTCCAGAAGACCTTCTTCCATATCCACCTGACAATCCATCCTTCTTAATAAACTGGTCATATGTTTAACACTCTGCAAGAAAGGCGCTTACGTACTATCTCAAATCCGCCCGTAGGAACGCATAGCTTCTCATCTCTCGGTGGCTGACAAGCCTGATACACTTCTTCCAAATCGAACCACTCTACACTGTCCAGTTCTTCATCTTGGATGGTAAGATCATCGATTCTTACCTCTTCGTCATAGACATAGACAAATGCTATTTCATTGTCCTTGAATGGCTTTCCATGGAATTCCTTTTCATACTGAATTGAAAATGTTCCTGCAAAATGCAAATCATCAAGATCCGCCTGGATACTAAGCTCCTCAGACAATTCTCTGACTGCGGATTCCAATGGCTCGTCTCCAGCCTGAATGTGCCCAGCTGATGAAGTGTCATATCTGCCTGGAAAAGAATCCTTATTCATAGCTCTCTTCTGCAGCAGAACCTCTGTCTTATCTTCCTTTTCACGAACCACCCATATGTGAGCTGTTCTATGTCTAATACCCTCAGCGTGCGCCTGTAATCTGGTCACTGTTTCGCCTGTAGGCTGCCCGTTTTCATCTACGATATCAAAAATTTCTTCTGCCATGTTGCTCCCTTTTATTCTCATTCTTTTGCAAGAATCTTAAGTCCTGCAATTCCAACTACAATAAGAATAACACATATGACCTGTGGAACCGACAGTTTTTCATGAAAAAGAACTACGCCAAGCAGCGTCGTTCCAAGGATTCCCATTCCCGTCCACATAGCATAGGCGGTACCCAACGGCAACTGTCTCAGTGCAATTGCCAAAAATACTGCACTGGCTATGTAGCCCACTCCCGTAACAATCGATGGAATCAATACCGTAAATCCGTTTGACATTTTCATTGCCACAGCCCAGGTGATTTCCAACGCTCCGGCAATCAATAGATAACTCCACTTCATATAAAAACCTCCACATAATAAAATACGCCATTCCTCCACCTGCTAAGACCTAACGGTAAAGGAATGACGTGAATCCCACTACTCGGTAGCAATGGACGCCTGTTTGTTTAATTGATGTGATGATAACGCATACTACTAGGCAGAGTCAATAATCATGCATTCATGAATATGTTTACCATAAGTCATCGTCATCATCGAACATTCGCTAGCGTTCCTCCTCATCCAAAACGTACATCAACATATCATAAGCCGCTTGTTTCTTTGCCTGCTTCTTTGAGGAAGACTCTGCATCAAAGTAATATTCAACCTCTTCAATATGACATTCCACATGCCAAATGGGATTACCATTCTCATCGTGGTGTTCTTCAGCTGTATATTCTGGCAAGGAAAAATAGCCCCTTCGCGCAAGTGTTTCAAGCTGATTAATTGCCATATTCAGTGATGGCTCATCAATTTCATCCTGAATGGTATAAAGCATATTATTTTCATCTAAATAATCATAGATTGCTTTCGCAGCTTCTTCATGAGCTTTTACTTTAGATGTTCCATGTCCAACAGCTTTTTTTACGCCATCCACAGTAACGTAACAAGTATGTCTTTCATTTACTCCTGGAGAATGTGGATTTAATATTGCTGGATTAGGCGTATAATATCCATAGTTTACTTGAAATTCACGTTCAGGTAATTCTCCTGTTCTTCGAATACTCCAATCTTGAACTTCTTGAATATAATTGATTTCATCCTCAAAAATCAAAGTCTCTGGATTAAGCATAAGTTCAACTACATCCTGTAAAGCTTGTAAATCATAATTTGAATCAATAGCTACAGCACCAAGAATTGCCTCGAATAAGTCCTCCATTACAGAAGGCGAATTCTCAACGTGATTCTTTCGATCGCCCTCACCCATAATTAGGTAATCAGCTAATCCAAGGTCATCCATACAATTTGCAAGTGTATCCTTTTCAACAAGACGCTTCTTTATCTCAGTGAGCTTATTCTCTTGATATTCAGATGCAAACTCATGAAAGTCTCCGCTCGTTATAGAGCCAAATTCTTCTGAGAGAATTTTTACAACAATCAAATCTAAGACCTTATCTCCTATGAACTCAAGGACCTCGTTATTCTCTCCGCCCTTTTCCTTAGAATAAGACCTTCTAATAAATGCTTGCTGTAACAAGTCGCTGTTATGGAATTCATAACCAATGATTTTTTGGATAGCAGAAATATCGTTTCTATCCATAATAGACACCTCCTTTTGCTATAAGAAGGCATAATAATAGCCTGGCATTTTGATATCACAAAAAGACTTGCCAGACCTAATAAGATTAAATTAAATTCTTTGCTTCAAACTATTTACTAATGCCCACTTGCATAAACACTAATAAATAAACAGATACATTGTCTTCAATTTAAGCTTTTATACCTTACAACATCTACATATACAATTATAACTATTTTTTAGATTCGCACAACGAAAAAGTCGAAAACATCATCATTATTATGAAATTTTCTGAGCGAAGAGTAATTTTGTATATAAACTTATGACCAAATAATCACAAGCTTATATACTATTATCTCTCATTAACAATTAAAATCTTCTTACTGATTTTTTCTTATCTCTCGTTCAACTGACGCCGTAATAGTACTATGCGCAGCTTCCATAAAATCAATGCTTTCATCAATATGCTTTATTAACGGTCTCATATCAGCCGAAGATTTTTTTACTCCATTAATGTCTGTTGCTTCAACAACAACATAACCATTTCGTAAAGCATGACTTACATCTATTTCACTATGTAAACTTGAAATATGATTTAGTTCATTTTCAATCATTTCAGATTCTATATTTATTCCCTTCTTCGAATTTGTGTGATATATCACACTTTTAGTTGTTAAATTTGCAGCAGTAAACTCCTCTATAGTTTTTTCACGATTAGCTCGTATACTATCTAATAATTCTGAGTTTGGATTAGGAATTTGATATTTAATATTTAATTCCTGAACCGGTCTCTCAATTAAATAATCTTTTAATTGATCCAGCTCAAGTCCTTCTGTATATTGTGCTATTGAGAACTTATATGACAAACCATTATTTGTGCACGCACAATTTATAATTCCTTCAAATGCATTTAATACTTCTTTATATCCAAATCTTTGTGTACGCTGGTAAGCAATCATTTCTCTATAATACTCATAAAGAAATTCTACTCCTTCTGTATTTGGTATTTTTTTTGAATCTAAATCCTTTGTATTCTCATTATAATCTTTGTAATGAATATATGATTTTTTATATATATATCCTCTCACATAAGAATCATTTTTTTCCTTTATTGCTAATGAATACTCTATTTCTTCTGACTTAAATTCATCATCAACTTTTATAGGTTTCTCTGTTTTAAAAGATATCCCATCTACTAATGCAACTGACACCTGCTCTAAAATGTTTCTTAATGATATTTCATTATATATAACACCATTAATTTCTCCTGACACTAAGTTTACTTTTCCAAAATATAATGCGATTGCTGCCAACTAATCTTACCTCCCAGTTATATTAATCTGTATAAAAACGCCATAATAATACTTGTTAATATGTATGCTTCTCCAAGTACAACAGCAAATCTAGCCATTCTATATTTTGCTATACAACACAATTCATCATAAATACAATCCCATATCATTAGCGCATTTGCTGGTTCCTCACTATTATTTAAAACATAGCTTTCATAATCTTTTTTTCTTTTTTTCATCACTAAAAGAGATTTCCAATTAGGTAAATCATAAAAATCTTCCTTTATCGTTGGAATGAAAAACTCTATAGTATGACTTCCAACATTAAACTTTACCATAGAATTAGTCAATTCTTGATATGTAGACACTCCGTTATATAAAATATGATGCGATTTTCTTTTTATAAAAGACCAACGAATCCAATATTTCTCTGGCTCAAGTGATTTAGAAAAAATCATAAAATCAGATAAAAATCTATCATAAAGAGTATTTAAGCTCATAGAAAAAATAGCAACCACTGAAGAGCCAAACGTAGCAAAAATTGAACCAAGAGCTATGGTATCTGACAATTTTCTATTTTCATCAATGCAGTTATAGAAAACCAAGTATGTAGATACTATTGAACAATAGCCACAATGTAGAAAAAATGATACACTTTTATTCTGTGAATTTTTTCTTTATTCGTTGCCTCATATTTTTTTACGTTGCCAGGGATAATATCATAAAACCACTTCATAAAACCTCCTTAAAAAGCCTCCTGAAAGATGCCATGCGACCAGTACTTATTGTATTACTGTTGTAGTAATTCTTCAACGTATTTACAATACTATCTCTACCCCGCTTATAACAACACCGCGTCATAAGACTATTTTTTTCAATAAACTACGCTTTAACATCTGGATACAAATCCTTTAAATATGGCAATAACACATCACATATTTTTTTACTCCACTCAGCATGGAATTTTGCCATACGTATCCAATCAGTTTCATTTGTAATACTCACACCATTTAAGGCATATGATATAAAAGAAGCTTTTATATTTTCACCTCGATCCCAGTTAAGAGAAACACCTAATTCTTCTTCAATTTCAGATTTATGTTTCACAAGCAAATCAAAGGCCTGTTTATTCAAATCTCTATTTGATTTACCCATATAAAAATCTATACGCGCCAAGTCATAATTTGCTACGCAGCTCACATTGAATCCACTAATTCCAAACCACCCTGATAACCAATTATCCTTGCCAGGATGAACATTACTGAAAGAACCATTTACACCATGCTCTTTCTGAATATATGGCAATGCAAAACTCCAATAACGTCTTCTTAACTCAAATCTAGCAGCTTCACTCTTAACCGCTTTTTCCTCTGTTTCCTGATCTTTCAAAAAAAATACTAATTCTGACGCATCAACTCCATATAATTTAAAAACACGTCTAAGAACAGAAGCTTTTTGTTGAGTTGATAAACCAGTAAGTACATATATGCCTGCTGCAATTTCTGAATTACTATTGAACGCATTTTCATTTGTGGAAAAATATGTAGATAAGTCTACATTAACATCATTTTCATATGCTAATCTTGTCAATAACGATGCATCATCTGAATGAAGCATTTTCAGCACTTTAACATACATATCCGTCCAACTCTCTGCAGGCTGCTCAGCATTTTTAAATGAAAACTTAGCAAGAGTGCATCCAGTCAAATCAACATCATCATCGTCTAATGAAACAGATTCTAACTCCTTCTCAGCTGGCTTATAATTAGTGTACGGGTAAGACCATATTGATATGGCTTTCTCAACCATCCTATCACTACGTTCTTCGATTTCTTCTAATGTCCATTTATCCTTCTTGGCAATCTCTATATTCATTCTAATTCCGCTATTAGCAAAGCCATTTTCAGCGTCACGTTTTTCCAAAAAAGTATTATTTGAATATGTGCTGTTATAAGCAGTCAAAGTAAGATTTCCTAATCTATGCAGCCATTCTTCATGAACCAGCTTATAATCCTGTCCTAAAGCTTCTTCCCATGCCGGAGTCAGATGTTGAGGCATAATATGCTCAATCGTGTATTTCCCAGATTCAATTCTTTGATATACATCCTTAATCTCATCCGTTCCCCAGTTTTCATAGCGCTCAAATAGATAAGTCTTATAGCGTCCGCGCATTTTATATACTTGCTTTTCAGATAACGCCTGCCTAAATTCGGTATCAGTTGGGAAGCGTCCACTCTCTTTCTTCATGGATAAAACATACTTCATCCTCTCAACATATGAACTACCTTCCAGCTTTGAAATATCTCTATCTAATAGCAAGAAAATCTTATTCAACGCATTTGTAGCTACATCACATATATTTCTTCTAAAAAGGTAGTTCTCAACAACATTACTTATTGCACGAACATCCTGAATTGATAATTCATCATTTTTATAATGATCTAAAACAACTAAATAGAATGGCCTACAAACAACCGTTTCTAAATGATTTAATCTTGCAATACTTGCATCTACCACTTCATCTCCAAAATTGGCCTTTAATAATACAGAATAATTTTTAGAGTGATACAACAAATCCTGTAACAGCTCTTCTGTTTCAATACCCTTACCTTGAACATGAAGCTTGAAAACGGGATATACCTTATCTAACGAAGGTGTCTCCAGATTTTTCATGCTGAGATAATCACGAATAAACGCACTTACATCAGTGTTATTATCTCCTTTTGTGTTCAATTCAATTTTGACCCAATACTTTTTATAGAACTCTTCCTGTTTATCACGCTCAAGTCCCATCAAAATGAAATTACGAATCTTATCTCCTTCTGTCAGATCTACGCCAGTTGAATTAAGACTCTCAAATATTAATTGCGGATTATCTTCCGGGCTAACTGTTATATTTATAACCATCAATTTTTTAATTGCATCGAATAATTGATCAGCTGTTATTTCCTCTTTTTGAATCCGATCATAGAAATACTCATAATTTAATGTAATATCAGAATCATGAAGGTAATCTTCCGGTTCCTCTTCAAATAGCTTTGTAAATGCTTCAAGATCTTTATTTACAGCCTTTAACTTTATTCTTTTTTCTGTTGGCTCATATTTATCTACAAGATATTCATCAAGAACTCTGCTTTCAAGTTTGTCATCATCACTTTTAACTTTCCCATCTTTCAAAGCATTATGTATTGCAAGAAGCAAAAGCGAAATTGTTGTTAGTCTTTGTTGACCATCAATAACCAAGTATTCCTCGTAAGAACTATTGTAAACACTAACTATACTCCCAAAGAAATGCATCTTTCGCTTATTAGTTATTACACGAATCAAATCATCATACAGCTGCCTACAATTGTCCTTTTTCCATGAATAATTTCTCTGATAAACAGGAATAATAAATCGTTTATCTGACCCCTCCAAATATTGTACTAATCGAATTGCTTTTCCGTCCATCTTTTTACATTCTTTTTCTATAATTTTTGTTCTTATCCTTCATTGTTAACTAAAGGCATATGTTGCCTTATAATTTCATCAAACTGGTATGCTAACCACCCCAACGAAGCTTTTTTTATCAAATCTGTTTCTTCCAATTCATCTAACTGTTTTCTTATATCCAGAATCGTAGTCTTATCTATATCAAATGATTTTCTATGCACATCTCTAGGATACACTTCTCCTAATACTTTTCTGAAATCATTTATAACAATTGGTGTAGCACTATGAATAGCCTTAATCCATTGTTCTACCGGTGCCTTCTCAAAAACTGAAATATCCTGAACAAACCTTTCGTTAGTAGGATTAACATAAGTCTGCAGTTTGTTTACCCAATCATCTTCATTTAACAATTCTTGAATACTCTTTTGCTTCGCATCATTAGAACGACTAGTTATGGCCACATTTATATCATTAATGTGAACTGATACTCGTTCCTTAAATGCCTTATCATCTAAATACCACAATTCTGGATCAATTTTATCTACATTACCATTTGATTCAATATTTCTAAGCATGGAATTCTTTATATCATCCATGTATGCCTCAGCAAACCCCAAATCGATAAGTCTCTGAGTTCCCATAATTATCTTTGCGTATAAAGAAGTCGGATATCTTCCCTCACTTAGTCTTTGTACTAATCTATTTAAGGCTTTCTCGCACTCATCCTGAGTCTTAGTATAGTACTCATGATATACGATATTAAATGGATCGTCCGCATCTAAATGTGTAGCAAGCATCTCTTGTAAAACAAAAACATTATCTCTAAACGTCTTAAAATCATATCTTCCATTTTCTATATACTCTTTTATGAATGTCGATTTTTCTTCTTGCTCATCTTTAAGCCATTCTAATGATGCTTTTGGTGGCTTATAATTCGATTTATATATCACTACACTCACAAATGTATCAGATGAAATACGAAGTTGCAGTTTTGCCTTCAGTTCATCATCAATTCCATCGACTTTTTCTAATTCATCCAAAAGAAAAATAACCTTTGATATAAAAAATTGGAACGTTCTAAGATTACAATGTCTATAACTCTTCATAGAACTACAGAAATAATCAAGTTCAGTTTTTAAGATTTCCTTTGCTTCCATTGAACAAGAGGTATGCGCAATCATCTTAGGAATTATGCTATTCAAATCCGGGGTATACTCTAATGATTCACCAATTAATTTTTCCCTAACCCTTCTATATTGGCCATTGGCCTCTTTCTGTGGAAATAGTAATGATCTCCTTCGTTCCATCTCGTCGAATGTAAGCAAATTACTATTTCTTTTATTTAACTGATAAAAGAAACTATCTTCACCCTTTGGCCATTCGACCTCTTTACTCAATGACAATAGGTATTGCAATTCAAGATTATTATTCTCCGCGAAACCTGAAATTTCTTTCTCATTAGCTAAAAAAATCACTTTTGTATCTTCATGTTCAACTAATTCATTGAAAAAGCCAAAAACTTCATTAATAGGACACTCACAACGCTCTAAATCATCTATAAGAAAAATAAATGACCCCAAGTCTAACCATTCAGCCGCTATTTTATAAACAGCTGCTTCAGGTAAATACTTTTTCAGGATAATGTTTCCGATTTGTCTTGATGTGTTAACCGCATTTCCAACAACTGTGTCTGCCCTATCTTTCCAATGAAGCCTATCCCTAATTTTAGCCTGTGCATTTTCTGCAAAATTCCATGCAATGTTCTCTTGTACATCACTAATTGTTTTACAGCCATACAGTGAAATATATTTTATTGCCCTTTTTCTTCCACAATGCTCCTCTTGATTTTCTATAGCATCTGTAAGAGCATTCTTTGCAAAGTAAGTTTTACCACAGCCCCATTCCCCATCAATAAGAACCGCATAATTATATGTATCATCTTTTAGATATCTAAGAATTTCATCTACTATCTGTTTCTCCGTCATACCTCTCCCTCAAATAATTCTATTCGTTATTAAATAATAATTCCCTTCATGCGAAGCAATAATCCTATTGCTGATACAACAGTTTGAACCCCCACATCAGCAGCTTTATCTTTCCAGTTTATTTTCTCTCCTTTATCAAGAGAAACCGCTATTTCACAAGCTAATGCATTTGCCTGTTGTAGCAATTCTTTCTGCTCCTCGCTATTTATTGTATTCAAATCAAATATATTCTGTAATAACTGATTTATTCCTTCTAAAGAATTCTCAAGCATTTCATTTTTTTCTGAAAGTAATGCATTATTCTGTCTTAGCATTTCATTCATTTCCCTTAGAATCTGATTCGATTCTTGGGCGCTTTTTGAAAGATACTCAATATTATCGTGGTTCTCCTTTTCACGCCGTTCATATTTCTTGTCTGCTTCAATTTTAATACTATTCATTGCATCCATGGCATTATGTATTTCCGCAACCCGCCTTGCAGAATTAGCAAATACTCTATCTAATCCATTTAAATCCATAAAACTCCCTTCACAACATTACATCTATAAATCCCAACGAATTTTTGCATAATCAAAAGTAAACCAAGTAATTAGATAATCTTCTACCTCATCTATATACGACCTTAAATCACTGTAATACTCTGCAGCTGTTTTACCAGAAAAACAGCTTTCAACTAAACCATATAATGGAATGTCAGGTCTGTAATACTCTTCTTTAATACAAGGCTCCCCTTCATGAACTAAATTGTAATGCATCATACAATTTCTATATGAGGATGGGAATAAATTCCTTCCGTGCTCGACTAGTTTCGCTAAAAAATCTAAATCGATATCAAGTGATTTATCCTGTTCATAATGAGCTTTTATTATCCTCAACCCTGTCCATATATTATGAGAAATAACATATTCACAACGATATAACCACTGATTGTTATCATTAAAAAAAACTCTAAGCACATATTTACATATACCAAGTAACCCAAGAATATGAAGCATCAAAAGATTTAGCCCTTTTTGTCCATCATATACAAAAGGAGAATTATCATTATTTGAGTTATAATCAATATATCCTACACAGAAATTTCGATTTCCTTTAGGAATCCAAGTGTTAACTTTTGTATTCGAAAACATTAATATACGCTTAACAGATACACCAACTGCATTTCCAAGCTTATATACTTTCACACTTGCATCAGAATCCCCCATAGTCACAGTTTTCAAATGAAAATTGATTAACTGAGTATTGCCGATAACATGCCCATCATTATCAAAATATATTCCTAAATTATAATGAATATTCATCTGTCTAACGAAATCAAATCTGAGAAGACTCTTGAAATATTCATCTTGTTCTTCATCTGAAAGTAAGAACTCTCTTTCTAATGCGTTATACTTTCCGCAAAATATCTTGATTGAATTTCGTAAGTCTACAATCTGAGTATCGATTTCTGGAGAAACAACCTTTTTCCCATAAAACTCTTCTGCCTCTTTGCAATAAAGACCTGCGTAAGGCAACAACAACATTGACACTATTGTCCTATAAGGACTGTTAATCAGAACGGAAGATATCGTTTGTCCATCGCGAATTACCATCCGCTCCGCAGTCTTTTTTAATTTCCCACAATATTTATTACCCATCTCCTACCTTTCATAAATATCAATATTCCAGAAAATACCCTAATTAAAAGTATATCATTTCACCGATTTCGTTCAACGAAATCTAGTTATAATGGCAGCGTAAATTTTTTCTCGGAAATCACAGAAAAGACAATCCCTGTGTGTTTGTGATAAGAATTAGATTTGTGACTATCTTACTCTTTTTCTCTTTCAAAAGGAAGCCCTGCTACGAAGGCCTCTGATTTAGTGCTTGATGCGTACTTTTTTGTACAACAAATAATCCTTCGTTTGCTTGTTGATATTTTATCTGCTTTGAAATGGGTGTTCAAGGACAACGCCTTCGGTGCAAAGCATCCTTGACACCCATTTCAGAGCAGATACGCTGTAATCAAGCAAATGAAAGATTAACTCTGTGCGTAGCACTTTTATTCAAGGCAACACCGTTAGGTGTTGTTTCCTTTTAGATTTTTCCATTTAGATAAAACATAAGCTGTTTTGAATTTTGCAGTGACAACGTTGAATGTATTCTTTCAGAGTATTTTCCATACTCCATCATCATTTTACTTCTATTACCTTTTTCAGATGCAAGTATTGCTGAAGCACTAAGAACCACTTCTTCAGCACCGGCAGCCGCCTGCATTTCTTCTTTTTGGAACTTTGCCAGTTCAAGCATATCTCCGTTATTGTAATAATACTCTCTTAAATGAGCCATTTTACCTGCTCCAAGATTGCTCCATCCCATAGCCTGTGTACTCATCCTACTCGATAATACATGGTAAACATGTCCCTCAGCAGAGCAGGCTTTAACACTCTCACTTTTTCTCAATCTATATTTAGCGGCCGTCCAGTTAGATGATATATATTGAGCTGCTTTATCTATCTTTGCCTGTATCTTTTCTGAATCAGTACACCCCTTAAGTTTTTCTACTACTTCAAGAAAATCAGCTTTTTTCTTGCTTCTGATACAGTCATATATTTCTGCTATTGCATCATCCTGAGAATCTTTCATATGGCCTGTCATTTTCAAAACATATTTAGACAAGTGGAACTCATCAAGTACAAATGTGACATCAGCTAATCCTCTGTATCCACTTTTTATCCAGGCGCCTCCGTC